>NZ_JBITVF010000021.1:0-1195 GCF_044542855.1 Pseudomonas sp. NPDC077649 | reverse complement strand
TAGGGAAGGTCTGAAGTAGCCCTGTATTTCCGGTCAACTTCAGCCCTCGCTGCTTTTGAAAGCGGGCCGTCGATCAAAATCGACCAGGTAACCCGCTCAGTTCTCCGTTTTTGGCCGCCGCGAGCACCTCGCAGCAGCCATTTTCCGCATTACAGGCGTACCTCTCCTGCGGTAGTCAGCAAATGTCGGCGCGCCATCCATAGGTTCGACAGCGCGAACAGCGTCACCAGTTGAGCGGTGTTCTTGGCCAGGCCACGGAAGCGCACCTTCACGTAACCGAACTGGCGCTTGATCACTCGAAACGGGTGCTCGACCTTCGCTCGCACTTGTGCCTTGGCCTTCTCGATCTTGCGCTTGGCTTTGTACAGGGCGCTGCGTTTATCGAGCTTCTTGTAGGTGCTGCGGCGTGCTGCGACCTGCCAGATCACTTCGCGGCCAGCATGTTCGGGGCGCTTTTCGACGCCGGTGTAGCCGGCATCGGCGCAGACGACGTTCTCGTCACCGTGCAGCAGTTTGTCGACCTGGGTGATATCCGCCACGTTGGCTGCCGTGCCTACCACGCTGTGTACCAGCCCCGACTCATCATCCACGCCGATGTGCGCCTTCATGCCGAAGTAGTACTGATTGCCCTTCTTGGTCTGGTGCATCTCCGGGTCCCGCTTGCCGTCCTTGTTCTTGGTCGAGCTCGGTGCGTTGATCAGCGTGGCGTCGACGATCGTGCCTTGCCGCAGAAAGAGACCGCGGTCGCCCAGGTAGCCATTGATGACGGCCAAGATTCCTGCCGCCAGCTCGTGTTTTTCCAGCAACCGCCGGAAGTTGAGAATGGTTGTTTCGTCAGGGATGCGCTCCAGGCTCAAGCCCGCAAACTGGCGCAGAATGGTGGTCTCATAAAGCGCCTCTTCCATCGCCGGGTCGCTGTAGCCAAACCAGTTCTGCATCAGATGGACACGCAGCATCGCTATCAGCGGATAGGCTGGCCGGCCACCGTCACCCTTGGGGTAGTGAGGCTCGATCAGCGCAATCAAGCCCTTCCATGGCACCACCCGATCCATCTCGATCAGGAACAGCTCCTTGCGGGTCTGCTTGCGCTTACCTGCGTACTCGGCGTCGGCGAAGGTCATCTGCTTCATCGGGATACTCGGGCAACGGGATCGGCGTATTTCACCAGAAACGGGGAGTCTTCTTCAGGGTTTCC
>NZ_JBITVF010000020.1:0-1231 GCF_044542855.1 Pseudomonas sp. NPDC077649 | reverse complement strand
TGAATCGACCCTAGTTTCGTAGACACCTTCAAGCCTCATAATGAGGCCCATCAGGAGGTGCCATGAGCAACCAGCGTTACCCCGAAGAATTCAAGATCGAAGCGGTCAAGCAAGTCACCGAGCGCGGTTTGCGCGTTGCCGATGTGGCGGAGCGTCTAGGCGTGTCCGCGCACAGCCTGTACGCCTGGGTAAAGCGCTACAGCAAGCCCCAAGCACAGCGGCAGCAGGTAGATGATCAGCAGGCCGAGCTGCGTTGCTTGCGCGCGGAACTCAAGCGGGTGACCGAAGAGCGAGACATTCTAAAAAAGGCCGCCGCGTACTTTGCCAAGGAGTCCGGCTGAAGTACGCCGTCATCAGCAAGCTGTCGGTGGAGTACCCGGTACGGCGTCTCTGCCAGACCCTCCAGGTACATCCCAGCGGTTACTACGCCTGGCTGGCCGAGCCGAAATCCGTACGCGCCAAGGAAGATCAGCGCCTGCTCGGGTTGATCAAACATGCCTGGCTGGAAAGCGGCGGGGTCTACGGCTACCGCAAGATCCACGACGACCTGCGTGAGCTGGGCGAGTCCTGTGGCCGGCACCGCGTGGCTCGCCTGATGCGGGTGGAGGGGCTGCGTTCGCAGACCGGCTATCGTCGGCGCCCCGGCTATTACGGCGGTAAGCCGACGGTGGCTTCGCCCAACCGCCTGGAGCGGCAGTTCAACGTCAGCGAGCCGAACAAGGTCTGGGTCACCGACATCACCTACATCCGCACCTATGAGGGTTGGTTGTATTTGGCGGTGGTGCTGGATCTGTTTTCACGCCAGGTGATCGGCTGGTCGATGAAGCCACGGATGTGCAGCGACCTGGCCATTGATGCCCTGTTGATGGCGGTGTGGCGGCGCAAGCCCAAGCAGGAAGTGATGATCCACTCCGACCAGGGCAGCCAGTTCAGCAGCTCGGACTGGCAGAGCTTCCTCAAGGCCAACAACCTGATCAGCAGCATGAGTCGACGCGGTAACTGCCACGACAACGCGGTTGCGGAAAGCTTTTTCCAGTTGCTGAAGCGGGAACGCATCCGACGAAAAACCTACGGCACGCGCGAAGAAGCCCGCAGTGATGTGTTCGATTACATTGAGATGTTTTATAACCCCAAACGCCGGCACAGCAGCGCTATGCAGCTATCGCCAGTGGAGTTTGAAAAGCGTTATTTCCAGAGCTTGGAGAGTGTCTAGGAAAGCCGGGGCGATTCA
>NZ_JBITVF010000019.1:0-1485 GCF_044542855.1 Pseudomonas sp. NPDC077649 | reverse complement strand
CGGTGCGTATGAGCGCTGGAGCTACCGAATCGAGCAACTCAGCGATGACTGAACCACGAGTGCGGTTCTGGAGGCTGGCGAGACGTGCAATGACGTCGTGCGTCTGCGGTTCAAGCGTGACTTGAACGCGCGGTTTGAGCGTGGGCATGAATCTTCTCCGGTGGACACTTATCGCCGGAGTGTGGTGGCTGGGTGTGTACCTGTCAATCAGGTGGACACCTTTTGTGCGTTCTACCGCGCTACGCTTGGTGGCCGCGCCCGGTCGCCTGGCTGCTTCTGCGCTGCGCGCTAGACATCAACCAGCCGCCCAGACCCGGCAGCAATGGGTTGCGATGGTTTGTCGTCAATAAGTGCCCGCATGGCTTGCGGGAGCGCATCCCAGCCACCCAGTTCTGCCGCCCATTCAGCGATGATCCCTCCGTATTGCTTGCAAAGGGCTATACGTGAGCGTTCAGCGTCAGAGCGCCGCCATACGGTGCCTACAGCACGTTTCTTGAGGTCGTCCCAGCCAAGGACGGCTAGAGCATCAGCGACCCAGCCAGCACAGAACACGTCATCCGACTCCCAACCGGCAACGGCCATGCGATGTTCACCTTTAGGGCGCACCCGAACTTCGAGGCGAGTCCAATCCCTCGGAGCGTCACCACCCTGCTCATACCCTTTTTCGTACAGGCAGATCCGCACAGGCGACTGCGGCGAGCCGAGATAGAGCGTGCGAGCCTGCCCCCTGATCCAATCCCCGCGCTGCTCGATGCTTATCCCGTTGGCCTGGGCGAATGCAATCAGATGCCCCGACAGCGAGTCGAACGCGCCTTCCTCGATCCAATCAGCACACGAGTCAACCCGAGTGACACCGTAGGTGATATTTAGCCCTCTGAGCGCCTGTGCGAGCACTGGAGCTTCGGTAGAGCTTGCAGTGATGTTCACCCCAGGGTTACCACCCCACCAGAGCGTACAGAGCTTCGTTGAGCCCCTGCTGATTCGTCCACCGTGTGTGTATCCATGCATACCCCTGTCGGGGGCGAAATCGGACAAATCCCACGCCTTAAGCAAGGCCGAGAGGAGGCCCTTTTGGCTTGGGTCTTGGACGTAAACCGTCGCTTGATACCAATCGAACCGTGTCATTTGGCTGGACCCCGCTTGGCACTAGGCTTCCGGCGCGTTTTGACCGGTTTCGGAGGGGGGGTTGAGTCAGTACCTGACCCCCGTGTTACAGGGACGGGGGTTGACCCCTCTTCTGAGCCTTCATCGAGACGCTGCATGAGCATGTCCAATTGCTTGATCGAATCGCCCGAAACGGCCACAAGTTCGTCGTGGACACCTTCCACAACGGCGCGTAGTCCCTGCTTGACTTGATCGGGTGCTTCGAAGGCTGCTTCGAGCAACGCAACGGTGCGTATGAGCGCTGGAGCTACCGAATCGAGCAACTCAGCGATGACTGAACCACGAGTGCGGTTCTGGAGGCTGGCGAGACGTGCAATGACG
>NZ_JBITVF010000018.1:0-1784 GCF_044542855.1 Pseudomonas sp. NPDC077649 | reverse complement strand
CCCGACTCAAGGCCGGATATACGAATGCAACCGCGCTGACGACAGGCGCAAAAGCAAAGCTTTGCTCGCTACTTGCGGGGAGAGTCCATATACCATTTGTTATGGCGCTGAATACGCAAGTATTTGCTGCACTTGGTTCAGGTAGAATTCTTCGATGCCAAATGAAGTTATGAACGGATCAGTACACTCGTGCTGTTTGTATAGAAATATAATTTTGCATATTAAGCAGGCTGCTAGCTTTATGATGCTGTCATTGTGGGATTTGTTTGCGGTTGACTCATACACATATCTGCTTTGGGTGAATAGATCTTTATTCTCGGCCAAAATCTCAAGGTCGACTGGTTTGAATAAGTATTCTTTGATTTCTTTAGGTAACGCTTCGTAGAGCGCTATCAGGTCATGTGCGTTTGCCTCCTTGGGTAGACTCTCTCTTTTATTGAATCCGTAGGTTTCATTTAGTTTTCCATGGTTTCCCGTTACTTTGGCATGGAAGCTTTTTAGTAGAATTTCGATGGCTAGCGCGCACATCACTGTTTGGATGCTCATCCGTTGATGTGGTGATGTTATGCATATCATGTAGTAGTCGTAGGCGCTCTCGACCATGTAAGGCTTAAACTCAATAGGGGCTATTCCAGAAATATCAGGACAGAACTTAAAGTTACCCAATTAACTTTCCTCAGCGCCATAACGATTAAGCTAAGGGGCTGGCTTTAGCCAGTCCCAGTGAGCGAAGCGAACGATTTGAGCGCATAGTTATACGCGAACCACACTATTTCTTACTTTTGTTTTTGTGTAGTTTATGGGCGGGTACTCACAGTGGTTTTGGAAGTACCACCACAGCAACTGCCCCTCGGCCTGTAAAAGGCTTTCCCCAAATATTGAGAAGTCACATACCGAGATGCTAATGGGGCCGTAGTTTTCGATGATGTGCGAAAACTTTAGGGAGTTTGCTTCTGATGTTGCATGGAGTTTTGCGTGAGGGTGATATCGTTTATTGAAGCTATATTTCGTTTGGCCGATATAAATTATATTGCTCTCGCCTTTCAGGCGGCTAACATTTTTCTCGCTGCGAAATAGATAGACTATATTCTTCGCTTTTTTTGCATGTTCCGAGTCGTATACTCTTCGAAAACTCTCTTCAGATGCGCAGGTTATTTTTTCAGGGAAGGTGGTGAATAAGTTTTCGACTGCGGTATAAAAATTATTTTTGTCAATTGATGAGGCTGTTATTTGGCTTGTCATTGTGGGGTGGTGCTCTTCTTGATGTCTGCGAGAGTCTCTGCTTCACCGTCTTTAATCCATTCTATCGAGGCGGATGAATCTTTAATTCTTACAATTCCGTCACGAGAAAATTCTTGCTCATGGCTGCTGCGATAGATGATTAAGCAGTCTAAGAGACTCATCAAGGAATCTTTATAGCCTGAGTTGTCTATTTTCTCTTGGTCGGGTTTGTCAAAAAAGAATGTTGCAAAATCAAGCCGATTTTCTTTACCAAGTGCCCCAAAAAACACCTCGCCAGAAATTTCCATATCTAAAAGGCACTGCTTGGTCAGCTGATTTAGTCTCATGCTCTCGAATTCTGGATCAAAAATTTCTTTCAAGGTTGGCGACCTCTGCGAGGATTAGAGTTTGTGTATAACGTTTGGTTAAGGGGCGGGCTTTAGCCCGTCCCAGCGAGCACAGCGAGCGATTTGAATGCTGTAATGGACTCTCCCCACACCCCGGTTCTATACCAAGGCGTCGGTGATTGAAGAGTGGGAGAGCCGTTATGAGGCGAATCGCAG
>NZ_JBITVF010000017.1:3835-5290 GCF_044542855.1 Pseudomonas sp. NPDC077649 | reverse complement strand
GTCGACTTCACCATCGACACCCTCTGCTCTCAGAGCAGATTGTTTGGGTGTTATATGGTCAAGCCTCACGGGCAATTAGTATGGGTTAGCTCAACGCCTCACAGCGCTTACACACCCCACCTATCAACGTCGTAGTCTTCGACGGCCCTTCAGGGAGCTCAAGGCTCCAGTGAGATCTCATCTTGAGGCAAGTTTCCCGCTTAGATGCTTTCAGCGGTTATCTTTTCCGAACATAGCTACCCGGCAATGCCACTGGCGTGACAACCGGAACACCAGAGGTTCGTCCAACCCGGTCCTCTCGTACTAAGGTCAGCCCCTCTCAAATCTCAAACGTCCACGGCAGATAGGGACCGAACTGTCTCACGACGTTCTAAACCCAGCTCGCGTACCACTTTAAATGGCGAACAGCCATACCCTTGGGACCGGCTTCAGCCCCAGGATGTGATGAGCCGACATCGAGGTGCCAAACACCGCCGTCGATATGAACTCTTGGGCGGTATCAGCCTGTTATCCCCGGAGTACCTTTTATCCGTTGAGCGATGGCCCTTCCATACAGAACCACCGGATCACTAAGACCTACTTTCGTACCTGCTCGACGTGTCTGTCTCGCAGTCAAGCGCGCTTTTGCCTTTATACTCTACGACCGATTTCCGACCGGTCTGAGCGCACCTTCGTACTCCTCCGTTACTCTTTGGGAGGAGACCGCCCCAGTCAAACTACCCACCATACACTGTCCTCGATCCGGATAACGGACCAGAGTTAGAACCTCAAGGTTGCCAGGGTGGTATTTCAAGGATGGCTCCATGAGAACTGGCGTCCCCACTTCAAAGCCTCCCACCTATCCTACACAAGCAAGCTCAAAGTCCAGTGCAAAGCTATAGTAAAGGTTCACGGGGTCTTTCCGTCTAGCCGCGGATACACTGCATCTTCACAGCGATTTCAATTTCACTGAGTCTCGGGTGGAGACAGCGCCGCCATCGTTACGCCATTCGTGCAGGTCGGAACTTACCCGACAAGGAATTTCGCTACCTTAGGACCGTTATAGTTACGGCCGCCGTTTACCGGGGCTTCGATCAAGAGCTTCGCTTGCGCTAACCCCATCAATTAACCTTCCGGCACCGGGCAGGCGTCACACCCTATACGTCCACTTTCGTGTTTGCAGAGTGCTGTGTTTTTAATAAACAGTCGCAGCGGCCTGGTATCTTCGACCGGCATGGGCTTACGCAGTAAATGCTTCACCCTCACCGGCGCACCTTCTCCCGAAGTTACGGTGCCATTTTGCCTAGTTCCTTCACCCGAGTTCTCTCAAGCGCCTTGGTATTCTCTACCTAACCACCTGTGTCGGTTTGGGGTACGGTTCCTAGTTACCTGAAGCTTAGAAGCTTTTCCTGGAAGCATGGCATCAACCACTTCGCATTCTAAAAGAACGCTCGTCATCAGCTCTCGGCCTTGATC
>NZ_JBITVF010000017.1:1755-3738 GCF_044542855.1 Pseudomonas sp. NPDC077649 | reverse complement strand
CCAGCCTACCACCTTAAACACGGACAACCAACGCCGTGCTGGCCTAGCCTTCTCCGTCCCTCCATCGCAGTAACTAGAAGTACGGGAATATTAACCCGTTTCCCATCGACTACGCATTTCTGCCTCGCCTTAGGGGCCGACTAACCCTGCGTCGATTAACGTTGCGCAGGAAACCTTGGTCTTTCGGCGTGCGAGTTTTTCACTCGCATTGTCGTTACTCATGTCAGCATTCGCACTTCTGATACCTCCAGCAAGCTTCTCAACTCACCTTCACAGGCTTACAGAACGCTCCTCTACCGCTCATCCTAAGATGAACCCGTAGCTTCGGTGTATGGTTTGAGCCCCGTTACATCTTCCGCGCAGGCCGACTCGACTAGTGAGCTATTACGCTTTCTTTAAAGGGTGGCTGCTTCTAAGCCAACCTCCTAGCTGTCTAAGCCTTCCCACATCGTTTCCCACTTAACCATAACTTTGGGACCTTAGCTGACGGTCTGGGTTGTTTCCCTTTTCACGACGGACGTTAGCACCCGCCGTGTGTCTCCCGTGCTGACACTTGCCGGTATTCGGAGTTTGCATCGGTTTGGTAAGTCGGGATGACCCCCTAGCCGAAACAGTGCTCTACCCCCAGCAGTGATACACGAGGCGCTACCTAAATAGCTTTCGAGGAGAACCAGCTATCTCCGAGCTTGATTAGCCTTTCACTCCGATCCACAGGTCATCCGCTAACTTTTCAACGGTAGTCGGTTCGGTCCTCCAGTCAGTGTTACCTAACCTTCAACCTGCCCATGGATAGATCGCCCGGTTTCGGGTCTATACCCAGCGACTAAAGCGCCCTATTAAGACTCGCTTTCGCTACGCCTCCCCTATTCGGTTAAGCTCGCCACTGAATATAAGTCGCTGACCCATTATACAAAAGGTACGCAGTCACGGAACAAAGTCCGCTCCCACTGCTTGTACGCATACGGTTTCAGGTTCTATTTCACTCCCCTCTCCGGGGTTCTTTTCGCCTTTCCCTCACGGTACTGGTTCACTATCGGTCAGTCAGTAGTATTTAGCCTTGGAGGATGGTCCCCCCATGTTCAGACAAGGTTTCTCGTGCCCCGTCCTACTCGATTTCATTGACAAGAGAGTTTCGCGTACAGGGCTATCACCCACTATGGCCGCACTTTCCAGAGCGTTCCGCTACTCTCAAATCAACTTAAGGGCTAGTCCCCGTTCGCTCGCCACTACTTAGGGAATCTCGGTTGATTTCTTTTCCTCAGGGTACTTAGATGTTTCAGTTCCCCTGGTTCGCCTCACACACCTATGTATTCAGTGTGTGATACCCAGCTTATGCTGGGTGGGTTCCCCCATTCAGAGATCTCCGGATCAAAGTCTGTTTGCCGACTCCCCGAAGCTTTTCGCAGGCTACCACGTCTTTCATCGCCTCTGACTGCCAAGGCATCCACCGTATGCGCTTCTTCACTTGACCATATAACCCCAAGCAATCTGGTTACGATCTCAATCGTGAAGACGACATTCGCCGAAAATTTGCGTCTTGAGAACTACAAATTTTACCTTGACCAGATCAATTGCCAGTGAAAGCAATTAATCAGTCACTTCTATCACATACCCAAATTTTTAAAGAACGATTTTCGTACCGGTCAAAAGACCAGAAATCAGCACTCACCAGGTCTACCCTGAAGCGCTCATTTCTGAACTCTTTCACTGCTACCGCAACGCGCGAGAGTGGTGGAGCCAAGCGGGATCGAACCGCTGACCTCCTGCGTGCAAAGCAGGCGCTCTCCCAGCTGAGCTATGGCCCCGTAATCATCTGCACCAAGCAATTGGTAGGTCTGGGCAGATTTGAACTGCCGACCTCACCCTTATCAGGGGTGCGCTCTAACCAACTGAGCTACAGACCTATAACAGGGTCGCGTTACAGCATCGTCTTCGACTATGAATCAAGCAATTCGTGTGGGAGCTTATGAGAAAGCCGGCGTC
>NZ_JBITVF010000016.1:0-8006 GCF_044542855.1 Pseudomonas sp. NPDC077649 | reverse complement strand
TTGAATTCTTCGGGGTAACGCTGGTTGCTCATGGCACCTCCTGATGGGCCTCATTATGAGGCTTGAAGGTGTCTACGAAACTAGGGTCGATTCACCCCGAATGGCTTGAAGCATTTGATCGATCAGTCGTATCCCCTACAGCCGCAGATATCGCACTGCTCTTAGGTATATTGCATAATGCCGCACCTGTCAGGTTTCAGCGTATCAATGCAGGCGGCGACGGGCTGAATGTAGTGGTGCGGCCGAACGACCCCAATGCTCTAGCGATTGCCCCTCAGCACTTGCGTCGTGCTTTCGCCGACATCCCAGACCAGTTTGCAGCGGACGTCGGCATTGCGAATGGCCGGCTGAATGAAGGGCGACTAGATGTTCCTCCGGAATCCTTTCTTCTCGACCTATGCCTTCTCGGTGCCGACCAGATATCACATGTTTTAGGGCGGCCTGTCCTTACCTCCCAGGAAGTTTGGCCATTTGTGGCTACTGCGCTGAGTCAACAAGGTACTGAACGCCCATTTTGGTTCCTCATTTCATTAGTCGACGATATCGGTCGCCTGAATGGTCAGCTACGCCTAGCTGCTAATGCATCCACTCACGCCCAGTTCAGACAAAGAGTCCAAGCGACAATAGATGCTCTGGAGGCTAAAAGGCATGGGCGTCCGATAGCTCCAGACCATGAAATAGCTCGCTTCACTACCGAACTACTCCGATTATCCGATCAAGCTCTTGAAGGCCTACCGGCAGCAATAGAGCGCTCTAGAGATACTAAACGGGAGCCGGAAATGGCCGTTCTAACGGCTTTAACTCGAGTCGGAGAACGTGAGATTAATCCGGGGCAAGCGTATGGCGCGATCCTCGAAATCGCATCTGATATCTCGCGCGCATATTGGGCTAAACGACTCGCTGAGTGCTCTACCGAAGTGGAGGATCAAGAGATGTTGGTAGGGATTTTGCGTAACGAGGATTTGGCGACAGCAAAGACAGCGGCGAGAAAGTCTCTACGGCTCGCGGATATTATGACTTATGGCCCTCAAATTGAGCTTGAGTAAAAATCACTAATTAGAGGCCGGAGTGAATTAAAATAAATTCCTCCGCCCCTTTAGCTAGAGCCTGGCGGCAATAGAGCTGGGACTTAGCCTGCCGATAGTGAAAGGGCATTGGAATAAATAATGTGTTAAGCCAGAGGAAGGATAATGATCAGCAGGATGTATTTTTCATGCACTGCATGTGGACAGGAAATTATTGTCAGGGCACAGGTCGGATATGAAAAGAATCAACCGCACACATTTTCATGCCCCAATTGCGAATCACCAATAAATATAAATCTAATTTTAGATAACCCTCCGCATGTTGATTTTGAGCATGATGATAGCTGCAGAATTATACCGCTCTCGGAAAATGGAATTATAGTGAACCTGGGGGTCGGCTTTCTCATCCCCAAGAGTAAAGCAAATCAAGAATTCTACTTTCCAGCTATGGAGCTAATGCATAACTTTAGAGGCGAGATACTCAAGAAGCTGTCGGAAGGAAAAAAGATTCCTCCCATACGTGACTATTTACTTGAGGGGTTCCCAGGAGCCGCGAGGGCATGGAGACACCTAGAAAAAGCTTGCAGATTTCATAGAAAAGGAAAGCATGATCTACGTGATAGAAACCTGGCAGCTTTCAGAGCCGAAACAGGGTTCAAGGAGGATGACTTTGACAGCACTTTGTTTGACTTCATTGAGTGTTTTTTAGGCCCGTCTGGACGAGAAACAACTCAGAAGAACTCAGACTGGATAAAGCAAATATATAAAAGCCATCCAGATGAGCTCAAGAGATTCCTAAAGCATTATATTGAAGACTTGCAAGATGAACGGCTAAAAGAGTACATTGAAATTTGTGCTGAGTATTTCTCCGCCCACCATGAGTACGAACAAACAATTCTTTACAACCGGCATGGGATAGAAATACCTGAGGACTCAGCTGCCTCATCTGCAAACTTTGAGTTAACAAAAATGTTCTATGGGAATGCATTTGAGCTTCTTGGCGCGCACCTAGACATTATTGCGGCTCTAAACAATATAGATCAAGGGCGCCCATATGATCAGATGCAGAAAATGGATTTAAAAAAATATCGCTCCTTAAACAAGGCCAATCGAACTGAGTGCCTAAAGAACAACCCAAACTTAGGCTCTCTGTTTGAGGAGTATGACAGTACCATTCGAAATGCCTCGCACCATAGATGGTTTCGAATATCTGACGATCGACAAGTTATTAGCTATAGAAGTGGAGGGACGGGGGCAAAACAGAGCATCACGTACGCAGAGTATACATATCGCTGCAATAAATTATTCCTGCAAATACTCTTAGTGTTCTCATTGGAAATAATTCTTGCGAGAGCTGCGCGAAACTTACTGCCCTAGATAGATAAGATCGATTCATATTCCAATAGTTATTTGCTAGACCTCTCGGGGCCGGGTCCATGTAATTGATTGGCTGAAAATAAAAACACATTACCAGATAATGGCCAAATAACGGCTTATACAGCCAACTTCGGCATCGAAATTCATACTTCAAGCGAAGAAGGAAGGGAGGCCGGCCAGATGGTTTTCAGATTTATTTATAGGGCAGACCGGCCGCTTTTGGTCGAATGCGGGCGAGGCCAGCAGTTGATACCACTTATGCGCACAATCGCTACGCGATATTTCATCACTGGTTAGCTCTAGTGCCCAAGCTTTCTCTCTGCTGGAACGTTTCCGAGACAAAGTCAATGAATGCTACCGCTGAGGCCACAGCCAGTCGGGCATGACGAGGCTGTAGCCCCCGATGCTGGCCATCCCTTCCGTGCCCAGTGCCATAGAGGCCGCGCAATTGCGCCAGATTGTTAGTCAGTTGAGTCAAGTTACGGAGAATCAAGCGTATGTTTTCCGCACCTTTTGTCGCATCAGAAATACCTTCAGGTACCAACTGAAGTTCTTTGGTGAGTTTTTTTGTAAGGTCGCCAAGGTCATCGGATTTAGTAAAGGGAATGCTTCGCTTTGTCAGAATGGACTTGCAACAAGTTTCAACGAGTTCTTTTGCCGTACCGATGGCCAGTGCAGGATCCCTTTCAACTGCGTGCTCCAACCGCTCGATTTCTTTCGCCATCCAGCCCGCATTTAGCGCATCAGCCACAGTTTTGGCTCGCAGTACTGCACGGGATGAGTTGCTACGAAGTCGGCGGTACGAAAAGCGTGGCCGACCAGCTATTCGCTCCTCTTCGTAGATTTCCCAACCAGCTGGCCGAAGCTGATCGTTGAAGTGGAGTACTAACTTGAGAGTCTCATCACGGTCGGGACGCACTACAGGATGCACCACCTCACAAAGAAAACGCAGGAAGTGCTCAGCAGAACCGTCAATAAGCTGGAATCGGCCATCAGTGAAGACCCAGTCGTCGTCCCAGTCGTCGTTGTTGAAGCGATGTTGCCAGATATCTCCAGCAGCATCTTTAAACCGGCTATCCGTCGACGGAAGCTGCTGTAGGTCGAAGAGGCGGCTCAAGAACTCAACGTCATCCAACTGGCCGTGCCATGCGACACTCTCTAGTCGCAACCCGTCTAGAATATTGATCCGTACTTGCCTTGACAGTTCTGACGCGTCAGATCGCCAGTCGGTACGTTGTTCCTTGGCCGGCACAATTTTCGCTGAATACCAGTCTTGAGATTCGTACTCGATGGTTGTTCTGAGGCGTGCCGTAATCTGTTCTTCTAATTGACTACGCTTTGCACCCAGTCGTGCGTAATTCTGCGCTGGGAGTTTGAACTGAAACTCCCAGATGTTTGTGCCACCGTTCCAATTGTCGTAGCCCGTGAGCTCCACCTGCACCGGATACTCGCGCACGATAGAGGCCGCGTCGCTCATGCCCTCTGCGCGCAGAAGTTCGTGGACTGTGGCAAGTGTCTGCTCAATTTGATCAATCTGTTCCATCGCCGTACCAACCCCCTAATGGTCACCGCGAAGCGTATCTTAGCTGGAAGAGGTATGTCCGCTCCTGGCCGATTCTGTTGAAAAAGTCGCCTTCTGAGAGGGCTGTGCTTCTCGGCAGCTCAAAAACGCTCGATTTCGGCGTTGCTACGTAAAAACCAAGGCAGTTCTGCCTTCTGAGCACACCAGATTTCAACGTCGCTCAGGCTCTTTCATGGGCAAAAAACGCGGCGGGACTTTTTCAACAGAATCGGCCGGCTCCAGCCAGTTACCGACAGACGAAACACGCATGCCGCCACCACCCTATGGTGGCGCTCTTACCTTCCAAAGCAGGGGTTCTTGTCCCCTCAAAATCAAGAAAAATAGACGGTTTCCACCCGGCCGCTGCGCTGGGTGGAGCCTCCGCGATTTTTCCTGATTTTTTCACGACCGCCTTAGTCGCCCTAGTCGGCAGGGGTTCATGCGCAGCGCAAGCGCAGAACCCTGAAGACGAAGGAGCGAAAGCCATGAGCGAAGAGATCAGGATCTACGTTGCCGACCTGGCCGCCTACAACGCCGGTCACCTGCATGGCGTCTGGATCAACGCCACCCTGGAGCTGGACGACATCCAGGCGCAGATCAGTGCCATGCTGGCGGCCTCCCCGGTCGAGGGGGCGGAGGAGTATGCCATCCACGATTTCGAGGGTTTCGACGGCTACCGCCTCGGTGAGTACGAGGGCCTCGAAAACGCCCATGAGATTGCGTGTTTCATCGAGGAGTACCCCGCGTTCGGCGGCGCCCTGCTCGCTCATTTCAACGACTTGGAGCAGGCGCGCAAGGCAGCTGAGGAGGATTACTGCGGCTGCTACAGCTCGCTGGCCGACTACGCCCAGGAGCTGACCGAGGAAACCACCAGTATTCCGCCGCACTTGGCCATGTATATCGACTACCGCGCCATGGCCCGCGACATGGAGTACAGCGGCGACCTGTTCACCCTGGAGATCGGATTCGAGCAGGTACACGTGTTCTGGAATCGCTAGGCCAGCGGAAGGCACCGGGGCGACCCGGTGCCTTGTTTTTTGCGCCCCTGTCCTGCCGGCCACCCGCGCGCCCCACCCGGAAGGCTGATGCACGGGTGCGCGCTACCGGCGATCAACCGGAAACAACCACGTTGTGCTGTGAGTTGATTGAGACCGTTACGGTCTTACGGCTTTACCCAAATCCGTCGATCCGTATCCACGGATTTACGGGTTGGTGGGGAAGCGGATCTGCGCTTTTACGGATTTACGGAAATCCGCCGATGCGGTTTCCGATTTTGCGGAAAGCCGTAGAACCGCACCTTCGGAGACTGCAGCCGCACACGCCATATGCCGCCGGTTGGGCGAGACTGCGAGACGCGAGCTCGCACACGAACAGGCCGGGATCTACCAATGAGGCCCACCCGTTCACCCTTGAGCCCCGCTCAATGACAGCGGCCAGAAACGTCTCCAGACCCCCTTAGAAGGCTCCAGCCGCGCTACCCCACTGAACCCTTTCCCACGTCACCTGAAGCGCCTCAACGCGCTCCTGGACCGTTTCCGGCAAACGCGCACAGGCCCGGAGGGCGACCATCGGTGCTAACTCCAACACGAGGACGATGCGCCGCAGATCGTGACGCCTCTCCTGAGCGCAGTTATCTCGAGCCTGCCCGCACCGGGAGCGGCGCCCACCCCAGCCTCGAAAAGCGCGGAAACTTCGCAGCACTTGCCCTCTCAGGCGACCGGGTCTCCGGCGCGTGCCGTCAACGGCACGGGGATAACTTCGGGAAAAGCTGTGAATTCCGACGTGCTTTCAGGCGCACGCCGGCCCGTGCTATCAGGAGCGTCATGCACGTGCCTTCAGGCGCACGAACGCCTCTGCAGGCCACGGCTGGCGAGGCTTCCAGCCTCCCTTAACTTAACTAACTTAAAAGCTCTAACTTGTTATTGGGGCAGCGCCGGTTTGTGGACAGGTGCTGATCGGGACAGTCTGGCCGGGGAGATCCGGCCATGATCGTCGCCCTGCTCAACCAGAAAGGCGGGGTGGGCAAGACCACCCTGGCCACCCATATCGCCGGCGAACTGACCCTGCGCGGGCAGAACGTCATCCTGCTCGATGCCGACTCGCAGGGCTCGGCGCTGGACTGGACGCAGCGGCGCAGCCAGCAGGGCTTGCCCAGGCTGTTCAGCGCCGTAGGCCTGGCGCGCGAGACGCTGCACCAGGAAGCCCCGGAGCTGGCGCGTCGTGCCGATCACGTGATCATCGACGGGCCACCGCGCATCGCCGCCCTCGCCCGCTCGGCGTTGCTGGCGGCAGATCGCGTGTTGATCCCGGTGCAGCCCAGCCCCTACGACCTGTGGGCCAGCGCGGAGATGGTCAACCTGATCCGCGAGGCGCAGGTGTTCAGGCCCACGCTGCGCGCGGCATTTGCCATCAACCGCCGCGTCAGCACCACGGTGATCGGCCGCGAAGCGCGCGGCGCCTTGGCCGACCAACCGCTACCAGCACTGCAAGCCGAAGTACGCCAGCGCATCGTCTTCGCCGAGAGCGTGGCAGCCGGTCGCCTGGCGCGCGAATTGGCGCCGGACAGCGCCGCCGCGCGCGAGGTCAGCAGCCTGGTCGACGAGCTGCTGAGGTGGTCGCCATGAGCGGCAAGCGCATCGGTATCGGTGCGCGCCCACTGGCCGACCCACAGGCCGAAGCCTGGATACGCCAGGGCGTCGCCGTCGACAGCGGCAAGGCCGAGCGCTACAGCGCACGCACCTCAAGCTGGCGGCCTTCGACCGCGGCGTGACCATGGCGGAGATGCTGCACGAGGCGCTGAAGCAGCAGGCCAGGTCATGACGCCGGGACTCACCAGGCATGGCGACCGCTGACACTACTCGCAGGCAGCATATCCACCCTGGGCTGGGCAGCGCTTGCAACGTCGCCACCACAGCAGGCCTACAACACGTCCGACAGCGTGCCTGCCGGCTGATATCGCACTTCGCCGGCCAATTCACTGGCGCCTGGCGATCTGATGCTGGCTCACCTACCTCCAGAGGCAATGCAATGGTTGCGCAGCACGGCCACCCGCTGGCGACCGCACCGTTGTCGGCGGCGATGGTGCCGCAGCACATGTGTATGCAAGAGGGCCAGATGGGTGCGCATCAATGGCGTCCTTGTTGCCAGGCTCTTGCGCAGAGATCGACAGGGTCGCGCGTTGCCAGCCTGGCACACCTACCGGCGCCTGGTTGGCGATGAACTGTTCCTGCTCAGCAGCACCAACCCGAAGTCATTCGGCAGTCGCCACCTCGGTCCGGAATCTGTCGGCGGGATGATCGCTCGGATGCAGCTCTTCTGATCGGACTCGTGTCGATGTGCTGACCGCTATAGCGTTGATCTCGATGTCGATAACGTGTGCTCGAAGCGTGCAGTCGAGCACCGCTGACCTGCGGATACCTCTGCCCTCGGCTACCACCCAGAGACTGCTAAGCGCCCTACTATCCCGGCTTGATTACCTAGCCCAGAAGCACAAAGGCACGGAAAAAGCGGAGCGCAAGATAAAAGGGGGCGGCACTTCTTTGGCCCGGAAAGCAGTCTGCACGGGGGTTGGAGACGGCACCCATTGAGTGCATCAGCGTGCCGCGTATACCCCATAGCCGCGTTATTACTGGCCCTGTAGCGTGCCTAACACGCTGCACTACGATCCACTTGGCAAGCTGCTTGAGCAATAACTCCGTCAGCAGAATGTGTCGCCCAGCTGCGCAGCTTATTGCTCACCAGTGCCGTACTTTTTCGCCACTAAATGCCCTGCAACCCGCGTCTTTACTGAGCTACAGGCCACTGCGCAAGAACCTGCACAGCACTGCGCAACTTGTTGCGCAGAAATCTATGACAGATCACGCAATGTGACCAGCTAACACCGTATGGTCACATCAACTTATTGATTTAATTGAAATTAAATTAAATGGCACGCCGCTCGCTATAGGTCTGGCTCCCGGATCGACCACGATCCATGACCCAGGCAAGGAGAGCACTCATGCCAACACCCGCGTATCTGTCCCTCGAAGGCACCAAACAAGGTC
>NZ_JBITVF010000015.1:0-10036 GCF_044542855.1 Pseudomonas sp. NPDC077649 | reverse complement strand
CGCTGTCAACCACCTCTTTTACCGCTTTCGATCCATTCGACCGAAGCACCGACAGGATCCAACCACCACCCTGTCGACCGGCGCGCATTCTACACGCCAGATCCAGCTTTGCAACCCCTCCTTTAAACTTAACTCATTGATTAACAAGAAGTTTTAGAAGAGCTTCAGCGCTGAAGTGGCGCGCATTCTACCGCCTGAGGAAGGCACGTCAACACCTTTCTGAAAAGAATTACGCCCTCAGCTCTCCAGGGCCTCGCGCAGACCGCTGCGCCGCTCGACCCGCCGCAGCACCGCCTGCTCGAAGATGCCGGCGCGGGTCTCCACCAGGCTGAACCAATGCCGCGCCCGGGTGATGCCGGTGTAGACCAGTTCCTTGGTCAGAACCGGGTTGAGGCTGTCCGGGAGGATCAGCGCACAGTGGGCGAACTCCGAGCCCTGGGACTTGTGCACTGTCATGGCGAACACCGTCTCCACCGCGCTCAACCGGCTCGGCAGGATATGACGCAACGCGCCGCTGCCGTCGTTGCGCGGAAACACCACGCGCAGTACCTGGCGCAGCGGCGCACCGAGGAACTCCGGCGGCTCGGGCAGACGCAGGGCGATACCTATATCGCCGTTCATCAGCCCCAGGCTGTAATCATTGCGGGTCACCAGCACCGGTCGCCCTTCGTACCAGCCATGCTCCTGCTCCAGCAGCCCAAGACGTTGCAGCGCCTGGGCGATGCGCTGGTTCAGCGTTTCGACGCCCCAAGGCCCCTTGCGTACCGCGCAAAGCAACTGGAACTGATCGAAGGCCGCCAGCACCCTGCCGGCCCAGCCATCCCAGGCCTGGATATCGGCGTCCGGCGCCGGACGCTCCGCTTGCATCACCTGCAGGTAATGGGCATAGCCCTGGGCTCGGCGTTCGCCGTCCACCAGCCCCTCCAGCAGCAGACGCTCCAGGGCGCGGTCCTGCTCGCCGGCAAGACGCAGCACATGCAAGTCGTCGCTGCCGGCCGCCAGGGTGGCGCGAGCGGCCTGGGCATCGGCCTGGTTCACCGCACGGGCCAGGCGACCGATGCCGGAGGCGCCGGCGAAGCGCCGCGAGTGACGCAGCATGACGATATGCTGGGCCAGCGCCTGCTCGCCGGGCACCAGCGCCGGATCGGCCATCCGCTCGCCGGTCTGCGCCTCCAGCCAGGCGCGGGTCGCGGAACTATAACCACCGGCCTCCGCTTCCCGACACAAATCGCCCAGCACCGCCCCGGCCTCCACCGAGGCGAGCTGATCCTTGTCGCCCAGCAGGATCAACCGCGCATGAGCCGGCAGGGCGTCCAGCAGGCTCGCCATCATCTCCAGGTCGATCATCGACGCCTCGTCCACCACCAGCACATCCAGCGGCAACGGGTTACCGGCGCCGTGGCGGAAGTGGCGGCTGTCCGGGCGACTGCCTAGCAGACGATGCAGCGTGGTCACCGTACTGGGAATCTGCTGCCGCACGGCGTCCGCCACCGGCAGCGAGGCCACCTGCCCGCCGATGGACTCGGTAAGGCGCGCCGCCGCCTTGCCGGTGGGCGCCGCCAGACTCAGACGCAGCGGTGCCCCGGCGGCCATCGCCGCCTCCTGCAGCAACGCCAGCAGGCGCACCACGGTGGTGGTCTTGCCGGTACCGGGGCCGCCGGTGATCAGGGTGAAGCGCCCCTGAGCCGCCAGGGCGCAGGCCAGCTTCTGCCAGTCGGTCAAGCGCTCGCCAGCCAGAATCAGGGGTTCGGGGAACAGCGTGGCCAGACGCGCCGAGAGATCGGCCGGCGCCGCGGAGCCCGCTTGCAGGCGCTGGGCAATACTGCTCGCCACGCGGCGCTCGTAGTCCCAGTAACGCCGCATATAGAGGCAGGAACCGGCCAACACCAGCGGCGCGCCTGGGTCCTCCAGCAGCGAACTGCCGGCGCAGGCCGCCAGCCACTGCCCCAGTTCGAGTCCCGCCAATACCTGGGATGGCAGCAGCGTCGCGGTCTCGGCGTCCTCGCCTTCCGGCGGTAGGGACAGGGTGAAGTCCGGGTTGGCCAGGGTCGCCGTCAGATCCAGGCAGACATGCCCCTGGCCGAGTTGATGGCTGGCCAGCGCGGCGCCGAGAATCAGCAGCGGCGAGGCATCCGGGTCCAGCTCGGCGAGGAACTGCGCCAGGGCGCGATCCAGTTCCCGCAGCCAGCCGCGCTCGCTCCAGGCGGCCAGCAGGACGAAGAGTTCGGCGCGCTCGCGCAGCGCCGGTGACAGGGTCGGATTCATGCCACAGCCTCCTCGGCTTCACCCATAAACAGTGCATCGAGCTGCTCGATCAGCTCACGCGGCGGCCGCGCCAGGTAGATACCCGATCCCGGTGCACGGAGGAACAGATAGAGCGCGCCGCCCAGGTGGCGGTCGTAATCGTAATCTGCCAGACGCAGGCGCAACTGCCGATGCAGGGCCAGCACGTAGAGCACGTATTGCAGGTCGTAGCGGTGGCTGGCCATGGCCGTAGCCATGGCGTCGTGGGTGTAGGCGCCATCGTCGGCGCCCAGCCAGTTGGACTTGTAGTCGGCCACGTAGTAGCGCCCCTGGTGCTCGAACACCAGGTCGATAAAGCCCTTGAACATGCCGTTCAGGGTGTCCGCGCGCAGCGGTTGCCGGGCGATGCCGAGCAGCTCGCAGCGCTGCACCAGCTCATCCAGGCGGCGCACGTCGACCGCCCGCGCCTCGAACCAGAACTCCAACTCTGCTTGGTACTGCGACAGCTCGGCCAGGCAGACCGCCTCGCCGTCGCCAAGCGGCAGCGGCTGCAGCAGCAACCCTTGCAGCCATTGCTGCAGCGGGTCGATCCAGCTTTCCAGGCCGCGCCGCTGGCAACGCCGCGCCAGCGCCTCGCGCAGCGCGAGGGAATCTGCGGCGAGCTGGGCGAAGCCCTCCTGCGCCGCCATTTCCAGCAGGCCGTGGAGGAAGGTGCCGGGATTGGGGCCGCGGGGAAAGCGATGCAGCCCCTGGGCCGAGGCCGGCAGCGGCGGCAGGGCCAGTTCCGAGCTCTCGTCGTCGCTGGCGTTCTGCATGGCCAGGCTGTCCGGTGCGGCGTCTTCGTAGCGGTTGACCCTGGCCGGCGCGTCCTCGTCGAGGCGCAGGGCGCTATAGGAGGCGATCCACCAGTGCTCGGCGGCGCGCCGCGCCGGGGTGCGCCAACGGGGGACAAACTGTTCGTCGTCCTGCGCCCGATAGCGCTGCTCGCCGGCTTGCGGCACCGGGGCCAGCGTACTGCGCGGCGCGTCTGCGAATGGCGCTAGCCAGCCGGCAAGATCCGCACTAGCGGCCAGCGGCACGCCGCCGCCCAGCAGGTAGCCGAGGGCGGACTCGTGCAACCGCGACTTCCTGCCATTGCCGATCTTCAGGTCCGCCACGCCCAGCCAGCAGCCGTGGCGCGCTCGGGTCAGGGCCACGTAGAGCAGGCGCAGGTCCTCGCCCAGCCGCTCGCGCTCGGCGCGCGCCAGGGTGTCCTCGTCGGCCTTGAGCACCAGGCGGCGGCGCTGGCCGTCATGCACTTGCAGCGGCTGCTTGTCGTCCAGCGGGCGGAAGGCGCAGATAAAGGGCAGGAACACCAGGGGGTATTCCAGGCCCTTAGATTTGTGGATGGTCACCACCCGCACCAGCGCCTCGTCGCTCTCCAGGCGCAGCACCTGCTCCTCGGCGGCCTGGCCCTCGCCAGCCAGCAGCTCGCCCAGGTGGCGGATCAGCGCCAGCTCGCCGTCCAGCTCGGCGGCGGCCTGCTGCAGCAACTCGGCCAGATGCAGCAAATTGGTCAGCACCCGTTCGCCGTCCTCGCGGCCCATCAGCCGCTGCGGCAGGGCGAAGTCCTGCAGCAACTGGCGCAGCATCGGCAGCACGCCCTGCCGCTGCCAGCGCTGGCGATAGTCGCGAAACTGCAGGACCCGGCGCTCCCAGATGCGCTCGTCGAGATTGAGCCGCTCCAGTTCGTCCAGCGCCAGGCCCAGGGTGGCGCTGGCCAGGGCCGCGCGCAGCGGACGGTCCTGGTCCGGTTCGGCGCAGGCCCGCAGCCACAGCAGCAGGTCGCGGGCCTCCTGGGCGGCGAACACTGAATCCTTGTCCGACAGGTAGACGCTGCGCACGCCGCGGGCGGCCAGCTCGCCACGGATGGCCTGGGCCTCGTTGAAGTCGCGCACCAGCACGGCGATATCGCTGGGGCGCAGCGCGACCAGCCCATCCTCCCCGCTGAAGCCGGCGCGGCCCTGCTGGCCCAGATCCAGCAGGCGCACGATCTCGCCGGCACTGGCGCCGGCCAGGGCGTCGAGGTAGGCGCCCTTGGCCAGCGGCTCGTCGCTCGCCAGGTGCCAGAGGCTCAGCGCCGGTTGCGCCTGGCCGTCCAGCGTCCAGGTCTCCTTGCGTCCCTGCGCGCTCACTTCGATAAATGGCAGATCGTCGCGCAGCAGGAAGGCCCCCTCCCCGCCCTCGCGCTGTTCGGCGCGCAAAAATACGCCGTTCACCGCCGCCACCATGTCCTCACTGGAGCGGAAGTTCGTCTCCAGGTTGTAGTGGCGCCCGGCGGTGGCACGCCGGGCGCGCAGGTAGGTGTGGATGTCGGCACCGCGGAAGGAATAGATGGCCTGCTTGGGGTCGCCGATCATGAACAGGCCGCAGTCGTCGCGATTGATCTCCACCTGATAGAGGGTATCGAAGATGCGGTACTGCAGCGGGTCGGTGTCCTGGAATTCGTCGATCAGCGCCACCGGGAACTGGCGACGGATCACTTCGGCCAGGCGCGGGCCGTTGTCGCCCTGCAGGGCGGCGTCGAGACGGCTGAGCATGTCGTCGAAGCCCATTTCCGCGCGCTGACGCTTCTCCCGGTCGAAACGCTGGCGCACCCAGGCGGCGGCATGGCGCAGTGCGGTTTCGGCCGGATCGCTGAGCGCGGCGAGGCGCTCGGGCAGCACGGCCATGGCCTCCAGCGCGGGGCGCACCGGCGGCTCGCCCTTCCAGGCTTCGGCCAGGCCATCGGGGGTCAAGCGGCTGAAGCCGGTGCCGAGGTCCAGGCGATCCTCCTCGCCGCTCGCCCAGTCGCGCAGCTTGCTCAGCCAGGGATTGTAGTAGCGCGCCTGGATCTTGCGGGCATTCACCTGCTTGGCGGCGACGGCCGCATCCAGCAGCGCCTGCAACTCGTCGGTCCAGGTGCGCCAGGGCGTCTTGAGGACCTCCAGTTCGCGCTGGCGATCGGCCAGGGCTCGCTCCAGCAGCTCGCCCAGCGGCTGGTCGCCGGACGCGCCCTCCTCGCCCAGCAGCGGCCGCAGCCGCGCGCCGAGGTTGGCCGGCGCGCCCCAGTGACGCGCCGCCCACGCCAGCGCCGCGCCCTGCAGCGGATAGCAGTGCTGCCGCCAGTAGTCGCGCACCACTTCGGCGAGCAGTTCGCTGTGGTCGGTCTCCAGGGTCTGGCTGAACAGGCTGCCGCTGTCGAAGGCATGCTCGCGCAGCATCCGCTGGCACCAGCCATGGATGGTGGAAACGGCCGCCTCATCCATCCACTGTGCGGCCAACTCCAGGCGGCGGGCGCAGTCGGGCCACTGGGCCGCGGGGAAGTCCGCGCGCAGCTCGTGCAGCAATGCATCGGCCTCGCCGTCGCCGCGAAACAGCACCGCCGCCTGCACCAGACGTGCGCGGATACGGTCGCGCAGCTCGCGGGTGGCGGCATCGGTGAAGGTCACCACGAGGATCTGCGGCGGCAGCAAGGGCTCGCGGAAGGCCGCGTCGCCGCCGTGGCCGAGGATCAGGCGCAGGTAGAGCGCGGAAATGGTGAAGGTCTTGCCGGTACCGGCGCTGGCCTCGATCAGGCGGCTGCCGTGCAGCGGAAAGCTCAGGGCCAGGGGACGTCGTGACGGGCTCATGGCCTATCCTCCTCGAGGGCAATCGGCTGGCTTTGCAGCAGCGGCCGGTACAGTCGCTCGCTCCAGACCGGGAACTGGCGATCGGCGGTCAGCGCGGCGTAGTTGGGGAACTGCCGCGCCAGGCTGGCGCTGCCGGCCACTTCGCCGCTGAGGTTGTAGCCACCCTCGTAGACGGCTCTGGCCTTGTCGTCGTCCTCCTCCTGCAGCCAGGCCAGCGACGTCTTCAACGCCACCGGCAACGGCGCCTGCATGCCGGCATTCCAGGCTTGCAGCCAGCCGGCGAGCAGCTGCGCCGCATGCTCGGTTGGCAGCGGCTCGAAGGCCAGGGCCTGGTCCTCGCCCACCAACAATGTGCTGATGGGCGCGCCGCAAGCGGCGGCGATCACGTGCAGCACGTAGGGGCGCAGCAGGCGATGCCACTTCCAGGTCTTGTCCTTGGCCAAGGCGCCGGGCAGCAGCTCCAGGCGTGCCAGGCTGCCATCGGCCTGGCGCCGCAAGCCACCGAGCCAGCCGTCCAGTTGCACGTCGGCGGCGCTGAAGCTCAGCCGCTGCGGCGACTCCAGCAGCTCCGGCCACAACAGGCAGAGCCCCTGATAACGCAGCAGCTGCGCCGGCAACGGCGCCAGCAAGGCATCGCGGTATTGCGCACCGAAGCCGGCCAGCGGCAGCACGCCGCTGCGCTGCAGGCGGTCGGCGGCCGCCAGCAGGGCGCCCTCGGCATCGCCGTCCGGGGTCAACACGGCGGCTTTCAGCAAGCGCTCCTGCAGCTGGTAGCGTTCCAGCGCGTCGAGGGCGAAGGGTTCGCTGTCCAGCCGGGCCTGCTCCTCTTCATCGAGGAACACCTTGAGGCGGCGGGTGAAGAAGCACTTCACCGGATCACGGAGGAAACTCTGCAACAGTTCGGGGCCGATCTGCTGGCCATCCTCCCAGGCCGGCAACGCCCCCTGGGCCACGGCGGACGCGGCCTGGCCATGCAGCGCGGCCCATTCGTGGACGTAGCTGAACAGCCCCGGCTCGTCGCCGAAGTAGCGACGACTGAAGGGCTGCAGCGGGTGTTCGGTGGTCAGCGCAGGCAGCAGGTCGCCGCCGCCGACCAGGCTCCAGGCTGCGCCGAGGTGGTCGCGCAACTGGCCGACCAGCACCGACGGCGGGCGCTCGCTGTTGTCGCGGATGCTGCGGCCCACCCAGCTGATATAGAGGCGCTCGCGCGCCGCCAGCAGCGCCTCCAGCAGCAGGTAGCGGTCGTCCTCGCGGCGCGAGCGGTCGCCGGGGCGGTAGTCGCCGGCCATCAGGTCGAAGTCCAGCGGCGCCTGGCTGCGCGGGTAGTCGCCATCGTTCATGCCGAGCAGGCAGACGTGACGGAAGGGAATGGCGCGCATCGGCATCAGGGTGCAGAAGTTCACCGCGCCGGCGAGAAATCGCTGGCTCAGGCGGCCCTGATCGAGATCGCCGAGCCAGGCTTCGCGCACCACCGGCAGCGGCAGCGGCTCTGCCAGGCCGCCGGTTTCGCACAGCGCCAGCCAGGCGTCGAGGGCATCCAGCAGCTGAGTGCGCAGCACCTCCTCGCGGTCGTCCTGAGGCAGGAAGAAACCCTCCAGCAGGTCGCGCAAACGCGCGCCCCAGCGCGCCGGGCTGGCTGGTTCGCGCAGCGCTTCCAGTTGGCGTTCGAGAGCCTCCAGCAGACGGGTCAGCGGCCCGATCAGGGCGGCGTCGAGGCCGCCGATCTCGTCATAGGGCTCGATGCCGGCATAGGCCCCCGCCCCGCCCACCGCGTAGCCCAGCAGCATGCGGCGCAGGCCGAAACGCCAGGTGTTCTGTTCCAGGCCTGTACCCAGCCCCAGGGATTCGCGCTGGCGGGCATCCAGGCCCCAGCGGATGCCGGCGCCTTCCAGCCAGCGCCGCAGGGTGGGCAGCTCCTCTTCCTTGATGCCGAAGCGCGCGCGCAGGGCGGCGACGTCCAGCAGGTCGAGCACCTCGCTGACACTGAAGCGACTGTCCGGCAGCTGCAGCAGGTGTTCCAGGGCGATCAGCAGCGGCTCCTTGCCGCGCAGGCCCTGGTCCGCCAGGGTGAAGGGAATGTGCCGCGGATCGTCGCTGGCGAACTGGCCGAACACCGCCTGGATTTGCGGCGCGTAGGTGTTCACGTCCGGCACCATGACGATCACGTCGCGCGGGCGCAGGCTCGGGTCTCCGCTGAAGCAGGCCAGCAACTGGTCGTGCAGCACCTCCACCTCGCGCTGGGCGCTGTGGGCGACGTGGAAGCGCAGCGAGCGGTCCCGCGCCGGATCCAGCGGCGGCCAGGTGGTGCGGGTTTCCGCCAGCGGGCGCAGGTCGAGGATGTCATTCTGCAGTTGGCCCAGCAGGCTGTCCTCGCGCGCCGTACTGAACAGGTCGATGCGCTCGAACGCCTCGCGGTAGCGCTGCGGCTCGTCGTACTGATCGAGCAGGTTGATGTAGTCGCGGCCCTGCTTGCCCCAGGCAGCCAGCAGCGGTTGGGCGTGCTGGTGCATCTCTTCCTGGTCGAACAGGCCGATCTGCCCGGCCGGCTTGCCCTTGCGCTGCTGGCGGCGGTACTCGTGGCGCAGCAGGTCCTTGTCCTCGACTATGTCGCCCCAATGGTGCTGGCAGGGGTTGTGCACGTAGAGCATCACCTGGCTGAAGCGCGCCATGGCCGCCAGCGCCTCCAGCACCTGGGCCGGCAACGAGGAGATACCGAAAACCGTGATCCGCCGCGGCAGACCGGGCGGCGGCGCGTCCAGCTCGGCCAGACGCGCGACGAAGCGCGGATGCACGCCAGCGCGGCTGTCCGCCAGGTGCTCCGCGCCGACATCCGCCAGCAATGCCCGCCACAAGGCCGGTTGCCAGCGCGAGGCCTCGTCCAGCAAGCGCTCGCCACCACGCGAGGTGCGTAGGCGATCGTGCCCCGCCGCCCAGTCCGCCAGCCAGTCGGCGCGATAGACCTGGTACTGGTCGAACAGATCCGCCAGGCGCTCGGCCAACTGGTGGCGCTTGCGCAGGTCGCCGTCGTCGGCGAGAAAACGCCGCAACGGGGCAAAGGCGTCGTCCGCCAGCAGCGCCGGCAACAGGCGCATCAGACGCCAGGTCAGCGGCGCCTTGTCCAGCGGCGACTGCGACGGAATCGCATCCTTGCCCAACACGCCGCGGTAGGCCTGCCAGAGAAAACGCGCCGGTAGATCAACGTCCAACGCTGCGGCGATACCGCAACCGTCGCGCTCGGCCAGCGCCAGTTTGAGCCACTGGGCGATGCCGTTGCTCTGCACCAGCAGCACCTCGTTCTCCAGCGGCCGCAGCGGATAACGACGCATCCACTGCACCGCCAACGCGCGCAACTCTTCCAGATGGTTGCCGTGGATCACGATAAGACCGGGGGACAGCTCCGGACTGGCGGGCATCGACTGGCTCCTTGCAAATAACAATGGGCAAGTTTGCCAGTAATTGGCGACCAGGTGCGTCGAGAACGTTTGGCCATTTCAAGCATCGCCAACTGGCGGGGAACTGGCATTACACGATTCTGTTGCGGGGGATTGGTTACCGAGCCCCGCAGATCGGCACCGACAGTATTGAGGCGGATGAAAGAATTCGCAGACACAAAAAAGCCTGGTCATCACTGACCAGGCTCTAATGTAGGGTTTTTTGGTCGGGACGGAGTGATTCGAACACTCGACCCCTTGCACCCCATGCCAGAGGTCGATCTTATAAGGCATTGATTTTATTAGGATATTTTTGAGCGCTCGCTGCAGCCATTGCTCTACGCTATCCGACGGTTATCAACGATTCCCCGCAAAAGTCCCTCACTAGAGGGAGGCCTTCTGCACGCGCGGTCGCAGATAGCCTTTCTAGATCGTAGCCAATGAATTCTGGCGGGGCAGATCACATGCCCGGCGTGGCGACTACAGTGCAAACTACCTCAACTGATTGATCAGGAGATCCAGGAGCCAAGCGATGAAAGAGACGGACGACCATGCAATGGATTCCCCTACACTTGATCAAGTTCAGTGTCCGTATATCGGCCTAGATATAGGCCGGCTGAATCGACCCTAGTTTCGTAGACACCTTCAAGCCTCATAATGAGGCCCATCAGGAGGTGCCATGAGCAACCAGCGTTACCCCGAAGAATTCAA
>NZ_JBITVF010000014.1:0-31852 GCF_044542855.1 Pseudomonas sp. NPDC077649 | reverse complement strand
CCGGCACAGCAGCGCTATGCAGCTATCGCCAGTGGAGTTTGAAAAGCGTTATTTCCAGAGCTTGGAGAGTGTCTAGGAAAGCCGGGGCGATTCAGCCAAGCATCACCTGATCCAGTACGTCGAGATGTTCCGCGGCACCATCGACAGTGCGTCTGTGTACCCGCGCGAGGTGGTCAAGGAAGTACTGCGCCTGAATGCAGCTGCAGTGATCTTCTCGCACAACCATCCGAGTGGACACCCGGAGCCGAGCCAGGTGGACAAGGTGATTACGCAGCGCCTGAAAGAAGCCTTGGCGCTCGTCGATGTCCGCTCGCTGGAGCTAAGTCGCCTCAAGAAAATCGCCTCGCCGTCTGCCTTCTTCGCAGGGTAAGTCAGTAAACGACCACCTGATTGCTGGACGCTTTTGCGGGCGACCAAGCCTCCCAGGGCGCCTCAAACCAGTTCGCAAGACTTGAGGCGCTCTCCCACGGAGCCGTCAGCCACTCCTCCAGGGCCACGTGACTGGCCGCCCGGCAGTGTTGCGGCAGGCCGCAACTCTGATAGAAACGGTTGACCACCTCGACCATGGCCTCGCGCTGGTCGTCGACGAGGATAGCGCCATGTACCAACACCACCAGTCGACCGTCCAGGCCGCGTCGGCGCCAGCGCTGGGCCGTGCCCACCAGTTTGCGCTGCGCCAGGGTGATGTTGAAACGCCCGTCGCAGAACGCGCCGGCCACCTCGCCCAGGCCCGACAGCAGCCCGTAGCCGCGCAGCCACTGACGGATCGGCTCGCACAGCCGCAGGTAGGCGGTCTCGATGCGCTCCCGCTCGTCCTCCTGCACCGGCACCACATAGGCCAGGGCCACGTTGAGTACCGCAGACGACTGCGGCACCGGCTCGCCTCCGGTGTCGCGCAGGGCAATCGGCCAGCCGCTGGCGGCGCAGCCGATATCCGCCGCGGTGAAGCCCGGCAGCCGGCTCAACCGGCGTGGCATCACCAGGGCCGAGTCGGTGGGGCGCCAGAGTAGCAGCCCCCACTCGTCCTCGCCGGCGTGCACCCGCTCGAGCAGCTGTCGCTCGGCCTGCAGGCCGGCCTCAACGCTTACACACCAGATCCCGCTCATGACGGCTCGCCCTGCTCGATGCGCCGGCACAGATCGTCGAGGAAGTCGGCGGCAGGCGCACCGTTCACCGCGCGGTGGTCGAAGGTCAGCGACAATCCCATGAAGTCGCGCTCCAGCAGGCTGCCGTCGGCGCCTCGCTGCAGGCGCCGCTGCACCCCGCCCAGGCCGATGATGGCGACCTGCGGCACGTTGAGGATGGGGGTGAAGAAACGCACCCGCGACAGCCCCAGGTTGGTCACCGTCACGGTCGCGCCGGTCAGCTCCCTGACCGAGAGCTTGCCGGCCAGCGCCTTGTCCACCAGGGCCCGGCGCGCCAGAGCCAGGGCCTCGGCATCCAGCTGCTCGGCATCGAACAGTGCGGGAGCGACCAGCAGATCGCCGGGCAGTGGGATCGCCAGGCCCAGGTGCACCGGGCCATGCAGGGTGATCAGGTTGTCCTCCAGGGTGGCGTTGAGCACCGGGTGATCCTTGAGGGTATGGAGAATCTCCAGCAGCAACAGATCCTGCAGCGACACCTGACTGCCCGCCTCCTTCAGCTGTGCGCGCCGCGCCTGCAAGGCAGTCAGCTCGCACTCGGCATGATGGGTGAGCTGCGCGGCGGTCTGCAGGCTCTCGCTCATCTTCGCCGCGATCATCTTGCGCATGCCCTTGAGCGGCAGCGTCTGTGTGCCGGCCGCTGCCGGCGTGTGCATCTGGCCCATGGGCTCACTCCACCACGCCGATGGTCGCGCCCTTGGCGACCACGGCGTCTTCGTCTTCGAGAATCTTCAGCACGCCGGCAGCTGGCGCCTCGATCTCGAACTGGGCCTTCTCCGACATGATCTCGGCCACCAGGTCTCCCTGGCCGACTTCGGCGCCGTCGCCGACCAGCCAGGCGGTGATGACGGCCTCGGCGTCGCCTTCCCAGAGGTCGTGGGGAATCAGAATTGGCTTGGACATGGCTTACTCCTCGTGCTTGAGCTTCTGGTAGGCCGCGATGATCTTCGCGGCGGATGGCAGCGCCCACTGTTCCATGGGCGGGGTGAAGGGAATCGGGATATCCGGGAAGGCCACCCGCTGCGGGCTGGCCTTGAGCATGCCGATGTCGTGCTCGACCACGCTGGCGATGATCTCGCCGCTGACGCCGAAGCTGTGGTAGTCCTCGTCGACCACGATCAGCCGCCCGGTCTTGCGCACCGAAGCGATGACGTGCTCGCGATCCAGCGGCACCAGGCTACGCAAGTCGATGACTTCGGCGCTGACGCCCTGCTGCGCCAGCTGCTGCGCCGCACGCAGGGCGTGATGCACCCCGGCGCCGAGACTGACGATGCTCACATCCGTGCCTTCGCGCACCGTCCTGGCCTTGCCGATCTCCACCAGGTACGGCTCTTCCGGCACCGCCACCGTGGCGCCCTTCTCGGTGCCGAGCCAACCCATGCCCTGCAACGCCTTGTGGAACAGGTAGACCACCGGGTTGTCGTCGCGAATCGCCGCGGTCATCAGGCCCTTGGCGTCATAGGCGTTGCTCGGCACCACCACCTTCATGCCCGGCAGGTGGGCGAAGGTTCCGTACAGGCACTGCGAATGCTGGCCGGCGTCGGAATAGCCGGCGCCGGTGGAGGCCATCAGTACCATGGGCACGCTGACCTTACCGCCGGAGAAGTAGGTGTTCTTCGCCATCAGGTTGTAGATGGCGTCCATGCACACGCCGAAAAAGTCGACGAACATCAGCTCGACGATAGGCCGCATGCCATCGGAGGCCGCCCCTACGGCGGCGCCGATAAAGGCGGTCTCGGAGATCGGCGTGTCGCGGACACGCGCGTTGCCGAACTCCTCATGCAGGCCACGGGTATTGCCGAACACCCCGCCGAGCTGGCCGATATCCTCGCCCATCACGAATACCCGTGGGTTGAGGCGCATTTCCTGGGCCACCGCCTCGGCCATGGCGCGGGCGATGGTGAGTTTGCGTTCTTTCACTTGGCTGCTCATCACTGCGATTCCTGTTCAGACGAAGACGAAGTCGAGGGCTTCTTGCGGCGCCGGGTAGGCACTGTCGCGGGCGAACTGCACCGCGGCGTCGACCCGGCCACGGGCGACTTCCTCGAGGCCGGCCAGGGTCGGCTCATCGGCCACGCCTAGCGCCAGCAAGCGCTGGCGGTAGGCGGGGATCGGGTCCTTGGCCAGCAGGGCCTCCTTCTCGCCGGCCGGGCGATAGGTCTCGCCGTCGCCCATGAAGTGGCCGGCAAGGCGGTGGGTCTCGATCTCGATCAGGCTCGGCCCCTCGCCGGCGCGGGCGCGGCCGATGGCTTCGCCTGCGGCGGCGAAGATGGCGTCGGCATCGTTGCTCGGGACGAACACGCCGGGCATGCCGTAGGCGGCGGCGCGCAGGTAGTTGCGCTCGATGGCGGTCGAGGCGGCCTTGGCCACCGAGATGCCCCAGGCGTTGTCCTCGATGACGAACACCACCGGCAGCTTCCACAGCGCAGCCAGGTTGAGGGTCTCGTGGAAGGCGCCCTGGTTCGCCGCGCCTTCGCCGAGGAAGGCCACGGCCACGCCGGACTTACCCTGCAGCTGGCGCGACAGCGCCGCGCCGACCGCCGGGCCCATGCCCTGGGCGATGATCCCGGAGCAAGAGAAGTTCACTCGCGCGTCGAACAGGTGCATATGGCCGCCCCTGCCTCCCGAGAGGCCGGTGGCCTTGCCGAAGATCTCGGCGACCATCTCGTCCAGATCGACGCCCTTGGCCACGGCGATGTGGTGCGGACGGTGGGTGGCGGTGACGATGTCATCGGCGCCGAGATGGGCGCAGACGCCGACGGCGCAGGGCTCCTGACCGTTGGACAGGTGCATCTCGCCGGGAATCGGGCCGTTGGCCATATTGAAGACCGGCGTCTTGCCCTCCATGTAGATGCGTTCGATGGACTCCTCCAGGTAACGGCTGACGAGCATCTGCTCGAACATCCAGAGGCGCTGGGCATTGCTGGGTGTGGTCATGGGATCGGCTCCTCAGAGGGCGCGCTGGCTGAGCAGCGTGCCGATGTGTTCGGCCTGGCGCAGGGCCAGGGCGACTATGGTCAGGGTCGGGTTCTGCCCGCCGCTGGTGGTGAACTGGCTGCCGTCGGAAACGAACAGGTTGGGGATGTCGTGGCTCTGCCCCCACTTGTTCACCACGCCGTCGGCGGCCTTGGCGCTCATGCGGTTGGTGCCCATGTTGTGGCTGGCCGGGTAGGACGGCAGGCGGATCACCTCGGTGGCGCCGACCGCCTCGTAGCACTTGCGGGTCTGCTCCACGCCGTGGTCGCGCATGGCGTTGTCGAGGGGGTGATCGTCCTTGTGCACCACCGGGATCGGCAGGCCGTACTGGTCCTTCTCGCTGCCGTGCAGGGTGATACGATTGCTCTCCATGGGCAGGTCCTCGCCGCACAGCCAGACGCCGGACATGTGGTCGTAGCGCTCCATGCGCGAGGCGAAGGCGCGGCCCCAGCCCTGCGGCGTCGGGTCGAGGAAGGCGGACATGAACGGCAAACCGAGGGAGAGGATCTCCAGGCGGTAGCCGCCGACGAAGCCGCGCGAGGTGTCGTTGTAGGACTCGTCGGAGATGATCCCGGCGCAGGTGGTGCCGCGGTACATGTGCACCGGCTTGGGCAGCACCGCGTAGATGCCGGCGGTGGTGTGGCACATGTAGTTACGCCCGACCTGGCCGGAGGAGTTGGCCAGGCCGTCCTTGAACAGCGAGGACTCGGAGTTGAGCAGCAGACGCGGCGACTCGATGGAGTTGCCGGCCACGCACACCACCCTAGCCTTCTGCCGCTGCTGGCGGCCCTCGGCGTCGGCGTAGACCACCCCGGTGACCCGCCCGCGGGCATCGTGCTCGATGCGCAGGGCCATGCTCTGCGGACGCACCTCGCAGTTGCCGGTGGCCTCGGCGCGGGGGATGTCGGTGTAGAGGGTCGACCACTTGGCGCCGATGCGGCAGCCCTGCATGCAGAAGCCGATCTGCATGCAGCCGGGGCGGCTGTCGTAGGGCTGGGTGTTGATCGCCATCGGCCCGGACTGGATTTCCTTGTAGCCGATGCGCTGGGCGCCCGCGGCCAGCACCTTGAACGAGTTGTGCCACTGGTGATAGGGCATGCCGGTGCTCGGCCCGGTCACCCCCATGTGCTTCTCGGCCTTGACGTACCAGGGCTCCAGCTCCTCGTAGCTGAGCGGCCAGTCGAGCAGGTTGGCGCCCTTGATGTCGCCGTTCTCGCTGCGCATGCGGAACTCGAAGTCGCGAAAGCGCAGGGCCACGCCGGCCCAGTGCACCGAGCTGCCACCCACCGCCTTGACGATCCAGGCCGGCAGGTTCGGGTGGTTGCGCGCCACATCCCAGCCGCCGGTGGCGATGCGTTTGTCGAGCCAGGAGATCTTGTTGAACATGGCCCACTCGTCGTTCTCGAGGTCGGCCATCTCGTAACGCTTGCCCGCCTCCAGCACCACGCTGCGGATGCCTTGCTTGGCCAGGGCATGGGCCAGCGTGCCGCCGCCGGCGCCCGAGCCGATGATGACGACCACATCGCCGTCGTCCTGGGAGAATTTCGCTGCCATGGGGTTAACCCTCATTGTTGGAATGGATTGCGCCGGCTCAGAGCCAGTCGAGGTCGTTGAAACCGCGCGCGATGTAGCCGCCCTTCTCCACCGACGAGCCCTCGTAGCCGAACAACGAAAAAAGCGTCTTGTTGTCGTAGAGGCCAAACATCAGCGCGCTGCGGGTCTCGCGGAAGAACGGCGTGGTCTCGATCTCGCGCAGTAGGGCAACGCGATCATCCTCACTGGCGACCTCTTCGAATGGCCGGGCGTGGCGGCTGCGCGCGCTGGCCTGCAGGGCCTGCATGCCGTCGCGAACCAGCTGCGGTTGCTTATTCAGCAGTTCGAACAGCGCCTTGGCGTAGGGCGCATCGCCGAGGCGGTCATGGGGATAGATGTCTCGGCCCATGCGCAGCAGCCCGGGCGGCAGTTGCGGCAACAGATCGTCGGCGATGGCGGTAACGGGAATCAGCTGACCGCCGACGGCGGCAGCGCCGATCAGCAGCGCGGACTGGCCCGACAGGTTGAGAAAGCGTCGGCGGCTCAGCGAGCCGGTGCGCGGGGAAGAGTCATGCATGGCAGAGCTCCAGGCTTTTGCCGACACGCCCGCAAGGTGGGAACGGGCGTGACCGCTGTTGTTGTTATTCGTCCGGGCGCCTTTCGGCCCCCTCAATAGCCACGGAGCAGCCAGCGTGCCAATGTCGACTTGAACGCATAACTAACTGATTAATAAGGTTTTTATTTCACGCCCAGGGCCTCCCCTGTAAAGCCCTGGGGTTTACAGCTGTAAGCATCCGTCCGCCGCTTTTACAGCCGTAAAGGCGCACCAACGAAAAAGGGGCCCGCAGGCCCCTCGAAGATGTGCGCCGGTCCGGCTCAGAACACCTGCAGCAGGCGGATGTTCAGCCGGTGCTCCTCGCGAAAGCCGTTCTCCACCGCGAAATCCCGCCCGTAGGTGGCCGCGACCTGGGTCTTGGGCAGGAAGAACCAGGAGAATCCCAGCGACCACTTGCCGGTCTCCTGGCGGTCGTCGAGCCACAGCTCGTCGACCCGGTTCTCGCCTCCGTCGAGCCAGGAAACCCCGGCGCGCAGGTCCAGCGCCTGCGTCAGCTGATAGCGCAAAAAGCCCTGGTACTGGTAGCTGGGCTTCTGCCGCTGGGTCCAGCGCGCACTGCCATGCTGGTTGTTGCGGCCATAGAACATCACGTCGGCGGCCAGATCCAGGGACAGCCGCTCGCTCAGCGGCTCGACGTAGCCGAGCTGCAGGTTCAGCTTCCAGCGGTTCTCGCCGAGGTTGAGCGGCTCGTCGGCGTCGTACTCGCCGAGCGGCAGGAACAGGTAGGGCGTGACGCCCAGGTAGCGGCCGCGCTCGGGCTCATCGATCAGCCACAGCGGCATGGCCAGGATCGGGTCCGCCAGGCCGCTGGTGTCCTCCAGCCCCCGCCGCCCGTCCAGACGGCCGAAGGGCAGCAGCACCTGGGGCGCGACCCGGTAGCCGGCCAGGTCGGTGTAATGCACCAGGCGCAGGATGCCGATCTGCGAGTCGAGTCCCGGCGAGTCCGCTTGGCGCTGACCGGCGCGGTACAGGCGGTCACGCTCCGCCGCCTGCAGGTAGAGCAGGCCCAGGGTGGTGCCCGCGGGCGCGGCGACGTAATCGCCGGCATCCAGGTCCAGCGCGGCGACTGGCGAAGTGGCAGATGCGCCACCGATCAGGAGTACCAGACTCCAGGCGGTGACCCAGGCGCGGTTGTCGAGCGAGAGCGGAGCAAGCGGATTGCTCAGTTGGATAGAAGGCAGCATCGATCATCCTCGTTTTTTGTTGTAGTTCCCCGATGGGGCCGGGGCAACGAGGCGCAGGATGTGTGCCAGGCCCTGCAGCAGGCAGGCAAGCACTTGAATAAAAAGAACTTTATGGACCGATTGAGACTACGACGGGCGCTTCTCGGGCGCCCGCGGCCTTACAGCTGTAAGGCCCGCAGCACCGCCAGACCGCGATCAAAGGGCAGATGACGGCGCGGCGCTAAACTCGTAAGGTGATTGCAACCGTGCCAGCCCGCCCCCGCGTGCTGCAGCCGCACAAGAACAAGATCGTCACGGAGCGCCGGTCCCTCATCCCGGCGTCCGGGAGGCCGCATGAGCACCATCACCACCCCCAGCCTGCATATCGACACCGTGCTGTCCTACGCCAACGAGGGTGCCGGGCACGAGACCATCATCACCCGCTCCTGGCAGCGCTGTATTCAGGACTACGGCCTGGACCCGGCCAAGCCGGCTCCGCCGCGCTTCGTACCACGCCAGGTGCTGCGCGAACACCAGGACCAGGCGGACGAGCTGATCAACGTGGCGCGCGCCGGAGTCGAGCAGCTCTACCGGCACATCGCCGAGCTGGGCTACGTGATCCTGCTCACCGACAACCGCGGCATCACCGTGCAGTTTCTCGGCGACCCGCTGAACGAGGCGGCGCACCGCAAGACCGGCCTGTACCTGGGCGCCGACTGGAGCGAGGACCACGCCGGCACCTGCGCGGTGGGCACCTGCATCAAGGAGCAGCAGCCACTGACCTGCCACCACCACGACCACTTCAGCGCCCACCACATCGCTCTGACCTGCACCGCGGTGCCCATCTTCAATCCGCAGGGGCAGCTGCTGGCGGTGCTGGACATCTCGGCGCTGAACTCGCCGCCGTCGAAGGACTCGCAGCAGTTCGCCCTGCAGCTGGTCAAGCAGTACGCGCGGATGATCGAAGACGCCTACTTCCTGCGCCGCTACCGCGAAGCGCATATCCTCTGCTTCGACCGCTCCCGCGAGTTCGTCCTGATCAATCGCCAGTACCTGCTGGCGCTGGCAGAGGACGGCAGCCTGCTGGCGGCCAACACCGCGGCCCGCGCGCTGCTCGCCGAGTGTGGCCTGGAGCTGCCCGAGCGGCCCTCGCCACGGGCCCGGCGCATCGGTATCGGCGAGTTGTTCGACTGCGAGGCCGAGGACATCTTCAGCATCCCCCACGCCAGCCCCGACCAGGTCCGCGCCTTCCGCACCCACCGGCAGAACGCCCTGTTCTTCGCCGCGCTGATGGAGCCCAGCCGGGCGCCCGCCGCCGCGCCAGCCCAGAGCCCGGATCAGCCGCGCTGCCCGCTGGACGAGCTGGCCGCGGACGACCCGGCCATGCGCAAGATGCTCGGGCGCGCCAAGCGGCTGTGCAGCGAACCGCTGAACGTCCTGCTCAACGGCGAGACCGGCACCGGCAAGGAGCGCCTCGCCCGCGCCCTGCACGACAGCAGCAACCGTCGCAAGGCGCCCTTCGTCGCCATCAACTGCGCGGCGATGCCCGAGTCACTGATCGAGAGCGAACTGTTCGGCTACCAGCCCGGCACCTTCACCGGCGCACGCAGCAAGGGCATGCGCGGGCTGATTCAACATGCAGACGGCGGCACCCTGTTCCTCGACGAGATCGGCGACATGCCCCTGCACCTGCAGACCCGACTACTGCGCGTACTGGCGGAACAGGAGGTCATGCCGCTGGGCGGCGACAAGCCGATCAAGGTCGACATCCGTGTCATCGCCGCCAGCCACCGCGACCTGCGCCAACTGATCGAGGCCGGCACCTTCCGCGAGGATCTCTACTACCGCCTCAACGGCGCGATCCTGCGCCTGCCGCCGCTGCGCGAACGGGCCGACCGCAACTACCTGATCGAACGCATCTTCCGCGAGCTGTGCGAGCAGCGTCAGCGCCCGGCGCGGATCAGGGGCGACGCCATGAGCGCGCTGCTCGGCTACACCTGGCCGGGCAACATCCGCGAGCTGCGCAACGCGCTGCAATACGCGCTGGCCACGGCGGAAACCGAGGAGATCACGGTCAACGACCTGCCCGAGGAATGCCTGCCGAGCGTCAACTCGCGGCAAGCCAAATGCCCACCGGCGCAGCAGGAACAGCGTGGCAGCCACGCCCAGGAGATCGAAGAATGCCTGCGTCGGCAGCGCTGGAACGTCAGCGCGGCGGCGCGCGAGCTGGGCATGTCGCGGCCCACCCTGTACCGCTGGATGAAGCTGCACCACATCGTCCCGCCTAATGCGCAGGACCTCTGAGGCCCGAGCCGGCCCCGGCGGGGCCGGCCTGGCGCAGGCGCCGGATCAGCGCCCGGGGCTGCGCGGATCCCATAGCAGACGTGTTAGCCCCTGCTCGTAGGCCATCCCCCGGGGAAAGCTCACCAGCTCCAGCTGCAGCCCCCAGGGCGCCAGGAAGTACACCCAGGTCAGGCCCCTGGCCGGCCCGTCGGTGAAGGTAGAGGGCGTGTCCAGCACCTGCACGCCGCGCGACTTCAGGTAGTCCACTGCAGCGTCCATGTCGTCCACGTAGAACGCCAGATGATGTCCGCCGACATCGCTGTTTCGCGGCAGGCGGCGATTCTGGTCCGGCGCGCTGTATTCGAATACTTCTAGGTTGGTGCCGTTGCCGCAGCGCAGCATCTGGAAGTCGCGGATGGCCGCGCGCGGATGCACGTTGAGGTGGCGCTCCATCCAGTCGTCATCGAAGCGGAACTCGCCGAAGGTGAAGTAGGGCTCGCAGCCGAGCACCTCGACGAAGAAGGCAACCGCCTCGGTCAGGTTCGGTACGGTGATGCCGATATGCTGCATGCCGCGCATTCCCGGCAGAGCGTTGTTGGTAGCGTGCGTGTGGGTCATGAGGGGTTTTCGCCTGTTGTTGTTCGGGATTCGGCAGCCCGTGCTGCCGCCACTGCCCGTGCAGGCTCGATGCCACTCACCAACCAATTGATTTCTAAAATAAATTGCACCACGGGCGAGCGATCAGCGTGTAAAGCTTTTACAGTTGTAAGGTTTTACAACGGATCTATGCCTCATACGGTACGCGTCCTTTCCGAGAGGCTTGAGGAGGACGGTTGCTCACTGGAAGAACCCTCTCCTTACTGCTGTAAGCGAGAGGCTCGAGCCGGTACTGCCGATTCGAGCCTCTCGCGTTGAATGGAGCACAGTGAGACTAAGAAGTGGTGCCACAAAGTCGCTCCCCATATTACTTGGGTACGATCATACAAGGCCTAGTCAAGCACGCCCGCCAAGGAGAGAGGCTGGAACGTATGTCCCGAGCGACATACTCAATCCTGGTCTGGATATTCAGGCGGCCAAAGGCCGAGAGCCACTCCGCCAGCCCAGCAGACTGTGGCCGCACAAGGCCAGAAGAATGATGGTGCCGCCCAGCAGAACCTGACCGCTTGGAGCCTCGTCGAGCAGCCACCAGACCCACAAGGGTCCCAGTACTACTTCCAGAAGCAGTAACAGGCCCACTTCAGTGGCACTGATCCAACGCGGCCCCAGCTGTATCAGCATAAACGCCAGCGGCAGCAGCACTCCGGCCATCACTGCCAGCACCAGCCACTGCTGCACGGCAAAGTCCGGAGTACCACCAAAGACGAAACCTAGTAGCGACACCAGCAGCGCTCCGGGGATCAATGCAGGGCTCATGTCCACCGCCGGCTGGCTGCGTGCCAGAGTGAAATTGCCAGCCAGCAAAGTGGCTGCCACCAGGGCCAGAAGATTTCCGCTCAGGCTGCTGCCCGGTGACTCATCCACGACGATCAACAGCACGCCACCCAGGCACACCATAATAGCCATCAGAGTGTGCAAGGCCAGGCGCTCGCCCAGCCAAACCCAGGCCAAGGCGGCAGCAATCAGAGGCGACAGACTGAAGATCAGCAACGTACTGGCCGCCCCGGCCAATCCCATAGCATGCACAAAACACAGGGTACTGAAGCAGTAACAAAGCGCACAGCCAAGGCCGGTCCAGCCACACCGGTGAAATGCCCCAGGCAGCTCAGTACGATAGCGCCAGGTCAACAGCAAGCTGAGCCCGAGCGCCATCAGCAGGCCGCGCCAGGCCAGGATCTGCATGGCATCACCGGCCAACCAGCGCAGCACCAGGGCATCTGGAGAGATTACCAACATGCCCAGCGTAGTGAGCAGCAAACCCTTCTGTCTGTCACGCATCCCGGTATTCCTTCAAGGCCATCCAATGAGCGGCTACAAACTCCCCTCTCAGCGCGGCCCCCAGCTGTCTACCAGCAAGCTGCCAAAGCCCGGCGGTCGGTGTACGCAGCCTGCCAGTTGCAGGGCATGCCAGAACAGCGCCTGGTTACTTGAGATGACCGGCAAACCGAGACGCTTTTCCAGTGCATCAAGCAGGCTCAAGGTACGTAGGTTGGTACAGGCGAGAAACAGCGCATCGACTCGTTGACCGGCGAGCAGCTCCAGTGCCGCTGCCTTGATTGCAGCAGCCGGGATACGCGGAATCTCGGCGTCATCCAGCACGGCGAAGGTGCCGAAGGCCACCACTTCGTGACCGGCCTGCTGCAACCCCTGGTGAAGTGGGTAGTTCACTTCACCGATATAGGGTGTCAGCACGGCAATGCGCCGCGCATCGAGGCCGCGCAAGGCGGCTTTGACCGCGCTCCAGGGATTGCTTACTGGTACCCCGGGATGAGCCTGACTAAGCAGGCGAGTCACCTGCTGCTCGCCGATCAGCATACTGCCGGAGGTACAGCCGAACGCCAGCACATCCAGCGCTAGCCCTGGAACCAACAGGGAGCTGGACTGGGCAAGATTCTGCGCCAAACCGCGCAGCCCTTCGGTGGTCACGGTAGGGCTGCAGGGGGTGCGCGTACTGTACAACTCGACCCGCTCGCCGAGCAGTTGACGCCATTCGTTCTCCAGGGTGAAGTCACTGGCCAGCTGCACCAGGCCGATGCGCACATGTCCGTCATCCGTTGTGCGCTGGAAGGGGAAGATCCGTTGCAGACTCTGGAAGTCGGCGAAAGAGAGGCTCATTTCAGACTCCCTCGAGTAGACGCGCAGCATAGTTGGCGATTGCGGTATCCTGCACACCCGTACCTGTCAGGTCGCACACACTGATCTGTTCGGCACTGCTGCGCAGGGAGCGGCCCGCGGCAATCAGGCTGCCTAGTTCGAATACCTCACGCTGCAGCGCCGGGGCATGATGCAGCTCGCCAAGAGCCTGCGACTGGCTGAGGCGGTCGACCACCACAAGGTCGGCACTGGCCAGGATGGTGGGCTCCAGCTCGTTCTTGTGCGGGTTGTCCGAACCCATGGCGGTGACGTGGATACCCCTTGGCAGGTCGCTCCAGCGCAGCACCGGTTCGCGTGCCGGGGTAGTGGTGACCACGATGTCGGCCTCGGCGCAGGCGCTGGCGGCACTGGTGTGCACGGTCACCGGCAGGCCGTGATGGGCACGCATATGAGTGGCATAGGCCTCGGCCTTGGTGTGGTCGCGGGCGTATACATGTACTTCATGGATATCCCGAACCAAGCGCAGGGCCGCGACCTGTAGTTCGGCCTGCAGGCCGGCGCCAATCACCGCGACGCTGTGCGCATCGGCGCGGGCCAGGTGCTTGGCGGCGATGGCGCCGGCCAAGGCGGTACGGATGTCGGTCAGGTAGCCCTCGTCGAACAACACCGCCTCGACCAGCCCGGTCTTGGCCGAGAACAGCAGCATCAGGCCATTGAGGCTGGGCAAGCCCAGTTTGGGGTTGTCGAAGAATCCAGGGCTGATCTTGATGGCGAAACGCGGCCAGCCACGGATATGTGCGGTCTTCACATCGACCTCACCGTTGCTCTCGGCGATGTTCATGCTGAGGATCGGCGGCATCTCCACCTCGCCACGACCAAGGGCAGCGAAGCCGGCCTCGACCGCCTCCAGGGCAGTCGCATCGAGCTTGACCCGCTCTGCGATCTGCTTGCGCTTATAGATGTGCATAGGGACGCTCTCCAGCCAGGCGGCAGGCCTCGGCAAAGGTTTCATTCGACAGGTTCTGGCCGCTGACCACAAAGGCCACACGCCGCCCCGACAGCTCCAGGCGATGCTGTTCGACGGCGGCAACACCTACGGCAGCGGCGCCCTCCACCAGCATCTTTTCTTCATGTAGGAAATGCAGCATGGCGCGGGCAATCTGTGCCTCGTCGACCTTGTAACCGCGATCCATGTAGCGCTGGGTCATGGCCAAGGTCCAGGCGTTGTCCAATCCGATACCGCCTCCCAGGCTATCGGCCAGCGAGTGCACCTCTGGCACTTGCAGCGGATGGCCGGCGGCGAGACTGGCGAGCATCGCCGCCCCCTCGCGCATGCTCACGCCAACCACCTCGGCGGCAGGATTGACGCTCTTGACCGCCAGGCCGAGGCCGGCGATAAGGCCGCCGCCTGAGAGACCAGCGAACACCAGGTCGATGTCCGGCTGCTCTTCCATGATTTCCAGGCCACAGGTGCCCTGACCTGCGATCACCAGCGGATCGTCGAAAGGCGGAACATAGGCCAGCCCCTGTTCATCACGCAGGCGGCGTGCCTCGCGATCGGCGTCATCCTGGCAGTCGCCATGGATAACCAGTTCGGCGCCGCTCTGTCGCAGCGCCTCGACCTTGTTGTTTGGCACCAGGTGCGAAATGCATACCGTGACCGGGATGCCCAGGTGCTGCCCAGCATAGGCAAGGGCGCGGCCGAAATTGCCGGTGGACATGGTCACCACGCCACGTTCCCGCTGCATGGGCTCAAGACCGAGCAGTGCATTGAGCGCGCCACGCAGCTTGAAAGAGCCGGTAGGCTGCAGGCAGTCCAGCTTTAGCCAGACTTCGCAGTCCCAGCGCCGCGACAAGGCTTCGGAGCGCACCAAGGGTGTACGCAGGGCCAGCCCGGCGATACGCCGGCGGGCCCGGTAGATATCCTGCAGGCTCAGTTGTTGTTGCATACCAATCCCCAGAGAAGCGCTTTAAACCAAAGCGGCGGGAGACTCCCATGTATCCCCGCCACGTTACCTAGTTGCCTTATTTGGCCTGCCAGGCGCCGCTACTGATCAGCTTGTCGGTGACCTTGTTCACCGCACGCTCGGCACGGGCAACGATGTCGTCCACCTCGCCACGGGTGACCACCAGCGGCGGAGCGAAGCCGAGGATGTCACCGTGCGGCATGGCACGAGCGATCAGTCCCTCTTCCAGGCAGGCTGCGGAAACCATCGGACCGACCTTGAGGTTGGGGTCGAAGTGTTGGCGCTTGCTACGATCGCTGGAGAACTCCAGAGCGGCGAGCAAGCCGATGCCACGAACCTCGCCGACCAGCGGGTGCTCAGCGAAAGTCTGCTGCATGCGCTGCTGTAGGTAGGCCCCGGTATCCCGGGCATTGCCAGTGAGGTTCTCTCGCTCGATGATATCCAGGTTGGCGATGGCCGCCGCAATGCCCATGGGGTGCCCGGAATAGGTGTAGCCGTGGCCGATGGCTCCGTAGGTATCGGTGCCCTGCTCCAGTACTTGCCAAACGCGCTCACCGACTATTACCCCGGACAGCGGCTGGTAGGCCGAGGTCAGCCCCTTGGCCACGGTGATCAGGTCCGGTTTCATCTCGTAGTATTGCGAACCGAAGTCGACACCCAGGCGGCCAAAGCCACAGACCACCTCGTCGGCGATCAGCAGGATGTCGTACTTGTCCAGCACCTTGCGGATCTCCGTCCAGTAACCCTGCGGAGGCGGCACGATGCCGCCGGTACCGAGCACCGGTTCACCGATCATCGCCGCGACCGTATCCGGGCCTTCGGCGAGGATCATCTCCTCGAGTTGCTGCGCACAGTAGCGGGAGAATTCCAGTTCGCTCATGGCGTCGTCGGGACGACGATAGTAGACCGGCGCCACGGTGTGCTTGATGCGTTCGAGCGGCAGGTCGAAGTGAGCGTGGAACACCGGCAGGCCGGTCATGGAACCGGAGGCGATACTCGAACCGTGATAGCCACGGTCGCGGGAGATGACCTTCTTCTTCTCCTTACGGCCGAGGATGTTGTTGTAGTACCAGACCAGCTTGAGCTGGGTTTCGTTGGCGTCCGAACCGGACATGCCGTAGTAGACCTTGCTCATTCCCTGGCCGGCGAGCGCGACGATACGCTCGGACAGGGTGGCCATGCCCTCGGTGGTGTGGCCGACGTAGGTGTGGTAGTAGGCCAGCTGCTTGGCCTGCTCATAGATCGCCTCGGCCATCTCGTTGCGGCCATAGCCGATGTTCACGCAGTACAGGCCAGCGAAGCCGTCGATGAACTGGTTGCCCAACGAATCCTGGATACGGATGCCCTGGGCGCCGGTGATGATCCGCGCCGGGCTCTCGCCATGGGCATGTTGCTTGAGATGGGTGGAGGCGTGAAACACGTTCTGGCGGTCGATCTCGATGATCTTCTGGGTGTCGATGGTCATGGCAGTGCCCTCATGGAATTCGTTTGTGGTTGGTGCCGTTGCGGTTTTCCGGCGAAGACCGCGTATTCAGTAGGTTTCAGTTATTGGAAACGTAGCGAGCGCTGGCCAGGTGGCGCATCGCGCATGACGCCCGCGCAGATCTCAACTGCCGCTTGCACTGGGCAGACCACCCAGGCAGTAGTACTTGATCTGGCTGTACTCATCGAGGCCATGGCGTGAGCCCTCACGGCCGAGGCCGGACTGCTTGACGCCACCGAATGGCACGGGCGGGCCGGTCATCTTTACCGAGTTGACGCTGACCATGCCGAACTCGAGGCCGCGCAACAGCCGCCAGACCGGTCGCATGTCGTGACCGTAGACGTAGGCAGCCAGACCGTATTCGGTGTCATTGGCCTGGGCGATCAGTTGCTCCAGGTCGTCCCAGGCCAGCACGCCGGCCACAGGGGCGAAGTTTTCTTCCCGATACACACGCATATCCGCGGTCACATCGGCCAGCAGGGTCGGCATGAAAAAGTTGCGGCCCGGCGCCTGGCCCTGGTCACCGACTAGCAGGCGCGCGCCCTTGGTCACTGCGTCGTCTACCAGTTCCTGGGCCTTGGCCACCGCCTTGGCGTTGATCAGCGGCCCCTGATTGACCCCGCGGACCAGACCGTTGCCCACTGTCAGCTCGCCCATGCGCCGGGCGAAGGCCGCCAGAAACGGTTCATACAGTGAGCGATGAACGAAGATGCGATTGGCCGCAAGACAGTCCTGGCCAGTGGTCTGGAACTTGGCGTCGATCGCCGCCTGGGCAGCCTGCTCCACGTCCATGTCTGGAAGGACGATGAAAGGCGCGTTGCCGCCCAGCTCCATCGAGCACTTCTTCACCGTGGCCGCAGCCTGCTGCAGCAACAGGCGACCGACCCGGGTCGAGCCGGTAAAGGACAGTGCCTTGACCTTGTCGCTGGCACAGAGCACCTGGGAGACCATCTCCGGCTCGCCAGTAATGACGTTGAAAACTCCGGCGGGGAAGCCGGCACGCTCCGCGAGCTCGGCCAGGGCCAAAGCGGAGAACGGCGTCTCGCCAGCCGGCTTGACCAGCACAGTGCAGCCTACAGCAAGGGCCGCGGCGGCCTTGCGGGTAATCATCGCGCAGGGAAAGTTCCACGGCGTGATCAGCGCGGCAACGCCGATCGGCTCGCGTACGCTGCCCAGTTGGGCGTCGCGAATGTGGCTGGGGATGGTCTCGCCGTAAGCGCGCCGCGCCTCCTCGGCGAACCAGCGAATGAAGGACGCGGCGTAGTCGATCTCGCCACGGGCCTCATCCAGCGGCTTGCCCTGCTCGAGGGTCATCAGCCTGGCCAGGTCTTCTTTGTTCTCCAACAGCAGATCGTGCCATTTACCGAGTATCACGCCACGTGCGTCCACCGACAGCGCACGCCAGGCCGGCAAGGCGGCTTGCGCCGAATCGATGGCGTGCTCTATCTGGTTCGCGTCCAGCTGGGTGCAGCGCCCGATTGTTTCTTCGCTGGCTGGATCGATGACCGCTTCATCGCGCCCCTCGTGACCGGCAACCCATTTACCGTTGACGTAGGCCAACTGGCGAACCAGGCGTGGATCTTTAAGCATGTGCATGGACGGTATCCCCTCTACTTGCTTTGCGCAGCGGGTTCGCGGCGCAAGGCGTGGTGCGTGTTTACGGCTTCCACTTTAGGGTTTGCCAGTCAGCGATTTTTTCTCTTCAAAGGGGGCGGGTGGGCTGTTTTTTTTCTTTGCCGGTGGCGTGCTGATGTTTTTTTCTGCACCACGGGCCAGGCACGAAACGGCAGCATCAAGGGGGGACAGGGTGGCTTACAGAAATGCCGGCTAGGCTTCTTCTTCACCGTCTAGCATCAGCGGAGGTTCACTGTGTTTGATGGTCTTGGTCACGATGTAAGTGAAGTAACGCTCGATGCCCAAATCGGTCATCAGCCAGCGGTCGATAAGGCGCTGGTACTGGTCGATGTCGCGCGCCATGACCTTGACGATATAGTCGATGCCACCACCAGTGGCGTAGCACTCGGTGACTTCAGGACATTCCTGCATGGCATTTTCAAAACGCTGGAAGGCTTCACGGTTGTGCTGTTTAAGGCTGATCTCGACCATCACCGAGGCACGTTTGAGCAGAATCTCGGTATTCAGCTGAGCACCGTAGCCGCGAATGATTCCGGCCTCCTCGAGACGTTTGACCCGCTCCCAGCAGGGGCTGATAGATAGGTTGATGGCTTCGGCCAAGCTGGACTTGGTGATCCGCCCATTGCACTGCAGGATGCGCAGAATCTTCAGGTCATAGCTGTCCAGACGCATAAACGGCTCCACGGCGAAAAAGGCCGCACCCCGCCACAGGGGCGAGGTTGCTCGGCATAAGTGTTGCTGGGATCGATCTGCAGCATGGCTCTCGTTGCGCCTAACCCATCCTGCATGCCTGCCCAGAACGTTGGCCCGCCCCGAACAGAGCAACACTGCAAAAAAACCGGCGGAGTGGCCCGCCGGCAACAGGGGTTACTGCTTTTCCAGCTCCATGATTTCCTGCTCCAGGGCCTTGAGCACAGAGCCGGCTTCGGGGCCGGCTAGTTGCACCAGCTTCTCGCGCATAGGTTGACTGGCTGCGCGGAAAGCCGCTTGCTCGTCTTCGGTCAGACGCACCAGCTGGATACCCGGTTTGGCCTGTTTGATCTTTTCCAGACGCTCATCGTTGTACTTGGCCTGAGTCTCGAAGATGTAAGGCGCCAACTCCTCCACAGTCTCGTCGATAAGTGCACGCTGCTCCGCAGGCAGCCCCTGGTACCAGGACTCGCTGGACAGGACGGCAACCGTGAACTGTTGGTGTCCCGACCAGGTCATGACATCGTTGACCTCATAGAACTTCATTTCCTCGATGGCGAAAACCGGGTTCTCCTGGCCATCGATCATCTTCAGCTGCAGAGCCCCATAAACCTCGGAATAAGGCAGCGGAGTGGGGACAGCACCGAACGACTTATAGGTCTCCACCAGCATCGGTGAGGCCATAACCCGCATCTTCACGTTGGCGAAATCGGCCGGCTTGCGCACCACCTTGTTGGTGGTCCAGACCATATCGCCTTCCGGGTACATGCTCAGCAAACGCAGGTTGCGGGTCTTCAGCTTGTCGGCAACAGGCCCGTAGATTGTTGGGCTCTCGGTCAGCAGCTTGAGGTTCACCGCATTGTCCTGGGATAACAGGTAGGGCACCGAGAACACCTGCATGCCTGGAGCGGTGGAACCAAGAATGCCGGTCGAGCCATGGGTGAACTGCAGGACACCGTTAGCCACAAGCTCCGTGAGATCTTCCGACTCGCCCAGCGCACCGTATGGATAGACAGTAACGCTGATCTTGCCACCGCTCTTTTCCTCGATCAGTTGCTTGAACTTCTGAGCGTAGGCGTCCTGCACGCTGCCGCTGATTTCCTCAAGGGCAAACTTCCATTCCTCTGCAGCCGCCAGGCTCGCCTGGCCAATCAGGGTCAGCCCCATCGCTGCAGTCAGGACCACTTTCTTCAGTGTGCTTAGGGTGCTCATGGTGAGGTCTCCGCTTACTGTTATTGTCATTTGGTTGCGACCGGACCTGCCGGCCTCTAGCTTTCGACGATGTCGGCGATTACCGCCAGGGTGTCGCCGATGTCCACCAGTGCGGGAAAACGCCGGGCAACCAGGAGCCCATCCCGTTCCGCACGATATTCCACGGCCGGCGTGCCGGTGCGCTCGAACGCATGTACCCGCGCAACGAGGTCGCCTCGCTTGAGGCGATCGCCCAGGCTACGGGTGAGTTCGAGAATGCCGCGATGGGTGCTCTGCACGTAGCAACTGGCATCGGGCATATCCAGTTGCAGCCGCGGCTCGTCGGCAAGCTCCAACTCGCCAGCGAGAATCCCGGCAAACTTTAGGAAGTTGCGCACACCACGATCGGCCAGGGCCATGGTTTCGGGGGTGCTGGTGCCGCCGCCACGCAGTTCGGTGGTGACGAACACCTTGCCCTGGGACTCCACCGCCGTGTCGTACAACGAAGCTGCATCCAGCTCGAAGAGAATCATGCTGGCGGCAGTACCGAACAGGCGTGCACCTTCGATGCACTTGGCCTCCTGCTGTGCGTCCGGTAGTCGGTGGGCTGCGGCGAACGGCAGGATGTCCAGGGTCTTGCCACCGGAATGTATATCCAAGGCATAGTCACACAACGGAATCAGGTGCCGCTGAAAGTAATCGGCGATACGCTCGGTCATGCTCCCTGTAGGGTTGCCGGGGAAAGAGCGGTTCATGTTGCCTTTGTCGATCGGCGAGGTACGGCTGCCGTTCTGCACGGCCGGGTAGTTCATCGCCGGGACGATGATCACCCGCCCCTGGACGTCCTCTGCCCGCAGCTCTCCAGCCAGCTTGAGCAACGCGGTGATGCCCTCGTATTCGTCGCCGTGGTTGCCGCCGGTGAGCAGCGCGGTAGGACCCACGCCGTTCTTCACCACGCTGATGGGGATCATGATGCAGCCCCAGGCCGACTGGTCATGGGAGTACGGCAGCTTGAGGAAGCCGTGCTGCACACCGTCTCGCTCGAAATCGACCGTGGCACTGAGGGTGGTGGCACGAACCTCGGCAACGCTCGACCGCGTGTTTGCCTGCAGTTCCGCTTCGGATGAAATATTCATGGTTGCGCTACTCATCTCAGGCCTTCACGAATAACTGTCGCGGGAAGTCGCAAAGGGTTTCCACCCCGCTCTCGGTAATCAGGATGCTCTCGGTGGTCTCCAGGCCCCAATCATCCAGCCAAAGGCCCGGCATAAAGTGGAAGGTCATGCCAGGTTGCAGCACCGTGGTGTCGCTCTCACGCAGGCTCATGGTGCGCTCGCCCCAATCCGGCGGATAACTCAGACCGATTGGATATCCGCAACGGTTATCTCCGCGATCGTAACCGTAACGGCGCAGGGTGCTGTTCAACTCCCTGGCGATGTCACCGCAGGTATTGCCCGGTTTGGCGACCGCCAGACCCGCCTCCAGGCCAGCGTTGATCGCCTCCTCGGCCTTGCGAAAAGCGGCTGACGGTTCGCCCAAGTAAAGAGTGCGCGACAGCGGGCAGTGGTAGCGTTTGTGGCAGCCGGCAATCTCGAAGAAGGTACCTTCCCCCTTCTTGAACGGGCGATCGTCCCAGGTCAGGTGCGGCGCCGAAGCGTCCTTGCCTGAAGGCAACATGGGCACGATAGCTGGGTAGTCGCCGAACTTACCCTCGTGACCGACACAGGCAACCCGATAGATTTCACCTACCAGCACGTTCTTCGGCAGACCCGGTTCGACCATTTCGATGATCGCCCGATGCATGTTCTCGACGATGCGCGCGGCCACACGCATGTACTCGATTTCCAGCGGCGACTTGACCGCTCGACACCAGTTGACCAAGCCAGTGGCATCGACCAACTGTGCCTGCGGCAGACCACGTTGCAGCGCCTGGTGCGAAGTGGCGCTGTAGTAGTAGTTGTCCATCTCCACGCCGATCGTGCCGCTGGTCCAGCCTCGTGCCGACAGTATTTCCTGGCACAGGTAGTCGAGGGCGTGATGCGGTGGGTTCATCACGTAGCGGTCGCTGTAGGAGGCGATATCCTCCTCCGACATGTAGACGGTGCGACGCGCGCCATTGGCATCGATGCCACGGCCGTACCATAGCGGGTTGCCGTGCTGGCCAATCACCACGCATTGCGGAGTGTAGAAAGACCAGCCGTCATAACCGGTAAGCCAGGCCATGTTGGATGGATCATGCACGATCAGCGTCGTGACCCCCCGCTCAGCCATGGCGGCACGCACCTTGATCAAACGCTGGGCATACTCTTCACGGCTGAAATTCAAAGCGATTTCACTCATGACAGCATCTCGAAAATGAACGCGACGGCGTTCAGGTCTCTATCCAACCGCCCGCACCATCCGGGCGGTTATGCAATGTACTGAAACCTGCTAGAGTGACCGCATCAAATGCAGGTCAATCCGCATGGATCACATATTTATTATCAGTACACTTTTCGTCAAGGACTTTATTGAACTATGACAATAGACCTGAAGCCCTTCATCCGCTCTGGCCAGCCCAAATACCTGGCCATCGGCAACGCCCTCAGTGAAGCGATAAATGCTGGCGCATTGCAGCCCGGCAGCAAGCTGCCGACCCACCGAGAGCTGGCCGAGGTCCTGGGGGTTAGCGTGCAGACGGTAAGCAATGCCTACGCACATGCCGAAAAGCAGGGTGTCGTCTACGCCCAGGTGGGCAGCGGCACCTTCGTGCGCAGCCGCCACGTCAGCCACGAATCGGACTACCTGTCCACCGACGAACACGATGACCCCAGCCGGGGCATCGACCTGTCCACCGCCCATCCGGTATGCACGGCCCGCCATGTCAAGCTCTACCGCGAGGGCCTCGAACGCCTGTCCCGCGAGGGCCGCGATGATTTCATAACATCCTTCCACCCGACCCAAGGCCTGACCCTGCACCGTGACGTGGTCTGCGCCTGGCTAGCCCAGCAGAGAATGCCGGCCAACCCCGATCACATGTTGTTCTGCAATGGCACCGCGCACGCCCTGACTATTGCCATGACGACGATACTCAAGCCAGGTGACACGGTACTCTGCGAACACGAGACGGGCATGCTGCTACTGGCCTTGGCGCAAACCCTGCACTTCAATCTCAAAGGCCTGGCCACAGACGACCAGGGCATTCTGCCCGATGCGCTGGAAACCGCCTGCCGACAGGGGAGCGCGCGGGTGCTGTTCTGCACCCCGACCATGAACAACCCCAACAACAACACCATGAGCCTGGAACGACGTCAGGCGATCGCCGAGCTGGCCCGGCGCTACGACTTGACAGTGGTGGAGGACGACGTTTACGGCGCGCTGCAACCGGACCGCAGCCCGCCACTGTCGGCGCTTATTCCGGAGCGCAGCTTCTACGCCACCAGCCTGACCAAGGTGACCTTGCCTGGCATGCGCGCCGGCTACCTGATCACCCCGCCACACCTAGTGCAGCAAGCCATAGGCCGACTTCGCAGTACTACTTGGATGGCCACCCTGATGCCCTTCGAGATCGCCAGCTGGTGGATGCAGGACGGCACCCTCGACCGCATGATCACCTTTCAGCAGCAGGAGTTTGCGGCACGCCAGCAGATGGCCTGCGAACTGCTCACCGCCTGCCGCTACAAGGCCCATCCCAACGGCATGCATATATGGGCCGAACTGCCGGCGCACTGGCAACCGGAAAAATTCGTCCGCCGGGCACGCCAAGAAGGCGTGATGATCTTTCCGGCGGAGCCGTTCCTGGCCACCGCCGATCGCAACAACCCGTTCGTGCGCATCAGCCTGGGCGCCGAACAGAGCCGCTCGCGCGTTCAGGCAGGACTGGCCACGCTGAATGGGCTGATGGAGGAGATCCCTCCCCCCATGCATTTCGTGTTCTGAAATGACGCACAAAGCAGTTCATGCACCATGAAATAGCACACATGTACTGATTCAAATATTGAATTGACATGGTTTTTTCACAGATGTACTGTCTGGCCTCCACAACAAAAAAAATGCCTGTCGCCATGGCAGCAGGCTGGAGGTGGCAATGGCTTGGCTACATAAACTGGACTGGCTGCTGGAAAAGCTTGAGGCGTTTATCCTCGCCAGCGCGATCCTGCTGATGGCGCTGAACTCGGTCGGCAATGTATTTGGCCGTTACTTGTTCAACCAGAGCCTGTACTTCTCCGAGGAACTCAATCAGTTCCTGATCATCTTCGTCACCTTCATCGGTTGCAGCTATGCCGCGCGGCACAACCGCCACATCAGCATGAGCGCCTTCGTCGAGCAGTTGACTGGCAAGCCTGCCGCCGCCAGCCTCCTGCTGATCAATCTGCTTACCGCCGCCCTGCTGATGTGGCTGACCTGGGCATCCATTGGCTACGTGCAATCAGCCGCGCGCGTTGGCCGCGCCTCATCGGCGTTACAGTTGCCGCTGCATTACATCTACCTGGTCATTCCACTGGGCTTGGGTATGAGTGGCCTGCAGTTCCTGCGCCACGCCTTCATTCAGTTGCTGGTACTGCTCGGCTGCCGCGAAGCACCGCCGCGGCATGTCGACGTCCCCCTCCCCCCGCAAGCCTGAGTACGCACAGCATGGATATGACTACTGCTCTTCTGCTGATCATGCTGGTCCTGCTGCTGGCGGGCTTCCCCATGATGACAACCCTGTTGGCGGCCGCAGCGGCCGGCTTCCTGTTTTTCTTCAACATGGGGCCGGAGTTCCTAATCCAGCAGATGATCGCCGGCATCCGTCCGTCAGCCCTGGTGGCAGTACCGATGTTCATCCTTGCCGCCGACATCATTACTCGCGGGGCCACGGCCAATAGACTGCTGGATGTCGCCATGGCTTTCGTCGGCCACGTGCGGGGCGGCATGGCAGTCACCACTGCTCTGAGCTGCGCGATGTTCGGTGCCTTGTCCGGCTCGACCCAGGCGACGGTGGTCGGGGTGGGCAGCATCATGCGGCCGAAGATGCTGCAACAGGGGTACAAGGACAGCTTCGCCATGGCACTGATCATCAACGCCTCGGATATCGCCCTGCTGATTCCGCCGAGCATCGGCATGATCATCTACGGCGTGGTCTCGGGTACATCGGTGGCCGAACTGTTCATCGCCGGCATTGGCCCTGGCTTACTGCTGATGGTGCTGCTGGCTGGTTACTGCTACTTCTACGCGCGGCTGGCAGGCATTCCCCGCAGCGAGAAATTTAGCTGGCATGAGCGGCTGCGCACATGCCGTCGTGCCTTCCTGCCACTGCTGCTGCCAGTGATGACCATCGGTGGCATCTACACCGGGGTCTTCAGCCCTACCGAGGCAGCTGCGGTGTCAGTGCTCTATGCGCTGATTCTGGAGGTGTTGATTTTTCGCCGGGTCAAGCTCAGTGATCTGTCGAGCATTGCAATGTCCACCGGGCTGATCACCGCCGTGGTGTTTATCCTGGTGGCCGCCGGCTCGGCCTTCTCCTGGGTGATATCCTTCGCTCAGATCCCCCAGCAGATCCTCAGCGGTATTGGTTTGATGCAGGCTTCGCCGACCGAACTGCTGATCATCATTTCGATCGCCTTCTTTATCGGTTGCATGTTCGTCGACCCGATTGTGGTAATGCTGATCCTCGTGCCGATCTTCGCCCCGGCGGTGCGCATGTCCGGCCTTGATCCGGTGCTGGTTGGCACCATCATCACCTTGCAGGCGGCCATCGGCTCGGCCACACCGCCTTTCGGCTGCGACATCTTCACCGCTATAGCGATATTTCGACGGCCCTACTTCGACGTAATCCGTGGCAGCTTGCCGTTCTTCCTCATCTTGCTGCTGATGTCGGTACTACTCATCATGTTCCCTCCAATCACCTTGTTCCTGCGCGATCTGGCCTTTCGTTAGAGCCTGCTCCCATGCAGACTCTGGCATGGTCATAAATGCATCGTGCACATCGGTGATAGCTTCAAAACGCCGTGGCTCTTCCGTCGAATCAGCAATGGAAGAAGCCAGGCAGAACACTCCCTTAGCAACTGACGAACCGGTCGATGCTGCTGACCAAGTTGTTTCCCATAAGAAAGTCACCTTCCGAACTCTGTTCCGGAGCCGCAGCCGCGTCGTCGCCGGACGCTCAACGATGCGGCCCTGGTCGAGCAGATCAAGCTGGCCGTGGGCGCGTTGCCCAGCTATGGCTATCGCCGGGTCTGGGGCCTGTTGCGTCGGCAGCATGAGCAGCAGGGCCAGCCATCGGTCAATGTGAAGCGGGTTTACCGCGTCAGGCACTGGCGTATACCACCAACTCCACCAGCATTTCCTCAAGGGCCAATCCGGCGATGACCACGGCGGCCCGATTCGGGTAGGGCGCCTGAAAGTATTCGGTGTGGATCGCGTTGACCTTGGCCAGGTAGCTGCGGTCGGTGACGTAGATCAGCACCTGGGGCACCGCCTCCAGGCGCAGCTCAGCGCATTCGACACTGTGCACGAGATTGTCCAGTGCCTGGCGGGTCTGCACCTCGATACCGCCAGCACCACCTGGCCCAGTGCGTGGACAGGTATCTGTGCGGTGTACAGGGTGCCATTACCGATCACCGCCCATTCCAGCGGGGCTCTGGACGGGAACAGCTGGGCTTTCACAGCCTGCTTTATGGAGTACTCCTCTGGCGAGAAAGAGAGGGAATCAGCAACCCCCGCACTCCCCAAAGCCAGGGACTAGAGTTGCTGCGCGTCGGCCATGTGCTTGGCGATCCGCGGGGCGTTCCACAACGACGGCAGCAGGATCAACGACGAAGAGGTGTTCGCCTACATGCAGCGTTAGCTCGGCTCCGGCCGCGTCAAATTGGCGGTGCTTGTGGAGCTGACGCAGCAGGCCTTCCCGGAGGTTGCCCGGGAACGCATCGTGCACTGCTTACAGCAACTCGACTCGCCGTTGCGCAAGCGCTGAACTAGCCCCCGACCCGAAACGATTCACCGCCAGAACTGGTGCTGGCTGAGTGGTCCACGGCGACCGAGATAAGGCTACCGCCGGTCGGCAAAACTGTTCAAAAAACGAACAACAGGTCCATTTCACGCTCTGACTCAACTAGTGAGTGTTCGAGCGTCCCGCCTCGTTTTCCCCACCCCCCTGGAGCAAGCCCCCTTCATGTGCCGAACTGCGCAGGGGGAGTTTCATGCCCAAGAATTGGAGGACGGAAATGTCCAGTCATTCGTTTCAGAGCATCGAGCGCATGCCCGTCAGCGTCCGTACCCAGCGTCAGGCGCAACAGCTGTCCTTCTGGAGCCGCCTGATCGGCATCGCCGCGCCGCCCTCGCACAGCTGGCGCGGCGGCATCAAACTCAAGGGCTACAAGCAGTTGTCCAACGCCACGCCGATCATCCGGCTGCCGGCCGACCACCTGCTGCTGACCATCCCGCTCGAGCGCGGTCGCCGCTGCGCCCAACCCTGCGTCGAGCCGGGCCAGTACGTGCGCAAGGGCGAGGTGATCGGCCGCGGCGATGCCAATACGCCCTGGGTCCATGCCAGCACCTCCGGCACCGTGCAAGAGATCGGCCCGGCCTTCGCCGCCGACTCGGCCGAACCGGTGCTGGCGGTGACGCTGCGCGCCGATGGCCTGGATGCATGGGCCGAGCGGCCCCCGCTGGCGCCCCCGCAAAGCGTCGAGGCCCTGGTCGAGCGGGCGCTGCAGATGGGCATCGTCGGCCTCGGCGGCGCGGGTTTCCCCACCGCGCTGAAGCTGGCCGGCGCCGAGCAGCCCGACCTGCTGCTGATCAACGGCGCCGAGTGCGAACCCTTCCTGACCTGCGACGACCGCCTCATGCGCGAACGCGCCCAGGCGCTGATCGAGAGCGCCGACTACCTGGCTCACCTGCTCGGCATCAGCCAGACCCGCTTTGGCGTCGAGACCAACAAACCCGAGGCAATGGCAGCGCTGCGCGAGGCCGCCATTCAGGCGCGCACCTCGGTGCAGATCCGTCCGCTGCCGACGCGCTACCCGGCCGGCGGCCAGCCGCTGATGATCAAGAGCCTCAGCGGCCGCAACCTGGCCCCCGGTGCGCGGCCCGCCGAGATCGGCGTGCTGGCGCTGAATGTCGCCACCCTCTATGCCCTCGGCCGCGCCGCGCTGCACGGCGAGCCGCTGGTCTCGCGCGTACTGACCCTGACCGGCGACTGCAAGCGCCCCGGCAACGTCGAGGTGCCGATCGGCTATCCGGTCACCGCCCTGCGCGCGGTGGCCGGCGCCCGTGCCGACGGCCAGCTGACCCAGGTCGGCGGTCCGATGATGGGCCAGCCGCTGCCGGCCCCCAGCGCGGTCATCAGCAAGACCAGTAGCTGCCTGATCTTCGCCGCCGAGCGCTACCTGCCGGCGGCCAAGCCCGCCGCCAGTTGCATCCGCTGCACGCGCTGCGTGGACGTCTGCCCGATGTCGCTCAGGCCACTGGACCTCTACAACGCCGCGCAAAACCAGGATCACGCCAGCCTGCAGGCGCTGCGCCTCGATGCCTGCATCGAATGCGGCAGCTGCAGCAGCACCTGCCCGAGCAACCTGCCGCTACGCGACAGCTTTCGCCAGAGCAAGATGGAGATGCGCCGATGAGCCTGGTCAAGTCCCCAACCCCGCGGCGACTCAGCACCCTGATGCTGCTGGTCAGCCTGTGCCTGCTGCCCGGCACCGTGCTGTATGCCTGGCAGTTCGGCACCGTGGTCTGGATCCAGACCTTCTGGTGCGTGATCCTCGCCTTTGCCTTCGAAGCCGGCCTGCTGCGCCTGCGCGGGCAGGATGTGGCTCAGGGCCTGAGCGACCTGAGCTGGCTGGTGTTCGGCCTGATCCTGGCGCGCGCCCTGCCGCTGCTGGTGCCGCTGTGGATGATGGCGCTGGCCAGCTTCGCCGGCCTCGCCCTGTGCAAGCACGCCAGTGGCGGCCTCGGCCGCAACCGTCTCAACCCGGCCATGGTGGGCCTGGGGATCATCGCCATCTGCTTCTATCAGCAACTCCACCCGGCGCCGACCAACCAGGGCGCCTGGACCCTCGGCCTGGACGCCCGCGAAGTGCTGCTGCAGCAACTGCACCTGGCACCGCGCCTCAACCTCGACTCCTTCGCCGGCGCCACCCAACTGGCCCTCGACGAGTTCAACCCGATCCCCCCCAATCTGTCCGGCTACGGCTATGTGGCAGGCGGCCTGATCCTGGCGGCGCTGCGAGTGATCCGCATCGAGATTCCACTGGCGATGCTCGGCAGCCAGGCCTTGCTGTGCATGGCCGCCGGCCACAGCCTGCAGGAAAGCCTGTACAGCCTGAGCCTCGGCGGCTGCCTGTTCACCGCCTTCTTCATTGCCACCGACCCGGTGACCAGTCCCGACAGCCGCGCCGGGCGCATCCTGTTCGGTGCCACCATCGGCGTGCTGACCGAGTTGATTCGTGAGTTCGGCCTGTACGCCGATGGCCTGTGCTTCGCGGTACTGGCCGCCAACCTGCTGGTGCCGCAGATCAACAGCCTGGTGCAACGGGTGCAGCGTCCCTGGTACCGGCAGCAACCGGTGCCGGCCCTGGCCGGCTGACCGGCCGGGCCCGGGCGAGGACTAGCTGCCGTAGACCTTCTGCGCCGGCACGGCCTGCTGGACCAGTTGCGCCACCGCCGGGCCAACCTCCTCGGATAGCCAGCGCCCGCCCTTGTCCACCTGCGGGCCGCGGCGCCAGCCATCGGCGATGGACAGCTTGCCGCCCTCGACCTCGAACAGGCGCCCGGTGACGCCGGCGGAGGCCTCGGAGCCGAGCCAGACCAGCAGGGGCGCGACGTTATCGAGGGCGAAGTAGTCGAAGCCAGCCTCCGGCTTCTTCATGGTGTCGGCGAACACCTGCTCGGTCATGCCGGTGCGCGCCGCCCGGGGCGTGAAGCTAGCTCAGAGTTGGCTCGACAACGCCCGCAGCGGCTGGCTATGGGCGATCATGATCGCCGAGCGTGATCTGCTGCCTTGCGCGATGGAAAGGCGCGCCTTTGAGGTTGGATTCCTAAGCCGCATTCACCAGCGAATCTGTTCTCGGCAGCCCTGATAGCCGGCCGGAAGCCTCCCTGGCTCAACAGAAGGCCTCTATATAGAAATATTCCTTCACTTTTAATATAAAAGCGAAGGAATAGCTCTATTTTTACGCCAGCACTGACAAATCAAGAGAGCATAGATGCTATTATCTCTTCACCTTGTCTTCCTTTATGAAAGAATATTTCTCCATGGCAAAGCGAACCGCCCCACTGCTACCCGCAACGGATCGGCTGCTCGAAGGACTAGGCGAGCGTCTGATGCTCGCGCGCAAGCGGCGCAAGATCACTGCTAAACAGATGGCCGAGCGGGCCGGGATGTCCTTGCCGACACTCAGGTCTCTTGAGCAAGGCAGTGCAGGCGTGACCCTAGGCGCCTACATGGCCGTGCTGCAAGTGCTGGGGCTGGAAAAAGACCTCGCCCAGGTCGCGCTGAACGATGAACTGGGCCGCCACTTGCAGGACACGGCACTGTCGCCTGCAAAGTCCGGGGCTGCCAGGAGCCCAACGGCTGCTGCAAGCCGCCCCGCCCCTCAACGACGCCCCCAGAACCCTACTGTACCAAGCTCGCTTAAGCCGGCAGACGCCAAATCCCAGCGTCCGCCGTCCAACGCTGGCAAACGGGCGACTTCCAAGGCACATCCGGCCGACAAGAAAATCATTACCGGCGCCGACCTGGCGGCCCAGTTGATGGGGGAACTCGATGGCTAGCCAGATATTAGTCTTCGCCGATTGGGCGGGGCTTGCTGGTCCCCAGAGGCTTGGCACCCTGCATTGCCAGCGCACACGCGGCAGCGAGCGGTTCGAGTTCGAATTCGTCGACTCGGCACTAGCCGGCCTGGTACATCAAGCACTGCTTGACCCGAGACTCCAGCCCTTTGCTGGCCGCCAGTTCCCCGCACAAGGCGCCGCGACCTTCGGCCTGTTCGCCGACGCCTCTCCAGACCGCTGGGGGCGCTTGCTGATGCGACGCCGGCATGAACGGGATGTGCGAACTGGAGTGGCCGCAGAAAGCTCGAAGCTGTTCGAATCCGACTACCTGCTGGGCGTGCACGACAGTTTCCGTGTGGGCGCCATTCGCTTCAAGACTGATGTCGATGGTCCGTATCTGGACAACCACCACGATATGGCCGCACCGCCGATGACCAGCATGCGCGAGCTTGAGGAGGCGTCCAGGCGCTTCGAGCAGGGCGAGGACATGAGCAACGGCCGAGATTGGTTGAGGATGCTGATAGCCCCCGGCGGCTCACTGGGTGGCGCCCGGCCAAAGGCCAGCGTGGTAGATCCGGACAATGCCCTGTGGATCGCCAAGTTTCCCAGCAACAACGATGAACACGATGTCGGCGCCTGGGAGATGGTGGTCAATATCCTCGCCAACGCCTGCGGTCTACGCGTGGCAGAGGCCACTGCGGGGAAGTACGCCAGCAACCATCACTGTTTCATGGTCAAGCGCTTCGACCGCACCCCAACGGGCGAGCGGCTGCACTTCGCCTCAGCGATGACCATGACGGAGCACGTCGATGGCGAGGACCACTCAACTGGCGTCAGCTACCTGGAAATCGCCGAGGTACTGATGCGCCACGGTGCCACGCCAGAGGCCGACCTGCAGGAACTGTGGAAGCGTATCGTTTTCAACATGCTGGTCAGCAATACAGATGACCACTTGCGAAACCATGGTTTCATCCTCGTCCCGGGCAAGGGCTGGCAGCTCTCCGCCGCCTACGACATGAATCCGGTGCCCTACGCCGACGGGCTGAAGCTCAACGTCTCCGAGTTCGACAACGCGCTCGACCTGGATCTGGCCCTGTCGGTGGCTGGTTACTTCCGACTCAAGCAGCAAGACGCTCTGGAGATCATCGAAGACTTTCGCACTAAGGTTCGACTGCTCTGGCGGCCTGCGGCCAAGAAGCTCGGGATCAGCGTCAAAGAGCAAGGCCGAATGGCCTCGGCATTTCGCCTCGCCGAGTAATTCTGGATGCCGTCACCAGCCGATGGTGACGCCCCTACCTCTCCACGAGCAGGGGTTCTTGCCCCCTCAAAATCAAGAAAAATAGACGGTTTCCACCCGGCCGCTACGCTGGGTGGAGCCTCCGCGATTTTTCCTGATTTTTTCACGACCGCCTTAGTCGCCCTAGTCGGCGGTGGTTCATGCGCAGCGCAAGCGTAGAACCCTGACCGAGGAAACCACCAGCTCTCGTCTCAGCGCAACCCCACGATTAGCACTCTTCCTCACTGGATTGCTCATTGGCCTGACGCTGCTTGGACTACTGCTCGGGCCGACACCCTGGAGGTTCGGGATAGCTATATGAATCGCCCCGGCTTTCCTAGACACTCTCCAAGCTCTGGAAATAACGCTTTTCAAACTCCACTGGCGATAGCTGCATAGCGCTGCTGTGCCG
>NZ_JBITVF010000013.1:0-34204 GCF_044542855.1 Pseudomonas sp. NPDC077649 | reverse complement strand
CTCGGCGTCGGCGAAGGTCATCTGCTTCATCGGGATACTCGGGCAACGGGATCGGCGTATTTCACCAGAAACGGGGAGTCTTCTTCAGGGTTTCCCTAGTTGAGCCCGATACCCTGCCTGACACTCTATTTGATCCAAATCAACGAAGTGCTGTTATCGCCAAAACGAGCGTTCATGCCCCGGGGCAATCTGCTATCGTCGCCCTATCGCCCCGCCTGGTGAATTGCTGTGCGTCGGATTGGATTGATCCTGGTAATGATTGCTAGCCTCGTGCTGCCGACCTTCGGCGGTATGGCTTTCAGCATGCCTGCACAACCTTGCCCGATGCAGAGCGCCGATCATCAGAGCCATGCAATGGCCGATGCTCCGTGCTGCGAGCAAATGGATAAGTCTGATGGGGTGGCCAGTAAGTCCCCCTGCAAATCCGGCCAGGAATGCAAGACCGGAGGACTTCTCCAGACCACCGTTATCAAGAGCATATCCCCTCTTCCCTCACGCCCCGAGATATTGCTGACCCAGTCGGTGATTAAGCGGGAGCCCGCAGGACTCTGGCGCCCTCCTCGTTTCGTCTAATGCAGTGATCTTCGCGCCTTTAAACCAGGCGCATCGTCGCGGCCACGCTTTTGGTGGCGACCTCGATCAATCGCATTGGAGGCGAAAGCATGCCCGCTTTCCTTTTCCCACGCCGTGGCTATCTCGGTGTGTTAGCTGCCGCATTCTGGGCAGTTCCCTGGGTTGCTGCACAGGCGCAGCCCCTAACCTTCGAACGAGCGCAGGCGCTCGCCGAACAGCGCGCACCTGAGAACCTGGCACGACAAGCACAGGTCGCTTCGGCACAGCAGGCCGTAGTTCCCGCAGACGCCCTGCCCGATCCCAAGCTGATTCTCGGCATCGATAATCTGCCCATCGAAGGGCCTGATCGTTACACCCTGAATCGTGACTCAATGACCATGCGCCGCATTGGGCTCATGCAAGAGGTTCCCAATGGCGACAAACGCCAGGCCCGCCGCCAGTTGGCCGAGGCCTCCGTTGTCCGGGCCGAGGCCGAGCAGCGCGCCATGCAGCTTGAGGTCAAACGCCAGACGGCATTGAGCTGGTTGGATGTGTACTACGCCGAGCACAGTGTTGGCCTCTTCGATCAACTGGACCGCCAGATCGAGCTGCTCCGCTCGACGGTGCAATCGCTGATCGCCGGTGGCAGCGCTCAGCCTGGTGAACTGCTGCAGGCCGACCAGGAGGCTTTGGCATTGCAGGATCGGCGGGATGAGCTGAGTCGCGACGTGGCGATAGCTCGGGCCAAGCTGCGCCGCTGGATAGGCAACGAAGCCGATCAACTTCTGGCGGGAGATGTGCCCAGCCTAAGTTTGGATGCCCTCCACCTGCAGCACCGTTTGACTCAGCATCCCGACTTGCGTGCCGCGTCTGCCCGGGTTGGCGAGGCCAGCGCAGAGTTGAATGAGGCTGTAGCCGAGAAGACACCTGACTGGGGCGTAGAGTTTGCCTACAACAACCGCGACAACCAGTTCGGCGACATGGTGATGGTACAGTTCACCTTCGACCTGCCGTTGTTCGTCGGCACACGCCAGGGCCCCAAGATCAACGCCAAGCAACAGAGCGTGTCGCAGATGGAAGCCGAGCAGGAAGTGCTGCTGCGCGCCCATCAGGCTGAGTTGGAAAGCGGCCTTGCCGAGTTGGAGCAACTACGCAGAGCTCTGGCGCGTACCGAGAAAACCTTGATCCCTCTGGCGAGCAAACGTGCCGATCTCGAACTGGCCGCCTATCAGGCCGGCAACAGTCAGCTGGCATCCGTCATCACCGCCCAGCGCGAGCTGATCGAGGCTCAGCTGCGACAGATCGGACAGCAGCGCAAGCTGAGCCAGCTCTCCGCGAGCTTGTACTACGCCTATGTGGAGGGCCTGCAATGAAAATTTCAGCATTAGGTTTTTCCGCGGCCTTGCTGACCATGGGCATTGCCGCGGCAGGCGGTGGCTACTGGCTGGCCGAGAGGCCGGCCAAACATGAGGTGATGCCAACTCCCGCACCGACGGATGAGCGCAAAGTGCTCTACTGGTATGACCCGATGCAACCTGACCAGCGCTTCGATAAACCGGGCAAGTCCCCCTTCATGGATATGGAGCTTGTCCCCAAGTACGCAGATGTAGGGCAGGACTCCTCGACCCTGAGCGTGCCCTCGCAAGCCGTGCAAAATCTCGGGATGCGCACCGCGCCAGTAACTCGCGGTGTGCTGCCTTCGGGTATCGAGGCCGTCGGTTCCCTGGCCTATAACCAGCGCGAGGTGGCGAACCAGCAGGCCCGAGCGGGTGGGTTCGTCGAGCGGGTCTACGGACACGCCCCTGGCGATGTATTGCCCGCCGGTACGCCCCTCGTCGACCTGCTGATTCCCGAATGGTCTGCCGCCCAGCTGGAGTTTCTGGCAGTGTTGCGTACTGCTGACACGCGCTTGATAAGTGCGACTCAGGAGCGCCTGCGCTTGCTGGGCATGCCCCAATCGTTGGTCGAGCAGGTTCGTCGCAGCGGCCAGCCACGGGCGGTTCAGACCATCACCACGCCAATCGCCGGCGAGCTGCAGGCATTGGAAGTACGTACCGGGATGACCGTGGCAGCTGGCCAGGACCTGGCGCGGATCAACGGGCTGTCCACGGTCTGGCTCGATGCTGCAATCCCCGAAGACCAAGCTGGAGCGGTTCAGCTTGGCGCGAGCATCACCGCCACCCTGACCGCTTTCCCAGAACAGCCTCTGCAAGGTCGTGTCGTCGCCTTGCTGCCGAGTGCCGACTCGCGGACGCGTACGCTCACGGTGCGCAGTGAGTTGCCCAATCCCGCCGGTAAATTGCGCCCCGGCATGTTCGCCGCCGTGCGCCTGAACAGCACCGTCGAACAACCCGCGTTACTGATCCCGAGTGAAGCTGTGATTCGCACCGGTAAGCGTGCGCTGGTGATGCTGGCCGAAGCCGATGGGCGCTACCGCCCCGTGGAGATCACCCTGGGCCGCGAGGGCGATGGGCGTCTGGAGGTGTTGTCCGGTCTTGAGGACGGGCAGTCGATCGTTACCTCCGGACAGTTCCTGATTGACTCGGAGGCCAGCCTCCAGGGGGTCGTGGCCAGCCATGCCAAGCAGGACAATGCAAAGGAACTCCATGAGTCCCATGGAGTGATTCGTGCCCTGGACGCCGAGGAGGTCACCCTGGAGCACGGTCCATTCGAGAGTCTGAAGATGCCCGGCATGACCATGGCATTTCCGCTGGCCAGCCCTGAAGTAGCTGCGGGACTCAAGCCTGGTGATCACGTACGCATCGGCGCTCGTCAGACGGACTCTGGCTTGCAAGTAGAGCGGCTCTACAAGCAAGGAGAGCTGCCATGATCGCGCGCCTGATTCACTGGTCGATAGGCAACCGCTTCCTGGTGCTGCTGGCGACCCTGTTCATCACCGCTTTAGGGATCTGGTCGTTGCGCAACACGCCAGTGGACGCTTTGCCGGATCTCTCAGACACCCAAGTCATCATCAGAACCAGCTTTCCCGGCCAGGCGCCGCAGATCGTCGAGAATCAGGTGACCTATCCGCTGGCCACCACCATGCTCTCGGTTCCGGGGGCGAAGACGGTGCGCGGCTACTCGTTCTTCGGCGACTCCTTCGTCTACGTGCTGTTCGAGGACGACACCGATCTCTACTGGGCGCGCTCGCGCGTGCTGGAGTACCTCAACCAGGCCCAGGATCGCCTGCCCGAGGGCGTCACCACCACTCTGGGCCCGGATGCCACCGGCGTGGGCTGGATCTATCAGTACGCCTTGGTCGACCGCAGCGGCCAGCATGACCTGTCCCAGCTGCGGGCGCTGCAGGACTGGTTTCTCAAGTACGAGCTCAAGAGCCTGCCCAACGTGGCCGAGGTGGCCACCCTCGGCGGCATGGTCAAGCAGTACCAGGTGCTGCTCGATCCGCAGAAGTTGGTGGCTTATGGGGTAACTCAGCAGGAAGTCGAAGCGGCGCTGAAGAGCGCCAACCAGGAAACCGGCGGCGCCATCCTGGAGCTGGCTGAGCGCGAGTACATGGTGAGGGCCTCGGGCTATTTGGAGAGCCTGGATGATTTTCGCAATGTGCCGCTGCGGGCTTCGGCAAGCGGAATTCCGGTGCTGCTAGGTCAGGTGGCCACCATTCAACTGGGGCCAGAGATGCGTCGCGGTATCGCCGAATTGGACGGCCAGGGTGAAGTGGTCGGTGGCGTGGTCATCCTGCGCTCCGGCAAGAATGCCCGGGACACCATCGCTGCCGTGAAGACCAAGCTGGACAGCCTGAAAGCCAGCCTGCCCGCCGGCGTCGAAGTGGTCACTACCTATGATCGTTCGCAACTGATCGACCGTGCCATCGACAACCTCAGCTACAAACTGCTGGAAGAGTTCGTGGTGGTTGCCTTGGTTTGCCTGATCTTTCTCTGGCACCTGCGTTCGTCGCTGGTGGCGATCATCACCCTGCCCCTGGGCATCCTGATGGCCTTCATCGTCATGCGCTACCAGGGCGTCAATGCCAACATCATGTCGCTCGGGGGGATCGCCATCGCCATCGGCGCCATGGTCGATGCCGCCGTGGTGATGATCGAGAACGCGCACAAGCACATCGAGACCTGGAAGTCGCGGCACCCCAATGAGCCGCTCCAGGGCGAGGCGCACTGGCGAGTGATCGGCGAAGCCGCGGCCGAGGTAGGGCCGGCACTCTTCTTCAGCCTGCTGATCATCACCCTATCGTTCCTCCCGGTATTTACCCTGGAGGCCCAGGAAGGGCGCCTGTTCGGCCCTCTGGCCTTCACCAAGACCTATGCCATGGCCGCCGCCGCCGGCCTCTCGGTCACCCTGGTACCGGTGCTGATGGGCTACTGGATTCGTGGGCATATCCCCAGCGAACAGCAAAACCCCTTGAACCGCTGGCTGATCGGCGCATACCGGCCGGTGCTGGAGTGGGTGCTGGCCTGGCCCAAGGTGACCTTGGCGCTGGCCGTGCTGGTCTTTGTGTCCAGTCTGTGGCCCCTCAGCAGACTCGGAGGAGAGTTCCTGCCGCCCATGGACGAAGGCGATCTGTTGTACATGCCTTCGGCCCTGCCCGGCTTGCCGGCGAGCAAGGCAACCCAGCTGCTGCAGCAAACCAACCGCATGATCCTCACGGTGCCGGAGGTGGCCCGGGTATTCGGCAAAGCCGGGCGAGCGGAGACAGCCACCGATCCGGCGCCGCTGGAAATGTTCGAGACCACCGTGCAGTTCAAGCCGCGCGAGCAATGGCGCGCGGGTATGACGCCGGAGAAGCTGATTGAGGAGCTGGATCGTGCGGTGAAAGTTCCGGGGCTGTCCAATATCTGGGTGCCGCCCATCCGCAACCGCATCGACATGCTGGCGACGGGGATCAAGAGCCCCATTGGGGTGAAAGTGTCCGGAACCTCCTTGGTCGACATCGAGCGCATAACGCGCGATATCGAGGCGGTGGCCAAAGAGGTGCCTGGGGTGAGTTCGGCGCTGGCGGAACGCCTCACCGGCGGGCGCTACGTGGACATCCAGATCGACCGCCTGGCCGCGGCGCGCTATGGCCTGAGCATCGCCGATGTGCAGGCGGTGGTATCGGGCGCCATCGGCGGCAGCAATATTGGCGAGACGGTTGAAGGACTGGCCCGCTTCCCGATCAGCCTGCGCTACCCCAGGGAGTGGCGCGACAGCCCGGAGGCACTGCGGCGTATGCCGATCCTCACCCCAGCCGGCCAGCAGATCACCTTGGGCACCGTCGCCCAGGTTAGTCTGACCGAAGGGCCGCCAATGCTGCGCAGCGAGAACGGGCGTCTGTCCGGTTGGGTCTATGTCGATGTCCGTGGGCGCGACCTGGCATCGACCGTGCGCGAGTTGCAGCAACGCGTAGCTGAGCAGGTACAACTCGATGCTGGCATGACCGTCTCCTACTCCGGTCAGTTCGAGTTCCTGGAGCGTGCCAATGCGCGGCTGGCCTGGGTGGTGCCGGCGACTTTGTTGATTATCTTCGTGCTGCTCTACCTGACCTTCAGCCGCTTCAGCGAGGCCCTGCTGATCATGGCCACCCTGCCCTTCGCCCTATCGGGCGGTATCTGGCTGCTCTACTGGTTCGGCTTCAACCTGTCGATCGCCACCGGCGTGGGCTTCATTGCCCTGGCCGGCGTCTCTGCCGAATTCGGGGTGATCATGCTGCTGTATCTGAAGAACGCCTGGCATGCGCGCGTGGATGCTGGGCGTAGCGACGATCCGACTCTGCTTGAGGCAATCCGCGAAGGTGCTGTCCTGCGCGTCAGACCCAAGGTGATGACGGTTGCCGTGATCATAGCCGGTCTGCTGCCTATTCTGTGGGGCGGTGGAGCGGGTTCAGAGGTCATGAAGCGCATCGCCGCGCCCATGGTTGGCGGCATGATCACAGCCCCGCTGCTGTCCATGCTGGTGTTGCCTGCTGCCTATTGGTTGATGCGTCGACAGGGCGCGCGAAAGAGTCACCAACCACAGGAGCTATAGCTCTGAGTGTTCAGGCGAGCCCCTGCGCCATTTGACGAAGGGGCTTATCTACCTTAAATCACGCGTTTGACGCTCAGGTACTCGCCCTTGGTCTTCAGCGTGATGGTCACGTCCTGGTTGCTGCGGTTGCGCCAGAACCAGCCGTGGGTGCCGTCGAAAATTGCAGTTAGTTCGCCTTTGTCGCCTTTGACCTGCTTGGCCTTGCTGTAGCTGTGGTAGTAGTCCTTGGGGCCGTTGTAGGGCTCACCGTGGGTGTCGTGGTTGACCGGAATGCCATTGGTCGTCCACTCGTAGCTGACCGTGGCCTTGTCCAGCATTTCCAGCTTGATTTCACTGGCTTCGCCCGGCTTCAGGGTGACGGTCACCTCATCAGACTTCAGGGCTGGCTGCGGCTCAGCTACTGGTTCGGCCACAGATGCTGCTGCAACAGGCTCTTGAACTACTGGCTGAACAGGTACAGGAGCTTGAGCTACGGGAGCCGCCGCTGGCTGAACCGTTGCATCCGCTGCCGCTTCTTCGGCCAGGGTTATCTTCATTTCGCCCATCTGGGTCAGGCCGAGTACGCGACCAACGCCCGTCGGGTCGATGGCGTACTCCGAAGGCATCACCACGGTGACCAGTAAGGCAGCGGCAACACCCACGGCGATCACAGTGGAGCGCAGCAGTTGGCGGCTGGTCGGCAATTCGCTTTGGGTCGGGAGTTTGGTATTGAACATGCTGAGAATTCCTTACTGAGAGACGATCAGGCCGGTGAGCTGGTAACCCATCAAGAGGAAACCGGCGCTCATCATGGCGACGTTGGCGGTGTATGCATGACGCCAGAAGCTGGCGGTACGTCGCCAGTAGCCCATGACAATCAAAATGGCGCTCAGGGCCAGGAGCTGACCGATTTCGACGCCAACGTTGAAGGCGATCAGGTTGGCAATCAGGCCGTCTGCCGAAATCTCGTACTCCTGAATCTTGGTCGCCAGACCGAAGCCATGTAGCAGGCCGAAGATCAGCGTGGCTGCCTTGGTATCCGGCTGATAACCGAACCAGCGCTGGAACGCGCCCAAGTTATCCAGCGCCTTGTACACCACCGAGAAACCGATGATGGCGTCAATCACATAGGAGCTGATGTGGATTTCCACCAGTACGCCCAACAGCAGCGTCACGGTGTGGCCCACGGCGAACAGGGTGACGTAGAGACCCACGTCTTTCAGGCGATAGAGAAAGAAGATCACCCCGAAGAGGAACAGCAGGTGGTCGTAGCCGGTGATCATGTGCTTGGCGCCCATGTAGATAAACGGCAGCACCATCACCCCGGAGCTTTCCTGGATAAAGCCCTTGTCGCCCTCGGCAACGGCGTGGGCCAGTGCGTCAGACATACCGAGAAAAAGCAAGGCCGTGAACAGCAGCAACAGTAGTAACGAGCGATTTGGGCGCACGGCAGATGCGTCCATTGCGCCCATAGATAGCGAATGCATAGTTGAGTCCTAAATTGCAGTGGTCTTGGGCCGCACAGCGGCCTGTGTCAGAGCACGAATGCGGCGCGTGGTGGCCGCTCGATCAGGAAGATCGGACTGGGGGGAATGGAGTAGCGCGGAGCCTCTATCGGCTGCGTACGCTCTGGTTGCGTGCTGATGCTCAGCAGCGTGGTCAGGTGCGGCGTTTCATGCAGATGGTCGGCAGTCAGCGGTGGGTGACAGTGATCCCCATACTCAGCACAGGCCAGAGCCTCGTCACCATGGGTATGCGAATGAGCGCCGTCGTAGCCACTGCCGGCTGGCTGACTTGAGCCCATAAACAGCGCAGAGGTGTGCCCGGCCCAAGCCATCAGGATGGCGAGAGCAAGGGCAAAAATCACCTTGGCGCTGAGGGGCTTGCTGAGCATATCGTGGTTCTTTCAATGCCTAAGCGGTTGGCTTTCTGGAGGGATGGTCGGTTTGACCGCATCCCCCCAGGGGGGATAGAGTGCGAGCGTAATTCATCGACGCACGAGACTCAAGGCATGAGCGATCACGAACACGGCCACCAGCACCAAAGTCATGGTGACATCATCAAAAGGTTGAAGCGTGCGGAGGGCCACCTGCGCAGCATCGTCACCATGATCGAAGACAGCCGTGCCTGCGTCGACATCGCTCAGCAGTTGCATGCCGTAGAAAAAGCCGTCTGCCAGGCCAAGCGTGTGCTGATCCAAGACCATATCGACCACTGCCTGGAACACACGGTCGAAGCACTTGCGATAGGCGAGCGCGCATCACTCGAAGACTTCAAGCAAATCACCAAGTACCTCTAGGCCTCTTCCCATGTCGAGCTTCGCCGAACTGCTGCAACAGGGGGCCTCGCAGGCCTGGCTGTATTTCCCCAGTGCCATCTTGCTCGGTGCCTTGCATGGCCTGGAGCCAGGGCATTCAAAAACCATGATGGCGGCATTTATCGTGGCCATTCGTGGCTCGGTGAAGCAGGCCATTCTGCTGGGTCTTGCTGCAACGCTTTCGCACACAGCCGTGGTCTGGCTGGTGGCCATGGCTGGCATGTACCTAGGACAAGGCCTGGATGCCGAAACCACCGAGCCTTATTTCCAGCTCGCATCTGCCGCCATCATTATCTCCATTGCCCTGTGGATGCTTTGGCGCACCTGGAGAGGTGAACAGATGTGGCGTTTCGAGGAGGGTGATGAGCATCAGCACGACCATCACCACCATGATGAAACCCATCGCATTGACACTGGTCACGGGCGTATCGAGCTGTCGATCTTCGAGGAAAGCGTTCCACCGCGCTGGCAACTGAAGGCCTTGAGTGGCCATGCCTGGCCGGCTGGTGAAGTAAGCCTGCTGACGACTCGCCCCGATGGCCTGGCCCAACAGTTTCGCTTCGTCGACCGGGGAGACTACCTGGAGTCACTGGACGAAATTCCCGAGCCTCATGAGTTCACTGCGCGTCTTAGCCTGGGCCATGCCGGCCACTCCCACGACTATGACCTGGAGTTCCGCGAGCACAGCCACGGGCATGAACATACCGAGTTGGATGGGCTGGAGCTGTCGCTGGATGGCTATCAGGATGCCCATGAACGGGCGCACGCCAATGACATCCGCAAGCGCTTCAGCAACCGTAATGTGACCACAGGCCAAATCATCATGTTCGGCCTAACGGGCGGGTTGATTCCCTGCCCAGCCGCAATCACCGTGCTGCTGCTCTGCCTGCAAGTGAAGGAAGTCGCGCTTGGAGCGGTGCTGGTGTTGTGCTTCAGCATTGGTCTGGCTATCACCCTGGTCACTGTTGGTGCCGCCGCCGCTATCGGCGCTCGCCAGGCATCCAATCGCTGGCCCTGGCTTGGCGCTGTAGCGCGTCGCGCACCGTACTTCTCCAGCCTACTGATCATCGGTGTGGGGATTTATGTAGGCGTCCACGGCTGGATCGGCCTGAACGCCTAGCCGATGTGGGAGTTATCCGGTTATTTCGGCCTGTTCCTCGCTGCCTTCGGTGCTGCCACGTTGCTACCCATGCAGTCGGAGGCGGTGCTGGTCGGGTTGCTGCTGACTGACCGCTATGCGGTCTGGGCGCTGCTGGCGGTGGCCACCACGGGTAATGTACTGGGCTCGGTGCTGAACTGGCTGCTGGGTCGCTCTATCGAGCGCTACAGACACAAGCGCTGGTTTCCCGTCAGCGAGGGCAAACTGGAAAAGGCTCAGCAGGCTTATCACCGCTTCGGTCGCTGGTCACTGCTGCTCAGTTGGGTGCCGATCATTGGTGATCCACTCACAGTCGTCGCGGGTGTCATGCGAGAACCCTTCTGGAGCTTTCTGTTGATCGTGCTGCTGGCTAAGACCACTCGCTATCTGGCACTAGCTGCCATGACGCTTGGGTGGTTTGGGTGAGCCTGCAGAAGCGCGACACCAACCTAGATCTGATCAAATGGCTGGCGATGCTGACCATGCTGCTGGATCACCTGCGCTACATCTGGCCTGACACCGGATGGTTGTTCATCGTTGGGTGCTTAGCCTTTCCAATGTTCTGCCTGGGGATCGCCGCCAATGTCGCGCGCTCGCAAACAGGTGAGCTGTATTCCGATAACAACGTTCGCTACATGGGCTGGATGACTGCGTTTGCAGTGATCTCGGAGTTGCCCTATCGCCTGCTTTCTAACGACAGCAGCACGCTCAACGTTATGCCTTCGCTGCTGTTGGGCCTGCTTATCACCTGGGGAGCACATCACCGTGGTCGCGACGGTTTGATCCTGGCTTTGGCCGGCGTGACTGTAACGGTGTTGATGCAAGAGCGCCTGATGTACGGCGTTTTCGGCGCACTGCTGCCGGCAGCGTTGCTGCTGGCCATTCAGCGCCCTGGGCTTGTGTGGCTATTGCCTGCCTCACTTTGCGTACTGGCCAACAGTCGCAACCGCTGGCTCGCCGAGTGGGAGTTGCAGCCCTATACGTTGCTGATCCTGGCCACAGCGTTCGCTGCGCCCTTAATTGGGCTATGGCTACTGCGCCGAACGCGCCATTTCAGGATCTGGCCGGTCAAGCGCTGGGTCTACTGGTTCTACCCTAGTCATCTAGTAGCACTGCACCTGATCCGCACGCTCAGCTAGTGTGGGTTTTCCTTCTTCAAAGCCTGCTTGCTCACTCCATATAATCAGCAAGGAACCATCGTTAACAGTCGCCGTGCACTGTGTAATTAGCCCTCTGGGCGCGTCACCTTATAAAAGGTTATGCGATGCCTATTGTGCTTGTGCCGCCCACCTGAGAATGATCTCATGCGGGACAATTCGTACGACGACCGTATTTTCAATGAGGCTAGGCTCAAACCTCCCTCCCCCACTTAATGCCTACCGACATCAACGATGCCCAGCCGTACTATTACAACTCAAGCAGTACTTGCACTGAGCCTGGCATTACTGCTGGTCATGGTCTGGCATACATCTTCCTTGTTGACGGGTACAGAGCCGCAAGCGGGATTCAAAAGCGAATCCACGCACAGTAGTTTGTCCACAGATACAGCCCCCTCTTGCTCATGGTGTGAAGATCATCGGCACTCGCCGGTGACTGCTGACCATGTGCATGAAACCCCTTACCTCGGGCCGTTGCTTACCCTGCCTGCCCAAGCAGAAAACAACGCACTTGCGGCTATTTCGGATCAAGCTACGCCAGTTCGCCCTATCTACCTGATTGAGCGCCCTCCACGATCCAGACGCGTGATCTAGACAAAGCCGCATTGCGGCCAAAGACCACTGCAATCCAGGATCAACTTATGCAATCGCTTTCTCCTCGCGGGTTCGTGGCTCTGTCCGCGCACCTACGCCGCCCGGCGCTCTTATCGCTGTTCGCCATCTCGTTGATGGTTATGGGCATGGCAGATGCACGGGCTCAAGACGTCACCACAAGCGGTATAGCGCCAAAGCTAGTTTCCGCGCCATCCACCTCAGTCGAGAGCAGGTGTCAACCATGAAGGAAGCAGAGACAAACACTCACGCTATCAACCCCTGGGGACTGCTACTTATGGCCTGGGGTATTGCGCTTGTTGCAACTTTAGCCGCGCTGTTCATCGGCGAGGTCATGGGGAAAACACCCTGCGTTCTCTGCTGGTTCCAGCGCGCATTCATGTTCCCACTGGTCGTGATTCTGGCCGTTGGTTGCTACATCTCAGATTTCGGCGTCTGGCGCTATGCGTTGCCAGTTACCGTCGTGGGTTGGCTCATCGCGCTTTACCACAGCCTGCTCTACCTCGGGATCATCCCGGAGAGCATCAAGCCCTGTGGTGCAGGCCCATCATGCTCCAGCGCTGACATGATGATTTTCGGCAGCATACCGCTGCCACTGCTTTCGCTGGGTGCATTCACCCTTATCGCTGCTCTTCTTGTTCTCATCCGCCGGAGGTCTTCCCTATGAGCAGACGTGCAATCGTCCTCGTCATCAGCATTCTTACTGCGCTCGGCTTCGCTGCTGCGGCATTCGTTTATGATCGATATTCGGCAAGCGAAGAAACTCCGCCAGCTGCCCCGGCAACCAGCTCCTTGGTGCGCTTCCATTCGCCAGTTATCGGTGCCGCTACTGCGCCAGTAACCATTGTTGAGTTCTTCGATCCGTCCTGCGAAGCCTGCCGTGCCTTCTTTCCACTGGTTAAGCAGATCCTGGCTGAGAACCCGAAAGATGTGCGCTTGGTGCTGCGTTACGTCCTCTTCCATGAAGGCTCTGAAACAGCGGCAAGAATCCTTGAAACTGCGCGTAAGCAGGGGGTCTATGAGCCGGTTCTGGAGGCAATCATGGCGGCTCAACCGCAATGGCACAGTGACCCTCAGGTGCTCAAAGCCTGGGAGGCTGCTGAAGCTGCAGGCTTAGATGTGGAAAAGGCCCGCGCAGAGATGATGGCTACCGATATCACCGAAACGCTTAAAACAGACGCCCAGGATGCCCAAGCTGCTGCCGTGCGCCAGACGCCCACGTTCTTTGTGAATGGCAAGCCGCTCCTGAGCTTTGGTGCACAGCCACTGATTGATCTGGTTAAAGCTGAAATCGAACAAAGCAAATAAGCGCTTGCAGTCTGTAAACAAACGAACCCGCACCACCGCCTGCAATGTCTCGTGCCGAGTACTGCAGGTGGTGGCGCATTGTTTAGTGGCGATGGCTTTTCCCAACGTGGGTATGGCCATCATCTGGAAGTGCACTGACTCCGCCGGTGGTATTCAGGCGCTGGAGAATTCCACACTCGTCTACACCCCGCTCAGAGGCGCAACGGTGTCGTAACTCAACCAGCTGTTGTTGCAGTGCCAGGAGGCTGGTCACTCGCGCTTGCACATGCTCGATGTGCTCATCCACTAAGCTATTCACACCCTCACAGTTCCCCTCTGGCCGATCCATCAGCGCCAACAAGCTTCTGATCTCGTCCAGGGTCATGTCCAGTGTTCGGCAATTACGAATAAACGTAAGCCTCTCAAGATGCTCACTGCTGTAAAGACGATAATTGCCCTCGCTGCGAGCCGGTGTCGGCAACAGCCCTTCACGCTCGTAATAGCGAACCGTTTCAACCTGGCAATCGGCAAGCTTGGCCAGCTCTCCAATTTTCATGAAATACCCCTTCTACAAACTCTTGACCCTGTAGTGGCTTCAGGGTGTTCACTCTACAGCACTGACCAATAAGGATACCCCCATGGCTGGTTGCTGCAGTGATGAACAAAAACCTGAAGCGGTTTCAAAGGATGTCTGCTGTGACCCCAGCGGCGCGTTTAAGTGCTCGGCCACGGCAACTACAACGGTAAATGCCATGGTTCGCTCCAGGCTCAGCAGTTTCCGTATTGAACAAATGGACTGCCCCACCGAACAGACGCTGATTCAAGACAAACTGAGCAAGCTGGCTGGCATAGACAAGCTCGATTTCAATCTGATCAATCGCGTTCTTGGGGTATGGCACAGCTTGCCGTCGACCGCTCTTATTGAAGCGGCGATCTCATCCCTAGGTATGCAAGCAGAACCGCTCTCTGCTGAGGGGCAAGCCCGCATCACAATCGAACAGATGGACTGCCCAACGGAAGAAAAGCTGATCCGCGACAAGCTCTCCTCCCTGACCGGCATCAGCGCGCTGGAGTTCAACTTGCTTCAGCGCGTATTGACGTTTAGCCACACAGCAGAAGCATTGCCAGCAGCCCTGGCAGCGATTCGCGACCTTGGTTTCACGCCAGTGGTTGAGGGTGCAGCAACAGTAAACGATGAAGCGCAAGCAGCGCCGCGCAAGAAGGCTTGGTGGCCTTTGGCGCTATCCGGTGTGGCTGCCGTATCGGCTGAAGTGCTGCACTTCGCCGAGCTTGCACCTGAGTGGGTTGTGGCCGGTGTGGCGCTGCTCGCCATTCTGCTGTGCGGCCTGACGACCTATAAAAAGGGTTGGATTGCGCTGAAGAACCGCAACCTGAACATCAATGCACTGATGAGTATTGCGGTTACCGGTGCGGTGCTGATTGGGCAATGGCCGGAAGCCGCCATGGTCATGTTCCTCTTTTCTGTGGCCGAGCTGATCGAGGCAAAATCGCTGGGTCGGGCTCGTAATGCCATCCGCGGCCTGATGGATCTGACCCCAGAGCGCGCCACGGTGCAGCAAGCAGACGGCTCATGGCTTGAAGTTGAGGTTAAAACCATAGCCTTAGGTGCATTGGTCAGGGTTCGGCCTGGCGAGCGAATCGGCCTCGATGGCGAGGTGACTTCCGGCAACTCCACCATCAACCAAGCGCCGATCACGGGGGAAAGCCTGCCCGTAGAGAAAACCGTCGGAGACCCGGTTTTTGCTGGCACCATCAATCAAGCAGGCTCGCTGGAATACCGCGTCGTGGCAGCCGCTGCCAACACTACGCTGGCACGCATCATTCACGCGGTCGAAGAGGCACAGGGTTCACGTGCTCCGACCCAGCGCTTTGTCGACCAATTCGCCAAGGTATACACCCCTGTCGTATTCCTATTCGCCCTGGCTATCGCCATTGTGCCGCCACTCTTCATGGCCGAACCCTGGTACGACTGGATCTATCGTGCCTTGGTACTGCTGGTGGTCGCTTGCCCTTGCGCCTTGGTTATTTCAACGCCCGTCACCATTGTCAGTGGCCTGGCTGCGGCTGCGCGCAAAGGCATTCTGATCAAAGGCGGTGTCTACCTTGAAACCGGCGGCAAGCTTGGCTTCCTGGCACTCGACAAGACCGGCACTATTACTCACGGCAAGCCGGTGCAGACCGATTACATGCCGCTGGTTGATCAGGACTCAGAAGTCTACCGCACACATGCCGCCAGCCTCGCCAGTCGGTCTGACCATCCGGTATCGCAAGCGATAGCCAAGCATGCCAGTAAGAATGGGCTGGCGTTTACCGCCGTTGAAGGATTCGAAGCCCTACTGGGTCGAGGTGTTCGAGGCACCATCGAAGGCATAGATTTCCACCTGGGTAACCACCGCCTGGTGGAAGAGCTTGGCCTCTGCTCACCCGAGCTGGAAGCGACGCTGGAGCGTCTCGAACGCCAAGGTAAAACAGTGGTGGTGCTGTGCAATCCGCAGCGTGCCATTGCCCTGTTCGCCGTTGCCGATACCGTCAAGGGCTCCAGCCGCCAGGCAATTGAGGAGCTTCATGCGCTTGGCGTGAAGACCACAATGCTGACCGGCGATAACCCGCACACCGCAGATGCGATTGCACAGCAGGTAGGCATCGACGAGGCACGCGGCAACCTACTGCCAGTCGACAAATTGCAGGCCATTGAAGCATTGCAGGCGCGCGGCTACGTTGTAGGGATGGTCGGCGATGGCATCAACGATGCGCCGGCGCTGGCGAAGTCTGAAATCGGTTTCGCCATGGCCGCCGCCGGCACGGACACGGCCATCGAAACTGCGGATGTGGCCTTGATGGATGACGACCTGCGCAAGATCCCGGCCTTCATCCGCCTGTCTCAACAGACCGCCGTCATCCTCAAGCAGAACATCGTGCTGGCGTTAGGGATCAAGGCCCTGTTTCTCGCCATTACCCTAACGGGGCAGGCGACGATGTGGATGGCCGTCTTTGCCGACATGGGCGTCAGCCTGCTGGTGGTGTTCAACGGCCTGCGCCTGCTTAAAAAGTAGGATCGGAGGATTGAAGATGAAAGCAGCATTGCAACTCGCAATTGAACAAGCCTTTCAGCAGGCCCGGCAGGCCATGCAGGAACAGCGCAGCGCAGATGCCTTTCAATGGTTAGAGCGCGCGCACATCCTGACCCAACGCCAACCCGTGCTGCATGCTGGGTCACACTGGCTGATGCTTGTGCTCGGCTGGCAGACCGGCGATTACCGCGAGGTCGCGGGGCAACTACCACGTATTTTCGCGGCCCTGCTGTTCTCCAAAATCTGGGTGCCTATCGGCAATACAGGCCGCTCCAGGGTCAGTGCTTTCAAGCCCATGCCGGTTCCCGAAGAACCACAGACCTTGCTTGCCGATGACAAGTAAACTCAATCCGGTCGGTGATTGCGCCCATGCAAATTGATATCTCTACCCAGCTGCCATGCTCACTGGCAGAGGTGATCGCCCAGGTGCGCACGCCACGTCTGCTGCATCAGGTTGCATCACCGTTGCTGAGTTTCAGCCCGCTGACTCCCGTTGAGTTTCCTGGCACCTGGAGCGAGGGCACTTACTGGGTCAAGCTGAAGTTATTCGGCGTACTTCCCATTGGCCGTCAGGCGATTGTGATTACATACCCGCAGACGGAAAATGCTCAGATTTTCATGCTAAGAGACAACGGCTACAGCCCGCTGATCAGCAAGTGGGATCACCTCATTACGGCACAAGAGGTCAACGGCGGAACGCTTTACCGAGATAGCGTGACCATCAAGGCGGGCGTCCTCACTCCGTTCGTCTGGCTATTTGCGCGCCTGTTCTACGCCCACCGTCAGCGCCGCTGGGCAACCTTGGCGGCAAATGGCTTTAACTACGGAAACTCTCAGCCGCTGTAGTAATCGCACCTTGCTAGGTTCTTGGTCGCATCAACCAACTCTTCGTCTGGTAAGCGCTGAGCCCATGGCTATTCACACCCATGCGGTCACAGTTTCATGCACCATTACTGCCATGAGCTGGAATATACGCAGTGCGCCTGCCAGCTCCAGCTCGTCAGCGAAATGCTGGCTTACACGGCGGGAGTGAGCAGCATGCCCGAATCACGCAAGGTGATTCGGGTGGACGCTTACGAGCATCCAAACAAGATCAACCGGCGTCACCCCCAGCCGGCTTGTCACATCAGCCCGGCGCTATCGATCTATCTGAGTGCACCGTCCTATGAGCTGGCAGTCATGAACATTCGGCCTGATCAAGGCTGGAGCTCTCTCGACCTACCCGTCGGATTCTATTGAAAATCTGAATTCAAATGTCGCTTTAAGACAACTTTCATTGCCGCCTTGTGAAGATTACAGAATTGTAATTTTCCAATCATCTTCAAGTTATCTTCAGCTTGCAAGGATAGGGCTCAGCTCCCCAAAGGCGCAGAGCGCTTGAGGGTGCAATACCTATAAGAACGCCATGGCGAAAACTAGACTAATAACTGCCAATTATAAAGGAGCAATAAATGCTTAATAAAACCAAACTATCCCTTGCAGTATTTTCGGCGATTGTCAGTGCAGCTCCGCTCATGGCGGCCGCAGAAGAGCAAGCCGAAGGTTTTGTAGAAGGTAGCAGTTTCAATATTCTCAACCGTAACTTCTACATGAATCGTGACTTTCGTAAAGGTCAGTCGAGCAACACTGACAATGGTTATACTGAAGCTTGGGCACACGGGATCATTGGCCAGTTCGAGTCGGGCTTTACCCAAGGCACCGTAGGCTTTGGTATTGATGCCTTCGCCATGCTCGGCCTTAAACTGGATACCGGGGATGGTCGATATGGCCCAGGTGGTACTGTTAATCTGCTGCCGGTAAATAGTGATGGTGAAGCCGAAGATAACTACTCCAAAGTGGGTGGTGCAGTAAAAGCCCGGCTATTCGACACCGTTGTCAAAGTGGGTGATGTGTTCCCCATGACGCCGGTGGTTCACTACGGTGACTCCCGCCTGCTACCGGAAAGCTTTCGCGGCGTTACGGTTGAGAACACAAGCTTTGATGGTTTGACCCTTCAGGGTGGCCGCCTGCATGCCATGAGCCAGCCGCAGGTCAGCACCATGCGTGATGAGTTCGCAACCTTCTATGCGGGCTCTGTCGCGTCTCCATGGGTTGCCTATTTCGGCGGTGACTATTCGCTAAATGACAACCTGAGCTTTAGTCTCTATAGCAGCCAACTCAAGGATGCTTGGAAGCAGCACTATGCCGGTACGTCCTTCACCTACCCGCTGACCGACAGTGTTTCCTTGTTCGGTGGCTTGAACTACTACAAAGCTGTTGATGACGGCCAGCAGCTGTTGGGTGAGTTCGATAACGACATTTACAGCGGCAAAGTGGGTGTGCAGTTCGGTGCACACAGCGTTGCCCTGTCGCACCAGCGCAACAACGGCGACGATGATTTCGACTACCTGCGCCAGTCTGATTCCATCTTCCTCGACAACTCTATTCAGTACAGCGACTTCAACTCGCCGAAAGAGAAGTCCTGGATGCTGCGCTACGACCTAGATATGGCCAGCTATGGCGTTCCTGGACTGACCTTCATGACGCGCTATGCGCTGGGTACAGATGCGGACTATTCCGACGCCAACAGTGTGTATATGCGTCGTGATGCCGATGGCAACCCGCTGACTGACCAGAAGCGCTGGGAACGCAACATCGAAGCCAAGTACGTCGTCCAAACGGGCTCACTGAAAGAGATGTCCTTCCGTGTTCGCCAGATGACTACCCGCGCAACGGATTACGAGTCGGATCTGGACGAGGTTCGTCTGATCGTCGAGTACCCACTGAGCGTGCTCTAAAAATGGATGGGCGGGCGGGCTCTAAAAGCACTGCCCGCTCATGCATAACAAGATAGGCAGTTATTAGATTTCAAGAATGTAATGTTGGGCTCACGCTGCTGTTAGCTTCACCTCCGTAAAATTCACTCGAACTTGCAGAACTTGTCCATGAACCTCGACAAGCTAATAATTGAATTTTACGAGGCCTGCCTTATGAAGATGTTGAAAGCCCTAGTTATTGGATCAGTACTTCTTGTCGGCTCCACACAGTCTTATGCAGAAGATGGCTATGATCGCTCAATGAAAGCTCAGGCAAAATTTCGAGCAGATCAAAAACGAATTCACGGAACTGAGCCTGCTGCCAAACCGGCGGACGAACTAAAGGTTAAGACCAGCAACCAAGATCGGACCAATACCGATCTTAAAAAAGAAACCAACGCTGACTAACCGCTCACTTCCGAACGATGTTCACCTCTAGAAGCTCCCGAGCTCCTTTGGAAAGAGGTGTACCCTAAGCGCCCTTCGGGGCGCTTTTTTTATTTAATCTTTAATAATAAGAAAGATTCACTGGGAGTTTAAACCTCCAAGCTAGACAACTAACTCTTCTCTTCCGCAAGTCATTCATATCTGCAACAAGTCATCGCTGTCAGCGTGTAGCAAGAAGGGCAAAATGATACCGGTGAAGGCCTTTAGATTGATCTGCCTGATATCTGCAAAGGCACTCGGCTATCACCCCGATGCTAGAACACGGTGTCATTTGAATACCGCGCCCTTGCACCGTCAGCAGATACCCACTCAATAGCCAGACGCCGTGCCCATCTCAATCTTTCATGATTCAAGCCATCCAAGAGGATCGCCACGCTTTTCGCTTCCTCATGTAAGCTGACGTTTTTCATCCTTGAGGATGCTATGAGTAGGGATGCACTTGAACAAAACCAGATACCGATCTATTTCGTCGCGGTCATTGCAGCGGCAATCGGTGGGTTAATAGCTACTGCAGCGGCGCAGAGCCTGAACGCATTAGTGACCCCGACTATCGCCGTGCTGATGTACGCGATGTTTCTGCAAATTCCCTTTCTTGATCTCCGCAAAAGTCTTAGCAACAAACGCTTCATGTCAGCCTTGCTTATCGCCAATTTCGTACTGATTCCACTGCTGGTATGGGCACTCACCAGAGGGCTCGCAGAACACCCGGCAATCCTAATAGGCGCTCTTCTAGTTTTGCTCACCCCGTGTATCGACTACGTGGTGGTCTTTACTCACATTGGCAAAGGCGACTCGCGTGCGATTCTTGCAGCAACCCCCATCCTCTTGCTGTTGCAGCTTGTGCTGTTGCCTGTGTACTTGGCTTTCATGCTAGGGGAGCAATCCCGAGTCGTTATCTCGATAGCGCCTTTCGCTGAAGCCTTTCTCGCACTGATTGTCGTGCCTTTATTGCTCGCGGTTGCTACAGCAGCCTTGGCTAAGCGCTCACGGTTCGTAGGTCGCTGGAACACCGTATGGGCATGGATGCCAGTCCCTGCGATGGCGGCAGTTCTCATTGCGGTGGTTGGGTCGCAAATCTCGCCGGTGGTTCGTGATATCGACCAGCTTTTACCGGTGATCCCGGTGTACATCGGTTTCATGCTTTTGGCCCCCGTAGTGGGCGCACTGGCTTCAAGAGCTTATAAACTGCCCGCCTCGACGGCGAGAGCGGTTACTTTCAGTACCTCCACACGTAACTCGTTGGTGGTTCTTCCGCTGGCCCTGGCATTGCCTGAAGAAATACGGGGGCTTGCAGCCGCAGCGGTCATCACCCAGACGCTGGTTGAGTTGGTGGGTGAGCTTGTCTACATCCGGGCAGTTCCGATTCTTATTTGGCGTAAAAAAAGCCGCTGAGGACGTCACAGGCACAGTCACCGCCCACATTGAGCGGTATTTACGGTAAGCAAAAAGCCCCGCTCAAGAGCGGGGCTTTTCAGTTGCACACGAATAGCGCTGTGAACTTAGCGCAGACGATGGGCCAAGCGGTAGAGCAATGGCAAAACCAGCAGCGTCAGCACGGTTGAAGACAGGATTCCGCCAATCACCACCGTCGCCAGAGGGCGCTGAACTTCTGCGCCCGTACCGATGGCAGTGGCCATTGGAATAAAGCCCAGAGACGCAACCAAAGCAGTCATCAGCACCGGCCGCAAACGAGTCAACGCGCCTTCACGAATAGCCTCGTCCAGCCCCATGCCGTTCTCACGCAAACTGCGAATAAAGGAAATCATCACCAGGCCGTTGAGTACCGCGACACCCGACAACGCAATGAAACCCACCCCCGCAGAGATCGAGAGCGGAATATCACGCAGCCACAAGGCCATGATCCCGCCGGTCAGCGCGAAGGGCACGCCGGTGAATACCAGCAGGCCATCTTTGACATTGCCGAACATCATGAAGAGCAGCGTGAACACCAGCAGCAACGAGACCGGTACGACAATCTGCAGGCGCTTGGCTGCCGACTGAAGCTGCTCGAAGGTGCCGCCCCAGGTCGTCCAGTAGCCTGTAGGGACGCTAACCGCCAGGGCGATCTTGCTCTCGGCCTCGGCGACAAAAGAGCCAATATCGCGGCCGCGAACGTTGGCGGTGACCACCACGCGACGCTTGCCACTTTCACGGCTGATCTGGTTCGGCCCCGGTGCGGACACCACGCTCGCCACATCAGCCAGGCGCACAAACCCTGGGCCATCCAGCCCATCGCCATTGGCCAGACGAATAGGCAGCTGCTGGATCTTGTCGACATCATTGCGCCACTCGTCCGCCAGGCGAACTTGGATATCGAAACGCCGGTCACCTTCAAACAGTGCACCCGCCTCGCGCCCGCCGATGGCGGTGGAAATGGCGTCCTGAATCTCCGAGACATTCAAACCGAATCGTGCGGCTTTCTCACGGTCGATTTGTACGCTGAGCATCGGCAGACCGGTGGTCTGTTCGACCTTCACATCAGCTGCTCCTGGAATACCCTCCAGCACCTCAGCGATTTGCTCGGCGGTCTCGTTCATCACATCCATGTCATCGCCAAACACTTTCACTGCGACGTCACTGCGTACGCCGGAGATCAGCTCGTTGAAGCGCATCTGAATGGGCTGAGTGAACTCATAGTTGTTGCCGGAAACCTGTTCAACCGCCTCCTGCATCGCCGCAACCAAATCGGCTTTGCTGCGATCAGGATCGGGCCACTGGTCGCGCGGCTTTAGCATGACAAAGTTGTCCGCCACGTTCGGCGGCATTGGATCGGTTGCGACTTCAGCGGTTCCAAGCTTGGCGAACACCGTATCAACCTCGGCAAAGGATTTGATTCGTTGTTCGAGTTGCACCTGCATTTCAATTGCTTGCGAAAGGCTAGTGCCAGGAATACGCAGGGCATGCAAAGCGATATCGCCCTCATCCAGGCTCGGCACGAACTCACTGCCCATCCGCGAAGCAGCTAAACCAGAAAGCACCATGATGACTGTCGCAATGGTCAGCACTAACGGCTTGCTGACCATGACCCAATCTAGCAACGGCGCGTAGCCTTGCTTGACCCAGGCCATTAGCCGATTTTCTTTTTCACTGACGTTGCCATTGAGGAACAGTGCAACAGCTGCCGGGACGAATGTCACCGAGAGGATCATGGCTCCGAACAGGGCTGTCACCACGGTGAACGCCATTGGGTGGAACATCTTGCCTTCCACGCCGGTCAGCGCAAATATCGGCAGGTACACCACCATAATGATCAGTTGGCCGAACAGCAGTGGACGACGCGCCTCCTTCGACGCCGCGAACACCTCATGGAAGCGCTCATTACGGGTCAACGTTCGGCCTGCTGCGGCCTGGGCGTGAGCCAAACGACGCACGCAGTTCTCTACGATCACCACGGCACCATCGATGATGATGCCGAAATCGAGTGCGCCAAGGCTCATCAGGTTCGCGCTGACCTTGTTGCTGACCATGCCCGTAAAGGTGAACAGCATCGACAGCGGAATCACCATTGCGGTGATGAGGGCCGCCCGAATGTTACCCAGGAACAGGAACAGGATAGCGATAACCAGCAGAGCGCCTTCGATCAGATTCTTCTTCACCGTATTGATGGCCTTATCGACCAATACAGTGCGGTCATAGACCGTCTTCGCTATGACTCCTTTCGGCAGGTTGCGATTGATCTCCTTTATGCGCTGGTCGACAGCCTGCGATACATAGCGGCTGTTCTCACCAATCAACATAAAGGCAGTGCCGAGCACCACCTCCTGGCCGTTCTCAGTAGCGGCACCGGTGCGCAGCTCCTTACCCAGGCCAACCTCGGCCACATCACCGATGCGCACAGGAACACCATCGGTGTTCTTGATGATGATGTTGGCGATGTCAGCGATATTGCCGACTTGTCCCGGAGCGCGGATCAGGTACTGCTCGCCGCTGCGTTCGATGTAGCCCGCACCAACGTTGGCATTATTGCTCTCCAACGCAACCACAATGTCCTGCAGGCTGAGGCCATGTGCGACCAGGCGCTCCGGCTTGGGTGAAACCTGGAACTCCTTGGCATAACCGCCAATGGTGTTGATCTCGGTAACACCTTTGACGGTTCGCAGTTGCGGCTTGACGATCCAGTCCTGAATCTCACGCAGATCCATCGGTGTATAGGTGCTGCCATCCGGCTTCTTCGCACCGTCTTGCGCCTCGATGGTCCACATGTAGATCTCGCCCAGACCAGAAGCGATTGGCCCCATGCTCGGCGACAGATCACTGGGTAGATTTCCACGCGCTTCCTGTATCCGCTCATTCACCAACTGACGAGCGAAGTAGATGTCTGTGCCGTCTTCGAAAATGACGGTGACCTGCGACAACCCGTAACGTGAGATTGAACGCGTTTCCTGTAAGTTGGGCAGCCCAGCCATTACCGATTCAATCGGAAAGGTCACGCGTTGCTCGGTTTCCAGTGGCGAGTAGCCCTTTGCCTCGGTATTGATCTGCACCTGCACGTTGGTGATGTCGGGAACCGCATCAATCGGCAACTTCTGGTAGCTGTAAACACCCAACGCTGCCATGCCGAGCACAGCCAGCAAGACTAGCCAGCGCTGGTCGATGGCGAAGCGAATTAATCGTTCGTACATGTCAATTTCCCCTAAAGCGCAGCATCACCGCGCTCTCCAGTACGGATGCGCAATGCGTCGGTCAAAGGGGCCACGGCGACGATTCCATCACCGGGTACACCTGTGTGGGCGGCCTTCTCGATGGCATGGACGATCTCATCGGCAACTTCTTCTGAACAGAACGCCAGCAGCACGAGATGCTGATGGGCGTCGGGGTTCCACTCGTCGGCGATGTAGCTGTGATCCTTGCCGTGGCCACGTGGATGACCATGGGCGGGCAGGATGGTAAATCCAGGCAGGTGTGGCAGTGCATGCAAAGCTTGCTCGACGGCCTCAAGCCGGATCGGGCGAAAAATAGCTGTAACTTGTTTCATAGCTCGACTCCGAATTAGTGGTCATGGCTCGCGCCGGCTTTGCCAAGCTCAGCTTTGATCAGGAAGCTGTTCTTCAGCGCGTATCGATCGCCCGCCTTCAGACCCGAGATAACCTCGACGAAGCGGCCGTCGGATTTGCCCAGCTCAAGAGGCCGAGCTTCTAGCTGGTTATCGAAGCGGCCGAACACTACCTGCCAATCGCGAACGGTCTGGATCGCTTCGACCGCTACTGCAACGGGAACGTTGTTCTCCTCGGCAATCACCTCGACCGTCACTGGCAAACCAGGCCGCCATAGCCGATCTGGGTTAGCTAGCACGATGCGAGCAGTCGCTGAGCGGGTTTGCGCCCCAACCAGAGCGCTGACATAGGAAATGGAGCCCTTAGCCGTGGCGGCGAATGCGCTGGAGCTCACGACAACGTTTTGCCCTTCGGCGATTACGCCCAAGTCTTTCGCCGCGACGGTTGAGTCCACCCATACGGTCGACAAATCCGAGACGGTAAAGACTGCGGAATCCTCTTTGAGTACTTCACCAACAGAGATGCTTTTGCTGGTTATCACGCCATCGATAGGGGCACGAATCTCGAATTCGGTGAGATTCTGGCCTTTGGCCGGTGCACCGCCCAGCGAAGCGATTTGTTGCTGGACGCGCTGCACTGCGATAGCAGCTTCCTGCATGGCAACTTGCGCCTGCAGGAAGTCCTGCTCGGCGGAAATCTTCTCTTCCCACAATTGCTTTTCACGTGCATAGGTCGTGCGGGCAAGCGCAGAGCGTTGCTGGGCGGCCAGTAGCTCGCCACGCAGTTCGGCCAGCGCCTGGCTGGAGATTTTGGCCAATACCTGACCCTTGCTGACCGTATCGCCAGCACTAACCGCCACCGAGTCGACGCGCCCGGCAAGTTGCGGGGTCACCTGAACCGTGCGGTCACCGTTGTAACGAACCTCGCCGAGCACTTGCAGCGTGGAGGCGATTTTCGCGGGACCAGCAGTGGCGAGCGTGACGCCACCCTGCTCAAGCTGCGCATCCGTCATGGTCACGCGGCCCTCAACCTGCTCGTAACCGAACGAATAGCTCTTGCCACTGTGCGTGGCGCTGATGGAAACCTGGAATGAATGCGGCTCTACAACCGCGGCATCGCCACGTAGGTAGTTATTCTCTTTGCTGAAATTGATGATTTGCGCAGGTTGGCCAAGACGCAACAAGGTCACTTGCACCGTGCTTTCAGCAGGATTTAGAAGCTTGCCGTCCAGGTAGGTATAGAGCCTGAACTGAGGCTCTACGCCCTCCTCAAAAATCGTCACTTCAAGCGCATAATCACCCTCGGTGAAAAGCTTGCCGCCATGCTCGCCCTTGGTGGGTTCTACAGTTTCATGGTGCTCTTTATCTGCATGCTCATCGGCCTCTTCATGCTCGTCGGCCGAAGCCTCCCCGTGGTGCTCGGGATCTGCGTGAGCCGATACATCCTCATGACTCTCATCATGGCCATGGCCTTCCTCCCCGGACTTACCAGGGCTACCACTTAGAATCAGGCCCGCCACGGCTAAACCGATGACGACAACAGCCACAATCATCAGCCACTGCTTTCTGGGAGTTGTTGATGCCATTGGTAACTCCAAATTATCAAAAGTATTGAATTTGATTCATGCCCAGGCGGCGACTAAACGCGCTCAATAAACATGCAGCCGCCAGGAAAGCAGGCGAGGCTTCATGTCGCATGACGCGACCGTCTAAGGCGTTATGTAGGTGCGCAGAGATGCTTATTTTTTGAATTCGATGTTGAGTTGGGAGCCGTAAATCTTCTCCAAGCTCACCCAGGCCGAGATAGCTTCATCCAGGGTATTCAGGTACTGGGAGCGCATGCTTACGAGGGTGCGCTGAGCATCGAGTACATCGATAAAGGCAAACTTGCCCATCTCGAATCCACGTACTGCGCCCTCTACTGCTTGCTGCGCGGTCGGCAGCAGTGTGCCGCTGATCGAGTCGACTTCACTTCTAGCGCTTTCCCACTGCTCAAATGCCTGCTGGGCTTCCGCGCGCAGGCGGAGTTCTGCGGCATTGCGCAAATCCCGCGCTTGGTCAGCTCCTTGAGCAGCGGCCAGCACATTGCCTTGGTTACGGTTGAACAACGGAATAGGCATCGACAAGCCGAGCAAATTGACGCGCTCGCCAAGCCCTTCGTCGTATTGGCTGCCAACACTGACGGTGAGGTCTGGAATGCGCTGCGACTTTTCGAGTTCCAAGGAAGACTCGGCACGCTGGATGTGCGTGCTGGCCAGCCGTAGGTCCGCTGTATCTGTTATGCGTGCAAGCATCTCAGCCTGCGACGGCAGGTACGGCAGGCGCTCAAGATCACCCTCGACATGCGCGAAGTTCGGTGTCTCGGCACCCGTTATGAGCGCCAGTTGCTTGTAGGCATTGCTTTGATTGAGGCGTGCGCGATTCAGCTCCAGTTGAATTTCCGAAAGCTGCACCTGAGCACGCGAAATTTCGATTGGCGAAGCCTTGCCGGCCTTTACGCGCCCTTCGACCACCTGAAGTCCGCGACGGGCAAGGTCTAACGACTGAGTGGAAAGCTGCAGTCCTTCCTGGGCACGCAGGGCTGAGTAAAAGGCCTGGATGACCTCAGCGCGCAAGATGTTTTTCTTACGCTCCAGATCAATCGCCACCGCGTCCTGATCACGCTCAGACACATCAATACGCGCGCTACGCTTGCCGCCCAGCTCAATTGGCTGAGATACCTGAATGCTGGTAACGCGCGACTCACTGCGCGTGTCCTCAACGCTCCAGGACAACTCAGGATTCGGGATCAGCCCAGCTTGAGTACGAGCACCTTCGGCAATACCTGTATTCCATTGTGCTGCAGCGAACTCCTGGTTCTCAGTGAGCGCTTGCGCCAACGCCTCATCAATCGTTATTGACTGCCTTGTTGATTCGGCAGCAGTTGTTGGAACTGGAGCAATTAACAATGCAGCCAGTAGCCCTGATAACACACAGAACTTACCTACTCCAACTCCATGTCCGGCCATTGTTTTTACATGCACTTAAAAGTCCTCCGCAGAACTAACTCTGCTGGAATATAATGAAGGCCTTTATATTTATTAATCCCGAGGGATATCGAGGATCATTACTTGGGAAAATAAGTAGAAAGCCAATTCCCGGCAGAATGTAGTGCTCCACGCCTATCAGCAAGGTGACTGGAAAATTACAAATACGTTATCCAGCACTTTTTCAGGTGTGGCTGTATTAATATTGGCAGCGTTCAAGAGAGCAGGCGATTTAGCGTCCAGCAACAAATAGAAACAAACACAGATAAATAAGGGTTGCCCCGTTCCTAGCGCCACGGGGCAGCCCTGCCAGTCCAAAGTTGGGTGTTTTGGATGAGTTCGAGACGTGCGACACGTTGTCGCTAACCCCATGAGCCTAGTCAAAACGGGCATTACGGCTTGACCCTAAAGCCGCTACAGGCTTTAGCCTTGGTGAAAGCTGAAACGCCTCAGGTCATGTCAGTGATCACCGATTAAAGAATTAAAACCACTCTGCAGCCACAACAAAAGAAAATCTAAAAAATACTGGCCGCACATTTTAAGGTGAATATTTATGCGAATCCTTATTGTCGAGGACGAGCCCAAGACTGCTGAGTACTTACACCAAGGCTTAAGCGAAAGTGGCTATGTAGTTGATAAGGCTGCCACGGGAGTTGACGGCCTCCATCTTGTTAGGCAACACGCTTACGATTTGGTAGTGCTTGATGTAAACCTTCCAGAAATTGATGGCTGGGGTGTGCTTGAGCATATACGCAGCAACAGCAGTACTCGCGTAATAATGCTGACCGCGCGCGGCCGCTTAGTGGATAAAATTAAAGGCCTGGATTTGGGCGCGGATGATTATTTAGTCAAACCGTTTGAGTTCCCTGAATTACTTGCGCGAATTCGTACGTTGCTACGGCGAAGCGAACAAATTCCGGTACCGGAAGTGCTGCGGGTAGCCGACCTTGAACTTGATCCGGCTAGGCACCGCGCGTTCCGTGGCGAGCAGCGTATCGATCTGACCACCAAAGAGTTTGCGTTGCTGCACCTACTGATGCGCCGCTCTGGGGAAGTGCTATCGCGCACCCAGATCATTTCGCTGGTCTGGGATATGAATTTTGACTGCGATACCAACGTCGTCGAAGTCTCCATCCGCAGGCTGCGCGCCAAAATTGATGACCCGTTCGATAACAAACTGATCCACACCCTTAGGGGTGTTGGGTACGTGCTTGAGGAGCGAGCATGAGGCCGGCCAGTCTATCCATGCGCCTTGGCCTGTCGGTCAGCGTGATGGGGGCGGCACTGGTTGTTCTGCTAGCGGCACTCGCCTACTTCGCACTGACTCATGAGTTGGACTCTTTGGCCAAGAAGAGTCTTGACGGCAAACTGGAGCAGATTCAGCACAGTCTCGCTGAAGACATGAGCGCCCATGCAATTGCCCAGCAGCCTCACGCACTGTTGGATCTGGTCATGGGACATGACAACCTGCACCTGACGATCTACGGGAAAAAGTCAGGCACAAAATTACTCCTGAATCTGGGTGAGAAATCCAGGGAGCCCATTCTTGCCAACATACCGGCAGGCGATACCCCTAGTTACCAAAGCTGGTCGGATACTGAGGGAAACAACTTCCTGACCGCATCCAAAGTGATGCTGCTCAACGATGGCGACCACGTCAGAGTCCTGCTCTCAATTGATCGATCTGCCGACGAAGCGCTGCTCAGCGCCTACCTCAAATCAACACTGATCGCACTCCCTCTTCTGCTCGCGCTGATTGGCATGGGCGCATGGTGGATCGTGCAGCGAGGCCTCTCTCCTCTCCGGCAATTTCGTCAAGTTGCCTCGCTGATCTCCACGCAGGACCTGACCCATCGGATTTCCGTCGACAAACTTCCACAAGAGCTCAGCGCGCTGGCCCACGGCATCAACTTCATGCTGCATCGACTTGATGGCGGCGTTCAGCAGCTATCGCAATTCTCTGATGACCTAGCCCATGAGTTGCGTTCGCCCATCACCAACCTGATGGGCAAAGCCCAGGTAACCCTCTCCAGAGAGCGTCCGCCAGAGGAATACAAAGCCGCACTGGAGTGCTGTACAGAAGAGCTTGAGCGCGTTACCCGGATTGTTTCCGACATGCTGTTTCTCGCTCAAGTCAGCCACCCAGCGTCCCTGGTGCCCTTCGAGAAGATTGCCCTGGAAGACGAGGCAAGACGCGTTGTGGATCTGTTCAGCATCTCCGCGGAAGAGAAGCAGATCAGTCTGAGCATTGCCGGAGCAGGCCGAACCTTCGGTGATCGGCTGATGGTGCAGCGCGCCATTTCAAACCTTTTGTCCAATGCGATTCGGCATAGCCCTATCGGCGCAAACATCTCGCTGCTGATCGAGAAGCACAGCGAAACCGTATCGTTCTCGGTCGGAAACCCTGGTATTGGCATCCCAGCACAGCACATCCCCCATTTGTTTGAGCGCTTCTACCGCGTCGATACCAGCCGTTCTCGTGCCGAAGGGGGTACAGGGCTGGGCCTGGCAATTGTTCGCTCGATCATGAGCCTGCACCAGGGCACGGTCGAGGTCAGCAGCCTGCCAGGCAGCTTTACCGTATTCCGCTTGATCTTCCCCAAAGTCCGTAATGGTTCCTCGACCTAGTTATTGCGCGCGAACTGGCCTAGCCCCCAGCTGAGCATTGGCGCAGAGGAACCTGCCCCCCTATTCGGAGAGCACGGCATGCAGCGACGACTCCCCGATATGCCAACCCCCTGATCATGGAGAACAACAATGAAGACCCTCTTGGCAGTCGCGGTGAGTACTGGGGTACTCAGTCTCAGCCAGCCTGCGGCCGCTGACTTCTTGGCGGACAGCAAAGCTGGTCTGGAAGCGCGTAACTTCTATTTTAATCGTGACTTCCGCCAAGATTCAGCCAGCCAATCAAAGCAGGAGGAATGGGCCCAAGGCTTCCTGATGCGCTACGAATCCGGTTTCACCGAAGGAACCATAGGCGTCGGCATTGACGCTATCGGCATGCTGGGTCTCAAGCTGGACTCCAGTGCCGAACGCTCAGGCACGGGCCTGCTCAAGCGCGATAAAGAAGCACCTCGTGCCGCGCAGGATGAATATGGCGAGCTGGGCTTAACCGCGAAGCTACGTGCCTCCAACAGCGTGCTGAAATTGGGCACGCTGCAACCCAAGCTGCCAACCATTCAAGCAAACGATTCGCGCCTGCTGCCACAAACCTTTCAGGGTGGGCATCTCAACTCGCTGGAAATTGATGGACTGACCTTCGATGCAGGCCAACTCAAGCAAGTAAGCCAGCGCGACTCCTCTGATAGCGAAGACCTCAGCATTACCAGCGGCTCTGCCCGTGCTATCAGTGGCGGCGGACTCCAGACCAGCGATGAGTTCAACTTCGCCGGGGCGACCTACAAATGGAACAGCAACCTGACCACTGGCTACAACTACGGCAACCTGGACGACTTCTACAAACAGCATATTTTCACTGTCCTGCATACCTTGCCGCTAGGTGACAAGCAGTCGCTAAAAACTGATCTTCGCTACGCCCGCTCCACCGATGAAGGCAACAGCAACGTCGACAACAAGGCATTCGGAGCAATGTTTACCTACGCCTTTGGTGGCCACGCCCTCGGTGTTGGCTACCAGAGCATGAGCGGAGACACCGGCTACGCCTACATCAACGGCACCGATCCGTTCCTGGTCAACTATGTGCAGATCGGCGACTTCGCCAACAAAGACGAAACCTCATGGCAGGCCCGCTATGACTTCAACTTTGCCAGCGTTGGCATCCCTGGCTTGACGTTCATGACCCGTTACCTGACTGGTGACAATATTGATCTAGGCGCAGGCAGCGCCGATGGTAAGGAATGGGAGCGCAATACTGACATCGCATATGTCTTCCAGGACGGTGCGCTGAAAAACCTGGGTGTGAAATGGCGCAACGCCACACTACGTTCAACCAATTTCGGCAACGATGTTGACGAGAACCGCCTGATCGTCAGCTACACACTTCCGCTGTTGTAATCATCAAACCTCAGCGCGGAACTAGTAGTCGAGTGCCGCGCTGAGAACCGCCCGCGCTGATAAAGTGATACTGCCGGAAGTTCAATTCCAAACATAAAGCTCCTCCCTCCATCAGATTACAAATAAGTAATCCTGCTGCGATCCTGGCGTTAGGTTCGTCTCGTTAAGCTCAAAGTACATGCATTTTGCTTGGCACGAGCTTTGATCGCCCCCCATGTTCGACCCTCTCACCATCGACCACCAACTAGCACAGATTTTCTTGACCAGCGCGCGCTGCGCCTGCTTTAGGCAGGCTGCACGCAGCCTAAACTTACAAATCGTGCCGATGCGCAAAAAACTCAGGAAGCTGGAGGCAACTGTAGGTACCCCGCTATTCCTTTATAAAGGACGCGAGCTCAGCCTGAGCGCAACAGGACGTGAATTACAACAACTACTGATCCAGAAATTCGGTGACCTGCATCCAGAGGACGTCAGTGTCCAGCGAGCTCTGGTACGTCTTGCGGTGCCGACGGCACTGCTCACCGACCTGCTGGCCCGTGATTTGATCTCCTGGCTGCGTAATGACGCGGCCGTGAGACTAGAAATCATCCCACAGGAGGGCGAGCCCGAGAGGCTGGCAGAGGTCATGATTTGGATCACCGATCCCGGCACGCCAAGACCGACTCCAAGCTTTGCAATGACAACACCATTGATGCTTGCACGAATTCCCTATCGTGCCCATATGGCCAAACGTTATGCGGGTAAACGCCTACCGAGTTCTGTAGCCGACCTCAAGGATTTCATGCTGGTTCAGCTCGCGGGAAACACAACGGTTGACAGTTTCGAACCATGGAATCAGCTGATCCGTCAGCGCCAAAGCGCGGTCATTCAAGTGCATTCACAAGAGTGGGTCGTTGACTTGCTGCGTAACTCCTCCTGCATTGGCCTGCTACCTGGCTACATCTCCCATGTAGACCGTAACCTGCTGCCCCTTGACGAGTTATTCGAGACTGCCTTGGAACGGGTGGTCTGGATTTCAACGTCCCCGCTGGCAGCAGAGCAATCAGAAGTGCAGACACTGGTATCGCTCATCTACAAAGCCTTTGAAGATCGCCACAACTGGTTCACTCAGTAGCCCTGAGTAGTCCACAAGCAGCTAATTCACCAAATAGTCATCTCGCTGAAACAAACAAAAGTTTCCACTCCTGCATTGAAACCCTCGCCCTGTAAGGCTTTCATTCGCCCTCTCGATCATTGAAATAAAAATGTCATCGAAAGTATGTGCAAGTGTAATACGCCTACCCGAGCCTGCCCCACGTCTACCACACATGTTTTCGACGAGGATAATTACATGCTCATTGCTACCCCCAACTCTCAATGGCTTAACCGAGTCACGTGCGGGCTCCTGCTGAGCGCTGGAGGACTCGGTCTCAGTCAACCAGCGGCAGCTGATTTTTTGGCAGATAGCAAAGCTGGTCTGGAAGCGCGCAACTTCTATTTCAATCGTGATTTCCGCCAAGACTCAGCTAGCCAGTCAAAGCAGGAGGAATGGGCCCAGGGCTTCCTGCTGCGCTACGAATCCGGCTTCACTGAAGGGACAGTCGGCGTGGGTATCGACGCCATCGGCATGCTGGGTCTCAAGCTGGACTCCAGCGCTGATCGTTCAGGCACGGGCCTTCTAAAACGCAACAAAGAAGCACCTCGTGCAGCGCAGGATGAATATGGTGAGATGGGCTTAACCGCGAAGCTGCGCGCTTCAAACAGCGTGCTGAAACTGGGCACGCTGCAACCTCGACTGCCAACCGTCCAAGCAAACGATTCGCGCCTGCTGCCACAGACCTTTCAAGGCGGGCACCTGAATTCGCTGGAGATTGCCGGCCTGACCTTCGATGCCGGCCAGCTCAAACAAGTAAGCCAGCGCGACTCATCCGATAGCGAAGACCTCAGCATTACCAGCGGCGCAGCCCGCGCTATCAGCGGCGGCGGAACCCAGAATAGCGATGAATTCAACTTCGCCGGAGCAACCTACAAGTGGAACAGCAACCTAGCCACCGGCTACAACTACGGCAATCTAGACGGTTTCTACAAGCAGCATATTTTCACGGTCCTGCACACCTTGCCGCTAGGTGACAAGCAATCGCTGAAAACTGATCTGCGCTACGCTCGCTCCACCGACGAGGGCAACAGCAACGTCGACAACAAGGCATTCGGGGCGATGTTCACCTATGCATTTAGCGGTCACGCACTCGGTGTTGGTTACCAGAGCATGAGCGGAGACACCGGCTACGCCTACATCAACGGCACCGATCCGTTCCTGGTCAACTATGTGCAAATCGGTGACTTCGCCAACAAAGACGAAACCTCATGGCAGGCCCGCTATGACTTCAACTTTGCCAGCGTTGGCATCCCTGGCTTGACGTTCATGACCCGTTACCTGACCGGCGACAATATTGATCTAGGCGCAGGCGGTGCCGATGGTAAGGAGTGGGAGCGCAATACTGACATCGCCTATGTCTTTCAGGACGGTGCGCTGAAAAACCTGGGCGTTAAATGGCGCAACGCCACACTACGTTCAACCAACTTCGGCAACGACGTTGATGAGAACCGCCTGATCGTGAGCTACACCCTTCCACTGCTGTAATTAGCAATAATCCGTGCGTTGCACTGTTTGTGCAGCGCACGCATTTAGCGAAATGCACAGACGGCGACTATGGGGAGCCGCCAAGAGTGCATTACTACCGCTAAGGAAACCCTGAAGAAGACTCCCCGTTTCTGGTGAAATACGCCGATCCCGTTGCCCGAGTATCCCGATGAAGCAGATGACCTTCGCCGACGCCGAG
>NZ_JBITVF010000012.1:0-64953 GCF_044542855.1 Pseudomonas sp. NPDC077649 | reverse complement strand
AGAAAACCCTAAACTTGGCTCAGCAATCGCAAAAAACTCTCGAATTCACGAGTGTTACTTGTGATGCTGATAATCAGTCGACTACCAGTCTTACCCCACAAGCACCCACACGAATTGCTTGATTCAGTTGTTAAAGAACAGTTGGTCAAGTCTTTCGTCTCAACCGAGGCGCGCATTCTACAGCACCCCATCTTTCCGTCAAGCTGTTTTTCGAAGATTTTTTCTTTCTACTCAACAACTTAGAGCAACCTAAGCGTCATCTCTTCCGCTTCGGTGAGGCGCGCATTCTACAGCACCTCTTCGCTCCGTCAAGCTGTTTTGAAGAAATTTTCTTTCTATCTCAACAACTTAGCGCTTCGTCGAACCTGGGTTCGTCTCAGCGAGGCGCGCATTCTACATGAGCACAGCGAGCTGTAAACCCCTGATATGCAAAAAATTGCGCAAATCGGATCAGCGCCCTTTTCCCTCTTCTATATAGAGGGCAGCAAGCTTAAATCACCCCCGCCTCACGCAACTCAGCGACCTGCGTTTCGCTCATGCCTAGCAGCCGCTGCAACAGGGCTTCGGTGTGCTGCCCCAACAACGGCGGAGCCGCGCGATAAGCCACTGGCGTGGCGGACAAACGCAGCGGACTGGCCACCTGCGGCGTGCTGCTGCCCAGGGCATTGGGCAGATCGAGACGCAGGCCACGCGCCCGAACCTGCGGATCGGCGAATACCTGCGCCAGGTCGTTGATCGGGCCGCAGGGCACACCGGCCGCTTCCAGCAGCTCGATCCACTGCGCGGTGGTCTTGAACACCGTCGCCTGGCGTAACAATGGGATCAGTTCACCGCGATGGGCGACCCGCGCCTTGTTGGTGGAAAAACGCGGATCGTCAGCCAAAGCCGGAAGGCCGGCGACCTCGCAAAACTTGCGGAACTGCCCATCGTTGCCCACGGCAAGAATGAAATCGCCATCGGCACTGGGAAAGTCCTGGTAGGGCACGATATTGGGATGGGCGTTGCCCAGACGCTTGGGTGCCACGCCGGTCGCCAGGTAGTTCATCGCCTGGTTGGCCAGGCATGCGACCTGCACGTCGAGCAGCGCCACATCGATGTGCTGACCGACGCCGGACTGCTCGCGCTGATTCAGCGCGGCCAGCACACCCACAGTCGCATAGAGGCCGGTCAGGATGTCGGTCAGCGCCACGCCCACTTTCATCGGCCCGGCGCCCTCCTCGCCTTCGGGACGCCCGGTCAGGCTCATCAGGCCACCCAGGCCCTGGATCATGAAGTCATAGCCGGCGCGCTTGGCATAAGGGCCGGTCTGGCCGAAACCGGTGATGGAGCAGTAGATCAGCCGCGGGTTGAGCGCCTTCAGCGATTCATAGTCGAGACCATAGGCCGCCAGGCCGCCGACCTTGAAGTTCTCCAACAGCACGTCGCATTGCGGCACCAGCTCGCGGATCAGGCGCTGGCCCTCGGGCAGGGTGAAATCCAGGGTCAGCGACTGCTTGTTGCGGTTGGCGCTCTGAAAGTAGGCCGCCTCGCGCGAATCATTGCCCTCGGCGTCCTTTATATAAGGAGGCCCCCAATGCCGGGTGTCGTCACCCGAGCCCGGCCGCTCGACCTTGATCACCTCGGCACCGAGGTCGCCGAAAATCTGCCCGGCCCAGGGCCCGGCGAGTACGCGGGACAGGTCGAGCACACGAATATGGGACAGGGCGTCGGGCATGGCGATTCTCCGTAGGGTGCGCCACGCGCACCATGAACCACTCGGTGGTGCGCATGGCGCACCCCCACTATTAGAAGAACGCCTGAATACCGGTTTGCGCACGCCCGAGGATCAGCGCATGCACGTCGTGGGTTCCTTCGTAAGTGTTGACCACCTCGAGGTTGACCAGGTGACGGGCAACGCCGAACTCGTCGCTGATGCCGTTGCCGCCCAGCATGTCGCGGGCCAGGCGGGCAATATCCAGCGCCTTGCCGCAGCTGTTGCGCTTCATGATCGAAGTGATTTCCACCGCCGCGGTGCCCTCGTCCTTCATCCGCCCCAGGCGCAGGCAGCCCTGCAGGGCCAGGGTGATCTCGGTCTGCATGTCGGCCAACTTCTTCTGGATCAGCTGGTTGGCGGCCAGCGGACGGCCGAACTGCTGGCGATCCAGCACGTATTGGCGCGCGGTGTGCCAGCAGAACTCGGCCGCGCCCAGGGCGCCCCAGCTGATGCCGTAGCGGGCGGAGTTGAGGCAGGTGAACGGCCCCTTGAGGCCGCGCACCTCAGGGAAGGCGTTCTCCTCGGGGCAGAACACGTTGTCCATGACGATCTCGCCGGTGATCGAGGCGCGCAGGCCGACCTTGCCGTGGATGGCCGGAGCGGACAGGCCCTGCCAGCCCTTCTCCAGGACGAAGCCGCGGATCTCGCCGGCATCGTCCTTGGCCCAGACGACGAACACGTCGGCGATCGGGCTGTTGGTGATCCACATCTTGCTGCCGCTCAGGCGGTAGCCGCCGTCGACCTTCTTGGCGCGAGTCACCATCGAGCCCGGATCGGAACCATGGTTCGGCTCGGTCAGGCCGAAGCAGCCGATGTATTCACCGCTGGCCAGCTTCGGCAGGTACTTCTGCTTGGTCGCCTCGTTGCCGAACTCATGGATCGGCACCATCACCAGGGAGGACTGCACGCTCATCATCGAGCGATAACCGGAGTCGATGCGCTCCACTTCGCGGGCGATCAGGCCGTAGCACACGTAGTTCAGGCCGCTGCCGCCATAGGCTTCGGGAATGGTGGCGCCGAGCAGGCCGGTCTCGCCCATCTCGCGGAAGATCGCCGGGTCGGTGCGCTCGTGCCGGAAGGCCTCCAGCACGCGCGGGGCCAGCTTGTCGGCGGCGAACTGCCGGGCGCTGCCCTGCACCATGCGCTCTTCTTCGGTGAGCTGTTGATCCAGCAGCAGCGGGTCGATCCAGTTGAAGCTTACCTTGGCCATTGCGAGAAACCTCGAAGCGGTGAAGTGAGCGGTCGGCCGAGCCGACCCGAATGGCATTGATCCTAGGCCTGACTTGCCGATTGGACAAACGCAGAATTCGCACAGACCTGTGCTTTTTACTCACTTCGAGATAGCTTAATCGCCAAGATATATCGCTTATGAGTGAGGCTTTGGCATAAATGCGCCGCAAGATCCCCAGCACCGCCGCCCTGGTCGCCTTCGAGTCCGCCGCGCGCCACCAGAGTTTCACCAAGGCCGCCGACGAGCTCAGCCTGACCCAGAGCGCCATCTGCCGGCAGATCAGCGGCCTGGAGAGTTTTCTCAATGTCGAACTGTTCCGTCGTTCGCGGCGCGGCGTGGTTCTGACCGAGGCCGGGGTCGCCTATAGCCGCAAGGTGGCGGCGCAACTCGATGCCGTGGAGCGCGACACCCTGGCGCTGATGGGCAACCAGGGCACCAGCAGCATCGAGCTGGCGGTGGTGCCGACCTTCGGCACCCAATGGCTGCTGCCGCGGCTACGCGCCTTCCAACAATTGCATCCGGAGGTGACGGTACACCTGACCAACCGCACCCGCCCCTTCCTGTTCGCCGACACCCACTTCGATGCCGCCATCTACTACGGCGATGCCGAATGGTCGGGCACCGAGGCGCACTTCCTGATGCATGAGCACCTGCTGCCGGTATGTAGCCCGGCATTGCTGGGCAAGCAGCCGGTCAGCGCCGAGCAGATTGCCGCGCTACCCCTGCTGCAGCAGACCACCCGCCCCTATGCCTGGCGCCAGTGGTTCGCTGCCCAGGGCCTGAGCGTGGCCCGCGACATGACCGGCCCACGCCTGGAGCTGTTCTCCATGCTCGCCCAGGCCGCGCGCCATGAAATGGGCGTCGCGCTGATTCCACCCTTCCTGATCCAGCGCGAACTGGGGGATGGCAGCCTGGTGGTCGCCCTCGACCGCGCCGCCCCCCACAACGACCGCGCCTATTACCTGATGGTGCCGGAGCGCAAGGCCGAGTCGGCAGCGCTCCAGGCATTTCGCGACTGGTTGCTGCTGCAAGCCAGCGCCTACCGCCAGGGATAACGCCCCAGCAGCGCTTATGCCCCGCCCACAAAGGCGACAAGAACGGCAGACAAGGCTCGCAACAAGGACAGGTAGTGCAGCCACGGTCACACTACAACGCCGCAATAGCCTCGATTCGCGTCACGCCCAGCACTTTCGGGGCATTCCACTATTCTGAACGCTCCGTTCGCCGCTTTTTACACCTCAGTCGATTCGACCAACGGTCATTCGTTCGATGAATGACCGGCAGACCGCACAGGCCCCAGCAAACCTGCTTCCCCTCAGGTGCGGCGCGGCCTGCACGCGGTATAAAAATCTCTCATAGACCTATTACTTGTAGTAATCCATTTTTTTTACTCCATAACTTCTTGTAAGGGTCTGCGTTCGATTGCACAATCGCCGCGCCCGCCGCCAACTGGCGGGTTATGTGCTGATCCCCAATCGCCAGCGTGCCAGCGCAGTACGCCGGTTCACCCAAAAGATCACGCAGGAGATTAGAAGTGCACATCGGTGTTCCTCTCGAAACCCACGCCGGGGAGACGCGGGTTGCCGCGACGCCCGAGACCGTCAAGAAGCTGGTCGGCCAAGGCCACCAGGTGACCGTCCAGGCCGGTGCCGGCGTCAGCGCCAGCATTCCCGACGCGGCCTATACCGCCGCCGGCGCGATCATCGGCAACGACGCCGCCGCCCTCGGCGCCGACCTGGTGCTGAAAGTGCTCGCGCCGACCGAGGCCGAACTGGCGCATATGAAGACCGGCGCCGTGCTGGTCGGCATGCTCAACCCGTTCTGCAACGACACCATCGCGCGGATGAACACCCGCGGCATCACCGCCTTCGCCCTGGAAGCCGCGCCGCGCACCTCGCGCGCACAGAGCCTGGACGTGCTGAGCTCGCAGGCCAATATCGCCGGCTACAAGGCGGTGCTGCTGGCCGCGCACCATTACCCGCGCTTCATGCCGATGCTGATGACCGCCGCCGGTACCGTGAAGGCAGCGCGTATCCTCATTCTCGGCGCCGGCGTCGCCGGCCTGCAGGCCATCGCCACGGCCAAGCGCCTGGGTGCGGTGATCGAGGCCTCCGACGTGCGTCCGGCGGTGAAGGAACAGATCGAGTCGCTCGGCGCCAAGTTCGTCGACGTGCCCTTCGAGACCGATGAAGAACGCGAATGCGCCCAGGGGGTCGGCGGCTATGCCCGGCCCATGCCGCAATCCTGGATGGAGCGCCAGGCCAAGGCCGTGCACGAGCGCGCCAAGCAGGCCGATATTGTCATCACGACTGCCCTCATTCCGGGTCGTAAGGCGCCGACACTGCTCCATGAGAGCACAGTGGCTGAGATGAAGCCGGGCTCGGTGGTCGTCGACCTGGCCGCGGCGCAGGGCGGCAACTGCCCGCTGACCGAGGCCGACCAGGTCGTGGTCAAGCACGGCGTGACCCTGGTCGGCCACACCAACCTGGCCGCGCTGGTGCCGGCGGACGCCTCCGCCCTCTATGCACGCAACCTGCTGGACTTCCTCAAGCTGGTGATCGACAAGGAAGGCCAGTTCCAGCTCAACCTCGAAGACGACATCGTCGCGGCCTGCCTGATGTGCAATGCCGGCGAAGTCGTGCGCAAGAACGGCTAAGGAGTAGAGACATGGATCTGATTTCCGACGGCATCTACAACCTGATCATCTTCGTGCTGGCCATCTACGTCGGCTACCACGTGGTGTGGAACGTCACCCCGGCCCTGCACACCCCGCTGATGGCCGTGACCAACGCGATTTCCGCGATCGTCATCGTCGGCGCCATGCTGGCCGCCGCCCTCACCGTCACCCCGCTGGGCAAGGCCATGGGCACCCTGGCCGTGGCCCTGGCCGCGGTCAACGTGTTCGGTGGCTTCCTGGTGACCCGACGCATGCTGGAAATGTTCAAGAAGAAGGCGCCGAAAGCGCAGGCGGAGAAGCACTGACCATGAGCATGAACCTGATCACTGTTCTCTACCTCGTCGCCTCGATCTGCTTTATCCAGGCGCTTAAGGGGCTGTCGCACCCGACTTCGTCGCGGCGCGGCAACCTGTTCGGCATGGTCGGCATGGCCATCGCCATCGTCACCACAGTCGGCCTGATCCACAAGCTCGGCAGCGAACTGGCCGTGCAGGGCCTGGGCTTCGTCATCGTCGGCCTGCTGGTCGGTGGTAGCGTCGGCACCATCATGGCCAAGCGCGTCGAGATGACCAAGATGCCCGAGCTGGTCGCCTTCATGCACAGCATGATCGGCCTGGCCGCGGTATTTATCGCCATCGCCGCGGTCGTCGAGCCGCAGTCGCTGGGCATAGTCGCGGCCCTGGGCGACGCGATTCCGGCCGGCAACCGCCTGGAGCTGTTCCTCGGCGCGGCCATCGGCGCCATCACCTTCTCCGGTTCGGTGATCGCCTTCGGCAAGCTGTCGGGCAAGTACAAGTTCCGCCTGTTCCAGGGCGCCCCGGTGGTGTTCAAGGGCCAGCACCAGGTCAACCTGCTGGTCGGCCTGGCCATCATGGGCCTGGGCCTGTTCTACACCTTCACCGGCGACATCACCGCCTTCGCCGTGCTGGTGGCGCTGGCCTTCGTCATCGGCGTGCTGATCATCATCCCGATCGGCGGTGCCGACATGCCGGTGGTGGTGTCGATGCTCAACAGCTACTCGGGCTGGGCGGCGGCCGGTATCGGCTTCTCGCTGAACAACTCGATGCTGATCGTGGCCGGCTCCCTGGTCGGTTCGTCCGGTGCCATCCTCTCGTACATCATGTGCAAGGCGATGAACCGCTCGTTCTTCAACGTCATCCTCGGCGGCTTCGGCGCCGATGCCGACGCCGGCGCCGCCGGTGGCGCGCAGCAGGAACGCAACGTGAAGTCGGGATCAAGCGACGACGCCGCCTTCCTGCTGACCAACGCCGACACCGTGGTCATCGTGCCCGGTTACGGGCTGGCCGTGGCCCGTGCCCAGCACGCGCTGATGGAACTGGCAGAGAAGCTGACCCACCGCGGCGTGACCGTGAAGTACGCGATCCACCCGGTGGCCGGGCGTATGCCGGGCCACATGAACGTGCTGCTGGCCGAGGCCGAAGTGCCCTACGAGCAGGTGTTCGAGATGGAGGACATCAACTCCGAGTTCGGCCAGACCGACGTGGTGCTGGTGCTCGGCGCCAACGACGTGGTCAACCCGGCGGCGAAGAACGATCCGAAGTCACCGATCGCCGGCATGCCGATCCTCGAGGCCTACAAGGCCAAGACCGTGATCGTCAACAAGCGCTCGATGGCCAGCGGCTATGCCGGCCTGGACAACGAACTGTTCTACATGGACAAGACCATGATGGTCTTCGGCGACGCCAAGAAGGTCATCGAGGACATGGTCAAGGCCGTGGACTAAGCCCTGACCAGTCAGACAGGAAACCCGGCCTTGCGCCGGGTTTTTTGTGCCCGGGAGACAGGAAAAAGCTGAACTTCAGGTCAGCCGTCATAGCGGATCAATTTAAAACTGTACCGCTTGATAGCCACTGCAATCGAGGCCTCATGCAGGCGATTTTCTCGTATTGACCGGTTGCACCCAGCCATTTCACTTATTACCAGTACAGTTAGCGCTGTTTCAGGCGCAACAGTTACAAAGCAACCTATCTAATAGCACAACAATTTAATCCAGCTGTGACTACTGAGTCGTCGCCCCGCTCGGGATAATTTGCCCATCGAAAGCAAACACCAGCGCCGCCACAAGCGGAAGGATGACCACCATGGAACGTACCCTCAGTTCCGACCTGTTTCACCAACACAGTACCGCCAGCCACCAGGCTTCCTGGCCGCTGCGCCTGATCGCCACCCTCAGCCTGTGGCAGCGCCGCATCGTCAGCCGCCGTCAACTGGCTCGACTGGATGCCCGCCTGCTGGCCGACGCCGGCATCAGCGAAAACCAGCGTTACGCCGAGCTGAGCAAGCCGTTCTGGCGCTGATTCACCGATTTAGCTCCCTCCAAGTTGGGCTCTTCTGAAGGCTCCATCGTCTCTGCTGCGATGGGGCTTTCGTTTTATCTGGGCCGAGCAGCCGCGGCGCTTAGCAGCACAGTTGCGCACAGGCTCAAGCGCAACAGAGCAATTGTCGCGGAACAGTCCGTTCCTCATCTTCAGTGCTGTGATTTGCTCTCGAGCAGTTCGCGATACAGCTGCGCCGTCTGCAGCCCCATGCGCTGTGCGGTAAACAGCTGCTCATAACGCTGCTTGGCCTTGAGCCCCATCTGCAGCGCCAGTTCGGGATTGTCCCAGAGTGTACGCATGGCCTGGCGAAACGCCTGCGGATCGCTGGGCGGCACCACCAGCCCCGTTTCGCCGTGGACATTGATATAACTGGTACCGGTACCTATCTCGCTGGAGATCATCGGCTTGCCGTACATGGCACCCTCCAGTAGGGAGATGCCGAAGGCTTCGGAGCGCAGATGCGACGGGAACACGATCGCGCTGCACAGCTGCAGCAGCGCCGCCTTGTCTTCTTCGCCGAGACGCCCGGCAAAATGCACGTGCGCCAGCCCCAGCGCCTGGGCCTGAGCACGCAACTCCAGCTCGAGCGGCCCGGCCCCGACTATCACTATGGGGTAGCCCGTCCCCTGGGCGGCATTCAGGAGAATGTGCAGCCCCTTGTAATAGCGCATGACCCCGACGAACAGGAAGAAGCGCGGACCGAAACGCTGCCGCCAAGCATCCAGAACGCTCGCCGAAGGCACCGGGTAGGTGGTCTTGTCCAGACCATAGGGGATGATCGAGGTCTTGTGCCGATACCGCTTGAGGACCTCGCTGGTCTCCAGGTAGTTCGGCGAAGCCGCGACAATACGGTCGGTGCTGCTGAGAAAACGGTTCATCAGCGGCCGATAGAGCTTGAGCAGGTATTTCTGGCGAATGATGTCGGAGTGGTAGGTCACCACCGTCGGCTTGTCGATACGCGCAGCGAAGTGCAGCAGGTCCATGAACGGCCAGGGAAAGTGGTAGTTGATCAGGTCCACCTCGGCCGCCAATGCCTTCAGTCGCGCCAGGACGCTGTAGGAAAAGCCCGTCGAGGCCAGCTGCAGATCGAGCTTGGCCCGGTGCACACGATGTTCCGCCACCATCAGCTCGGACGGCCCGTCTTCGGCGCTGAGGGTCAGCACCTCGCCCTGGATGCCATGGGCAATCCCGCTCTGGCAGATCTGGAAAATAACCTGCTCGATGCCGCCGACGGTTTCCGGCAGGTAGGTCTTGAACAAGTGCAGAACGCGCATTCAGTGCTCCAACGCCTGCCGATAGGCGGCAGCGGTAATACCTGCACAACGCTTCCAGGAGAAGCCCTGCGCTTGCTCTAGGCCCGCCACCCGGCGCGCCTGCCATTCGGCCTGATCCTCGATCAGGCGCAGGATGGCACGGCACCAGCCTTCGGGGTCGCCGGCCTCGACATAGGTTCCAGCCTTCCCTGCCACCTCCGGCAGTGCCGAGCTTGGCGACAGCAGCACCGGCACACCGCTGGCCATCGCCTCCAGCACGGGCAGGCCGAACCCCTCATAGAGCGAGGGGAACAACAGCATGCGTGCTCCCGCCAGCAACTCGGCCAGGCGCTCGTCGTCCAGGTAGCCGAGCAGGCGCACCTGCCCGCTGGCCAGGGCCGCCTGCAGTTCGGCGGCAAAGTCGTCTCGACGCCAGCCGGCCATGCCGGCGATCAGCAGCGGGTAGCGCCGGCGCACCGCCTCGGGCAGCAGCGCGTAGGCGCGCAGCGCCAGCGCCAGGTTCTTGCGTGGTTCGAGGGTGCCGACGCAGAGCAGGTAGGAGCCCGGCGTCACGCCCAGCGGCGCCGTTACCCGGCCCAGATCGGCCAGCGGTCGCGGATGAAAGCGCTGGGCATAACCCAGCGGGGCCACCTTGAGGCGCTCGCGCGCCACGCCGTAATGCCGCTGCAGCTCGTCGGCAACGAACTGCGAGTCGGTGAGGATGACCCGCGCCCGGTCCAACGCGGGCTCGACGCACCTGGCGATTTCGGCCAGACGATCTGCCGGCTGCGTCTGCGGATAGTGGACATGGGTCAGGTCGTGCAGGGTCATCAGCATCGGGCCCTCGAACTCGAATGGCCACAAGCTGGGCTCGTGATACAGCGCTGGCTGCAGGCGTTCAACCCCCTGAGTGAAAAGCCTCTGTTCCACAGCACGTCGCACCTGATAGGCCTTGGGCACGACCGATTTGACCAAACGACTCAATTGCGAATAGCCGGGCATCGCCGCTTCAGGCACGGATTGCTGCCAGCCTAGACCAGTAAACAGCTGTGGCTGGACAAGTTGCTGCGCAGCCAATGCCGAGGCCAACGACGCAACGTACTGACCAATACCAGTACGCGGTGCCCGCAGGATAGTGGCGTTAAGCGCGACGGAGAGCGGGTTTCTCATCAGCCTGCTCAATTCGTCCGGCAATGCTTAACGTTCTGTCGAGTAATTGCAGACTGGCCTCGCGCCAACCAATCCACCGCCAGTCAGCTAGCGATTTACCGGCAGGGAAGACGCCACTGTTGATATGCCCCTCAACCAATTTGGCCAATGCCTCAGGGTCGCCCAGATCAAAGTACGCGGCAAAGTCACCGCCGATTTCTCGGAAGACGGGAATATCACTGACCATGGCCGGCACACCGCGCTGCATGGCTTCAACCATGGGTAGCCCAAAGCCCTCCGCATGCGAGGGGAACACCAACGCACTAGCTCGAGCGTAGGCGTACTCCAGTCCCGAATCATTAAGCTGGTTGAATACAAACAACTGGCGGCTGAGTTGCGGATGCCTCTGTATACGCCCGATCAACTCCTCACTTTTCCATCCCACCTTGCCAATGATACACAAGCGCGCCTTTATTCCCCGAGCCCATATCCGCTCAAAAGCATCCAACAAATAAGCATGATTCTTCCTGGGTTCAATGGTGCTGACCATCAGATAAACCGGTTCATTCGATACGAACACCGTTTCGATCTCAGAATCCAGCTCAGGATCGCGCTGGGTCAGATCAAGCTCCGAGCCCAGATAGAAATGTTCAAACTGTCGTGAATCGGCTAACTCCTGCCCCAGGCGTGCTGCAACTGCATGCCGCACATCATCCTCAACAGTACGGGAAATACACAAAAACCCGTCGGCAGTTTTCGCAACCCAGTCAAACCATCGTTCAAACACCCGAGTCAAACCCGCATCGCAAAATTGTGGTTGCATCAGCGGTATCAGGTCATAGACCACGCTAATGATGCTGGCACCCCGCGCCTTGAGACGCTCAGCCAGATCGTAGAAGTCCAGATGCCAGGAGGAATCGAGCAGCAGGAAAACGTCCCCCTCAGCGATATCCATCGGCTCGCTACGTTGCAAGGCAGCCACATTGCGTCGATCCAACCAAAGAAAAGCTCGCAACGGTACCGTGATCGAGAGGTTGAGTACCCGGCAGAAGGTAAAAAACGGCCAGCGCAGTGCAGTGCTGGCCAACACAGGTGCACGATTGATTAACGCTGAGTACGCTCCCCAATAACGCAGTCTCAACCGGTCAAGCCTCTGCGCCCACTTGCGCTGCCAGGACAGTGGCCGTGAGGCGGGCGGAAGTAGAGAAATAACGCGCTTGAGCTGGCCCTCCTGCATGATCACCGGAATACACTCACAGCCGGCGTTCGCACGTTGCAGCTCACTTATGACATTACGCACCACTCGCTGAATCCCCGAATTCAAATCCGGGTGTTCAAAGACGTAAGTACATTCAATTAGCAGGCGCATATGCCTTCAATACTCCCGTTGGCTATTGCTCAACCGATCAGATCCACTAGGTCGTTCATACGCGTGCAACCTTCCGCTACACACAGTAGATTCAAGAAGCCCCAACTCTGTGGGGATATATCCTCACTCATACGCCGCTCTAATGCCTCAGGCTGCAAATTGCGCAGCCTTGGAGTGTGTTCGGACACCTCATACAGGCGATAACCTAGCGCCTGCAGTTGACATGCAAGCGCCATGGGATCATCGCCCGAACGAGTCAGACCGAATGGCCAGAATTCAATAATCATCAGTGGCCGCCAACCGCTTGCCAGCAGCTGCGCTGCTCCGCGCAGAATGCGCGCCTCCGAGCCTTGTGTGTCGGACTTGATAATATTCGGCAACGACGTACGTGTATCAGCGTAATAAGCATCGAGCGTGGTGACCGGCACTGTGGCGACCTCACGTGCGCTGCCATCACTAAACAGTCGGTGATCGCCAAGATTGTTGCCAGAACGATACAACGACATCTGGCCATGAAGATCACTTACCGCGCAATGATTGACCTGCACGACACCATGGCAATCGACCATAGAAACGTTGCGGCGCAACAGTTCAACATTCGCGGCATCCGGCTCAAACGCGGTTACCATGCCATTGGAGCCCACCAGTTTGGCCGCCAGCACGCTGTACCAGCCTATATTGGCCCCCAAATCCAGCACCCGATCACCGGACTGGCAAAGGCGCCCAAATACCGTAGTTTCGAACGGCTCCCAAATACCATCCCGGGCCAGATTGCGCGAAATGCACTCATCACCAATAGCGTGAATTGCAAAGTCAAACGGCGGTAAGTCCAAAGCACGCGCCCGAACAAGCCGATAGTCCGGCGCCACGCGTCGACGCAACCAATTTGGCCACTTCATCTAGTCCCCCCTACAGGGTTCTCACAACGCGACCGATTGTCCGCTAAGTCAACCACTTACGAGTCGTTCCCTTATATTTATCCCAATGTCGCGGCTGAAATTCTACAGGGCGCGTATGCCAAGCCCCACAGGTTGTACACCTGTTCACCGTCTGGATAGAGCACTGCATAACGTGCGCCCCCAACGCAATAGTCCACAACCTTACCCAACATCAGTTGCCCCTTGTTCACTGGATTGGGGGTACATACGGCGATACCCGCCATCAACCCGTACTCACCTGGACACAGAGGGCTGGTGAATTCGAATTCGATGACCTGGGGCGCTTGCAGCCCGTCGCTAGACAGGTAAATACCTTCCTGCGCCGAATTGAAATGCATAATCTGCCTTCCGCTGCTATCGGCAATCCCCAAAGTGATGCCGTAGTCAGGCGGCAGCGGCTGTTGGGCACGATAGACCACCTCCACCTTGCATGGGCGGTTGAAGCCAACACGATCAGACTCCACGCCATGCTCATCACGCAACACGATGTCGAGGATGTGTGCCTCACCACTGCCCGTACGCAACGGGGCAACCCGCTCAGCAAAAGCAGCCTGACGTGCACTTAGCGCCTCACCTCGACTTGCAACCGTTGCAGTGCTTGCCCGCACCTTGTCGGGCTGATCGACCAGACCCGACTGCACCATGCGCCGGAACACTTCTTTCTGGTACTCGGCACCCACCGCCGCCGAGGCGCCGCACATACGCACATGCCCCTTGTTCATCCAGATGCCCTGCTGACATAGCGATCGAATGGAATCTGCCGCATGGGTTACGTAAATGAAGGTGGTACCCAAATCGAGCAACGACTTGATCTTGTGCAGACACTTGTTTTGAAAATAAGCGTCACCAACGCTCAGCGCCTCATCGACAATGAGGATATCCGGCTCTACGTATACCGCACATGCGAACCCCAGGCGCATCGCCATCCCGCTGCTATAGGTCTTGACCGGGTGATCCACAGCATCACGCAACTCGCTGAACTGAATAATATGAGGCACCGCCTCATCGGTCTGAGCACGACTCATCCCATGCAACATACAAAACTGCCGGATGTTCTCACGCCCAGGCAGCTCAGGGTTAAATCCTGCGCCAAGTTCCAGTAGCGCGGAAATTCGTCCCTCAACCCTCACGCTACCGGAGCTCGGAGTCAGCACACCGGCTAGGATCTTGAGCAACGTGCTCTTGCCGCTGCCATTTTCCCCTACAATGCCCAGGCGACTGCCGCGCTCCAGCGTCAATGACACATCATCAAGCGCTCTGACCTCATGGGCATAGCGCCTGCGTCCACCTGTGAGCAGCTCGATCAGCCGATGCTGCGGACTGCTGTAGGTCTGGTAGATCTTTGAAACGTTGCTCAGCTCGATGATCGGGCTGGAATTCGTACGATTTGTCACGCCCACACAGCCCCGTCAAATCACATCGGCAAAAGCAGATTTCAGCTTGCGGAATATCGCGACACCGCACGCCAGGATCACCAGAGAAAGAACAGACACCTTAAGCAGCGCCCCCCACATAATCTCCCCCGTGCCATAGACCGCGTGCCGGGAGATCTCGACTAGGTAATAGAAAGGGTTGTAGTCCATGATTATTCCACGCACCCACAGCGGACCATGATCTTCAACCAACGTGGCTGGATACAAAATTGGTGTCAGCCAAAAGAGGATATTGACCACCACCGGAATGATCTGCGCAAGGTCAGGGATGTACATCGCCAACGCCGAAATTCCGTAAGCGAGCCCTAACGACAATATCAAACAGGCTCCCCACGCCAACACATAGATGTACGCGGTATCAGCCATAGGGATACCCTTGTACATCATTAGCCCTGCCACAATTACCAGAATGATCGCCTGGCTGATCAAGGCAGATAGCATTGGTACCAACGGCAGCACCCAAAAAGGGAACGCAATCTTGTTGATCAGATAACCGTACTCCCGCAGCACCATTGTGCTGCGATTCACCATGTCGGAGAAAAATATCCACAGGGAAAACGGCAGAAAATAGAACAGCGCAAATGGGATATCCCCGTAGCGCACTCCCATACGCCCATTCATCAAAATGGAAAACACCACGACATTGATCACCGCATACAACAGCGGTACGCCAATGCTCCAAGCGATACCGGCATAGGAGCTCGCATAGCGATTTTTTATATCTTGCTTGGCCAGCATCCAGGCCAGTGACAGCCCGGATTTCAAACCCACGTTACGCACCATGACCTTCCGCCTACCCACACCCAGCGATCAACACCTTTAAACAGCGGAGCCAAGCCCTTCTACGTACGAGCCCCAATGTTCTCAACTTGGGAGCCGCGAGGTGCCCCCCCCTCACATCGTCAGACAGGAGCCCTGCCGTACTGATCCTCGAAGCGGACGATATCGTCCTCCCCCAGGTACTCGCCGCTCTGCACTTCGATCATCACCAGATCGATCACCCCGGGGTTCTCCAGGCGGTGCTTGTGTCCAGCGGGGATGAAGGTCGATTCGTTGGCGCTGACCAGCCGCGGCTCGCCGCCATTGACCACTCGCGCCATACCCTGCACCACCACCCAGTGCTCGCTACGGTGGTGATGCATCTGCAGCGACAGCGCCGCGCCCGGCTTGACCACGATGCGCTTGATCTTGAAGCGCGGGCCCTCCTCGAGCACCGTGTAGGTGCCCCAGGGACGGCTCACCGTGCGGTGCAGGCGATAAGCGTCATGCTCGCTGGCCTTCAACTGCTTGACCACCTGGCGCACGTCCTGCGCGCGCTCGGCGTGGGCGATCAGCAAGGCATCCGCGGTATCGATCACGATCAGGTCGTCGACCCCGACCGCCGCCACCAGACGCGCCTCGCTCTGCACGAAGTTGTTGCGGCTGTCGATGAACAGCGCATCGGCGGCCGCGCGATTGTTCTGCGCATCCGCCTCGACCAGCTCGCTCAGGGCGTTCCAGGAGCCGATATCGCTCCAGTCGAAAGCCGCCGGCACCACCGCCACCCTGTCCGAACGCTCCATCAGTGCGTAGTCGATGGAAATATCCGGCAGCTCGGCAAACAGCTCGGCGTTCAGCTCCTGCTGCGCCAGTTCGCCCTGTTGCAGCGCCGGGCTGGCGGCGACGCAGGCGGCGACCTGTTCGAGCAACTGCGGTGCCTGTTCGGCGAGCTCGCGGAGCAGGCTGCCGACGCTGAAGCAGAACATGCCGGAGTTCCACAGGAAGCGGCCGCTGGCCAGGTAATGCTCGGCCGTCTGGCGATCCGGCTTCTCGACGAAACGCACGACCCGGGCGGCGCCATCGCCGCCCAGCGCGTCGCCCGCCTCGATATAGCCGAAACCGGTTTCCGCACGAGTCGGGCGGATGCCGAAGGTCACCAGGTAGCCATCCTGCGCCAGAGTCGCCGCCTGCCTGGCCGCGGCAACGAACGCCTCGCTGTCGCGAATCAGATGATCGGCCGGCATCACCACCATGATCGCCTGGTCGCCATGCCGTTCGCGCAGCGCCAGCGCGGCCGCGGCAATCGCCGGCGCGGTATTGCGCCCCAGCGGCTCGAGCAGGTAACGGGCGCGCCGCTGCGGCAGCCTGGCCGCGGCGAACTCGTCCTTGCTCTGGAAGTAGTAATCGCGGTTGGTCACCGTGACGATCTCGCCGCCGTCGGCCAGCAAGGCGCCCGCCCGGCGATAGGTCTTGAGCAGCAGCGACTCGCCGTCCGGCAGGGCCATGAACGGCTTGGGATGGCCTTCGCGGGAAACCGGCCATAAACGGGTACCGGCGCCGCCGGACAGAATCACGGGAAACAACATCGGCCTACTCCTTGGCTACGCGAACGAGATCGGCATCCACCATCATGCGGATCAGGCTTTCCAGGCTGGTCTTCGGCGTCCAGCCGAGCATCCGCTCGGCCTTGCCCGGATTGCCGAGCAGTACCTCGACCTCGGCCGGACGGAAGAACGCCGGATCGATCACCACATGATCCTCATAGTTCAGCTCGACATACTCGAAGGCGATGCGGCACATATCACGCACCGTGGTGGTCACCCCCGTGGCCACCACATAGTCGTCGGCCTGCTCCTGCTGCAGCATCAGCCACATGGCTTCGACATAATCGCCGGCAAAGCCCCAGTCACGCTTGGCATCGATGTTGCCCAGGCGTAACTCGCGCTGCTTGCCGAGCTTGATCCGCGCCACCGCGTCGGTGACCTTGCGGGTGACGAACTCGATACCGCGCAGCGGCGACTCGTGGTTGAACAGGATGCCGCTGGAAGCATGCAGGCCGAAGCTCTCGCGGTAGTTCACGGTGATCCAGTGGCCATAGAGCTTGGCCACGCCGTAGGGACTGCGTGGATAGAACGGCGTGCTCTCGTCCTGCCGCTCGGCCTGGATCAGGCCGAACATCTCGCTGGTCGAGGCCTGGTAGAAACGACTCTGCGGGCTGAACTGGCGAATGGCCTCGAGCATATGGGTGACGCCCAGACCGTCGACGATGCCGGTCGTGACCGGCTGGTCCCAGGACGAGCCGACGAAACTTTGCGCGCCGAGGTTGTACACCTCGTCCGGGCCGGCCTTGAGCAGTGCACGCTGCACGGAGCAGGCGTCGGCCAGATCCCCGTCCAGGTAATTGATCTCCCGCTCGATACCCAACTCACGCAGACGCCAACGTGTGTCGGTACTGCGCCGGGCCACCAGACCATGGACCCGATAGCCTTTTTCCAGCAGCAGCTTGGCGAGATAGGCGCCATCCTGGCCGGTAATACCTGTAAGCAAAGCGTTTTTTGTCATTTCTTGTCTCGCCACTCAACACGCCAGGATCATATCTAGCCCGAATCTTTATTTGTCTAGCAGATGCCCTTCACAGCGGGCAATCAGCGCACCCATCAATGCCTAACCATCAGGCGATAGTGCCCTACACATGCCTGCCCCTTTTACAGCCAGCTGCTCTCTACAACTGCGCCTGGAATTCATCCAATACGTCTTGCAGAGTTTGTTTTATGGGGATTACCGGTGCCCATGCAGTATCTCTCAGGAGTTTTTCAGCACACCCAACAACCCGGCGTTGTTCAGCCAGCCTAAATCGGACAGGGTTCTGAATCAGATCAACCTCTACACCGGCCAATTGCACCATCTGTTCGATCAAGTCCCGAACACATCGCTCTCGACCGGAGCACACATTGTAAATCTCACCACCTTTGCCACTCTCGAGCAGGCTGAAATACGCCGAGACAACGTCTCGTACATCCAGAAAGTCCCGCGTGACCTCCACATCCCCGACCTCAAGACGAGGCGCTTGCAGTCCTTTTTTCACACGCACCAACTGCCTGGCCATGTCCGCAACGACAAAATCTGTTCGCTGCCCGGGGCCGACATGATTGAAGGGGCGTGCAACCATAATTCGCCAAGGCTCGGCATAACTCCATTGCTGACACAGAAGTTCCGCAGCCACCTTGCTCACCGCATAGGGGTTACGCGGCTGCGGCGATTGCAGCTCACTGATCGGTAACGCCTGATCATCGACACGACCATACACATCACCGGAACTGACGTACAGGAAACTGCCATTGAAGCCGTGACGCTTCAGCGCCTGTAATACATTCAGGGTACCCAGAAGATTGACCTGGAGCGTGGCCTGCGGGTCACGGAATGATTCCGGGACAAACGTCTGGCCAGCGAGGTGAATGACTGCATCCGGGCAGCCCTGAACCAAGGCATCGTTGAGGGAGGCGCTGTCGAGCACATTCAGCTGAGGCGTCTGCAGTAATTGCCAGGTAGACGGAAGCTGCGCCTGCACATGCCTTCCAACAAAACCGCTCAGCCCCGTAACCAGCAGCGAACCAGCCATGCCTGACTCTCCTCCTATCATAGAAACCCGCCTAGGGTAGCTTTCAGCCGAGCCAGGCGCCGGATTAACCGCCATGAGCGACTACCCTGCAGCGTTTGCAGTTGTTGCTGGGCTTGCATCAAGGCATCGCGTAACGCCTGTACCTCCGGCCCTTCACTCGCCAGCACATGCCCTGGACACAGCTTAAATTCGTCCAAGATATTGGGTGGCAAGGAGAACGCCGGCAACAGGTGATCGCGCTCGCTGGCCACCCAATAACGATTGATACCGTCGCCATAGGCATGCTGATAACCGGCTGCGATCATCAACTCCTCCCAGTCCGGTTGCTTGTCAAACGGACACTCCAATACAACGATCCAAGGGCGCCACCGAGAAAAGTCCATGCTCTGCAGCACCTGCAACTCGAAGCCCTCGACATCGATCTTGAGGAAATGAAATGGCTTATCCGTCGGCAAATAATCCTGACAAATAGCGTCCAACCGCATTGCCCGCACTGTGCGTGGTACGAACTGAATGCCCGCGCTCTCCTGCATTTCGCGCATCGCCTCACTTGGCGTGGAGAGCCCGCTGTCACAATTCTCGTAAAAGGTTAGCTCGCCGGCCGCCGGGCCTACAGCCACACAGAGATTGACATCCCCTGGTCGCTCGGCACACAAGGCTTCGTGATAGTGCTCAACCGGTTCAATATTGACCCCACGCCAGCCCCGCTCATAAAAGGCTCGCGTCACCGAGTCGTGCGTGGGGTGATTGGCGCCCACGTCAATATAATGGCCCGGCCCGAATAGCCTCAGTGCACGCCAGAGAGTGACGTCTTCAAAATTCTGTGCATAGGAGATGAATGCCATGTCGGCTCCTAACGGTTAGCGAGTGGCGCATCGGTTGCACTTACCGTAGGGGCCTGCATGGGCTCCTTATTCAACATATTCAGGGCAACGCGGGCACCTCGACGGCGTAAGGGCAGTTCGATAAAGCGGTAATTCAGGTCGCTCAGAATTAACACCATTAGCACGGCAGAGCAGGTGAACAGCATAAACGCGTCTTGAGTCGGCAACTCGCCACCACTGTGGCGGTGCCAGAGCTCGCGCACCAGGTAGAAGCAGGGCATGTGGATCAGGTACATCGCGTAGGATCGCTCTCCCACCCAGACCAATGGCCGACGTATCCAGTCCTGTTTATAGAACAGGAGGTTGCCATCATGGCTGGCCACAAACACCAGCAGCGCCGCTAGCACGGCAACCACACTTAGGCGATAGGGCGCAACGTTGAGATGGTGCGACCCGAATGTCAGCAGCAATGTCAGCAAAAGCAACACGCTCAGGGTGCTGGCCAGGCGGCTGGCGAGAAAGTGCGGTCGCGCCAGTTCATAGGCACGCGTACGGCTGATCAGGGCCAGTAGAACGCCCAAGCACAGCGCGTCGGTCCTGAAGATCACCGCAAACATTGTGTCGCGCGGACTGATGAGCTGCATCAGCGCAATGACACAGACACCCCAGACCAGGTACTTGCGCAGGCATAACGCCAGGAGCGGAAGCAGAAAATAGAACTGTTCTTCCAGCGAAAGACTCCAGTAAACAGCTGTGGCACCGTATTCTTGGCGTCCCCATGCATCGGCCAGACGAAAGTTCGCCACATGCGCCAATCCGGCCATAGTGGCCTCAATATTGGCCCTTACGCCACCAAAGGCTCGACTGTCGTTAAGCAGTAGCGCCAGCAACAGCGGCACCATCAACCACAGCCAGGCCGATGGCCACAAACGCCAGGCACGCTTGACCCAAAACGCCAGCACAACTCGTGCTCGGTTATCGCCAGCCGCCTGCTCAAGTCGGGGCAGCAGGTCCCGCGCAATCACGAAACCCGAAATGGCAAAAAAAAGATCTACCCCAATGGCGCCACCAAAGTAGGTGAAAAACAGCTCCAGGGTTGGGTTTGTCCAACTGTAGAGATTGAAATGCGCATGATGAATGACCACAAGTAGGACTGCGATCCCACGCAACACTTCAATATCGAGTATTCGCCGGCTCATGCCGTTCACTTCTTACGGGCTACGATGATTTGGCTCTTCGGCAAAATACCATCCAGCACCTGTTTAACCGCATCGCCCTGGGGGAGGCTTAAGAGTTCAGCCCAAGTAGCATCCCAGTGCCTGATGATTGCCTCGTTCTGTCCATCCAGCGAGCTTTGGCCGCTGACCCAGAAAAACAACCACCACAGGGTGCGGTAGAAACCGTATTCGGTGTGCTGCTCGATGACCAATCCGGCCTCACTTACCAGCCGAGCGAACTCCTCACGCTCAAAGATGTGTATGTGATTGGGTTTTTGGAAATACGCGGGACTGGCAATCCCTTGCTGAGACCGCTCGCTCAGGGCTGCCGGCACGGAAATTAGGTACTGCGCACCGGGCTTGCCCACTCTGACCAGTTCAGCCAAAAAGGTTGCCGGATCGTCGACATGCTCCAGCACTTCCATCGCCACCACCTTATCCAGATGGGCATCGGGTAGCGGGATAGGATTGGCATCCGTGACCAATGGATGAACCGCGCGGGCGTCAGTCTCTCTCAGGCGCGCCACCGCCCGCTCAACGTTGCCTTCATCGATATCGGCAACATAGATTTCCGCGCCCTGGCGCCCACAGAAGAGCGTAAAGCCACCATCGCCACAGCCAATATCCAGCAGGCTGTCGCTGGCCTTCACAGCAAAGCCTGCAAACAACTCGCCGCTGTCATTCTTCAACCAGCCACTACGCGCCATATCGATAAGCCCCACCGGCAACAATACCGGGGCCTCCTCAACTGATACTGCCACAACAGCCTCTTGAGGCTTTAGTTGCGCAAAACGGCGTTTCAATCGCTCCAGCATCATCGGCTCCCAGATAGAGGTTTACGTGCCACCACGATCTGACTCTTAGGCAATAGTGCATCGAGCCGGCGTTTGATCGCCGGGCCGGCCGGCAGTTGCAGAAGCTGCTGCCATAAGGTCGCCCAGTCATTGAGTAGCTCCGCATAGGGTGGCGCAATCAAATCGTGGGTGGCCGCATCCAGTTGCTTGCCTTCTGCCTGGAAATCGGCCCAGTACAACATCATCCAAAATGCCCAATAGAAGCCGAAGTCATGGCGGCTGACGATCTCCAGCCCGCTGTCTTGGACAAGGTCGGTGAACATCGCCTCATCAAAGACATGCTGATGATTGGGCGCTGCGAAGTGCGAGTCCGGAGCAATACCCTGCTGCAGACGTTCTGAGCGTGCATGCGGTACAGCAAGCAGGTACAGGGCGCCTGGTTCGCCAACCCTGTATAGCTCTGCAAGCACCGCCGACGGTTCATCGACATGCTCAAGCACCTCTTGCGCGATTATTCGGTTGAAACAGGCATCACCCAATGGAAGGGGTAGTGCCTGGTTGACAATCCCCAGGTGACTGCCAGCGCTATCACGCAACAGATGGTTGAGATGAGTGATTTTTCCCTCATCACTGTCGAGAAATGTGACATTAGCCCGGTGACGGGCACAGAATTGCGTTGCCCCGCCAGCTCCACAGCCAAAGTCCAGAACGCGATCTGCGGAGCGGATGGGAAAATTGGGGTGCAGTTCACCGGTCTCGTTGTTAAACCAGCCACTGAGCACTGCATCATGAAGGCCACAGTAACGAGAATCGACTGTATGGCGAACCATTTGAACAGCTGGTTTTCTCCTGCGCATAAACCTGTTCCAAATCATGCGCATGCTGCCGCCTCAAGGAAAGGTTTGAGCTTGCCTTTAACCACCTCACGGGAGCAATGCTGACGCATGCGTTCAATCGCATAATCGGACATCGCCATGTATCGGTCAGGCTCGTTCAGATAGGCGTGGTAAGCCTCAGTAAACGCATTGCGCAGCGATGTCCAACTGACCTGCTGGCGACACGTGCGTGTCGCAAAGCGCGGGTCATGGGGCCAGCCTGTTGCCTCATCCCAGCTGTCGACAACAAACGCCATGCACTCATCAATGTAATCGACCATCCCGGAATGCTTCGGCGCAATCGCCGGCTTACCGCAGGACAGAAACTCCATCAGCGGCAAGCACTGGCCCTCGCCGTAGGACGCGTTGACCACATAGGCCGTGGCGCTGACCATGGCTTGGTAGTCGGTATCGTCCAGATAGCCATGGAGGAGGATCACTCGGCAGCTAAACGCCGGTAAGCGGGCCAGGTAGCGCAGCATCTCGACGATGGGCTGGGTACAGGCGCGATGGGTTAGCTTGAACAACAGCACCGCATCTTCTTTGTCGGAAAAAGCGCTGCAAAACGCACTGAGCATGTCTTGCCAGTTCTTGCGTCCGTCGTAAGGATTAAATACCGAGGTAAACACCACGCCGTCGAGCTCCAGAGCGAAAGACGCAGACTGGAACAGGGCGAGGGGAACTGAGTCATCTGGCACTGACTCAGGTAGCGGCTCGGGCTGAGCCGGCTCCCCAGCCTGAGAAGCTCGTCGCGGAACAGCTACACCGAGGTACCACGCCATCGCGTAACGTTTGCCGATTTTCCACCACTGTCGATCAAATATCCGCTTTCGGGCAGGCAGTCCCGGGGCAGGAATGACTAATTGTTGCCCCTCAGATGGCAACCGGGGAGCCATAGGCTGCTCTTCAGGCGATAGGTCACTGGCCGTGAAACGACGGTGAATGACATCGAGCTCATTCCTTATGGAAGACTCCAACTCAGGGTCGTCATGTGGAGTCGGGAGACCATGCACCACTGCATGCCAGTGTCCCGGGCTGGCCCTGAGAAACATCGACAAATCCAATACACCGGTATCGAATATGGTACCCCTGCCCTGAACTTGCCATGACCCAGAATAACGCTTGCTATCGCGCAAACAGCCAAAGGTATCCCAGACCGGTGCGGGTACGTTCAACAAGGGATAGTCCGGCTCCAGCACCCGATAAGCCGCCCTCACCGTGGAAATCGAATGAGTGATAGCCTGTCCTAGCTGGCGAAGCACCCAGCCCCAGTCCTCTTCCGGCCGCCCCAGCCAGGTTTCGTGCGGAATACTGTCAAACTCCCAGGCGAATACGGGGATTGTCGGGCACTGCAGATTCAGCAATGTCCGGTGTGGCGGCGAAAAGCTCAGGAACACACACGGCTCACCCCGGCGCGAACAGTCTAGATATACGGCGTCAACCTCATCTTCTGGGTGCTCGACAACCTGGACGTCGCCCAGGCTCTCTAAAACCGGGATGAACTCCCGCAGCACGAAAAAGTAGCTGTATTCAGCAGTGCCCAGACGGCTTTGCAAGTTCGTAGCACTGGTTTCGGAATAGACAAGAATCCTCATGAGATCGCCTGCGCGACATCTGCACTGGTTTGCACAGGTACGGCTTTAGACAGAAACGTTCTCACCACCTCCGAAATACGCTCATGTGATGCCTGCATCAGCATGCCCGTGCGTGCCGCTCGGGACTTGGCGCGATAGCACTCCGGAGCCTGCTGAGCCATACGAAAACTATCTGCCAGGGCCTGACAGAGTGAAGTCCAATTCAGGCGTAGCGATTGGTGATGCAATTTTTTATCGATATCTCCATTCCAGTAAGCCGGCTGAATATCACCGCCCACCAGAAATGCGTTTTCCGCCGTCAGCCAGTCGGCCAGTGCTCCGTGCACGGGCCCAATCACGGGCCTACCAGCACTCAGAAACTCCTGCGCCGTCAGCGCCGATGCCTCGGCCTCGTGAGGTGTAACAAGATAATCGGAGGTGGCAATCAGCGCCGCATAGTCCTGAGTTTCTAAAAAGGCATTAATCGCGACTACCCGACAACGGAATGGTGACAATCGAGAAAGGGTCGTGAGCAAAGGTATCAGACCGGATGTTTCTTTATGGTGAGTGAACTTGAGCACCAGTGTCGCATTGGGCTCATCTCGGAAAGTCCAGCAGAACGCCGTTAACAGCTCCATCCAACGACAACGCTCATCCTCTGCCCTGAGAATGCAGGTGTAGACAGTGCCAAAAAGTTTCAGCCGTTGCTCTGGCGGCGTTGCTGCTGGTTCAATCAGGGATGGCTGAGGGTGTTCACTCGGCGCCACCTCGGGAGCAGTGGCAGCCGGCTGCGGCGCCTCCGAAAAAACGTAAGCGACAACCGCCTCATGCCACCAGTTGAACACCAGTTGGCCACTAATACGCAACCGCTCGATAACCCCGGGAACAGCCGGCGGAGCTACAGGCTGCTCCGATTCCGGCAGGGCCTCAAATTGACGCTCCAGCTGGGGCTCCAGCCTAGCCAGGCCGTCTACTGACAAGCCAATACGTGGACTGTCAAGCAGATGCCCACGAAACACAAGCATGCGTGGGCGTTTGTGGGGAAGCTCGCCATGATCCGCACAGAGCCCCGCGAATCGCTCGGCAGGTTGTGCAGGTAAAACCTGCACTGGGTAGTCATCCCCCATCAGCCGCCTGATCGCTCCAGCAGCCTGCTGGCTAAATACCAATGCACCGCAACACGTCTCCAAGCCCCGTCGCCAATCACTAATCGGAGCCCGGTTGCAGGCTGGAGGAAATTCGTCATACGCCCAAGCACAGGCCAATACCCTAGGGGGCTGATCCTTATCTATCGGAAGCTGATAAGGAAGGCCAAAGAACAAGGAGATGGGCTGCTCCACACTCCCCGGAACAGACAAGACTCCAGACAGGGCCTCAGCGATGAAGTAAAACCCTTGACCAGGATTGCCCAACTCCATTGGCGGGTGCCCGAGGTTAAAAATACTTCGGGTTTGCATCGACATTTTTATAGTTGTGACGTCTAAAATTGCATCAAAAGGAGGGCTCCCAGATACCGAGGCGCCCCTAGGTTGTGCAAGCATTCTATGAGCCCCAATGACAATTCAACAAGGGACAGTTGGAAATTCCTAGCACGCACCAAACTGACTCCATAGTCATGAAAAGTGATCCTCGGCGGGTATCCCGGCCTTTGCCATCCGACGCAATCGTGGCGCGGTGAAATTCCTCTGAAAGACGCGCCAGCAGAACGCCAGCAACTGGTCGGCGCAAGCGCCCCTGAGCTAGGCTTGTTATTCCGGCCGCAGGCCCTCTGCACCGCCCATCTCGCCCGTTGAGGAATATCCCATGACCGCCTTCCGCATCCTGAGCGCCGCCACCCTCCTGGCGCTGGCCACCAGCGCCTCCGCCACCAGCTTCGTGGTCACCACCGACGCCATCGTCAGCGGCGTCGCCGCGACCAGCGAGGCCACCTCGGATATCAGTTCCTCGCTGCGCGACGACAAGGTCGTGCTCGCCGCCCGTGACGATGCCGCCAGCTTCGTCGCCAGCGCCGGCGAGATCCGCGGTGTGCAGCTGGAGGCGGCGCTGCTGCATATCCGCAGCCAGGTGCCGGCGCTGGCGGCGGCCGACGACCTGCACCTGGCCGAGGCCATCCTCAGCCTCTGATTGCTCCCCAGGCAACGCCGGCCGGCCCAGTTGCTGACCGGCGCGCGCCGGCCCCGTAAACTGCACGGGCATACGCGCCCGCCTGCGGAACCCCAACCGCGCGGGCTCGTCCAACCGTCCATTCGCCGTTTGCGGAGTTTCTCCATGCGTCATTCGCTTCTCGTCCTCGCCACCGCCTGCGCCCTGTTCAGCGGCCTCGCCCAGGCGCAAACCGTGGTCGCCACCAGCAATATCATCGTCCGCGCCCTGGATCGCAGCATCGACTTCACCTCCGATACCACCACCTCGCTGCGCGACATGAAGCTGGTGGTGCAGGCCCGCGACGACGCCGCCAGCTTCGTCGCCAGCGCCGGCGAGATCCGCGGCGCGCAGCTGGAGGCGGCGCTGCTGGCGATCCGCACGCAACTGCCGCAAGCGCGTAGCGCCAGCGACCTGCAACTGGCCGAAGCCATTCTCGCCCTGTGAGGTCCCTGCGCGCCTGGTGCTGCGCCGCGCTGCTGGCGCTCAGCGGCGGCGTCCAGGCCGAGCTGCGCCTGGTGCTGGAGCACGACCAGCTGAGCGCCGCCGAGCGCCAGGCCAGCCAGGCGCTGCTCGACGACGCCCTGGCCGCCCTGCCGCCGAGCTTCGTCCAGCGCCTGGCGCGCAGCGTGAAGGTCGCCTGGCGCGACGACCTGCCGGCCAACGCCTACGGCCGCGTCGGGCGCTGGTCCGGCATCGAGCTCAATGCCAGCCTGCTGCCGGCGCTGACCGACGGCACGGCCGCCACGACGCAGACCGGACGCGTACACGGCAGCCAGCGCCGCGAACTGCTCGCCACCCTGATCCACGAGCTGACTCACCTCTACGACCGCGCCCAACTCTGGCCCGCGGCGCAGCGCCGGCAACTGCAGCGCTGCCGGCAACGCGCCGAGTCGCGGGGCCTGGTCGGCCTGCCGGACAGCTGTCGCGGGCAGACTGCGCGGCGCTTCACCCTCAGCGACGACCCGCGTCTGCTCGACCTGGCCGGCTGGGCGCAGCAGGTCGGCCGGCGCGGCGCGCGCGAGCAGGACAACGGCCAGGTCGCGCGCAGCCCGGACGTCTACGAGCTGAGCCGGCCGCTGGAGTTCGTCGCGGTCAACCTCGAGTATTTCCTCCTCGACCCCGGCTACGCCTGCCGTAGGCCGTCGCTGGCGCGCTACTTTCGCGAGCATTTCGCCTGGGCGCCGGCGCAGGCTGACTGCGCCGGCGGTCATGCCTACCTCAACGCCGGCCGCGACTTCGCCCGCCAGCCGCTGGGCCGCCTCGATCCCGAGCGGGTCTATGCGGTCGACTACCTGCTGGCCGAGGCCAACCAGCAATGGATGAGCCGCTGGGGCCACAGCATGCTGCGCCTGGTGGTGTGCGCGCCGGGCCGACCGCGCGGCCCCGACTGCCGGCTGGATCTCGACCAGCACCTGGTGCTGTCCTACCGCGCCTTCGTCGGCGACCTGCAGCTGTCGAGCTGGGATGGCCTGACCGGCGTCTACCCCTCGCGGCTGTTCGTCCTGCCGCTGGAGCAGGTGGTCGAGGAGTACACCAAGGTCGAGCTGCGCAGCCTGGCCTCGGTGCCGCTCAAGCTGTCGCGCGACGAACTGGAACAGCTGGTCGCGCGCGCCGTCGAGCAGCACTGGAGCTACGACGGCGACTACTACTTCATCTCCAACAACTGCGCGGTGGAGACCCTCAAGCTGCTGCGCAGCGGCACCGCGCATCCCGATCTGCAGGCGCTCGACAGCATCCTGCCCAACGGCCTGCTGCAACTACTGGCGGCGCGCGGCCTGGCCGACACCGCGGTGCTCGACGATCCCCGCGAGGCGCTGCGCCTGGGCTATCGCTTCGATTCGTTCCGCGAGCGCTACCAGGCCATGTTCGCCGTGCTGCGCCAGCGTCTGCCAATCGCCCAGGACAACGTCGAGGCCTGGCTGGAGCAGCCCGCCAGCGCACGCCGCGACTGGTTCGCCGAGGCCGACCTGCGTGCCAGCGCCGCCCTGCTGCTGCTGGAACAGGCGGCCCTGCGCCGCCAGCTGCTGCTGGCCCAGGACGAGCTCAAGCGCCGCTACCTGAGCGGCCGCGCCGCCGGCGACCCGAACCTGGACAAGGCCGGTGCGGCACTGGAGCAGATACTGGCCGGCAGCGGCTTTCTCAGCCGCCCGGCCGAGCTGCTCGACGGCGGCTACGGCCTGCCCCAGGCCGGCGAATGGCACAGCCTGGAAACCCAGAGCCGGCAGCGCCAGCAGCAACTGCGTCAGCTCAGCGACGAGCTCGACGCGGAAGTGCGCAAGCTGCTGGCGCCCGCGCGCCTGGCCGAGCTGCAGGCCAACGAGGCCAACCTGGCGGCCCTCGGCGCGCACCTGCGCAAGTTGCACCAAGACAGCGGCGGCCTGCAGTTGCCCTGAGTTATACGGCCAGGAATCTGGTGCGCGCAGCCCGGACGGCCCCGCGATACCCCGCACCCGCGACCGGCTAGAGAATCTCCTCGTCTTCCTCCGGCAACTGCGGGTCGACGCTCAGCCAGGGCAGCCGGCTGCGCACCCAGATATGCCGATTCGCCGGCGCCCGATCGGGCTGGTCGAGGCAGGCCACGCTGATATCCAGGCTGTGCGGGCTGAGCGCGCTGAACAGGGTCAGCTGGGCACCGCAGTGAGGGCAGAAGCTGCGCGTGCAGGTCGGCGTGCTGGCGTACTCGGCGGGCGTGCCGCGCAGCCAGCGGAAACTGCTCAGCGGCACCGTCAGCCAGGTGACCAGGATGCCGCCGCTGCTGCGCCGGCAATCCGCGCAATGGCAGTGGGCGATATCCGCGAGCGGGGCGTCGAAGGCATAGCGCAGCTGGCCACAATGGCAGCCGCCCTGGTGCGAGGCGGGCATGGCAGGAACTCCGCGAAGGGCTCGCCAGCAGTCTAGACTCTGACGGTCACCTCAACGCCCCGGGTTGCCCATGCGCGCCTTGCTCCTGCCCCTGCTGCTGGTCGCCACGGCCCTGCTCGCCGAGCAGGACGAGCGCGCCTGCATCGACTGGCTGCAGCGCTGGCAACTGGAGCTGCCGGCGCAGTTCGCCGGCTGCGCCGAGGAGGGCGACGGCGCGGCGCTGTACCGGGTCGCCGCCGGCCAGGCCGAGGCCCTGGAAGCCCTGCTGATCCGCCAGTTCGGCATGGCGCCGCTGGAGTTCCGCGGCTCGGACTGGGAGCCGGCGCGCCCCGGCTACCGCCGCACGGCGGACGGCGAGCACCGCATCGTCCTGCACTCGACGCCGACCCTGGCCAACCGCCGCGAGGACTGGGAACGGCTCGACTTTCACCTGCGCATCAGCGCCCTGCCGCCGAGCTGAAGGCTTGCGCCGAGGCGCGCAGCTGGTCGACTATCGCCGCTTTGCCCATGGAAGAAGCTGCCGTGATCGACCTGTTGCTGGCCCTCTGGCCGCTGTTCGCCATGATAGTCGCCGGCTACTGGCTGCGCCTGCGCGACTTCCCCAGCGAGGCGTTCTGGCCCGGCGCCGAGCGCCTCAACTACTTCATCCTGTTCCCCGCCCTGCTGTTCTCCAGCCTGGCCCAGGCGCCGCTGAGCAACCCGGCGCTGCCGCGCCTGGCGCTGGCGGTGCTGCTCGGCCTCGGCATCGCCTGGTTCGCCCTGCTGCTGCTGCGCCGTCTGCGCGGCTGGCCGGCCGCGCGTTTTGGCGCCTTCACCCAGGGCATCCTGCGCTTCAACACCTACCTGGGCCTGGCCGCGGTGGGCAGCCTGTTCGGCCAGGACGGCCTGACCCTGGCGGCGCTGATGCTGGCGCTGATGGTGCCGACGGTGAACGTGCTGTCGGTCTGGTCGCTGACCGCCGAGCGCGGCGTCAGCGCGCGCGGCCTGCTGCTGCCGATCGCCAAGAATCCGCTGATCCTCGCCTGCGTCGGTGGCGCCCTGGTCAACCTCGCCGGCATCGGCCTGCCCGGCGGCAGCGATCGCCTGCTCGGCCTGCTGGCCGCCGCCAGCCTGCCGCTGGGCCTGCTCTGCGTCGGCGCGGCGCTCAAACCCGAGCAGCTCGGCGGGGAAATTCCGGCGCTGGGGTGGAACAGCGCCCTGCGCCTGCTGGCCATGCCGCTGCTGGCCTGGGCGGTGGCCTGGGCGCTGGCCCTGCCGGCGATGGAGAGCGCCGTGCTGGTGCTGTTCTTCGCCCTGCCCACCGCGCCGACGGCCTATGTGCTGACCCGCCAGCTGGGCGGCGACAGCCAGCTGATGGCCGGCATCATCACCCTGCAGACGCTGCTGGCGGCGGGCAGCCTGGTGGCGATCATGGCGCTGCTGGGCTGAGCTCAGGCGGCTGCAGATAGGCCTCGAGCAGGCGCTGGTAGGCGCCGCTGGCCTGCAAGGCGGCCAGGCCGAGGTCGAACTCGGCGATCAGCTCGGCGCCGCGCGGATGGTTGCGCGGAACGATCAGGTGCAGGGTGCTGTTGCCGAACACTCCCCGCGAGCGGTGGAAGCGGCCCGCCGGCGCCCCGGTGGCGCGCAGGGCGCTCTCGCCCAGACGGCGGTCGGCGATGAACAGGTCGTCGCGCGCCAGCAGCAACAGGCGCGCGCACTCGTTGAGACCGAGCGGCGAATGGCGGGTCAGCAGGCCCTGGTCGAGCAATGCCTGGATCGGCGCCGGCGGCTGCCAGCCGAGCGGGTAGCACAGGCGCTTGCCGGCCAGGCGCGACAGATCCGCCACCTCGATGGCATCGCCGGCGCGACTGAACAGGTGCTGTTCGGCGACGAACAGCGGCGCCGAGTAGAGGAATTCCGCCTGGCGCTGGGCGCCGGGGACATAGGGGAAAGTGGCGTCGTAGTCGCCGCGCAGGGTCTTCAGGTAACCGCGCTTCCACGGCTGCCACGCCAGCGTGGCGGACAGCCCGCGCTCGGCCAGGGCGGCGTGCACCACCTGGGTCAGCAGGCCGCCGCCGGGCAGGCTCTGGCCGGTGAAGGGCGCGTAATCGTCGCCGGTCACCAGGCGCAGCTCGGCCGCCCAGGCGGCGCCGCTCAGCGCCAGCCCCAGGAGCAGGCACGCCCGCCATTGTCCCGCCATCGATCCCCAGCCTTAGCGTCGGCCCAGCGCCCGAACGCAACGAATTCGCTCCAGTGGCCATAGTGTAGAGCTTCGGGCACCGGCACTTCAGAGCTATTCACGGCGCCACGCACTCCTTGATCCAAGGCAAGCCGCGCCAACCCCGGCCGACTATGCTTGGCGTGATCCGATCGACCAGTGACCATTCCGATGAACGACCCCCAGAGCCCCGAGCAGCCCGACGTTTTCCCCTACCTGCAGCTGATGCACCAGCACGGCGGCTCCGACCTGTTCTTCAGCGTCGGCGCGCCGCCGCACATGAAGGTCGAGGGCCACAGCCAGCCGCTCGACACCCACACGCTCAAGGCTGGCGAGGTGCAGCAGCTGGCCTATCAGCTGATGACCCAGAAGCAGATCGCCGAGTTCGAACGCGATCTGGAGATGAACCTGGCGGTAAGCCTGCAGGGCGCTGCGCGCTACCGGGTCAACGTCTACTACCAGCGTGGCGAGGTGACCATGGTGGTGCGCCTGATCAAGGCGCAGATTCCGAGCTTCGAGGCGCTCGGCCTGCCCAAACTGCTGGAGAAGCTGTCGATGCAGGATCGCGGCCTGATCCTGGTGACCGGCGCGGCCGGCTCGGGCAAGTCGACCACGCTGGCGGCGATGCTGGACTTCCGCAACCGCCACAAGAGCGGACATATCGTCTGCATCGAAGACCCGATCGAGTTTCTCCACGAGCACCAGCGCTCGATCATCGACCAGCGCGAAGTGGGCCTGGACACCCACAGCTTCGCCGACGCCCTGCGCAACGTGCTGCGCGAGGCGCCGGACGTGATCATGCTCGGCGAGATTCGCGACGCCGCCACCATGCAGCACGCCCTGCACTATGCCGAGACCGGCCACCTGTGCCTGGCCACGCTGCATGCCACCAGCAGCAGCCATGCGGTGGAACGCATCGTGCGTTTCTTCCCCGACGAGGCGCGCAAGCAGGTGCTGGCCGACCTGGCGCACAACCTGCTGGCGGTGATCGGCCAGCGCCTGGTACCGGGCCGGGCGCAGAAGCGCGTGGCGGCGGTGGAGCTGATGCTCGGCACGCCCTATATCCGCGACCTGATCCAGCGCGACGAGCTCGACCAGCTGCGCGAGGCCACCGCGCGCGCCGCCGAACAGGGCCTGCAGACCTTCGACCAGCACCTGTTCGCCCTGCTCGAGGCCGGCCGCATCAGCCTGGCCGAGGCGCTCAAATACGCCGACTCGCGCACCGACCTCAGCCTCAAGTTCAAGCTCCAGCGCGGCTTCTCCGCCGACGAGGCCGAACTCAAGGTGTTGCGCGACGGCTGACTGGCGCAACGGCGAATTCCGGCCGATGCTAAGTACAAGCCGGATAAAACATTTCTCGCCGGCCGGCTACGCAACCTGCGTCGCGATCGCGACCGATCGCCAGCGGGCTCGCAAGGGGGAGCCGCCTTATGCTGACCCTGCTCAATCTGTTGTCCGCCATCGCCCTGCTGGTCTGGGGCACCCATATCGTGCGTACCGGCATCCTGCGGGTATACGGCTCGCACCTGCGCAAGATCCTCAGCCACAACGTCGGCCGCCGGCCGCTGGCCTTCGCCGCCGGCATCGGCGTCACCGCGCTGGTGCAGAGCAGCAACGCCACCGCGCTGCTGGTCACCTCCTTCGTCGCCCAGGGCCTGATGGCGCTGGCGCCGGGGCTGGCGATCATGCTCGGCGCCGACGTCGGCACCGCGCTGATGGCGCGGGTGCTGACCCTCGACCTGAGCTGGCTGAGCCCGCTGCTGATCTTCCTCGGGGTGATCTTCTTCCTCTCGCGACGGCAGACCCGCGCCGGCCAGCTCGGCCGCGTGGCCATCGGCCTGGGCCTGATGCTGCTGGCGCTGGAGCTGATCGTCGCCGCCGCCACACCGATCACCGAGGCACGCGGCATCCGCGTGCTGTTCGCCTCGCTGACCGGCGACCTGCTGCTCGACGCCCTGGTCGGCGCGCTGTTCGCCCTGCTCACCTACTCCAGCCTGGCCGCCGTGCTGCTCACCGCGACCCTGGCCGGCGCCGGGCTGATCAGCCTGCCGGTGGCCATCGGCCTGGTGATCGGCGCCAATATCGGCAGCGGTCTGCTGGCCTTTCTCACCAGCAGCCTGCAGACCCCGGCCGGTCGCCGCGTGGCGCTGGGCAGCCTGATCTACAAGCTGATCGGCCTGCTGCTGGTGCTGCCGCTGCTGCAACCGCTGGCCAACTGGCTGGACGGCCTGAACTGGCGTCCGGCCGAGCTGGTGATCTTCTTCCACCTGCTCTACAACGGTTTGCGCGCCCTGCTGATGCTGCCCACCGTGGGCTGGATGGCGCGCTTCTGCAACTGGCTGATGCCGGACCGCGCCGAAGAGGCCGGCATCGCCCGCGCGCGCCATCTGGACGCCACGGCGCTGGCCACGCCGAGCCTGGCACTGGCCAATGCGGTGCGCGAAACGCTGCGCATCGGCGATCTGATCGAGGCCATGCTCGGCCACCTGCTGCCGGTGCTGGAACACAACCAGCCGGCGACAAGCAAGGAGCTGCGCCTGCTCAACGACGACGTCGCCAGCCTGTGCCGGGCGGTCAAGCTTTACCTGGCGCAGATCCCGCGCGAAGCGATGAGCGAACACGAGAGCCGGCGCTGGGCCGAGGTACTCGAGCTGGCGGTGAACCTGGAGCAGGCCGGCGAGCTGATCGAACGCATGCTCGGCAAGATCCAGAACGAGAAGACCGCGCAGCGCCGGGCCTTCTCCGACAAGGGCCTGGAGGAGCTGACCAGCCTGCACGGACAGCTGATGGCCAACCTGCGCCTGGGCCTGAACGTGTTCCTCAGCGCCGATCACGCCAGCGCCAGCCAGCTGCTGCGCGAGAAGCGCCGCTTCCGCGCCCAGGAGCGGCGCCTGGCCCATGCGCATATCGGCCGGCTGCAGCGCCAGGTGGTGCAGAGCATCGAGACCAGCTCGCTGCACCTGGAGTTGATCGCCGACATGAAGCGCCTCAATTCGCTGTTCTGCTCCAGCGCCTACGTGGTGCTGGAGGGCGGCGAGACCGGCGCGCTGCAGCTCGAAGAAGGCGGCGAATAGCCCCGCGTCAGTCCGCGTCGGCGGCGCGCGCGGCCGGCGCCGACTCCACCCCACGCCAGGCGTACCAGGCGAAGAACAGCGCCATCAGCAGGTAGCCGTGGACGAAGTCCGGCGCGGCGTACCAGGCCAGCTTGGGCGCGTGCATCAGGCCGACGCAGGCCATGGCCGCGGCGACCAGGGCGAAGACGGTGGCCTGGCGGAACTGACGGTCGATCACCGCCGCGCACATGGCGCCGAGCAGGATGGCGCTGAACATGGCGCCCTGGCCGAGGGCGCCGATGGCCGTGGAGATGCCTTGCACCACCTCCGGCGCGCCGCGGTTGAAGCGGGTCATCAGGTAATTGGCGAAGTACGGCAGCATGGCCAGCGCCACCGCCGGGTAGTAACGGGCGTGGTTGCTGTTGAAGGCGGTGGCGATCATCGACATGCCGACGAACACCAGGATCGGCGCCACCACCGCCACCGGAATCAGCGCGGCGACGAAGGCGATCAGGCCGAACATGGTGGCCAGGCCGTAGACCGCGCCGTTGAGCAGGCTGTAGCCGCGCCCGGCGCCCATCCACTTCGAGCCCACGGTGGCAATGTACACCGTGGTGGGGAACACCCCGCCGAACAGCGCACCGAGCAGGGTGCCGACGCCGTCCACCGCCTGGCATTCACGCACGCTGTAGCGGTCGCCGGCGGCGCTCATGGCCTCGACGTTGTTCATGGTCTCGATGGCGTTGTACAGGGTGATCGGCAGGATCACCGTCATCAGCGCCAGCATGCTGGTGAACAGCAGGCCAAGGCCCTCGTACCAGGCCAGGTTGGGCAGCAGCGGGTAGAAACCCAGGTGGGTGAAGGCGTCGCTGAACTTGCCGCTGTCGGCGGCGCCGACCAGGTAGGCCAGCGCGGTGCCGACGACGATGGCGAACAGCGAGGCCGGCAGGCGCAACGGCATGCTGATGCGCGCCACCAGGCCGACCAGGGTGATGGCCAGCACCAGCAGGCCGATCATGGGAATTTCCAGGGTCTTGAACAGCATCTCGCCGGCGATGAAGGTCAGCGCCACCCCGGCCACCGCGCCGAGCATGGCCGGGCGCGGCAGATGGCGTTGCACCCAGTTGCCGATCAGGCTGATCGCCGCCTCGATCGCGCCACTGATCAGGCAGGCCGCCACCGCCACCTTCCAGGCCAGCTCGGCGTCGCCGGTGAGGTTCTTCGCCGGCAGCAGCACGCCGAACAGGAAGACGAACATCACCGGGGTGCTGATGCCGTAGGACAGCGCGGTGACGTCGGCGCGGTTCTCCTTGCGGGCCAGGCGCGCGGCGCTCCAGGCGTAGTAGAAGTTGCCGGCCATCACCGCCACCGCCGCACCGGGCAACACCTGGCCGAACACGATCTCGGCGGGAAAACCCATGCCCAGCATGCTGATGGCGATGATCACGAAGTTGGCGATGTTGTTCTGGAACAGGGCGAAGAAGGCGTCGGTGTCCTCCTTCTTGTACCAGGGGTAATGCACGCGCGGCGTCGACATGGCGGGCGGAATCCTTGTTGTCCGAATGGTCAGGTCGGCGAGTCTAGCAACCCGCCGCCGGGGCATAAACGAACAAGGCAGCCGAAGCTGCCTTGTTGCGGTGACACCGGATCCCTACGCCGGCTGCGGCAGCTGACGGCGGCGCTGCAACCAGACGATCAGGGCGAACAGCATAAAGCCCGGCAGCCACATCAGCTCCTTGGTCCAGCGGTCGGTCGGCGCCCGCACGCTGAGGATCTGCTGGTCGAACTCCAGGCCGGCGTCGGCCGCCAGGCTGCCGAAGGTGACGCTGTCGACCAGCACCTTGTCGCCCTCCTCGTAGAGGTTCAGGCCGAGCTTGGCCAGGCGTTCCTCGCCCGAGGCGCCATCCGGCACCGCCAGCAGCAGGGTGAACTCGCGCGGGTCGCCCACCGCGTTCTCGCCGAGTACGCGCAGGCGCAGCTGGCTGCCGTCGGCGACGCCGTCGAGGGCCTGCGCCAGCTGGGCCGGCGGCACGTCCTGGTAGGGGTCGTGGAGCCTGTCCATCCAGAAGCCGGGGCGGAACAGGGTGAAGGCCACCAGCAGCAACAGCAGGCTCTCGTACCAGCGGCTGCGCACCAGGAAGAAGCCCTGGGTGCCGGCGGCGAAGATCAGCATGGCGATGGTCGCCACGATGAAGATCAGCACGCCGTGCCAGAAGTCCACGTCGATCAGCAGCAGGTCGGTGTTGAAGATGAACAGGAACGGCAGCGCCGCGGTGCGCAGGCTGTAGAAGAAGGCCACCAGGCCGGTCTTGATCGGGTCGCCCTTGGACACCGCGGCGGCGGCGAACGAGGCCAGGCCCACCGGCGGGGTGACGTCGGCCATGATGCCGAAGTAGAAGACGAACAGGTGCACCGCGATCAGCGGCACGATTAGGCCGTTCTGCTGCCCCAGCGCCACCACCACCGGCGCCAGCAGGCTGGACACCACGATGTAGTTGGCGGTGGTCGGCAGGCCCATGCCGAGGATCAGGCTGAACACCGCCACCAGCACCAGCATCAGCAGCAGGTTGCCCATCGACAGCAGCTCGACCAGGTCGGCCAGCACCAGGCCGACGCCGGTCTGCGACACCGCGCCGACGATGATGCCGGCCGCCGCGGTGGCGATGCCGATGCCGATCATGTTGCGCGCGCCGGCGATCAGGCCTTCGCGCAGGTCGATCACGCCGTCGACGAAGGTGCCGTGGTCGTGGCTGCCGTCGTGGCGCATCCAGCTCAGCAGCGGGCGCTGGGTGAGCAGGATGATGATCAGCATCACGCTGCCCCAGAAGGCCGACAGGCCGGGCGACAGGCGCTCGATCATCAGGCACCAGACCAGCACCACCACCGGCAGCAAAAAGTGCAGGCCGGAGAGCAGCACGGCACGGGTCTCGGGCAGCGACTCCAGCGGCGCATTGGGGTCTTCCGGCGGCAGCACCGGCACGCTGGCGGCGACCTTCAGCAGGCCCAGGTAGACCAGCGCCAGCAGCACGCCGATGCCCGGCAGGGCGTAGTCGCCGAGCGCCGGCTTGAGCCAGCCGAGGCCGTAGTAGACCGCCAGCGACAGGCCGCTGATCAGCGCCGCGCCGAAGGCGAAGCCGGTCAGGCGGCGCAGCCAGGGCTTGGGCTGATGGCCGCCGATGGGCTGCAGGCCGAGCTTGAGCGACTCCAGGTGGACGATGTAGAGCAGCGCGATATAGGAGATCGCCGCCGGCAGGAAGGCGTGCTTGATGATCTCGACATAGGGCATGCCGATGTACTCGACCATCAGGAAGGCCGCGGCGCCCATCACCGGCGGCATGATCTGGCCGTTGACCGAGGAGGCCACTTCCACCGCGCCAGCCTTATCCGCGGAGAAGCCGGTGCGCTTCATCATCGGAATGGTGAAGGTGCCGGTGGTGACCACGTTGGCGATCGACGAGCCGGAAATCATCCCGGTCAGCCCGGACGACAGCACCGCCGCCTTGGCCGGGCCGCCGCGCAGGTGGCCGAGCAGGCTGAACGCCAGCTGGATGAAGTAGTGCCCGGCGCCGGCCCGCTCGAGCAGGGCGCCGAACAGCACGAAGAGGAAGACGAAGCTGGTGGACACGCCGAGGGCGATGCCGAACACCCCCTCGGTGGTGATCCACTGGTGGTTGGCCAGGGCGTTGAAACTGACCCCGCGGTGCGCCAGCAGCCCCGGCATGTACGGGCCGGCCAGGCTGTAGACGAGAAACACCAGGGCGATGATCGCCAGCGGCGGGCCGAGCGCGCGGCGGGTGGCCTCCAGCAGCAGCGGAATGCCGATGCAGGCGGTGACCAGGTCGCCGGTGGTCAGGCTGCCGGGGCGCAGCGCCAGCTGCTGGTAGAAGACGAACAGGTAGGCGGCGCTGGCGGCGGCCACCAGGCCGAGGGCGATATCCAGCAAGGGCACACGGTCGCGCGGCGACTGCTTGAACGCCGGGTAGGCGAGAAACGCCAGCAGCAGGGCGAAGGCCAGGTGAATGGCGCGGGTCTGGGTATCGTTGAGCACGCCGAAGCCGAGCACGAACGGCAGCGGCGAGGCGATCCACAGCTGGAACAGCGACCAGAGCAGGGCCAGGCCGGCGATCACCTGGGCCATGGCGCCGACGGGCAGACGCGCGCCGACATCCTGGGCGATCAGTTCCTCGGTGGAGAGTTGCTTGTCATGCATGGGATCAAACCTGCATTCGAGTCATCGGAGAACGGCAAAACCCGCAGGCCTGCGCCGTGCGGGTTTGCTTAACACTAGAAGCGAATCGGGCGCAGCGCCCGCCGGAAAGGCCAACCGGCCTGCTCGGCAGGCCGGTCGCTGGCAGCTTACAGCCAGCCGCGCTCCTTGTAGTAACGCGCGGCGCCTTCATGCAGCGGCGCGGTCAGGCCGACCTTGATCATGTCGGCTTCCTTGAGATCGGCGAAGGCCGGGTGCAGGCGCTTGAAACGCTCGATGTTGTCGAACACCGACTTGACCAGCTGGTAGACCACTTCCGGGTCGGCGTTGGCCGAGGTGGAGAGCACGGCCTTGCCGCCGATCGACGGGGTCGGCGCATCGTTGCCCTTGTACAGGCCGCCGGGGATGTCGGCCTTGGTGTAGTAAGTCTTCTCGGCCAGCAGCTTGTCGATCTCGGCGCCGGTCACCGGCACCAGCACCGCGTCGGTGGTGGTGGTGGCTTCCTGGATCGCGCCGTTGGGATGACCGACGAAGTAGGTCATGGCGTCGATGTTGTTGTCGCCCAGGGCGCTGGCCTGCTCGGCCGGCTTCAGCTCGGCGGCGAGGGCGAAGGCGGAACGATCCCAGCCCTTGACGGCCATGATCTCTTCCAGGGTGTCGCGCTGACCCGAACCCGGGTTGCCGACGTTGACGCGCTTGCCCTTGAGGTCGTCGAAGCTGGCGATCTTGGCGTCGCGGCGGGCGAGGATGGTGAACACCTCGCTCTGCAGGGAGAACACCGCGCGGATGTCGCTCATCGCGCCTTCGGCCTCGAACGGCGCCGCGCCGTTGAGCGCCTTGTACTGGTGGTCCGACTGCATGATGCCGAAGTTGAACTCGCCGCTGCGGATGCCGTTGACGTTGGCCACGCCGCCACCGCTGGCCGGGGCGTTGCACTTGATGCCGTGCTCGGCCGCACCGCGGTTGAGGAAACGGCAGATGGACTGGCCGGCCACGTAGTAGACGCCGGTCTGGCCGCCGGTGCCGATGGTGACGAACTTCTCTTCAGCCTGTGCCATGCCACTCAGGGTAGTGCCTGCGAGTGCGGCGGACAGGACCCATGCCAAGGATTTGCCTTTCATGGGAGATCTCCTTTTTCTGTTGTTGTAGAGCGAGCGCGCCTTGTGGGCGACGTTCGGGAGGGCAAGTCTAACCGCTCGGCGCCAATATGCACGCGCCAACGACCAATCGGTCGTAACCGCGTGTGGCGCGCCGGGCTATCGCCGTTCTCCGCCATTGGGCAGAATCGGCACATGTCACACGCCATTCACGAGTCGCCGCAGGCCTCGGTCAGCGCCAGCCTGACCCAGGCGATCCTGCACGCCGCCAGCCGCCTCGGCCTCGACCGCCAGACGCTGCTGACGGCCTGCGGCCTGCACGAAGGGCAACTGGCCGACCCCGACGCGCGGGTGCCGTTCAGTGCCCAGGAGGCACTGTGGCGCGAACTGGATGCGCGCCTGCAGCACCCGGAGCCCGGCCTGCTGCTCGGCCGCAGCCTCACCCCCGGCCCGTTCAGCGTACTCAGCTACCTGCTGCAGAGCAGCGCCACCCTCGGCGAGGCGCTGACCGCCGCGCTGCGCTACCAGCGCCTGGGCGGCGAAGGCGGCGAGCTGCACATCGAGGAACGGGGCGAGGCCCTGCTGCTGCTCTATCGCCCGCTGCACCCGCAACACCCGGCGACGCGCATCCGCGTGCTGGCGATGATGACCTGCTGGGTGCAGATGACCACGCCGCTGCTGGACGGCTTCCACCTGCTCGGCGCGCAGTTCCGCCACGCCGCACCGGCGGATCTGGCGCCCTACCGCGAGGTGTTCGCCTGCCCGCTGCAGTTCGCCGCCGCCGACTACGCCATCGCCCTGCCCCGCGCCCTGCGCGACGTGCCGCTGGTGCAGGCCAACCCGCCCTTGCAGCAGCTGCTGCGCCAGCACGCCGAAGCGCTGCTGGCGCGCCTGCCCAGCGCCAGCCTGAGCGCGCGGGTGATCGGCCTGCTCGGCGAACAGCTGGCCCACGGCGAACCGGATCGCGGCGAACTGGCGCGCGCCCTGCTGCTCAGCGAGCGCACCCTGCAGCGGCGCCTGGCCGAAGAAGGCTGCAGCTACCAGCAGCTGCTCGCCGACACCCGCCGCCAGCTGGCCGAACAGCACCTGCGCGAAGGCCGCCTGCCGGCCGCCGAGATCGCCCTGCTGCTGGGCTACTCCGAGCCCAGCGTATTCTTCCGCGCCTTCCGCCAGTGGACCGGGCTGACCCCCGGCGAATACCGCGCGCGCCACGGCAGCGGCCCCGCCACCTGAGCCCGAGCCCTGCATCAGCCCCTTCGCCGCCATGGCCGCGCGCCGGGTCGAACTGGCTGCGGGTCGCCCGGCTTCTCGGCGTCGAATCGGCCCGCAACGACCTCGGCGCATCAGCCGCGTCGATGATGACTATGCCCCTGCACGGCGTGCGCCGCCCGGACTCAAGGGGTTAGAGTGGCCGGCCACGCAACGAGGAGCCCCTCATGAGCCGACTGGCCTCGATCAAGCTGTCCACCCTCGACCTGGCGCCGATCCGCGACGACGGCGACGCCGCCCAGGCCCTGCACAACTCGCTGGCGCTGGCGCGGCACGTGGAAAGCCTCGGCTTCCAGCGTTTCTGGGTCGCCGAACACCACAACATGGACGGCATCGCCAGCTCCGCCACCGCCGTGCTGCTCGGCTACCTGGCCGCCGGCACCTCGCGCATCCGCCTCGGCGCCGGCGGGGTGATGCTGCCCAACCACGCGCCGCTGGTGATCGCCGAGCAGTTCGGCACCCTCGCCACGCTCTATCCCGGGCGCATCGACCTGGGCCTGGGCCGCGCGCCCGGCGCCGACCAGTACACCGCCCACGCCCTGCGCCGCAGCCGCGACGGCAGCGCCGAGGATTTCCCCGGCGACGTCGAGGAGCTGCAGGCCTACCTCGGCCCGCGCACCCCGGATCAACGGGTGATCGCCATGCCCGGCGCCGACACCCAGGTGCCGATCTGGCTGCTCGGCTCCAGCCTGTTCAGCGCGCAGCTGGCGGGAATGAAGGGGCTGCCCTATGCCTTCGCCTCGCACTTCGCACCGCGCTACCTGCACGAGGCGCTGCGCATCTACCGCAACCACTTCAGACCTTCCGAGGTGCTGGACAAACCCTATGTGATGCTCGGCGTGCCGCTGCTGGCGGCCGACAGCGACGAGCAGGCGCAGTACCTGGCCACCTCGGCGTTCCAGCGCATCCTCGCCCTGCTGCGCGGGCAGAGCCTGGTGCAACGGCCGCCGGTGGCGAGCATGGAAGGGCTGTGGTTGCCGCACGAGCGCCAGGGGGTCAGCGAGTTCTTCGGCCTGGCCGCCATCGGCGGACCGCAGACCGTGCGCAGCCGCCTGGAGCAGCTGCTGGAGCAGACCGAGGCGGACGAGCTGATCTTCACCTGCGATATGTACGACTTCGCCGACCGCCTGCACGCCTTCGACATCCTCGCCGAACTACAGCGCGGCTGAACCAGCCGGCGGACAAGCTGCGGGTTGTCCAACCTGCTGCTCGGACGAGGTGGGGACGCTGCCGCCTCAGCTAGATCGCGGTGCCGCAGCGCATCACCTTGCCGCGCGCCAGCACGTTGCGCTGCTCGTCGTAGAGCCAGGCCTGGGCGGTCATCGCCATCGAGCGGGCCTCCACCCGGTAGCGCTGGCCGGCGGCGAACTCGTCGTAGCGCAGGCGCAGTTCGCAGGTCAGCAGCAAGGGTTCGCTGTTGAAGCCCATGCCGCCGCCGCGGCTGGCCTCGAACTGCAGGCGCACCAGCAGTTCGTGGGCACCGGGGCCGACCTGGAAGTAGCGACCGTCCGGCCAGCGCTTGCGGTCCAGGCGGTCGGCCATCAGCAGGTCGCCGGCCGGCGCGTAGAGATCGACCCAGGCCTGTTGCGGGTCGGGTTTCGGCAGGGGTGAAGCGCAGGCACCGAGCAGCAGCGCGGCGGCGATAAGCAGGGCACGCATGGCGACCTCCGGTCTGTGGCGCGAAACCCTAGCCTACGCCCATTCGGCGCTGGAGGCAGCTGCGCCGATGGGGTAGCGTGGCGCCATGCCCATCGCCCGCCTCCGCCTGCTGCGTCGCCTTAGCGCTCCCCTGCTCGCTCTGCTGCTGGGCGGTTGCTCGACCCTGGACTACTACGCCCACCTCGGCCAGGGCCAGTGGCAGCTGCTGCAGGCACGCCAGCCGGTCGCGCGCCTGCTCGCCGATCCCGCCACCGAGCCGCAGCTGGCGCGGCGCCTGGCCCTGGCACAGCAGGCACGCGACTTCGCCAGCAGCCAGCTGGGCCTGCCAGACAACCGCAGCTACCGCCTGTACGCCGACCTCGGCCGGCCCTTCGTGGTATGGAACCTCTTCGCCACGCCGGAGTTTTCCCTGGAGCCCGAGCTGCACTGTTTCCCCATCGCCGGCTGCGTCGCCTACCGCGGCTATTACCAGCTGGGCCGCGCCCGCGGCGGCGCCGCGCTGCTGCGTCAGCAGGGCCTGGACACCCATATCGGCGGGGTGGAAGCCTATTCCACCCTCGGCTGGTTCGACGACCCGCTGCTCAACACCATGCTGCGCTGGAACGACCAGCGCCTGGTGGCGGTGATCTTCCACGAGCTGGCGCACCAGCAGTACTACCTGGCCGGCGACACCGCGTTCAACGAGTCCTTCGCCACCTTCGTCGAGCGCGAAGGCCTGCGCCAGTGGCATGCCAGCCGCGGCGAAGCGCACGCGGACGACGGCGAGCGCCAGCGCCAGCAGTTCGTCGACCTGGTGCTGGCCAGCCGCGAGCGCCTGCAGCGGCTGTACGCCAGCGAACTGGACGCGGCGGCGATGCGCGCCGCCAAGCAGGCCGAGTTCGAGCGCCTGCGCCGCGACTACCGCGCCCTGCGCCAGCGCGAATGGGGCGGCAACGGCCGCTTCGATGCCTGGATCGAAAGCCCGCTGAACAACGCCAAGCTGCTGCCGTTCGGCCTCTACGACCAGTGGGTGCCGGCCTTCGCCGCGCTGTTCGCCCAGCACGCAGGCGACTGGGCGGCCTTCTACCGGGCGGTGGCCGCCCTTGGTCGGCTGCCGCAGGCAGAGCGTCGCGCGGCATTGGACAGGCTGCAGGCCGGCGGCTAGAACTGGCCAACCCATCTGCCTGTCGAAAGTGACAGGACTCGCTCGACACCGGAGGTAAGCGATGCAACGCCTGATACCCACCCTGGCCCTGATGCTGCTCGCCGCCGGCGCGCAGGCCGCGCCCAAGCCCTGTGAAGAACTCAAGGAAGAAATCGAAGTGAAGATCCAGGCCGCCGGCGTGCCCAGCTACACCCTGGAAATCGTCGCCAACGACGAGGTCACGGATCAGAGCATGGTGGTCGGCAGCTGCGACGGCGGCAGCAAGAAGATCATCTACCAGAAGAACGGCTGATACCTCCCCTCAGCTGGCCACCTCAGTTCTTGCAGGCGCGAGCCGGCTCGCGAAGCCCTCGCCTGGGCAGCATTCGCGAGCAGCGCCCGCTGCTACAGCCTCTCAGCAGATGAATGCCCGGTGCAGCTCCTCCAGCGTCGCGAAGTGATAGGTCGGCGCCTCGCCGAGCAGCTCCTCGCGACTGCCGAAGCCGTAGCCCACCGCCGCCGCATCCAGGCCGTTGCGCCGCGCGCCGATCAGGTCGTGCTTGCGGTCGCCGATCATCAGCGCCGTCTGCGGCGCCAGCCCCTCGCATTCCAGCAGATGCGCCAGCAGCGCCACCTTGTCGGTGCGCGTGCCGTCCAGCTCGCTGCCGTAGATGCGCTTGAAGTGCCCGGCGAAACCGAAGTGACGGGCGATCTCCTCGGCGAACACCGTCGGCTTGCTGGTGGCGATATACAGGCTGCGGCCCTGCCCCGCCAGCTCGCCGAGCAGCGCCGGCACGCCGTCGAACAGGCGGTTCTCGTACAGCCCGGTGACCTTGAAACGCTCGCGGTAGTGATTGACCGCCTGCCAGGCCGTGGCCTCGTCCAGCGCGTAGCTGGCCATGAAGCACTGCATCAGCGGCGGGCCGATGAAATGCTCCAGCGCCGCCAGGTCCGGCTCGTCGATGCCCAGCTTGGCCAGGGCGTACTGCACCGAACGGGTGATGCCCTCGCGCGGGTCGGTGAGGGTACCGTCGAGGTCGAAGAGGATGGTCTGGTAATGCATCAGCCGTCATACCCCTCGACCAGATGCAGGTCCTTCAGGCGCACGTAGTTGGCCGCGCTGTAGGCGAAGTAGCTGCGTTCCTGCTCGGTCAGCGGCCGGGCCTGTTTTACCGGGCTGCCGACGTAGAGGTAGCCGCTCTCCAGGCGCTTGCCCGGCGGCACCAGGCTGCCGGCGCCGATCACCACCTCGTCCTCGACCACCACGCCGTCCATGACGATGCTGCCCATGCCGACCAGGATGCGGTTGCCCAGGGTGCAGCCGTGCAGGGTGACGTTATGCCCGACCGTCACCTCGTCGCCGATGATCAGCGGATAGCCGGCCGGGTTGAACGGCCCGGCGTGGGTGATGTGCAGCACGCTGCCGTCCTGCACGCTGGTGCGCGCACCGATGCGGATGCTGTGCATGTCGCCGCGCACCACCACCATCGGCCACACCGAGCTGTCGCTGCCGATTTCCACATCGCCCAGCACCACGGCGCTGGCGTCGACGAACACCCGCTCGCCGAGCTGCGGGCTGAACTGTTGGTAGCTGCGAATCGCCACGATAGAAATCTCCTGGGCTGCGGGAAAGCTTGATTGTAATTAAGATGGCCCCCATGTCGGTTGTTATCGACCCTGGATTGTTTATCGCGTCCCGGGGTCGCAACCCTGGAATCCATTCGCCACAGGTGCCTCGTCGTGACCGCGAACAACCCCCTGCTGCAAGACTTCGACCTGCCGCCCTACTCGCAGATCAAACCCGAGCACGTCGAGCCGGCCATCAACCAGATCCTGGCCGACAGCCGCGCGGCCATCGCCGAACTGCTCCAGCAGCAGGCCGAGCCGAGCTGGGACGGCCTGGTGCTGGCGCTGGACGAGCTGGGCGCGCGCCTGGGCCGCGCCTGGGGCCCGGTCAGCCACCTCAACGCGGTGTGCAACAGCCCGGAGCTGCGCGCCGCCTACGAGGCCTGCCTGCCCAAGCTGTCCGAGTACTGGACCGAGCTGGGCCAGAACAAGCCGCTGTTCCAGGCCTACGACGCGCTGGCGGGCAGCCCCGAGGCCGCCGGTTTCGACGTGGCGCAGAAGACCATCCTCGAGCATGCGCTGCGCGATTTCCGCCTGTCCGGCATCGACCTGCCGGCCGAGCAGCAGAAGCGCTACGGCGAAATCCAGATGCGCCTGTCCGAGCTGACCAGCAAATTCTCCAACCAGCTGCTCGACGCCACCCAGGCCTGGACCAAGCACGTCACCGACGAGGCTGTGCTTGCCGGCCTCACCGATTCGGCCAAGGCGCAGATGCAGCAGGCCGCCGCGGCCAAGGGCCTGGGCGGCTGGCTGATCACCCTGGAGTTCCCCAGCTACTTCGCGGTGATCACCTACGCCGACGACCGCGCCCTGCGTGAGGAAATCTACGCCGCCTACTGCACCCGCGCCTCCGACCAGGGGCCGAACGCCGGCCAGCACGACAACGGCCCGCTGATGGCCGAGATCCTCGACCTGCGCCAAGAGCTGGCGCGCCTGCTCGGCTTCGCCCACTACAGCGAGCTGAGCCTGGCCAGCAAGATGGCCGAATCCACCGAGCAGGTGCTGAGCTTCCTGCGCGACCTGGCGGTGCGCAGCAAACCCTTCGCCGCGCAGGACCTAGCCGAGCTCAAGGCCTTCGCCGCCGAGCAGGGCCTGAATGACCTGCAAAGCTGGGACGTCGGCTACTACAGCGAGAAACTGCGCCAGCAGCGCTACAGCATCTCCCAGGAACAGGTGCGCGCCTGGTTCCCGGTGGACAAGGTGCTCACCGGCCTGTTCGCCATCGTGCAGAAGCTCTACGGCATCGAGATTCGCGAGCTGAAAGACTTCGACAGCTGGCACCCGGACGTGCGCCTGTTCGAAATCCAGGAGAACGGCCAGCACGTCGGCCGCTTCTTCTTCGACCTCTATGCCCGCGCCAACAAGCGCGGCGGTGCCTGGATGGACGGCGCGCGCGACAAGCGCCGCGCCGCCGACGGCAGCCTGATCAGCCCGGTGGCTAACCTGGTGTGCAACTTCACCCCGCCGGTCGGCGGCAAGCCGGCGCTGCTGACCCACGACGAGGTCACCACCCTGTTCCACGAGTTCGGCCATGGCCTGCACCACCTGCTGACCCGCGTCGAGCATGCCGGCGCCTCGGGGATCAATGGGGTCGCCTGGGATGCCGTCGAACTACCTAGCCAGTTTATGGAGAACTGGTGCTGGGAGCCGGAAGGCCTGGCGCTGATCTCCGGCCACCATGAAACCGGCGAACCGCTGCCGCAGGCCATGCTGGACAAGATGCTGGCGGCGAAGAACTTCCAGTCCGGCCTGATGATGGTGCGCCAGCTGGAGTTCTCCCTGTTCGACTTCGAGCTGCACGCCACCCACGGCGACGGCCGCAGCGTGCTGGAGGTGCTCGAAGCCATCCGCGACGAAGTCTCGGTGCTGCGTCCGCCGGCCTACAACCGCTTCGCCAACGGCTTCGCGCACATCTTCGCCGGCGGCTACGCGGCCGGTTACTACAGCTACAAGTGGGCCGAGGTGCTCAGCGCCGATGCCTTCTCCAGGTTCGAGGAAGAAGGGGTGTTCAACGCCGACACCGGCCGCGCCTTCCGCGAGGCCATCCTCGCCCGCGGCGGCTCGCAGGAGCCGATGGTGCTGTTCGTCGACTTCCGCGGCCGCGAACCCAAGATCGACGCCCTGCTGCGCCACCTCGGCCTGAGCCAGGAGGCCGCGTGAAGAAGCGTTTTATCGCCGGCGCCGTGTGCCCGGCCTGCAGCGAGCAGGACAAGATCCAGATGTGGGACGAGGACGGCGTGCCGCACCGCGAGTGCGTGGCCTGCGGCTACGCCGACACCCTCGACGCCCGCGGCAACTCGGTACCCAAGGAGATCCCCACCCGGGTCAACGTCAGCGGCCTGAAACCCAAGGCCGCCGACCCCAAGGTGCAGGCGGTGCAGTTCTTCCCCAATCCCAAGCTGAAGAAGCCGAGCGAGTGATCCGTAGGGTGGGTTAGCGGCGCCGACCGCCGATCTTGCAAGCGCCGATAAAGGCAGCGCGCCGCGTAACCCACCAGGCGATAGGCCGTGTTGCGCCGATGGTGGGTTACGCCGCAGCAGGCACAGCGGCTTTTTCAGACCCGGTGACAAGCGGCTAACCCCCCCTACGAATCGTGGCGATTGCTGCAGGCGAACTACCCCCGCCCTCTCCGCTACTCACGAAAGAACTCCCCCGGCGTCGCGCCGAACTGGCGGCGAAAGGCGGCGATAAAGGCCGATAGCGAGTCGTAGCCGCAGGCCAGCGCCACGTCGGTGACGCGCTCGCCCTGCTCCAGCGGGGTCAGCGCATCGAGCAGGCGCTGACGCTGGCGCCAGGCGCGAAAGCTCAGCCCGGTCTCGCGCAGGAACAGCCGGCTCAGGGTCTTCTCCGACACCCCCAGGCGCTCGCCCCATTCGCCCAGGCCGAGCTGGCGCAGGCGCGCATCCTCCAGCCCCAGGCACACCTCGCGCAGCCGCGCGTCCTGCGGCAGCGGCAGCATCAGCGCCACCTCCGGGGCGGCGCGCAACTGATCCAGCAGCACCGCGGCCAGCCGGCCTGGCGCGCCCTGTTCGTCGTATTCCACCGGCAGCGCACTGAAGCCGCGAATCAGCTCGCGCAGCAACGGACTGACCGCCAGCACCCGACACGCGTCCGACCCCCAGGGCACCACGCTGCCGTCGATATAGAGGCTGCGCATCTCGGTGCGCGGCGAGCTGAACACCCGGTGCTCGACGCCCGCCGGCACCCACACCGCGCGTTGCGGCGGGGCGACGAAGCGGGCGCCGGCGGTCTGCACCTCGAGCACCCCGGCGATGGCGTAGGACAGCTGCACCCAGGGGTGGCTGTGGCGGAAGGTCAGCGCGCGGTTGCTCAGCGATTCGACCCGGCCATAGAGCGGCCGCGGCAGACTCGGCAGCTCGGGCAGGCTACGGTACAGGGTGGACGAATGTCTGTTTGGCGACACTTGCTGGCTCTTTGGCGTTAGCCGGAAATTTTCCAGCACGATAGTGTGGCCGCCTCCCGTACCGCAAGCCCGAGAGTCGCCATGTTCCTGCGCCGCTTCCTGCCCGATGCCTTCACCCAGACCCTGCTCGCCGTGGTGCTGATCGCCACCGTCCTGCCCGCCAGCGGCCAGGTGGCCGTGGCCTTCGCGTGGATCACCAACCTGGCCATCGCCCTGCTGTTCTTCCTCCACGGCGCCAAGCTGTCGCGCCAGGCCATCCTCGCCGGCGCCGGGCACTGGCGCCTGCATCTGTTGGTATTCGCCTGCACCTTCGTGCTGTTTCCCCTGCTCGGCTTGGCGCTCAAGCCGCTGATGGCGCCGCTGATCGGCACCGAGCTGTACCTGGGCATGCTCTACCTCTGCGCCCTGCCGGCCACGGTGCAGTCGGCCATCGCCTTCACCTCGCTGGCGCGCGGCAATATCGCCGCGGCGATCTGCAGCGCAGCGGCCTCCAGCCTGCTCGGTATCTTCCTCACCCCGCTGCTGGTGGCACTGCTGATGGGCGTTGAGGGCGCCAACGGCTCGACCCTGGACGCCATCGGCAAGATCAGCCTGCAGCTGCTGCTGCCGTTCATCCTCGGGCAGATCGCCCAACGCTGGATCGGCGCCTGGGTGACCCGCAACAAGGGCTGGCTGAAGTACGTCGACCAGAGCTCGATCCTGCTGGTGGTCTACACCGCCTTCAGCACCGCGGTGATCGGCGGCCTGTGGCAGCAGGTGCCGCTGCTCACCCTGCTGGCCCTGGTACTGGCCTGCTGCGTGCTGCTGGCGCTGGCGCTGCTGCTCACCCACCTGCTCGGCAAGTGGCTGGGCTTCAGCCTGGAAGACCGCATCACCATCCTCTTCTGCGGCTCGAAGAAGAGCCTGGCCACCGGCGTGCCCATGGCCCAGGTGCTGTTCGCCGGCAGCAGCATCGGCCTGCTGATCCTGCCGCTGATGCTGTTCCACCAGATCCAGCTGATGGTCTGCGCGGTGCTGGCGCAACGTTATGCCAAGCGCCCGGAGATGGCGCAGGAGGCCGCCCCGACCTCCGCCTGACCCGCGACGATGACCGGCACTTGCTCGGACCCAAAATAACTGTATTTTTATACAGTACATCGAGGAGTCCGAGCATGTCCGTCAGCCTGCCGCCACGTGGCCGTGGCACCGCCAGCAATCCGCATAACCGCTTCGCCCCGACCCGGGTGATCGCCAGCGACGACGGCTGGTTCGAGGAAGTGCCACCGAGCCGCGCCACCGAGGTGCGCGCGGAAACCGCCAAGACCATCATCAGCCGCAACCAGTCGCCGGACCTGCCCTTCGACCGCTCGATCAACCCTTATCGCGGCTGCGAGCACGGCTGCATCTACTGCTACGCGCGGCCCAGCCACGCCTACTGGGACCTGTCGCCGGGGCTGGACTTCGAGACCCGGCTGATCGCCAAGACCAACGCCGCCGCTCTGCTCCAGCAGCAGCTGAGCAAGCCCGGCTACCAGTGCGCGCCGATCAACCTGGGTGCCAACACCGACCCCTACCAGCCGATCGAGCGCGAGCAGCGGCTGACCCGCCAGTGCCTGGAAATCCTCCTCGACTACCGCCACCCGGTGACCATCGTCACCAAGGGCGCGCTGATCCTGCGCGACCTCGACCTGCTCGCCGAGCTGGCCAAGCAGCGCCTGGTGGCGGTGTATATCAGCCTCACCACCCTGGATGACGAACTCAAGCGCATCCTCGAGCCGCGCGCGGCGGCGCCTTCGGCACGCCTGCGGGCGATCCGCGTGCTGCGCCAGCAGGATATCCCGGTCGGCGTGCTGTGTTCGCCGATGATCCCGATGATCAACGACATGGAGCTCGAGCGCCTGCTCGAAGCGGCGCAGCAGGCCGGTGCGCAGAGCGCCAACTACATGCTGCTGCGCCTGCCGCGCGAGGTGGCGCCGCTGTTCGAGGAGTGGTTGCGGGCGCATCACCCGCAGCGCGCCGAGCACGTGCTCAGCCTGATCCGTCAGAGCCGCGGCGGCGAGCTGTACGACAGCCGGTTCGGCGCGCGCTTTCGCGGCGAGGGCGCCTTCGCCGAACTGCTGGCGCAGCGCTTCGCCCTGGCCATCCGCCGCCTCGGCCTGCAGCGGCGCCAGGCCCTGCAACTGGACTGCAGCCGCTTCGCCCCGCCGGGTGGACAGCTGGCCCTGCTCTGACGCACCCGGCCACAGTCTGCACGGGCCTGCGGGTTGTCGCCGCACCGGCCCTGAGGCGACACTTGGCGTGTGACTCGCCAGCGGCTGCGGCTGTCGGTTTAGCAGCGTCTTTTCAGGTTCATAGAGGTTCAGGGCATGCCTTACAAACACCAGGTCATTCCACTTCAGACCCACGAGGGCAACGAAACCGCCGAGCAGGCGCTGCAAAGCATCGTCGACGGCTTCAAACGCTTTCGCAACGAGGTATTCCCGCAGCAGGAAGAGCTGTTCAAGAAGCTCGCCACCGCGCAGAACCCGCGCGCCATGTTCATCACCTGCGCCGACTCGCGGGTGGTGCCGGAACTGATCACCCAGAGCTCGCCGGGCGACCTGTTCGTCAACCGCAACGTCGGCAACGTGGTGCCGCCCTACGGCCAGATGATGGGCGGCGTATCCACCGCCATCGAGTACGCGGTGATGGCCCTGGGTGTGCAGCACATCGTCATCTGCGGCCATTCCGACTGCGGCGCGATGAAGGCGGTGCTCAATCCGGCGTCGCTGGAAACCATGCCCACGGTCAAGGCCTGGCTGCGCCATGCCGAAGTGGCGCGCACGGTGGTGGCGGAGAACTGCAGCTGCGGCAACGACCAGGAAACCCTCGCCGTGCTCACCGAGGAAAACGTGGTGGCCCAGCTCGACCACCTGCGCACCCATCCCTCGGTGGCGGCCAAGCTGGCGCGCGGCCAACTGTTCATCCACGGCTGGGTGTACGACATCGAAACCAGCCAGATCCGGGCCTACGACGCCGAGCTGGGCGGCTTCCTGCCGCTCGATGGCGACAAGGTGCCGATGGCCACCCCGCGCGCGCGCTACCCGCAGGACTGAGCGCTGCGCGCCTCACCCCTCTGCGGCAAGTGACCGCACCGAGGGGCCGCCGGGTGCGCATAGCGCACCCTACCGGGTCCCCGTCAGAACTTCTCCCCGCGCAGCACCTCCACCTGCGCCAGGTAGCAGACCATGGCGAAATGGTCGTAGTAGCGCGCCTGCAGGTGTTCGGCAATGCGCTCGGCCAGCTCGCGGCCGCAGATGATCTCCAGGCGGATATTGCCCTCGGTGTCCCAATCGGCGCTGCGCACGCCGCGGTGCCCGCGGCCGCGGGCGTCGGAGAGGGTCCAGCCGGGGGCGCCGAGCGCCTCCAGGTCGGCCAGCAGCTTCTTCTCCAGCGCCGCCTCGCAGATCACGGTGAGCAGGGTACGGCTATGTGCGTTCATCTCAGAATCCCCAGGCGATCAATAGCTCGGCCAGCGCCAGGTACAGCGGGATGCCGAGCAGGATATTGAAAGGGAAGGTTATCCCCAGCGAAGCGGTCAGCGACAGCGAGGGGTTGGCCTCCGGCAGCGCCAGGCGCATGGCCGCCGGCACCGCGATATAGGAGGCCGAGGCGGCCAGGGTGGCGAGCATCGCCGTGCCGCCCAGGCTCAAGCCCATGAAGCGCGCCAGCAGGGCGCCGATCAGCGCGCCGAGCAGCGGCATCAGCAGGGCGAAGGCGGCCAGGCGCAGGCCGAACTGCTTGAGCGCACCGAGCTGGCCGGAGGCGATCAGGCCCATCTCCAGCAGGAAGAACGCCAGCACCGGTTTGAACATGCTGGTGTACAGCGGCTCCAGCGGCTTGATCGCCTCCTTGCCGGCGATGGCGCCGATCACCAGGCCGCCGAGCAGCAGCATGATGCTCTTGCCGAGGAAGATCTCGCGGCCCAGCTCGCCCCAGTGGGTCTCGCGGGAGATGCCCTTGGCCAGGACGATACCGACCAGGATCGCGGGAATCTCCAGGATGGCCACGAACAGCGGCATATAGCTCTCGAACGCGACGCCCTTGGCCAGCAGATAGGCCACCACCACGGCGAAGGTCCCGGCGCTGACCGAGCCGTAGTGTGCGGCCACCGCCGCGGCGTTGATGCGGTCGAAGCGCAGGCCGCGCAGCAGGACGAAGGCGAGCAGCGGCAACAGCACGCCGAGCGCCAGCACCAGCGCCGACTGGCCGAGCAGCTGCAGGCTGGCCTGCTCGGCCAGCTCCACGCCGCCGTGCAGGCCGATGGCCAGCAGGAGGATGATCGACAGCGTCTCGTACAGCGCCGCCGGCAGCTTCAGCTCGCTCTTGAGTAGACCGGCGACCAGGCCGAAGACGAAGAACAGCACCACCGGGTCCAGAGCCACTTGAGCTCACCTCCTAGATCGGGTGAAACGAAGGAAAAGGCCATGCCCCGGCACAGGGCGGTGCTGATCGCCCTGCTTTGCCTCGCCACCGGGCGACGCACCGGGACATGACCGGAAAGCGTAGGCGCGCCGGCACGCGCGCGATCAAAAAAAGGGAGCCTTGCGGCCCCCGGGACAACACGCGCGCGCCGTCGCGCCGAAATAAAAAAGGAGCCCGGGCGATCCCATCAAACTTGCCCATTCAACAGGCCGGGCTCCATGAGGTTAACCTTCGATTTCCACCAGCACGTCGCCCGGGTTGACCCGGTCGCCCTTGGCCACGTGCACCGCCTTGACCGTGCCGGCGATCGGCGCCTGCACCTCGGTCTCCATCTTCATCGCCTCGGTGATCAGCACCGCCTGGCCGGCCTTGACCGCGTCGCCGACCTTGACCAGCACGTCGACGATGTTGCCCGGCATGGTGGTGGACACGTCGCCCGGCGCGCTGGCCTGCTTGCGCTTGCCGCCGGTGCCGGCGACGAAGTCGTTGAGCGGCTCGAACACCACCTCTTCCGGCATGCCGTCGATGGACAGGTAGAAGTGACGCTTGCCGTCGCCCTTGACGCCGACGCCGGTGATGTCGACGCGGTAGCTCTCGCCGTGCACGTCCACCACGAACTCGGTGGGCACGCCCTCGCCGCCCACCGGCGCCGCGCCGCCGGCCTGCGGTAGCGGCAGCAGGGCCTCGGGCTTGAGGGTGCCGGCGGCACGCTCCTCGAGGAACTTGCGGCCGATGTCGGGGAACATGGCGAAGGTCAGTACGTCTTCTTCGCTCTTGGCCAGAGTGCCGATCTCTTCGCGCAGCTTGGCCATCTCCGGCTTGAGCAGGTCGGCCGGGCGCACGTCGATGACTTCTTCGCTGCCGATGGCCTGCTTACGCAGGGCCTCGTCGACCTTGCCCGGCGCCTTGCCGTAGCGGCCCTGCAGGTACAGCTTCACCTCGTTGGTGATGGTCTTGTAGCGCTCGCCGGCGAGCACGTTGAAGAAGGCCTGGGTGCCGACGATCTGCGAGGTCGGCGTCACCAGCGGCGGGTAGCCGAGGTCGGCACGCACCCGCGGAATCTCTTCCAGCACCTCGCCCATGCGATTGAGCGCGCCCTGCTCCTTCAGCTGGTTGGCCAGGTTGGAAATCATGCCGCCCGGCACCTGATTGACCTGCACGCGGGTGTCGACGCCGGTGAACTCGCTCTCGAACTGGTGGTACTTCTTGCGCACGGCGTGGAAATACAGGCCGATCTCCTGGATCAATTCCAGATCCAGGCCGGTGTCGTAGGGCGTGCCACGCAGCGCTGCGACCATCGACTCGGTACCCGGATGACTGGTGCCCCAGGCCATGCTGGAGATGGCGGTGTCGATGCGGTCGGCGCCGTTCTCCACGGCCTTGAGCTGGCACATGCTGGCCACGCCGGCGGTGTCGTGCGAGTGCACCACCACCTCCAGCGGTAGGGCGTCTTTCAGCGCCTTGACCAGATCGCCGGTAGCGTAGGGGGTGAGCAGGCCGGCCATGTCCTTGATGGCGATGGAATCCACGCCCATGGCGGCCATCTGCTTGGCCTGCTCGACGAAGGCGTCGATGGTGTGCACCGGGCTGGTGGTGTAGGCGATGGTGCCCTGGGCATGCTTGCCGGCGGCCTTCACCGCCTCGATGGACACGCGCAGGTTACGCACGTCGTTCATCGCGTCGAAGATGCGAAACACATCGATGCCGTTGACCGCGGCCTTGGCGACGAAGGCGCGCACCACGTCATCGCTGTAGTGCCGGTAACCGAGCAGGTTCTGCCCGCGCAGGAGCATCTGCAGACGGGTATTGGGCAGCGCCGCCTTGAGCTGGCGCAGGCGCTCCCAGGGGTCTTCCTTGAGGAAGCGCACGCAGGCGTCGAAGGTGGCGCCGCCCCAGACTTCCAGCGACCAGTAGCCGACGCGGTCGAGCTTGTCGCAGATCGGCAGCATGTCCTCGGTGCGCATGCGGGTGGCCAGCAGCGACTGGTGGGCGTCGCGCAGGATGGTGTCGGTGATCGAGATCTTTTTGCTCATGTTCTGAATCCTTCCCCTACAGGCCGGCGTGGGCCGCGATGGCGGTGGCGATGGCGATGGCCAGGTGCGACGGGTTGCGCTTGATCGAATACTGGGTCAGCTCCGGATGGCTCTCGACGAAGCTGGTGTTGAACTCGGCGCTGCGGAACTCCGGGTTGCGCAGGATTTCCTGGTAATAGGGCGCGGTGGTGCGCACGCCCTGCACGCGCATGTCGTCCAGCGCGCGCAGGCCGCGGTCCATCGCCTCTTCCCAGGTCAGCGCCCAGACGACCAGCTTCAGGCACATCGAGTCGTAGTAAGGCGGAATGGTGTAGCCGGTGTAGATCGCCGTGTCGGTGCGCACGCCGGGGCCGCCGGGGGCGTAGTAGCGGGTGATCTTGCCGAAGGACGGCAGGAAGTTGTTCTTCGGGTCCTCGGCGTTGATGCGAAACTGCAGGGCAAAGCCGCGGTGGATGATGTCGTCCTGCTTGACCGACAGCGGCAGGCCGCTGGCGATGCGAATCTGCTCGCGAACGATGTCGATGCCGGTGATTTCCTCGGTGATGGTGTGCTCCACCTGCACCCGGGTATTCATCTCCATGAAGTACACCTCGCCCTCGGCGAGCAGGAACTCCACGGTGCCGGCGTTCTCGTAGCCCACCGCCTGCGCCGCGCGCACCGCCAGGTCGCCGATGTAGGCGCGCTGCTCGGGGGTCAGCTGCGGGCTGGGGGCGATCTCGATCAGTTTCTGGTTACGGCGCTGGATCGAGCAGTCGCGCTCGTACAGGTGCACGGTGTTGCCGAGGCTGTCGGCGAGGATCTGCGCCTCGATATGCTTGGGATTGACGATGCACTTTTCCAGGAAGACTTCCGCGCTGCCGAAGGCCTTGGTCGCCTCGGAGATCACCCGCGGGTAGGCCTGCTCCAGCTCCTCGCGCGAGTTGCAGCGGCGAATGCCGCGGCCGCCGCCGCCGCTGGTGGCCTTGAGCATCACCGGGTAGCCGATGCGCTCGGCTTCGCGCAGCGCTTCGGCGAGGTCGGCGACGTTGCCTTCGGTGCCCGGGGTGACCGGCACGCCGGCCTTAATCATGCTGCGCCGCGCCTCGGTCTTGTCGCCCATGCGGCGAATCACTTCGGCGGAGGGGCCGATAAACTTGACCCCGCGCTCGGCGCAGATCTCCGCCAGCTCGGCGTTCTCGGAGAGGAAACCGTAGCCCGGATGGAGGGCGTCGCAGCCGGTCTCCACCGCCAGGTTGACCAGCTTGCGCGGGTTCAGGTAGCCGGCCAGCGGGTCGTCGCCGACGCTGTGCGCCTCGTCCGCGCGCTTGACGTGCAGCGCGTGGCGGTCGGCCTCGGAATAGATGGCCACCGAGCGAATGCCCATTTCGGCGCAGGCGCGCACGATGCGGACGGCAATCTCACCACGGTTGGCGATCAGGATTTTCTTGATCACGGTTGGAATCCTCAGCGCAGAGCTGTCAGGGTCGCGGCGGCCAATACGGCGAACGCCCAGTTACCCTAGCTGGCTGTACGAATTAACCAAAATCAATAATTATTTGATCAGACATAAGTAATTACTTATGTATTGATCCAGCGAGGAGCAAAGCGTGCGTAAAACCCTGCTGCGCATGACCCTGCGCCAACTCCAGGTGTTCCGTGCCGTGTGCGACCACGGCTCGTACAGCCGCGCCGCCGACGAGATGGCACTGACCCAGCCGGCGGTGAGTCTGCAGATTCGCCAGCTGGAGGAGCTGGTCGGCCAGCCGCTGTTCGAATACGTCGGCAAGAAGCTCTACCTGACCGAGGCGGCCGAGGCGCTCAAGCGCGCCGGCAGCGACATCTTCGGCCGCCTGGAGAGCCTGGACATGCAGCTGTCGGACCTGCAGGGCTCGCTGCAGGGGCAGCTCAACCTGTGCGTGGAATCCAGCGCCAAGTACTTCATTCCCCACCTGTTCGCCGCTTTTCGCCGCCAGTATCCCGAAGTCAGCCTGAACCTCACGGTGGTCAACCATGCCCTGGCGGTGCGCCGCCTGAGCCTGAGCCGCGACGACCTGCTGATCATGAGCCAGGTGCCGCAGGACATGGCGCTGGATTTTCTGCCGTTTCTCAACAACCCCATCATCGCAGTGGCGCCGCCGGATCATCCGCTCTGCGCACGAGGCGACCTCCAACTGCAGGACCTCACCGCCTATCCGCTGCTGATCCGCGAAAGCGGCTCGGGCACCCGCCGCGCCTGCGAGGAATACTGCCACCAGAAGCGCGCGCACTTTCCCCAGACCCTGGAGATCGGCTCGCTGGACGCCCAGCGCGAGGCGGTGATCGCCGGCCTCGGCCTGGCCCTGCTGCCGCGCCACGCGGTGCATCTGGAGCTGCGCCACGGCCTGCTGCGCGAGCTGGCGGTGGCCGAGCTGCCGCTGTACCGCAGCTGGTGCGCGGTGAACAACCGTGGCCGGCGCCTGTCGCCGGTGGCCCAGGCCTTTCTCGACTTTATCCGCAGCGAGCGCGCCGCCATCGGCCAGCTGGCCGAGCGCTTTCAGCTCGGTGCGGCAGGATCGGGCAATGATCCAGCAGGATCGGCCTAACCCTTCGTAACCGGCCTGCGCGACATTGGCAGCCTGGGCGGCGCACCCCTGCGCCCCGCCGAACCTGCCTGGGAGAGAAGCCAATGCTGTCGGGAACCAGCGCCCTGCTCGGCGCCATCGCCGCCGTCGAGCGCGACGGCGGCCAGGCCGTGCTCGCCACGGTGGTCAAGGTCGAGGGCTCGGCCTACCGCCGCCCCGGTGCACGCATGCTGATTCCGCTCTACGGCGGCACGGTCGGCACCATCAGCGGCGGTTGCCTGGAGTCCGAGGTGGCGAAGAAGGCCTGGTGGCTGACCGACGGCGGCGAGCCGGTGATCCGCCGCTACAGCACCGCCACCCAGGACGATGACGACGACCAGGACGCCGCGTTGACCTTCGGCCTCGGCTGCAACGGCACCGTGCACGTGCTGCTCGAGCGCCACAGCGGCGAAAGACCCTTGGCGCTGCTCGGCCTGCTGCGCCGGGTGCGCGAAAGCGGCCAGGCCGGCGCCGTAGCCACGGTGATCGCCAGCTACCGCAACGCCCGCGTCAGGGTTGGCGAGCGCCTGTTGCTGCATCCGGCTCACGCCGACAGCGCGCGCCTGCTCGATCCGGCGCTGGACGCCCGAGTGCGCGCCGATCTGGCCGAGACCCTGGCTCGAGGCCGCTCCTCGCTGCACAGCTACCGCGATGCGCGCGGCGAGATCGAGGTGTTCTGCGAATACCTGGCGCCGCAACGGCGTCTGGTGATCTTCGGCGCCGGCCACGATGCGCAGCCGCTGGTGCATATGGCCAAGCTGCTGGACTGGCACGTCACGGTGATCGACGGCCGCGCCCATTTCGCCCGCGCCGAGCGCTTTGCCGAGGCCGATGCGGTGCTGCAGGTCGACACCGGCTCGCCCTACGCCCTGCACCATCTGACCGACGGCGCGCTGGTGGCGGTGATGAGCCACAGCTACAGCCAGGACCGCCACTGGCTGGGCGCTGTGTTGCAGGGCGCGCCGGTCTATATCGGTCAGCTAGGGCCGCGCGAGCGCACCGAACGCCTGCTGGAAGAAATTCGCCAGCACACCAGGCGTCTGCCGGCGCTGGAGCGTCTGCACTACCCCATCGGCCTGGATATCGGCGGCGACACCCCGGAAAGCGTGGCCACGGCGATCCTCGCCGAAATGACCGCAGCGCTGAACCAGCGCGATGGCGGCATGCTCAAGCATCGCCAGGCGGCGATCCATGTGCCGACGCCGCAAGACGCCAGCGAGCTCGAAACGGCGACCAGACTGAACGCGTCCTGAGCCGCCATCAAACAGGTGGACAAGCTTCGCGTCGCCCACCCGACACGCTCTTGCCTCCCACCACACCCTAGCCCGGATGCAATCCGGGAAGAACAGCCTCCATAAACACGAACGCCCGGGATTACCCCGGGCGTTCGTGTTTCCAGTATCGGACGTCAGGCCTTGATCTGCGCCGGCAACGGCAGCTGGCGCAGGCGCACGCCGGTGGCGGCGAACAGCGCGTTGGCCAGCGCCGGCGCCAGCGGCGGCACGCCCGGCTCGCCGACCCCGGTCGGGTTCTCCGCCGACGGCAGGATATGCACCTCGACCCTGGGCATCTCGTTCATCCGCAGCACCTGGAAGTCGTGGAAGTTCGACTGCTCCACGCGTCCCTCCTTCAGGGTGATCGCACCATGCAACGCCGCCGCCAGGCCGAAGCCGATGCCGCCCTCCATCTGCGCGCGGATCACGTCCGGGTTGATGGCGATGCCGCAATCCACCGCGCAGACCACACGATCGAGCTTGTAGCTGCCGTCGGCCTTGACCGTCACCTCGACGACCTGGGCGACGAAGGAGCCGAACGACTCGTGCACGGCGATACCGCGACCGCGCTTCTCACCCTCGGCGCCGGCGGCCAGCGGCTGGTCCCAGCCGGCCTGTTTGGCGGCCAGTTCCAGCACGCCACGATGGCGCGGCTGGCTGTCCAGCAGCGCATGACGGAAGGCGTAGGGGTCCTGGCCGGCGGCCACGGCAGCCTCGTCGATCATGGTTTCGGCGACGTAACCGGTGTGGGTATGGCCCACCGAGCGCCACCACAGCACCGGCACCTTGATATTGCTCGGCGTGCTCAGCTCCACCTGCAGGTTGGGCACGCTGTAGGCCAGGTTGGACAGCCCTTCCACCGAGGTGTGGTCGATCCCCTCCTTGACCAGGAACGGCTCCATCGAGGTGCCGGCAATGATCGACTGACCGACGATGCGGTTGTGCCAGGCCTGCAGCTTGCCGGCCTGATCCAGACCGACGCGCACGCGGTGCAGGTACAGCGGCCGGTAGTAGCCGGCGCGGGTGTCGTCCTCGCGGGTCCAGACCATCTTCACCGGCGCCTCGACGCCCTGGACGCGCGCCGCCTTGGCGATGGCCACCGCCTCCAGCAGATAGTCCGACACCGAACTGGCGCGGCGGCCGAAGCTGCCGCCGGCATACAGCTGGGTCAGCGACACCTGCTCCGGCGCCAGGCCCAGGTAACCGCCGATGATGGCCTGGTCGACGGTCTGGAACTGCTCGCCGTTCCAGATCTCGCAGCGCTCGGCGGACAGTTTCACCAGGCAGTTCATCGGCTCCATCGCCGCATGCGCCAGGTAGGGGAACTCGTACTCGGCCTCGAGGGTTTTCGCCGCCGCGGTCAACGCGGCGTCGGCATCACCCTTGCGTGTGGCCGGCAGCCCCGGCTGGTCGGCGGCTTCGCGGTACTGGGCAAAGATTTCCGCGCTGCCGAGGGTGAAGGCCTGGCTCTCGTCCCAGTCGATCAGCAGGGCGTCGCGGCCCTGGCGCGCGGCCCAGGTGTTGTTCGCCAGCACCGCCACGCCGGCGCGGCCGTGGGGCAGGTCGCGAAACTCCACCACCGCGACCACGTCGCGCACCGCCTTGGCCTTGCTGCTGTCCACGGTCCGCGGCACGCCGCCGAAACGCGGCGGGTAGGCGACCATGGCCACCAGCATGCCGGGCAGCTTGAAGTCCTGGGTGAAGATCGCGCTGCCGTCGGTCTTGTCCAGGCTGTCCTTGCGCCGCAGCTCGCGCTTGCCGATCAGCTTGAAGTCCTTGGCATCCTTGAGCTGCACCTGCTCGGGCACCGGCAGCTGCGCGGCAGCCTCGACCAGTTCGCCGAAACCGGCGCTGCGGCCGGAGCCGGCGTGGCTGACTACGCCCTGGCTGACGCCGATCTCGCTGGCCGGCACGCCCCAGCGCTGCGCCGCGGCGGCCACCAGCATGGCCTTGGCGACGGCGCCGGCGGTGCGCATCTGCTCCCAGGAGTTGGCCATGGCGGTGCTGCCGCCGGTGCCCTGCATCGCCCCGAAGGCGAGGTTGTTGTAGCGCTTGGCGTCGGCCGGCGCGCCCTCGACGCGCACCTGGTTCCAGTCGGCGTCCAGCTCTTCGGCGAGCAGGGTGGCCAGGCCGGTATAACTGCCCTGGCCCATCTCCAGATGCTTGGCCAGCACGGTCACCGTGCCGTCGAGGTCAATGCGCACGAAGGCGTTCGGCTCCAGCGGGCTACCTGCCGCCAGCGCCTCCCTGCCGCGCAGCAGCGGCGCGAAGAAGATGCCCAGGGCCAGGCCGCCGGCGCCCTTGAGCAGGCTGCGCCGGCTGAGATTGAGGATGCCGCGGGCGGCGCTATCGGGGGTTTCGATCTTGCCCATGCTGCGTCTCTCCTCAGGCCAGTTGCTTGGCGGCGTCGTGAATGGCGGCGCGAATCCGCACATAGGTGGCGCAGCGGCAGATATTGCCGCTCATGGCCGCGTCGATATCGGCGTCGCTCGGCGCCTTGTTGCCGCTGAGCAGCGCCGTGGCGGCCAGGATCTGGCCGGACTGGCAGTAGCCGCACTGCACCACGTCGAGCCGGCGCCAGGCGTCCTGCACCACCTTGCCCACGGCGTCTTCGCCGACCGCCTCGATGGTGGTGATGCGCTTGCCGGCCACCGCCGATACCGGGGTCACGCAGGAGCGGGTCGGTTGCCCCTCCACGTTCACCGTGCAGGCGCCGCACAGCGCCATGCCGCAGCCGTATTTGGTGCCGGTGAGATTGGCGACGTCGCGCAAGGCCCACAGCAGCGGCATGTCGTCGGCCACGTCGAGCTCATGGTCTTGGCCATTGAGGTTCAGGGTAATCATGGTTTGCCACCTTTTTCAGGCCGGTCTTGGATAGCCGGCAGCCAGGGCCGACAGGTCACGGTGGCCCGCGTGCGTCATGCGCAGCGGGGCAGAGCATCACTCTAGAGGGGAGCGCGGGCGCTGTCGTCGACCCGCGCGCAGATCGGCAGAACCGGGCAATAAGTTCGCAGGATCGGGCAACCCTGGCGGGCCGGCCCGGCGAGCGCCGGGCGCAGGCGGGCTTCAGGCGGCGTTGCGCTGGGCGCCGGCCAGCAGGTAGCCGGCGGGGATCAGGTCGGGATAGTCGGCCAGTTCGCGCTGCAGCTGGCACTGCTCGGCGTAGGCCTCGATGGCCCGGCGATAGGCCATGCGGCGCTGGTCCTGGAGTTTGCGGCGGGTCTTGGCGTCAGGCTTGGTCTGCAGTGGCGCGTCATCGAAGATACGAGGCATCTCGGTTCTCCCGGAACGAGGACTGGAGCCCTCAGCATCCTCCGGGCAGATGACGCTTTGACGGCGCCCACATGAACAGCCGGTGAAACCGGCTGCGCTCAGTCCTCGACGTTGCGCAGCGACTTCGGCGACAGGCGCAGGCTGCGCAGGCTGCGTTTGACGCTCTTGAGGTGGTTGACCAGGCTCGGCCCGCGCGCCATGGCCACGCCCATGGCCAGCACGTCGATCACCACCAGGTGGGCGATGCGCGAGGTCAGCGGGGTGTAAATCTCGGTGTCTTCCTGCACGTCGATGGCCAGGTTGACCGTGGCCAGGTCGGCCAGCGGGGTCTGGCTCGGGCACAGGGTAATCAGCGTGGCGCCGGACTCGCGCACCAGGTTGGCGGTGATCAACAGGTCCTTGGAACGTCCCGACTGGGAGATGCAGATGGCCACGTCGGATGGCTTGAGGGTCACCGCGCTCATCGCCTGCATATGCGGGTCGGAGTAGGCGGCGGCGGTCAGCAGCAGGCGGAAGAACTTGTGCTGGGCATCGGCGGCCACCGCGCCGGACGCGCCGAAACCGTAGAATTCCACGCGCTGCGCCTGGGCGCAGGCGGCGATGGCGCGCTGCAGCGCCTCGGGGTCGAGCTTCTCGCGCACCTCCATCAGAGTGTGCAGGGTGGTGTCGAAGATCTTCAGGCTGAAGTCGGCGACCGAGTCGTCCTCGTGGATGGCGAACTGGCCGAAGCTGGCGCCGGCGGCCAGGCTCTGCGCCAGCTTCAGTTTGAGGTCCTGGAAGCCGCTGCAGCCGATGGCGCGGCAGAAACGCACGATGGTCGGCTCGCTGATGCCGACGCTATGGGCCAGCTCGGCCATGGAGCTGTGCATCACCGAAGCGGGATCGAGCAGGACGTGGTCGGCCACCTTGAGCTCGGACTTGCGCAGCAGGTGGCGCGACTGGGCGATGTGTTGCAACAGATTCACGGATTCGGCTCTATGAAGAAAAGGGTCAAGCGCGGCGCTCGACCGGCCATGGCTCGGTTATGATCGGTGGCCGGCGGTTGTAGTGACCTTGTAGTTATACTACATGGCTCGTAGCCGCGCACAGGTTAAACCGAGTCGGAGTCCTCTCTTGAGCATCCCCTGCGACATGCTGGTTTTCGGCGGCACCGGCGATCTGGCCCTGCACAAGCTGCTGCCCGCGCTCTATCACCTGCACCGCGAAGGGCGTCTGCACGCCGGCATGCGCATCCTCGCCCTGGCCCGCAGCAGCCACAGCCGCGAGGCCTATCAGGCCCTGGCCGAGCGCCGCTGCCGGGCTCAGGTGGCACGCGCCGACTTCGATGCCGGCACCTGGGCCAGCTTCGCCGCGCGCCTCGACTATTTCGCCATGGACGCCGCGCAGAGCGCCGACTTCGGCCGCCTGAGCAAACGCCTGGGGCGCGACGACGAGCGCGTGCGGGTCTACTACCTGGCCACCGCGCCGGACCTGTTCGAGGACATCGCCGCGCACCTGGCCAACGCCGGCCTGGCCGGTCCCAAGGCGCGCATCGTGCTGGAAAAACCCATCGGCCACTCGCTGGACTCGGCACGGGCGATCAACGCCGCCATCGGCGCGGTGTTCGACGAGGCGCGGGTGTTCCGCATCGATCACTACCTGGGCAAGGAAACCGTGCAGAACCTGATGGCGCTGCGCTTCGCCAACGCCCTGTTCGAGCCGGTGTGGCGCGCCGGGCATATCGACCACGTGCAGATCAGCGTGTGCGAAACCCTCGGCGTGGAAAACCGCGGCGCCTACTACGACCATGCCGGCGCCATGCGCGACATGATCCAGAACCACCTGCTGCAACTGCTCTGCCTGGTGGCCATGGAGGCGCCGGTGCGCTTCGACGCCGAGGCGGTGCGCAACGAGAAGGTGAAGATTCTCGAGGCGCTCAAGCCGATCAGCGGCCTCGACGTGCAGGACAAGACCGTGCGCGGCCAGTACACCGCCGGCAAGATCGGCGGACACGACGTGCCGGCCTACTACTTCGAGAAGAACGTCGACAACGACAGCGACACCGAAACCTTCGTCGCCGTGCAGGTGGAAATCGACAACTGGCGCTGGGCCGGGGTGCCCTTCTACCTGCGCACCGGCAAGCGCCTGGCGAAGAAAACCTCGGAAATCCTCATCCAGTTCAAACCGGTGCCGCATCGCCTGTTCCACGAAGGCCAGGCCAACCAGCTGCTGATCCGCCTGCAGCCCGAGGAGCGCATCAGCCTGCAGCTGATGGCCAAGAACCCCGGCAAGGGCATGCACCTCAAACCCGTGGAACTGGACCTCAACCTGGCCGACGCCTTCAGCCAGCAGCGCCGCTGGGACGCCTACGAGCGCCTGCTGCTGGACGTGATCGAAGGCGACTCGACGCTGTTCATGCGCCGCGACGAGGTGGAGGCCGCCTGGCAGTGGGTCGACCCCATCCTGCAGGGCTGGCATCAGCACTACCAGAGCCCGCGCCCCTACCCGGCCGGCAGCGACGGCCCGGAACAGCTGCAGCACCTGCTGGAGCGCCATGGCCGGCACTGGGCCGAGTGAGCGACCTGGCAGCTTCTTGCGCAGACCGCTGTGGATAACCCTCCGCAGGACCGGGCCCAGCCCAGCGACATCGGGCCCTGCAGCAGGCTGCGCAACAAGCTGCACAGCACTGCGCAACTTGTTGCGCAACCAGACGTGACGCAGCGCGCACAATGACCGAAAACCGCAATTCGGTCATATCAAATAATTGATTTTATTGAAATTAAATTAACTGGCACGCCGCTCGCTATAAGCCTGGCTCCCGGATCGACCACGATCCATGACCCAGGCAAGGAGAGCACTCATGCCAACACCCGCGTATCTGTCCCTCGAAGGCACCAAACAAGGTC
>NZ_JBITVF010000011.1:0-98518 GCF_044542855.1 Pseudomonas sp. NPDC077649 | reverse complement strand
GCGATTCGCCTCATAACGGCTCTCCCACTCTTCAATCACCGACGCCTTGGTATAGAACCGGGGTGTGGGGAGAGTCCATTACAGCATTCAAGTCGTTCGCTTCGCTCACTGCGGGACCGGCTAAAGCCGGCCCCTTAACCAAACGTTAGGCAGCACAGGACAATCACCGTGCACTCCACCAAGTCTGAAGTTACTCTCCGCCTCATGACCGAGGCGGACTTGGGCATGCTTCACGACTGGCTCAACCGTCCACACATCGTCGAGTGGTGGGGTGGAGAGGAAGCACGCCCCAGCTTGGAGGAGGTCCGGCTGCACTATCTGCCGCGCGTCCTTGCTGAAGAAGCCGTGACACCGTATATCGCAATGCTGGGGAACGAGCCTATCGGGTTTGCGCAGTCTTACATCGCCATGGGCAGTGGTGATGGCTGGTGGGAAGACGAGAGTGACCCAGGCGTTCGAGGAATCGACCAATCTCTTGCAAACCCGACGGACTTGAACAAGGGTCTCGGGACTGCGCTTGTGCGGGCGCTGGTGCGGCAGCTCTTCTCTGATCCTGCCGTGACCAAGATTCAAACGGACCCGGCACCGGAGAACCATCGAGCCATCCGCTGCTATGAGAAGGCTGGCTTTGTGCAGCAAGGCCGCATCACAACGCCGGATGGACCGGCCATCTATATGGTCCAAACCCGGCAAGCGTACGAGGCGGCGCGAGGTGCTGCCTAACCCCTCGCTCAAGCCGACGCGCTACGGCAGCCGCCGCCTGGCCGCTCCAGGCCACAGTGGTCATTTTCCTTCCGCGGCTAGCGCGTAGGTTGGGTTGAGAAGCGTAGCGACGAAGCCCAACGCCTCCCCCCATTCCGGCCCATTCCGGCCCTGTTGGGCTTCGCTGCGCTCAGCCCAACCTACGCGCCTGAAAGACGCCCAAAAAAATCGGGCCATCGGGCCCGAAAAGTACTCCACCTTGAAGAGTTCGTTGCCGGCCCGTTGGCGGGCCGGTCAGGAGATGTCGCAGCTGGGTTACAGCAGGGTCAGGGTGTAGCTCAGGATCAGGCGGTTCTCGTCGGCATCGGTGGTGACGTTGCCGCGCTGGGTTGCGTTGCGCCAGGACACACCGAGGCCTTTCAGCGGGCCGTCCTGCAGGGCGTAGTCGAGACGGAAATCGCGCTCCCATTCCTTCAGGTCGCCCGTGGCGGAATCGACGTTGTCGCCCTTGAGGTAGGCGACGCTGGCCTTGAGGCCCGGGACGCCGAGCTTGGCGAAGTCGTAGCCGTACTCGGCCAGCCAGGTACGCTCGCCGGCGTTCTGGAACTTGCCGATCTGGCGGTCGGTGATCAGGTAGGACGAAGAGCCGCCACCCTGGTTGAGGAAGGGGAAGGCGCTGTCGCCTTCGACCTGCTGGTAACCCAGGCTGGCGAAGTGGCTGCCCAGGCTGTAGGTGAACAGGGCGCTCCAGGTCTGGTTGTCGACCTCGCCGGTGCTGCTGTCGCCGGCACGCCAGAAGCCGGCGCTGCGGTAGCCGTCGGCACGGCCGGAGGCGCTGCCGTTCTTGCCGTCGGAGCCGCTGTCGAAGTAGCGCAGGTCGGTCTTCAGCGCGCCCGGGCCGATCGCCCAGCTGTGCACCAGGCCGAGGAAGTGCTGTTGGTAGAAGTCTTCCAGGTTGCCGTAGTAGTACTGCAGCGTCAGGTCCTTGCTCAGCTTGTAGTCGCCGCCGGCGAAGTAGAACTTGTTGGTGTCGGCGTCACCGGTGGCGCCGGCGATACGCAGGGCGATGTCGTCGGTGGAGCTGCGGGTCTTGGTGCTTTCCAGCTGGCCGGCGGTCAGGGTCAGGCCGTCGATCTCGTTGGAGGTGATCTGCCCGCCCTCGAAGGTCTGCGGCAGCAGGCGGCCGTCGTTGAAGGTCACCACCGGCAGCTTCGGCAGCAGGGTGCCGAGGCGCGCCTCGGTCTTGGACAGGCGCACCTTGGCGGTCACGCCGGCCTTGCTGTACTCGTCCACCGCGCTGCCGTCGCTATCGAGCGGGAACAGCTGGCCGGGAGTGCGGTCGCGCCCGGACTTGGTATTGCGGCCGCCGGAGTCCAGCTTGACGCCCAGCAGGCCTATGGCATCGAGGCCGAAGCCGAGGGTGCCCTCGGTGAAGCCGGAGCTGTAGTTGAAGATAAAGCCCTGGCCCCACTCGCTGGCCTCGCCGTTGTTGTTGGCGGTGTTCTTGGTGTTGAGGTCGTAATAGAAATTGCGCAGGCCGATGCTTGCCTTGCTGTCTTCGATGAAACCGGCGGCAGTCGCTTCGCTGGCCAGTGCGGCCAGGGCGACGGCCAGCGCCAGATTGGACTTGTTCATGCTCGATGCTCCAGGTGCTGTGTGTGCTGTTATGGGTTTGGCACTGCACAGGGGCTCGGCAGGACAGCGTACTTGGCGCAGGCCTCGGCGGATTGGCATTAGAGCCCCTGATTCGGGCCCGATGCGGTGGTCCGCTGTCGGCTGGTGGCTAATCTACGAGACGATTGTTAATCCCTAAAAAGAATTATTTTTTACTTTGTAATTCCAAAAATGCATATAAGTTCGCGAGATGCGGGTAGGGCGTACCGGGTGGCGATACGTTCGCTTAGCAGTACGCCGTGAACGCTTCGCGGCATCGGGGAGAAAGCTGCAGCAAGCAAAAGGCGGACTGCTGGCTGCACTACGAGCGGCCGGCGTCCCGGGCCGGCCTGCGCGCTGCTCCTAAGCTAATTCCTAAAAATTATTTATTGCTGGTTTTTTAGATCGTCTAGCTTCTCCTCACCGGATCACCGGACTTCTTTCCCTAAAACTGAAGTACGCGTGATCCGCCGCTGCACCTGGCCGGCACGTGTTCGTAGCGAGAGCCGCCATGTCCAACACCCATTCCAAACGCAGCACACTGATCGCCGCCTCCCTGGCCATCGGCCTGCTTGCCGCGCCACTGGCCGATGCCGCCGAGCAACTGCGCATCGGCTACCAGAAATCCTCCACGCTGATCAGCCTGCTGAAGAGCCAGGGCACCCTGGAAAAGGCGCTGGCCGATCAGGACATTGCCGTCAGCTGGCACGAGTTCCCCAACGGCCAGCCGCTGCTGGAGGCGCTCAACGTCGGCAATATCGACCTGTCCGCCGATGTCGCCGACACCGTGCCGGTGTTCGCCCAGGCCGCCGGCGCCGACCTCGCCTACTTCGCCCAGGAAGCGCCCTCGCCCCGCGCGCAGGCGATCATCGTGCGCGAGGACTCGCCGATCAAAACCCTGGCCGATCTCAAGGGCAAGAAGGTCGCCGTGACCAAGGCCGCCGGCGTGCATTACCTGCTGATCGCCGCGCTGGCCCAGGCCGGGCTGAAATTCGGCGATATCGAGCCGGCCTACCTGACCCCGGCCGACGGCCGCGCCGCCTTCGAGAACCGCAAGGTGGACGCCTGGGTCACCTGGGAGCCCTTCCTCAGCGGCGCGCAGCAGCAGCTGCCGACGCGCATCCTCGCCGACGGCCAGGGCCTGGCCGACTACCAGCGCTATTACCTGACCAGCGCCACCTTCGCCAAGCGCCACCCGCAGGTGCTGCAGACCGTGTTCGCCGAACTGGTGAAGAGCGGCGACTGGCTGCGCGCCAACCCGCGCCAGGCGGCTGAAATCCTCGGCCCGCTGTGGGGCAACCTCGACCCGGCCATCGTCGAGCAGGCCAACGCCAAGCGCAGCTACCGAGTGCGCCTGGTGCAGCCGGGCAGCCTCGCCGAGCAGCAGAAGATCGCCGATGCCTTCTTCAATGCCAGCCTGCTGCCCAAGTCGGTGGATGCCCGCGACGTGAGCATCTGGAGCCCCAAATGAGCGCCCAGGCCCGCCTGCATCCCAGCCTGCGTGACGAGCCACTGTTCGCCGCGCACCTGTTCCCCGTGGATTTCGGCAGCCGCACGGCCAAGGTCGAGCGCCTGGCCCGGCGTCTGGCCGCCAGCGCGGTGGAGCGGGACCGCGCCGGCGGCAGCGCGCAGGCCGAACGCGAGCTGCTGCGCGACAGCGGCCTGCTGAGCCTGGCCGTGCCGCAGCAATACGGTGGCCAGGGCCTGGTGTGGCCGGAGATCTACCGCATCGTGCGCTACCTGGCGGCGGTGGACAGTTCGCTGGCCCACCTGTTCGCCTTCCAGCACCTGCAGGTGGCGACCATCCTGCTGTTCGGCAACCCCGAGCAGCAGCGCCACTGGCTGACCCGCACGGTGCAGCAGCGCTGGTTCTGGGGCAACGCCACCAACGGCCGCGACAGCGGCCTGACGCTCAGCCGGCGCGAGGAGCATTACGAGCTCAACGGCAGCAAGTCGTTCTGCTCCGGCGCGCTCGGCGCCGATGCCCTGGTGGTCAGCGCGCCACGCGGCAAGAACCCGGAGGATCGGGTGTTCATCGTCCTGCCCAGCCAGCGCGACGGCCTGGCGATCAACGCCGACTGGGACGGCTTCGGCCAGCGCCAGACCGACAGCGGCACGGTGCAGTTCGAGCAGGTGTTCGTCGACGCCAGCGAGCTGCTCGGCCCGGTCGGCGCCAGCCCGCGCACCACCCTGCGCGCCTGCCTGTCGCAGCTGATCCTGACCCAGCTCTACCTGGGCAACGCCCAGGGTGCGCTGGACGCGGCGCTGCGCTACACCCGCGAACACAGCCGCGCCTGGCCGGCCTCGGGGGTGGCGCAGGCCAGCGACGATCCGTTCATCCAGCAGCGCTACGGCGAGCTATGGCTGCTTTACCGCAGCGCCCTGCCCTTGGCCGAGCAGGCCGCCCAACGCCTGCAGAGCGCCTGGGAAAAACCGGCGCTGACCGCCGCCGAGCGCGCCGAGGTGGCGCTGGCCATCAGCGAGGCCAAGGTGCTGGCGGTACGCGCCGCGCTGGAGATCACCAGTCAGATCTTCGAGGCCATGGGCGCCCGCGCCACCAGCTCGCGCTACGGCTTCGACCGCTTCTGGCGCAACGTGCGGGTGCACAGCCTGCACGACCCCGTCGACTACAAGGTGCGCGACCTCGGCCACTGGCTGCTCAGCGGCCAGGGCCCGCGGCCGTCGCTGTACGGCTGAGCAGGAGGTGCGAACCACAGGGAATATGCATAGGAAAAAGCGTTATCTCGCATCGAACAGGGCTAACTAGCCTGAAAACTGCCCCCTCAAGAGGTCATGCACCATGAAGATCAAGTCCCTCCTCGGCGCCGGCCTGCTCGCCGTCGCCGCCCTGCTGCAGGCGCTGCCGACGCAGGCCGCCAGCGAATACCTGGTCAGCACCGACTGGCTGGAGCAGAACCTGAACGATCCCAAGCTGCGCATCGTCGAGGTCAGCGTGGTGCCCGGCGTCTACGAGCGCGGGCATATTCCCGGCGCGGTCAATTTCGCCTGGCACAGCGACCTGGTCGACCCGGTGCGCCGCGACATCGCCAGCCAGGAGGCCTTCCAGGCCCTGCTGCGCAAGGCCGGGGTGAACGACGACAGCACCACCATCCTCTACGGCGACAACAACAACTGGTTCGCCGCCTGGGGCGCCTGGGTGTTCGACGTGTACGGCGTCGATAACGTCAAGCTGCTCGACGGCGGCCGCGCCAAGTGGGAGGCCGAGGGCCGCGCCCTGGACAGCCGCGCCAGCACGCCGAGCGCCGGCAACGTCACGGTGAAGGCCGCCAACAAGGAGCTGCGCGCCTTCCTCCCCGACGTGCTGGCCGCCGCCGAGAAACGCAGCGACGTGCAGCTGGTGGATATCCGCTCGCCGGACGAGTACAGCGGCAAGGTGTTCGCCCCGCAGGGCGTGCAGGAGCTGGCGGTGCGCGCCGGCCACGTGCCCGGCGCGGTGAACGTGCCCTGGGGCCAGGCGGTGGCCGCCGACGGCACCTTCAAGTCGGCCGAGGAGTTGAAGAAGGTCTACGCCGCGGTGGGCATCGACGGCAGCAAGCCGATCATCACCTACTGCCGCATCGGCGAGCGCTCCAGCCACAGCTGGTTCGCCCTGAAGAAGATCCTCGGCTACGAGGTGCGCAACTACGACGGCTCCTGGACCGAGTACGGCAACGCCGTGGGCGTGCCGGTGACCAACCTGGCCGGTACGGTTTGGGGCGGCCAGTAGGAGCGCTGCCGGCTAAGCTGGACCTAGGGTGGATCACGCCGCACCGATCCACCCTAGGGAAGCGCTGAGAAAGCCGTCATTACTCGCTGCGCTCGCCTGTTCGGGCCGCACTGAAGTACGTTCAGCGCAAGCGCTGTCCCGCGCAGGCGGGACAGCAGCTTTATCACTGAACAGCGCTTGCGCTGGGCCGAAGGGGGGGTAATCCAGAACCTGCGGATTTCCTGGGCTCCCGCCTTCGCGGGAGTGACGATAAACGGCTTTTTCAGATTATCCCTAAGGCTCGGGCGGCAACGACCTCGCAAACAGCGGCCCGGCGCTTCAAGCCAGGGCCGCTCCCGTCATTAGGGTCGACAAGGACAACCCATGACCGCCAGCCTTTCCTCCCCTCGCGCAACGCTACCCATCGCCCTGTCAGGCCTGCTCGCCGTCGCCCTGCTCGCCGCCGCCTGGCAACTGGCCGACGGCAGCAACCAGGGCCGCGCCTTCAGCTTCTCGCTGCTCGGCGGTGCGCTGTTCGGCCTGCTGCTGCAGCGTTCGCGCTTCTGCTTCTTCTGCATCAGCCGCGACTTCATCGAACGGCGCATACCGGACGGCCTGCTCGGCCTGCTCGCCGCCCTGGCCGTGGGCACCCTGGGCTATCACGCGGTGTTCGGCGCCTTCCTGCCCGATCCCTTCTCCGGTCGCCTGCCGCCGGACGCCCATATCGGCCCGCTGAGCTGGGTGCTGGCGCTGGCGGCGACGGTGTTCGGCCTCGGCATGGCGATTTCCGGTTCGTGCCTCAGCGCCCACCTGTATCGCCTCGGCGAGGGCAATTTCACCTCGCTGGCGGCGCTGGCCGGCGCGCTGCTCGGCTTCGCCCTGGGTTTTCTCAGCTGGAACCCGCTGTACCTGGCCGCGCTGCAGCAGGCGCCGGTGCTCTGGCTGCCCGGCAAGCTCGGCTACGGCGGCTCGCTGCTGCTGCAACTGGCGCTGCTCGGCGCCCTGGCCGCCTGGCTGCTGCGCTATCGCCAGGCGGGGGCGGCGGGCGAGGTGCGCGGGCTGTGGGCGCTGCTGTTCGGCGCGCGCTGGCCGACCTGGGTCGGCGGCGTGCTGATCGGCAGCCTGGCGGTGCTGGCCTATTTCCGCGTCGGCCCGCTGGGGGTGACGGCCGAGCTGGGCAGCCTGGCGCGCACCGGTGCCGACGGCCTGGGCTGGCTGCCGGCGCGTCTGGAGGGGCTGGACGGTTTCGCCGGCTGCGCCACGGCGGTCAAGGAGACGCTGCTGTCGAACAACGGCCTGTTCGTCGGCGGCCTGGTGCTCGCCGCCTGGGCCAGCGCCCTGGCCGCAGGCGACTTTCGCCCCAGCGGCGGCGCGCCCCGCGACTGGCTGCGCGGCCTGCTCGGCGGCGTGCTGCTGGGCTGGGGCAGCCTGCTGGCGCTGGGCTGCACCGTGGGCACGCTGCTCTCCGGGATCATGGCCGGGGCGGCGTCGGGCTGGCTGTTCGGCCTGTTCTGCCTGCTCGGTATCGTCCTCGGGCTGAAGCTACGACCGCTGTTGCGGTTGGGATAAGGCGCTCGCGCTACGCCGTCTTGCCCGGCGAGGCATCCTCGAAGCGGTCGACCTGGCGCAGGCTCTTGAAGCCGAGCAGCCAGCCGCCGGTGACGGTCAGGGTGCAGGCGCAGCCGATCAGCGCCGCCGGCACCACGCCGAACCAGGCGGCGCTGGTGCCGGCGCGGAACTCGCCGAGCTCGTTGGACGAGCCGATAAACAGCATGTTCACCGCGTTGACCCGGCCGCGCATGGCGTCCGGGGTGGAGAACTGCACCAACGAGGAGCGGATGTACATGCTCACCATGTCCGCACCGCCGGCCACCACCAGCGCGGCGAACGACAGCCAGAACAGGCTGGACAGGGCGAACACCAGGTTGGCCACACCGAACAGCGCCACCGCAGCGAACATGGTCAGGCCGACCCGGCGGTTGAACGGCTTCATGCTCAGGTACAGGCCCACCGTCACCTCGCCGATGGCCATGGCGCTGCGCAGCAGACCGAGGCCGGTGGGCCCGACTTCCAGCACCTCCTGGGCGTAGATCGGCAGCAGCGCCACCACGCCGCCGAGCAGCACGGCGAACAGGTCCAGGGAGATGGTGCCGAGGATGATCGGCCGCGAACGGATAAAGCCGATGCCGGCGGTGAAGCGCGCCCAGGCCGTGGATTCCAGCGTCTGCATCTTCTCCGCATAGCGCACCGGCACCAGCGGCAGCAGCGCGGCGCCGGCGAGGAAGCCGAGCAGGCACACCGAGTAGGTCAGCCCGCCGCCGCCGATGGCGTACAGGCCGCCGCCCAGCACCGGGCCGGAGATGGTCGCGCCGCGCATGATCATGCTGTTGGCGGCAATCGCCGCGGCCAGGCGCTCGCGCGGCACGATCTGCGGCAGCAGGCTGGACAGCGCCGGCCCGGTGAAGGCGCGGGCACTGCCGTAGAGCACCAGCACGGCGTAGTACCCGCTCACCGGCGCCTCGCTCAGCGACAGCCAGAGCAGCGCGGCGGCGCACAGGCCTTCCACCAGCCAGCTGAGCAGGAGGATCAGCTTGCGGTCGAAGCGGTCGATCAGGTCGCCCGCCGGCATCAACAGCAGCAGCATCGGCACGAACTGCGCCAGGCCGACGTAGGCCAGCGACAGCGGGTCGCGGGTGATGTCGTAGACCTGCCAGGCGACCACTATGGCCTGGATCTGCATGGCGAACACCGCCAGCAGGCGCGCGGCGAGAAAGGGCAGGAAACCGGGGAGGCGGTAAACGGAAACGGCAGCGGACACGGTGCGAGCCTCGGGGCATGACCGGCGGGTGCCGGTCGAGGTGAGCCGGGCAATCTAAGACAAAGCGCAGCAGCGGGGCAAACGGGCGAACAGGCTGTTGCGCGGGTTGCGCCATGCAGCGGCGGGGTGGCTTCACGCTGGTCGCGGCTAAAGCCCCTGCCACAAGCGCCTGCCGTGGGAGGGGCTTTCGACCGAGCCGCAGCGGCGAGGCAAGCACTGCTACCCCGGCCGGCCGGGAGCGGGTTTAATGCCTGTATTTGCCGGACCATCACCATGCCCCTGAGCCCCGCCGAACTCGCCCGGATCAGCGCCCTGACCCTGGCCCATTACCAGGACTGCGCCGAGGATTTTCGCGAGGGCACCCGCGATCACGACGTCAGCCAGAACGTCGCCGCGCTGCTCGCGCATATCCAGGCCGAGCCGCCCTACCGGATTCTCGACTTCGGCTGCGGCCCGGGGCGCGACCTGCGCACCTTCGCCGCCCTCGGCCACCAGCCGGTCGGCCTCGACGGCTGTCCGCGCTTCGTCGAGATGGCGCGGGCGGACAGCGGCTGCGAGGTCTGGCTGCAGGACTTTCTCGCCCTCGACCTGCCCAGCGCGCACTTCGACGGCATCTTCGCCAACGCCAGCCTGTTCCACGTGCCGGACCAGCAGTTGCCGCAGGTGCTCGGCCAGTTGCATGCCGCGCTGAAACCCGGCGGCGTGCTGTTCAGCTCCAACCCGCGCGGCGACAACCAGGAAGGCTGGAACGGCCCGCGCTACGGCGCCTACCACGACCTGGCGCACTGGCGCGCACGGCTCGAGGCCGCCGGCTTCGTCGAACTGGAGCACTACTACCGCCCCGCCGGCCTGCCGCGCGAGCAGCAGCCCTGGCTGGCCAGCGTCTGGCGGCGGCGCTGAGCACAGGCTTGACTTGCCGGTCAGCTATTGCCCAAGATGCCGCCTCCCCCTCAGCCAGCGCGCCAGGGCCGACAGCCCTTGGCGGCATCGCAGGCCACGCGCTATATAGAAAACTAAACAACGCCACGGAGGCGCCATGTTCAGCTCCCGCCATCTGCTGTTCGTCCTGCTGCTCGCCGGCGCCGGCCCGGCCCTCGCCGCCGAGGTGCAGGTGGCCGTGGCCGCCAACTTCACCGCGCCGCTGCAGGCCATCGCGCCCAGGTTCGAGCAGGCCACCGGGCACAAGCTGGTCGCCTCCTTCGGAGCCACCGGGCAGTTCTATGCGCAGATCAAGCATGGCGCGCCCTTCGATGTGCTGCTGGCCGCCGACGACAGCACCCCGGCCAGGCTGGAGAGCGAGGGCGATGCCGTGCCCGGCTCGCGTTTCACCTACGCCATCGGCAGCCTGGTGCTGTGGTCGGCCGACGCCGACACCCTCGACGGCAGCCCCGCCGCCCTGCACGCCGGCGCGTTCACCCACCTGGCCATCGCCAACCCGCAAGCCGCGCCCTACGGCCTGGCCGCCATCCAGGTGCTGGAAAAACTGGGCCTGCACGAGACGCTGCGGCCCAAGCTGGTGGAAGGCCAGAGCATCGCCAAAGCCCTGCACTTCGTCGCCACCGGCAACGCCGAGCTGGGCTTCGTCGCCCTGTCCCAGGTGTACCGGAACGGCCAGCTCAGCAGCGGCTCGGCCTGGATGGTGCCGCAGGCGCTGTACGATCCGATCAAGCAGGACGCGGTGCTCCTCAAGCAGGGCGCGAACAACCCGGCCGCCGCCGCACTGCTGGAATACCTCAAGGGCCCGGAAGCGGCCGCGATCATCGAATCCTTCGGCTATAAGCTGTAATCGGAACTCCGCATGCCGCTGTCCAAGCACGACCTCGACGCGATCTGGCTGACCCTGCAGCTGGCCTCGCTGACCACCCTGCTCCTGCTGCTGATCGGCACGCCCATCGCCTGGTGGCTGGCGCGCACCCACTCGCGGCTGAAGCAGCCGATCGGCGCCATAGTCGCCTTGCCGCTGGTGCTGCCGCCGACGGTGATCGGCTTCTACCTGCTGGTGAGCATGGGGCCCAACGGTTTCATCGGTCAGCTGACCCAAAGCCTCGGCCTGGGCACCTTCACCTTCAGCTTCACCGGCCTGGTGATCGCCTCGGTGTTCTACTCGCTGCCCTTCGTCGTGCAGCCGCTGCAGAACGCCTTCGAGGCCATCGGCCGCGCCCCGCTGGAGGCCGCCGCGACCCTGCGCGCGGGGCCCTGGGACGCCTTCTTCAGCGTGGTGCTGCCGCTGGCCCGCCCCGGCCTGATGACCGCCGCGGTGCTCGGCTTCGCCCATACCGTCGGCGAGTTCGGCGTGGTGCTGATGATCGGCGGCAATATCCCCGGCAAGACCCAGGTGGCCTCGGTGCAGATCTACAACCACGTGGAAACCATGAACTACGCCCAGGCCCACTGGCTGGCCGGCGGCATGGTGCTGTTCTCCTTTATCGTGCTGCTCGCGCTCTACTCCGGGCGTGCCGGCAAAGCGAGGCTGTGGTGATGTTCGGTTTCGCCAGACCCGCGGCCCCCGCCGTGACGGACGACGGGCGCATTCGCGCGCGCTTCGTGGTGCAGCACCCGGGCTTTCGCCTGGACGTCGACCTCGACCTGCCGGGCCGCGGCGTCAGCGCCCTGTTCGGCCACTCCGGCTCGGGCAAGACCAGTTGCCTGCGCTGCTTCGCCGGCCTGGATCGCCCGCAGCAGGGCTATCTGCAGGTGGCCGGCGAGCTGTGGCAGGACAGCGCCAGCGGCCATTTCCTGCCGGCGCACCGGCGCGCCATCGGCTACGTGTTCCAGGACGCCAACCTGTTCCCCCACCTCAGCGTGCGGCGCAACCTGGAGTACGGCCAACGCCGCATCCCCGCCGCGCAGCGCCAGGTGGCGCTGGAGCAGGCGCTGGAGCTGCTCGGCATCGGTCATCTGCTCGAGCGTTTGCCGGCCAGCCTGTCCGGCGGCGAACGCCAGCGCGTCGGCATCGCCCGCGCGCTGCTGACCAGCCCGCGCCTGCTGCTGATGGACGAGCCGCTGGCCTCGCTCGATCTCAGGCGCAAGCTGGAGGTGCTGCCGTATCTGGAGCGCCTGCACCAGGAGCTGGAGATTCCGGTGCTCTACGTCAGCCACGCGCCGGACGAGGTGGCGCGCCTGGCCGACCACCTGGTGCTGCTCGACGAAGGCCAGGTGCGCGCCAGCGGCCCGCTCAAGGAAACCCTGCTGCGCGCCGACCTGCCCTTCGCCCTGGAAGACGACGCCGAGGCGGTGATCGACGGCCGGGTCGCGGGCCACGACGCCGCCTACCAGTTGCTGGAGCTGCATCTGCCCGGCAGCGAGGCGCGCCTGCGCCTGCCGCATGCGGCGCTGCCGGTCGGCCATGGGGTGCGGGTGAAGATCAAGGCGCGCGACGTCAGCCTCGGCCTGCAACGCGCCGAGGGCAGCAGCCTGCTCAACCTGCTGCCGGTGACGGTGGACGACTGGCGCGCCCTCGACTCCCAGGTGCTGCTGACCCTGCGCCTGGGCGAGCAGCGCCTGCTGGCGCGGATCACCCGCTACTCCTTCGACCAGCTCGGCATCCAGGCCGGCCAGGCGCTGTGGGCGCAGGTGAAATCGGTGTCGCTGCTCGCGCCTTAGGTTGGGCTGAGGAGCCTGCTACTAAGTCCAACGGCTGCGCTGGAGCGCAAGGCGGAGGGATCGCCGGGCGGAGTGCTGCGGATCGCCGGGCAGGTGCCGCGGATCGCCGGGCGGAGTGCTGCGCACTCCCTGTTGGGCTTCGCTGCGCTCAGCGCCAACCTACGCCCCCGAACCGGCCAGTTCGCGCCGGTATACCTGCGGAAAGCCCGGTGCGCATGGCCTGGGCGGCCCCGCGACACCCTAGGAGATGCCCGGTAGCTGCAGGTGCTGCGGCCCGATCTCGGCGCTGCCGGCCAGCAGCAGGGCGAAGTGGATGACGTTCTCCAGCTCGCGGGTGTTGCCCGGCCAGCTGTGCGCCTCCAGCACGCTCTGCGCTGCGGGGCTGATCGGCGGGATGGCCAGGCCCAGGCGCTGGGCATGGCTGCCGAGGAAGTACTCGGCCAGCGGCAGGATGTCGCCGACCCGCTGGCGCAGCGCCGGCAGCTCGAGCAGGCCGTCGCCCAGGTAGGCGTACAGGCGCTCGTCGAAGGTGCCGGCGGCCACCGCGCGGGCCAGGTCGATGCTGCTGGCCGCCACCAGCCTGACGTCCACCGGCAACGCCTGACCGGCGCCGACGCGGTACAGCTCGCGGGTTTCCAGCGCGGCGAGCAGCTTGCCCTGCAGCGGCCGCGGCAGGTCGGCGATCTCGTCCAGGTAGAGCGTGCCGCCGTTGGCCGAGCCGAACCAGCCGGCGCGGCTGCTGGCGCCGCCGACGTGGGCGCCGGCGACGTGACCGAACAGCTCGGCCTCGCCCCATTGCGGGCTGATGGCGCCGCTGCTCACCGCCACGAACAGCCCGCCGCGCTCGCTGTGGCGGTGGATGTAGCGGGCCAGCAGCTCCTTGCCGGTGCCGGTCTCGCCGCGGATCAGCAGCGCCTGATTGCCCGGCGCCAGGGCCTCGGCGCGCTCGCGCAGCTGGCGCGAGCGCGGGTCGACGAATACCAGCGCCTTGGCACGGATGCTCAGCGGGCTCTTGTCGACCTCGGCGAAGGTCAGGGCTGGCGCAATGTTCGGCGAAAACGGCATGTCCTGGGGCTCCGAAACGGCGGGCGAATAAAACGGTTATGTCTGCGTTAAGGAAACTCTGAAATCACCGTCGTTCCCGCGCAGGCGGGACAGCAGCTTTATCGCTGAACAGCGCTTGCGCTGGCCCGCAGGGGAATAATCCAGAACCTACGTAGTCCTGGGCTCCCGCCTTCGCGGGAGTGACGATAAATGGCTTTTTCAGAACCTCCTTAAGTGTTGGGAGTAGGTACAGCCAATAAAAATGAGGCGGGCGGCTGCCTGACCCGATCCCGCCTCGAAGAGGGTCTAGGGCTGACGAATCAGGCGCGCAACCGCGCCTGCTGCTCGATCCGCCCCTGCAGGCGATACAGATAGCCGAAGCCCTGCTCCCAGTGGCGATGCCCGGACTTGACGTTGATATGCCCGGCACCGCGCAGGATCGCCGCTTCGCTGCCCCACTGCCGGGCCAGCTCGAGGGCCCGCGCGGCGCTGGCCGCGGCGTCGTTGTCGGAGCCGATCAGCAGACTGGGAAATGGCAGCAGATCGCGCGCAATGGGCGCGAAGTTCCGCAGCGGTTCGGGGCAATCGGGCCGCTCGACATCGGCCGGCGCCACCAGCAAGGCGCCACGCACCCGGCGCAGCAGCTCGAGCGGCGCCTGCGCCGCCCAATGCGCCACGGTGACGCAGCCCAGGCTGTGGGCGATGAGGATGGTCGGGCGCGGATCGGCCGCCACGGCCTGGTTCAGCGCCGCCACCCAATCGCCACGTCGGGGGTTGAGCCAGTCGGCCTGCTCCACCCGCGCGCTGTTCGGCAGGCTGCGCTGCCAATGGCTCTGCCAGTGCTCCTCGGGCGAGCCCTGCCAGCCCGGCAGGATCAGATAACGGATTGCTTCGCTGCCCATGACGGCACCTCCTGAAGTCGAATGGCGCCAGTCTAGGCAGCATGGATCAACTCTAAAAAGAATAAGAATTTATTTGCTTATTCCATTAATTCGGAAATCTAAATATTCCAAAAAGATCTATAAATGTTCTTAAACAATATTTTTAAGAATATTTCGGCCTCTCTACTATCCGCTCCACGCCAGCCAGACGCTGCGGCGCCCGACAACCTAGGAACCTGGAAATGACCGCGACGCTGAGAAACCTCGAAGGCCAGGACGAAGCCGTGATCCTCCGCGAGATCCAGACTGCCCTGCAGGGCCTGAAATTCGGCTCGGTGGAAATCACCGTGCACAACGGCCAGGTGGTGCAGATCGAACGCAAGGAAAAGTTTCGCCTGCAGCCGCCCGGCAGCAAGAACGCCTGAACCAAGCAAGCAGCCCGACTGGACCACCGGAGGGCGTGACCATGAAAAGAGCCCAGCCATGAACACGCACCGCCACCGTTGCTGTCGCCCGCGAATGTGCGACTGACCGCCACGAACCAGAACCAAGATAAAAATCCAGTTAGGAGCTGCACCATGTCCATTCGTCGTTTTGCCCTGGCCGCACTGGCCAGTGCCCTGATCGCCGGCCCGGCCGCCGCCGCCCAGACCCTGCTCAACGTGTCCTACGACCCGACGCGCGAGCTCTACAGCGAATTCAACGCCGCCTTCAACCAGCACTGGCAGGCCCAGGGCAACGAGGCGGTGAGCATCCAGCAGTCCCATGGCGGCTCGGGCAAGCAGGCCCGCGCGGTGATCGACGGCCTGCGCGCCGACGTGGTGACCCTGGCCCTGGCCGGCGACATCGACGAGCTGTACAAGCTCGGCAAGCTGATCCCGGAGAACTGGCAGGAGCGCCTGCCGGACGCCAGCACCCCCTACACCTCGACCATCGTGTTCCTGGTGCGCAAGGGCAACCCCGAAGGCATCAAGGACTGGGACGACCTGGTCAAGCCGGGCGTGGAAGTGATCACCCCCAACCCGAAGACCTCCGGCGGCGCGCGCTGGAACTTCCTCGCCGCCTGGGCCTACGCCCAGCAGAAGTACGGCAGCGAAGCCGAGGCCAAGGCCTTCACCGAGAAGCTCTACAAGAACGTGCCGGTGCTGGATACCGGGGCGCGCGGCTCGACCATCACCTTCGTCAACAACGGCATCGGCGACGTGCTGCTGGCCTGGGAGAACGAGGCCTTCCTGGCGCTCAAGGAAGAAGGCGGGGAGAACTTCGAGATCGTCGCGCCGTCGCTATCGATCCTCGCCGAACCGCCGGTGAGCGTGGTCGATGCGAACGTCGACAAGAAGGGCACGCGCCAGGTCGCCGAGGCTTACCTGAACTACCTGTACAGCGAGCAAGGCCAGCGCATCGCCGCCAAGCACTTCTACCGCCCGCGCAACCAGGCGATTGCCGCCGAGTTCGCCCAGCAGTTCCCGCAGCTCAAGCTGGTGACCATCGACGCTGACTTCGGCGGCTGGAAAACCGCGCAGCCGAAGTTCTTCAACGACGGCGGCGTGTTCGACCAGATCTACCAGGCCCAGTGATGCGCAAGGGTGGGTGGGGCTGAAGCCTGCCCACCCCTGGTTTGTTAGAGCGTTCCAACGCCAACCGATTTAAGGACAGGCCATGTCTCGCCGTACTTCCCCCGTCATACCCGGCTTCGGGCTGACGCTGGGTTACACCCTGGTGTACCTCAGCCTGTTGGTGCTGATTCCCCTGGGTGCCATGTTCGTCCACGCTGCCCAGCTCACCTGGGAACAGTTCTGGGCAATCATTTCCTCGCCACGCGTGCTGGCCGCCTTGAAGCTCAGCTTCGGCACCGCCTTGCTCGCCGCCGTGATCAACGGCGTGATCGGCACCCTGCTGGCCTGGGTGCTGGTGCGTTACACCTTCCCCGGCCGCAAGATCATCGAGGCGATGATCGACCTGCCGTTCGCCCTGCCCACCGCGGTGGCCGGTATCGCCCTGACCGCGCTCTATGCGCCCAACGGCTTGATCGGCCAGTTCGCCACGTCCCTGGGTTTCAAGATCGCCTACACCCCGCTGGGCATCACCCTAGCACTGACCTTCGTCACCCTGCCCTTCGTGGTGCGCACCATCCAGCCGGTGCTGGCCGACATCCCGCGCGAGGTCGAGGAAGCCGCCGCCTGCCTGGGCGCCAAGCCGCTGCAGGTGGCTCGCCACGTGCTGCTGCCGGCGCTGCTGCCGGCCTGGCTGACCGGCTTCGCCCTGGCCTTCGCCCGCGGCGTCGGCGAGTACGGATCCGTAATTTTTATAGCCGGCAATATGCCGATGAAGACCGAGATCCTGCCGCTGCTGATCATGGTGCAACTGGACCAGTACAACTACGCCGGCGCCACCGCCATTGGCGTGCTGATGCTGGTGGTGTCGTTCATCCTGCTGCTGCTGATCAACCTGCTGCAGCGCCGCATCAGCCGTTCCTGAGGAGCCGGGCATGACTTCCACGACCCTGACGGCCAGTGCCGTCAACAACGCCGCCCGTCGCGGCAACGCCCTGGGCCGGCGCCTGCTGATCCTGGCGGCCTGGCTGGTGTTCGCCTTCTTCCTGCTGCTGCCGCTGTTGGTGGTGGCGAGCGAGGCGCTCAAGCAGGGCGCAGGCACCTTCGTCGCCGCGATCCTCGAGCCCGATGCGATCAGCGCGCTGAAGCTGACCCTACTCGCCGTCGGCATCGCCGTGCCGCTCAACCTGGTGTTCGGCGTGGCTGCCGCCTGGTGCGTGAGCAAATACGAGTTCCGCGGCAAGAGCATCCTGGTGACCCTGATCGACCTGCCGTTCTCGGTGTCGCCGGTGATCGCCGGGCTGATCTACGTGCTGCTGTTCGGCGCCCAGGGCTTCTTCGGCCCCTGGCTGCGCGAGCACGACATCCAGATCATCTTCGCCCTGCCGGGCATCGTTCTCGCCACCATCTTCGTCACCGTGCCCTTCGTCGCCCGCGAGCTGATCCCGCTGATGCAGGAGCAGGGCACGCAGGAGGAAGAGGCCGCGCGCCTGCTCGGTGCCAACGGCTGGCAGATGTTCTGGCACGTGACCCTGCCCAACATCAAATGGGGCCTGATCTACGGCGTGGTGCTGTGCACCGCGCGGGCCATGGGCGAGTTCGGCGCGGTGTCGGTGGTGTCCGGGCATATCCGCGGCTACACCAACACCTTGCCGCTGCACGTCGAGATTCTCTACAACGAATACAACCACGTCGCCGCCTTCAGCGTGGCCAGCCTGCTGCTGCTGCTGGCGCTGCTGATCCTGCTGCTCAAGCAGTGGAGCGAGTCCCGTATCAACCGCCTGAAAGCCAGCGCCGGCGAGGAATAAGCCATGAGCATCGAAATCCGCAACGTCAGCAAGAACTTCAATGCGTTCAAGGCGCTGAGCGACATCAACCTGAACATCCAGAGCGGCGAGCTGGTCGCCCTGCTCGGCCCCTCCGGCTGCGGCAAGACCACCCTGCTGCGCATCATCGCCGGCCTGGAAACCCCGGACAGCGGCAGCATCCAGTTCCATGGCGAGGACGTGTCGAACCACGACGTGCGCGATCGCAACGTCGGCTTCGTATTCCAGCACTACGCGCTGTTCCGCCATATGACGGTGTTCGACAACGTCGCCTTCGGCCTGCGCATGAAGCCCAAGGGCCAGCGCCCGAGCGAAGAGGTGATCAAGCGCAAGGTGCACGAACTGCTCGACCTGGTGCAGCTCGACTGGCTCGGCGACCGCTACCCCGAGCAACTCTCCGGCGGCCAGCGCCAGCGCATCGCCCTGGCCCGCGCGCTGGCGGTGGAGCCGCGCGTGCTGCTGCTCGACGAGCCGTTCGGCGCCCTCGACGCCAAGGTGCGCAAGGAGCTGCGCCGCTGGCTGGCGCGCCTGCACGAGGACGTGCACCTGACTTCCGTGTTCGTCACCCACGACCAGGAAGAGGCCATGGAAGTGGCCGACCGCATCGTGGTGATGAACAAGGGCGTGATCGAACAGATCGGCTCGCCGGCCGAGGTCTACGAGCACCCGGCCAGCGACTTCGTCTACCACTTCCTCGGCGACGCCAACCGCCTCTATGTCGGCGAGGGCGACCACCATGTGCTGTTCCGCCCGCACGAGATCCACCTCTCGCGCCAGGCCGAGGAGGGCCACCAGGCCGGCGAGGTACGCGATATCCGTCCGCTCGGCGCGATCACCCGGGTGACCCTCAAGGTCGCCGGCCAAGCGGAGCCGATCGAAGCGGAAGTGGCCAAGGACCACCTCAGCCTGGCCGGCCTGAGCCGCGGCGAGACGCTGTACTTCAAGCCCAAGGCCGGGCAGCCGACGGCCTAAGGCCGGGCGGCTACCGCGCAGCCTGGGCTTCGCGGTGGCCGCCGGGCTCTCAGAGCGTCGCCGCCCGCGAATACTTCAGCCCATACCACTGCAGCTCGGCGAGCAGTGCCACCGCCACCGCCTGGGCGACGACGAAGGCGTAGCCGAACAGGTTCGGCGAGACCCAGCCGATCACCAGCAACAGCAAGCTGTCGATCACCCAGACGACATTGACCGCGAGCACTGCCCACACCGCCGGGCGGCTCAGTTCGGCGCGGTTGGCCAGCCATACCAGCATGGCGGCGAACGGCAGCAGCGCGCTGCCGGCGATCAGCAGGAGCATACGCGGCAGTTCGAGAAAGGCGCCCAGCCAGCCGGCGGCCAGGACCAGCAGCAGGCCGGTGACGCCGCTAAGCAGGCCGTCGACCAGCAGGGCATTGCGCAGCAGCGGAGAAGGTTGCAGTGCGTTCATGGCGAATCCTCCAGAAGGCGGCACCGGAGCGGTGCCTGGCGCACAGATTTCGCCGAATCGTGCCGGGCGTCGATTACCTGCCAGGTAATGGCCGGCATGACGCCGCTGGACTATCGTGCTGACCATGAACGATTCCCAGACCGCCGGCGCCCTGCTGCGCCAATGGCGCCAGCGGCGCCGCCTCAGCCAGCTCGACCTCGCCTGCGAGGCGGAGATTTCCACCCGCCACCTGAGCTTCGTCGAAACCGGCCGCGCCCAGCCCAGCCGCGACATGCTGCTGCACCTGGCCGAGCAGCTGGAGATTCCCCTGCGCGAACGCAACCGCCTGCTCGGCGCCGCCGGCTACGCGCCGCTGTACAGCCAGCACGACCTGGCCGACCCGGCGCTGGCACCGGCGCGCCGGGCCATCGAGCAGTTGCTCAAGGCCCACGAACCCTACCCAGCGCTGGCCATCGACCGGCAGTGGAATCTGCTGGCGGCCAATGCCGCCGTGGGCGCCTTCCTCGCCGGCATGCCGGCGTTCCTGCTCGGCCCGCCGCTCAACGTGATGCGCCTGTCGCTGCACCCCGAGGGCCTGGCGCCGCGCATCGCCAACCTGGCGCTGTGGCGCGCGCACCTGCTGATGCGCCTGCAGCGCGATGCCGAAATCAGCGGCGACGACAGCCTGTTTGCCCTGCTCGAAGAGCTGCGCGGCTACCCCGCGCCGGCGGAAGTCGCCGCGCCGCCGAGCGACGCCGTACTGGTGCCCCTGCAGCTGCACAGCGAGCGCGGCGTGCTGAGCCTGATCAGCACCATCACGGTGTTCGGCACGCCCAACGACGTGACCCTGGCCGAGCTGGCGCTGGAAACCTTCTTCCCCGCCGACGCCTTCACCGCGGCCTACCTGCGCGAACTGGCCGGGCGGCCGTAGCGGCCACCGGCGCACGGGCTTCTGCAACGGCCGTTCTGCCGCGCCGCCGGCCTTTTTCCGACGAAATCACACTTTCGGGTCATGCTTCGCGGCCTGCGACGCAGTAGTCTTGACGCTGCGCCTTTGACGCCGCCCGCTCACAACAATAACAAGGAGCACCCCGGATGCGCTGTAAAGCATTGTTGCGCCACGTTTTTCTCTGGACGCTCGGGCTCTTCGCCGGGCTCTCGCCACTGGCCTTCGCCGAAGCGGTCAGCCCCCAGGAACAGATTCAGGTGCATGCCAGCCGTGCTACCAGCAGCCTCATGCTGTTACGCGGCGAAGGCTTCCAGAAGGTTCATCAGCAACGCCTGGAAGCCGACCTGGCCGCTCTGGCCGGGGCCATGCAGAGCCTGCCGCAGGGCAGCGCCGAACTCTCCAACGCCCACCAGACCCTTGTTACCCAACTGCGCGCCGGTGTTTCCTATGGCCCCGGCGAGGAGAACGTGCCCTGGCGTTTCCCGGAAGACCTCAGCCGCGCCCTGCGCGATTTCCTCAGCGCCGCCCGCGCCCTGCCGGGCGGCGAGGGGCAGAGCGAGCTGGCGGCCAAGGTCGAGTACCTCGGCGTGCAGTACCTCAGCCGTGCCTACCTGGGCACCTTCGAGATCGCCCGCGAGCAACCCGATACCTACCTGGGCCAGGACGAACGCCTGCTGCTGCCGGCCATCGATGCCGAGCTGGGGGCCCTGGACAAGAAGGCCAACCCGCAGCTGAGCAAGCTGCAGACCCGCTGGAGTTACCTGCGCGCCGCCCTGGCCGACATGAACAGCCAGAGCAATGCCCTGGAAAGCGTCTCCGGCCGGCCCTTCGCGCCGATCACCGTGGATCGCCACGCACGCTCGCTGACCGCGCAGTGGATGGCGATGTTCTAGAGCCTTAGGCTGCGCCGTGCGCACCGCCTAGAGGGTACGCACGGCGCAGCCTGAGATCAGGCCAGCGACTTCTTCTCGCGGATGCAGGTCGGCCCGGCGATGTCCACCACCGCCCGCTCCACCTCCTTGCGCAGGCCGAGCAGGAAGGCCGCCTCGGCGGCGACGAACAGCGGGCCGATCACCAGCCCCGTGATATCGTCGACGAAGGCCGGCTTGCGCCCCTCGTAGTAATGACCGACGAACTGGATGACCCAGCCGACCACGAACAGGCCGATGCCCGCGCTCAGCCACAGCGCGGTGGAGGCCGCCGCCAGGGCCGCGCCGGCCCACAGGCAGAGCCCCAGCAGCAGGCTCATGAGCAGGCCGAAGCGGGTGTCCAGGCGCAGGTAGAACAGGGCCGAGGCCAGTGCCAGCAGCGTCGCCGGCGCCAGCCACAGGCCGAGCAGCTCGAAGCCGGGGCGCGACAGCAGCACCGCCACCGCCAGCACTATCATGGGAATACCGATGAAATGACTGGCGATATTGCGCCGGTCACGGTGGTAGGCCGCATATTGGGCCAGGTGATCGACTAGGGTTTTCATGTGGTTGCGGTCCTTTTTCACGACAGGCCCTGGCATCATCGCGCCCCGCTCGTCCGCCACTCTGTCAGCTAGGCGACAAAGCCCAAGGAGCCTCGATGCACGACCCCCACCCCTTCCTCGCCCGCCTGCAGCAGGGCCACTGGTTCGCCGGCCTGCCCGGCGAGCTGCAGGGCGCGCTGCTGGACATGGCCCAGGTGCTGCAGCTGCAACCCGGCCAGCGCCTGTTCCGCCGCGGCGACAAGCCCAGCGGGCTGTATGCGGTGGTCGAGGGGGCGATGCGTATCGGCGCGGTCAGCGAGAGCGGCAAGGAGGCGCTGCTGACCCTGGTCGAGCCGCCCTACTGGTTCGGCGAGATCTCCCTGTTCGACGGCCTGCCGCGCACCCACGACGCCTTCGCCGAAAGCGCCAGCAGCCTGCTGCTGCTGCCCCAGGCCGAGCTGCTCGCCCTGCTCGAGGCGCAGCCGCGCTACTGGCGCGACTTCGCCCTGCTGATGAGCCAGAAGCTGCGCCTGGCGTTTATCGCCCTGGAGGAGATGAGCCTGCTGCCGGCCGCGCCGCGCCTGGCCCGGCGCCTGCTGCTGATCGCCGAGAACTACGGCGAGGGCGAGCCGCGGCGGGTGCTGCACCTGGCCCAGGAACAGCTGGCGCTGATGCTGGCGGTGTCCCGGCAGACCACCAACCAGATTCTCAAGGAGCTGGAGGCCCAGGGCATCGTGCGCCTGAGCTACGGCGAGATCGAAGTGCTCGACCTCGAACGCCTGCGCCGGGTCGCCGGCTGAACCGCTGGCGCTGTGCCACTGTCGATAACCTGTCCACTTGACCGAGTCTGCCGTCCGATGCCGTCCACCGCCGCCTCCACCCTCCCCGAGATACTCGCCGGCCCGCTGCTGCGCCGCCTGGAACCCGGCCGCCTGGTGCTGTGGCTGGTGGCCAGCCGACCGCTGAGGCTGCAGCTGTGCCTGCAGCCCGAGGGCGAGGCCGAGCAGCGGCACGCCCTCGACGAGCATTGCCGGCAGCTGCCGCTGGGCCGCCACGCCGTGCTGCACCTGATCGACCTGGCGCTGACGCAGCCCCTGCCGCAGGACGTGCGCATCGCCTACGACCTGCAAATTCTCGGCGACCCGGCGCCGCGCGGCCTGGCCGACTGGGCGCCGCATCTGCTGTACGACGGCCGCAGCCGCGCCGACTTCGTGCTCAAGGCGCGCATCGACCAGCTGCTCCACGGCTCCTGCCGCAAGCCGCACCACAGCGCGGCCGACGGCCTGCTCTGCGCCGACCGCCTGCTGGCCGCGCAGCCCGAGGCGGCGCAGCGCCCGGCGCTGCTGCTGATGAGCGGCGACCAGGTCTACGTCGACGATGTCGCCGGGCCGATGCTGTGCGCCATCCACCAGCTGATCGCCCGCCTCGGCCTGTTCGACGAGCGCCTCGAGGGCGCGGTGGTCACAGGCAGCCAGGCGCTGTACGCCGACCCGGTCGGCTACTACCGGCGCGCCGAGCTGCTGCCGGCGCTGAAGAGCAACCAGACCCTGCGCGACAAGTTCTTCGGCGGCGTGGAGAAGCCGATCTTCACCAGCAGCAACGCCGACAACCACCTGGTGACCTTCGCCGAGATGATCGCCATGTACCTGCTGGTCTGGTCGCCCGTGCCCTGGAGCCTGATCGAGGAAGAGCAGCCGCCGCTGGACGCCGAGCAGCAGCGCCGCTACGCCGAGCAGCGGCCGTGCATCGCGGCCTTCCGCCAGTCGCTCGGCCAGGTGGCACGGGTGCTGGCGCACCTGCCGACGCTGATGATCTTCGACGACCACGACGTCACCGACGACTGGAACCTTTCCGCGCGCTGGGAGCAGACCGCCTACGGCCACCCCTTCTCCAAGCGCATCATCGGCAACGCCCTGCTCGCCTACCTGCTGTGCCAGGGCTGGGGCAACGACCCGGACGCCTTCGCGGAGCCGCTGCACGCCTGCGGCGAGCTGCTGCAGCAGCGCCAGGACGACCAGCTCGACGCCCGGGCGCAGGACGCGCTGATCGACGCCCTGCTGCAGTTCCAGCACTGGCACTACGTGCTGCCGACCACCCCGGCGCTGCTGGTGCTGGACACCCGCACCCGCCGCTGGCGCAGCGAGGGCCGCCTGTCGCGGCCGTCCGGACTGATGGACTGGGAGGCGCTGTGCGAATTCCAGCAGGCGCTGCTCGATCACCCGGCCTGCATCATCGTCTCGCCGGCGCCGATGTTCGGGGTCAAGCTGATCGAGGGCATCCAGAAGCTGTTCACCTACGCCGGCCACCCGCTGCTGGTCGACGCGGAGAACTGGATGGCCCACCGCGGCGCGGCCAGCGTGATGCTCAACATCTTCCGCCACTCGCGCACGCCGGGGGATTTCGTCGTGCTCTCCGGCGACGTGCACTACTCCTTCGTCTACCGCGTGAGCATCCGCCACAAGCGCGCCAGCCCGACCATCTGGCAGATCACCAGCAGCGGCATCAAGAACGAGTTCCCGCCGCGCCTGCTGGACTGGTTCGACCGCCTCAACCGCTGGCTCTACGCGCCCTGGTCGCCGCTGAACTGGCTGACCAAGCGCCGGCGCATGCGCGTCAGCCCGCTGATCCCCGAGCGCAGCCGCGCCGGCGAACGCCTGTGGAACGGCGCCGGCCTCGGCCAGGTGTTCTTCGACGAGCAGGGCCGGCCCGAGCGCATTCTCCAGCTCAATGCCGACGGATCAAAGCCGGTGGCCTTCGTCGCCGAACGCGACGAGCCTCAGCCGCGCGAGATTCCCGCCAACCCGTAAGAGCCTGTTCAAAGTCTCGCGAGCTAGAGCAATGCAATACCGATGGCGGCCCCGCAAAAACAGGCGAGGAACGGTCGGAGTCGCGGGCGACTGTACTTTTGTACATGAGCATTACTCGCTCCGCTCGCCCCTTCGGGGCCGCACTGAAGTGCGTTAGCCGCAAGCGGCTTGCCGAGCCTGTTTTTAACGCAGCAGTGCCGACGCGCAGCAGACTTTGAACAGGCTCTGAGGCCTCACTGCGCCAGCCAGCCGCCGTCGATGTTCCAGGCCGCCCCGCGCACCTGCTGCGCCGCCGGGCTGCAGAGGAACAGCGCCAGCTCGCCCAGCTGCTGCGGGGTGACGAAAGCCTGCGACGGCTGCTTCTCCGCCAGCAGCGCCGTGCGCGCCTGCTCGGGTGACTCGCCGGCGGCGATGCGCGCGTCGATCTGTCGCTGCACCAGCGGGGTGAGTACCCAGCCGGGGCAGATGGCATTGCAGGTGACGCCGCTCAGGGCGGTTTCCAGCGCCACCACCTTGGTCAGGCCGAGCACGCCGTGCTTGGCCGCGACGTAGGCCGCCTTGCCGAGGGAGCCGACGCTGCCGTGCACCGAGGCGATGTTGACGATGCGCCCCCAGTCCTGCGCACGCATGTCGGGCAGGGCCAGGCGCGTGCAATGGAATACCGCGCTGAGGTTGAGCGCGAGGATCGCGTCCCAGCGCTCGGCCGGGAAGTCCTGCAGCGGCGCGACGTGCTGGATGCCGGCGTTGTTGACCAGGATATCGACCCGGCCGAACTCGCGGCGGGCGTAGTCGAACAGCGCCTCGATCTGCGCCGGGTCGGCGAGGTCGGCGGCGTGGTAGCCGATGCGCCCGTCGTGGCGGGCCAGCTGCTCGGCGGCGGCCTGCCAGTCGCCGAAGCCGTTGAGAATGACATTGGCGCCGTTGCGCGCCAGCACCTCGGCGATGCCGAGGCCGATGCCGCTGGTCGAGCCGGTGATCAGGGCGGTCTTTCCACTGAGCATCTTGGGGTTCCTTGTCGTTTGAGATGAAGGTGCAGCGGTTGGGGCGCACCGCTCTCGCTTGCCGGAAAAAGGCCGGGCCACGCTGGCCCGGCAAGGCTTTCACGAGGAGTAAGCGCAATGCGTGGGCGCGGCCTTACCAGAGCGGCAGGCTGTAGCTGACGATGAAGCGGTTCTCGTCCAGATCCGCACCGATGTTGCTGCGGGTGGTGGCGTTGCGCAGGCGCAGGCCGAGGTTCTTCAGCGGGCCGCTCTGCACCACGTAGGCCAGGTCGGTGTTGCGTTCCCAGGTCTTGCCTTCGCTTTGCCCGGCGCCGCGGTCGACGTTGTCGCCGGACAGGTAGCGGGTCATGAAGGTCAGCCCCGGCACGCCGAGCGCGGCGAAGTCGAAGTCGTAGCGCAACTGCCAGGAGCGCTCGTCCTGATTGCCGAAGTCGTTGATCTGCACCAGGTTGATCAGCGCGTTGTCGGCGCCGGCGATGTAGGCGAAACCGGTGTCGCCGGACAGGTGCTGGTAGCCGGCGGTGAAGCTCTGGGCGCCTAGGCGATAGGTGAACAGCGCGCCGAAGGCGTCGTTGTCGACATTGCTGCCGCCGTCGTCGCTGGAGCGGGCGAAGCGGATGTCCGACTTGAAGCTCTGCCCCTCGCCCAGCGGCAGCTGGTGCACCAGGTTGACCAGGTGCTGTGTGTAGATGCCGTCGAGGCCGCCGTAGTAGTAGCTGGTGGCCAATTCCGGGGTCCACTGGTAGCGGCCACCGGCGAAGAGGAACTCGTCGCTGCTCTTGGCGCTGCCCAGCACGATATTGCGCTTGCCGCCGTTGAACACGGTCATCTCCTCGTTATCCGAGGAATCGCGCTGGTTGACCCGGTCGAGACGGCCGAGGTCCAGGCTCAGGCCCTCGATCTCGTTGCTGCTCAGCCAGGCGCCGCGAAAGGTCTGCGGCAGCAGGCGGCTGTCGTTGCGCATCAGCGCCGGCAGCACAGGTTGCAGGGTGCCGAGCCTGAGGGTGCTGTTGGAGGCGCGCAGCTTGGCGGTCAGGCCGGCCTCGCCGTATTCGTCCTGGGCACGCTTGGGCGCCTCGCGGTCGCTCTTGAGGATGCCGGTGCCGACCCGGTCCGGGCTGGAATCGAGCTTGAGGCCGAGCAGGCCGATGGCGTCGATGCCGAAACCGACGGGGCCCTCGGTGTAGCCGGACTCGAAGCGCAGCATGAAGCCCTGGGCCCACTCCTCGGCCTTGGCCTGGGTCGCGCCGCTCTGCCGGAAGTCGCGGTTGAAGTAGAAATTGCGGGCATCGAGCACCGCCTTGCTGTCGTCGACGAAGGCCGCGCTGGCGGGGCCGGCGGCGATCAGTACGGCACCGCCGCAGAGCAGCTGGCAGAGGGAGCTGTGGTGCAGTCGCATGGTATTTCCTCTTGTTGTTATGGGCCGCGTTGCGCGGCGCAGGAGGCAGAGCGAGAAGCGTGCCAGCCCCTGCCGGCACGCGGCCTGTCGGCGCAATACCGCGGGCCAGAGCCTTTCGCCGAGAATGCAGAGGGGTGAGCGCGGGGCTGCAAAGCGTCTGCTGCGCTGGACATGTCGGCTGGCGGCGGCACTCGCTGTCCAGCCGACTGGACGCCGGACGAACCGATGTCACTCAGCGCTGACTCAGGCCGTGCTGCTGCAGCTTGCTGTACAGGCTGGCGCGGGAGATGCCCAGCTGCAGGGCGGCGCGGCGGCGGTTGCCCTGGCAGGCGAGCAGCATGCTCTGCAGGGCGCGGCGTTCGGCCTGGGCGATGGTCTGCGCCAGCGGCTGCACCGGCTCGTCGGCGCCGGGCGAGGCGGGGCTGGCCGGCGGTTCCAGCGCTCCGGCGCTGCCGGGCGCGGCCAGCAGCGGCTGCAACTGGGCCACATCCAGCAGCGGGCCGTCGACATCCAGCTGGGCGCGTTCGAGCAGGTTGCGCAGTTCGCGCACGTTGCCCTTCCAGGGCTGGCGGGCGAGCAGGGCCAGCGCCTTGTGGCTCAGCTCCATGGGCGCCTGGGCGGAGCGGTTGGCGATATCGTCGAGCAGGTACTCCACCAGCGCCGGGATGTCCTCGCGTCGTTCGCGCAGCGGCGGCACCTGCAGGGCCAGGACGTTGAGGCGGTAGTACAGATCGCCGCGAAACTGCCCGGCCGCCACCTTGGCCTCCAGGTCGATATGGGTGGCGGCGATCACCCGCACGTTGAGCGGCTTGACCTGGTTGGAGCCGAGCGGCTCCACCTCCTGCTCCTGCAGCACCCGCAGCAGCTTGGCCTGCAAGGGCAGCGGCAGGTCGCCGATCTCGTCGAGAAACAGCGTGCCGCCGTTGGCCACCTCGAACTTGCCGATCCGCGCCTTGCGCTCGGCGCCGGTGAAGGCCCCCGGCGCGGTGCCGAACAGCTCGGCCTCGACCAGGGTCTCCGGAATCGCCGCGACGTTGACCGCGACGAAGGGGCCGTTGGCCCGCGGCGACAGGTTGTGAATGCCCTGGGCCAGCAGCTCCTTGCCGGTGCCGGTCTCGCCACGCAGCAGCACCGTGGCGTCCAGCTGCGCGGCGCGGCGCGCCTGGCGCTTGACCTCGCTGGCCGCCGCGCTGGCGCCGATGAAGCCGGCGATGGTGTAGCGCGCGCGACGGGCCTTGGCCAGCTCGTGCTGGGTGGCGAGCAGCTGGCTCTGCAGCTGGTTGTACTTGGCCATCAGCGGCTTGAGATGGCGGGCGCGGTCGAACAGCACGAAGCCGAGGGCGCCGACCAGGGTACCGTCCGCGTCGCGCAGGGGGATGCGGGTGACCACGAAGTGCTCGTCGCCGAAGGCCATCAGGTCGAGCATGCTCGGCTGGCCGCTTTCCACCACCTCGCGCAGGCGGCTGGCCGGCAGCACCTCTTCGACCTCCTTGCCCAGCGCGCTGCGCGGGTCGCGGATGCCGACCTTCTGCGCGTACTTGTCGTTGATCCAGACGATGCGCGCCTGGCGGTTGACCGCGATGGTGCCTTCGCACTGGGCATCGAGGTGGTCGAACAGCAGCGGCATGGCCACGGCGCGAAAGCGCTCGGGCGACACGCCGATGATCAGGCCGTGCTGGTCGAGGTCGTCACGGGAAATGGCCATGGCAGTTGCGCCTCCATCGGTTGGTCCGGGAAATGACGCAAGCCCTGCCACCCGGGCAGGGCATCGCGCATGCGGCGATGGCGGTCATGGCCCGCCATACACCTCGTTGGGCAACCAGGTGGCCAGCGCCTCGAAGTGGAACACCAGGGCCAGGCCGAGCAGTTGCAGGAGGATGAAGGGCAGCACGCCGAGGTAGATGTGCCGGGTGGTGATCCCCGGCGGGCACACGCCCTTGATGTAGAACAGGGCGAAGCCCACCGGCGGGGTGAGGAAGGAGGTCTGCAGGCACAGGGCGAAGAGGATGGCGAACCACAGCGGGTCCACGCCCATGGCGAACAGCACCGGCGCCACCAGCGGCAGGACGATCAGGGTGATCTCCACCCAGTCGAGGAAGAAGCCCAGCAGGAAGGTGATCAGCAGCACCGTGAGCAGCACGCCGGTCTGACCGAACGGCAGGCTGGTCAGCGCCGCGCGCACCACGTCGTCGCCACCGAGGCCGCGCAGCACCGCGGCGAACACCGTGGCGCCGATAAAGATGCCGAAGATGAACGCCGTGGTGCGGCTGGTCTGGTACAACGCCTCCTTGATCACACCCAGGTCCAGGCGCCGGCTGAACCAGGCCATCAGCACCGCGCCGGCGGCGCCCACCGCCGAGGCCTCGGTGGTGGTGGCGATGCCGAAGAAGATCGAGCCGAGCACCGCGAGAATCAGCCCCAGCGGCGGCACCACGGCCAGCAGCACGTCGAGCAGCGCGCGGGCGTCCAGTGGCTGGCGGTCCTTGGGCGCCGGGGCGAAGTCCTTGTTCAGCCAGGCGGCGATCAGGATGTACAGCACGTAGAGCACGCCGAGCATCAGCCCGGGAATCAGCGCGCCCATGAACAGCTTGCCGACCGAGGCCGCCGGCGTGCCGAGGCGGTCGGCCATCAGCACCAGCATGATGCTCGGCGGTACCAGGATGCCCAAGGTGCCCACCGAGCAGGCGGTGCCCACGGCCAGGCTCTTGTTGTAGTTGGCCTGCAGCATCGGCCCGAGCGAGAGCAGGCCGAGCAGCACCACCGAGGCGCCGACTATGCCGGTGGAGGCGGCCAGCAGCACGCCGACTATGACCACGGTGATGGCGTAGCCGCCGCGCAGCGGGCCGAGCACGCGCACCAGGCTGTGCATCAGGCGCTCGGCGATGCCGGAGCGGTCGAGCATGATGCCCATGAAGATGAACAGCGGCAGCGCCACCATCAGCTCGTTGGCGACTATGCCGTAGATGCGCGCGTCCAGCACGCCGATGGTGCCGCTCCAGGTGAACCAGAGTTCGGCGTCGAAATGGTTCACCAGCACATGGCCGACGACCGCGAAGATCAGGCCGACGCCGGCCAGCGACCAGGCCACGGGAAAGCCGAGCAGCAGCAAGCCCATGAAGGCGGCGAACATGGCGATAACCAGAATTTGTTCCAGACCCATCATTTCAGCCTCGTGATCAGGGGTGCGGGTGAGCGCCGTTGGATGGCTCGGCGGGCGCGTCGACGGCCCGGGGGAAATGCAGCAGCAGGGTGCTGCAGCGCGAGGCGCGGGCGATCAGGGCGATGGCCACCAGAATCAGCCCCAGCGGCAGCACGCTCTTGAACACGAAGCGATAGGGCAGCCCGCTCGGCGCCTGCGAATGCTCCAGGTAGACGAAGGCGGTGTGGGCGTAGGCGAGCAGGCTGTCGATCATCAGACCGATCACCGGCAGCGCCAGCAGGACGATGCCCAGCAGTTCGATCCAGGCCTGGGCGCGCAGCGGGAACTTCTCGCGCAGCACATCGACGCGCACATGGTCGTCGCGCACCACGGCGTAGCCCAGCGACAGCATCATGGCGGCGCCGAACAGGTGCCAGGACAGCTCCTCCAGGGCGATCGAGCCGCGCGCCAGGATGAAGCGGCTGAACACGTTGCACAGCACCACCAGCAGCACGGCCAGCCACAGCCAGGCGCTGGCCTTGCCGATGGCGGCGACGAGACGGTCCAGAAACCTGGACAGGCGGTTATGGGGTAGCTCGGCGCCAGGCGCCGCAGCGGAAGCAGGTTGCTGCATCGGGAAAACCTCGGACAGGAAGACGCGACGGGCCGCGGCGTGGCCGGGCCCGTGCAGGGTCACTGGGCGCGATCAGTCGTGCTGGTAGTAGTCCCGCGGCAGGTAGCCCATGCCGTGCCAGGTGGCGTGCTGCGCCATGAACGCGCGCTGGCTGCTCAGCACGCGCTTGAACATCGGGTCCTGGGCGGCCATCTCGTCGAGCACCTCGTTGCTCACGCGCTGCAGTTCGCGCAGCACCGGCTCGGGCAGCACCTGCGGCTTGACCCCTTCCTGCTGGTAGGCGGCCAGGGCGGTCGGCTGCGCCCACTCGCTTTCGGCGAAGCCCTTGAGGGTGGCCGACTCGCAGCCCATCTCGATCAGCGCGCGGCTCTGCGGCTCCAGCTTGTCCCACACCTCCTGGTTGACCAGCAGGTGCGAGGTGGTCAGGGTCTGGTGCCAGCCCGGCATGATGTAGTTCTTGATGATCTGGTCGAGGCCGAGCATCTTGTCGATCGCCGGCTGGGAGAACTCGGTGGCGTCGATGGTCTTGCGCTCCAGCGCCTGGTAGATCTCGCCGCCGGGGATCATGGTCACCGAGGCGCCGAGCTTCTCCAGCACCTTGCCGCCGATGCCGGCGAAGCGGATGCGCAGGCCGTCGAAGTCCTGCAGCTGCTCGATCGGCTTGGCGAACCAGCCGGCGCCTTCCGGGCCGATGATGCTGCACAGCATCGGGTGGATCTTGTGCGGCGCGTAGATCTCCTCCAGCAGCTGCTTGCCGTCGCCCTGGTAGTACCAGGCCAGGTAGGCCGGCGGCTCCATGTTGAAGGGCGCGCCGGAGTACAGCGGCAGCGCCGGGATGCTGCCCTGGTCGTAACCGATCCAGGTGTAGCCGGCCGGGTACTTGCCGCTGCTCACCGCGTTCATGATCTCGAACGGCGGCACCAGCTCGCCCGGCTCGTAGTAGCGCAGCTGGATGTCGCCGCCGGAGATGGCCTTGAGCGATTCGGAGAGGTGCTTGACCGGGGTGGTCAGGCCCACCAGGTGGGAGGGGAAGGCCAGGGGCACCTGCCAGCGGATCTTCTCGCTGGCCAGCGCCGGGCCGGCCAGCAGACTGCCGGCGAGCAGCGCGGCGGCAGAGATACCCAAGGTCAGGCGGGAAAACGAATGTGTGACGGACATGCTGGAGTTCCTTCTTGTTGTAATTGTTTTCGAACAACGGCCCGGTCGCTCGCACCAACGCGGAATACTCCGCGCCGCAGCGGCGCCAGCCGTTAGCCCATACGCCAATGCGATCTCTGTGCCATCTTTAAATGGCTATATAAAACAACGAGTTAGAATGCGCTCGCCCACCCAACACAGCGGCCAAGTCTTGAAATCTGGACAGTTGCGCGAGGAGCCCGCCAGACATGTCCAGAAATCCGGACATTGGCGGCTGGAGTGGGGGACATGGGAGGGCAGCGAAGGCCCGCCGGGAGTGTGATGGCTTGGAGAGGTGCAAGGAGCGACTGCATAAGCGCAGTCGCCCCCGGATGCTTCAGTGTGAAGGTGCTCTGTCGGCCATTAAAGCGTTTGGGGAGGCGGCCGGTAACGCCCCCCAAATGCCGGAGTGCACAGAAGGGGCTCGACCGGGGCGTGCAGAATTGACGCCATATAGGCTCTACTCAGCTCGTATGAGTGCTTCGGCAAGAAATGGAGCAGTCCGGCTGCCTGACGCCCGAGCCACCTGTTGAGGAGTACCGTCCGCCACGATGCGGCCGCCGGCATCACCCGCCCCCGGCCCCACGTCGAGCACCCAATCGGCTTGGGCCACAGCGCGCATGTCGTGCTCGATCATCACCACGGTATTGCCGGCATAGACCAGGCGCTGTAGCTGCACCAATAAACGGTCAGCGTCCGATGCATGCAGCCCAGTGGTCGGCTCATCAAGCACGTAAAGGCTGCGGCCCCTTTGGCTGCGCTGCAACTCCGTGGCGAGCTTGATGCGCTGCGCTTCGCCGCCCGACAGCTCGGTAGCAGGCTGCCCCAGGCGCAGGTAGCCCAACCCTATCTCGCGCAGTAATTGGAGTGGTCGCGCCACCGCATCTTCGCCTGCGAAGAAGTCGTGGGCCTCCTCCACCGTCATCTGCAGCACTTCAGCGATGTTTCGCCCGTTCCACTGCACTGTGAGCGTGGCGTCGTTGTAGCGGGCGCCATGGCATGTCGGACAGGGCGCGTAGACACTGGGCATAAACAGCAACTCAACGCTGACGAAGCCTTCACCCTCGCAGGTTTCGCAGCGCCCCTTGGGCACATTGAAAGAGAATCGCCCCGCGTCATAGCGGTGGCGGCGCGCATCGGGCGTGGCGGCGAACAACTTGCGCACGTGGTCGAACAGGCCCGTGTAGGTGGCCAGATTAGAGCGTGGCGTGCGACCAATCGGCTTCTGATCCACCTGAACCAGGCGCTGCACAACATCCACATCGCCCGCCAGATGACCACCGGTAACTTCGATCACCGCCGGCCCTTCGCTGCTAGCGCTGCCTGTCGCATCGTCCTCGGGTTCGTGCCCCAGGTGCAGGAGCAACAACTCCGGCAGGGCCTGGGCAACAAGGCTCGATTTACCCGAACCGGAGATACCGGTAACTGCCGTCAGCACGCCTAGCGGGATGCGTGCATCCACACCATGCAGGTTGTGACGACGGATGCCCCGTAGCTCCAGCCATCCGGCCGGTTCGCGGCCACGGCGCCCCGGAGCGGGGATCTCATCGAACAGGTAACGCGCGGTGCGTGACTCAGCAATCTCGCGCAGGCCTTCCGGCACACCACTGTAGAGCACGCGACCGCCGCGCTCGCCGGCATCCGGCCCCACGTCCACCAGCCATTGCGCGCGGCGCATCAAGTCCAGGTCGTGTTCCACCACGAACACCGAATTGCCAGCATCCCGCAGCTTGTCGAGGGAGTCGTAGAGTGCCTGACTGTCCGCGGGATGCAGGCCCGCCGAGGGTTCGTCGAGCACATAAACCACGCCGAACAGCATGGAACTCAGTTGCGTGGCTAGACGCAAGCGTTGCAGTTCGCCGGCTGATAGCGTGGGCGTAGCACGATCCAGCGTTAGATACCCCAGGCCCAGTCCGCGCAATTGGCGCAGGCGTGCCATCACTCCGCCGGCCAGTCGCTGGGCGGCGATGCGCTTCTCTTCCGAAAACGCGGAGGTGCGGCGCACATCAGGCGATATCGCATGAACCGCGCGGCCCGCTGCAGCACGTTCGGCCCGGTCGCGCCTCGTCGTGTCCCTGTCAGTCTCTGCACCTGCCGTATGGGCGCGGAAATCGCCCGCAGAGATCGGCTCAAGCAAGGCCGCCAACCGGTCGAGGGGCATTTGCATGAACTCACCGATATCCACCCCGGCAAAAGTCACCGACAGCGCTTCGGACTTGAGTCGCTTGCCATGGCAAGACGGGCACGACCGTCCTTCCATGTAGCGCGACACCCGCTTTCTCATCAGCGCACTTTGTGTGTTGGCGAAGGTGTGCAACACATAACGTCGGGCGCCTGTAAAGGTCCCCATGTAACTGGGTTCCATTTTCCGCTTGAGCGCCGCACGGGTTTCAGCAGGCGTGAAGCCAGCGTACACCGGCACCGTCGGCGTTTCGTCGGTGAACAGAATCCACTCTCGGTCCTTCTTCGGCAGATCCTTCCACGGTCGGTCAACGTCATAACCCAGGGTGACCAGGATGTCGCGCAGGTTCTGCCCATGCCAGGCAGGCGGCCAAGCGGCGATCGCGCGCTCACGGATGCTGAGCGACGGGTCCGGCACCATGGTGGCCTCCGTCACCTCGTACACATGGCCCAAGCCATGGCAGGCCGGGCATGCGCCCTGTGGCGTGTTGGGTGAAAAATCCTCGGCATACAGCATCGGCTGATTGGCTGGATAGGCACCGGCACGCGAATACATCATCCGCACAAGGCTGGAGAGCGTGGTCACGCTACCCACGGAAGAGCGCGCATTGCTGGCACCACGCTGCTGCTGCAATGCAACCGCCGGCGGCAGACCATCGATTGCATCGACGTCCGGTACGCCGGCCTGATCGATCAGACGCCGCGCATAGGGCGCAACCGACTCGAAGTAGCGCCGCTGCGCCTCGGCATAGATGGTGCCGAATGCTAGCGAGGATTTGCCGGAGCCAGAGACGCCTGAAAACACCACCAGTGCATTGCGCGGGATGGCGACGTCTACATCCTTGAGGTTGTTCTCGCGCGCCCCGCGCACTTCGACAAGGCCACTGGCTGCAGCGGTACACGAAGATTCACCGCAGGAGGGGTTTGGCATGTGTTCTTGTCCTACGGTTCGTGGATGGCAATGGGCTGCAATTCCGGTTAACGCCGGCACTCCAACGTACTGCGGCAAGCATTGAAGCGGCAATCAGCAGCAGCGATCCGCTCTCCTCAAGCACGCGCTTCCAGTATCGGTTCGTCAGGATGTTTGAATTCGCTGTAGTGAATTAATCCTGCGTTGCTGCCTTAAGGGTGTCGGATGAGCGTGGAACGGGGGCTGGATCACCGCGGAATCAGTGGCCGAATGTTCATGGAATAGCTGGCGGATGGCCGTGGAATCCGCAATCTATGGGGTGAGCAGCAGCCCACGCTTTAAAATCCTCGATGAAAGCCCGTACTGGTTGCCTTCAGTACACCCTGCACCGGTCTGTCGAAGCGCCGAAGGATTTCATGATCTACGAGATCTGGCGGGATCAAGCAGCACTGAATGACCATGTACTGCGGGCGCATTATCTGCAGTTCAGCGCGCTGGCAGGTGAACTACTGGTTGAGCCACCGATTGTCAGCCAGATGATCCAGATTGCCTAGCACGGCGGGAAATGCCGTTCACCGCCCCGGCGCCAACTACCCCCATTGCGGATACCTCGAAGCGGTAGACCTTTGGCGAAGCCGGCCGATCAGGAAGCCGGGTTAGCTTACCCCTTGCATGGACGACCTTAGACCGGACGACCTGGTATGAACGCGACGCGTGAAGCCAGGAGCAGCGTCCTAAAGCAAATTCACCGGCAGATGGATCCGCAACTGGCCGATAGCCGCCCTGCCCCTGGCGCCTATCGGCCCGACATCAGCACGCCGCACCGCATCTTCAGCGCGGTAAATACACTCAGCGCAGCTTCTCCAGCATCTGGTAGTACCACATGCCGGCGGCCAGCATCGGGTTGCCGAGCTGGTCGCCCAGCGGCACCTTGATGTGCCGGCAGGCGGCGAAGGTGTCGTACTGCTCCAGGTCGCCGGTGATGGCCTTGGCCATGATCTCGCCCATGATGTGGGTGGTGGCAATGCCGTGGCCGGAGTAGCCCTGGCAGTACCAGACGTTGCTCGACAGCTTGCCCAGTTGCGGAATGCGGTTCATCACGATGCCCATGGCGCAGCTCCACTGGTAGTCGATCTGCACGCCCTTGAGCTGCGGGAAGGTGCGCTCGATACACGGCCGCAGCTCGCCGGCGATATCCCGCGAATCGCGCCCGGAGTAGTTGCAGCCGCCGCCGAACAGCAGGCGGCCGTCGGCGGTGAGGCGGTAGTAGTCGAGCACGAAGCGGCAGTCGTACACCGCCAGGTCCTGCGGGTTGATCTCGCGGGCCAGCTCGCCCAGTGGCGCGGTGGTGACGATGCCGCCCATGGCCGGGAAGATCAGGCCCTTGAGCTTGCGCCGCTCCAGCTTGTGATAGACGTCGCCGGCCAGCAGCACCTGCTTGGCCTCGATCCGCCCGCCGCGGGTGACCACCGCCGGACGCGCGCCGTGGACGATCTCCAGCACCTCGGAATGTTCGAAGATCAGCGCGCCCAGGCTCTCGGCCGCCTTGGCCTCGCCGATGCACAGGTTGAGCGGATGCAGGTGCATGTTGCGGTTGTTCCTGATCGCCCCGCAGTACAGCTCGCTGCCGAGCTGGGCGCGCACGCCGGCGGCGTCGAGCAGGGTCACCTCCTCGCCCATGCCGCGGCGCACAGCTTCCTCATAGGAAGCCCTGAGCTCGTCCATGTGCACCGGCTTCATCGCCGCGTGCAGATGGCCGTGCTTGAGGTCGCAGTCGATACCGTACTTTTCCACCCGGCTCTTGATGATCTGGTGGCCGCGCCAGCGCAGGTGCCAGATGAAGTCATCCACCTCCTCGCCCAGGCTGTTGCGCATCTGCTTGCGCATGGCCTCGTCGCCGGACAGGCTGCCGGTGACCTGGCCGCCGTTGCGCCCGGTGGCGCCCCAGCCGATCTTGTGGGTCTCGATCACGGCCACCTTGAGGCCGCGTTCGGCCAGCTCCACGGCGGTGGCGACGCCGGTGAAGCCGCCGCCGATGATGGCCACGTCGACGCTCACGCTGCCCTGCAGCGTCGGGTAGTCGGTCTCGCAGTTGAGCGAGGCCGAGTAGTAGGACAGCGCGCGCTCGGCGGCGGGTTTGACGGGTTGGGTGATGGCGTTCATTGCATATCCTTCAGCCGGAGGGTGCGCCGTGCGCACCACGAATGGGTTCGGTGCGCACCGCGCACCCTACTCAGGCGTTGCTCAGGTACCAGCGCCAGTCCTGCTCGCCGACCTCGCCCATGAACTGGCGGTACTCGGCGCGCTTGACCGCGAGAAACACCTTGAGGAACTCGGCGCCGAAGGCGTCGCGCGCCCAGCCGGAGCGCTCCAGCGCCTGGATCGAAGTCAGCCAGTCGGTGGGCAACAATTCCTTGGCCTGGGCATAGCCGTTGCCCTGCACCGGCTCGCCCGGATCCAGCCCCTCGCGGATGCCGCGGTGGATGCCGGCGAGGATCGCCGCGGCGGCCAGATAGGGGTTGGCGTCGGCGCCGCAGATGCGGTGCTCGACATGCCGGGTCGGCGCCGGGCCGCCCGGCACGCGCAGGCTGACGGTGCGGTTGTCCACCCCCCAGGTTGGCGCCAGCGGCGCATAGCTGTTGGCCTGGAAGCGCCGGTAGGAGTTGGCGTTGGGGCAGAACAGCAGCAGCGAATCGAGCAGGCTGGCGAGCATGCCGCCGACCGCCTGGCGCAGCAGCGGCGTGCCGGCCGGGTCCTCGCTGGCGAACAGGTTGGCGCCGTCGCCATCGGCCAGGCTGACGTGCATATGCATGCCGGTGCCGGCGATCTCGGCGAACGGCTTGGCCATGAAGCAGGCCTGCATGCCGTGGGCATGGGCCACGCCCTTGACCAGGCGCTTGTAACGCACCGCCTGGTCCATCGCCACCAGCGCCGGGCCGTGTTCCAGGGTGATCTCCACCTGGCCGGGGGCGTATTCGGAAATCGCCGTGCGCACCGGGATGCCCTGGGCCTTGCAGGCGGCGTACAAATCCTTGAGGAACGGCTCGATCTGCTCCAGCTCGCGCAGGCCGTAGACCTGGGTCTGCCGCGGGCGGCCGCCGTCGGCGTCCAGCGCCGGCTGCGGGCGGCCCTGGGCGTCCGGTTTCTGGTCGAGCAGATAGAACTCCAGCTCGCAGGCCATCACCGGATGGTAGCCGTCGGCTTCGAGCTGCTCGATCACCCGCACCAGCAGTTGGCGCGGATCGGCGACGGTGGCCGGCAGGCCTTCGGTGGGGTGCATCGACACCTGTACCGCGGCGGTGGGGATCTGCCGCCAGGGCAGGCGCACCAGGCTGCCGGGCAGCGGGTAGGCGCGGCAGTCGATGTCGCCGACCTCCCAGACCAGGCCGGAGTCCTCGACGTCCTCGCCCTGCAGGGTCAGGCCGAGCATGGTGCTCGGCAGTGGCCGGCCGCTGCGGTACAGCGCCAGCAGCTCCTCGCGGTGCAGCAGCTTGCCGCGCGGCACGCCGTTGGCGTCGAGGACGAACAGCTCGATCAGTTCGATATCGGGGTTGTGCGCGAGGAAATCCTCGGCTTCCTGCACGGGGGCAAAACTCGTCATGTTGCACTCGCTTGCGCCAATTCGGCGCTCGGGGTCCGCACGGCCGGCTCGATGGTCGAGCGCCTGGCTACGGCAGACAAGGCTGGGTTGGACGGCTGCGGGCATGGCGCAGCCCTTGCTGTCAGCAGGCGGGCGCGGCGTCCGGTGGACGCGCGTGACGGCAGTGCCACAGCGCCCAGAAGGCGAGGATGATGGTCAGCAGGGGGTTGAGCCGGTCGGCGCCGAGGCGGGTCCGTAACGGACTGGCGCTGGGCGGGTGGCGATGACGCTGGGCGACGGGAGTCATGGCCAAGGAGACTCGCATGGCGGCGAATCCCGGTTAAATCGCATTTTTTACACATTCAGTTATTCCCTGGCTAAACAATGCGCGCCGGCGCGTTCAGGGCTCGCGCCATAGCGGCTGCCCATCGGCCAGCACCGGCCGGTAGCGCGGCAGCAGCGCACCGGGTCCGCCGAGGCTGGCCTCGATCTGCCGGGACAGGTGCTCGATGCCGGCCATCACGCCGCGCTCGGGATCGCGCACCAGCGCCAGCCATTGCTCGTCGAAGGCGTCGTTGAGGTGGCGGCGCAGCTGCATCTCGGTGACCGGGCGCTCGCGCTCGTGAACCATGGCGCGGAACACCGAGGCGCCGATGGACACCACCAGGCCGGCCGCGCGCCCGACCATGGAGGAAATCACGCTGGCGGCGCCGCTGGTGGTGAGGTCGTCGACCAGGCGTTCGCTGGTGCTGCGGGTCACCTGTGAGATGCCCGGATGCGCCGACCAGGCCAGCGCGTTGCCCGGCTGCGCACCGATCCGCTCGATCAGCGCGGCGTAGGCCGGCAGGCGCTCCAGCGGCTTGGCGCGGAGCACCTGGTAGAGCGAGGCGCCGGGCGGCACGGCGATGGCCGCAATGGCCTGCAGATGCTGGTCGAACTGCGCCGCGGGGATGCCGTGGCGCTGGGCGATGCCCGGCAGCTGCTGGTCGAGCTGGCGCAGGTAGAACTGGGTGGACTGCTGGAGAATCTGCGGCGGCGCGATATCCCTTGCCACCGGCTCCAGCACCAGGTCCTGGTACTGCTCCTGCAGGTACTGGGCGAGCCGGCTTACGGTCTCATCGCGCTCGCCTTCGCCGTCGAGCTTGTACCAGGCGACCTTGAAACCCAGCCAGCGCTGGGTCCAGTAGCTGGAGAACCAGGGGATATAGGCGGTGTCGGTCTGGCGGTAGACCAGGTCCAGCCAGCGATCCATGGCCGCCAGCGCCTGCTCGCGGGCCTGGCTGGCGGCGCTGCGCGAGGCGGCGGCGATATCGCGGTCGACCTGGCGCCAGGTATATGCCGACACCTGCACCGGGGGCGCCGAGGCGCAGGCCACCAGCGCCAGCAGCGGCACGGCGAGCAGCAGGCGCAAGCCGGGCATCGGGATGCCTCCCGCGCCATGCCGGGGCCAGGGACGGCCGCAGATGGCGCCGCTGCGTCCGCTCTCTCCCAGTATAGGTGCGCGCTGCTCGCCGAGCAGTTGAAGACCGCCCGCCGCACCCGCCAGTACAGGCGTCTAGGGCGCGAGGTGCCCGGTCTTGCACCAGAGCAGGCAGCCCTCGGCGCTGCCCGGGCTATGGCTGAACTGCGCCGGGTAGCGCAGCCAGCTGCCCGCCGGATACACCCCGCGCTCGTCCTGCAGGCTGCCTTCGAGCACGAGAAACTCGGCGCCGCCGGGATAGCCCTGCGGCGCTTGCACGGTGTCGGGCGCCCAGCGCTGCAGGCGCACCTGCTCGCCGGCGAACGCGTGCAGGGCCAGCTCGTGCTGGCCGGGCAACGCCCCCGGCGTCCAGTCGGCACGGCGGCTGTCGATCACTACCTCGGCGCGATCGGCCGCATCGAACTGCATCAGCTTGACGAAAATCGTGCAGCCTTCGCGGCTGAAGGGCGTGTGGCGGCTGCCGATGGGATTGCGCACGTAGGTGCCGGCCGGGTAGTCGCCACGTTCGTCGGAAAACACCCCGTCCAGCACCAGGAACTCCTCACCGCCCGGATGCCCGTGCGCGCTGAAGTGCGAGCCCGGCGCGTAGCGCACGATGGAGGTGGCCCGTGCCAGTTCTTCACCAACGCGGTCGAGCATCTGCCGTTCCACCCCGGCCAGCGGCGAGGCCACCCAGGGCGCATCGCCCGGGCGGATCACCACGGGCAGGGCGAAGTCGGCGTTCAGGCGCACCGCGCGCTCACCAGCTGCCGACATTGGGCATGGACACCCAGGGTTCGGCGGGCGCCAGCGGCTCGCCCTTCTGCAGCAGCTCGATGGAGATCTGGTCCGGCGAGCGCACGAAGGCCATGTGGCCGTCACGCGGCGGGCGGTTGATGGTCACGCCGTGTTCCTGCAGGCGCTGGCAGGCGGCGTAGATATCGTCCACCGCGTAGGCCAGGTGGCCGAAGTTGCGCGCGCTGCCATAGTCCTCGGTGTCCCAGTTGTAGGTCAGCTCGACCTGGGCATCCCGGTCGCCCGGGGCGGCCAGGTAGACCAGGGTGAAGCGGCCCTGGGGGTATTCGCGCTGCTTGAGCACTTCCAGGCCGAGGGCATCGCGGTAGAAGCGCAGCGAGGCATCCAGATCCCGGACGCGCACCATGGTATGCAGGTATTTCATCGTTCAGCTCCGCTCCAGAAGGGTCAGCAGGGCCTCGGCCAGGGCCTTGTCGGAGAAGGGATTCTGACCGGTGATCAGCTCGCGGTCGACCACCACGTGCGGCTGCCAGGCCTTGGCGTACTGCATGTCGCCACCGGCGGTGGCCATTGCCGGGGCCGGGTAGTAGCGGATGCGCGCACCCTCCAGGGAGCCCTCGAACACCGCCTCCTCCGGGTCGGAGAAGATGGTCATGCGGTAGCCCTGGTAGGTCCAGTCCTTGGCCGCCGGCTGGTCGCCGCGGACCAGCGCCGCCTCGTAGCCCTGCGGGTCGGCCTGCGCCGCCAGCAGCGCGATGGGGCCGTGGCAAATGGCGGCGGTGGGCTTGCCGGCCTGGTGGAAATGGCGCAGCAGCGCGCCGACCTGCGGGTTGTTGGCCAGGTCGATCAGCGGCGCGTGGCCACCGGGGATGAACAGCCCCTCGTACTGCCCCAGGTCGCCGGCCAGCACCTCGTCGAGCGACAGGCTGTCGTCGATGCCCGGCAGCCCGGCCACCACCTGCTGGATGCGCTGCATCTCGGCCGCATCGCCGCCGAAGTACTGCGGGTCGACGGACTTCTGATCCACGCTCGGCGCATTGCCCCTGGGCGTCACCAGCACCAGCTCGTAGCCGGCCTTGAGCAGGCGGTCGGCCGGCACGCCGAACTCGTTGAGGTAGTAGCCGGTGGCGTAGTGCCGGCCATCTTTGAGCGCCAGCTGGTTCTCGCTGGACAGCAGCACCAGCACCTGGCCCTTGGGCTCGGCGGCGAAGGCCGGGGTGGCGGCGAGGCCGGCGAGCACGGCCAGGGCCAGCGGGTGGAAGGTCTTCATGGGCGGTCTCCGTTGAATGAGGCGAACGTGGGTCCGTTCGGATGAGGCGAATCTTAGGCGGGCGGTTATGATTCGATAATTCGAAAGCTTTTATTTCTGGTATCCAAAAAGTGAATATCGCCAACAAGGACCTCAACCTGCTGCTGGTCTTCCACATGCTCTACCAGGAGCGCAACGCCTCGCAGGCCGCCGCGCGCATGGCGCTGAGCCAGCCGGCGCTGAGCCACAAGCTGAACAAGCTGCGCCACGAGCTGGGCGATGCGCTGTTCGTGCGCGCCCCGCGCGGCCTCACGCCAACGCCACGGGCCCATGAGCTGGCGCCGCTGGTGCAGCGCCTGGTGGCCGAGCTGGAGGCCTTCTACGACCAGTGCGAGGGCCGCGACTTCCTGCAGCGCGCCGAGCGCATCCACCTCTACACCACCGACTACATCGAGCAGACCCTGCTGCCCGCCCTGCTGCCGCGCCTGCGCGAGCAGGCGCCCAACCTGCTGCTGATCACCCACAACACCCGCGGCCTGCTGCCGCGCGAGGAGCTGGAGAAAGGCACCTGCGACCTGGCCATCGCCGGCTTCTACGCCAACCTGCCGGACACCTTCCGCCAGCAGCGCCTGCTCTCCGAGGACTTCGTGGTGCTCGCCGCGCGCGACCATCCGCGCCTGGCCGGGGGGCTCGACCTGCCGGCCTACCTGGCCTGCGAACACCTGCTGACCACCCTCACCGGAGACCTCAACGGCCTGGTCGACCGCGCCCTGCAGGCCCAGGGACAGACGCGCCGGGTGGCGGCCGGGCTGTCCAGCTTCATCGCGCCGAGCCGCCTGGTGCGCGGCAGCGAACTGTTGCTGACCTGCCTGCGCTCGGTGGCCGAGGAGGCAGTGGCGCGCGACGACTCGCTGGTGTTGCACCCCCTGCCGGCGGGCCTGGAGTTGCCACAGGTGGAAGTGATGCAGATCTGGCATGAGCGCACCGACGCCGACCGCCTGCGCCGCTGGCTGCGCCAGCAGATCCAGCAGGTGGCCGGCGAGCTCAGACGTTGAGGCCGTCCAGCGCCAGGCGGCTGCGCTCGAACCAGCCCAGCAGGTAGTCCACCAGCGCCTGGGTCCGGCGCGGCAGGCTGCCCTGCCAGGGGTGGACGAGGAACACCGGGGTGCTGCGCGTCTGGTAGTCGCGCAGCAGCCATTGCAGGCGGCCATCGGCCAGCTCGTCCTGGACCATGTAGGACGGCAGGCGGGCGATGCCGGCGCCGCTCAGCGCCGCCTTCTTCAGCAGGCTGTAGTGGTTGCTGGCCAGCTGCCCGGACACCGGCACCCGCTCCAGGCGGTGCTGGCGGTGGTACAGCCACTGCTCGAAACCGCTGTAGTGGGTATTGAGCAGGCACTGGTGGCGGCTCAACTCGGCCGGCGTCTGCGGCGCCGGGTGGTGCGCCAGGTAGGCCGGCGCGGCGCAGGTGATCTCCTGCAGGGCGAACAGCGGCCGCGCCACCAGGCGCTCGTCCTGCTCCACGCCGGAGCGGATGGCCAGGTCGAAGCCGTCGGCCAGCAGGTCGCGGTAGGCGTTGGCCAGGTCCAGCTCGACGCGCACCCGCGGGTAGCGGCTGGCGAAGTCCAGCAGCAGGGCATCGAAGAAGGTCTCGCCGAGCGACACCGGCACGGTCAGGCGCACCGTGCCGGCCACCTCGTCTTGCAGGCTGCGCACCGCCTGTCGCGCGCGCTGGGCCTGGGCCTGCAGCGCCTGGGCCTCGGGCAACAGCGCGGCGCCGGCGGCGGTCAGGTGCAGGCGCCGCGTGGTGCGGTGCAGCAGCTGGCTGCCGAAGCTGCGCTCCAGGCCGCTGATGCGCTTGGACAACTGGCCCTTGCTGCAACCCAGGCGCTCGGCGGCGGCGGTGAAGCTGCCGGCCTCGACCAGCAGGGCGAAGGCGACCAGGTCTTCCAGCTCGCTCATGGCGCGGCACTCATTGTTTCCATATGAGAACCAAAGGTTTCACATTGCCCGGATTATTGGCAACCCAATCCTGCCTAAGCTGGTTCCACACCCCCTCACTCAGGAGCCCCAGCATGAAAATCATCCTCGTCGGTGCCAGCGGCACCATCGGCCAGGCCATCGACCGCGAGCTGCGCGAGCGCCACGACATCGTCCGCGTCGGCCGCCACAGCGGCGAGCTGCAGGTGGACATCAGCGACCCGGCCTCGATCCGCCGCCTGTTCGAGCAGACCGGCCCGTTCGACGCGCTGATCAGCGCCGCCGGCAACGCCCACTTCGGCGCGCTGGAGGAACTCACCGCCAAGGAGTTCGCCGTAGGCCTGGACGACAAGCTGATGGGCCAGGTCAACCTGGTGCTGATCGGTCGCGAGTTCGCCAACGACGGCGCCTCCTTCACCCTCACCTCCGGCGTGCTCAGCGAAGACCCGATCCGCTACGGCGCGGCGGTCAGCACGGTGAACGCCGCGCTGGACGGCTTCGTCCGCGCCGCCGCCATCGAACTGCCGCGCGGCCTGCGCATCAACGGCGTGAGCCCGACCATCCTGGAGGAGTCGCTGCCGGCCTACGGCCCCTACTTCCGCGGCTTCAAGGCGGTACCGGCGGCCACGGTGGCGCTGGCCTACGCCAAGAGTGCCGAGGGCCGGCAGACCGGCCAGGTATACCGCGTGCTGTGAGCCGGGCGCTTGTCGCGCCGGCCCGACAACGGGAGCCAATCTGGCCGATTCGCCGTGGCGTCCGGGGCCTGCGCGTATCACACGCACCGCAGGTTCGATAGCGGCAAGGCGGTGCACCAACCCCGGCAACGCCGACGCTCACCGCTGCCTGGATAATGCCGCGGTCGGGGCGACCCTACGGCTCCGGCTTGTAGCCCAGGCGCAGGCCGCCCCAGTGGCGGCCCTGAACCTGGATCGGCACCGACAGGTCGTGCATCAGCTCGCCGGTGTCGCGCATATAGGTCTGCAGCAGCAGGCGCTGGCGGTGGCTGCCGCAACGGCTGCCGGTCCGGTCGTTGAACAGGCGCTTGCCGCGGCTGCGCGCGGCGTCCCTGGCCGGGTCGCCGCTGGGCGGGTGGTTGAACGCGGCGTTGTGGGTCGGCACGTAGCCTTCCGGGGTGGTGGCGATGGCGAACACCAGGCCTTCGTGGCGTGCGAGCAAGGGCTCCTGCAGCGCCGGCAGCACCTGGTCGGCGTACTGGTCGAAGCGGGTGCGGTACTTCTGCGGCTGGGTGCCGGCAATCGGCTGGTAGTGGCGGTCGAACAGGTCGTCGAGGCCGATGCGCCCGGCCTGGACGTCCGCCTCGAACTGCGCGGCGATGGCCGCGGCGCCCTCGCGGGCGAGGTCGTAGGCGCGCTGGTGGTAGGCGTCGAGGCCGACCTCGGCAAGCTGCTCGCTGACCGTCTCGGCCTGGCCCACCAGCTGTTCGGCGGCGCCGGCGAGCTGGCGGGTCTGCGCCTCGCTGCCCTGCACGTCGCTCTGCAGCTGCACCGCGGCGGCGGACAGGCTGGCCAGGCGCTGGTGGTTGTCGGCGGTGCCGGCACTGATCTGCGCCACCTGCTGCTCGACCTCCTCGGCCTGCTCGGCGATGCCGTGCAGCTGGCTGCCGGCCATCTCGATCTGCTGCGCAGCCTGCTCCAGCTCGCCGCTCTGGCGCTGGATATGGGCGACCACCGCGGCGCTCTGCTGGCGGATGTCGGCGACCATCTGGCTGACTTCCTCGGTGGCGCTGGCGGTGCGCGCGGCGAGGTTGCGCACCTCGTCGGCGACCACGGCGAAACCGCGGCCCATCTCGCCGGCGCGGGCCGCCTCGATGGCGGCGTTGAGCGCCAGCAGGTTGGTCTGGCTGGCGATGGACTGGATCACCTGGGTGACCTGCTCGATCTGCTCGGTGCGGCTGCCGAGGCCGTCGATCAGCTCGCGGCTGGCCAGGGTCTGCGCACTGAGCTGCTGCATGCGCGCGATGGCCTGGCTCAGCTCGGCCTGGCCGCTGGCGCTGGCATCGCGTACCTGGCGCGCGGCGGCCAGGGTCTGCTCGGCGCGGGCGGCGCTGTCCTGCTCGGTGTGGGTGATGGCCTCGGCGGCCTGGCTGACCTGCGCCACCGCCGCCAGTTGCGACTGCAGGCGCTCGGCCAGCTGCTTGACCGCATGCGCCACCTGGGCGGCGGACAGCGCGTTGTGACAGGTGTGCCGCGACAGGCCGCGGCTGAGTTCGACGAAGTCGCCGCCGGCCGGCTGCTGCGCGGCCGCAGGCTCGTCGCGACGCTGCCAGGGGCCGAGCCAGGGCCACAGCGCCAGCAGCAGCAAGGACGGCACGCTGACATAGAGCGGAAGCGCCGTCTGCTGGTAGACCAGCATCAACCCGGCCAGGCCGAGGGCGTGCAACAGGCAGGCAATCGGGGAACGGACAAAGGCAGCTTGCATGACCGACCTCAGAGTTCTTGTTCTTGGGCGCGGCGAGGCGCTGTAGGCGGACGGGGTCACGGCGGGTTCTCCTCGAACTTCCCGCGTAACCTGGCGCAGGCTACGCGATCGACAGGCCCGGCGGCAAAGACGCGCGCAACTCGGGCAGGATGGAATCGATTCGAACACCTTGGAAGCAGCAGCACCATCGCACTTTGGTCGCAGCTGGCTGCGACCTTAACCCACCAGACGATGACGCTGGATAAAGCGCTGATCCAGCCAATCCTTGCAGCGCCCGTAGAACTGCCCGCCGGCGCTCCAGTCGTGCCAGGCGAGCAGCGCGCCGCCGTCGCCGGTGGCCAGCAGCGCCAGGCTGTGGCGCTGCGGGCGGTACTGACGCAGCGGCCGGCCCTGCAATGCCGCCTGCAGGTTGGCCGCCAGCACCGGGCCCTGGCGCACCGCGTAGACGCCGCTGCGCCGCGCGCCAGCCAGGCTGGCGCAGTCGCCGACGGCGAACAGCTGGGCATGGGACTGGCTCTGCAGGCTCGGGCGAATGGCGACGAAGCCCGCGTCGTCGCAGGCCAGGCCGCTGGCCGCCAGCCAGGGCCAGGGCCGTGCGCCGCTGGCCAGCAGCAGGCGCCGGCCGCGCCATACCGGCTCGTCGCCGCTGAGCAGCCAGTCGTCCTCGATCCGCCCGATCGGGCAGTGCTCGCGCACCTGCACGCCGCGCTGACGCAGGTGGCCGAGGGCGCGCAGGCGCAGGCCCGGGGCGTGCCCGGCGAGCAGCGGGCCGGCGCAGAACAGCGCCAGCGCCGGCACCTGCCCGGTCAGCGCCAGGGCCAGCTCGACCCCCGCCGCGCCGCCGCCGAGGATGGCCAGGCACCGTGGCTCGGCCTGCCACTGCTGCCAGCCGGCGAGAAAACCGGCGAAGGGCTTCACCGCCAGCAGCTGCATGGCGTCGCCCTGCTGCGGCGGCGCAGCCACCGCGGCGCCGACATTGAGCGCCAGCCACTCGGCCGCAAGGCGCCGGCCATCTGCAAGTTCGACCTGGCGGCTGGTGGCATCCAGCGCGGCGATCTCGCCCTCGATCAGCTCCACCTTCGCCGCGCGGCACAGCGGCTGCAGTTCCAGGCGACAGTCGGCGGCGGCGTAGCGCCCGGCCAGCAGACCCGGCAGCATGCCCGAATACCAGGCCTCGGGGCCGGGGCTGAGCAGGGCGATGCGTCCCGGCGGGCGCTCCACCAGGGCCCAGCGGCGCAGCACGCCGAGGTGGGCATGGCCGGCGCCGGCCAGCAGCAGGTCGTACTGGCTCATGGCTGCTTCAAGCCGTCGCGGTACTGGCTCGGCGTCTGCCCGGTCCAGCGCTTGAAGGCGCGGCCGAAGCTGCTGCTGTCGCTGAAGCCGAGCAGGTAGGCGACCTCGCCGATGGAGCAGCGTGGATCGCGCATATGGCGCAGGGCCAGGGCGTGGCGGGTGTCGCCGAGCAGCGCCTCGTAGCTGGTGCCCTCCTCGGCCAGGTGGCGTTGCAGGCTGCGCAGGCTCAGGTGCAGGGCCTGGGCGATGCGCTCGGCCGAGGGCTCGCCGTCCGGCAGCTGCGTCTCCAGGCAGCTGCGCACCCGCTCGCTGCAACTGGCGGCGCGAAGTTGTTCCAGGCTGCGCTTGAGCACCGCCTCGTTGTGTTCGGCCAGCTCCGGGTTGCCGTCGTCCAGGCGCTGCTCGAAGGCGGCGCGGGGGAAGCGCAGCAGGCTCTCGGCCGCATCGAACTGCAGCGGCGCGCGGAACACCGCCTGCCAGGGCGCGGGATCGGCCGGCGCCGGGCGCTGCAGCTGCACCAGCAGCGGGGCGAAATCACGGCTCAGGCGATTGCGGCAGCTGCGCACGTAGATCGCGGCGAAGGCGTCCAGCGCCTCCGGGGCCGGCGGCGGGCTGCCGGGCGGCACGCGAAAACGGAACTCGTAGGCGTCGTCCAGTTGACGCAGCTCCAGTTCCAGGGCGTCGCTGACCACCCGGTGGTAGCGCACGATGCGCTCGAACATCTCGCGCAGGCTGCTGCTGGCGATCAGCGCGTAGCCGAGGGCGTGGAAGGTGGTGGGGCTGACGTACTGCGAGGTCTTCAGGCCCAGCGCCGGGTCGCCGCTGGCCGCCACCGCCAGTTGCCACAGGCGCGTGGTCACCGACAGCGGGCAGCGCGCGTTGGGGTCGTCGAGCAGCGCCGGGTCGAGGCCGGCGGCGTGGCACAGCGCGGCGCTGTCCAGGCCGAGGGCGTCGAGCTGCTTGCGCAGGGCGCGGGTCCAGCTGGCCAGGGTGGTGGGTTCGGCGGTCATTGCAGGTTGGCGTGTCCGGTAGGCAGGTTGGCGTGCTCGGTCGGGCGCGTTGGCGGGCGCGGCGGCACAGTAGCGTCACTGTCCAAGCACAAGAGGATGTCGGCATGTCCCCCTCCCCCGCAAGCCTTAATGACCAGCAACGCGCCGCGCTGATCCGCGAACGGGTGATGGCCCATGGCAACGCCCTGCGCCAGCGCTACCCGATCCTGCAGCACCAGGACGCCCTCGGCGCCGCCATCCTCGCCTTCGCCCTGGCCGGCATGCTCGGCTCGGCCGCGCTGTATATCGGCGGGCACATGGCCTGGTGGGCCTGCCTGCTGCTCAACGCCTTCTTCGCCTCGCTGACCCACGAGCTGGAGCACGACCTGATCCACTCGATGTACTTCCGCAAACGCCCCGTGCCGCACAACCTGATGCTGGCGCTGGTCTGGCTGGCGCGGCCGAGCACCATCAACCCCTGGGTGCGCCGCCACCTGCACCTGAACCACCACAAGGTCTCCGGCAGCGAGGCCGACATGGAGGAGCGCGCCATCACCAACGGCGAGCCCTGGGGCCTGGCGCGCCTGCTGATGGTCGGCGACAACATGATGAGTTCCTTCATTCGCTGGCTGCGGGCGAAGAACCCCGAGCACCGCCGGCTGATCCTCAGTCGCACGCTCAAGGTCTATGCGCCGCTGGGGCTGCTCAACTGGGCGACCTGGTACCTGTTCCTCGGCTTCCATCTGCTCGACTGGGCCGCCGCCGCGCTCGGCGCGCCGATCGCCTGGTCGGCCACCACCCTGAGCCTGATGCAGGTGGTGAACATCGCCGTGGTGGTGCTGGTCGGGCCCAACGTGCTGCGCACCTTCTGCCTGCACTTCGTCAGCTCCAACATGCACTACTACGGCGACGTCGAGCCGGGCAACGTGATCCAGCAGACCCAGGTACTCAACCCCTGGTGGCTGTGGCCGCTGCAGGCGTTCTGCTTCAACTTCGGCAGCAGCCATGCGATCCACCATTTCGTGGTCAAGGAGCCCTTCTACATCCGCCAGCTGACCGTGCCCTTCGCCCACCAGGTGATGCGCGAGATGGGCGTGCGCTTCAACGACTTCGGCACCTTCGCCCGCGCCAACCGCTGGACCCGTCGCGCCCCGCAAGCCGCCGGCGAACGCACCCAGACCGCCTGACGTTCACCTGGCCGCGGTGCGCACGGCGCACCCTAGCGGGTCTCGATTAGCGCGGGCGCGGCGAAAGAGCTGTCGACGCGCTCGCCGGTGTTGTCGCTGTCGGCGGCGAAGACCACGCCGAGGATGCGCCGCGGCGCGCTACCGAAGGCGGCGATGGCGTCGCTGCGCAGGTCGCGCGACTCCGCCAGCCACTGCCCCAGCGGCGCCTCCGGGCCGCGCAGCACGCGCATCTCCACCGTCTCGCTGTAGGCGCTGCGGGCGTGGCTGCCCGGCGCTTTGCGGTTGTCCCAGACGTAGCTCAGGGTCGCCGCCGGCAAGTCGGGGTCGAAGAAGGTGCGCGCCAGGCGCAGCTTCTGCCGGGTGAGGAAGGTGAGCGACTCCAGCGGGTAATCCAGCAGCACATAGACCCGCGCCACGTAGTCGTCGCCCTCGCGGGTGGCGAAGCGCGCCTGCTCCAGCCGCTGCTCGCTGCGCCACTGCCAGCTCAGTTGCCAGGGCCGCTCGCCGGGCAGCTCCAGCGGATGCAGCAGGCCGCCGGCGGCGGCAGCGGCCTGGATGCGCAGCACCAATCGGCCGTCCTGCTCGACCAGGCTGCGCTGCGCCGGCGCGATCTTCGGGATATCGGCCAGGCGCCAGGGCGGCGACCACGGGCCGCCCGGCGGGCCGGCCGTCCAGGGCGTCAGCCGGTTCTCCGCCAGTGCCGGCGCCGCGACCAGCAGCAGCGCGAGCCACAGCGCCCGCATCAGCCGCGCCTCCAGGCGTGAAAACGCTCGACCCAGCGCAGCAGCCCCTGCGGCGCATGGGCGCGCTTCCATTGCCCGGCCGCGTATTTGTTGGCCTCGGCCAGGGTCGGGTAGCTGTGGGTGGTGCCGAGGATCTTGTTCAGGCCGAGGCCGTGCTTCATCGCCAGCACGTACTCGGCGAGCAGCTCGCCGGCCTGGGCGCCGACTATGCTCACGCCGAGAATGCGGTCGCGCCCCGGCTCGGTCAGCACCTTCACATAGCCGCGGGCGACGTCGTCGACTATGGCCCGGTCCAGGTCGTCGAGGCCAAAGCGGGTCAGCTCGAAGGCGATGCCCTGCTCCTGCGCCTCGCGCTCGCTCAGGCCGACCCGCGCCACCTCGGGGTCGGTGAAGGTGCAGTGGGGGATGGTGCGGTAGTCCACCTTGAAGCGCTTGAGGCCGCCGAACAGCGCATTGACCGCGGCGTACCAGGCCTGGTGCGCGGCAACGTGGGTGTACTGGTGGGGCCCGGTGACGTCGCCCACCGCGTAGATATTGGGAAAGCGCGTGGCCAGGTACTGGTCGGTTTCCAGGCTGCCGTCGGGGCGCAGCGCCAGGCCCAGTTCCTCGGCGCCATAGCCGGCGACATGGGGCTGGCGACCGAGCGCCAGCAGCGCGGCGTCGAAGGCGATGCTGCGTTGCTCGCCGCTGCCTAAGTCGCGCACCAGCACGCGCTGCTCACCCTCGACCAGTTCGAAGCGCTCGACCACGTGGCGCAGGCGCACGTCGACACCGTCGTCGCGCAGGCTGGTCAGCACCAGCGCGCTGGCGTCCTCGTCCTCGCGCGGCAGCAGGCGCGCATTGCGCTGCAGCAGGATCACCTGGCTGCCCAGGCGCTGGAAGGCCTGGGCCAGCTCGCAGCCCACCGGCCCGCCGCCCAGCACCAGCAGCCAGCGCGGCTGCTGGCGCAGGCTCCAGATGCTCTCGCTGGTATAGCTACGCACCTGCTCCAGGCCGGGAATCTCCGGCACCCGCGGCCGCGCCCCGGCGGCGATGACGATGCTGCGTGCGGTCATACGCTCACCGTTCACCTCCACCGCCCAGGGCGACACCAGTTTCGCCTGGCCCTGGATCACCTCGACGCCCAGGCCGCTGTAGCGCTCGACCGAATCGTGCGGCTCGATGGCGGCGATCACATTCTGGATGCGCTGCATCACCGCGGCGAAATCCACCTGGCCCTGCACCCCGCGCAGGCCCAGCGCCTCGGCGCGGCCCAGCTCATGGGCCAGCTTGGCCGAACGCAGTAGCGCCTTGGACGGCACGCAGCCGCTGTGCAGGCAGTCGCCGCCCATCCGGTGCTTCTCGATCAGGCCGACCTTGGCTTTGACCGCCGCGGCGATATAGGCGCTGACCAGGCCGCCGGCGCCGGCGCCGATCACCAGCAGGTTGCGCTCGAAGCGCTTGGGCTTGTGCCAGCCGGCATAGACCCGGCGCGCCTGGAGCACATCGAGCGCACGCCGGGCCAGCAAGGGGAAAACGCCGAGCAGAACGAAGGCGCCGAGCAGCCCCGGCGAGAGGATGCCGGCCAGCGACTCCAGCTGGCCCAGCTCGCGCCCGGCGTTCACGTAGACCAGGGTGCCGGGCAGCATGCCCAGCTGGCTGACCCACCAGTAGGTACGCAGCGGCAGGCGGGTCAGGCCCATGGCCAGGTTGATCAGAAAGAACGGGAACACCGGCACCAGGCGCAGGGCGAACAGGTAGAAGGCCCCCTCGCGCTCGACCCCGGCATCGATCCCGGCCAGACGCCGGCCGAAGCGCTGCTGCACCCAGTCGCGCAGCAGGAAACGGCTGCTGAGCATGGCCAGGCTGGCGCCCAGGGTCGAGGCGAAGGACACCAGCACCAAGCCTTCGAGCAGACCGAATAGCGCACCGCCGAGCAGGGTCATCAGCGCCGCGCCCGGCAGGGACAGCGCCGTTACCAGCACATAGGCGAGAAAGAACAGCCCGGCGGCCTGCCAGGGCTGGGCAGCGACTTGGGCATTCAGCGCGGCTTGCTGCGCCTTGAGCGCGTCGAGGCTGAGGTACTGGCCGAGGTCGAAGACGAAGAAGCTGCCCAGCAGGGCCAGGATCAGGCCCATCAGGGCCAGTTTGCGGCTATTCATCGATCACCTCTGCTGGGGAGCGTCGGGCGCACCGACCGCGCGCCCGGGTGCGCACGGCGCACGGCCTAGTCATGCAGCGCACCGCCGCAACTGGAGCCCTGCCCGGCGGTGCAGGCGAAGCAGTGGTCGCGGCTGACGATGGGGTTGCCGTCCAGACGCGCATCGAGCAGGTCGCGCAGATGGGCGCGCTCACGGCCGATCAACGCCAGCGGCAGATCGAGCATCTGGTTGAAGTCGCAGTCGTAGAGGTAGCCCTGCCAGTCGACGCTGACCAGGCTGCGGCACATCAGGCCCTCCAGATTCTCCGGCCGGTAGCTGTCGCGCAGCAGCTGCATATAGGCGGCGAACTGGCCCTTGCTGACCAGGGTGCTGCCGAAGCGGGCGATGGGCTGGTTGGTGATGCACAGCAGGTGGTCGAAGCGGACGCCGAAGTCCTCGGCCAGGTGGCGCTTGTAGTCGGCCTCCAGCGCCGCCTGCGGCGGCGGCAGGCTGGGGCCCTGCGGGTTGTACACCAGGTTGAGCAGCAGGCCGCTGCCGGGTTGGCCGTAGCCGAGGGCGTTGAGCCGCCTGAGGCCGGCGATACTGGCGGCGAACACCCCGTCGCCACGCTGGCGGTCGACGTTCTCGCGCGAGTAGCAGGGCAGCGAGGCGGTGACCTCGACGCCGGCGCCGGCGAGGAACTCGGCCAGGTCTTCCTGGCCCGGTTCGCCGAGTATGGTCAGGTTGCAGCGGTCGATCACCCGCAGGCCCTCGCGCCGCGCGTGCCGCACTATCTCGCGAAAGCGCGGGTGCAGCTCCGGGGCGCCGCCGGTGAGATCCAGGGTGTGCACCGGATGGGCATCGATCACCCGATGCAGCACCGCCAGGCACTCGTCGCTCATGGCCTCGGTGCGGGTCGGCCCAGCGTTGACGTGACAATGCAGGCAGCGCTGGTTGCAGCGGTAAGTCAGGTTGACCTGCAGCGCTTCCAGCACACCGCGACGGATGGGCGGAAAGGCCAGCTGGTCGAGCAGGGGCAGCATGGCGTGCATCAACAAGTCCTCGGCGACGGCCAGCCATTAGAGCAGGTCTGGCGTGGCTCGTTACAGCATGGGCCGAAATCGCCGCCAAGCCCAGGGGCCGACATCGTTGCGAGGCTGGAGCGGGCTCCGCCTGCAGATCCGGCGACAGCGTCCGGGTCGAGCATGGCGATACCCGGCGCCGCAGAAATCGCAGGCACAAAAAAGCCCGCCATGCGGCGGGCTTCTTCGACAGGTCGCCGATCAATTACTTGATCTTGGCTTCCTTGTACATCACGTGCTTACGCACGACCGGATCGAATTTCTTGATTTCGATCTTGTCGGGGGTGGTGCGCTTGTTCTTGTCGGTGGTGTAGAAGTGGCCGGTACCGGCGCTGGACACCAAACGGATCAATTCACGCATGACTCTCTCCTTAAACCTTTTCGCCGCGAGCGCGCAGCTCGGCCAGCACTACGTCGATGCCACGCTTGTCGATGACACGCATGCCCTTGGCAGATACGCGCAGACGCACGAAGCGATTCTCGGACTCGACCCAGAAGCGATGGTGCTGCAGGTTCGGCAGGAAACGACGACGGGTTTTGTTGTTTGCGTGGGAAATGTTGTTCCCGGTTACCGGACCCTTACCGGTAACTTGACAGACTCTCGACATGCCTCAGCCCTCTAAAACCACATGCCCAACCCGGCATGGGTTGGCCGCTTAAACTCAATGTCATTGGCGCTCGGCGCCGCGTTTCTCGAGGGTCTTACCGGGCGCACTGCAAAGCGCAAGAACCGGGCCCCTAGAAAAGAGCGCTGCTTTATACCAGAAAGCCCCTGGCGCAACAAGGGAAAGCGCAGGATAAAAACAGTCGCCCGCACCCCGCCACCCAGCCGCCCCGGAGCCTGCCGGGGTTCACCCAGGCTCGACCATTCGTCGCCCGAAGCGGTATTCAGCTCCCGGCAAATCGACTAGGGTTAGGTCGTTGCCGGCCAACCCGGCGTTTCGTGAAGAAGGAGTTCGCCATGCGCCTGGCTCTCGCCGCCCTGCTCTGCGCCCCGCTACTGGCCCAGGCCGCCACCCTCAGCGTGTGCACCGAGGCCAGCCCGGAGGGCTTCGACGTGGTGCAGTACAACTCGCTGACCACCACCAACGCCTCGGCCGACGTGCTGATGAACCGCCTGGTGGAGTTCGACGCCGAACAGGGCAAGTTGCTGCCGAGCCTGGCGCGCAGCTGGTCGATCTCGGACGACGGCCTGGTCTACGACTTCCAGTTGCGCGACGACGTGCGCTTCCACCAGACCGCCGACTTTACGCCCAGTCGCAACCTCAACGCAGAGGATGTGCTATTTAGCTTCCAGCGCATGCTCGACCCCGCCCATCCCTGGCACCAGAGCGCCGCCAGCGGCTACCCGCACGCCCAGTCGATGCAGTGGCCCAGCCTGATCGCCGGCATCGAGGCGCCGGATGCGCATAGCGTGCGCATCCGCCTGAACCGCCGCGACGCCACCTTCCTCGCCACCCTGAGCATGGGCTTCGCCTCGATCTACCCGGCCGAGTACGCCGCCCAGCTGCTCGCAGCCGGCACCCCGGAAAAACTCAACAGCGCCCCGGTGGGCAGCGGCCCCTTCGTTTTCGAGCGCTTCCAGAAGGATGCCGTGGTGCGCTACCGCGCTAACCCCGAGTACTTCGCCGGCAAGCCGGCCGTCGACCGCCTGTTGTTCGCCATCACCCCGGACAGCAACGTGCGCCTGCAGAAACTGCGCCGCGGCGAATGCCAGATCGCCCTGTCGCCCAAGCCGCAGGACGTGCAGGCCATCGCCGGCGACGCCAAGCTCAAAAGCGCGCAGACCGCGGCCTTTATGACCGCCTTCGTCGGCATCAACAGCCAGCATGCGCCGCTGGACAAGCCGCAGGTGCGCCAGGCGATCAACCTGGCGTTCGACAAGGCCAGCTACGTCAAGGCGGTGTTCGAGGGCAGCGCCGAGCCGGCCAGCGGGCCCTACCCGCCCAATACCTGGAGCTATGCCGGCGAGTTGCCCGGTTACCCCCATGATCCGGCCAAGGCCCGCGCCCTGCTGGCCGAAGCCGGTCTGGGCGAGGGTTTCAAGACCACCATCTGGACCCGGCCGAGCGGCAGCCTGCTCAACCCCAACCCCAGCCTCGGCGCCCAGCTGCTGCAGGCCGACCTGGCCAAGGTCGGCATCGCTGCCGAAATCCGCGTGATCGAATGGGGCGAGCTGATTCGCCGCGCCAAGGCCGGCGAGCACGACCTGCTGTTCATGGGCTGGGCCGGCGACAACGGCGACCCAGACAACTTCCTCACCCCGCAATTCGCCTGCGCCTCGGTGCAGTCCGGGCTGAACTTCGCCCGCTACTGCGACGACGCGCTGGACCTGCTGATCGCCGACGGCAAGGCCAGCAGCGACCAGGCCGAACGCAGCCGCCTGTATCGGCAGGCGCAACAGATCATCCAGGAGCAGGCGCTGTGGCTGCCGCTGGCCCACCCCACCGCCTTCGCCCTGCTCAGCGCCAAGGTCGAGGGCTATAAAGTCAGCCCCTTCGGCCGGCAGAATTTCGCCGCGGTAAGCCTGGCACCTTGAGCCGGGCACACTCGTGTGCAGGGCGTACCGGTGCGCCCTGCACGGTTGCCTCCACCGCCCCGCTATATCCAGCCCAGCTCGGCCATCGACAGAGGCTCGCCGTCGCCGACGATGAAATGGTCGAGCACCCGCACGTCCACCAGCGCCAGCGCGTCCCTGAGGCGCTGGGTCAGCACGCGGTCGACCTGGCTCGGCTCGGCGACGCCGGATGGATGGTTGTGGGTCAGGATCAGCGCGGCGGCGTTGTGTGCCAGGGCGCGCTTGACCACCTGCCGTGGGTAGACGCTGGCGCTGTCGATGCTGCCGTGAAACAGCGCCTCGAAGGCCAGCACGCGATGCTTGGCATCGAGGAACAGGCAACCGAACACCTCGTGCGGCTCGTGGCGCAGCAGTGCCTTGAGGTAGTCGCGCACCGCCTGCGGGCTTTCCAGCGCGGAGTCGCGGCGCAGCCGTTCGGCCAGGTGGCGGCGGGCCATTTCCAGCACCGCCTGCAACTGCGCGTACTTGGCCGGGCCCAGGCCGAGGTGCTGGCTGAAATCGGCCAGATCGGCCTGCAGCAGGGCGCGCAGGCTGCCGAACTCGGCGAGCAGCTGGCGCGCCAGGTCCACCGCGCTCCTGCCCGCCACCCCGGTGCGCAGGAAGATCGCCAGCAGCTCCGCATCGGTCAGCGAGGCGGCACCCTGGGCCAGGAGTTTTTCCCGCGGGCGCTCCGCCGCGGGCCAATCGCGAATGCTCATCTCACCTCCTTGTCCGAGCCAGGCGCCCGCTGCTCCGCTGCGGGCGCTGTGCTATCGTAGCCCATCTTTTTACGCGGGGCCGGCCTGGGGAGGCGTTGGCACCGTGGCGCACATCCACCTGTATATAAAAGGCAGGCCTATGCAGCGGCTGTATCGCAAACGCATCATCGTCGGCGTCGGTGGCGGCATCGCCGCCTACAAGAGCGCCGAACTGGTGCGCCGACTCAAGGATCAGGGCGCCGAAGTGCGCGTGGTGATGACCCAGGGCGGGCGCGAGTTCATCACCCCGCTGACCCTGCAGGCCCTCTCCGGCCATCCGGTGCACCTCGACCTGCTCGACCCGGCCGCCGAAGCCGCCATGGGCCATATCGAGCTGGCGCGCTGGGCCGACCTGATCCTCATCGCCCCGGCCACCGCCGACCTGATCGCGCGCCTGGCCCAGGGCATCGCCAACGACCTGCTGACCACCCTGGTGCTGGCCACCGATGCGCCGATTGCCCTGGCCCCGGCGATGAACCAGGCGATGTGGCGCGACGCCGCCACCCAGGCCAACCTGGAACTGCTGCAGCAGCGCGGCATGCGCATGTTCGGCCCGGCCGCAGGCGCCCAGGCGTGCGGCGACGTCGGCCTCGGCCGCATGCTGGAAGCCGAGCAGCTGGCGCAACTGGCCGCCGACTGCTTCCAGCGCCAGGCGCTGGACGGCCTGCATATCCTGATCACCGCCGGGCCGACCCAGGAAAACATCGACCCGGTGCGCTACATCACCAACCACAGCTCCGGCAAGATGGGCTTCGCCCTGGCCGAGGCCGCCGCCGAAGCCGGCGCGCGGGTGACCCTGGTCAGCGGCCCGGTGCACCTGCCGACGCCGGACCGGGTCAGCCGCATCGACGTGGTCAGCGCCCGCGACATGCTCGCTGCCTGCGAAGCGGCGATGCCCTGCGACGTGCTGATCGCCGCCGCCGCGGTGGCCGACTACCGCCCGGAAGTGGTCGCCCAGCACAAATTGAAGAAAGACCCCACCAGCGGTGATGGGCTGCTCCTGCAAATGGTGCGCAACCCGGATATCCTCGCCACCATCGCCGGCCGCGCCGATCGCCCGTTCAGCGTCGGCTTCGCCGCCGAGACCGAGAACCTGCTCGAATACGCCTCGCGCAAGCTGCGCGACAAGAACCTCGACCTGATAGTCGCCAACGATGTGGCCAACCCCAGCATCGGCTTCAACAGCGAGGAAAACGCCATCACCGTGATCGACCGCGAGCTGCAGCAGAGCAGCTTCGCCCAAACCAGCAAGGGCAAGATCGCCCGCCAGTTGATCACCCTTATCGCCGACCGCCTGAACAAGAACTGACCATGCACGCTTTGCAAGCCAAGATCCTCGACCCCCGCCTCGGCCAGGACTTTCCCCTGCCGCAGTACGCCACACCCGGTTCGGCCGGCCTCGACCTGCGCGCCATGCTCAAGGAGGACGTCGTTCTCGAGCCGGGCCAGACCCTGCTGATCCCCACCGGCCTGTCGATCTATATCGGCGATCCGAACCTGGCCGCGCTGATCCTGCCGCGCTCGGGCCTGGGCCACAAACACGGCATCGTCCTCGGCAACCTGGTCGGCCTGATCGACTCGGACTACCAGGGCGAGCTGATGGTGTCGTGCTGGAATCGCGGCCAGAGCGCGTTCCGCATCGCCGTCGGCGAGCGCATCGCCCAGCTGGTGCTGGTACCGGTGGTGCAGGCGCATTTCGAGTTGGTCGAGGAGTTCGACGAGAGCCAGCGCGGCGCCGGCGGCTTCGGCCACTCCGGCAGCCACTGAGCCCAATGCCAACACGGACGACCCGCCGAGGAGCCCCCGCGTGAAACTCTTCAAGCGCACCGCCAAGGAAGCCGACAGGCCTCTGAACGACGCCGCGGCAGCGAAACAGCCGACCGGCAAAGCGCTCGGCCCGTTGCTGCCCGGCCTGCTCGCCGCCGCCCTCGGCATCGGCGCCGGCGGCGCCCTGCTGTGGTTCGCGCAGAACAGCGACAGCCAGGCCCGCCAGGCCGAGCTGACCCAGGCCATCGGCAGCAGCCAGGCCGCCGCCGTGCAGCAGGCGCTCAAGCAGCTGCAGGCCGACAACCTCGCCGCCGCGCGCAACCCCGAGCTGCTGCAGGCGCTGCAGAGCGGCGACAACCAACAGCAACGCGACGCCGAGCGACGCCTGGGCTACTGGGACGGCGTGGTCGACGCCCACCTCAACCGCCGCGCCGAAGCGGTGCAGGACGGCAGCCGCGCTGCGCCGATGAACTTCGCCGGACTGGACATGCTGCGCCGCGCCGAAAGCGGCCAGCAGCCGGCAGTGGAGGCCTATCGGGTCGGCGACCGCTGGCTGGCTTACAGCGCCGTGGCGCTGCGCCTGAACGACAACCAGCCGGCGCAGGGCACCCTGCTGCTGGCCGTCGACCTCCAGCGCCTGCTCGCCAGCCTGCCGCCGCTGCCGGTGGAGCTCGGCCAGCTGCAACTGGTGCAGAAGTTCGGCAACAGCCCGCCCCAGGTGTTGCTGCAACGCGGCCAGAGCGAGGGCGGCACGGCGCAGAGCTTCGCCACCGGCAACCCCAACTGGACGCTCAGCTTCGCCCCCGGCCCGGCCCTGGCCAGCGGCCTGCCGCCGACCCTGCTCGGCCTCGCCGCCCTGCTCGCCCTGGGCGGCGCGCTGATCGGCCTGATGCTGCTGCAGAGCGCTCAGCAGCGCCGCCTGCTCGACGACGTTCAGCGACTCGCGCAGATGCTCAAAGAACTCTCCGCGGGCAAAGCCGTCAAAGCCATCAGCCTGAGCCTGCCGGCCCTGGACAGCCTGGCCCAGGGCCTGGCGCGCCTGCCGCGCCGCAGCAACGACAGTGCCGGCAGCGCCACGGGCAACGGAACAGCCGCGGCCCCCGCCGCCCAGCCCGCGAGCAAGCCGGCGGAGGCGGTCGACCCGCTGTTCCAAGACACCGATATCCTCGATATCGACATTCTCGACGACGACCAGGATCTCCTGGGACTGGAGCAGACATCCGCAATGACCATTAGCCAAAGCGCCCCGACCCTCCCCGCCGACATCTTCCGCGCCTACGACATCCGCGGTGTGGTGGGCGACAGCCTGACCGCCGAATACGCCTACTGGATCGGCCGCGCCGTCGGTTCGCAGAGCCTGGCGCAGGGCGAGCCCAACGTCATCGTCGGCCGCGACGGCCGCCTGTCCGGCCCCGAGCTGCTGCAGCAACTGGTGCAGGGCCTGCTCGACTGCGGCTGCCAGGTCACCGACGTCGGCATGGTGCCAACCCCGGTGGTGTACTTCGCCGCCAACGTGCTCGAAGGCCGCTCCGCGGTGATGCTCACCGGCAGCCACAACCCGCCGGACTACAACGGCTTCAAGATCGTCATCGCCGGCGACACCCTGGCCAACGAGCAGATCCAGGCGCTCAAGGCGCGCATCGACAACAACGACCTGGCCAGCGGCGTCGGCAGCGTGCAACAGGTCGACGTGCTGGAGCGCTACTTCAAGACCATCCGCGACGACATCGCCCTGGCCAGGCCGCTCAAGGTGGTGGTCGATTGCGGTAACGGCGCCGCCGGGGTGATCGCCCCGCAACTGATCGAGGCCCTCGGCTGCAGCGTGATCCCGCTGTTCTGCGAAGTCGACGGCACCTTCCCCAACCACCACCCGGACCCGGGCAAGCCGGAGAACCTGGTCGACCTGATCGCCCGGGTCAAGGCGGAAAACGCCGACCTCGGCCTGGCCTTCGACGGCGACGGCGACCGCGTCGGCGTGGTGACCAACACCGGCACCATCGTCTACCCGGACCGCCTGCTGATGCTGTTCGCCAAGGACGTGGTGTCGCGCAACCCCGGTGCCGACATCATCTTCGACGTCAAATGCACCCGCCGCCTGACTCCGCTGATCAGCGGCTACGGCGGTCGCCCGGTAATGTGGAAGACCGGCCACTCGCTGATCAAGAAGAAGATGAAGGAAACCGGCGCGCTGCTGGCCGGCGAGATGAGCGGGCACATCTTCTTCAAGGAGCGCTGGTACGGCTTCGACGACGGCATCTACAGCGCCGCGCGCCTGCTGGAAATCCTCAGCCTCGACAAGCGCGACGCCGAACACGTGTTCAGCGCCTTCCCCAGCGACATCTCCACCCCGGAGATCAACATCCAGGTCACCGAGCAGAGCAAGTTCCCGCTGATCGAGCGCCTGCAGCGTGAAGGCCAGTGGGGCGAAGCCAACCTCACCAGCATCGACGGCGTGCGCGTCGACTATCCCAAGGGCTGGGGCCTGATCCGCGCCTCCAACACCACGCCGGTGCTGGTGCTGCGCTTCGAGGCCGATACCCAGGAAGAGCTGGAGCGCATCCAGGATGTGTTCCGCGGCCAACTGCACAAGGTCGCCCCCGACCTGCAACTGCCCTTTTGATCGATTTGTTCCAGGAGCCCCCCATGACCCTCGAGCGTGACGCCGCCGCCCAGGTTGCCAAGGTACTGTCCGAAGCCCTGCCCTATATCCGCCGCTTCGTCGGCAAGACCCTGGTGATCAAGTACGGCGGCAACGCCATGGAAAGCGAGGAGCTCAAGCAGGGCTTCGCCCGCGACATCGTGCTGATGAAGGCCGTCGGCATCAACCCGGTGGTGGTGCACGGCGGCGGCCCGCAGATCGGCGATCTGCTCAAGCGCCTGTCCATCGAGAGTCATTTCATCGACGGCATGCGCGTTACCGACACCGCCACCATGGACGTGGTGGAGATGGTGCTCGGCGGCCAGGTCAACAAGAGCATCGTCAACCTGATCAACCAGCACGGCGGCAGCGCCATCGGCCTGACCGGCAAGGATGCCGGGCTGATCCGCGCCAAGAAGCTCAAGGTCAGCCGGCAGACGCCGGAAATGACCCAGCCGGAAATCATCGATATCGGCCACGTCGGCGAGGTCACCGGGGTCAACACCGACCTGCTCAACATGCTGGTCAAGGGCGACTTCATCCCGGTGATCGCACCGATTGGCGTCGGCCCGGACGGCGAGTCCTACAACATCAACGCCGACCTGGTGGCCGGCAAGGTGGCCGAAGCGCTCAAGGCCGAGAAGCTGATGCTGCTGACCAATATCGCCGGCCTGATGGACAAGCAGGGCGAAGTGCTCACCGGCCTGACCACCGAGCAGGTCGACGCGCTGATCGCCGACGGTACCATCTACGGCGGCATGCTGCCGAAGATCCGCTGCGCCCTGGAAGCGGTGCAGGGCGGCGTGCACAGCGCGCACATCGTCGACGGCCGGGTGCCCAACGCGGTGCTGCTGGAGATCTTCACCGACAGCGGCGTCGGCACCCTGATCACCAACCGCAAGCGCCATTGAAAAGCGGCCGCTAGCGGCCTGCCGATGCCCCTCTCCCTCCGGGAGAGGGTGCCCGCGGCCGTACCGCCCAACCGGCGTGTTCGCAAAGCCGGTGCGCACGGCCTGGGCGGCCACGCTATGCCCTACGGGCTAACGCCGGCCATCGAGCCGGTTTATCACCGGCCATCCGTGTGGCGACTCGAACTTGCCGCAAGTCCGCGCAAGAGCGACCCTCGCCAGGCAACCCTCGTAACGGAGCGCCCATGAGCAGCCGGCCCGAACCCAGCCAGTTCAGCTTCTTCCACCCCCTGCGCGTGCGTTGGGCCGAGGTCGATCCGCAGAGCATCGTCTTCAACGGCCACTACCTGACCTACGCCGACGTCGCCATCACCGAGTATTTCCGCGCCCTCGGCGTGGCCTACCCGGCCGATCTGGCGCAAGACGGCGGCGACTTCTTCGCCATCCGCACCCTGCTCGAATACCGCGCCCCGGCGCGCTTCGACGAGCAGCTGCAGATCGGCATCCGCGCCGCCCGCCTCGGCCGCTCCAGCCTGACCTTCGCCCTTGGCATCTGGCGCGACGGCGAGCTGCTCACCAGCGGCGAGATCGTCTACGTGCATGCCGATGGTGCCACGCGCAGCAGCGCGCCGCTGCCGGGTTGGCTGCGGGAGAAGATTCTGGGCTTCGAGAGGACGGCGCCGCAGAGCTGAGGCGCCAGCGCTTAGGGCTTGGCCTTAGGCGCGCCGAACAGCTCGGCCAGCCGGGCACGGTCGGCAGCGAAATCGGCCTCGGCCTTCTTGCGCGCCTCCTGGTAGCGGGCGATATCGCGCAGCAGGCGCTGCTGTTCGTCCTTGAGATTGTTGATCTGCACCAACAGGTGCTCCGGCACCGCCCGTCCGGCACGTTCGTGGTCGGCAGCCTGGCTCTGCAGGTTGGCCTGCTGGGTACGCACCGACTGCAGGTTGCCGCGCGCCACGCTGGTCACCCCGTCCAGCTCGGCGAGCTTACGCTCGCGGGCCCGGTCGACGTCGTCCAGGTTGGTGTACAGCCGCAGCAACTGCGCATCGCTGCTGGCACGCGCCTTGTCCGCCTGCATCCGGGCGAACTCCTCGGCCGTCGGCGCCGGCGGGATCACCCGCAGCACCCGGCCCTGGTCGTTGAGCACCTCGTAGCCCTTGGCGATGAACTCCGGTGGCACGCCCTGGCGGCTGAGCACCGTCACGCCCTTGTCGTCGACGTAGCGATACAGCTCGGCGGCCACCCCCGACAACGGCAGTAGCAAGCTGAGCAGCAGCGTACAGCGGGTCAGGAGCGGCTTGGGCATAAGAGGCAGATACCTTGTGCTGGACTAGATTCCGTACTCGGCGCGATAGGCTTGCACAGCCGGCAGATACTGCTTCAGTTCAGCATCCCCCGCCAGATATTCCAACACCTGCTCGAGTGACACGATGCTCACTACCGGCATGCCGAAGTCGCGCTCGACTTCCTGAATGGCGGACAGCTCGCCCTGGCCGCGCTCCTGGCGGTTCAGCGCGATCAGCGTGCCGGCGGCCTGGGCGCCCTGGCCCTGGATGATCTGCATCACCTCGCGGATCGCGGTGCCGGCGGTGATCACGTCGTCGACGATCAGCACCCGGCCCTTGAGCGGCGCGCCGACCAGGGTGCCGCCCTCGCCGTGGTCCTTGGCTTCCTTGCGGTTGAAGCACCAGGGCAGGTCGCGGCCGTGGTGCTCGGCCAGCGCCACCGCGGTGGTCGCCGCCAGCGGGATGCCCTTGTAGGCCGGACCGAACAGCACGTCGAAGTCGATGCCGCTGTCGACGATGGCCGCGGCGTAGAAACGCCCCAGCTGGGCCAGCGCCAGGCCGCTGTCGAACAGCCCGGCGTTGAAGAAATAGGGGCTGGTGCGCCCGGACTTGAGGGTGAACTGACCGAAACGCAGCACCCCGCGTTCGATGGCAAAACGGATGAAATCGCGCTGGTACGCTTGCATGAAAAAGCCCCGGGCGGCACGGATTTAGCTAATTAAGATGAGCTCGGGTATCATACACGCACGTGTTTTTGGGGGCCATTTATGCGGATCATCAGTGTGAACGTGAATGGTATTCAGGCTGCGGCCGAGCGAGGATTGCTCAGCTGGCTGCAAGCCCAGAATGCCGACGTGATCTGCCTGCAGGATACCCGTGCCTCCGCCTTTGAAATGGACGACCAAGCCTTCCAGCTGGATGGTTATTTCCTCTATGCATGCGATGGTGAAGTGCCCAGCCAAGGTGGCGTGGCACTCTATTCGCGGTTGCAACCCAAGGCGGTGATCAGCGGCCTCGGCTTTGAAATGGCCGACCGTTATGGGCGCTACCTGCAGGCCGATTTCGACAAGGTAAGTATCGCTACCCTGCTGCTGCCATCGGGGCGGGACGGCGACGAGAGCTTGAACCAGAAGTTCAAGTTCATGGACGACTTCACCCATTATCTGGACAAGCAACGGCGCAAGCGTCGCGAGTACATCTACTGCGGCTCGCTGCACGTGGCGCACCAGAAGCTGGACGTGAAGAACTGGCGCGACTGTCAGCAGTCACCGGGCTTCCTCGCGCCCGAGCGCGCCTGGCTGGATGAGGTGATCGGCAGCATGGGCTATGTCGACGCCCTGCGCGAAGTCAGCCGCGAAGGCGACCAGTTCAGCTGGTGGCCGGACAGCGAGCAGGCGGAAATGCTCAACCTGGGCTACCGCTTCGACTACCAGCTGCTCACCCCGGGCATGCGCCGCAGCGTGCGCACCGCGCGCCTGCCGCGCCAGCCGCGCTTCTCCCAGCATGCGCCGCTGATCGTCGACTACGACTGGATTCTCAGCGTCTGATCGACAGGTAGAAAAAAGCCGGCATCGCGCCGGCTTTTTTATTTATTACACCCTTATTTTTAGCGGATTCTAACGTAGCTCCATCGCCAGCCCATACTTCAGCCCATACTCTTAAGTGAGGCTTGCCCTCCACGCCTCGGCCCCTCGACGGGTAATTTAACGGGTCAGTGCCTTACAGGAGCTTGTTAACAGTCACCACCAAGCCTGGCCCTGAAACCCCAAATCAGCTTCCGCCTCGACCAAGAATGGAGCGGAGCCTGCCTGTTGGAATGTTCGTGTGGCCGATGGCGGCGCTGTCGATCATTCAGCCCGCAGGTTATAGAGAGCCAAATCCTCGCTCTTGATCTCGTATGCAGGTACCAGTCGATAGTGCTTCTCTTCCATGACCTTGACCTCACCGTCCTGCACAGCGAGCTCGAACATTGCGATCCGGTCGTCACTCATGAACTGCGCAGAGACAGCGCGGCACACCAAGTCGGGAAACTTCGCTTTGCATAAGGCAATGTCTTGATGGGTCTGGACAACTCCGTGCTTGTCCGAACCGCCTTTGGCTTGGACAGGGACAACGAACTGGCGGCCGTGGCGGTCGAGGCCGACGTAGACTTCGTCAATTTCGAGCTGGCCGATACCCTTTAGATTGGTGCGCAGGTGGTTTTGTAGCGAGTAGGCAGTGACACCCAAGAAAATGTCAATTAGGCGGTTATAGCGCACCTTGGCAAGCAAGGCTTGCTCGTCAGTGAGAGCGTAGGCGGCGATGATCTCAGGCGTGGCGTCCGGCACCTTAATCGTGATCAGGTGCTCGTTTGGGACGATGCGGCTCAGCTTCGCTAGGCGGAAGCGGTAGAGGGCTTGGCCACTACCTTCAATAATCCACTCCAACCCCTCTTCTGCAGTCTCAAGGATGCGCTGCGGTAGATCGTAGCGATATCGAAATGAGTAGATCAGATCTCCGAGATTCTTCGGGAGAGCAATCTTTAGCTCTGCTGCCACCTCGACGATCTCCTCCCGGGCGAACTGGAATTCTCGTGCGCCTGAGGTGTAGTGGGAGAAGAAGATATTCTCGATGATTGCAGCGTAGCGGTTTGGTTTTCGAACCGTTTTGTCATCAGGCATTGGCTACTTCCATGAGCGGTTCTTTCTCTGCCGTCTTGCGGGTGCGCTGAGCAATGGTGTCATGAGGCACATCAAAGTACCGAGCTGCCCTGCTCATATCTAGATTCAGAAGCTCCGTATTGCCCGACAGCAGAGTCTCCGATGGCTTGCTCGGCACGATGCCAAGCGCCCGAATGACTGAGCTGGCAATGGCGCGACCAAGCAGCGGGGGAACACTATTTCCGATCTGGCGGAAGCCGTGCCACTTTGTGGTGTGAAAGCGGAACCAGTCGGGAAACGAGTGTAGGCGAGCGGCCTCGCGCACGGTTATTACACGGGGCAGGTGGGGATGGATAGGCCGCGGCGATGTGAAGGCGCCGCGCGCACTGTCAGTGCCTGCGCGCAGGGTGTTGCACAAGCCATCGAGCGGCAGCTTTCGGAAGCGGCTGACTGGCTCGGTTTTGCCCGGTTCGGTCGCCAGGAATCGCTCTTGTGATAAGGGGGTATGCTCGGTGCGCAAACTGGAAGTGAGCAGATCGCGCGCGAAATGACGTTCGTAGCCGAAGTCGTGCGGGTCAACTTCGAGCCGGCGCAAGCGACGTGCGTAGGAGGCCTTAGTTTCCCAGGCAGCACGCACTTCGTCGCTGTAACGTAGTTCGTCGAATTCGTTCGCATCGGGCAGATCAGCAATGGCTTCGGCGACAGTTGTCCTCTTAGTTAAAGGCTCGGGATACGCTGCCGGAGTGAGGCCGCGGCGAGTGCCAATCAGGAACAAGCGCTTGCGGTCCTGCGGGACGCCGTAGTCTGCGGCATTGAGTACTTTGTAAGGCAGCGTGACCTCATACCCCGCGTCGCTGAGAGCTGCGATCAGCTCCTTGAGAAAGCCTGCATGCTTGCCGAGAGTGAGCCCTTTGACATTCTCGAAGACACAATACTTGGGCTGCAGCTCTGCGACGATGCGTACATAGTGGAAAACGAGTTGGTTTCTAGGATCATCCAGAGCGCGCTTACCGATCAAGGAAAAGCCCTGGCAAGGGGCGCCACCGAAGACCACATCGACGTCACGATCACCTAGACCTGCCCGCAGACGGATCTCATCACCACTGATATCGGTGACGCTGGCACAGATCGTAGTGCAGCGAGGGAAGTTGAATTCGTGCGTGGCGCAATGGACGGGATCGATTTCAACCGCTGCCGCGATGTCGAAACCCGCTTGCTCGAAGCCCAGCGACAGGCCTCCGGCACCTGCAAAGAGGTCGATACCTATCGGGCGGGAATTACTCGCTTTGGATGAACTCATTTAACCTATTCGCCAACTTTTCGATGTCTTTCAGTTCGCACTGCCATACGGTGAGCACTTGCCAACCGTCGGCCTCGAGCGAAGCGATGTTTTCCCGGTCACGCTCGCGATTCCGGTCGATCTTGGTCTGCCAGAACTCGACGCGAGACTTGGGAAGGCGGCCATACTGGCAGCCGGAGTGACCATGCCAGAAGCAGCCGTTCACGAAAATGACCTTCTTTCGCCTGGGGAAAACTAGGTCGGGGCTGCCCGGCAGGTGCTTAGGGTGCAGACGATACCGGTAACCCATAGCGAAGGCCAAGCGCCTTACGACGAGCTCGGGCCCGGTATTCTTCGAACCAACCCGGCTCATCAGCCAGCTACGGCGTTCGGGGGTGAGCCTGTCCATGTGGCTTGCTTCATTGGACGCTGCAAGGGATGTATCAACCATCCGCCTTTGCGTTGGTTTTCGAAAGGGACACCAGATCAAATCAGCCTAGCCTTTGAGGGAAAGCAGAGCGATCCGTCCTGAGGTGCAGTGGACGCTGATTTGTTATTGCTTCTGTAGCAGCGCGTGGGGTTCTACGCCGAGAGCACCAGCGAGCCTCTCGATGCTGTAGAGCGTGGCGTTCTTTTCACTCCGCTCCAGCATTCCCACATAGGTTCTATGCACGCCTGCGCGCTCGGCTAGCTCTTCTTGCGAGAGGCCTAGTTCTATGCGTCTACGTTTCACATTTGCTGCGAAGACGGCGACTAGGGGGCACTGGTCGGGTTGGATTGGCATCCGGCCAATCTCGTTCGTTGCATACTAAGATTCGACAGACTAGAGTTAGCATTTCCTGGGCTGGGTGCCCGAAAAGTCAACTGAACAAGGGAAGTGCTGATGTACAAAATCGCTGCGCTCGCTGTTTCCTCGATGCTACTTGCATCGGTCGCTCAGGCCGAGGTTAAGGAGGATTGCAGCGCGAAAATGAACGGGGAAATCAGGTGCGAATTCACCAATGCCGGCCAGAAAAAGGACAGCATGTGTGTTGTGGTGGAGGTCGTCCGGCTGTATGACGCCGATGTTTATAGCCGTACCAGTCTCGGGGGAAAGGGGGCTGCATTGAGTTCTGACAAAATCTGTTCGGGACTGGTCGAACCTCAGGATGTGAGGGAACGTGCCCCCTCTGCGTCGTGGTCGGTGAACGGCATCTCGATGACGCCAATGGAGTTCTGTGACTCGGACAATCCCTGGTTTAAGGCGCCTCAAAACTGCTCGATGAGGACCACCGCAGTTCCGAACTGATTACCGAGGTTGCGGCGCGGATGCCGTTTTGCCAGTATCCGGCCGCGCATTTTGATAAAGAGGCTGGAGGCCCTATGAAATTCCCACGAGCGTTCGGAGCAATCATCCTTGGGGTTGGTTTCTTGAGCGGCTGCGTAATTGCCCCGACTGATGCTGACAAAAGCCCAGTTGCAGCGCAGTTCGTCCTGAACGAGTCTGCAAGTGATCTCTATTACCGGCTGACAGCTCCGACCGTTGACGACCCAGCGTGTAGCAACGTCTATCGCAATGCGTTTTACCAAGACCGTGGGGAGTTCCGTATTTACTACGGCGCCGACGTCGCGTCCGTGGCCGGTGGATCGCAGGTCATGATGAATGCCGTCTATGCCAAGCAAACCAGCGAGGGCACCGAGGTGGTTGTCCGGGACACTCAATTCGGTCTGGCTCACGAGCGGTTCACCCGCAAGCTGGTCAACTTCATCAAGACCGGCAATTGCTCGTAACGCGGACTTCTTTCAACTCAATCCACTCCAATCGATCTGGCTTGCTGATGGATGGTTAGAGTGCGTGAGCCCTACCCCAAGGTGAGGGAAGGGGTGATCGCTTCACCTACGAGTTCCTGAGGGGCTTTACGGCCCCTCTCATTCTTAATCCACTGCACAAGCTCTTCGTAAAGCTCTCGGCCTGCTCTGCTGGCGCTGTGACTGGCGTAATCCGGGGCACCTCCCAACTTGCGCTGAGTGAGTAGGTACTCTTTGTTGATGTAGCTCGCCCAAGCGCCGGGTGTGGTGATCGGCTGCAAGTCGATGGCTTTGTTTACGTAGCGCTGGCGATAGCCCCGGATTGGGTTGAGAGTCTGAGCCACCAAGCTTGGCCTAGTTGGTTCCGGCGCCAGCACAGCCCGGATGCGCTCCTCAGTCAAACCATCCGGGATGCAGGCGATGCCATGTAAATGAAGCGGGTGACTCCCATTACTGGCACTGTTCGAGAATTCGAGGATGAAGGCGATGTCCCCAATACCAAGCTTCCGCTTGAGTAGAGCGGCCAGGTAAGCAGCCGGCCCCGCTGTTGCTGCAAGAGCCTTCTCAGCGACCTCATGACCAAGCCTGAAGGTAACGATGCGAGCGCCGGGCTGCCTCGCTACTCCAAGCTGTGTGAATGCTCGCTTAACCTCTGGTGAAAGCCTCCGTTGCCAATCGCTCAGAGTGATTCCTGATGTGTATTCCAGAGCTAGCTTGGTAGGTACATGGAGCTTCTTTAGGGTAGTGATATCAGGGTTAGAGGTATCCAATTGCCCTAATACTGCTACGTGTCGTTGGTAGCCATTGTGGAAGCTGGCTAGAGCCCCCACCATTCCTGGCGTCAACGCTCGTTGAGTGCGAGCCGTCACTCGATGTTTTTTTAGAAAATGTCCGCGAGTAGTGGGGCGGCGTTGATTGCTGTTTTTCATCGTCAGGCTCGATCTTGCCGGAGTACCGGATTTTCAAAAAATGCGGGCGCTCATTGCAGCCAGTGGGTTGACTTCATTTGTCTGGTTCTAAGACTTTGACACCTTGGGTAGTCATCATATGATCAAGCCGATGTCAGCTTTCGATGACAATAATGTCTTCACTGTCAGAGCGAAGCGCCTTTCTCCCCGCGATCCAATGCAGGGCTTCTAACTCCTCTTTGACGGCCTCTTCGTCGCCATTCAACTCCGCTTCTTCAAGTCGTTGCTGAGCCCGCATTTCTTCTACGTCCATGCCCGACATGATGTGAATCTGAAGCTCCGGCAGTTCCTCAACCGATTGCGCCTGCTCTAGCTTGTCCAACGGCAAGGCACGGCGGCCCACATCCTGCGTCAGCTTGAGCGCGGTAGCGCTGGCAGCAAGCGATCTGAAGACAATCGGACTATCTGGTTCGAGCACATCCAGCGCGTTGGACAGCTTCCGCCTGATCTGCCGCGCTATCGCAAGGTCATCCAGCACCAGCGAAGCAGCAGTCTGCTGAATCCTCTCCAGCGAAAATGCTGAGGCCAGCATCTCTTCCCGGGCCTTCTCAATCAGAGCCTGAGTCGTAGCGCCAGCAACCGCCTTGTGCTTCTTCAGCAGGCGTTGCACTGTGCTGAGGCTGATCCCTAGGCGGTCGGCAATAGTTGGCAGCGTGTACCCGGCCTCGCGCATTATCACTGCCTGAGCGCCTTGATCTGGGGTGGTTTGTTTACCAGTCATGTGATCATTGCTCCTCAACCGCGGGCTTGCTGGCGCAGGCTCGTTTCACTGCCGCAACTGAAATGCCGAACTCGGCTGCTGTCTCTTGAATCGTTGCCTGATTAGCCGCGCGCCAGTTTGCAACAGCTTGATCGTCGATCCTCTTAGGGGCGCCCAACTTCTTCCCTTGCGCCCTAGCGCGCTCGATGCCAGCCATTTGCCGGGCTTTGATGTTGGAACGCTCCAGTTCCGCGACAGCTACCAGCATTGTCAGCATGGCTTTTCCGATTGAGGTGGACAGGTCAAAGCCCTCTCGCATCGAAACGACGGCGACGCCTTTGGCTTTGAGAGCTTCCACTGTTTCGAGTACGTCGATGGTGTCTCGGCCAAGGCGATCAATTGCACCGACAACTACGGTATCCCCCTTGCGGGCGAACTTCAGCAGTGCTGCGAAACCTTCTCGCTGTGCAGCCTTGGTTGCCCCGCTGGTGGCCTCATCAACAAACCACTCTTGCACGTTGTAGCGCTCTGCAATGCTGTGGCGCTGTGCGGCCGTGGACTGGCCATCTGCTGAAACACGAAGGTAGGCGAGAGTGGCGGTCATGGCGTTGGGTCTATGGCTCTTAATGTTGGCTCAAATTATCTGGTATAGCTCAGAATAAATCAACAGTTATGAGCCACTCGCAAGGCCAATGATTGCGTTGCGCCGAGTGAGCGAAATGTCTGGCTCAGAGCCTACACCTTCCGAGCCACTGACCGAGATGGAGGCATCCTGCTTTACCGAGCATCACGCTTCTTGCCCGTGATCCTATCCTCCAGTCGCGCTAGTGATGCCGCTGTCGCGAAGTAGGCTTTTCCGGCCGGACTCGATGAATCAAAGCCTTCTAGCGACACTACACTTGCGCCCTTCTTTCGCAATGCTTGCAGGGACTCAAACAATTCACGATTACAAGAACCTAGGCACATGATCGAAGCAACGATTACGATGTCGCCCCTTTTGGCTAGCTTGCATAGCTTTGCAAAGCCGGGCAGCCCGACTGTAGAGCCGCTAAGCCCTACATCTTGAAACCAATACTCAACGTGATGCGCTTGGGCGATATCATGGCGCTGAGCGCCTTCGCTTGCGAGGTCGCTGGCAACACGGACATAGGCAAGAGTTTTCACAGCAGCGCTCCATGTGCGACAGCGCTGACGGCCGGCTTGCCAGAAATGCGATCCTCCACCCATTTCTCAATGGCAAGCGAATCCCATCCTACAGCCCTAGGTCCAAGGCGTACCGATTTCGGGAATCGCCCTTGATTCATGAGGCTATAGATGTGGGCGCGCTTGAACCCTGTAAGGTGTTCAACGCCTGGAAGGCGGAGGATTCGCCGATTTAACAAGCCTGCGGGCGCGAGGTGGGCGTGAGTGGGAACAGAGAGTTGCATTGCTTACTTCCTTGGCGCCGAGTAGCGCGGTGTGGACTGAGGAAGCCATTCAAGCCGCCAGCACCAGGGAAGTCATTTCAACTGCAATTTTCTCTATTGCATTTGCAATTACTGCTTTTTTGCGTCTGACATTGCAGTGTTGGCGTCCGCGAAGATTTTCTTAAGGTTGCTGTCGCCCAAACCTCGCAGCTCGGAACCTGATTTCTTGCCATACCGATCGTCAATTTCGCTGATGATTGAATCCTGGTTGTAAACCGGTCGCCCCTTCTCCGTCAGCAGCTCAAGCAAGGCGGCAATTGTTAGAAGGTGCGATGGCTTCGGGGGCCTCAGGGGAGGGACTATCCCACCGATTATCCGCGCCAGCTCTACCACCTCTGAGGTCTTGAAAACCGGATGGCAGCGGTCTTGAGGGATTGTCGCGACCCATTCAACGCCCTTGTAGCACTCAGCTTCTGCCCGTTCGATTTGACGCACCTCACCGAAGATGTAGAGCTGTATTTCGCTTGCCCCTTCCGCCTCAATCAAAGCTCTAGGATTGAGAATCTGACCTTTGCCGACGCCAAAGACAGTGCCGAACCAATTGCCCTCCTCGTCGATCAGGGCTTCAGGGCATTCTCCCTTCAACCTGTCGACGCTTAGGTATACGGCGCAGTGACCGGCATCGCACTGACTCAGCAAATCCTGCTTCGAGAGCTGAATGCCGGTCTCATTCGCCAACCAAAGCAGCGCTTGCTCCAAAGTGAGCCATTGTAAACTGACCAAATCTGCTCGCACGCCGCGCTACCTTATTCAATGACCATGTGTGGGGAAGCGAAGGCTACTGCATTTGCTATGGAGCGTTCGAACCCACTGCATAGGCCGCCCAGTCGGCCATCAAGCCCCGACGCTTCTCAAGAAAATCTGTGCGCGAGTAAGCACCTTCAGTCTGGTCTCGCTCATCGTGCGCCAACGCCATCTCGCAGATTTCGCGAGGATAGCTGGTTCGCTCAGCAGCCCAATCGCGGAAAGTTGAACGGAAGCCATGCCTAGTGATGTCAGCATGGTTCATACCATGCAGAAGGTTCCGGACGGCATTGGCATGCATCACCCCACTCCTACCACGACCAGGGAAGAGATAAGGGCTGTCCTCAACGCGTGGAATCTTGCTCAACAGCTCAATTACCGGATCAGCCAAAGGGATAACAAATTCCTTCCGCATCTTCATGCGCTCGGCAGAGAGCAACCACGTGCGCGCTGCAAAATCAAATTCATCCCAGCGAGCTTGCCCCACCATGCGGGCACGCGCGCCAGTCAGGATCAGAAGCCGGGTAGCGAACGAGGGCAACGTTTCATGCATTTGAAGCTCAGCCATCAGAGCCGGCAGCGCCTGCCACCTCATGGCGGCAAAGTGCGTACGCTTTCTTGCCTCTTTCTTGGCGTCTCTCGATAGCAGATTGTCCAAGTGCCCGCGCCAGCGAGCCGGATTCTCGCCTTCGCGCAATCCGCGAGCCTTAGCAGCATCTAGAACTTGCTCAATCTGCCCTCTGACCTCGTCAGCCGTGCGCGGCTTGGAATGCCAGATGGGTTTAAGCACTCCAACGACCTGCTCAGTCGCAATCTCACTTGCCGGCAAGCTGCCGATGCTGGGGAACGCGAAACGCTCCATCTTGGAGAGCCACCCCTTACGCCACTTCTCCGACCAGCCCCCACCGTGAGCCTTGATGTAATCGCCGACAAGTTTTTCGAAGGTGGCTGTCTTGGCGGCGCTGGCGCGCTGAGCTTCCCGCTCAGCCTCTCGCTCCAGGTCCCGCTCACGCAAAGGGTCCATTCCGTGTGCGATCTGCTTTCGCGCATCAGCGGCCTTCATGCGAGCGCTTTGCAGGCTGACATCAGGGAATGAACCTAAGCCCATGTCCCGGAGTTTCCCACCTGAGCGATACCGAAAAATCCATCCACCACCACCCGCTGGAGTAATCCTGAAATACAGGCCTTGGCCATCGTTGGTCATACCCGGCTTGCGCTCTTTGAGCAGCTTGTTAATACCCACAACCGTCAGCTTCGTCACACCAACCTCCACCCAGCCCATACCTCAGCCCATACAAAAAGCCACAGCTTCTGATGGGCATTCCTGGCAATCAGTGGACAAATACTAGGCTCAATCCCTTGAAATTCCTATGATTGGCAGATCAACACCATTACTCAGCAGATTATCATGGAGCACAAAAAAGCCGGCATCGCGCCGGCTTTTTTATTGCGCGCCCGTCGCTACTTCAGCAGGCGCCAGGCGAAGGGATAGCGGTAAGCCTGGCCTTCGTTGGCCTTGATCCCGGCGATGATGGTCAGCACCAGCGCGGCGATGCCCAGCAGCACCAGCAGCGGGAAACCGATCACCACCACCATCAGGATGAAGCAGACCACCGCCGCCAGCGCCACACTGATCTGAAAGTTCAGCGCCTCCTTGCCCTGGGCGTCGACGAAGGGATCGAGGTCCTTCTTGATCTGCCAGACGATCAGCGGGCCGAGCAGGTTGCCGAAGGGGAACACCAGGCCGAAAAAGGCGGCGAAGTGGCAGAACATCGCCCACTGACGGGCTTCCTGGCTGGGCGTCGGGATCGGGGTTTGCGCGTCGTCGCTCATGGTGGTGCTCCTTGCTCGGGGAAAAGGTCAGTCGGCCAGCGCCGCCTGCTGCAATTCGAACAGCTCGTTCATGCCCTTCTGCGCCAGCGCCAGCATGGCGTTGAACTCGTGCGGCTGGAACGGCGCGCCTTCGGCGGTGCCCTGCACCTCGATGAAGCCGCCGGCATTGGTCATCACCACGTTGAGGTCGGTCTCGGCGGCGGAGTCTTCCAGGTAGTCCAGATCGAGCACCGGCTCGCCCTGGTAAATGCCCACCGACACCGCGGCGATCATCTGCTTGAGCGGCTCGCCCTTGAGTGCGCCGCGCTTCTTCAGCACCTTCAGCGCGTCGATCAGGGCGACCATGGCGCCGGTGATCGAGGCGGTGCGGGTGCCGCCGTCAGCCTGGATCACGTCGCAGTCGACGTACAGGGTGTTCTCGCCCAGCTTGCTCATGTCCAGCGCGGCGCGCAGCGAACGGCCGATCAGCCGCTGGATCTCCAGGGTGCGCCCGCCCTGCTTGCCGCGGCTGGCTTCGCGCTGGTTACGCTCGCCGGTGGCGCGCGGCAGCATGCCGTACTCGGCGGTCAGCCAGCCCTGGCCCTGTCCCTTGAGGAAACGCGGCACGCCGGACTCGACGCTGACCGTGCAGATCACCTTGGTGTCGCCGAACTCCACCAGTACCGAACCCTCGGCGTGCTTGGTGTAGTTGCGGGTGATGCGAATCGAGCGCAACTGATCGGCGGCGCGGCCACTGGGACGTTTCATCGGGACAATACCTACTTCTTGAGTGAAATCTGCCCGCATTATAGGGGCCCGGCGGCACAGGCGACATGCCGAATTGGGTAGGGCCGACGCACTGCGCTACAATCGCCCGCCTTTCGAGCCGACTTTCCGAGAGGTACCCCATGGTTCACAGCATGACGGCCTTCGCCCGCTGCGAGCAGGCAACCGCGCACGGCACCCTGAGCTGGGAGCTGCGCTCGGTCAACCACCGTTACCTGGAACCGCACCTGCGCCTGCCGGACGCCTTCCGCGACCTCGAAGGCGCGGTGCGCGAAGCCCTGCGCCAGAGCCTGTCGCGCGGCAAGGTGGAATGCACCCTACGCTTCGCCGAGGACAATGCCGGCAAGCCGCTGCAGGTCGACGGCGAGCGCGCCCGCCAACTGATCGCCGCCGCCGAGCAGGTCGCCGCGCTGATCCAGCAACCGGCGCCGCTCAACCCGCTGGAAGTGCTGGGCTGGCCCGGCGTGCTGGTGGCCGACGCCGCCGACCCGCAGACGCTGAATGCCGCCGCCCTGGCGCTGTTCGACCAGGCGCTGGGCGAGCTCAAGGCCGGCCGCGCCCGCGAAGGTGCCGAGCTGGCCAAGCTATTGGGTGAGCGTCTGGACGCCATCCTCGCCGAGGTCGCCGCACTGCGCGAGCTGGTGCCGCAGATGCTCGCCGCTCAGCGCGCCAAGATCGAGACCCGTTTCGCCGAACTGCAGGCCGAGCTCGACCCGCAGCGCCTGGAGCAGGAGCTGGTGCTGCTGGCACAGAAGAGCGACGTCGCCGAGGAGCTGGATCGCCTGAGCACCCACGTCAGTGAGGTGCGCCGGGTGCTCAAGGCCGGCGGCGCCGCCGGCCGGCGACTGGATTTCCTCATGCAGGAACTCAACCGCGAGGCCAACACCCTCGGTTCCAAGGCCTTCGATACGCGCAGCACCCAGGCCGCGGTCAATTTGAAAGTCCTGATCGAGCAGATGCGCGAACAGGTACAGAACATCGAGTAAGCCGCTGCTAGGCTTCGCATAACGTTTTCCGGGAAGCATCCATGACCGTCACCACCGGCATTCTCTATATCGTTTCCGCGCCCTCCGGCGCCGGCAAGACCAGCCTGGTCAAGGCGCTGATCGACAGCGAGGCGCAGATTCGCGTGTCGGTGTCGCACACCACCCGCGCCATGCGTCCGGGCGAGGTGGACGGGGTCAACTACCACTTCGTCGACCACGCCCAGTTCAACGCCATGCTCGAGCGCAGCGAGTTCCTCGAGCATGCCCAGGTCTTCGACAACCTCTACGGCACCTCGCAGCGCTGGGTCGAGCAGACCCTGGCCGCGGGCTTCGACCTGATCCTGGAAATCGACTGGCAGGGCGCGCAGCAGGTGCGCCGGCTGATGCCGCAGTCGAAATCCATCTTCATCCTGCCGCCGACCCAGGAAGCGCTGCGCCACCGCCTGACCAACCGCGGCCAGGACAGCGGCGAGATCATCGAGCGGCGCATGCGCGAGGCGGTCAGCGAGATGAGCCACTACGTCGAGTACGACTACCTGGTGATCAACGACGATTTCGCCCACGCCCTGAGCGACCTCAAGGCGATTTTCCGCAGCAACCAGTTGCGCCAGGAAACTCAGCAGCAGCGCCACGCCGGTCTGCTCAGCGAGTTGCTGGCCTGACCCGGCGCGCGCCGCCTGACGGTGGCGCCGCAGAAAATCAGCGCTTCCATTGTCGCTGGTGATTTTTTAGACTATTCAGTCCGCTCGCCCGCTCGGGCCAAGCCTATCCGCACAAGTTACGAGGAACACCATGGCTCGCGTTACCGTCGAAGATTGCCTGGACAACGTTGATAACCGCTTCGAACTGGTCATGCTCGCGACCAAGCGTTCGCGCCAGCTGGCCACCGGCGGCAAAGAGCCGAAAGTGGCCTGGGAAAACGACAAGCCCACCGTCGTCGCCCTGCGCGAAATCGCCGCCGGCCTGGTGGACTACGAAGTGGTCGCCCAGGAAGACATCGTCGAAGAAGAACCGCTGTTCGCCGCCTTCGAGGAAGAGGCCAACGAGCCTCTGTAAGCCGATGAAGCCGGGTCGAAGTCGCACGGCGCAGAGCCACGGCTGCCAACGGGGGAACCTCCCATGGCTGGCATAGACGCTCTCGCCGACCGACTTTCGGCCTACCTCGGCCACGACCAGGTCAACCTGGTCCGCCGCGCCTACTTCTACGCCGAACAGGCGCACGATGGCCAGCGCCGCCGCAGCGGCGAAGCCTACGTGACCCACCCGCTGGCCGTGGCCAGCATCCTCGCCGACATGCACATGGACCATCAGAGCCTGATGGCCGCCATGCTGCACGACGTCATCGAAGACACCGGCATCGCCAAGGAAGCGCTCAACGCGCAGTTCGGCGAGACCGTGGCCGAACTGGTCGACGGGGTCAGCAAGCTGACCCAGATGAACTTCGAGACCAAGGCCGAGGCGCAGGCCGAGAACTTCCAGAAGATGGCCATGGCCATGGCCCGCGACATCCGCGTGATCCTGGTCAAGCTCGCCGACCGCCTGCACAACATGCGCACCCTCGATGCCATGCCGCACGAGAAGAGCCGACGCATCGCCAAGGAAACCCTGGAAATCTACGCGCCCATCGCCAACCGCCTGGGCATGCACGCCATGCGCGTGGAGTTCGAGGATCTGGGCTTCAAGGCCATGCACCCGATGCGCTCCGAGCGCATCCGCGCCGCCGTGCGCCGCGCTCGGGGCAACCGCAAGGAAATCGTCAACAAGATCGAGGAGTCGATCAAGGCCTGCCTGCAGCGCGAAGGCATGGAGGGCGAGGTGCTCGGCCGCGAGAAGCACCTCTACAGCATCTACCAGAAGATGCGCGGCAAGCGCCGGGCGTTCAACGAGATCATGGACGTCTACGCCTTCCGCATCATCGTCGACAAGGTCGACACCTGCTACCGCGTGCTCGGCGCCGTGCACAACCTGTACAAGCCCCTGCCCGGCCGCTTCAAGGACTACATCGCGATTCCCAAGGCCAACGGCTACCAGTCGCTGCACACCACGCTGTTCGGCATGCACGGCGTGCCCATCGAGATCCAGATCCGCACCCGCGAGATGGAGGAGATGGCCAACAACGGCATCGCCGCGCACTGGCTGTACAAGTCCAACGAGGACGAAACGCCCAAGGGCAACCACGCCCGGGCACGGCAGTGGGTCAAGGGCGTGCTGGAGCTGCAGCAGCGCGCCGGCAACTCGCTGGAATTTATCGAGAGCGTGAAGATCGACCTGTTCCCCGACGAGGTCTACGTGTTCACGCCCAAGGGCCGCATCATGGAGCTGCCGAAAGGCTCCACCGCGGTCGACTTCGCCTACGCGGTGCACACCGACGTCGGCAACACCTGCATCGCCTGCCGCATCAACCGCCGCCTGGCGCCGCTGTCGCAGGCGCTGGAGAGCGGCTCGACGGTGGAAATCGTCACCGCACCGGGCGCGCGGCCCAACCCGGCCTGGCTCAACTTCGTGGTCACCGGCAAGGCGCGCACCCATATCCGCCACGCCCTCAAGCAGCAGCGCCGCTCGGAATCCATCAGCCTCGGCGAGCGCCTGCTGAACAAGGTGCTGGCCAGCTTCGACACGCACCTGGAGAAGATCGCCCCCGAGCGGGTGCAGGCCGTGCTCGGCGAGTACCGCCAGGACGTCATCGAGGACCTGCTCGAAGACATCGGCCTGGGCAACCGCATGGCCTACGTGGTGGCCCGCCGCCTGCTGGCCGAAAGTGGCGACGAGACCCTGCCGAGCAGCGAGGGGCCGCTGGCCATTCGCGGCACCGAGGGCCTGGTGCTGAGCTACGCCAAATGCTGCACACCTATCCCAGGCGACCCCATCGTCGGCCACCTGTCGGCCGGCAAGGGCATGGTGGTGCACATGGAAAGCTGCCGCAACATCGTCGATATCCGCCACAACCCGGAGAAATGCATCCAGCTCAACTGGGCCAAGGATGTCACCGGCGAGTTCAACGTCGAACTGCGCGTCGAGCTGGAGCACCAGCGCGGCCTGATCGCCCTGTTGGCCAGCAGCGTCAACGCCGCCGACGGCAACATCGAGAAGATCAGCATGGACGAACGCGACGGCCGCATCAGCGTGGTGCAACTGGTGGTCAGCGTGCATGACCGCGTGCACCTGGCCCGGGTGATCAAGAAGCTGCGCGCGATCAAGGGCGTGATGCGTATCACCCGGGTGCGCGCCTAGCGCCAGCGACAAATTTCAAGCTGCAAGCGACAAGCACCAGCCGGTTTCTTGAGCCTGCCATTTGCAGCCTGTAGCCTGACAGCCGCCTTTACTTGCAGCTCGAGGCCCATGGCTTGAAGCTGCCTTTTCCAAGGAGCGATTCATGAGCAAGACCGTCATCACCAGCGACAAGGCCCCGGCCGCCATCGGCACCTACTCCCAGGCGATCAAGGCCGGCAACACCCTCTACATGTCCGGACAGATCCCGCTGGACCCGGTCAGCATGGAGCTGGTCGAAGGCTTCGAAGCGCAGACCGTGCAGGTGTTCGAGAACCTCAAGGCGGTGGCCGAAGCCGCCGGCGGCTCGTTCAAGGACATCGTCAAGCTGAACATCTTCCTCACCGACCTCTCCCACTTCGCCAAGGTCAACGAAGTCATGGGCCGCTACTTCGAGCAGCCCTACCCGGCCCGCGCCGCCATCGGCGTGGCCGCCCTGCCGCGCGGCGCGCAGGTGGAAATGGACGCTATTCTGGTTCTCGAGTAAGTCCTGCGGCGGGGCCCGCTGCCCCGCCCTCTCTTCCCGCCCGGCATGGAGACCGCCATGCGCCTGCTTTCCCTGCTGCTGTGCAGCGCCCTGCTGGTCGGCTGCGCCGGCACCCCGAGCAACGACCCGAGCGGCACCTGGATCAACCAGGCGGCCATCGACGCCGCGCGCGAAAGCGGCCGCCTGCGCGAGGCGCTGCTGGCCTACGGGCCGAACCTGGAGTGGCAGATCGACCCCGAGCGCCAGCAGGCCAGCTACAGCAACGGTTTCGAACTGGCCGAAGGGCGCCTGCAGGCGGCCGGCGACGGGCGCTGGCAGGTGACCTTCTACGGCGACTACCAGGAGCAGCTGAGCCTGCAGGGCGGCCAGCTGACCCAGGTGGCCAGCGGCTACTGGCCGGAGCAGCGCTTCGCCCGCAGTGCCGACCAGAGCAATGGCGCGCCGCTGGGCAGCAGCTTCGAGCAGGCGCTGTACCGCGGCTACCTCGGCGGCGACTGGCTGATCGCCGAGGGCCTGGGCCAGGGCGGCCTGGTGCGTTTCGCCGCCGACGGCCAGGTCCAGGGCCTGCCCGGCGCCGAACGCTTCGCCCTGTGCCTGGCCGGCGACTGCGCGGCCATGAGCGGCGAACACGACAGCCTGTGGCTACAGGCGGGCGACCAGGGCAGCCCCTGGCTGTTCGTCCACGAGGGCGACCAGCTGCGCATCTTCGAGGCGCACAACCGCGCCCAGTTCGACGAAATGCCCGAGTACCAGCCCGGCCCGCAGCGCTGGCTGCTCAAGCGGCGCTGAGCGGCGTCGCGCCGATCCCGCCAAGCTGGCTGCCACGTAGCGCCCGGATGCAACCCGGGACTGTGGCGGCAGGCGATTGCCGGATTGCATCCGCACCAGCCGCCCCCCTTCAGCCCAAAGCACCCAGCAGCAGCCAGCTCCCCAGCGCCAGCAGCAGCGCCCCGCAGCCACGATCCAGCCAGCGCACCCGGCGCTGCAGCCAGCCGCGCCAGCGTCGCCGGCCGAGCAGGCGCACCAGCGCCAGATCCCACAGCCAGACCACCAGGGTCATCCAGGCCATGGCCAGGACCAGCCCCCAGACCGGCATGGCCGCCTCGCGCAGCACGCCGAACAACCCGGCATAGAACAGCGGCAGCTTGGGATTGAGGCTGCTGGCCAACAGCCCTTGGCGCAGCCCGCGCCACCAGCTGCCGGCCGCCGCCTGCTGTCCCAATGGCAGGTTCAGCTCACGCCGCGACAGCAAGGCCTGCAGGCCGAGCCAGGCGAAGTAGGCGCCGCCCAGCGCCTGCAGCACGCGCCAGAAGCCACCGCCCTGCCCCGGCAACAGGCCCAGGGCGAGCGACACCAGCAGCATGCTCAGCAGATTGGCCAGGGCGATACCGGCGGCGCAGCCATCGGCCTGACGCCGGCCGTCGCCGAGGGCGGTGCGAATCAGCAGCAAGAAGTCCGGCCCCGGCGACAGCAGGGCGGCGAAATGGGTGCTGGCCACCAGCACGAACAAGGCAGACATCGAAAGCGACCTCCGGCGAACAGGGCGATCAGTTTCCCGAGGGCTCTGCGCCGGAGTCTTGGAGAAAACTCAGGTCACCGCGCCGCGCCGGAACTGGCCGGGGGTGACGCCGGTAAAACGCTTGAAGGTCCCGGCAAAATGCGCCTGATCGTAGAAGCCCAGGCTCAGCGCCACCGCCAGCGGCGCCTGCTCGCCCAGCAGCAGGCGCTTGGCTTCGCGCACGCGGCGCTGCAGCAGGTAGGTGTGCGGCGGCACGCCATAGGCGCGGCGAAAGGCTTCGATCAGGTGGCGCGGATGGCGCTGCACCAGCCCGGCCAACTGCTCCAGGCTGACCGCCTCGGCATAGTGCGCCTCCAGGTAGTCGCGCACGAAGGCCGTCACCCCGCCGTCGCGCGGCGCCGGGCGCGCCGCGCGCAGGCCGCCATGGCGGACGAACACCAGTTCCAGCACGGCCAGCAGCTCGCTCTCCAGCGCCAGCGCGTCGCCGCGCTCGAACTCCTGCGCCAGACGCGCCAGACCCGCGGCGACCTGACCGTCGTCGGTCGGATTGAGGCTGCGAGAGCCATCGGGCAGGCGCTTGCGCCCGAGCAGCGCCGGCAGCCGCGCCTCCTCGATATAGAGCATGCGGTAGACCAGCCGCGGCGATTCGGCATGGCCGGTGTGCGGCTCCTCGGGATTCATCAGCGACAGGGTGCCGGCCGGCAAGGCGTGGCGCTGACCACGACACTGGTAGCCGCCGACGCCCGCCAGGATGGCGCCGACGGCGAAGGCATCGTGACTGTGACGGCCGAACGCCTGCCCGGAGAAGTCGGCATGGAACAGCTCCACACCCGGCAGCCAGGGCTTGGCCAGCAGGCGATTGGCGTCCATCTAGCGTCCCGCCAGAATCGCCGCATAGCCCTCGCGGTAGCTCGGGTACTGCGGCGCCCAGCCCAGTGCGCGGGCGCGGGCGTTGCTGCAGCGCTTGCTGCCGGCGCGGCGCACGCGCTGCTCGTCGCTCCAGTGGCTGACGCCCAGTTGCCCGCGCAGCCAGGCCACCACCTCGTGCAGCGGCGCCGGCTCGTCGTCGACGCCCAGGTAGCAGTCGGCCAAGGGCGCACCCGCGGCGTCCGCCTGCAGAAGCGTGGCGAACAGCCCCGCTGCATCATCGACATGGATGCGGTTGCCGTACAGCGGCGGCGTCTCGCTGACCCGATAACCGCCGCGCACCTGGCTCAGCAGCCACTCGCGGCCAGGGCCGTAGAGGCCGGTCAGGCGCACCACGCTGGCCGGCAGGCCGCTGCCCAGTGCCAGTTGCTCGGCCTCGCGCATGATCCGCGCCGAATAGCTCTGTGCCGCGGCCGGCGAGTCCTCGTCGACCCACTCGCCCTGCTGCTGCCCGTACACCCCGCTGCTGGAGGCGAACAGGATGCGCCGCGGGCGTTGGCCGTGCTGCGCCAGCCAGGCCAGCACGTGGCGCAGGCCGTCGACATAGGCGGCGCGATAGCCGGCCTCGTCGTGCTGGCTGGCCGCCGCGCAATACACCAGGTAATCCAGCTCGCCCGGCGGCCAGGCCGCCGGGCAGGCGTCTGCGTGCAGATCACCGGCCACCGGCGCGATGGCGGCGGGCAACTGCGCCACCGTACGGCGCAGGCCGTGCACCCGCCAACCGGCTTCGGCCAGGCGCAGGCCGAGCCGGGTGCCGACGTCGCCGCACCCGGCGATCAGCAGGCTGTTGCATGCGGACATGCTTTTCTCCCCGAGATTTGTGCGAAGGCGCAGTGTAGCCCGGTTGGTTCATCTCAATGCAAAGGCTATGCTTGCCGGCAACTTAATGGATAAACACTATGACCCTCACCGAACTGCGCTATATCGTCACCCTCGCCCAGGAACAGCACTTCGGCCGCGCCGCCGAGCGCTGCCACGTCAGCCAGCCGACCCTGTCGGTCGGGGTGAAGAAGCTGGAGGACGAGCTCGGCGTGCTGATCTTCGAGCGCAGCAAGAGCGCGGTACGCCTGACGCCGGTCGGCGAGGGCATCGTCACCCAGGCGCAGAAGGTGCTGGAGCAGGCCCAGGGCATCCGCGAACTGGCCCAGGCCGGCAAGAACCAGCTGGCCGCACCGCTGAAGATCGGCGCCATCTACACCGTCGGCCCCTACCTGTTCCCCCACCTGATTCCGCAGCTGCACCGGGTCGCCCCGGACATGCCGCTGTATATCGAGGAAAACTTCACCCATATCCTGCGCGACAAGCTGCGCACCGGCGAGCTGGACGCCATCATCATCGCCCTGCCGTTCCAGGAAGCCGATGTACTGACCAAGCCGCTGTACGACGAGCCGTTCTACGCCCTGCTGCCAGCCGGCCACCCCTGGGCGGCGATGGACACCATCGACACCAAGCTGCTCAACGACAAGAGCCTGCTGCTGCTCGGCGAGGGCCACTGCTTCCGCGACCAGGTGCTGGAGGCCTGCCCGACCCTGCGCAAGGGCGGCGACGACCACGGCAAGCACACCACGGTGGAATCCAGCTCGCTGGAGACCATCCGCCATATGGTCGCCTCCGGCCTCGGCGTGTCGATCCTGCCGTTCTCCGCGGTGGACAGCCACCACTACGCGCCCGGCGTGATCGAGGTGCGTCCGCTCAGCGCGCCGGTACCCTTCCGCACCGTGGCCATCGCCTGGCGCGCCAGCTTCCCGCGGCCCAACGCCATCGAAGTGCTGGCCGACTCCATCCGCCTCTGCTCGGTCGCCCGCAACCCGCAGGCCAAGAGCGCCTGAGGTCGCAGCATGACCGAGTTGGCGACGGTTTCCATCACCGCGCTCAAGGGCGTGGGTGCGGCCCTGGCCGAGAAGCTGGCCAAGGTCGGCCTGGAAAACCTGCAGGACGTACTGTTCCACCTGCCGCTGCGCTATCAGGATCGCACCCGCATCACCCCCATCGGCGCCCTGCGCCCAGGGCAGGATGCGGTGGTCGAGGGCATCGTCGCCGGCGCCGACGTGGTCATGGGCCGGCGCCGCAGCCTTCTGGTGCGCCTGCAGGACGGCAGCGGCACGCTGAGCCTTCGTTTCTTCCACTTCAGCCAGGCGCAGAAGGAAGGCCTCAAACGCGGCACCGCGCTGCGCTGCTACGGTGAAGTACGCCCCGGCGCCACCGGCCTGGAGATCTACCACCCGGAATACCGCGCGCAGAGCGGCGACGAGCCGGCCCCGGTGGAACAGAGCCTGACGCCCATCTACCCGACCACCGAGGGCCTCACCCAGCAGCGCCTGCGCAGCCTGAGCCAACTGGCCCTGGCCCGCCTCGGCCCGCACAGCCTGCCGGACTGGCTGCCCGACGAGCTGGCCCGCGACTACCGCCTGGCGCCGCTGAGCGATGCCATCCGCTACCTGCACCGGCCACCGCCGGACGCCGATGTCGAGGAACTCGCCGAGGGTCGCCACTGGGCCCAACATCGGCTGGCCTTCGAAGAGCTGCTGACCCACCAGCTGTCGCTGCAACGCCTGCGCGAGCAGGTGCGCGCGCAGCAGGCGCCGGCGCTGCCGCCGGCGAAAAGACTGCCGCAGCAGTACCTCGCCAACCTCGGTTTCGCCCCCACCGGCGCGCAGCAGCGGGTCGGCGCCGAGATCGCCTACGACCTGGCGCAGAGCGAACCCATGCTGCGCCTGGTGCAGGGCGACGTCGGCGCCGGCAAGACGGTGGTCGCCGCCCTGGCCGCGCTGCAGGCGCTGGAGGCCGGCTATCAGGTGGCATTGATGGCGCCGACCGAGATTCTCGCCGAGCAGCACTTTCTCAACTTCAGCAAGTGGCTGGCGCCGCTCGGCCTGGACGTCGCCTGGCTGGCCGGCAAGCTCAAGGGCAAGGCCCGCGCGGCCGCGCTGGAACAGATAGCCGCGGGCTGCCCGATGGTGGTCGGCACCCATGCGCTGTTCCAGGACGAAGTACGGTTCAAGCGCCTGGCGCTGGTGATCATTGACGAGCAGCACCGCTTCGGCGTGCAGCAGCGCCTGGCCCTGCGCCGGAAGGGCATCGACGGCCGGCTCTGCCCGCACCAGCTGATCATGACCGCCACACCCATCCCGCGCACGCTGGCGATGAGCGCCTACGCCGACCTGGACACCTCGATCCTCGACGAGCTGCCGCCGGGGCGCACCCCGGTCAACACCCTGGTGATCGCCGACAGCCGCCGCGACGAGGTGGTCGAGCGCGTGCGCAGTGCCTGCCAGCAGGGGCGCCAGGCCTACTGGGTGTGCACCCTGATCGAGGAATCCGAGGAACTCACCTGCCAGGCCGCCGAGACCAGCTTCGAGGAGCTCTCCAGTGCGCTGGGCGAGCTGCGTGTGGGGTTGATCCACGGGCGCATGAAGCCGGCCGAGAAGGCCGCGGTGATGGACGAATTCAAGCTGGGCCGGCTGCAGCTGCTGGTGGCCACCACGGTGATCGAGGTGGGCGTCGACGTGCCCAATGCCAGCCTGATGATTATCGAAAACCCGGAAAGATTGGGCTTGGCGCAACTGCACCAGCTGCGCGGGCGGGTCGGTCGCGGCAGCGCCGCCAGCCACTGCGTGCTGCTCTACCACGCGCCGCTGTCGCAACTGGGCCGCGAACGCTTGGGCATCATGCGCGAGACCACCGACGGTTTCGTCATCGCCGAGAAGGACCTGGAGCTGCGCGGACCGGGCGAGATGCTCGGCACCCGCCAGACCGGTCTGCTGCAGTTCAAGGTGGCCGACCTGATGCGCGACGCCGACCTGCTGCCGGCCGTGCGCGACGCCGCCGCCGCCTTGCTGGAGCGCTGGCCGCAGCATGTCGCGCCGTTGCTGGAGCGCTGGTTGCGTCACGGCCAACAATACGGTCAAGTGTGAACTGAATCACAGGGCGACCGTCGCCCCGAACCTTCGCACCGATGCCCGCTGGTTATACTCCGGGCACATGCGCCACCGCCGGATACCCGAAATGACTGAAGCCGCCTTCGCCCCCAACGCCCATCCGCAGCCGCCCGCGGTGATCCTGCAGCTGCTGGACAAGCTCGCCGTGCCCTACCGGGTCTGCGCCGAGCGCCCCGGCCTGCCGGCCGCCGCTCGCCTGCAGGCGGTGCTGCTGGAGGATGCCGTGGGCGCCCTGCTGGTGCTCTACCCGCGCAGCCAGCTGCTCGACCTCGGCCGCCTGGCCGAACTCACCGGGCGCCAGCTCACCGCGGTCAAGCCGGAGCGGCTGGAGCGCATGCTCGGCAAGCACAACCTGGCGCTATTGCCCGGCCTGCCGCCGCTGACCAGCTCGCCCTGCCTGTACGACGAGCGCCTGCTGCAGGTGCCCAGCCTGCTGGTGGAGTCCGGCCAGCCCGGGGTGCTGCTGGAGATTCCCACCGAGGCCTACAAGACGCTGCTGAGCAAGGCCAGCGCGGCGCGCTTCGGCGAGCCGCTGAGCGCGATCAGGCCGAACCTCGACCGCCCCGACGACGACCGCGCCGAGATCACCCAGGCGGTGCAGGCCTTCACCGCGCGGCGCATCCAGCAGCGCCTGGAGGAAACCATCGAGATTCCGCCGCTGCCGGAGACCGCGCAGAAGATCATCAAGCTGCGCGTCGACCCCGACGCCACGGTGGACGACATCACCGGCGTGGTCGAGACCGACCCGGCGCTGGCGGCCCAGGTGGTCAGCTGGGCCGCCTCGCCCTACTACGCCGCGCCGGGCAAGATCCGCTCGGTGGAGGACGCCATCGTCCGCGTGCTGGGCTTCGACCTGGTGATCAACCTGGCGCTCGGCCTGGCCCTGGGCAAGACCCTCAGCCTGCCCAAGGACCAGCCGCAGCACGCCACGCCCTACTGGCAGCAGGCGATCTACAGCGCCGCGGTGATCGAGGGCCTGACCCGCGCCATGCCCCGTGCGCAGCGCCCGGAAGCCGGCCTGACCTACCTCGCCGGGCTGCTGCACAACTTCGGCTACCTGGTCCTGGCGCACGTGTTCCCGCCGCATTTCTCGCTGATCTGCCGGCACCTGGAGGTCAACCCGCACCTGCCGGCCAGCCATATCGAGCAGCACCTGCTGGGCATCACCCGCGAACAGATCGGCGCCTGGCTGATGCGCCACTGGGACATGCCCGAGGAACTGGCCTGCGCCCTGCGCTTCCAGCACGACCCCAGCTACGCCGGCGATCACGCCGCCTTCGCCAACCTGGTGTGCCTGGCCGTGCGCCTGCTGCGCAACCGCGGCATCGGCGCCGGACCGCAGGAAGAGATTCCCGATGAACTGTTCGAGGCCCTGGGCCTGAGCCGGGAAAAGGCCGACGACGCGGTGAGCAAGGTGCTGGCCGCCGAAGTGGCGCTGCGCGAACTGGCGGCGCAGTTCCAGCATCCGCACTGAGCCGACGCCGCCCGCGCGCTGCTCGCGGGGTCATGCACGGGCGCGCGTAGCTTGGCGCTGAGCGCAGCGAAGCCCAACGCGCGCGCAGCGCTCCGCCCGACGCTGCCGAGGCTTGCTCCGCCTAGCGCGCCTGGCGCAATTGCTCGCGGCGTTCGCCGAACAGCTGCGGTACCGCCGCCACGCTGGCGGCGAGCAGGCGGTTGACGCTGGCGTGCTCGTACAGCGCGGCATACTCGGCCAACTGCTCGCTGGGCATCTGCCGGTAGGCATAAAGCATGAAGGATTCCACCGCCTGGGCGCTGGACTGGCGAATGGCCGCGGCCTGGGTCTGGGTCTGCGCCTGCAGCTCGGCCTCGTCGAGGTTCTCGCCGCGCGCGCGCAGCGCCAGCAACGCCTGGGTCTTGCCCACCTCGTAACGCAGCAGGCTGGCCAGCACCGTGGTGTGCGCCGCCGCATCCAGACGCTTGACCAGTTCCAGGCGCACACCGCGCGGCGGCTGCGCGGCCAGGCGCTGGCGATACTCGACCAGGCCCTGCGGCTGCTCGCCGACCGCCCGTTCGGCGGCGGTGAAACGCCGCGCCAGCGGGCTGTCGAGGCGCTCGCGGGCCTGCGCCAGCTGCGCGGCATCGAGCTGGGCGCTGACCCGCTTGGCCAGCTCCAGGCACAGCGCCGGGCCGGCGAACAGCTGCCCCAGGCGCTGCTGCTCGGCCGGTTCCTGGCCGCGCTGCAGCAAGGGCGCGCTCTGCTCGCAGAGCAGATGGATACCGGCCAGTTCGAACAGCGGCAACAGCGCGTGGGGAGAGGCCGGCTCGGCCCGCAGCGAGGCGGCCGCCAGCAGCAGGAGGGGCAGGACGATCAGACGCATGGCCAGGCTTTCCACTGGGACTTGCCGGGCAGCCTAACCAAAGCGCGGCGCGCCGACCAGCGACGGCGCGCGCAACTGGGGATCAGGCGGCCTTTTTCGCCGAATCGACCTTCTTCTTCGGTGTCAGGTACTTGGTCAACCCCTGGAACCACATCACCAGCGCCGGGTTGCCCTGGATCTGGATGTCCTTGTTCTGGATGCCCTGCATGAAGGCCAGCTGCTTGTTCTTCGCGGTCATGGTGGCGAAACCATAGGCGGCATCCTTGAAGCCGATGGCGAAAGCGGGCTGACTGGCCGGGCCACGCTTGCTGCTGATGCGCTGGCCCGCGACGATGAAGTGGCGCGCCACCTTGCCGTCCAGGGTATGCAGCTGGAACACCATATCGCGGCCTTCGAGCTGCTGACGAAACGCCGGGTTGTCGCGACTGGCCTTGGCCATGAGGCGGCCCAGCATCCACAGGAGAAAACGGAATTTCATGCACAGGCCCCAATGATCGAAGATGATGGCCGCGCATTGTAGTGGTTTTCTTGCAGGACTACAGCCTGCCAAAAGCACGGTGGGGACGCTGAAGGCGCCGGCTGCGTCGTACGCACCCAGACGGGAGAGGCCCGGAGCCGAGCGGCTCCGGGCGACAGGCTCAGTTGACCGCGTCTTTCAGGGACTTGCCCGGTTTGAAGGCGACGGTGTTGCTGGCCTTGATCTTGACCGGCTGACCGGTTTGCGGGTTCTTCCCGGTGCGGGCGCCACGGTGGCGCTGGACGAAGGTACCGAAGCCCACCAGGGTCACACTGTCCTTGCGGTTCAGTGCACCGGTGATTTCTTCCAGTACGGCGTTGAGTACACGATTGGCCTGATCCTTGGTCAGATCAGCCTTTTCGGCGATGGCGGCGGCGAGTTCCGGTTTACGCATAGATGCCTCTTTGACGGTTTTTTGTTGTTGTGTCCGTGCTGTCCTTCCAGAACAGCGCCCAAGGCGCCGCAACAGCTCTGCGCTGCGGCAGACCCCAGGGAGAATGGCATGCCGCATCGCACTGCGCCAGTCTCGTCCGACACTTTGGCCGGGCATTTTCGTGGCGTATCCGACAGAACCGCCGGCAATCATGCCAACAGCGCCGGCAGCTCCCGGTTCAGCGCCAGTTTTTCCTGCACGGCGCTGCCGGTCAGGGCGTAGCCCAGCAGGCTGCCCGCGGCGTCGCGGCACAGCGCCTTGATATCGCCGCCGCTGCCTTCCACCGTCCACTCGCCCTGGCTGCCGCGCGGCGGCGGCGACACCACCAGCGGGCACACCGGGGTCTTCACCGTCACCGGCATGGGGCCATAGCTGACCGCCGTCGGCTCGCCGGCCAGGGTCTTGGCCAGGGCGCGGGCGCAGGCCATCAGCGGCATCACGTAGAGCAGGTTGAGGCCGTCCACCTCGGCGCAGTCGCCGAGGGCATAGATATGGGCGTGGGAGGTCTGCAGCCGGCGGTCGACCACCACCCCGCGGCCCACCGCCAGCCCGGCGGCGGCGGCCAGCTCGATGCGCGGGCGCAGGCCGACGGCGGACACCACCAGGTCGCAGTCGATCAGGCTGCCATCGGACAGCAGCGCCTGCAGCGCCTCACCCTTGTGGTTGAGGCTGGCCAGCACCGGGCCGAGGTGGAACCGCGCGCCGAGGCTTTCCAGGCCGGCCTGCACCGCCGCCGCGGCGGCCGGGTGCAGCAGGCCGGGCATGACCTGCTCGCAGGGCGCCACCAGCTCGACCTGATAGCCGCCGGCGCTGAGGTCGTTGGCGAACTCGCAGCCGATCAGGCCGGCGCCGAGCAGCAGCACGCGGCGCTTGCCGGCCGCCGCCGCGCGAAAGCGTGCGTAGTCCTCCAGGTCGTTGATCGGGTAGATGGCGTCCTGCGCGTCGCCTTCCACCGGCACGCGGATCGGCTCGGCGCCCCAGGCCAGCACCAGGTCGCGATAGGCCACGGCCTCCTCGCCGATCCACAGGCGCTGGTGCTCCGGGTCGATGCCGGTGATGCGGGTGTGGGTGCGGATCTCGGCCTTGAGCTGCTCGGCCATGGCGCCCACCTCGGCCATCGCCAGGCCGTCGGCGTCCTTGTTCTTGCCGAAGCCGGTGGACAGCATCGGCTTGGAGTAGGAGCGCCCGTCGTCGGCGGTGATCAGCAGCAGCGGCGTATCGCCGTCCAGCTTGCGCCACTCCTTGGCCAGGTTGTAGCCGGCCAGGCCGGTGCCGACGATCACCACAGGTGCACTCATGTTCACAACTCCTCGCTTCGCATACGACGCGACGGCCCGCGGGCCGTCGCCATTGATCCAGTGAAAGAAACCGCGCCGCTCAGGACACTTCGATCATCTCGAAATCCGCCTTGCCCACGCCGCAGTCCGGGCATACCCAGTCGGCGGGAATGTCCTCCCAGGCCGTGCCGGGATCTATGCCCTCTTCGGGTAGGCCCTCGGCCTCGTCATAGATGAAACCGCAGACCACGCATTGCCACTTGCGCATCGCCCTCTCCTTCCGCGCCCGCTCACACCGACCCTACTCCAGATAGGGTTCGCCAGCCAAGCGCGCGGCGCCCCCTCCAGACGGAGGTTGGGGCGCCGCATGGCCGTAATCGGTACGCAACGTGACGCCCTCGGATATGTCCGCGGGCCGGGGTTGAAGCAGTATCCAGGGCCTCCCGGGGAAAACCGGGCGATTCCAACAAGAAAGCACGAGGCCACGCACCGATGAACGCGATTCTCTCCGCGGCGATCCTCGCCCTCCTCGCTCTGACCTTCTGGGTGCTGCTGCGCTGGGGCCGGCTACGCTGCACCGGCAGCGAGCCGGTGGGGCTGTTCACCTTCCTCGCCATCCTCTTCACCTCGGGCCTGGACATGGGCCTGATCATCTTCCCGCTCACCGAATTCCCGGTGTACGCCAGCGAGGCGCCCTACCAGTTCTCCAACCCGCTGGCGGTGGCCTTCGGCTTCTGGGGCTTCCTGGTCTGGCTGCTGTACTTCATCACCACCTTCTACTTCTGCGTGATCGAACCCAAGGTCAAACTGTTCGAGCTGCGTCCGGTGAAGCTGGTGAACAACCTGGTGATAGTCGCCACCTGCGCCTTCACCGCCTACCTGTTCCTGGTCAATATCGCCTGGTACGCCCCCGAGGTCGGCGAGGCCTGGCAGTACCTGACGGTGGTGGCGATCCTCCTGGCGGCGATCTACTCCAGCACCGATATCCGCTACCTGAAGATCCTCAGCGTCGCCTCCACCTGGCTGTTCTTCGCCCTGATCCTGGCCATGGCGCTGGTCGGCGGGGTCGGCCCCGAACATTTCGCCGCGGCAGCGGCGGCCATCGGCAGCGGCTACTTCGCCGAGCTGCCGCGCTTCGTCCTGCCGCTGAGCGACTACCACGCCTTCTACCTGTTCTGGTGGTTCGCCTGGAGCATCATGATCGGCCAGTTCGTCTCGCGCTTCGTCGGCGGTCTGAAGACCTACCAGCTGCTGCTGGCGCTGCTGATCATCCCGTCGATTCCGCTGGCGATCTGGTTCGCCGTGCTGCACCACCATTTCGCCGAGAACATCGCCATCGCCCCGCTGTGGAAGCTGGCGATGCTCGCCGTGGGGGTGATCTTCGTGATCAACTCGGTGGATTCGCTGGTGCGCCTGTACAGCGACAACCTCGGCCTCAGCGTGCAGCGCCTGGGCCGCGGGCGCTTCCTGGCCTGCCACTTCACCCTGCTCGGCGCCCTGGTGCTGGCCTTCAAGTTCACCCCGTTCGAGATCCACTGGGTGGGCCTGACGGTGATCGGCCTGTACGCCGTGACCCTGGTCCTGCTGCTGCGCCGCTGCCGCCCGGCGTTGCGCGGCATCGGCGCGCCACGCCCAGGCGTCAGTCGAGCTTGAGCACCTTGGCCAGCACCACCTTGGGCCCCTTCATCTTCTTGACGATGATGCGCAGGCCGTCGGTTTCCAGCACCTCTTCCTCCTCGGGCATGCGCTTGAGGTAGTCGTAGATCAGCCCGGCCAGGGTCTCGGCCTCGATATGGTCGAGGTCGACGCCGAGCAGGCGCTCGACCTTGGCCAGCGGCGTGTCGCCGCGCACCAGCAGCTTGCCCGGCTGGTAGGCGAGGATGCCGCGCTCGGCCTTGCGGTGCTCGTCCTGAATATCGCCGACCAGGGCCTCGAGCACGTCCTCCATGGTCAGGTAGCCGATTACTTTGCCGTCGGCCTCCTCGACCAGGGCGAAGTGCGCGCCACCCTGGCGGAACTGTTCGAGCAGCTGCGACAGCGGCATGTGCCGGTTGACCCGCTCCAGCGGGTGCATCAGTTCGCCCAGCTTGAGCGCCGAGGGCAGCATCTCCAGCAGCGACAGGTGCAGCAGCAGGTCCTTGATATGCAGCACGCCGACGAACTCGCCCTTGCTCTCGTCGAAGATCGGGTAGCGGCTGTACTTGTGCCGGCGGAAGGTGGCGAACACCTGGTCGAGGCTGGCGTTGAGCTCCAGGTACACCAGGTCCTCGCGCGAGTTGGCCCAGTCCACCACTTCCAGCTCGCCCAGCTCCACCGCCGAGGCCAGCACGCGCATGTCCTGGTCGCTGGGCGCGCTGGCGCGGCTGGAGTGGAGGATCAGCTTGAGCTCGTCGCGGCTGTAGTGGTGCTCGTGGTGCGGCCCCGGCTCGCCCTGGCCGGCGACGCGCAGGATGGCGTTGGCGCTGGCGTTGAGGACGAAGATCGCCGGGTACATCAGCCAGTAGAAGGCGTACAGCGGCGCCGCCGTCCACAGCGAGAGCAGCTCGGGCTTGCGGATCGCCCAGGACTTGGGCGCCAGCTCGCCGACCACTATGTGCAGGTAGGAAATGATCGAGAACGCGGTGAAGAAGGCGATGCCGTGCACCAGCTTGGGCGACTCCACGCCCAGGGCGCCGAGCAGCGGCTCGAGCAGGTGAGCGAAGGCCGGCTCGCCGACCCAGCCCAGGCCCAGCGAGGCCAGGGTGATGCCCAGCTGACAGGCCGACAGGTAGGCGTCCATCTGGTTGTGCACGGTGCGCAGGATATGCCCGCGCCAGCCGTGCGCCTCGGCCAGGGCGTCGACCTTGGTGGCACGCAGGCGGACGATGGCGAACTCGGCGGCGACGAAGAAGCCATTGAGCAGGACCAGAAACAGGGCGAACAGGACGAGGCCGAAGTCGGCGAAGTAGGTGGAAACGGAGAGGCTCGTGGAAGGGTCCATGGGGATTCGGGTTGGCCAATGACCGCTAGAGGGTGGGGGCTGGCGCGACGCTTTGCAAGAGCCGAGGCGGCCTCAGCGGACGCGCTGCACCACCTGCGCCGGGGCGAAATGACAGGTGAAGGTACTGCCCTTGCCCGGCACGCTGACGATCGCCAGATTGCCGCGATGGCGCAGCAGCACGTGCTTGACGATGGCCAGGCCGAGGCCGGTACCGCCGGTGTTGCTGGCACGGCTGGAGTCGACCCGGTAGAAACGCTCGGTCAGCCGCGGCAGGTGCTTGGCCTCGATGCCCATGCCGGTGTCTTGCACGCTGAGGTGCGCGCCCTGCTCGTCGCCCTGCCAGCGGATGCGAATCTCGCCGCCGGCCGGGGTGTACTTCACCGCATTGAACACCAGGTTGGAGAAGGCGCTGCGCAACTCCGCCTCGCTGCCCTTGAGCCTGAGGTGCGGGTCGGCTTCCAGGCTGATGCGATGGTGCTGCTCGCCGGACAGCGCCTGGGCGTCGTTCTTGATCGACAGCAGCAGCAGGTCGACCGCCACCGGCTGGTTGTCCGAGGGGTAGTCGGTGGCCTCCAGCTTGGCCAACAAGAGCAGGTCGTTGAGCAGCGTCTGCATGCGCGCGCCCTGCTGCTGCATCTGCTGCAGCGCCCGCAGCCAGCGCGGATTGACCGCCTCGACGTTGTCCAGCAGGGTCTCCAGGTAACCGGCGATCACCGTCAGCGGCGTGCGCAGCTCGTGGGAGACGTTGGCGACGAAGTCCTTGCGCATCTGCTCCAGCTGATGCAGGCGGGTGACGTCGCGCACCAGCAGCAGGTGCTCGCGGTTGCCGTACTGGGTGATATGGAATTGCAAACGACGGCGGTCGTTGACCGGCGAAGGAATCTCCAGCGCCTCGGCATAGTTGCCGCGCTCGAAGTAGTCCTTGAAACGCGGGTCGCGCACCAGGTTGGCGATGGGCTGGCCGCTGTCCTGCGGCGTCTTCAGGCCCAGCAGGGTCTCGGCGGCGCGGTTCCACCACTCCAGGTTGCCCTGGCTGTCGAGCATCACCACCGCGTCCTTGAGCGCCGCGGTGGACTCTTGCACGCGATCGATCACCGCCTGCAAACGGCCGCGCGCCTTCTCGTTGCGCCGCTGCAGGTGATAGATGCTGTCGAACACCTCGCCCCACAGGCCGTAGCCGTCCGGCGGCGGCTCGTCGGGTTTGTGCTCGCGCAGCCACTTGTGCAGGCGCAGCAGCTGGCTGAGGGTCCAGCCCAGGTGGACGGCCAGGCCGGCGGCCAGGGCCCAGGCATATTCGCCGGTGACCAGGCCCAGCAGCAGGCAGGCGCCGATCAGCAGCAGCAGGCGACGCACCACGGCGCCACGCCAGTCTTGGTTCACGATGGAGCGCATCCTTGTCAGCAGAGCGCGTGCGCAGAAGCTCCGCGCCAGCGATCAGCCTTTGGTGGAGAAACGATACCCGGTGCCGCGCACCGTCTGCACCAGGTTTTCGTAGGCATCACCGAGGGCCTTGCGCAGGCGGCGGATATGCACGTCGACGGTGCGTTCCTCGACGTAGACGTTGCCGCCCCAGACCTGATCGAGCAGTTGGCCGCGGGTATAGGCCCGCTCCTGGTGGGTCATGAAGAACTGCAGCAGGCGGTATTCGGTGGGGCCCATCTCGGCGGGTTTGCCGTCGATGGTGACGCGGTGGCTGATGGGGTCGAGCAGCAGGCCGCCAACCTCGATCGGCGCCTCGCTGTCGCTGGGCCCGGCGCGGCGCAGCACGGCCTTGAGACGGGCGACCAGCTCGCGCGGGGAGAAGGGCTTGGTGATGTAGTCGTCGGCGCCGACTTCCAGGCCCTGGATCTTGTTGTCCTCTTCGCCCTTGGCGGTAAGCATGATGATCGGAATGTCGCAGGTCAGCTCGTCGCGCTTGAGGCGGCGGGCCAGCTCGATGCCGCTGGTGCCGGGCAGCATCCAGTCGAGCAGGATCAGGTCGGGTTTGCGGTCGACGATGACGGCATGCGCCTGCTGGGTGTTCTCCGCCTCCAGGCACTCGTAGCCGGCCATCTCCAGGGCCACCGCGATCATCTCGCGGATCGGTGCTTCGTCGTCGACGATCAGGATGTTCTTGCCAACCATGGGTACCGCCTCGGTTCGTTCATCTGTCTGCGCCGCATTAGATAACGGAATTATTGCAGCGATATGACAGGTGCGCGGCCTGCTTCAGCGCCAGGCGTAGTCCAGCACTATGCCGACGAAGATCGCCAGCCCCGCCCAGTGGTTGTGCAGGAAGGCGTTGAAGCAGGCCATCGGCTTGCGGTTGCGCGTGGCGTGGTACTCCCAGGCGAAGCAGGCGGCGGCGACCAGCAGGCCGGCGTGGAAGCAGAGCCCCAGCTCGAAACGCGCGCCGGCCAGCAGCAGGCAGAGCAGCGTCAGTCCCTGCAGGGTGGCGATGATCAGACGGTCGGCGTCGCCGAACAGGATGGCGGTGGACTTGACCCCGATCTTCAGGTCGTCCTCACGGTCGGCCATGGCGTAGTAGGTGTCGTAGGCCACGGTCCACAGCAGGTTGGCGATGTACAGCAGCCAGGCCTCGGGCGGCAGGCTGCCGGTCTGGGCGGTGAAGGCCATCGGCATGCCCCAGGAGAATGCCGCGCCGAGCACCACCTGGGGGTAGAAAGTGTAGCGCTTCATGAAGGGGTAGCAGGCCGCCAGGGCCAGGCCGCCGAACGACAGCCAGATGGTCGCGGCGTTGGTCAGCAGCACCAGGCCGAAGCTCAGCGCCACCAGCACGGCGAACAGGATCAGCGCCTCGCGCGGCTGGATCTTGCCGCTGGCCAGCGGGCGGGCCCGGGTGCGGCTGACGTGGCCGTCGAAGTTACGGTCGGCGTAGTCGTTGATCACGCAGCCGGCGGCGCGCATCAGGATCACGCCGACGACGAAGACGAACAGGTTCTTCGCGCTGGGCACGCCTTCGGCCGCCACCCACAGCGCCCACAGCGTCGGCCACAGCAGCAGGTAGATGCCGATCGGCTTGTCCAGGCGCATCAGCTGGATGAAATCCCAGGCGCGCGGGTGCAGGCGGGTGGTCGATTGCAGCAGGCGGGTGTACATCGAAGCGTCTCCGGGCAGATTGCGCGGATTATACGGGGGAACAGAATCGCGGATGGCAACGGGGAATGCTGGGAGGCGCTTTAGCGACGACGGTGACAACTGCGGCTGCGGCTGCATGGATGCAGGATGCCCAAGCCGAAAGCCCCTCCCACGAGGCCGTTCAGATATCGATCCCGGCCGCCAGCCAGAAGGCCGGCAGAAAGACTTCGGCCACCAGCACGCCGAGTGCACCGCGACTAAAACAGGAGCGCCGCGCCCACAGACGCTCGGCGCGCGCCTCTTGCGGCAGCCAGGCAGCGGGATAGCGACAGGCCTGCAGCTCGCCGCGGTCGAAGGCGCGATCGCTGAACAGCAGCTCGCCGAGCGAACGGCTGCCCAACTCGGCCAGGTTCAGCCCGGAGCCTTCCAGCACGCTACGCGCGGCGACGCTGCGGGCGAATACCCAGGGCTGGCCGTGGCCGCACAGGTACACCTCGCGCACCCAGCCCTGGCTGCCCTCGGCGACGCCGAGCGCGGCGCACTCGTCGCTGCGCAGGCGCTGCCAGCCCTCGTCCAGCGGGGTAACGGAGAAACCGTCATGCGACAGCGCGGTGAGGCGGCGGGTCAACGAGTCCTGGTTGAACAGCCAGTCGCGCACCCCCGCGGTCGGCTGCGGATGCAGCTGGGCGCAGGTCAGCCAGCGCGGCGGATGGGCAAGGGCAGCGTGGGGCACGAAGGACAATCACCACAGAACGAAAGCGCGCGAGTCTAGCACGCGGCAGTTAGTCATTCGTGGATCAAAACGCATAATGCCTCGTCCAGGCGGCTCTGCCTGTAGGAGCTGTGGAGCGAGCTTTGCTCGCAAAGCTTTCCCGGCGCAAAGAAGAAACCCCAGACCGCGTTGGCGATCTGGGGTTTCGTATAGGAGCTTGACGATGACCTACTCTCACATGGGGAAGCCCC
>NZ_JBITVF010000010.1:0-124549 GCF_044542855.1 Pseudomonas sp. NPDC077649 | reverse complement strand
CGGGTTACCTGGTCGATTTTGATCGACGGCCCGCTTTCAAAAGCAGCGAGGGCTGAAGTTGACCGGAAATACAGGGCTACTTCAGACCTTCCCTAACGATCGCCTCACCAAAGCTGACTTTCCAATGACCCACTCACTGATACCTGGGTAGAAATTGTTATCTTCGGTAGCCGACGCCTGTAATTGCTCTGACGAGTGCCAAACATAACTGACGTATCAAAACCTTTACTCTCAAAGAGTTTAGATCCATTACAGGAATGTAATTCTCGCTTCACGTTTGTGACAGGGTCTTGCGTTTATATTTTAATCACCACCTTGAAGGAGTGATTAAACATGAAAAACCTCAAAGTCATTGCTGCACTTTCCGCTATGGTTGTTTCCTCTGCAGCTCTGGCAGAAGGCGGCGCTGATCGTGTCTATGGTCGGATGATTCAGGCCAATGAGCAGGCCATGCAAGAGTATGCTGCCGCTAACGGAAAGAATCCGCCTGAAGTTATTCATTACCGCTACGGCATGAAACTCGATATCGCCAGGGTCGTGGCCACTACCCCGACGGACTCTAGCTGCGGTGTGATGCCGGCCCAGATGACCTACGAGGACTCCAATGGCGATCTGAATATTCTTGAATACCGGGCAGCCGGGACAGGTTGCCGTAATCAAAACTAGATAAATGACATCGCGCTGACTGAAATGTAATTTCCAAGTCACCCTGACGTTATTTGGCATGTGGAAATATGACCAAGGCGTGCCTGGCTATGCCCGGCGCGCTTGGCACATATATGCGACCACACAATGACAACTGCCAATAACATCAGGAGCATTTATGAATAACAGAACCCTGTTAGGACTTTCTCTGCTCACTCTGAGCGTCAGTACCGGGCAAGCTGCAATGGCCGCCGGCGAGAAAGGCGAGGGATTTATCGAAGGCAGCAGCCTGACCATTCTCAATCGAAATCTCTACTTCAACCGCGATTTCCGTAAAGGCCAGTCCAGCAGCTCGGGTAATGGCTATTCGGAAGAGTGGGCGCATGGCGTGATAGGCAGATTCGAGTCTGGTTTCACCGAGGGCACCATAGGCTTTGGTGTCGATGCCTTTGCCATGCTAGGGCTCAAGCTTGACACCGGCGACGGCCGTTCTGGAGCAGGCGGCTCAGTCGACGTGATGCCTTACAACAGCCTCGGGCAGGCTGAGGACAACTACTCCAAACTGGGGGGCGCGGTGAAAACTCGGTTCATGGATACCGAGATCAAGGTAGGCGACGTCTTTCCCGTCAGCCCGGTCGTCCAATACGGTGATGCACGGCTTTTACCGGAGAGTTTCCGAGGTGTCACCGTGGTCAACAGCAGCGTGGAAGGACTGTCGCTTCAGGGCGGTCGCCTCCACTCGATGAGCCAACCCAATACCAGCAGCATGCGCGACGGCTTCGCTACCTTCTACGCGGGCGAAGTGGACTCGCCATGGATCGCCTATTTCGGTGGTGATTACACGCTTAATGACAACGTCGGCTTTAGTCTCTACACCAGCCGCCTCAAGGATGCCTGGAATCAATATTACGCGGGCACCACGCTGAGCTACCCGCTTGCGGACGATGTCGCCTTGATCGGCGGGCTGAACTACTACAAGGCGGTCGATGAAGGGAGGCAGCTCCTCGGGAGCTTCGATAACAACATCTGGAGCGGCAAGGTCGGCATCCAATTCGGCGCTCATACAGTGCTGGTGGGTCTCCAGCGCAACAATGGCGATGATGACTTCGACTACTTGCGCCAATCGGACTCCATCTACCTCGACAACTCCATCCAGTACAGCGACTTCAACTCGCCGAAGGAGAAGTCATGGCAAGTGCGCTATGACCTGGATATGGAGCCTTTCGGTGTGCCTGGATTGAGCTTCATGACTCGATATGCCCAGGGCTGGGATGCCGACTACAGCAACGCCAACGAAGTCTATATGCGCCGTGATGACAACGGCGATCCGTTGACCAACCAGAAGCGCTGGGAGCGGGACATCGAGGCCAAGTACGTTGTGCAGTCTGGGTCGTTGAAGGACATGTCCTTTCGCATTCGACAAGCCACGACTCGCGCCACCGACTTCGAGTCGGATTTGGATGAGTTCCGCCTGATTGTCGAGTACCCGCTGGAAGTTCTCTAACCCTGGCAAGCGAGCGGGTTGATTGCCCGCTCGCTCCTTGGTCCTGCTGTCCCCTCGTAGTGCTCCTTTGGTTTGGAGACAGCCCTTGGCGCCCTAGGGCGCCTTTTTTACTTAGGTTAAAGGACGTATGAAAATGAGTCGGCCACTACACACAAGCGGCCGTGCTGGCAGGCAGTACTACTGGGCGGGATATTCTGCAACGACCTGATCAGAACCCGTCTTGGTCAAGCCAATGACCTGGTAGGCATGCTGTACGCCATCGACTTCCATGCCGGGGGAGCCCGCCGGCATCCCGGGAACAGCGATGCCCAGCAGATCATCGCGCTTGGTGAGTTCGATGACCTGAGCCGCCGGCACATGACCTTCGACGAACTTGCCGTCAATCACCGCGGTGTGGCAAGACGCTAACCGTGGCGCGACGCCCAGTCTTTGCTTCACTGCTGTCATGTTGCTTTCAACATGGTCGACGACTTTGAAGCCATTCGCTTCGAGGTGTGAAATCCACTTCTTGCAACATCCGCAATTGGCATCACGATGGACATCAATCGTCAGGGCATCAGCTGCTTGAACCGCAGACGTGACGGAGAGAGCGGCCAGTAAGGCCAGATATTTAGCTTTCATGTACGTGCTCTTTGCCATCGGCGTGGGTGTGGGGCTTGGGCGAGGCGTTCGGAGCCTGCTCGGCGTGATGATCACCTCCGTTGGACGACGCCTCATCCCCAGCATGGTGGTCATCGCCACTCATATCCGAATGGTGACCTGCCTTAGGTGCGGAGCCACCCTCGCTATCCGTAGCCGCGGCATCGTGATGACCAGGCTCTCCAGCATCACCTGATCCATGATGGTCATCGCCACCGCCACTATTGTCATGATGGCCAGGCTTGTTGTCGCCGTGCTGTCCTTCATGGTTATGCATCTGCGTTTCCCCACCACCGTGCTGATGGCCGCCACTGGATGCGACGAGTGTTTGGTATTGCTTGGCATCCATCGCCGGCAGTTGGTTGAGGAAGGCAACCATGCCCCAGATGTACTCGTCTCCCATGCTCTTGCCCCACGCAGGCATACCCGTTGCCTTGATGCCATGCTTGATCACCCAGAACGCTGCTGACGGATTGCCATCGACACCGATCTTGGCGAGGTTGGGGGGCGCAGGATAAAGCGATTGGCTTAGCTCGGTCTCCGCCACACCTGGCGCCAAATGACAGCCGATACACATGGAGTTGTAGTTGCCCGCACCGGCGCGAATAAGAGCTTGATCATCCAGGTTGGGAACCTCGATGTCCCGCGAACGGACTTCGATAGAGCGGTCACGGGCCATCGTGAGAAACGCATGCACTGCAGGAAAATGGGGATCGTCGGCCCCCACGTTGACCACGCCAAAGTAGGCGCCGGCCAGGACAGCTGTGCTACCGACCACGCCGGCCGCCACCAAAGTTTTAATTGTTCTTTTCATGTCAGGTTCTCAAAACCACATCCGGATACCGGCGACAAAACGCGCCTCGTCTACATCACCGCCCTCGTCGCGCACCATGTCTGCCGTGTTGCCATAGGAGCGGCTCCAGGAAACCCCGATATAGGGGGCAAACTGCCTGACAATCTCGTAACGCAGACGCAAGCCGAGCTCGGTATTTGCCAACCCAGACCCCACACCTCGCTCAGGATCGTTCTTGCCGTAGAAGTTCATTTCGGCAGTTGGCTGGAGAATCAGCCGGTTGGTCAGCAGAATGTCGTACTCGCCCTCCAGTCGGGCAGCAGTTTGGCCATTCTCGCCGACGAAGGCCGTGGCTTCGGCCTCAAAGGCGTAAAGCGCCATGCCCTGGATACCGAAGGCGGCCCAAGTCTGCGGCGACTCCGGTTTGAAGTCCTGGCGAACGCCCGCGACGACATCCCACCAAGGGCCGATCGAGCGGCCGTACAGCAGCTGTAATTCAGCGTCCTCGGTAACGCCGTTGGTACGCTCGCCTTCGGAGCGGAACCAGACCCGGTTGATATCACCGCCTACCCAACCCGACGCATCCCAGGCCAGGGTGCTGCCCTCATCTGCGTCTTGGTATTCGAGCTGATCGAGCAGGAAAAAGCTGTTGATGGCGCTGTCATGCACCTTGTGGCCAGGCAGTGGCGGGAAAGCCGCTTGGCGATCAGCATCCGTCAGAACGGGAATCGGCGTACGACTGGTAGTTCTCGGGGCTTCAGCGGAGCCATGGTTCATCTTCGAATGATCCATGCCCTCCATCTGTCCCTGCATGGTGCCGTGTCCCATCTTGCTGTGGTCCATGGCTGGGGCCTTCTCTTGGCTCTGGCTGTGGCCCATCTGGCTATGGTCCATGCTGCCCGATTCGCTCTGCATGGCACCATGATCCATCTTGCTGTGATCCATGCCCTCCATCGGCGCTTTGGCGGAACCGTGGCCCATCTGGCTGTGGTCCATCGACATGGAGCCGTGCCCCATTGCCGAATGATCCATTTCTTCCGCAGCCTGGGTAACGCCACCGCTGAGTGCACTCAGCGACACGGCCAGCGCTATGAGGGACGGGCGTGAAAACCTAGTGGTCATGGTTCGAACCTGCTTCGGCTTCGGTGCCGCCATGCTTATCCATCATCTTCTCGTGCCCCATATCGTCATGGTTCATACCCTCATGATCCATGGCGCCATGATCCATCTGATGGCCAGCGGCCTTGCCTTTCGATTGATCTGCAGGCTTGTCACTGGCGTCGGGCGCAGCCGACTCGGCAGCATGTTGTTCGTGCTCGCTGTGCCCCTCACCTGCCAATGACGTCGGCGCGTGCAGAACAGCCAAAAGACTGAACATCGCTGCGCTGCCAAACAGGGCATTACGCTTCATAAAAGTACTCATCAGAAATCTCCTTTACTCATCCACACGGACTTCACGGAACATGCCCGTTTCCATGTGGAGCAACAGGTGGCAGTGATAGGCCCAACGCCCCAACGCATCGGCGGTCACCCGATAGCTGCGCTTGGAACCTGGCGGCATGTCGATGGTGTGTTTACGCACCAGGAAATTGCCGTTCGCATCCTCCAGATCACTCCACATGCCATGAAGATGGATCGGGTGAGTCATCATGGTGTCGTTGACCAGCGTGATGCGAACACGCTCGCCGTACTTGAGGCGCAGAGGCTCGGCGTCAGAGAACTTGATTCCATCGAAGGACCAGGAGAATTTCTCCATATGCCCGGTGAGGTGCAGCTCGATGGTGCGACTTGGCTCACGCCCGTCCGGATCAGGGAAGGTGCTGCGCAGGTCAGAGTACGTGAGGACGCGTCGGCCGTTGTCTCGCAAACCAATACCTGGGTCGTCCAGCTTGTGCGTCGGCGTCATGGTCTGCATATCGACCAGCGGATTGTTGGTCTCTGAGGCCGGGTGTGCCTGCATGTTGCCAGCCATGCCAGCCATGCCAGCCATGTTTGAATGATCCATTCCGGCCATCTGGCTGTGATCCATACCAGCCATGCCACCCTGCATGCTGCCATGATCCATTCCCGCCATATTGCCCTGATCCATCCCGGCCATGTTCCCGTGATCCATACCGCCCATGCTGCCGTGATCCATACCCATGTCGCCCATGGCAATCAGCGGACGCGGGTCGGGGCTGGGTACTGGTGCACTCAACCCCTCCTGTACAGCAAGGGTGCCGCGCGCATAGCCAGTGCGATCCATGGATTGTGCAAACACGGTATACGCCTGTTCGCTGTCTGGTTCGACGATCACGTCGTAGGTCTCGGCCACGGCGATACGGAACTCGTCGACGCTGACCGGTTTGACGTGCAGACCATCGGCCGCAACCACAGTCATCTTCAGGCCCGGGATGCGCACATCGAAATAGGTCATCGCCGAGGCGTTGATGAAGCGCAGGCGGATCTTTTCGCCTGGTTTGAATATGCCGGTCCAGTTGCCATTGGGTGCCTGGCCATTCATCAGGTAGGTGTAGGTGTAGCCACTGACGTCAGCGAGATCCGTCGGGCTCATCTTCATCTCGGCCCACATCTTGCGATCGGCTACGGCGGCGGACCAACCCATCTCGCTTACGTCATCGATGAAGTCACCAACGGTGCGTTTGTGCTGGTTGTAGTAGTCCGACTGTTTCTTGAGCTTGGCCAGTACCCGCGTTGGATTTTCATCCGTCCAGTCGCTCAGCAACACGACGTAATCACGGTCGTAACTGAAGGGCTCGGGCTCCTTGGCATCGATGACCAGCGCGCCGTATACGCCGACCTGCTCCTGCAGCCCCGAGTGACTGTGATACCAGTAGGTACCGTTCTGGTTGACCTTGAACTTGTACTCATACATGCCATCAGGGGCGATGCCATGGAAGCTCAGGCCAGGAACACCATCCATGTTCGCCGGCAGGATGATGCCGTGCCAATGGATGGAGGTGTCCTCCTTGAGGCGGTTGCGCACGCGCAATGTGACGGTATCGCCTTCGCGCCAACGAAGAATCGGCCCAGGGAGCGAGCCGTTGATGGTCATGGCCGTGCGCGCTGCGCCTGTGATGTTCACCGGGGTTTCACCGATGAATAGGTCGAATTCGTTACCAGTCAGTACGTTGGGCTGGCCGGGGCTGTTCACCGCCCAGACCGGCGTGCGCCACATGCCCATGCCGCCGAGAATACCGGCGGCGGCGAGGCCTTTGACGAAAGTACGTCTTGTGGTTTTGCTTTGCATGCCGTTATGTCCAATCCGTCAGATGAGCCGGTGATATGCATCCGGTCTCGGGTTCATTGACTGCTCCAGTGTCGGGAGATTTGATCTTCAAGCCTTGCGTGCTGCGCAAGTTCCCCCTGACACCAAGCAGTATGAAACTGCCATATCTCAACCATCCGGGTGATTACATTTCTGTAAGGTAGATGACTTCAGCAGTTGGTGTGCTCTGCTTGCTCGGTTGGACTGCTGGCTACAGGAGCCTCAACTTTCTGCTGCTGGGCCACCCGGTAGGCCTCCAGAGACGTCTGGCGTGCCTGCTCCATGCGTGCAAACGTGCGATCAGCACCGCCTTCGGCCATCGCCAGGCTGGAAACACTCAGGGCAGCAACTACAAACAGGGTTTTGATCGATTTCATTTCGTTAATCCTCAGAAGTTTAGAAGCCCCTGTAACTAGTGGGGACGAGCGTTAAGCTCGCAGCTACGTTAACCACGACGCCCTGTCAGCAACCTGATCCGAACATTACAGTTCTGTCAGTTTGCTATTTCTTTCTTGTAGGCCCTCCTGAAGGCTCGGTACTGTCTTCCTGCCCGCGCAGCCTTGCGGATTCCATGGGCCTGATCGGTAGCAATGCCTGAGCTAACTCGTTCATTCGCACCGACGGATCGCGACCATCAAACAATCAAGAGAGATAGCCACTATGTCGAACAAATCCAACGTAGCTACCGGTGCCGCCTTGGCTCTGGTGGCCGCCAGCCTGTTCTCCACCCTGCCCGTCCAGGCTGCTCAGGAAACCAAAGCAGCAGAAGTGAAGTGCTTCGGGATCAATGGTTGCAAAGGGCAGAACGACTGCATGACCGCGAAAAACGACTGCAAAGGCCAAGGCGAATGCAAAGGCCAAGGGTTCAAGTTGATGACCCAGACCAAATGTGACGAAGCCGGTGGCAAAACCAGCGAATAAGGCGGTTCAGGGGAGTGCATGCCACTCCCCTGCTGGAGTCTCGAATGAGTAAGCGCAAAACTCTGGGTTTCGGTCTTGGCCTTCGTAACGAGTATTACCGGCAGATCCTGGAGGAACGGCCTGCGGTCGACTGGTTCGAGATCATTTCCGAGAATTACCTGGTGGAGGGCGGCAAGGCTCTCTACTTCCTTGATGCGATCGGCGAGCACTACCCCCTGGTGATGCACGGAGTATCTCTTTCGATTGGCGGCTCACATGCCTTGGACATAGACTACCTACGACAGCTCAAGCAGCTGGCGGATCGGGTGCAGCCTCAGTGGGTGTCTGATCACCTGTGCTGGAGTCGAGGCAACGCCCATCAACTTCACGATCTGCTACCGCTGCCGTTTACCCAGGAGAGCCTGCTGCATGTCGCGGCCCGGGTGCGCTTGGTGCAGGATGTTTTGGAACGTCCCATCGTGCTGGAGAACGTTTCCTCCTACGTGCAGTGGACAACATCCAGCATGAGCGAGTCTCAGTTCCTCTCGGAGCTCAGTTACCTGACCGGGTGCGAGCTGCTTCTCGACGTGAACAACGTCTACGTCAGTTCGCGCAACCAGGGTTTCGACCCTTGGCAGTTCATCATGGAATTGCCGCACGAGCGGATTCGGCAAATTCACCTGGCCGGGCACAGCGATTACGGGCAGTACCTCATCGACACCCATGACCAGCCCATCGCTGATCCGGTTTGGTCTCTCTACAGCAAGACTTTGAGCTACTTGGGCCCGACATCGACCTTGATCGAGCGGGATGACCAGTTTCCGCCGCTGGAAGAGCTGTTGTCCGAATTAGCACATGCCCGTGCTATCGCCAAATCTGTGATATCGGGGGCCACCCCTTGAGCCTGATCGCCCTACAGACTGCATTTGAAACTTACCTGACAGGTGACAGTGCCCTGCCCTCCAACGAGCTTTTGGAGCAGATCCGAGGTAGCACAGCGCTGAGTGCTCTCGAAGGCCTGCAGATCTACCACAACGCTTACCGTTCGCGCCTGCTTGCGGTCTTGCGAGAAGACTTCCCTGCCCTGCTTCACTGGATCGGCAACGAATCATTCGAGCAGCTCGCACTGGCCTACTTGGCCGCCTGGCCACCACGACATTTCAGCATTCGCTGGCTGGGCGAGAAGCTGCCCGAGTTCATTAGCAGCTACGTCGAAGAACCCCAACTATCGCCGATGCGCGAACTCGCGGAACTGGAATGGGCCTTTACACTGGCCTTCGACGCTCAGGATGTCGAAGCGCTTTCGCTGGAGACCATGAGTGATTTTTCGGCTGAAGACTGGATTTCACTCAGGGTTTCCCTGACTGCATCTGCCCGGTGGTTGCAGCTGCAGTACAACACGCTGGAGTTGTGGAAAGCCGCCAAGTCCGGCAGCTTGCTGCCTGATGTTACCCGCCTGCCAACGAACCTAGCCTGTCTTGTTTGGCGTCATGAACTCGTCTGCCAGTACCGGAGCCTGGAGCCAGCGGAGGCTTCGGCATTGCAGTTTCTCATCGAGGGCGGATCGTTCGCTGAACTCTGCGAGTCGTTGAGCGCCACGCATGGCGAGCAAGCTCCCTTGCAAGCCGCGACCTGGTTGAAGTTGTGGGTCAACGACGGTTTGCTAAAGCGCGGCCAGCTATTACACGAATGACCCGGAACCTTTAGGCTAGCGCTCTCTCTTTGGCCACTCCGAGCGCTTCTATGACTCACCGCATCATTCATTTCAAACAGCAAGCCTTGCTTGACCCGGAGACCTATCAGGCAATGCTGGCCGACGGCGTTGGTCACTGGGAGCGGCTTGCAGGAGAAGTCGTCGGCATAGAAGACGAAAAAAGCCACGAGTTCGCTGCATTGAAAAGCCTGTTCAAGCGCAAGCGGTACTCCTATGACACGCTGGAAATGCGCGAGCCAGGCGATCACTCAAACTGGCTTCGCGGCCGAGATGGTTCAGAAGGTATGACCAACGAGGTCACCAGTATCCCAGGGCTAAAAGAGCTCTCAGAACTGGAGATTTAGTGGGATAGCAGGTCAGCGCTCAAGCGCTGACCTGGGCCGAATAGCCAAGCTCCTGGATGAGTTCGCGGATCGATTCGGCACTTTCTGTGCTCTCAACGGTGACCTTGCCGGCCGCTCGATCCACTTCTACTCGTGCATCCTGATCCAGAGCTTGAATGGCCTTCGTGATTTTGCTCACGCAACTGCCACAGCCCATCCCCGCAACACTCAGACTAAACATGTCTTTCACCTCATTTCGTCCGCGGCTCAAGTTACCGCACGGACAGCATCGACCTTGACACGATGGCAAGGTCAAGCCCGTAAGCGCTACAAAAGGATCAGCCGTTTACCACGGGCGTAAGGATGGGGGTTGGTGAACACACCACGACATGCCTTGCGCCCCTCGTCAGTGCGACGTATAGATTCTGGGGGGTCATAAGCTCAGGATGCAGGACAACCGAGACATCCGCCTCCAGCCCCTTGAGAAGTAATGTGCTGCCTACAGAGCGTCTTGCGATCGGTCGGGCAAGGTGTCTATTGCGCTCTCGCGCTTGAATGGCTGCACTCAGAAAGTCGGCAGCACCTCCCACCACCGCTTGCATTGCAGACCGGCAGCAGTACAGAACCTCCGGTCGGTATACACGTGCCCCGTGCTGCTCAGCGAGCGTATCGATCACACGGAGCGCTTGCCCCAATGTTGGCGCTGCTACGAAATCGATCGCCGCAGCCTCGGCCGCGGTCGGAGGCGTTCGGGCCCTTCCTGCACGCAGCGACTCCACGCGCGTTCGCAGGTTTGCTGCACCTACCCCCGTCATTACGCTGGAAGCAAACTCCACAAGTTGTGCCAGAGCATTGGCACCCTGCAAGTCAAAGTTCCTGGCGAAGTTGACGAGATCTCTCAGGTCGACGGCTTCTACGGCCATGGCACCGGGTGTCTGGCTCGTGAGCTGATGGCGACCTTGCACGTTGATGGAGTCCCCGATGATGAGGACGCTACCCTGAGCGTTGGGAGCTTCGGTTCTCGCGGCCACCAGTCGCTGCTGAACTTCGGTTCCGGCGTTTAGCTGCACCCAACGCACTTCTGCTGGAGCCGTGCGCAGATCCACCGGCTGACCAGCTTGAAGTTGTTGCCTTATGGCGAGCAGCCACTGCCCGAGGTTCTCAGCTCCAGCCAGCCGCCAGCGCCACGGTATCCTCAACTCTCCCGCTGCGGGAAACAGGGGTTGCACCTCATTCGCCCAATGCACCAGTCGATTGCCACGGAAGCTGAATATGGCTTGCATCGGGTCACCGAGCACGCAGGTCGGAAGCACCTGGGCCAAACCAGACACGATGGCGTGCTGGACGACGTTGCAGTCTTGGTACTCGTCGACAAGCAACCGTGCATAGGTGGCGCGAAGGGGCTGAGCGAGGTGACCGGCCTGCAACAACTGCATGGCGGCCTCCCGAATTGCCGGGTAGTCAGTATTGGGTTGATGCAGCTGTAGGATCTGCGGGTTATGGCCGCTTCGCGCTGGGAACTTAGCGATCAGGCGCATCGAGAATCCGTCAATGGTGGAGACTCGATATGCGGAGTTAGGAACACCGGCTCGTCTCAGGCGCGCCCGTAAGGCCGCAACGCCGGCGTTCGTATGTGTCAAGACGAGGATGGGTTTGCTCTGCGTATGCGCGATGAGCGTCTCGGCAATCAATTGCGTTTTTCCACAACCTGCGGGGGCCGTTATGGAGCCACGCTCGATAGCGAAAAGATCAATCTCAGGGGGCACTTGTAAACGTCCAGAGCTGATTCGTGACTGCCATGAAGCCCGGTTCGGCGTTCTGTAAAGACGGACCGACGATGTCCCTTGCAACCTCCTGATAGGTTGTCAGCGACTTGAACCAGCCGCTGTTGCGGATACGGGATGCGGTTCCCAGCAGCTCTCGTCTCTCAGGTGAGTACCCATCCACGAGTCGCTTGGCTCGGATATCGTTCAGCGTCACGCGGCCTTGGGACTTCGTCTGAATGTGTGCGTTCATCAGCTCTGCACCCACTATTGTTTCGGCTTTCGCCAGAAGTGCATCGAGTGCTTGCTCACTGAGATGGCGGAAGATCTCGTCCTCCAACGTGAGGCCTGGTCGCCATGTAAGAATTTGCCCGCCGGCGGCCAAGAATGCTTCAGCGAGCCCCGCGGTCGAAGGCTTGTCGGCATCTACAAAAACCATCACGCGGTAACCCAAGTTCAGAAGTGCTGTTCCCCGGATAAGACTGTTATCGGGGCTTCCCCCGCCGGCGTCCACATACGCGCCGCCATGGGCCAGGAATGAGGTAGCGCCAAGACTGACCCACCATTGGTCAAGGCCACGCGCGAAGCCAACCTCGCTGGCCCCCTCGCAAACGATGATGGATTTGGCGAGGAATGCTTCGGGGTCCTTCCGAAGGGTACTTTGTACCTCGTTGGCTTCCCCAGCTGGCATAACACTGTGGCGCTGAGGTGCTGACCGAACAACGAATAACTGGCTGCCGGACAGCTCGCGCAGCGCGACCGGCGAGTGCGTCGTCATGAACACTTGCAACGGAGCGGCAGCGTCCTTTGCACCCAGCGAGTCCAGGAATCGCATGAGCCGATGAGGTTCAAGCCCGTATTCCACCTCATCAACCAGGGCAATTGGCGCGGCGCTGGCCGCAGCCCTTTGAAGCCCTGCCACTAGCAAGCGTGACGAGCCCGTGCCAAGGGAGCGCAGCGGAATACCTGTTTCACTGTGCAGCGCGATCGCCCCCTCGCCAATCGACACAGAATGTGCGTCAAGGAGCGCCTGAGGCATAGCCCCGACCGAAACGCCAAGATGCTGTGCTGTGCGTTGCACGACCTCAAGCGTCTGGGTCAGATGTTCGGCTGCTTGATTGCCAAAGTTCGCTCTTGCTTGCCTAGCGGCGCGCGCCAGTTCAGCACCAAGCTCGGCGCGCTCATCGGTAAGTCGATTGAGCACTGAGCCACGACTCCACGACAAGTTCGAACTCGCAAAGCTGCCGATACGGGCGGGTGCTAGTGCCGCTCGTTCCTTCCAGGGAAGAGTGCGTTCGAGTTGCTGCTGCTCCGCACGCTCAGAAAAAAGTGTCCAGGTAGGTTCCAAATCGGCACCAACTTGCAGGAGCAAGGTGATAACGGTCTCCAGCCCCGCTCGCGGTTCGTCTTCGACTTCTCCCGTTCCTGGATTGAATCCACGCAAGAACTCGCCGTAAACATCGATATCCATCAGCGATACCGGCAAATCGCCAAGCGTCACACTGATGGTGATGGGTGTTTCGACGTTCAGAGCGAAGAAGTCCATGTCGCCGAACGTGCCGCCCCGGCGGGCACCGACGCAAAGGTCAATCGCATCTAGAATGCTGGACTTTCCACTATCGCCAGGACCTATGAGGCAGTTAATTCCTGGGGCCGGCACCCAGTCGAGCGCCTGGATAGATCGGAAGTTGCTGATAATCAGTCTGCGAATGCGGGCCACGGAGAGTCCTCATGGGTTAACGACGACCAGTCTCCTACCCGCAGCGGCAACAGTCCATCGAACGTCACCTCGTCACTATGTGTTGCGACAGATAGGTCGGACCGGAAACTACCGTACGGCATTTTCCGGTCAGATGCGCTTCTGAATAATCACCTGGTCGGTGGTATGGAAGCCTATCCGATGTCCGTTGATTTCAACCTCAGAGCATTGAAGACCACCGACGCCGAGCTGACACTCATCGCCAGCGCAGCAATCAAGGGCGACAGAAGATGCCCCGTCAGCGGGTACAGCAGCCCCGCTGCTAGCGGGATTCCCATCGCGTTGTAGAGGAACGCAAAGGCGAGGTTCTGCCTCATGTTTTTCACGGTTGCCACTGACAGGGTGCGCGCTCGCAGGATGCCCATCAGATCTCCCTTGACCAGCGTCACTTGGGCGCTGTTCATCGCCACATCGGTACCGGTGCCCATGGCGATACCTACGTCAGACCTGGCCAGGGCGGGCGCATCGTTGATGCCGTCACCCGCCATGGCGACACGACGGCCATAGCCCTGCAAATCGGCGACCAGTTTCTCCTTATCCTGCGGTTTGACCTCACCATGCACTTCCTCGATTCCGAGCTGCTTCGCCACGGCTCTTGCTGTGGTGAGGCCATCACCAGTGGCCATGATGACCTTTACGTCTTCGCTTTGAAGCTTGGAGACAGCCTGTTGAGAAGTAGGCTTGATCGGATCGGAAACGGCCAGGAGTCCCGCCAGGCGACCATCAACGGCCAAATAGATGATGCTGATGCCTTCCAGACGCAGTTGCTCGGCGCGATTGCGCAGCGGGGTAATATCGACGCCCGCCTCGTCCATCAGTGCGGTGTTGCCGAGCTGCAGCTGATGGTCATCGACCTGGCCGCGCACACCAATACCCGAGCCAGATTCGAAAGTGTCCGGTTTGACCAGTGCAATGCCCTGACCGCGCGCATGATCGACGATGGCATGAGCCAGCGGGTGCTCACTACCCTGGTCGAGACTAGCAGCCAGGCGCAGCACTTCATTGGAGTCGTAACCGCCTGTCCCTTCCGCACTATGAAATACGGGACGCCCCTCAGTCAGGGTTCCAGTCTTGTCGACGATGAGCGTGTCGATCTTGCATAGATTTTCGATGGCGCTGGCATCGCGGAACAACACACCGCTGCTAGCGGCCTTGCCAGTCGCAACCATGACGGACATCGGGGTTGCCAGACCCAGAGCGCAGGGACACGCAATGATTAGCACCGCCACCGCATTGATCAGGCCAAATACCCAGCCTGATTCCGGCCCTAATAGCCCCCAGCCGAAGAAGGTCAGAATCGCGATCAGGATCACCCCGACCACGAAATACCCTGCCACCGCATCAGCCATACGCTGCATGGGGGCCTTGGAACGTTGGGCTCTGGCCACCATCTGAACGATCTGCGACAGCATGGTCTCGGCACCGACCTTCTGCGCCTCCATCACCAGGCTGCCGTGGGTGTTCAGGGTGGCACCGATAAGGGCATCCCCTACCCGCTTGGTCACGGGTAACGGTTCTCCGGTAAGCATCGACTCGTCGACGGCGCTCTCCCCCTCTAGAACCGTACCGTCCACCGGGACTTTCTCTCCCGGCCGGACACGTAGGTGGTCGCCCTGATGGACATGTGTCAGCGGAATATCTTCTTCCTGGCCATCGGGCTTGATGCGACGCGCAGTCTTTGGTGCCAGCCTCAGCAGTGACTTGATGGCTGCCGAAGTCTGCGAGCGGGCCTTGAGTTCGAGCATTTGGCCCAACAGCGTGAGTGAGATAATCACCGCGGCTGCTTCAAAATAGACGCCGATACGTCCGTCCTGGGCAAAAGCCGCCGGAAACCACTGCGGAACCAAGGTAGCGGCCACGCTGTAGAGGTAGGCAGCGGCCGTTCCCAAACCGATCAGGGTCCACATGTTGGGGCTGCGGTGGCGGATGGAGTCAATGCCGCGGGTGAAGAATACCCAGCCACCCCATAGCGTCACGGGCGTCGCCAGAGCCAGCTCGACCCAGTTCTGGGTCGTGCCATGAAACAGTTGCAAGGAATGGCCGGCCATCGCCAATACGGTCACGATGACGGTCAACGGTAGGGTCCACCAGAACCGCAGCGAGAAGTCCTTCAGCTCTGGATTTTCCTCCTCTTCCAGCTCCGGGATGACAGGTTCCAGCGTCATCCCGCAGATCGGGCAGTTTCCGGGAGCCGGTTGACGGATTTCTGGATGCATCGGGCAGGTGTATTCAGCACCTACAGGTGTCGATGTGGGTGCTGGAGTCGCGTGCTGGTGATGCTCCCCATGAGACTGATGGCTCATGTACTGATGAGGATCTGCTTGGAATTTCTCTAGGCACTTCGCACTGCAGAAATGATAGGCCTTCCCTTCAAAGCTCTCGCGATAAGGGCCATCAGGTTTGACCTCCATGCCACACACCGGGTCGCGCTGGCTCTCGGAGTGGGCGTGCGAGTTATGTGAATGATCCTGGTCATGATGGCAGGAGGTCTTTTGCATGCGATCTATGTCCTTTCTTCGTCCTTGGAAACAGCGGTGCTGCTGGAGTGGGAGTGCCCGCCGTGATTGTGGCCAAACAGATGCATCAGCGGGCATAGCAGCAGGATGAGGTACGGCAGGGCCTGCGAAAGATGACCGTAATGCTCACGCGCTACATAGAAGATGCCGATTACGGCCAGCATGATCAGCGCAATGCCAATCTTGCTCTTCCAAAAAGGCGGCTCAGTGGTACTGGTGTGATGGGTATGGTCCACGACAATAGCCTCGTTTCAATGGCGGCCGGATCACTATAGGTGTCTCAGACTGGACGGAGTTGGCGAGTATCAATAAACGTCAGCGTACGGTCACCTTACCGACCATTCCCGACTGATAATGTCCTGGAATATTGCAGGCGAACTCCAGTTCGGTGGCGGCGGAGAAGGTCCAGATCAACTCTTCGCGTGCTCCAGGTTCGACAAGAACACTGTTGGGGTCATCGTGTTCCATACCGACCATCTTCATGCCGCCCATGGCATGGCCCATATTGCTCATGTCATGTGCACCTGTAGGGGACAGCGTGCCGTTCTGAAACATCGCGGCCATCTCTTTCTGGTGCGCGGCATGGGATGCCGCTTTGCCAAGATTGAATTCGTGTAGCAGTGCACCGTCATTTTTCAGGACGAAGCGAACTGTCTCGCCTGCTTTGATCTCCATTGCTTTGGGTTCGAAGAAGATGTCCCCCATCCGGACTTCGATGGTGCGATCTACTGCCTGACCGTCTCCCGGTTGCCCAATACTGTCTTTCTTGTGGCCCGGGCTGGCCAGCGCATTGGCAGCACTGAGCAGCAAGCCAAGGGTGGTGATTATGAAAGCGGGTCTGAGTTTCATGGTGTGCCTCTGAGGTGTTGAGGAGGGATGAGTCCCGATGCTAATGAGGTGCAGCTGGCGGTACGCTGACGTGAAAACTACATCGCAGTAAGGTTCGTCAGATCGGTGCTACCCAGCTCGCGGCCAACGGGTAGCACCGATGCCGGACTAACGCAGAGCAAACTCACCGACCATCCCCGCCTGGTAATGCCCAGGCAATGTACAGGCGAAGCTCAAACTGCCCGCCTTAGGGAAGGTCCACACGAACTCTTTGGTTGTGCCGGGCTCGACGAGAACCGCGTTCGGGTCGTCATGCTTGGCTTTGATGACTTCCGGATAGCCTGGAGGGTTGGAGTCTCCCATGCCATAACGCTCATGCCAGACAATGCGCTCGGCCATGCCGGTCGGGGTCAGTGTGCCGTCCTTGAACAAGGACGCCATCTTGCGCTGGTGCTCCAGCTGGGACGCTGCCTGCCCGATGTTGAACTCGTGCATCAACGCGCCCTCGTTCTTCAGAACGAAGCGCACGGTTTCACCTGGCTTCACATCGATCGTTTTCTGGCTGTAGTTGATGTCGTCCATCTTTACCAAGATGGTACGAGTCGCTGGCGTCGCCTGGGCCTGCTGCCCAATGCCATTGCTACTGCCGCCGACCTCGGCAAATGCCGGAAAGGTGGTGCTGATGAACAGAGTGCTGATCAGCAGTTTAAGGGGTAAGCGTTTCATGGTGAGACCTCGAGATGGGTGCTGGAAATCTCATGCTATTCCCCGCTTGCTGCCAGGCCGCTGACCCCAAAACTACAATTGCGTCAGCTGGGAAAAAGCACGGCGCCATAAAGGCGCCGCTAGGCCAAAGGAGCAATCACGGAAGGCCTGGAAGATGGGAAAATCCTTATCGATGGCACTCTTTGTCGGCCATCATTAGCTTGTGCTCGCGGATCATTTGAGCCAGCACGTCGTCTACCAGCTTGTCATGCTTTTCCATCCAGGCCAGATGCTCTTCGGCAGACATGTTTGGCGCGGGATGTTCGTTGTGCAGCTGGCTCATGATGTCTTCGAGCATGTTCATATGCTCCTTCATGTGCACATGCCGCTCGCCGACCGGGGCCTTCTCCGCCTGGATCAGCACGGCTTCTGCTTTGTCGCGCATCTGCTGGATGCGCTCGAATACACGGTCGCTGCCCCCTTCGGCCCAAGCCATGGAAGACAGCAGTAGCGAACCAACCAGAAGCAAAGGTTTCAGCGATTTCATGGGCAGTCTCCATCAGTGCAAACTATGGCCGGCACCTCTGCTTTTGGTCTGTCGAGGGCCGAGAGCACAACCTAGTACTCATGCTTGCACCCTAGACAAGCCACCCTGTCAGTGAGCTGAAGTCAGAATTACATTTTCGTAAGCTTCTGGTTGGGGCCGCGGTTTACCTGCAAACTCAGGCCACCCGACTTTTGGAGTCTGCACACATGAAACTACTGGTAGCTGAAGACGAACCCAAAACCGGTACGTACCTCCAGCAAGGTCTCACCGAGGCTGGGTTCAATGTCGACCGGGTTATGACCGGTACAGATGCCCTTCAGCATGCACTTAGCGAAGCCTATGACCTGCTAATTCTGGATGTAATGATGCCTGGGCTGGACGGTTGGGAAGTGCTGCGCATGTTGCGCGCAGCAGGAAAAGACGTCCCCGTACTGTTCTTGACGGCACGCGATGGTGTGGAAGACCGCGTAAAAGGGTTGGAGCTGGGTGCGGACGACTACCTGATCAAGCCATTTGCTTTCTCAGAGCTTCTGGCCAGGGTCAGAACGCTGTTGCGCAGAGGTAATGGTTCGCCGACGCAGACCACCATGAAAATTGCCGATCTGGAAGTCGATCTGATGAAGCGGCGTGCGATCCGTGGCGGGAAAAGAATTGACCTGACCGCGAAGGAGTTTTCACTGCTGGAACTGCTACTGCGCCGGCGCGGCGAGGTGCTCCCGAAGTCGCTGATTGCCTCTCAGGTTTGGGACATGAATTTCGACAGCGACACCAATGTTATTGAGGTTGCGGTACGCCGGCTACGCGCAAAAATCGATGACGATTTCGATCTCAAGCTGATTCATACCGCCCGCGGCATGGGATACATGATGGATGCTCCGGAGTGAATATGAAGCACCTTTCGCTGACCGCACGCATGAGCCTGATGTTCATGTCCGCGGTAATTGCAGTCCTGACGGTAGCAGGGCTGAGTTTCAATATGCTCAGCCAGCACCACTTCAAGATGCTGGATCGGCAGGCCCTGGTGGAGAAACTCGAATCCGCCAAACATATCCTCAACAATGCTCGCGGTGAAGCGAGCCTTTCGGAAGAATTACCGCAGTTGCGAGCTTTGCTGGGAGCCCATCAGGATCTGGCCGCCACTATCCTGGCCAGTGACGGTTCTGTACTGTTTTCCGACCCCAGAGCAGTCGAAGTACCTGAGCGTTTCAGACGTGCAAATGAGCAGAGCATGTGGGAGTGGCAGAACGGCCAACACATGTACCGTGGCATGACGGAGCAAATCTCGGTAGCCGATCAGGCTGAGCCGCTCACTGCGTTGCTGATTCTTGACGTCACCGATCACACACACTTTTTCGACACGCTGCAACGATGGTTTTGGATTGGATTGGTCATCAGCGCCCTGTTCAGTGCCACACTCGGCTGGGTGGTTGCTCGCAGCGGCCTTAGGCCTCTGCGGCAAGTCACTCATGTGGCCTCCGGGATGTCCGCTCGCTCGTTACAGGAACGAATCCCTCTCGAACCAGTGCCGCGGGAACTTCAGCAACTGGTTCTATCCTTCAATGCGATGTTGGCTCGGCTAGAGGATGCCTTCGTTAGGCTCTCCAATTTTTCGGCCGACATTGCCCACGAGCTACGCACGCCCGTTAGCAACCTGATGACCCACACCGAGGTCGTGCTGAGCAAGAAACGCGATATCAATGCCTATGAAGAGAATCTCTACTCCAACCTGGAGGACTTGAAGCGCATGTCTCGGATGATTGATGACATGCTGTTCCTGGCCAAGGCTGATAATGGCCTGATCATCCCCGAGCAGGCCAGGATCGAACTGGCTGACGTAGTCTTCAAGCTGTTTGACTACTACCACCTTCTGGCCGAAGAACATGGCATTGAACTATCGCTCACAGGCACAGGCCAAGTGCTGGGAGATCGGCTGATGCTTGATCGTGCACTCTCCAACTTGCTGTCCAATGCACTGCGCTACACGCCGGCGGGACATACAATTTCGGTTTTGATCCGCGAGACAGCGGGCTCCACAACCTTCAGCATTGAGAACCCAGGGGACACAATCAGCTCAGAGCATCTAGAGAAGCTCTTCGACCGCTTTTACCGGGTAGACCCTGCTCGACGCGAAGGTAGCCCGAGCAATGCCGGGCTCGGGCTTGCCATCACCCGATCCATAATCGAGGCTCACAAAGGCCGCATTTGGTGTACTTCAGTGGCTGGCCTCACGGGCTTTCACATTGAACTTCCCCATCCCAGCTGATGTCGGTCTGCCGGTAAGTAGACTACAGCAGACAGCTAGCCCAACTTGACAGAGCGAGCTCAGGTGCAATTCGACCGAGCGCATATGGCTTTCGCCATCCAGGCAGGCAATGAGCGGTGAGCTGACACTAGAGCCCGCCATTCGCTCTCGGGTAGTAGTTTATGAAGCTTTGAAACGGCATCACCTACGCTTGCCTTGCCCAGCCAATCCAATGCTCGAATGGCATCCCCCGCTCCAGTAGCGCCAAGAGCCATCAGCCATCGAGGCGCATGCCGAATCGATACGGTGGTCTTGCCAACCTGAAGCACCCTAGAACGTCCGGTGGTTAGGAAGACATACCGAACAGGAACCTGTGTTGTCAGCCCCCATTTATTGGAGACGCTAGCCCCAGTGGCGACTATCAGCTCACTCTGCACATTTGCCAATGAGCGGATGATCATCTCCGGTGCCAGTTTGCGCGCGCCGAACCGAGTTTCGACTGCAGCAATATAAAAGCCCCGAGCAACACGAAACAGCTTTCCACCTTCGACCAGGCGAGAGAGCCCTCGCTGCACAGCATGGCGAGGTCCCTGATGCACGAATCTGCCAGGTGTCAGAACTTCGCCTTCTGGAAGCTGTTGAATAATGTCTAGGATTTTCTCGGGAAGAGCCTTCATTGGCCGGCCAAATGCAGTGAGTGGCCCCTACCGAGAACCGAGAGAGCCTGCGCCCATCTTATGCGGGACAGATCATCGAACAATAGACCTGGCGCTTGGCTCCGTCCTGTGAGTACTGGCAGTCCCTGTGCGAGTAGGTCTGGCCTGATGCCGTTTTGAAGTCGTAGCCCAAGACTCGTTCGTCTGGATCATAGACCCTTACCAGCTCGGTCAGCCTCTCCATTGTCCAATCATTGGACCCATTTATCCTTGCGGGCAGCACAACCTGGACTGCCTCGACTAGCGTCCCCTCGGCGCGCTTTTCTAGCATGTGCTCCAGCTCTTCTTCAGTCGGAATCAGAAGCATCGTCCGCCATGAGGTGGTCTTCCGGCGGCGATTGATCACCACGTAAAACCAAGGGCGATGCTCCTCGAGCTCGACGAATCGCCACATTTGGAAGTCATCTCCAAACAACGGCGGATACGCGATTTCAGCGCGCTTGTACGTGAGAAACATCAGTACACCCCTTTTTAAGCTATATATAGCATAGCCCAAGAGACGCTAAAAAGGCTTCATCGTTCCTTTTGCGAGACAGCAAATGGAACTCAATGAAGCGCTTGGTCTGGTGATCAAGAATCTGAGAAATTTGAAGGATCTCCCCCAGGAAGGGCTGGGCCCCAGCCAGAGCTATATCAGTGCAATCGAGCGCGGCAAGTGGAAGCCATCGATTGAAAAGGTTGAGCAGATTGCCGAGGTTGTCGGCATTCATCCTTTGACGCTGCTGGTTCTGGCGTACCAACGGCAGACGCCTGGACTGAAGCCAGATGAGCTGCTGAAAAAGATCCAGCGAGAAATCATGAGTCTTCAGAGCAGCCTGTCACCTGAGTAGGTATGTGCAGATGAAATCGATGCAGGTGGTAATCGAAGACTGGGATGGTGACGGAGCTATTCGCATTCCCGACGAGGTGCTCCAAGAGCTTGGGGTCGACGTCGGGGACAGCCTTTACCTCATTGAAGAGTATGTCGGTACCGCCCGCTGTCTTGTGCTCAGTAAATCGCCACAGATCCCTGATAGGGTTGATGAGCTGGTGAGCACCTGGGAAGCCTCCGCTCCAAAGCCCTCTTCAAAATAATCTGGTTTCGCAATCCCCCTGCAGCTATTCTGTGTGTGCAGCCCAAGAGCTTCCTCTCCCGGGCGCTGTACCGGTGATGAAACTTGGTTCGAGGCGGCCCCTGAGGCCGCCTTTATCATTTCTGCGGGATGAGAACCTAGTCTGTAATTGAGGAGCTGAAAACTGGCCCCATTGCGCCCAGTGGCAAGGTCTCCGACTGCTCTTCTATTCGCCCCGCCAGGAACACATCGTCCTGCGTAGGGAAGTGCCGCAAAAGGAACTTGGCATCTCGCCGTACCTTTTCAGGCAGGCTGCTATCTCGGGACAGTTCAACGAGAAAATCTCGCGTCTTTATCACAGCGCGAGAGCGCTCATTCGGCATTGTCATTTCCGTCTCCATGAATACCAGGACTCCTCTGGCAGCATACGCTTGGAGTCATGACAGGTGGCCGATGCTGACGCAACTGGGCGGCAAGCCAACGCCTAAGATCTCTTGACCGAGAGCAAAAGCAGCGAGTCAGTCAAACCGGTAGTCCGTACTCAATAGAGAGCAACACCTGGTGTACAGCTCGGCCACCGAACTCGGTGCTCAACAGGGAAACGGGCTGCACGTTTCCTAGCGCAATATTTGGCGACGTGAGCCAGCGAGTCGCTGCGGCTTGATCTGCCTCCAAGACGTTCCGAAGCATGTCGACAAGATTCGCGAGCCGACAGAAGGCCTCGCCCTCCGCAGGCGTCATGAGGGAAGCCGCTGGAGTGATGCCGATCCAGCCTGCCACGAGGCAAGAACCAATACCCAGCTCTTCCGCCAAACGCGTGGTTAGCTCAACCGGGAGTCCTGCCATGGTCGCCTGATGCAGGCTCTTATGGCTTTGGGGCAGCCCAAGTCGCTCGATAAGACTTTTCATCATGGCAACCTCTGGTTGTATGTTGGCACCAGCCCGACATCGGCGCTGGTTAATTAATGGACCGTCCAGCACTTTATGTGGAGGTTCATTCGTGCGCTGAGACCGCTCGCGGACCGCAGGTTTTTTTTGCGACACTGCCTCACAGCTCAATCTCTTCGGACAGTATGCTGGGCGGAGAATAAGGCGAATACCCACAACCCATGGAGAAGTAAGCGTGATGGACAACGCTCGTGATCGTGTTACACAGGAAATTGTAGAGGCCGAAGACCTCAAGCTGTTGGCGTCAGTTAACTCGGATGGGTACCTGTGCAGCGGGTGCAATACCCAAGTGTTCCCGCGCTCTTACCGGCCGGAGAATCTATATCGTGCCCACTTTTTTATTCTCGACCCTCACGGCCAGGGTTGTGGGGTCGAGGTAGAAAAGAAGGTCATTGCTCGCGGCAAGCGTGGAAGTGTCCAACACGAGTTGGAGACCTCCCCTGGTTTGTCCCCCGCCCGCTTACAACTGATTGATGCTCGAACGATCGTAGACCCCGCCTTGCCTCGCACGGAACAACGAACGCAGAGCGTTAGTCAGCAGGACGCAACGGGCAACACAGCTCGCAGAGAGGGACGGCGCGCAGCCAACAGTATTCGCCCGATCTGCCGTGCATTTTTGCGCTTCCCCTACGATAGGCATCTCTCGCTTGAAGTCCCCGGCGTCGCCCCGACGACCTATCAAACCGCCTTCAAAAAACTTCGTTCTAAAGGTTTTGAGCGGTTTGCCCAAGCGCGTGTGTTCTATGGCGAGTTGGCATGGTCACAGGCCATCGAGTCACCCGAGCACCTGACCATCTCGCTCAATGCGGGGGAATGGGTAGAAGGAGAGCTTTCGCCTTACCAAGTGCTCGTCCACTGGCGCGAGTGGTCAGCGGTAGCATGCGCGCGCCTCAGGAATGAGCTAGAAGTAGCCCGCAAGGAGGGCATGGACGCCAAGAAAGCCAAGCAAACATCGCGCAGCTATCTCTTCTTTGTTGGTGACCAAGACGATAAGAACCCTGCATTGTTCCATGTGCTAGACCATCGGCTTGTCTGTACCCTGCACGGTGACCTGATGTTCCCTCCGCGAAAGTAATCGCAGCAGGAAGATCGCTGGCGGTGTAGCTACGGCAACTTCTCTGGGCCAGCCAATATTGCACCTCGATGGGCTTGTACCATTGCTCTAACGCATGAAGACAGGCATGGTGCCACTAGTGCAGCTGGTCGACGGGCAAGGAAGGAGTGGTAAGTGGGAAAACCATATCATGCGGAGCTTGATGCTATTCATGCGACCTATGTGTGGGCAACGCAGCAAGTCGTGTTACCCCTCCATCGGTACTTGAGTAGATGGACCGGTGAATACGCCTGCTTCATTGGTTCCGGAGGCTCATATTCAGCAGCGTTCGCAGCAGCTGAGTTACGAGAGATCGCACATGGTTCTCCTACCCGTGCGCTGACCCCGATGGAACTGTCGGCCAAAGCCAGGTTCACTCCTACCTCAAAAGTCATGTTGCTTTCTGCAGAGGGCCGCAATCCAGATGTTCTGGCCGCAGCGACGTACGCAATGCAGTCGGACATGACGTGTGCGGCGCTCACTCTCACCAAAGACAATCCGCTGACCAGGCGCGCTGTTGAGAACCGGGCAACACGAATCTTTTCGCATGAGATGCCCTGGGGCAAAGATGGCTATTTAGCAACGAACAGTCTGATCGCAACAGTCTTGCTTTTGCACAGGGCGCTCTTCCCTGAGGATACCAGTCGTGAGTTTCTAGCGCAGCTGTTTAATGTAGACCGATTGCAGTGGTACCGGGATCAGTGGCGTAGCGATGTGACAGTCAAAGCGATGGGCGGACGTAACTTCATCGTTCTGCACGATCCAATGACTAAGTCTTTTGCTATCGATTTAGAATCTAAGCTCTCCGAGTCCGCAGTGGCCAAGGTCGAGATCGCAGACTATCGTCAATTCGCTCATGGCCGCCATTTACAGTTGGCGGATGGTGCTGACGGTACAGCCGTCATTGCCGCTTATAGTGCAGACTCTAAGGAACTGGCTGAAGCGACTCTAGCTCTTTTCCCCACGGACATATTGACGTTTAAGCTTGAGATTCCTGGTGTCGAACCGAATGAATTGGTTGTTTCTGGGCTAGTTATGGCCACTCTTCTAACCGAAGCCATCGCCCGAGCGGTAGACCGCGATCCAGGGCAACCCACGGTTCCTACTTTTGGCCGGGAAATTTACCGACTGGATAGCAGTCAATATTTCAAGGGATGGAGCCAAGCGGAGAACCGCTACTCGCTTGCGGCTCGCCGAAAGTTCGACCATCGAAGCGTTTCATCAGAAGAGATGGTTCAAGCTGAGGTAGCGGCAAAGATCTATGAAGGCAAGCTGGAAGGAGCCGTCTACAAAGCAATCATCAGTGATTTCGACGGCACATTATGTAATGCAGAGGATCGTTTTAGCGGCATGTGCCCGCGCATAGCAAAGCGGATCCTCCAACTGATCGATGATGGCCTCATCTTCTCAATCGCATCAGGTCGAGGTGGATCGCTTCGGGACGACCTTATTAAGGCTTTCCCTACGGAGTATCACAAAGCAATTTGGGTTGGTTATTACGGTGGTTCGCTACTTCAACCACTTGAAGTAAAAGTCGAGCACCCAACACCGAACACAGATTTTCTGAGCCTTTTGGGCTGGCTAAAAACAACTGCTTACTACCCTCGCTTGAAAAGCTTTGAGGATACTGTAAGAGGCGGACAACTGACCATAAAAGTATCCAGTCCAGAGGAGTCCAGAAAACTCCGCTTGGCACTGCGTACACGTCTCAATGCCGAAGGACTCGGAGACTGGAGAGTTTTTTGCTCTGGCCATTCGATCGACGTATTGGATAGCCGTACCAGTAAGAACAACGTGGTACGGGCGATTGCAGAACGGTTTGGTTTTGACCCACTTACCCAAGCCTTGCGTCTAGGAGACAGTGGCGATGAAGAAGGTAACGACTACGAGTTACTTAGCAAGGGCTGCAGCCTTAGCGCTGACCGTGTTTCTGCATCGTTGACCTCGTGCTGGAACCTCGCGTCTCCGGGCGCTAGTCAAGCAGGGGCCACTCAACAATATTTAGATTTCCTGCAGAAAACTGACAAAGGTTTTGAGCTTCGGTTTTCCAAGGAGGGTGTTGCTTGAAGAGTAAGATTGCCCTGAGGTTGTTAGCTGAACAGCTGGACTGGAGTGACGAGGAGGCAACGGAAGAGTTCTCCGCTCTTCAGTTGATGATCACCCATAAGTACGATGGCTACCAAGGGTTTCAGCCAGCCTCTCGATTCCATGTTGCCTTATTGAACTGGCTTAGTCAGTTCCGGCAGGTTGCCCAGCGTCGTGTTGCCTTCAGCATTATTAAAAAGCAACTGGTGTACATCACTCAGCGCGAGATGCATCACCTCGTAAGCTTGATGATGCCTGAACTGGACAGGCTCATGCGCAAGCAAGTTGCGAAGGAGCTGGGCGTCCAGTTTTACGAGACCTGGACGGATGCTGCCGCAGAACGTCGACTACTGCTTCTCCGTCGCCGAACTATCTTCGTAGGGTTGAGCGATGGTGCGCGCATCGATGTCTTCCGCCGTTATAACGAAGGAAAGATATCCAATGAGCAAGTCGTGCCCTTCAGTGAGATGTCGGACCTGAAATGGGAAAACCTTACAAAAGAGCTCACGGAGTGGTTGATAGAAAAAGAATATAAAGACGAGACACCACATTTTGAGGCCGTATGCTTGGTAGACGACTTTGCTGGCTCAGGTGATTCTCTGCTCCGCCTCGATGAGGAAAAAGGAGAGTGGAAGGGGAAAATAAGCAAATTTTACAATACTAACAAAGCAAAAGTAGGCCAGATCCTCGCCAAAAATTGCCACCTGTATACTCACCATTATTTAGCCTCGTCCCAAGCCGAAAAAACGATCAACGATCGACTTGCGCGCTTTAGCGAGAGCCATGAGGAATTCAGCTACAGCGCCACATATTCCTATGTGCTTCCAGAGTCCATTGTCGTTAATGACAACACGCCCCCTCCAGAGCTAATAGATCTCATCAAAGCTCATTACGACAAGGGTATTGAAGATAAGCATGTGGGGAACGACATCTGGTTTGGGTATAGAAATTGCGGGCTCCCTTTAGTCCTTGAACACAATACGCCAAACAATTCAATTGCCTTGCTATGGGCTGATTCGCCTAATAGCGGCTCTGAAGGCCAACACAAAATGAAGCCCCTTTTCGCTCGACGCAAACGGCACTCGACTAATGGATAATCCATTTAAAAAGCGCGCCACTGAGTATGTGGCCGAGCCAAACACCCTACTCCCTCTTGTCAGCCATGCTCCGCTGGTGGAGTTCTTCACACAAGACGGTACGGAGTTACTGGAAAAGCTCAGCATTGTCGTTGGGACTCCTGGGTGCGGGAAGACCACAATTGCCCGAATCATTGAGTTCGACTCTTTGGCCACGCTTGCGCGCGACCCAGTGGAGATCAATAAGGAATTAGCAATAGCACTTGCTCAGCTCAAAATTTTGCGAGATGGAGCACCGTCGCTGCTGGCCTATCGATTGCCGATGACCACTAACTTCCGAAGCATTTGGGATCTGCCCTATTCGGACTCTATTCGGGCAACGCTTCTGCGGGCCTATGTGCAGTCCAAGGCAGTGCTGGGGTGGTTTAGGCAACTCGAAAGCGTCGAGGAAATAGACCTCGAGCAAATTGTGATTGTGACGCGTAGCGACTCGGAATCTGCGCGAAAAGTCCTTAAGGCCGACTCGCCAAGAGAGTTTCGTGAACATGCGCGGCGAATAGAGCTCGCAGTCTTCAAGGTGATAACCGCGCTAGTAGCACCCAGCGAGCAAGATTTGGCTGAAATCATAAACGAGACATATGACGTTTTTGAATATATAGAGCTTTTCAGGATAAAAGGCTGGCTAACTGGAAAGTCGGATGAATATGTAGACTTACTGCCTATGGCAATAGTCGATGACGCGCATGAGCTTCACCCGCTTCAGTTTGCACAACTCCGCGATTGGCTTAAGCGGCGCAACATAAAAATTGGCCGCTGGGTAATGTGCCGTCCTGATGTTGTGTCGCCTGAAGACTACCGGGATGCTATGGCTAAAGACGTGATAGAGGAAGGCGAACACCGACCGGGCACAACTGGTGGGCGGGACTACATCCTCAAATTGATGCAGCCAAGCCATCGCAATAAGCGATTTATAGGTGTGGCCCGAGATATCAGTACTCGGTATCTGAGTGGAATAAATGACCTTTCGCGTCGCTCTGTTAAAACCCTATCCAGTGTCCTTGATCACAACAGCGTGACCTTGACTGCCTCCCAACTTGAGCAGCTTCGTAAATCTGTAGATAGCCTCCAGCGGGAGTCGAAGCTTTCTGAGTCTGTGATTAGTTCTTTGCGCGCGCGCGTTCCAGAAAAGACACCGCCCGACGAGGCGCTTGCTGCATTTCGAATTTTACTCAAGCGTGAATGGAATAGAACCCCCCAACTTGGCCTGCTGGATGATGAGCCAGCGGAAGAGCCGATTACAGGTGATCGCACTGTAAGCCCCTCTCTGCTCGAAGGTGCCCGCCTGCAATTATTTCATGAGTTTGGGCGGCCTTATTACTTTGGGATGGACAAGCTCGCAGACGCAAGCAACAACAACATTGAACAATTCATCCGCCTATCCGGCTCCCTTATCGACGAGCTTATTATGCGAGTCGTTAGAAATAAAAAGCCAGAACTGTCGGCGAAGCTGCAACATGATGCTTTGCGCAAGCTTTCAACGAAGATCATGGACGAATGGGATTTCCCATATCATGCCTTGGTCAAAGATCTCATACACGGAATGGCGTCTCGCTGTGTGGAGCGTACGCTACTGCCCAATGCCCCTCTTGACCATGGCGCCAATGCTATTGGTATTCCTCAGGAAGAAATGGACAAGGTGCTTGCTCGCTCTGAACGCCTTACTCGTGTTCTGCATTTCGCATTTGCCTATAAGGCCTTAGTCTTCGTCCCTCAATATAAATGTAAAGGGCGTGTTTGGTGCCTTTTGGAAATCGGAGCAATTCCAAGCATCGCCTATGGTTTGACTTTGCGCCGCGGTGGCTTCATTGAGGACACTCTCTCTGGCCTGCAGTCTCTGCTTAAGGAGTAAGCATTGTGAAGTTGATTACTCATAAGGACTCTGAGGAGTGTCTCGGCTTTTTCAATGGCTACTTCACCTTGGCCAAAAAAGCGCTTTTTGTGGGCACGCTCGGTTTCAACGACGCGTGCTTGTACTTCCCCAGGATGATCTGCGACCTGCAGTGTTTTGACTTTCTCTTCCTGATCGAAAAGCGCCCCGAAGTTTCGCCGATCCTTGAGCAGTCTGCGGATCAGATCCGAGAAGAGCTGGAGAAGATCCTGAGCCAGCACAGCCTTAGCTTTGAAGCCGTGACCATTATCGCCGAAGACACAGCCAGCATTGCCGGCAGAAACGCAGCGTCGACCTTCGCCAAATGGCTGGCAAACGATTACACCGATGTAATTGTGGACGCAACAACCATGTCCCGAGGCGTATGTTTTCCCTTGGTGAAACAGGCGTACGAGAGCAAGACAAATGCTCATGTAGTGATTGCTGATCGCGCCGTCTCCCCCCTCAAGACAACCGCAATGTACACGGACTCTCCGCAGTACATGCATGGTTTCCAGGCGGACATGGATACCGATGAGGTGATCCAAGCAATCAAGCTTTGGATTCCTCAACTTTCCGAAAAAAACCGGGATTCATTGGACCGCATTTTTCGTAAAGAACGGCCGCAGGAGGTCGCACCAATCCTGCCCTTTCCTGCCTTAGATCCTCGCCGCGGAGATGAGCTGATGCGGGAGTTCCATGACTTGATCCTTACAGATTGGGACGTGAACCTCCTAGACATTATTTATGCCCACGAGTCGGACCCGACGGACGTTTTTGCGACGATTGAGCGCATTCACAATGGGCGGGAGTCCGCCCTCAAGAGCTTTGGTGAAACGCCTCCACGCACCATTTTGTCGCCCAGCGGCAGCAAGATGGGGAGTCTCGGCATGCTGTTTGCCGCCATATCGCTAGATTTGCCAGTGGTATACTCTGAGACGATGGGTTACCGATGTGAACAGCAGACGGTTCCGCAGGTCTCAAAAGACAAGCCAGACCGTATGTGGCACGCTTGGTTACGCCGTCCGTAAGGGTTCTCCAGGATGGGGAGGAGAAAATATGTGGCAGCAGAATCGAATTGTCGGTACTGGGCTCTTTGCCCTGGACGTGATTTTAGGAGCGGACTCTCGCCGCTTGGGTTCTGCACTGGGTGGGTCGACAGGTAACGTTTTGTCCATCCTGGGATCCTTGGGTTGGGCCGCTACGCCTGTTGCAAGCTTTGGCCAGGACCCTGCCGGCGAACGACTCTGCAATGAGCTTCAAGCCATTGGGGCAGATCTACGATTCGTGGATATCTCCAGTTCCCAACGCACGAACGTGATCTACCAGCATCAGCTAGCGCCTCAAAGCAGTAGCTCTCCAACACACCGTTTCAGCTTCAGCTGCCCCTGCTGTGGGAAGAAGCATTACCCCATAGTCGAGTGTGACGACCGCATCGTCAACAAAGCTTTGCAGGGGCAATCAAAGACCGATGTCTTCTATCTCGATCGGCCTACCAAGGCAGGTTATGAGCTAGCAAAGTCCTATTACGAATCTGGAGCCTTGGTCGTATTCGAGCCTTCTACTGCCGGCGACGATGAAGATCTTTTCTCCGCAATTCTGCAGAACGTCCACATCATCAAATACGCGGATGAGCGCTTCCATTCGTTTTCTCGACCACTCCCCAGCTCCATTCTGGTTGAGATCCAGACTCTAGGCCCACGCGGGCTGCGCTTCCGTAGTCCGGTCTCCGGCAGCGAGTGGCGCCAGCTATCAGCCTTTCCCCTACCAGAGGTTGCAGACACTGCAGGAGCAGGTGACTGGTGCACCGCTGGACTGGTGTACTCCCTACAGCAAAACCGAGTGCACGACTGGAGTGACCTCAAGGAAAGCGAGCTGGAACACGCGCTGTCGTTTGGTCAGGCGCTTTCCTCAATGAACTGTCTAACCCGTGGCGCTCGAGGGTTGCTGAGGGTTCTTACACCCGACGAGATTCTTTCGTTCGCCCAGCAGCTGTGCACTGGCCGCGACAATCAGGCAAGCGAAACAGCGACAGCCTCGCAACTCGGGAAGCTTGCCCGGCAGAAGACACACGCCATCGCGGTCAGTAGCACGGACCCACTTGAAGTGTGCTGTCAGGCCCGCTGATCTAGTCGACTGACACAGCAGCTTTCCGCGGCTTTTTAACAGCCCTTACGGGCTTTGCTTCTGCCTTGCGAAGCTCGTCGCGAACCTCCATCAGCAGCACTCCGAGCATATTCTTGCCCTTGCCATTGACCTCGCCCCAAGTCCTGTTAACCTCGTTATCAACAGTGGCCGACTCGACGAGCCGGGCCTCACCGGTAGAAAGCAGGAGCGCTTTCAGATCCTCGTGTTGAGTGAACTTGGCCAAGAGAATAGCGCGCATGCGCTCAAATTTAACTTTCGACCAGCCCGGGCGAATGTCCCACCAGTAAAGACCGTGAGCAGCCATTGCCACTAGCGCTGGCGATGGAGCCGCAAGGATCCAATCCCGCACGGCTTCCTTGCGAGGCTTGCCCGCTTGGTAAGCGTGCTCGGAGGTGGGATACACGACATCCTCAAACAACACTTCGCGCTTATACAGGTTACTTAAGGCCCCATAAGGCTTTTCATTTGCACGGTAGAACCGAATTTCCTGCATTACTGCTCCTCACCTAATGACTATCGGCCTGAGGCCAAGCATATGGGTTGCCAAAGCGGCACGCTAGAACGCAAACGTTGTTTTTCAAGTCCGCACCGCTGGACCATCTAACTCCGGATTCTCGGCGCTGAGAATGAGCTGTGGCGTACTCAGCTGTCCCGGGAACACCCCGACGCTCTCGACATAGCGCAAGGCCGACTGGCCATCGCTCCAGCCGACGTATTGCATCAGCGCCTTGAGGTCCCAGCTATTACGCGTGGCCCAGGTGGCAAAGCCACGGCGCAACGAATGGCTGCTGTACAGCTCCCCTGGCAGCCCTGCCGCCTGTAGGACGGCGCGCAGGAGCGGAACGACACTGTTCGGGTGCAGGCCTTCTTCACCCAGATGGCCCCAGCGATCGATACTGCGGAACACCGGCCCCCTCGCGATACCTGCCACGCTTATCCAGTCGACGTAGGCCTGTACGGGACACAACTTGGCCAGCGCCGGCGCGCTGAAGGTTTGGCCATGGCTGTCCCGGTCGCCTTTGCTCCACGGCAGAAAGAGCTGCATCCCCTCCCCGCTCCGCACCTGGATGTGCTCGACCTGCAGGCGGCAGAGCTCATCGCTGCGAAACGCCCGCCAGAAACCAATCAGAATCAGCGCGCGGTCGCGGCAACAGCGCAGCAACCGCGGCCAGTCATCTTCCGCTCGTGCCCTCCCCTCGGCCTGCTCCAGCCACTGCACGCACTGCTCAAGTTGGAGGAGCTGCAACGGCTCGGCCTGCTTCTCCTGCCGTGGGTGCAGCGTCCGAATGCCCTTGAGGATCTGGCGGACCAGCGGGGTCTTGGTCGGATCGGGAAAACCTTGGCTGGTGTGCCACTGCGCCAACGCTGCCAGACGCAGCTTGAGGGTGTTGCTGGACAGCGTGGCGGCGTGATCGACCAGGTAACGCACGATGGCATCGCTGGTCGCCGGCAGAAAGCCGCCCCAGGTCACCTCGAAGTGCTCGAGCGCTTGCTGGTAGCTGCGCCGCGTGTTGGCGCGAGTGCCGGCCTGCAGGTACCGCTCGATGTCCTGGCTCATCTGGGCCTATCCCCCTGGTGTACCGGTGAGCGACTGGCAAACGACGAAAAAGCCGCTTCACCTTGGATAATTCGTGATTATCCAATTTTAATTCAGCTTCCTTCTAGTGCAAACTTTCGCTGAAACATAGAATGTAAATACAGGGTATGTAATACAGTACGTAATTGTAGGAGGCCAACATGGCGCGTGGCGGTATCAACAAGGCGGTGGTACAGAAGGCTCGCACCGCCCTCCTCGCCCGCGGCGAGCACCCGAGCATCGATGCGATACGGGTTGAACTGGGCAATACCGGTTCGAAGACCACCATTCACCGCTACCTGAAAGAGCTGGAACCCGCCGACCGCAGCCGCGGGGCGGTGCCGCTTTCGCTGAGCGAGCAATTAGCCAACCTGGTGAGCCAACTGGCCGACCAGTTGCAGGAGGAGGCGCAAGCCGCCGTCGCCGGCGAGCGGGAACAGTTGGGCCGCGAACGGATCGACTACCAGCAGCGGATTCAACAGGCCGAAAGCCGCATCCAACAGCTGGAAGGTCAGGCTGCCCTCGACGCCGAACGACTTCAGGCGACTCATCACGAGCTGCAGCAAGCACGCGAGCAGCGGCAGCAGACCGAGGTCGAGAACGCCCGCCTGCAGCAGGCCAATCGCGATCTGGAGGAGCGGCTACAGGATCGCGACGCACAGATCCATTCGCTAGAGGAAAAGCACCAACATGCACGCGACACCCTGGAGCACTACCGGCAGGCCAGCAAGGAACAGCGCGAACAGGAACAGCGTCGACACGAGTCGCAGGTGCAGCAGTTGCAACTGGAAACGCGTCAGCTGCAGCAGACGTTAATCGTCAAGCAGGACGAACTGACCCAGCTGAATCGCGACAACGCGCGCCTTCTCACCGAAGCAAGGCAGCTGCACAAGGATCAGCAGGCCCAGCAACGTCTGCTGGATCAGAAAGCTCTGGCCCTTGAAGCTCTGCAGAGCCAACTCAGCGCGATAGAAGCCATCAAGCTGGTCCTGGAGCAGCGCAATCAGGATCTACAGGGCGAACTGGACCGCTTGAGCAAGTCCAAGGCCAGGCAAGGCACCCGCCGACAGCCACGGAATGCCGAGCGCGCAACCGTGGCAGTAGATAAATCGGCTCCGCCAGCAAAAAGCAAAGCTGGCCGAGACGACTAGATCGACAAACCAATACTCGAGGACGTGGATCACTTGCCACGCCGCGCGGCGGTCAGCTGCGACTTTCAACCCAGGATCATTCAGGTTGGTTTCAGTTCGGACAGTTTAGGTAGCAGATAGGCCGGGTCACAGGCGAGCTGGCGTGCAATTCGATACAGCTTCTCTACGGTGATGCTTACTTCACCCCGCTCAATCCGCCCCATATAGCTGCGGTCGATGCTGCAGGCCAGCGCCAGGGCATCCTGAGAAATCCGGCAGGCCTTTCTCTGCGCTCGGATGCGTTCGCCCAACGCTTTCGCCAACTTATCCATGACCGTCTCAATTCCGCTGAGACGGCAATATCATGCGTTTACGGACGCACAGGCCACGGACTATAATCCGTATTTTTCGCGCTATCCTCTCTGGTGCCGCAATGAAATCAGCCTCGTTCACCTTCGACAGGCGGCTGTATGAGCTGCTTCAGGAGGAAGGCCGCACACGATTCACGATTCGTGAACTGCGCGATGCCTACGCCAAGCGCCTCGAAGGCATGACCTATCGCATCGGCGATGTGCGCCGCTATGTGTATGAACAGATACGCCGAATGTTACGCATAGGTTGGCTCGTGCATGACGAAGAGCGCCGCGTACGGGGACAGGTCTACCACCTCCTATCCATCCCGACACATCTGCAGCTAGAGTTGATTGACAACGGGTTCGAGAACAGCCGTAAGACTGCTGGTGAGCCAGACCGGGCACCATCAACTTCCGATAATGCAGCAGTGTCGCCTGAACCCTCACCCGGTATGGATCAGCATCTGGAGACGCTTCTCAAAGAGGTCCGATTGGACTTCCTGGCATCGATGGGCGAGGCGGAGCGATATAAGCTGCTTCTTGAGGATATGCCGCATCTCCGCGACAAGGTCGAAAGCGAGTATCTGGAGGCCAGAGACCGAAGCTCACGCCTGCTGGGCCATCTCCGCGCCATCGAAAAGACGCTCAAGACACTTGCCTCCGCACGATGACCACACAACTGCGAAACTGGCAGCGCCGCTGCATCGACAAAGCGCTTGAACGATTTGAATCCACACCCCACTTCTTCTGCCAAGCGACGCCAGGCGCCGGCAAGACGCGCATGGCGGCTGAACTGGCCAGCAGGCTACTTGGTCAGGGCAAAATCGATCTGGTGCTCTGCTTCGCGCCATCTTGCCAGGTGGTCGAGGGCTTTCGCGCATCCTTTGCTGCCGTTCTCGGTAGACGCTTTGACGGCCAACTCGGCGCAGCAGGCGCAGCGTTCACCTATCAGGCCATGGAGTACCGAGATGAGGCGTTCTGGCAACTCCTCACTGACTATCGAGTGTTTGCGGTGTTTGACGAGATTCACCACTGCGCCGGCCACGATCTATCACTAAGCAACTCTTGGGGCCAGCAAATTCTTCAGCGAATACAAGACAGGGCCACTTTCACCTTGGCGCTATCTGGTACGCCTTGGCGTTCAGACGACCGGCCCATTGCTCTGGCTCGCTATTCGAGCCCCGAAGGGCATCTGATCTGCGACTACCGCTACGGACTGAAAGAAGCCATCACTGATCAGGTATGCCGCGCTCCCCGCATTGTCCTGCTCGACAATCAAAAGGTGAAACTTACCGAAGAGCTGGACACAGAGTGCACTGTCAGGATGTTTCCGAGCATCGCCAAACTATTGGGCGAATCCCCTGTCACCTACGAAGAGCTGCTGCGCCATGACGAAGTGATCGATCAGTTGCTCAGTCGTGGGTGCAGCAAGCTGGATGAGCTTCGCCTGATCAAGCTTGATGCAGCAGGTTTGGTGGTTGCCACCGATATCGAACACGCCCAGCAAATTGCCCGGGCCCTGGAAGCCCGGGGTGACGATTGCCGCATCGTGACCAACATAACTCCCGCCGCACAACAAGTGATCAATGAGTTCAGACACAGCAACTGCCGCTGGATTATCGCTGTGGGAATGATCAGTGAAGGTACGGACATCCCACGCCTTCAGGTATGTTGCTACCTGAGCCGCATCCGCACCGAGCTGCATTACCGACAAGTACTAGGGCGAGTGCTTCGACGCACAGGCGAGCCCGATGATCAAGCGTGGCTATTCATGTTGGCGGAGCCGGCATTGAAGTGCATGGCGGAAAGAATTGCAGATGATCTGCCGGATGACCTGGCGGTGCTTAACGAGGTCCAGATGCCAACCTATACCTCAAGCTCCATTTCCGGCTTGATTGGGTCTGCCGACAATGTCGACAGAGTGGATGGCAGTACTGAAAATAGCAACGCACAGGTATTTGGAGCCGTCGCTACGTCCCGCATCTCTCTGGAAGACTCTGCCCCCGAACCAAGCTACCAGGTCAGCTTTTCCAAGCACTATCGTCAGCAGTTGCTGGCTTGCTTTTGATTTCTTATGTAGATATCAGAGCTCAGACGTCGGCTTTTGTGGTTGGCTGAATCAGGAGGCAACGCATTGACCCTTCCCCACGAGAGAACCCGCAGCGTCATCAAGACCGAAGAGTTCCTACGAGAACTCTCTCGCAACACTGAGCTGCCCCAGGACATCCGCAGCTATGCAAAAAGCCTGCTCAGGCATTACCCGTCAGCTAACCAAATTTTCTCGTTAGGGCGCCTCGAAGAGTGCCTGGTGATTGATGCGCAAGATGATGAATATCGACGAAGGGTAATTGCTTTCCATCAGCCGCTCTTCAGTTCGTCATTAAACTACACGCTATAGCCATAGGGTAAGTAATGATCCGCGCTGATAGAGTCCTTTCGGTAACTGCCCGCGTTGCTCAACGAGTCAAGCTGACTCCCAAAGGACAGCCATTCAGTATCCGGCGATTCGCGGAATTTGGAACGAGAAGAGCCGTATCTAAAGCAATAAATCGACTGGTCAACCGAGGTGAACTTGAGCGGGTGTATCGAGGAATCTACATGCGACCGAAACCCGGTCAATACACAGCATGGGTTCGCCCAAACGTATGGCAAGTGACAAATTTGATTGCCAGCCAGAACCACCAGGTTCTGCAGCTTCATGGCGCAGATGCGGTCAGATTGTTTGGACTGAGCACCCAAATGCCGCTTATTCCGATCTATTACACAAGCGGCCCCAGTCGATCAATTTTTATAGGGAAAGCTGAAATCCGTTTGGTTCATGCTCCGCCAATGGTCATGCAGCACTGCGGAACCGAGGTAGGCACCGCCATCAGCGCATTATTTTACCTCGGTAAAGACAACTCTACCCCGGAGTGTATTGTCACAATTAAAAAGGCGCTTAGACCTGAAGACCTAGCGAAACTAATGACATCCAAAATGCCAAAATGGATGCGCGTTGCGTTGGAGGCATAACCTGCCCCAATGAAAAAACGCCCTAGTACAGCGCCCCTTGATGCCCAATGCGATCGGTATCGACCGATCATTGATGGATTTTGAGTTGACAAGTAAGGATAGGAATTACTTGCTTCAGCTTGTCAATTTTCCGCAGTACCAAAATACCTTTTCATAGGCAGAAACAAGATTCACGATTTGTCATATTTATGCACGAACAGAGTTGCGTAGACTAACAACCGCTAGTCAAGAACTGTTCCGAACAAATGCAGGCCGAGCACACCCTCACGAGCATATCTGACCTCTTGGAGTTGAAGGTGGCGATCCAATAACGGAAAGTCCTTCCTGGGAAAACCACCCAAATAACGATGCAGTGCTCTATACCCGGCCCCATCGACATAAGGAAAGGCTGCAGCCCGATGTAAGTCCCTAGATATTAGTAGACCAATCTTTGCATCCTCACACGCTTCAATGAACATCAAAAATCTTGAATAAGGAATAATATCTAGCAATGAAGCAGCAAATATCATGCTTCCAAATCTACTTGGCGGGTCCGCGATGGAAGCCCCCTTGAATATGCTTTGCTCAAAGGAGGTCGGATCAGAAAACCGCATACCTCTCTCTGTCTGAAAATGGATTCTCGCAGATCCACCTCGACCACCATGAAAAGGAGCTTGAAGAAAAATACAGAATAACTTATTGAATAAATCAACCACGATATATCTCCGACTAGCTCTGCTACCAGTAAGAAAGTGCTCAATCTTCATAAGAGTGGTAGAGCGGAAACGTGAAAACCATGGGTCTTCCGCCACATTACTTCTTGAGACCGAATTACATTCTTGGACAAAAGCATCCCACGCTTTCGAGTAACGAGACGCATCAGATAGCGCGACCAATTCCTTTTTATGCATACTGCAAATACATGAATGGGAATAGCACCAACTTTTTCGCCATATAGGTAAATGACCATTGGCTACGTCATTTCGCAAACAGTCCGGACAAAAGAAACGGCGATAACTCCATTCAACTGCAGTTCCATTACGTAAACCGAAATAAACACTCAACCATTCTGGATTAATGTCCTCACGCCCTTCCCCCAGGCGTTGAGACGCTGAAAAAAAATCAACATCTGGATCAGCGGACCTGAACTCTAGCCCTTCCCACCAATGCAACGGACGTTCGGCCAATTCCAGGCGCGTAAATTTTATTATATGCCGATTAAGGCTGCACCGAAAAAGCCATGACGATAGCGTCTCGTCAAAATTCGGCGTTAGTAGCGCACTTAATCTCACATCTAGTAGCCCCAGAGATTTTTGTTTGCACGCTGCAGCATATTCAGATCAATTTTCTCAACGCCTAGCTTTACTGCATAACATGCAGCACTTCTAATCAACTCGAGAGTCTTGTCCATTCGGCCATAGGTAATAGATAAAATCGACCTTACCATCTCCTCAGAATAGAGCTGCGATGGCATTCGCAATGGCAATGATTCCTCGACTTCTAGCAAGAACGATCTAAAACCCTCATCTTCACACCAATCCGTAAGCGTAACCTCATGAAATCGCCTTTTAAATTCATCATTGGACTGCAGGGCATTCCGCGCGCTAACGGTGCCAAAGCAAAATAACTTCAATCCATACTCGACCCCAAGTAATTTCTTGAGGATTGACATATTAACTCGCTGCTCTTGCTTAGGACGCAAAAGTGCATCATGAAATTCATCGATAACCAAGCCCCAAACTCTTCTAAGCCTGATAACCTCTCTAATTTCATTTGGGATAATATCCGAGCCGCTTTTAGGTCTCACCCCAGAGGCTAGAGGCAAACCGAGAGCCAAGGCGAGTTCGGCTTTAAGGCTTTTCTTGACGCTTATCTCAGGCGACTCGGCCATGGATATAACAACCAATCCTTCACTATTCTTAATTCGCTTCGGGATTTGTGATATTATGGCCGTTTTCCCCGAACCACCAGGGCCGATCACGAGCAGCGCGGGGGCATTAATGCGATCTGGGACTTCCGCAATATTATTCATCATTCTAAAAACTGCTTCGCTGGAATTATTATCAACCCAAAGCTCATTATGAATTGCGGCTATTCGAGTATCCACATCGGCGGATAAATACTTCTGTATGTCAGATCGAACGTGTTCGCTACTCATTTGCTCCCCCCAGATCTGAATCTTTCCGGAAGAGCTGAATAGTCAGGCTTGACTTTTTCGGGCTTAACTGCCGGATTGTCGCCAATAGGACCAGGGTAGGCATCAAGATAGGCTTTTTCCGCAGCTTTTCGGCGTCTTTGCTTACGCGTTAAGACGATGCTCTCTTTCTCGATGCCCTGCTTTTCCCTGTAGGCTTTAAGCCCTCCAGCACTATCAATTGCCCCGACTCGAACTGGCCGCCTATGTAACCTGCTTGCACGATATTCTTCATAATTTGGTGCTTGGATCGTTAAGTCGGATAGACGAATTGAGCAGAACTGTCCATTTAACTTAACCCACACCTCATTCAAATTAAACGGATCAAATTTAACAACCGCCTTATTAGTCCCAACAAAGGGCACTAAAATAGGATCCCAATACGTCTGACCGTGTAACTTTATACCTTCGGGGTTAATTTTTCGTACTTCTTGAGGCATAAACCAAAGCTTCAGCTGCTCCGGTTCTGAAATTTTCGGTGGATACGGAAGCCCACCGGAGGGAGCAAAATAGTCATACCAAGCTTGCCGCGGACTAACTTTCAACGCACTATGAATGGTCGAGTGATAAACAACCACTTCGCGTGCAAACCAACGAGAAAAGTCGAAGAATGTCATTGTGGCATTCTTTTCGCTGTCGAGATCTCTTCGTGCAACTGAGTTCGACATTGTTGTTCCTTTTAAGAGGTGGACTTTTGTCGTCATGAAAGTACCAATCAATCGTTCAACATGACCACCAAAGTGCTTTTCACCAACTGGTCGATATTCGGGATGTATTCCAAATGACTCGCATCCAGCTTTAAATTTGGGACTGGTGAACTCCGCAGCATTATCCATGTGCAAAACGTCTGGCTTACCATAATAGGGATAGTCTACGGGATCTATGCCCATGCTTTTGGCAAAACCTATTTTAGGAAGCACACTTTGACTAAGTGCACACGCCACAGAAACTGACGACGGAACGTGAAGGCTGAGGTAATAGCCGACAATCACTCTTGTATATATATCAATTATCACCGTCAACCAAGGGCGACCAATCACATTGATACGATCATCCGCTAAAAGGATAATGTCGACCAACGTGTGATCCATTTGCACCCATTGCAACGGCCTTTCGACTTTTTTCTTTCCCGGTCGCGCCGAGAACTGTTGTGCTGCGGCATCGGCCCCGGCTTTGATTTTGACTCTTTTTTTCTCTGAGAGAATTAACTTCACACGTCGTAAAACTGTAGCTTTACAAGGGGATGGTAACCCCTGCTCTTTACATGCGACATCTACCTCGAGCCACACTTTGCTATAGCTAGCACCTTTCGAATTGTAAACTTTATGAGTCGCATCAAAAACAATTACCTCTACAGCTTCATCTAATCTAGTAACTCCTTTCTTAACCCCACGCCGCTGAAGAACCAATGACAGAGGACCAATTTCCTCATCACACATCTTAGCCAAACGAAAAAAATAGCTCCGCGACAAATTCAGCTTCACACAAGCTTGAGCGGTTGTTACTTCCTTCACCCTCCACTGGCTAATAACGTTGTACCGCTCTACAGCTAGCGATAGCTCGTCTTCTCCATAATCATTCACATTCAAATTTATTACATTACCCCCAGCCACCCCTCCTGTGAGACCAACAATCCTCTCAATATCGCGCTGAGAAACCATCAAAGCTTCGCCAGTTGCCTTAACGACTACCCTAATGCTCTTTGCGCTAAGAATCTGTTGAATTGTGGCAAGCTTTCCCTTTGCGACTACTAGCTCCCCAACAATTAGTTGATCTGTCATATATAGTTTCGCTGCAAAATTTGGAGAGAAACATCTTTCGGCAACATATCGCCAAGGGTGATATTGCCTGTCACAACGCAGACGGCATTTAAAAAATAGACTATGAGATGTTATTTCGCCAATTTTGTCTTTTTTTTAAACTGAAACGAAGCTATGTCACTGATTTATATATGAAAAATCTAGTCTCTTTTTTGAGCAGGCATCACACCCCTCTCAAGACCTCTGACGAAGGACGTGTCGATGTTGCGTTCACCTCGAGCGCGACGGCTTCTTTATCGAGCCACGCCTACGCTCTGCAGGCATTCGATAAAGCCCGCCATGGCCGCCGAGCGGCTGATCCTGGGATACAGGGCGCCGATTTCGCGGTGGATCGGCGCTGGGCCAAGCTCGATGGCGCGAACGCTCCCCGGTAGCGGCAGGATGGTTTCCGTAAGCGGCACCACCGCCACACCGAGGCCGTTCTCGACCATCGACAGCATGGCTTGGATATCATCGACCTCTATCCATTCCTGCAGTGCTATCGAGTGATCGCGCAGGTACCGCTCCACCTGTCGTCCACCGAATGAGGATCGGTTGTAACGAATAAAGGGCTGCTCGCGAATCACTGAGCGCCAGTCTTCGCCAGGCACATTGCCTGCTGCCAGCAGGACATAGTTCTCGCATGCCAGCGGCGTCCATTCCAGTTCCCGTGGCGGTTCGAATGCCGGGCGGATGAGGATGGCCAGATCGAGTTCCCCTGCTTCTACTCGATCCATCAGTTGCAGGGAAACGCCTGGCGACAGATTCACTCGACAGTTGGCAAAGCGCCGGCGAAACGGCACCAACGCGCGCGTCAGGAGGGTCGCCTGCACCGAGGCAATCGCGCCGATCTCCAACGGCCGGGCCCACTCCTCGTCCTGGTTCGGCTCGCCCAATGCATCGAAACCGGCGACCAGCGCCTCGGCGCGGGCAAGCGTGCGCAGCCCGGCGGCATTCAGCGTGGCCGAGCGACCGGTGCGATCGAACAGGGTAAAACCCAGGGTTTCTTCCAGGCGCCGCATATGGCCGCTGACCGCAGCCTGCGTCAGGCCGACCCGGTCGCCCGCCGCACTGAAGGTGCCATAACGGGCGACGGCGATCAGGGTGCGTAATTCGGTGATCATGGCGATTGATAAGATTTCGTTTTGCTCATGATCAGAACATATAGTTTTTTATGAACATTGTCGCCGACTAGGATGATTCCATCACCCACAACGAGGGAACTCCAATGACTGCGCTATGCCCCTTCCACCTGGCCTTTCCTGTTGACGACCTAGCCGCCGCCCGCGCCTTCTACGGCAACCTGCTCGGTTGCAGCGAGGGTCGCAGCTCGCCGGAGTGGATCGACTTCAATTTCTATGGCCACCAGATCGTCGCGCACCTGGCTCCCGGTGAGGCCGGCGCCGGTCCGGCGAACGCGGTAGACGGCCACGGCGTGCCGGTACGTCATTTCGGTGTGGTGCTGTCGATGGCGCAGTGGCAGGCCGCCGCCGAACGCCTTACCGCAGCGGGCGTCGACTTCATCATCGAGCCCTATATCCGCTTCAAGGGCGAGCCGGGCGAACAGGCGACCATGTTCTTCAAGGATCCAAGCGGCAATGCCGTCGAAATGAAGGCCTTCGCCGACATCAACAACCTGTTCGCCCGCTGACCGCGAAAGGATCGAAGCCATGCAAACGCTCAAGGTGGCAATCGCCGGTTTCGGCGGTGTCGGCCGCGCCACGGCCAACCTGCTGTTGCAACGCCGCGAACGCTATCGCCAGTTCTACGGCGTGGACGTGCGCCTGGTTGCGGTGTGTGGCTCACGCACCGGCCTGGCCGAGGCCAATGGTCTGCAAGCGGATCAGTTGGACGCACTGCAGCCCGGCCTGACAGGGCCGGATTTCGTGACCGCGAGCGGCGCATCGGTGCTCATCGAAGCCGGCCCCAGCGATTTTCGCAGCGGCGGACCGGGCCTTGCCTACCTTCGGTCGGCGTTGTCGGCCGGGCAGGATTGCATCGTCATTTCCAAAGGCGCGCTGGTTCACAGCGGGCCGCAGCTGCGCGAACTGGCGCGCGCCTCCGGAGCGCAGCTGAAACTCAGCGGTGCAGCCGCGGCCGCCCTGCCCACGCTCGACCTACTCGAGCACAGCCTGGCCGGCTGCAAGGTGCTGGCCGTAGAGGGCATTCTCAATGCCACCACCAACTACCTGCTCGATGCCATGCGCACCCAGGGGCTCGGTTTCGATGCGGCGTTGCGCGAGGCGCAGGCCGGCGGCTTCGCCGAAGCGGACACGCGCAACGACACCGAAGGATGGGATACCGCCTGCAAACTCCTGCTGCTGGCCAACTTCGGCCTCGGCGCCAACCTAACGATGTCTGACGTCGAGGTCGAAGGCATCCACTCGGTTACGGCGCAGCGTATCGATGCCTGGCAGTCGCAGGGCCTGGTTCCGCGGCTGGTCGGCAGCCTTAGCCAGGTAGGCGGCACGATCCGCGCCAGCGTCGGGATCAAGACCTACCCGCTGTCCGACCCATTCGCCCAAGTGAACGGGAAGAACAAGGCGATCCGTATCAGCAGCGACGCCATGGGCGAGACCATTGCCATCGGCTGCGGCGTCGAACCGCTCGCCACGGCCGCCGCCGCGCTGAAGGACTTTGAACATATTCTCCAGGCCAGGGGCGCTCGCCCCGCCTCCATTACGGAACATTCAGCATGACCCGACGCATCCTGCACGCCATCCGTCATGTCGGATTCGAAGACCTTGGCAGCTTCGAGACGCCTCTGCGCACTGCCGGCTACCAGATCGAATACATCGATGCCGCGGAACGCGACCTCGGCCAACTCGAGCCACTCGCCGCAGACCTTCTGGTGATACTCGGCGGCCCCATCGGCGTCTACGACCACGACAGCTACCCACTTGTCGCCGACGAGCTGCAATTGCTACGCGCGCGTCTGGCAGCCGACCGGCCGACGCTGGGTATCTGCCTCGGCGCGCAATTGATGGCCGCTGCACTTGGTGCGCGCGTCTATCCCGGGCCGGCCAAGGAAATCGGCTGGTCGACGCTCGAACTAGCGCCTTCAGCCAAGTCTCAGCCTCTCGCCGCGCTGCGCGACGTTGCCGTGCTGCACTGGCACGGTGACACCTTCGATCTGCCGCAGGGCTGTACGCTCCTCGCCTCGACACCGCTGTGCCGCCATCAGGCCTTTGCCCGTGGCCCCAATTTGCTCGGCCTACAGTTCCACCCAGAGGTGCGCGGCGACCGCTTCGAACATTGGCTACTGGGACATGCAAGCGAATTGGCCACCTCGGGCCTGGACCCCGTCACCCTGCGCCACGATGCCAAGCGTTACGCCCGCACGCTGGAGCAAGCCGGCACCGTCATGCTCAACGATTGGCTGGCGAAGCTGAAATACTGAAGCTGTCAGAGAGCCCGAACCTGGTGGCAGGGCTGCCGTCAGGCATGGAGATGCGGCTACTTTATCGACATCTAACCCGTTAACGCGGGCAGTTTCGAGTCAGCTCACCTCCAGCCCTATCCAGGCGTCAGAGATAGGCGAGCAGAATTCGCTCCTGCTGGTGCCGGCTCTCCCACAAGAACGCCGCAACTGCTCAAGCAATTGCAGCGTTCTCAGGTGCCCAGCAGTGCGCCAGCTGGCTGTGAGCACTACACGCTGGTGCAGGGATCGGGCGCCCAGTCGCCCAGGTCGGGGTTATTGCAGGCGCTGCTGATCATGCCGGTGCCGCGGCTGCTGACCTGTTGCGCCTCGCTGCGCTTGGCGCTGGCTTTCTGGATCTTCTGTTCGGTGACCACCGCCTCTTGCGGCACGGGCTTGGCCGCCGGTGCCGGTTTGGCCGCGGGCGCGCTTTCCACCTTGGCGGCGACGGCGACCTGCTGGCGCTCGACGCCCACCTGTTGCAGGTCCTTCTCGTAGGCCTGGGTGTAGGTATCGATGTCTTCGCCGGTGCGGCCGTCGGCGGCGGCCAGCAAGGCGTTGGTTTCCTTCAGGCCGCTGAGGATCTCGGCGAAGCGACTGCGCCCTTCGCTGTCGCTCATGGTCTTGTTGCGATGGGCGGCGCGCAGGTTGTCGAATTCGCGCTGGTAGCAGTCCTGCGCCGCCTTGGCGTGGACGATGCTGCGATCCAGGTCCATGGTGCTGCGCTCGAAATCGCTGCCGTAGGAGGCGATGCGCTGGCGGTCGTCGCTGATCTGCTTCTGCCGCTCGGTGTAGTAGCCCGCCGCGCCACCGACCAGGGCGCCGGCCGCGGCGCCGATCAGGGCGTTGCGCCCGGCGTGGTCGCCACCGCTCAGGGCGCCGGCCAGGCCGCCGAGCAGACCGCCGGTGACCGCGCCGGTGGTCACCGATTTCTGCATCGCCGCGTCGGAGGCACGCAGGTGATTGACCGGCTCGTAACAGGCCGGGTAGTAGTTGGCCTGGGTGGTCTTGGCCACCTTGGCGCTGACCCCGCCACCGACGCTGGCGCAGCCGCCCAGCAACAGGACGGAAAAGGCGCCGGCGAACATCAGGGAGGAGCGTAGAAAGCGAATCTGCTGCGGATATTCCATGGTCTTGGCCTCATGCTTGAGTTGTCTGATTCCATCCCGGGCCGGCTCGAGCGTACAGCGCCCCTCACCCGCAGCCTGCTCTCCTACGTCAGGGTGCCAGCAGCTCCTTGAGAATCGCCGCCGGATCAGCCTTGCGTTGCAGGCGGTACTCGCCCACATGCTTCACAAACAGCGTAGCCCGTTTCACCAGACTCTTGCCCAGCACCGGCTGGCGCTCGAGCTCCTGACGGGTACGCTGGAACTGCGCCTGGATCACCGCATCGCTGTAGCGGGTGCCGGTGGCCAGGTTGTCGATATAGATGCTCACCGCGCCGTCCAGGGCGCTGCGGCCGTTGGCTATGGCCGACTCGTAGAGTTTCGCCGCGGTCTGATCCTGGGCCTGGCGCGCCTGGTTCAGGCTGTTCTGCAGGTTGGTCAGGCGGATGTTGTAGTTGTTGACCGTCTCGGCCACCAGCGCCGCGGACTGGATCAGGTTGGCCGCGGCCTCCTGGCGCTGCTGGGCGATCAGCGAGACATTGCGCTTGAGCTCCTCGTTGATCAGCGCCAGGCGCGCCTGCAGCTCCGGGTCTTCGCTGCCGGCGATGATGCTGTCGAGCAGCAGGGTCGGGTCGTCGGCATCCTCGATCTCGTCGGTCAGGCCGGCCAGGCGCCCTTCCCTCTGCCATTGCTCGAACAGCTCCTGATAACGCGAGCGCGGTGCAGACAGCGCGCCCAGGGCGACGCGAAAGCCAGTGGTCTCGTTGCGCTGTTCGCTGCCGTCGGAGGCGAACGAGGGGTATTCGCGGCGCATGCCGGTGAACAGGGTCAGCTCGCCTTCCAGGTAGTTGCCGCCCTTGACCACGAAACCGCCGTAGGTGCCCTGGCGGCGCCCGGCGTGAACCATCTGGAAGGGATCGTGGACCATCTCGGCGGCATTGCCGATCACGTCGTGCAGCCCCAGCGGGTTGGGCTTCTTGCTGCCCACCGGCAGCAGCCGCGCGCCCTGCCCCGTGCCGCCGGCGACCTGGGTGAACACCGCCCAGTCGGCCAAGGGGCCATCGCCGTCGACGCCCTCCTCGCGCCGTGGAAACAACCGCGCCTCCAGCTCCTGACGGCTGACTGCATGGCCGCCGCGGGCGGCGAACTCCCATTCCACCTCGGTGGGCAGGCGCACGAAGCCGACGCCGCCGTCTTCCAGGCTCTCGCCGCGGCCGCTGATCGGCAGGCGTTCGCGGTGGTGCCTGAGCAGCCAGGCGCTGTACACCGCGGCGAAGCGCTCGGCCTCGAAGCGCGACAGATTGACCTTGGGCCGGCGCGCCATCACCCCGCCGGCGACCGGCGTGCAGACCTCCTCGCCACCTTCGACCAGGGCCGGCGCCTGATCCATCACCTGCTGGTACTGGCGCTCGGTGACCTCGTACTTGCCGACGAAATACAGCATGGGCTTGAGCAGCTCGTCGTCCTGGCGGATCGGCAGGGTCGGGGCGATGCGCGATCGCCAGTCCTCGGGCAGGTCCTCGACGACGAACTGGCCGTTGATGAAATCGCGCCGGTAGCCGGAGATGAAGGACTGCTGGTAGCCCGGCTCGTCCTCGCTGAAGGGGTAGCCGAGGCTGATCTCGCGGTCGTCCAGGGTGCCGCGGGCGAGGATATAGACGTGGCGGAAGACCATCTCGCCGCCGCAGGGCAGCGGCAGGCTGACGTCGTCTTCCAGCGGCTTGGGGTTGTAGTCGGCCGGGCTGCCTGGCGCCGGCGCGGGTACCGCGGCGGCACTGGGCGGCGGCGCCTCGACTGGCGCTTCCGCCACGCTCACCGCGCTCGGCGCAGCTTCCTGCGCCGCCCCGACCTTGGCGGCAACGGGCTTGGCCTGTTCACCCTCGGAGCAGCCGAGCACCAACAACGCGGGCAACAGCAGAGGCCACTGACATCTAGACATCGCGCAATCCTTCAGAAGCTTCGATTCGCGCCGCCCGCCAGCCGCCGGAAGCGGCCGCCAGGCTGCTGCACAACAGGGTGACCAACAGGGCCAGCAGGTAATGCCCGGCCAGCAGGCGGCAGGCGTATTCGCCCGGGCTGTGCTGGAACAGCTGGTTCAGGCCGAGTTCCGCACCGGCATACAGCGCCCAGGCCAGCAGGGTGCTGAACAATCCGGTATAGAGCGCCTGCAGCACCACGAAGGCGACCAGCGCGGAAGACGAGAAACCCAGCAGGCGCAGCACCGACAGCGCGCGGCGCTTGCGCTCCACCGCGGCCAGGGCGCTGGCGGTCATCGCGGCGAAGGCGCCGCCCAGGGCCAGGCAGGCGATGATCCAGAACACCAGGGTCAGGTTGCGGCTGAGCGAGCGCACCTGGGCGATGGTGTCGGCCTGGGTCGCCACCTCCAGGTTGCGGCTGGCGAAGTGGCGGCGCAGCGCCTCGACGCTGTCCAAATCGGCGGCGTACAGGCGAAAGCCCGGGTAGACCCGCGCGTCGCGGGCATCCTGCAGACCCGGCCAGCCGAACGCCGGCACAGCGAGGCCGTCGCGATAGTCCTCGGCCGCCTCCAGCAGGCGCAGGTCGGCGAACAGCGCGTCGCGGGCGAAGGCGCTGAGCGGCAGCACCGCCTGCACGCGCAGACGGGTGCGCTGGAATTCGCTGCGCCCGCCGACCTGGCGGCCGAAGGCGGCCTGCAGTTCGTCGCCGGCGGCGACGCCGAGTTTCTCTGCCGCACGCTGGCTGAGCACCACGGCGTCCAGCGCCAGGGGCTGACCCTGCTGCGGCAACAGCGGGTCGCCCGGCGCGGTGGGAATCATCTCCACGGTGAGGCTGCCGGCGCCGGCGGACAGTTCGGCGGTGGCGGCGATCTGCCGGGTACGCGGCACGACGAAGGCCACGTCGGCCCGCGCGCGCAGTTCGGCGATGGCCTCATTGCCGAAGCGGCCGCCGCCCAGCGGGATCACCTCGCGAATGCCGGGATCGCGCTCCAGGCGTTCGGTCAGGGTGCTGATCAGGCCGAACTTGAGACCGAACAGCACCAGCAAGGGCGCCAATACGGCGACCAGGGCCAGCACCGCGCAGGCCGACAGCCGCCCTTCGCGGCGGTAGTCATGCCAGGCCAGTCGGCCCATCAGCCCCAGGCGCATCAGCCGGCCTCCCGCAGGGTGGCGAGCACCCCGCCCTGGCCGTCGCGCTCGACCGCCAGGCGCTGCAGGTCGAGGCCGACGCGGCGCGCCAGAGTCTCGTCGTGGGTGGCGATGAGGATGCAGGCGCCCTGCTCCTGCGCCCGCTCCACCAGCAGCTGCATGACCCGCTCGGCGTTGAGCGGGTCGAGCGAGGCGGTGGGTTCGTCGGCCAGCACCAGGGCCGGGCCATGGGCCAGGGCGCGGGCGATGCTGACGCGCTGGCGCTGGCCCACCGACAGCGCGGCCGGCAGTTTGTCGAGCTGGTCGGCGATTTCCAGGCGCTCGGCCAGGCGCTGCACCGTGGCATCGTCGGGCAGGCCGAGCAAGGCCCGCGACAGGCCGATATTGCTGCGCACGTCGAGAAAGCCGAGCAGCCCGCCGGTCTGCAGCACGTAGCCCATCAGCCGGCTGCGCAGCTCAGCCAGCTGATCCTGGCGGTCGTGGCGCCAGAGCCCGGCGATGTCGGTGCTGCGCCCGTCGCGGGTGAATTCCAGGGTGCCGCCCGGATCCGGGCTGAGCACCAGGGCCAGCAGGTCGAGCAAGGTGCTCTTGCCGCTGCCGCTGGGCCCGACCAGGGCCAGGCGCTGGCCAGGGCGCAGGTCCAGGCGCGGCACCTGCAGGCGGTAGCCCGGGCGGCTCTTGCCGATGTCGCGCAGGCGCAGCATCAGGGCAGCGTCGCCAGCGGCACGCGGTACAGCGCGTCGCCCGGTTGCGCATCGCCGAAGCGTACCCAGTGGGCGATGTCGTTATGGAAGGTCTCGTACAGGCGGATCTTCGACTCCAGCTCGTCGATGTAGTCCTGCTGTTCGGCGACGCTGAGCGACAGCCACAGCTCCTGGGTCATGTTCAGCGACTTGCTGCGGTACGGCAGCCCTTCCAGGTACTCGCCGAGGATGCCGGACTCGGCCAGGTTGCGGCCCTGGCTCAGGCCGCTGGGGTCGCGACTCATGTAGGCGCTGGCGCTGGCGATCTCCTGGAAGAAATCCTTGGGCGAGGACTGGGTGCGCCGCGCCGCGTCGACGATCAGCTTGAGCGACTGCTGCAGGTCGTTGAGCTGCAGCTTGGTCAGCAGCACGCAGACCTGGAAGGCCGGCAGCGAGGGGTTGGTCAGGTCGTGGTCGGCGGTCCAGGCGGTGACCAGCTGCGGTGCCTGGGCGGCGGCGCGGCGGCCGAGAAAATCCATCTGCATGGCGTAGCCGATGGCCGAGGTCTTCGCCGCAATGCTGCGGATCGATTGATGCTGATTCGGCGCCTGCACCTGGTTGTTCGCCACCTTGTTCACCAGTTCGGCGAAGATCAGTCCGATTTCCTTCACAGTCTGCCCGAACTTCTCCACCGCGCCATCGGCCACCGGGATGTACAGGTCGCCGATCTGCGGGTTGGCGTCGGCGGTCAGGCTGCGGTATTGCTGCTCGGCGAAGCCGTGGTTGTCGCGGCCGACCGGAGTGCGCAGGTGCAGGGCGTAGACCTTGATCTGCTTGCGCAACGCCGCCTCGCGCACCTCGGCCTCGTTCATCTGGGTGCGGCTCAGTGGGTCGTTCTTGCGCAGCGCGCCGGCATCGGTGACCAGCAGGATCAGCCGGCCGCTGTAGGGCGTCCAGTCCATGCCCTCGACCGCCTCCATCACCCCGGCGAAGGCGTCCTCGTTGAAGGCATGGCTGGAGACGTTGGTGGCGCGTACCTGGCGCGCCAGTTCGGCGAAGCGCTGCGGATCGCTGCCCTCCTCCAGGCTCACCAGGGTGCGGCTGACGTATTCCAGCCCCGGGGTCTTGTCGACGTTGCTGCGAAAACCCACCAGGCCGAAGCTGACGCTGTCCAGGTCGCCGCGGCTGGCGATCTGCCGGTGCAGTTCGTCGACCACCTGCGCCACCCGGTCGATATAGGGCTGCATCGACACCGAGGTGTCGACCACCAGGACGATGCCGGTGCGGAACTTGTCGTGCTGGATGCGCGGACTGCCATCGCCGACCACCCGTTCGGCGTCGCCCGGATCGATCGACGCCACGTTCAGCAGCTGCACCGGCGCGCCGTTGCCGTCGAAGGTCTCGTGCGACTCGAAGATCGGCAGCAGGTAGAACTGCTCCTGCGGGATGGCGCTGGCCGCCGGCTCCAGGGCGACGATCTGCGGCGCCACGCGCTCTTCGAACTGCGCCTGGTGCAGCGCCGTGCGCGCCTGCGCCGGATCGGCCAGGTACTGTTCCACCGCGCTGCGGCTGTCGAGAAACATCACCGGCGAGCGCCCGGAACGCTCGGTGAACTTCAGCACCAGGCTCTGCTTCCAGTCGCTGACGTCGGCGGCCGCCAGCCAGCCCTCGCGCGTGCCGTCGCTGGAGGCGCCGACCTCCAGCCAGGTCTGCCCGCCGTGCTCCTGGCGACGGTAGACGTAGAGCACCGAGAAGGCCGGCAGCTCGCTGCCCTGCCCCGCCTCGCCGGGCTGGCTGGCCAGACGCGCCTCGGGTTTGCTCAGCACGCGCTGGAACAGGCTCTTCTTGCCCGGCATCAGCAAGGGACGCTCGCCGCCGTCGCTGGCCAGCGCGCCCGGCGTGCCGTCGTTCGCCACCGGCGGCTTCGTCTTCTCAGGCGGCGGATCGCTCTGCGCCTGCTCCTGTGGCGGCTTGGGCGAACCACTGAACAACCAGTAACCGCCGCCGGCCAGCACCAGCAGGCCGACCAGGGCCAGCGCGACTATGGCCAGCATGGGGCTGCGCGAAGGTTCGGGCGGCGGGCTCGGTTTCGTCGGCGGCACGCGGGTGGGACGCTCGTCGGCCTGGCGTGGCGGCGGCTCGGCCTGCGCCGGCGGCATGTTGACGGAGACCGCCTGCAGGCCGCCGAGATCGGCCGCGCCGGAGCGCTGCGCCGGGGTTTCCGGCAGGCCCAACGGGCGGAACTGGGTAGCGTCGCTGTCGCCGCCATTTGCGGGGGCCGGGCTGGCGGATAGCGCGTCCAGCGCCTGGATCAGCGCGGCGGCATCGGGGTAGCGATCGGCCGGGTCCTTGGCCAGCAGGCGCGACAGAATCGGCTGGTAGCGGCCCTGGGCAATCGGCAGCTCAGGCAGCGGCTGAGTCAGGTGGGCCAGCGCGGTGGACAACGAGTCGGCGCCGACATAGGGCAGCTGGCCGGTGAGAATCTCGTAGAGCACCACGCCCAGCGCATAGAGGTCGGCGCGGCCGTCGACCTGCTGGCCGCGCGCCTGCTCCGGGCTCATGTAGCTGGGCGTGCCGACGGCGAAGCCGGCCTGGGTGAACTGGGTGCGATCTTCCAGCGACTTGGCGATGCCGAAGTCCGACAGCACCGCGGTACCGTCGGCGCGAAACAGGATGTTGGCCGGCTTGACGTCGCGGTGCACCAGGCCCTGGGCATGGGCATAGCCGAGCGCCGAGGCGATCTGGCGCAGGTACTGGATGCCTTGCTCGGCGCTCAGCCCGGCGGCGATGCGCTCCTTCAGCGTGCCATTGGGCAGGTACTCCATGGCCATGTAGTAATGGCTGCCGACGTTGCCGATGTCGTGGATGGTCACAGTATTGGGGTGGGACAGCCGCGCCAGGGTCTTGCCCTCGCGCAGGAAGCGCTCGCAGAAGCTGGGGTCGGCGGCCAGCGCCGCGGCCATCACCTTGAGCGCCACCTTGCGCTCCAGCGAGCGCTGGGTCGCCAGGTAGACCACGGCCATGGCGCCGTCGCCCAGCTCGCGCTCGATCTCGTACCCGGGGATGTCGATATCCATGAATTACTGCGTCCTTCAATAGGCTTTGACGACAATGGCGGTGATGTTGTCCGGCGCGCCGCGGGTCAGGCCCAGGTGCACCAGGCTGCGCACCATCTCGTAGGGGGCGACGTGGCCGAGCACCTCCTGCAGCTCGTGTTCCTCCACGGTGCGGGTCAGGCCGTCGCTGCACAGCAGGAAGCAGTCGCCGGGCAGCACCTCGAGCTGCACCTCGGCCAGTTCCAGGCGCTCCTGGGCGCCGACGGCGCGGGTGACGATATTGCCCATGGGGTGTTCGCGCGCCTCGGCCTCGCTGAGCAGGCTGCTGTCGATCAGTTCCTGCACGTAGCTGTGGTCGTGGCTGATGGCCTGCAGCGCGCCGTCGCGCAGGCGGTACAGGCGGCTGTCGCCGGCCCACAGGCAGGCGGCCTGGCTGCCGCGGGCGACCAGCAGCACCAGGGTGCTGCCCATCATGCTCACGCCGCGGCGCCGGGCCTCCTCGCGCACCGCCTGGTTGACCTCGTCGAGGCTGTCGCGCAGCGCCTGCACATAGTCATCGAGCCGCTGCGCCGGCGCCACCCGGCGCAGGCTGTCGACGATCAGGCTGCTGACGAAATCGCCGGCGGCGTGGCCGCCCATGCCGTCGGCCACCGCCCACAGGCCGACCTCCTGGGCGTCCAGGCAGGCGTCCTCGTTGACCTGGCGGACCATGCCGACATGGCTGTGGCTGGCGGACTGGTACTGCTCCACTGCGGCTGCGCTCATCATCGGCCCTCGCTCTGCAACTGCGCGGCCAGGCCGGGCGCAGGCGAGACGTCCGCCCCCAGCAGCAGGCCGCTGAACGCCTGCGCGGCCGGCATCCCGGCGCAGCACAGCAGGCCGGCGGCGACATGCTCCGAGCCGCGCCCCCACCATAGACTGGCGCCTTCGCAGGTGAGCTGGGCCAGCACGGCCAGGCGCTCGCCCGGGCTGGCCACGCAGAAATGCATCTGCCGAAACCCCGGCGTGCGCGGCATGCGCCGGCCGTAGGACGGCGTGTCGAGGGCGGCCACCGCCGCCTCGAAGGCCTCGAACTCGCTGCCCTCCTCCAGCGTCGCCAGCAGCAGGTTCTCGACCTGCTCGTACCAGGCGTCCGGGCCGCCGAGCAGCGAACCCAGGTCGGCGTCGGCGTCCAGCAGGCAGGCGACGGTCAGCGGGAAGTAGCGGCCGACCCGGTCGACGCTGGGCATCATCACCCCGGTGACCGCCTCGTTGCCGATCAGGCCCGGGGCCAGGGCGAAGCGCCACAGCGGGCTGACCAGGTAGGCATCCAGCCAGGCCGGGCCCAGCTCCTGCTGGCTGGTGGCAATACCGCTGGCCAGCCAGGCGTCCCAGGGCTCGATAAAGCTGCTCGGCAGGCCGCGGTGAAGAAAGTCGCCGCGACTGGCCAGCTTGCCGTAAAAGCCCGCCGTCATAGCCGCTCCGGCAGGCTGAAGCCGGTCAGCACGCGGCTCTTGAACGGGTTGAAGGCGCTGCTGGCGCGCAGTTCGCAGGCCACGCTGGCGTTGTCCACGCGCAGGCGTAGGGTGAAACGGTCCGGCGAGGCGCCCGGGGTCAGGTCGGACTGTTCCAGCAGGCGGAACCAGGCCCAGGGCCCGTCCAGGGTCAGGCCGGAGCGGCCGGCGCTGGTCGGCGGGGTGATTGACAGGCGCACCACGCCCAGGCTGTTGGGGCTCGGCCACTGCATGGCCACCGGCCGGCTGGGGCCGTGGTCGTAGGTCATCTGCTGGCCGTCCAGATCGAGGATGAACTGGCTGATCGCCGCGTCCATGGCCACCGGCTTGAGCTCGAAACGCACGGTGGGCTGCACGCCGCCGGAGCGGAAGAAGGCATCGCGGATCGCCGCCGCGCGCTGGAAGGTTTGCAGCACGCCGCCGCCTATGCCTAAGCGTTCGGCCGCCCCCGGCTGCCAGCGCCAGGTGGTCGCCGAGGTGTCGACGTAGGGCTGCAGGTATTTGCGGAAGTAGCTGTCCATCACCCCGCCGACGCCGAAGAAGTTGCCGAAATCCTCCAGGGTGGCGTCGCGCGTGCTGCCGCTGTCCAGCGGGTAGCGGCCGGCCAGCGACTGGCGATAGACGTTGACCACCTCGGCCACCCAGGCCGCGTTGAGCTGGCTGCGGATACCGCCCATCATGCTGTTGGTGGTGGCGTTGACCACCGAGTTGACCAGGTTCTGCACCAGCGGCGGCTGGCGTTCGCCGGCCAGCTTGACCCGCTGCGCCGAGGCCACCGCCTGATTCTTCGCCTCGCCCAGCAGGGCATCACCGCTGGCGCCGCTCATGGCGCTGAGCTGCACGTAGAGCTCGTTGAACTGGGCCAGCAGGTCGTCGATGGGCGCGCTGTTGCTGCCCTCGGGCTTGCGCACCAGGCTGTTCAGCTCGTTGAAACGGGCGGTGATCGGGTCCACCTGCGGCGCGGCCTGTGCCTGGTTCTGCGGCGTCTGCCCGACCAGCGAGCCGAGCTGCTGCTTGAGCTTGTCCACCGTGCCGTCGGCGGCCTTGAGCTTGTCGGCGAGCAGGCGGTCTTCCTGCTGCAGGTCGGTCTCCCGCGCCACCGCCTCGAGCAGTTGCTTGAGCGGCGAATTGGGCCCGGACAGCACGCGCATCACGTCGGCGGCCTGGGCGACGCTGGTGATGGCGACGAAATCGACATCGCCGAGCAGGCTTTCCCACTGGCCGAGGAAGTCCTGGAAGTACAGGTTGCGCACCTCCAGGGCCAGGCTGGCGGCGTCCTGGTTGTCGCTCAGCGGCCGGCCCAATACCCACTGTTCCTCGGCCAGTGCGCCGGACTGGCTGAGGCTGGCGACCATGAACACCTGGCGATAGCCGCGGTAGGTGTAGAAGCCGCTGAGCGGATCGTTCAGCGGCTTGCCGCTCTTGCGGGTGAACACCAGGGCCGCGTCGCGCCCGGCCGCTTCGCTGATACGAAAATCCGCCAGGCCGTCGGGCAGCGGTTGCCGCTTGACTCGGTTGTACACCCGCTGCGCCACCGACATCTGCTGCAGCTGACGGCGCAGGTCCTCGATCAGGTTTTCGTCCAGGCGCGCCGGTGGTGGCTTGCGCGCGAACAGCGCATCGAGGTGCTCAGCGAGCGCCAGGCGCTGTTCGGGGGCCAGGTCGCGCGGCAGGCTCTGGTCCCAGTCCAGGTTGATCCAGGCCTTGATGAAGTCCGCGTCGTACTGCTCGGCGCTGGCCAGCATCAGGTAGGCCTTGAGCCCTTCGTAGAGGAAGTCGGAGTTGCCGCCGCTGCGCAGCTGTTCCTCGATGCGGGTCAGCAACCGCGGCGCCATCACCGCGATCAGCAGCTTGCGGTAGACGCTGCTGGCCTCGGCGCCGAGCATGTCGCCCTGGTACAGGCCGAAGCCCTCGGCCCAGGACGGCGGATTGTCTGCCACGTGGCGAATGGCGTTGAGCAGCGGCAGCACCGCCAGCACCTCGCGCTGCGCCGGGCTCAGGGCCTCCAGCTGGCCCTTGAGCGGCGCCACGCGGGCGTCGACCTCGGCGATATAGGCCTGGTTGGCGTTGTAGCTGGCCAGCCAGACGCCGGCGACCGCGACGAACAGCAGCACCGAGGCGGCCAGGGCGCCACGGGTGATCCACTTGCGCCGACGCTCCACCTTGGGGTTGGCGCCGACCAGCCCGCGCTCGCCGAAGGCCACCTCGCGGAACAGCCGCTCGATGAAGTAGCTGCGCCCGGTGCCGGTCTGCCGCGCCAGCTGCTGACGATCCAGGTTCATGCTCTGCGCCATGGCGCCGATCAGGCGGTCGATGGGGCTGCCTTCCTGGGTGCCGCTGGTGAAATAGACGCCGCGCAGCAGCACCCGCTCTTCATAGGGATTGGGTTTGAACACGCCGTCGAGGAAGCTGGCGAGGTTGTCGCGCAGGGCGGCGAACTGCTGCGGGAAGCCGTAGATCAGGTCGCGCCGGTTGGGGTCGCGCTCCTGCTGCAGGCGCTCGACCAGGCGCTGGGTCAGGCGCTCCTCCAGGGCGGCGAACTCCTGCCTGAAGCCGGCCAAGGGCCCTTCCCCGCTCTTGCCGTCGTCCAGGGCGAAGGTACAGCCCCAGACCTGGCCGCGCTCCTCCTTGCTGAGGCCGTCGAAGAACTCCATGAAGCCCGGCACCAGGTCGAACTTGGTCAGCATCACGTAGATCGGGAAACGCACGCCGAGCTGGGCATACAGCTCCTGCACGCGCGCCTTGATGGCGCGGGCATGGGCGGCGCGCTCGCTCTCGCTACCGAGCAGCAGGTCGGACAGGCTGATGGCGATGAAGGCGCCGTCGATGGGACGGCGCTTGCGCTGGCTCTTCAGCAGATCGAGAAAGCCCAGCCAGGCAGCCTTGTCCACCTCGGCGTGGCTGTCCTGGGTGGTGTAGCGGCCGGCGGTGTCCAGCAGCACCGCCTCGTCGGTGAACCACCAATCGCAGTTGCGCGTGCCGCCGACGCCGCGGATGGCGCCGCCGCCCATGTGCTCGGCCAGTGGGAAGTTGAGCCCGGAATTGACCAGCGCAGTGGTCTTGCCCGAACCGGGCGGGCCGATGATCACGTACCAGGGCAGCTCATAGAGGTTGCGCCGCTCCTGGCCGCCGAGCTTGGCCTTCTTCAGCAGCTGCAGGGCTTCGTCCATGCGCTGCTTGAGGGTCGCCAGCTCCTCGGCGGTGGCCACGCTGGCGGCATCCGGCGCCACTGCCACCAGCCCCTGCATGACCTTGGCGGCGTTGCGCCGGGCCTGGATCAGGCGCAGGACGCGAAAGCCGATCCAGGTCAGGAACAGCAGCGCGATGAGGATCCAGCGCACCGTCGCCGAGGCCAGCGGCTCGTAGCTGCCGATGGCGATCAGCGGGCCGACGAACCAGATCACCAGGCTCAGGGCAAGCAGGCCGAGCAGCGGCACCAGCCAGCGCACGCAGAAATTGAAGAAGGCCTTCACAGGTTGCCCTCCGCGAATACGGTGATCTCCACCCGGCGATTGCGCGCGCGGCCGGCGGCGGTCTCGTTGGAGGCCACCGGCTCGGTGTCGCTGCGCCCTTCGGCGGTGAAGCGCTCGGGCTGGCCGCTGCGCGCAGCCAGCACATCCATGACCTGCTGCGCGCGGTCCTGCGACAGCTTCCAGTTGGAGGGATAACGCAGGGTGGCGATGGGCCGGTCGTCGCTGTGGCCGGTGACCAGCACGTTGCCCTTGACCTGGCGGATGGCCTCGGCGATGCGCAGCAACAGCGGCTGCAGGGCGTCGGAAATGCTGGCGCTGCCGGAGGCGAACAGCTCGTCGCCGCGGATGGTCACCACCGAGCGATCCACCGCGTCCTCCACGGCGACGCGCTGGGCGCGGATGTCCTCTTCGAGAAAACGCGCCAGGCGCGGCCGCTCGATCAGCTTGGGCTGCAGCGGCGGGCGATCGATGGTCTGCACCGGGATCTCGCCCAGGGCATGGATGTTGCGAAACACCGGCTCGGCGTCACTGGCCAGCTTCAGGCGCAAGCCGAACAGCAAGAGCAGCAGCAGCGCCAGGCAGATGGCCGCGCCGACCCAGGGTGGGACGAACTGCGACAGCCGATCGCGCACCGCGCTGACCCCGCGCCAACGCGGCGACAGCTCGCGCTCGAACTCGCCGCGCACACTGCGGATGGTCGCCGCGGTGCGCTCGCGCAGGGCTTCGAGCTGGCTGCGGCCGTCGTTCATCACCCGGTAGCGGCCCTCGAAACCCAGGCACAGGCACAGATACAGCAGCTCGAGAAGGTTCAGCTTCTGCCGGGCGTTTTGCAGGCAATGCTCGAGCAGCTGGAACACCTTCTCGCCGCCCCAGGCCTCGTTGTGCAGGGTGATCAGCAGGCTCTGCTTGCCCCAGTCGCTGCCGCTGCCCCAGGGCGTGCTGAGCACCGCTTCGTCCAGCGCGGTACAGAGCACGTAGCGGCTGAGCATCACCTCGTCCTGCGGCACGCCGGCGCCCTTGGCCTGTTCCTCGAACTGGCGCAGATAGGCCAGCAGCTGCGCGCGCAGGCTGGCCGGCATCGGGTGGGAAATGGTGTTGCGCAGCCGCGTCAGCAACGCCAGCAGCGGTGCCGCCGCGCGCTCCAGCGGGTTGAGGCCCTGGGCCAGGCTGCTGGGCAAGGGCGCGCCAGGCATGGCCGGGGCTGGCCCGGCTGCGGGCGCCGGGCGAGGCTGCCCGCCGGGCGGCTCAGGTGCCCGGCCACCGGGGCGCGGCATGATCATGGTGCGGTCGCTGCCGCCGCCCGAGCCGCCGCCACCGTTGCCGGGTGGGCCGCCGAAGGGATCGTCGATCGGATGCATGGCGAACTATCCTCGGATGGCCCAGAAGGCCAGGTTCAAACCGGGGAACTGGCCGGCGATATGGAAGGCGAAGCCCCCCGAGTTGGCCAACTGCTTCCAATGGTCGCTGCCGCGATCCAGCTCGAAGTAGCTGGAGCCGGCGTGATAGGGAATCTGCCGTGGCGCCACCGGCATCGGCAGCAAGGCGATGCCCGGCAGCTGCAGGTTGACCAGGTCGCGGATGTGTTCCACCGAGCCGACCTTGGCCTGCTGCGGGAACAGGCTGCGCAGGTTTTCCGCCGGCACGTCGGCGCGCACCACCAGGACGAAGCTGGCGCCCTGCAGCAGGTTCTTGTCGGCCAGCATGGCCACGTGCACGCCGTAGGATTTCTCGACTATCGGGATCGGCGTGGCGCGGCTGTCGATGACCATCGACAGTGCCTGGCGCAGCTCGCGGATCACCGGGGCGAAACTGGCCGCCAGGTCGTCGTGCTCGTAGGCCGGGTACTCGGCCGGGCGCCGGCCGCTACTGGAAAAGGTGGCGAATTCGCCGGCCAGCGCCACCGCCTCGCGGTAGAAGGCCTCCGGGTGCAGCGGGCTGAGCCGGGCCAGGTGGCTGATCAGCGGCTCAGCGCGGTTGACCAGCTGCAGCAGCAGGAAATCGGCGATCTCCGAGGCGCCGCCGGCGCCGGAGGCCACCACCCTGCCCGCCAGCGCCTCGCCACGCTGGTGCAGCAGGCCCTGCAGTTCGCTGCGAAAGGCCGCCAGCGGCGGCGAGGCGGCGACGTCCAGCAATGGCGGGATGTAGTTCTCGTCGAGCAGCAAGGCATTGTCGGCGCGTTTTTCCACCACCCGCACCACGCCGATGCAGGCGTACTCGCCGAGGCCGTCGCGCTCGGTGAGCAGGCGCAGTGCCTTGCCGCCGATGGCCAGCGGCGCGCGACTCTCGAACGGCGCGTTGTCGTCGCGCACCTCGCGCACCTGGCTGACGTAGCGAGCGCCGCCAAGGGCTTCGCCCTCCTCCACGGTGTCGCGGGTGCCGGCGCGCTTGAGCGGCAGGCCGAGGTAGATCAGCTGGTCGCGCATCTGCGGGTCGACGATCAGCGGCGTCGGCGCCACGTCGTCGCCGGGAATGTCGAACGGCGTGCCGTCGGGCAGCACGCCGCGGGCGCCGAGAATGGCCAGCTTGCCCTGGGTCAGCAGCGCCGTGTCCAGCTGCAGTTCGGAGAACCCCCAGCCGCCGGCGAACATTGGCCGGCAGCGGCTGTCGACCAGGGTTTCCAGATAACGGTCATGCTGTTGCAGGTGTTGCGGGCGCAGGAACATCCCCTCGGACCACACCACTCGGTTATTCCAGGACATGAGCGAATCTCCCGAGTGGTTTATTTGGTCGGCGGCGCGGGCACGGCGCTGACCGCGCGCGCGCTGAGGCTGACGTTGAGCACGCTGGTCTGGTGCGGCGGGATGTTGACCAGCTGCCGCCACACCGAGTCGTCCAGGTCGCGGAAGGCGACCACAAAACCGAGCAGACGGCTCTGTTCGTCCAGGGTGCGGTCGAGGATCAGTTGCTCGCCGGGCTGGATCAGCAACTCGTCCTGGGCCACCAGATCGCTGCTCAGGGTGGCGTTGGCCGACTCGACCAGGGAGAAGTAGTCGGCCCGGCTGAACACCGCCCCGCTCTTCAGTTCGTACAGGCGTACCCGCACCGGTGCCGGCTGCCCGCCCGGCGCAGGATTGAGGTCGGCCGAGGCCTGGATCTGCAGACGCACCACGGTGGGCGCAGGCGGTGGCGGCTCCGATGCGCAGGCGGTCAGCAACAGTGCCAGCACTCCCCACAATATCCTTGGCATCTTTGGCGTCCTCTAGAAGTTTTATTATTTCAATTCAGAATTAACAGCCCGCCGCTCCATAACAAACACTAAGTTCTACGCAGTTTGGCGCTGTGCTCTTCATAGGCGCGACTGAACTCGCGGCCGAACAGGTCCTGGAAGTCGTCCTCCGCTTCCCGGGATATGGCGGCATAGGTTTCGGTGAACAGTTCCCAGTACTTGGCTTGGCGCCCCCCCGACAATAATCCGCCAATACCCGAAGGTTTGTTCAGACGCGCCTCCAGAGTGGCCGGCTCGAAGCGCTTCAACAGATGTTTGATGGCCGCCTGTACCCCCGCCATGACCGCCAGTTGGTGCGCGCGCAGGTCATCGAAACTTTCCGCGATGGCCTGGTCGGCCGGCATGAAGGCCTGGTTGCCGGAACGTAGCAACAGCAGCAGTGCCTCCTCGACGTTCGGCGCGAATTTCAGCGGGTTGTTCTCTACCGGCTGAATCATGGTCTGCGCCATGCGGAACTCGCCCTTGAGACTGGCGCGGGCGCGCAGCACGTCCACCAGGCCTTCGACCATCTGCCGGTAGCTGCGGCCGATGGCCTCCATCTGCGCCAGCGCCTCGCCCCGTTCGATGCGCAGCTGCGCCACCCCGGCGCCGCGCAGAAAGGCTTCCAGGGCGTCGTCGGTAGGCGCCGCCGCGCCAGGCTGCGGCGTGCCGACAGCCGGCGGAACGGCCGCGGCGACGGGCGCCGTTGGGGCGGCCGGCAGCGGCGCGGCCACTGGCACAGGCTGGGCAGCCGGCACCGCTGGCGGCGCCGACGGTGCGGCGGGCGGGGCCTGCGGCGTCGCCGCGGCGATGCCCAGTTCGGCGAAGGGATCCCAGTCCGCCGGAATCGCATGCGCCGCTGCCGGGCTGGCCTCGACCGGCGGCGCGGGCACCTGCGCCTGCGGCGGGCGGAAATCGTGGCGTTCGGCGGGAATATGATCGGGCGCGCTCGGCGGCGGTACCGCCGGTGTGGCGAGGAAGTCGAACAGGTCGGGCTTGGTGTCCAGCGGCGAGCCGCCCGCCTGCATCTGCGCCGGGGCGGCGGGCGGCGGCGCGGGCATGCTCGGCGCGCCGGCGCCTTGACGGTTCATCAGCGCATCGAAGCCGGTGAAGGGATCGCTGGCGGCGGGCAGCCCCGGCGACGATATGTCGGCGCCGGTAATCTGTACCAGGATGTCGTACTCGCCCAGGCGCACCAGCTCGCCGTCCCGCAGCGGCTCGCTATTGCCGCGGTGCAGGCGCACCCCGGCGTTGACCAGTTGCACGCCGTTGGTGCTGGTGTCGGTCAGGTAATAGGTGCCGTCGCGGAACTGGATCACGCAGTGCTGGCCCGATACCAGGCGCTCCGGGTCGGGCAATACCCAGTCGTTCTCCGGGTTGCGCCCGATGCGCAGCTCGCCGCGGTCGAGCTCCATGTCCGCACGCTGCCCGGGCGTCAGCTTGTGATAACTGGTGATGGTCAAACGCAGCGGCATTCAAACTCCTTACAAAACTTCGCTCATCGACCGCATGAGTCCCCAACCGGTGCCCTGAGTATAGGCATCACAAAGTTGACCAGTGTTGTTCAGGAGTAACACTTTGAATCTGCTTTTTTGTAATTAGCGATATAGCGAAAGACACTAAATAAAGAATTTCGGCTCGCCTATCTTAATCCGCTCGACAGTTCGTCCAGGCGCCTGGCCAATTTCTTGACAAGCCTAAAACAACGCCAAGACTTGCTCTAACAACTCGATCGGAGTGGCCATGCCCCGCTCCGAATAGAACGTAATCCACAGGATGTGGATTGAAGTCCAACGTTCGCTCTGACGGTATGCCTGCCCGCAGCAGGTTGGATATGGAGATCACCCATTGTGGTGGACGTACAGCAGCTGTTGACCGCGGTATCCCCCGACTCCCCGAGTGGCGCCGATCTCGAATACGACTCGGCGTTCCTCGAACTCGAGCGCGTCGCCCAGGGCCAACCCGAGCGCCAGATGGGCGATTCGGTATTGCCCGCCGAGCCGCCGGAATGGCGCCAGGTGCGCGATCTGTGCGTCGAGCTGTTCGCGCGCAGCAAGGATCTGCGCATCGCCAACTATTACCTGCAAAGCAGCATCGCCCTCGATGGCCTGCCCGGCCTGGCCCAGGCGCTGCAGCTGATCCAGGCGCTACTGCAGCAGTACTGGGACAGCCTCTACCCGATGCTAGACGTCGAGGACGACAACGACCCCACCTTCCGCATCAACGCCCTGGCCGGCATCGGCGCCGAGCCGGTGGTGCGGCTGTTGTGGGAGATGCCGTTGATCCGCTCGCGCGCCTTCGGCACCGTGACCTTGCGTGCCGCGCTCAATGCCAGCGGCTTGCAGCGCTTCGCCAGCGAAAGCCTGGGCCTGGAACAGGTCGCGGCGGCCTTTCGCGACAGCGACGCCGAGCAGGTCGAGGCCTGCCGCGCCGCGGTCGGTGCCGCCCAGGCGGCGCTGCAGGGGATAGAACGGGAGGTCAACGAGCGCGTCGGCTCGGACCGCGGCGCCGATCTGGGCGCCATCAAGCAACTGCTGCGGTATGCCGTGCAGATCGTTGCCGAACAGGCACCCGCCGCGACCGCGGACGAAGTTGCCGAGACGGCGCCTGCCGCAGAGGGCACCAGCGCGGCAACGCCGGGCGCGCCCGCCGCGCCGCACGTCAGTGGCGAGATCGGCAATCGCGACGACGTGCTCAAGACCCTCGACCGCATCCTCGCCTACTACGCCCGGCACGAGCCCTCCAGCCCGGTGCCGGTGCTGCTGAGCCGGGCCAAGACGCTGGTCAGCGCCGACTTCGCCACCATCGTGCGCAACCTGATCCCCGACGGCTTCTCCCAGTTCGAAAAGCTCAGGGGGCCCGACGGCGAATAGCGCCGGGTCACCTCATTCACAGCCCATAGCCGCATACGCAGCGCAGGAGGAACAAGATGGCCAACCCCAGCAGCCAGAAATTCATCGCTCGCAACCGAGCTCCACGGGTGCAGATCGAGTACGACGTGGAGCTCTACGGCGCGGAGAAGAAAGTCCAGTTGCCCTTCGTCATGGGGGTGATGGCCGACCTCGCCGGCAAACCCGCCGAACCGCTGCCGGCGGTGGCCGACCGCAAGTTCCTCGAGATCGACGTGGACAACTTCGACTCCCGGCTCAAGGCGATGAAACCGCGGGTGGCCTTCAACGTGCCCAACACCCTGACCGGCGAGGGCAACCTCAGCCTCGACATCACCTTCGAGAGCATGGACGACTTCAGCCCCGCCGCCGTGGCACGCAAGGTCGACGCCCTCAACCAGTTGCTCGAAGCCCGCACCCAGCTGGCCAACCTGCTCACCTACATGGACGGCAAGACGGGTGCCGAGGAAATGATCATGAAGGCGATCAAGGATCCGGCCCTGCTGCAGGCATTGGCCAGCGCGCCGAAACCGACCGACTCCGAGCCGCAAAGCTGATTAGAGGACGCAGACCATGGCCGAAACCATGACCGAACAGCAGGCCCAGGCCGGGACTGCTACCGAACAGACCAGCGATTTCGCTGCCCTGCTGTTGCAGGAGTTCAAACCCAAGACCGAGCGCGCCCGCGAGGCGGTGGAAACCGCGGTGCGCACCCTGGCCGAACATGCGCTGGAAAAGACCGACCTGATCTCCAACGATGCGATCAAGTCCATCGAGTCGATCATCGCCGCCATCGACGCCAAGCTCACCGAGCAGATCAACCTGATCATGCACCACCAGGATTTCCAGCAGCTGGAAAGCGCCTGGCGTGGCCTGAGCTACCTGGTCAACAACACCGAGACCGACGAGCAGTTGAAGATCCGCGTGATGAGCATCTCCAAGGGCGAGCTGCACAAGACCCTGAAGAAGTTCAAGGGCACCGCCTGGGACCAGAGCCCGATCTTCAAGAAGATGTACGAGGAGGAGTACGGCCAGTTCGGCGGCGAGCCGTACGGCTGCCTGGTCGGCGACTACTACTTCGACCAGTCGCCGCCGGATGTCGAGCTGCTCGGCGAGTTGTCCAAGGTCTGCGCGGCCATGCACGCCCCCTTCATTTCCGCGGCGTCGCCGACGGTGATGGGCATGGGCTCCTGGCAGGAGCTGTCCAACCCGCGCGACCTGACCAAGATTTTCACCACCCCCGAGTACGCCGCCTGGCGCTCGCTGCGCGAGTCCGAGGATGCGCGCTATATCGGCCTGACCATGCCGCGCTTCCTCGCCCGCCTGCCCTACGGCGCCAAGACCGATCCGGTGGATGCCTTCGCCTTCGAGGAGGACACCGCCGGCGCCGACAGCGCCAAGTACACCTGGGCCAACTCGGCCTATGCCATGGCGGTCAACATCAACCGCTCGTTCAAGCTCTATGGCTGGTGCTCGCGTATCCGCGGCGTGGAGTCCGGCGGCGAAGTGCCGAACCTGCCGGCGCACACCTTCCCCACCGACGACGGCGGCGTGGACATGAAGTGCCCGACCGAAATCGCCATCTCCGACCGGCGCGAGGCCGAGCTGGCGAAGAACGGCTTCATGCCCCTGCTGCACAAGAAGAACACCGACCTGGCGGCTTTCATCGGCGCGCAGTCGCTGCAGAAGCCGGCCGAGTACGACGACCCCGACGCCACCGCCAACGCCAACCTGGCGGCGCGCCTGCCCTACCTGTTCGCCACCTGCCGTTTCGCCCATTACCTCAAATGCATCGTGCGCGACAAGATCGGCTCGTTCAAGGAGAAGGACGACATGCAGCGCTGGCTGCAGAACTGGATCCTCAACTACGTCGACGGCGACCCGGCGCACTCCACCGAAACCACCAAGGCCCAGCACCCGCTGGCGGCCGCCGAGGTGGTGGTCGAGGAAGTCGAGGGCAACCCCGGCTACTACAGCTCGAAGTTCTTCCTGCGCCCGCACTACCAGCTCGAAGGCCTGACGGTGTCCCTGCGCCTGGTTTCCAAGCTGCCCTCGGCCAAAGGCGCCTGATCCACCCTCACATTGGTATCCGCCAAGGCGGCGGATACCGCACCACGTAGCGTGGCGCGAGCCACCAAGGAGGCATGATGGCTGTTGATATGTTCATCAAGATCGGCGATGTGGAAGGTGAGTCCGCCGACAAGTCCCATGGCAAGGAAATCGACGTGCTGGCCTGGAGCTGGGGCATGTCCCAGTCCGGCAGCATGCACGTGGGCGGCGGCGGCGGTGCCGGCAAGGTCAGTATCCAGGACATTTCCCTGACCAAGTGGATCGACAAGTCCTCGCCCAACCTGATGATGGCCTGTTCCAGCGGCAAACATTATCCCGAGGCCAAGCTGACCATTCGCAAGGCCGGCGGCGAGGATCCGGTGGAGTACCTGATCATCACCCTCAAGGAAGTGCTGGTGTCGTCGATCAGCACCGGCGGCAGCGGCGGCGAGGATCGCCTGACCGAGAACGTCACCCTCAACTTCGGCCAGGTTCAGGTCGACTATCAACCGCAGAAGCAGGACGGCAGCAAGGACGGCGGCCCGGTCAAGTACGGCTGGAACATCCGCGAGAACGTCAAGATCTGAAGCGTGACCGCCCGGCGCCGCTGCGGCGTCGGGCACTCGTTTCGCCGGTCAAGGCACCGGCGCTCGGCACGCACGCCGAGCATCGGCGCCTACGGCCAGGACACCCGCCGCACTTAGCGTCACTGCTGCGCGGCACACGAACGGAAGGACGCAGCGATGAATGCCGATGAACTTGTGCGTGCCGGTCAGCTGAACGAGGCCCTGAACGCCCTGCAGGATCAAGTGCGCAGCCAGCCGTCCAACCCCGCCCTACGCGTCTTTCTCTTTCAACTGCTGGCCGTGCTGGGCCAGTGGGGCCGCGCGCAGAACCAGCTCAAGGTCGCCGGCGAGCTGGATGCCGGCGCCCTGGCCATGGTGCAGACCTACCGCTCGGCGCTGGAATGCGAGGCGCTGCGCGGCGAAGTCTTCGCCGGGCGCCTGACCCCGGTGTTGCTGGGCCAGCCAGCGGACTGGCTGGCGCCGCTGATCCAGGCCCTCAAACTCGACGCCGAAGGCCATGCCGAGGCCGCGCAGCGCTTGCGCGAGCAGGCCTTCGACGCCGCCCCGGCCATCGCCGGCGAACTCAACGACGAGCCCTTCGCCTGGTGCGCCGATGCCGATCCGCGGCTTGGCCCGGTGCTGGAGCTGATCGTCAACGGCCGCTACGTCTGGCTGCCCATGGAGAACATCGCCAGCCTCAGCTGCGAGGCGCCCAGCGACCTGCGCGACCTGGTGTGGATGCCGGCCGAGCTGACCCTGCGCAACGGCGGCAGCACGGTGGCACTGATCCCCAGCCGCTACCCGGACACCGTCGAACTGGGCGACGACGCCGCGCGCCTGGCGCGCAAGGTCGACTGGCTGGATAGTGGCGTGCCCATCGGCCAGCGCCTGTTCGCCACCGACCGCGGCGAAACCGCGCTGTTCGACCTGCGCAGCCTGCGCTTCGCCGCCGGGGACGCCTGAGCATGGCCGAGCTGACCCTGCAGGAGCGGCTGCAGCCCTCCCTGCTCGATCGTCTCACCGACGACGACCCGGGCAACCCCAAGGAAAGTGCCGAGCGCCGGGTGATGAATCTCAATCAGCTCAAGGCCTCGGTGCTGCGCGACCTGGCCTGGCTGCTCAACACCACCGCCCTGTTCGATAGCGAAACGGCCGCACAGATGCCGGCCGGCAGCTCGGTGATCAATTTCGGCCTGCCGCCGCTGTCCGGCCACACCGCCTCGAGCATCGATGTGCAGCTGGTCGAGGACCTGCTCGCCGAGATCATCGAGACCTACGAGCCGCGCCTGCTCAAGGGCTCGCTGCGGGTGCGCGCGCAGCTCGAAGGCGAGGAGATGAACCACAACGCCCTGAGCTTCGAGATCGAGGCCGACCTCTGGGCCGAACCGGTGCCGCTGCGCCTGCTGCTGTCCACCGATCTCGACTTGGAAACCGGGCATATCAAGGTGGCGTCGGCCGACACCGGCAGGAGGCGCGCATGAACCCGCGCCTGCTCGACTACTACAACCAGGAGCTGCAGCACATCCGCGAGAGCGCCGCCGAGTTCGCCGCCGAGTTCCCCAAGATCGCCAGCCGCCTGACCCTGGCCGGCATCGACTGCGCCGATCCCTATGTCGAGCGCCTGCTGGAGGGCTTCGCCTACCTCACCGCGCGGGTGCACCTGAAACTGGATGCCGAGTACCCGACCTTCACCCATAACCTGCTGGAGATCGCCTACCCCCACTACCTGGCACCGACCCCATCGGTGGCGGTGGTACAGCTGTGCGCCGATCCCGAAGAGGGCTCGCTGGCCAGCGGCTTTCGCGTCGAGCGTGGCGCCGCCCTGCGCGGCCAGCTCGGCCACGAGGAGCAGACCGCCTGCGAGTACCGCACCTGCCACGACGTCACCCTGTGGCCGCTCACGGTCAGTCGCGCCGAGTATTTCGGCAACCCGGCCACCGCCCTCGGCCGTCTCGCCGCCGCAGAACCCAAAGCCAAGGCCGGCCTGCGCATCCGCCTCAGATGCGGCGCCGGCATGCCGTTCAAGGCCCTGGCGCTGGACAGCCTGCCGCTGTTTCTCGGCGGCGCCGACGAGCAGCCGTTTCGTCTGTACGAGCAGCTGCTGGGCAACGCCTGCGCCTTGATTATCAAGAGCGTCGATGGCGAATGGGTCGAACGCCTGCCGCTGACCTGCATCCAGGCGCGCGGCTTCGACGACGCGGATGCGGTGCTGCCGGTGGTGCCGCGCGCCTTCCAGGGCTACCGCCTGCTGCAGGAGTACTTCGCCCTGCCCAATCGCTTCCTGTTCGTCGAGTTCAGCGGGCTGTCGCGGGGCGTGGCGCGTTGCGCCGCCCAGGAGCTGGAATTGGTGGTGCTGTTCAACCGCCTCGATAGCAGCCTGGAAGGTGCGGTGTCGGCCGCCCAGTTCGTGCTTTTCTGCACCCCGGCGGTCAACCTGTTTCCGCGCCGCGCCGACCGCATCCACTTAAGCGACCGGGTCCACGAGCACCAGGTGATCGCCGACCGTACCCGCCCGCTGGACTTCGAGATTCATTCGCTGACCCAGGTCAGCGGCCACGGCAGCGGTCCCGAGCAGCCGTTCCAGCCCTTCTACGCCATTCGCGATCCGGCCCGTTACGGCCGCGAACAGGCCTATTACGTGGTGCGCCGCGAGCCGCGCCGGTTGTCCAGCCAGGCGCGCCGGCGCGGGCCGCGCTCCACCTACGTCGGCAGCGAGACCTTCGTCTCCCTGGTCGACGTCAACCAGGCGCCCTATCGCCACGACCTGCGCCAACTGGGCATCGGCGCGCTGTGCACCAACCGCGACCTGCCGCTGCTGATGCCCATCGGCACCGGCAAGAGCGACTTCACCCTCGAAGACAGCGCCCCGGTGCAGACCGTGCGTTGCCTGGCTGGGCCGAGCCGGCCGCGCGCCAGTCGCGCCCATGACGCCAGCGCCTGGCGGCTGATCAGCCAGCTGTCGCTCAACTACCTGTCGCTCAGCGAGCGCGGCCAGGGCGCCGCGGCCCTGCGCGAGTTGCTGCGCCTGTACGGCGATCCGGCCGATTCGGCGCTGCAGCTGCAGATCGAGGGCCTGCGTGAGGTGCGCAGCCAGCCCTGCACGCGGCGCCTGCCGATGCCCGGGCCGATCGTATTCGGCCGCGGCCTGGAGATCAGCCTGGAATTCGACGAGAACGCCTTTCGCGGCACCGGCGTATACCTGCTCGGCGCGGTATTCGAGCGCTTTCTCGCCCGTTACGTATCGATCAACAGTTTTACCGAAACGGTATTGCGCACCACCGAGCGCGGAGAGGTCATGCGATGGCAGGCACAACCGGGTCGCCGCCCGAACATCTGAGCGGCGCCGCCGAGATGGCCGCCGCGCCCTGGAGTTACGACTTCTTCCAGGCGCTGCGCCGTATCGAATGCACGGCCGTGGCGCAGCCGCGCATCGGCCGTTCCGTGCGCCTGGCCGACGATCCGCTGCGCCTGGGCCAGCAGCCCGACTGCAGTTTCGCCCCGGCGACCCTGGCCAGCGTGCACCAAGGCCCGGTGCCGCGTATCGAACAGTTCTTCTTCGGCCTCACCGGCCCCAACGGGCCGCTGCCGCTGCACCTGACCGAGTACGCCCGCGAGCGCCAGCGCAACAATGGCGACGCCACCTTCAAGCGCTTTCTCGACGTCTTCCACCATCGCCTGCTGACCCTGTTCTACCGCGCCTGGGCCGAGGCGCGGCCCACCGTCAGCCACGACCGGCCAGACGACGACTACTGGTCGATGCGCCTGGCCGCCCTGTCCGGCCGCGGCATGCCCAGCCTGCTCGGCCAGGGCCCGCTGGCCGATTCGGCGAGCCTGCACTTCAGCGGCCACCTGGCCGCGCAGACCCGCTACCCGGACGGCCTGCGCAGCATCCTCGAAGCCTATTTCGAGGTGCCGGTGCGCATCGAGGAATACGTCGGCCAGTGGCTGCAGCTGCCGCAGTACAGCCAGGTCGGCGCGGCCGCCTGCACCCTCGGCAGCGACCTGTGCCTGGGCACCCACGTGTGGGATCGCCAGCACAAGTTCCGCATCCGTCTCGGCCCGTTGAGCCTCGAGCAGTACCAGCGCCTGCTGCCGGGCCAGGAGAACTTCGCCGAGCTGGCCGCCTGGGTCGCCGAGCACCAGGGCGACGAGTTGGACTGGGAGATCAACCTGGTGCTGCGCTGCCAGGAGGTGCCGCGCATCGACCTCGACGGCGGCACCCAGCTCGGCTTCAACACCTGGCTCGGCACCCCGTTGCACGACCCCGACGACCTCTCGCTGGTACGCGACTACGCCAGCCAATCCATCCCCGATTCGAGGAGCTGCGAACATGAGTGAGATCAGCCGCGCCGCGCTGTTCGGCAAGTTGAACAGCCTGGCCTACAAGGCCATCGAAGCCGCCACGGTGTTCTGCAAGCTGCGCGGCAACCCCTACGTCGAACTGGTGCACTGGCTGCACCAGATCCTCCAGCTGCAGGACTCCGACCTGCACCAGCTGGTGCGCCAGTTCAGCCTCGACCCGGCGCGCCTGGCCAAGGACATCACCGAGGCGCTGGATCACCTGCCGCGCGGTTCCACCTCGATCACCGACCTGTCCTCCCACGTCGAGGAAGCGGTCGAGCGCGGCTGGGTCTACGGCAGCCTGATGTTCGGCGAGAGCCAGGTGCGCACCGCCTACCTGATCGTCGGCATCCTCAAGACGCCGAGCCTGCGCCATGCGCTGACGGCGATTTCCCGCGAGTTCGACAAGATCAAGGTGGAGAGCCTGATCGAGCGCTTCGACGAGTATGTCGGCAACTCGCCGGAGAACGGCCTCGGCGCCAGCGACGGCTTCAACGCCGCCGGCGCGCCGGGCGAAGCCAGCGGCGCCATGGCCCCCAGCGCCATGGGCAAGCAGGAGGCGCTCAAGCGCTTCACCGTCGACCTCACCGAGCAGGCGCGCAGCGGCAAGCTCGACCCCATAGTCGGGCGCGACGAGGAGATCCGCCAACTGGTGGACATCCTCATGCGCCGCCGGCAGAACAACCCGATCCTCACCGGCGAGGCCGGCGTCGGCAAGACCGCGGTGGTCGAGGGCTTCGCCCTGCGCATCGTCGCCGGCGACGTGCCGCCGAGCCTCAAGGACGTCGAGCTGCGCGCCCTCGACGTCGGCCTGCTGCAGGCCGGGGCGAGCATGAAGGGCGAGTTCGAGCAGCGCCTGCGCCAGGTGATCGAGGACGTGCAGAGCTCACCCAAGCCGATCATCCTGTTCATCGACGAGGCCCACACCCTGGTCGGTGCCGGCGGCGCGGCCGGCACTGGCGATGCCGCCAACCTGCTCAAGCCGGCGCTGGCGCGCGGTACCCTGCGCACCGTGGCGGCCACCACCTGGGCCGAGTACAAGAAGCACATCGAGAAAGACCCGGCGCTGACCCGGCGCTTCCAGGTGGTGCAGGTGGACGAGCCGTCCGAGCACAAGGCGATCCTGATGATGCGCGGCGTGGCCTCGACCATGGAGCAGCACCACAAGGTGCAGATTCTCGATGAGGCGCTGGAGGCCGCGGTCAAGCTGTCGCACCGCTATATCCCGGCGCGCCAACTGCCGGACAAGTCGGTGAGCCTGCTGGATACCGCCTGCGCCCGCGTCGCCATCAGCCTGCACGCGGTGCCGGCCGAGGTGGACGATAGCCGCCGGCGGATCGAGGCGTTGGAAACCGAGCTGGCCATCATCGCCCGCGAACAGGCCATCGGCATCGCCATCGGCAGCCGCCAGAGCGACGTGCAAGGCGCCCTGGCCGAGGAGCGCGAGCGCCTGGCCGCCCTGGAAAGCCGCTGGAGCGAGGAAAAGGCCCTGGTCGACGAGCTGCTGGCGACCCGCGCCAGCCTGCGCGCCGCCGCCGAAGCGGTGGACACCACCGGCGCGGCCCAGGCGCAGCCGCCGAGCCCGCAGCTGAGCGACGACGAACGCCAGGCGCTGCACGGCAAACTGGCGGATCTGCAGAGCCGCCTCAGCGCGCTGCAGGGTGAAACGCCACTGATCCTGCCCACCGTCGATTACCAGGCGGTGGCCTCGGTGGTCGCCGACTGGACCGGCATCCCGGTCGGGCGCATGGCGCGCAACGAGATCGACACCGTGCTGCGCCTCGACGAGCACCTGAAAAAACGCATCATCGGCCAGGACCACGCCCTGAGCATGATCGCCAAGCGCATCCAGACCTCACGCGCCGGGCTGGACAACCCGAGCAAGCCGATCGGCGTTTTCCTTCTCGCCGGCACCTCCGGGGTGGGCAAGACCGAGACCGCCCTGGCCCTGGCCGAGGCCATGTACGGCGGCGAGCAGAACGTCATCACCATCAACATGAGCGAGTTCCAGGAGGCGCACACCGTCTCCACCTTGAAGGGCGCCCCGCCCGGCTACGTCGGCTACGGCGAAGGCGGCGTGCTGACCGAGGCCGTGCGGCGCAAGCCCTACAGCGTGGTGCTGCTGGACGAGGTGGAAAAGGCCCACCCGGACGTGCACGAAATCTTCTTCCAGGTGTTCGACAAGGGCGTGATGGAAGACGGCGAAGGCCGCATGATCGATTTCAAGAACTGCCTGATCCTGCTCACCACCAACGCCGGTACCGAGATGATCGCCGGCCTGTGCAGCGACCCCGAGCTGATGCCGGACCCCGAGGCCATCGCCAAGTCGCTGCGCGAGCCGCTGCTCAAGGTGTTCCCCCCGGCCCTGCTCGGCCGCCTGGTGACCATCCCCTACTACCCGCTGAGCGACAAGATGCTCGAGAGCATCAGCCGGCTGCAGCTGGACCGCATCAAGAAGCGTGTGGAGGCCACGCACAAGGTGCCGTTCGACTACGAGCAGAGCGTGCTCGACCTGGTGGTGTCGCGCTGCACCGAGGCCGAGAGCGGTGGCCGGCAGATCGACGCCATCCTCACCAACAGCCTGCTGCCGGACCTGTCGCGCGAGTTTCTCGGCCGCCTGCTGGAGGGCAAGCCGCTGGCCGGTGTGCATATCGGCGCCGAAAATGGCCAGTTCAGCTACCGCTTCGACTAGCAGGCCGTGATCGCCAAGGGAGAACGTAGATGGCACTGACCCAATCCCAGCGCCTGGTGCAGGTCAACGGCCCGCTGGGCGCCAACGTCCTGCTGCTGCAGAGCCTGGAAGGCAGCGAGGAACTCGGGCGGCCCTTCCAGTACCACCTGGAGCTGACCTCGGAGGACGCCTCGGTCAAGTTCGACCAACTGCTGGGTAAACCCATGGGCCTGGCGCTGGAGCTGTACGACGGCGGCGAGCGTTACTTCCACGGCATCGTCTGTGCCTGCCGGCAGACCGTCGGCACCGGCCAGTACGCCGGCTACCAGGTGACCCTGCGGCCCTGGCTGTGGCTGCTCAGCCGCACCTCGGACTGCCGCATCTTCCAGAACAAGACGGTGCCGGACATCATCAAGCAGGTGTTCCGCGACCTGGGGTTCTCCGACTTCGAGGACAGCCTCAGCGGCAGCTACCGCGAGTGGGAATACTGCGTGCAGTACCGCGAAACCAGCTTCGACTTCGTCAGCCGGCTGATGGAGCAGGAAGGCATCTACTACTACTTCCGCCACGAAAAGGCGCGCCACGTGCTGGTGCTGGCCGATGCCTACGGCGCCCATTCGACGGTGGAGGGCTACGCCTCGGTGCCTTTCTTCCCGCCCGAGCAGCAGATGCGCGAGCGCGATCATTTCTACGACTGGCAACTGGCGCGCGAGGTACAGCCCGGCGCCCTGGCGCTGACCGACTACGATTTCCAGCGCCCCAGCGCCAGCCTGGAGGTGCGCTCCAGTGTGTCGCGCAGCCACAGCAACGCCGAATACCCGCTGTTCGACTACCCCGGCGAGTACGTGCAGAGCAAGGACGGCGAGCATTACGCGCGCACCCGCATCGAGGCCATCCACACCCGCTTCGAGCGCGTGCAGCTGCGCGGCCGCGCCCGCGGCCTGGGCTCGGGGCACCTGTTCAAGCTCAGCGGCTACGAGCGCGCCGACCAGAACCGCGAATACCTGGTGGTGGGCGCGCGCTACCGCATCCACCAGGAGCCCTACGAAACCGGCTTCGGCGACAGCAGCGAGCAGTTCACCAGCGAGCTGGACTGCATGGACGCCAGCCAGGCCTTCCGCCCGCTGCCGCTGACGCCGCTGCCCATCGTCCGTGGGCCGCAAACCGCCATGGTGGTCGGGCCCAGCGGCGAGGAGATCTGGACCGACCAGTACGGCCGGGTCAAGGTGCACTTCTACTGGGATCGCCACGACCAGTCCGACGAGAACAGCTCCTGCTGGATGCGCGTGTCGCAGGCCTGGGCCGGCAAGAACTGGGGCGCGATCCAGCTGCCGCGCATCGGCCAGGAGGTGATCGTCAGCTTCCTCGAAGGCGACCCGGACCGGCCGATCATCACCGGCCGCGTCTACAACGCCGAGCAGACGGTGCCCTACGACCTGCCGGCCAACGCCACCCAGAGCGGGGTCAAGAGCCGTTCGAGCAAGGAAGGCACGCCGGCCAACTTCAACGAGATCCGCATGGAGGACAAGAAGGGCGAAGAGCAGCTGTTCATCCACGCGGAAAAGAACCAGGACATCGAGGTGGAGAACGACGAGACCCACTGGGTCGGCCACGATCGCACCAAGATCATCGACAACGACGAAACCGTGCACGTCAAACACGACCGCACCGAGACGGTGGACAACATCGAGACCATCACCATCGGCGTGGACCGTATCGAGAAGGTCGGCAACAACGAATCCATCACCATCGGCGTCAACCGCACCGAAAGCGTCGGCAGCAACGAAGACATCACCATCGGCGCCAACCGCACCGAGAACGTCGGCAGCAACGAGAGCATCACCATCGGCAGCAACCGCACCGAGAACGTCGGCAGCGACGAGAGCATCACCATCGGCAACAACCGCACCGAGAACGTCGGCAGCAACGAGAACATCACCATCGGCAGCAACCGCACCGAGAGCGTCGGCAGCAACGAAGAGATCAGCATCGGCAGCAACCAGAGCACCAGCATCGGCAAGAACGAGTCGCGCAGCGTCGGCCAGAGCCGCGATAGCAGCATCGGCAAGGACGACAGCCTGAGCGTCGGCAAGAACTTCTCGCTGACCGCCGGCGACTCCATCACCCTGACCACCGGCTCGGCCAGCATCACCATGAAAAAGGACGGCACCATCACCATCCGCGGCAAGGACATCACCATCGACGGCTCCGGCGCGATCAACGTCAAGGCGAGCAAGAACGTGGTGGTCAAGGGGCAGAAGATTCTGCAGAACTAGCAGGCCGGTTCTACCCACGGCCAGGAGCCCAGCTATGACGGTTCAATACTGCCTGCCCAGCCAGGCGCGCCTCGACGGCGTGATGATCGGCACCCTGCTCGCCCTGTCCGAGGACGGCGTGCCGCGGGTGAACTTTCCCGGTTGCGCCGATGCCCTGGGACTTGTCGCCCGCAGCATGGCGCCGCTGGCCGCCGCGGATATCGGCGCCCAGGTCGCGCTGATGTTCGAGAACGGCGACCCGAGTCGCCCGCTGCTGATCGGCCGCCTGCTCGGCGCGCCGGCGACGCCCCAGGTGCAGCTGGACGACGAACGCCTGGAGCTGCGCGCCGAACGGGAAATCGTGCTGCGCTGCGGCAAGGCCAGCATCACCCTGACCCGCGCCGGCAAGGTGATCATCCAGGGCGCCTACCTCTCCAGCCGCTCCAGCGGGGTCAACCGCATCAAGGGCGGCTCGGTGCAGATCAACTAGAAGGCGCAGGCCCATGCAACTGCTCAATGCCACCCGACTGATGGCGGCCTTCACCCAGGGCCTGGCGCCCGACGGGCGCGAATCGCTGGTAGTGATCGCCAAGGGCACCTTCGACCTGCCGCTGGACGGCCGCGAGGCGCGCCTGCTCGACACCCAGCAGCCGCTGCTGATGGCCGATACCTTTCACGGCGAGCCGGGCCTCAGCGCACCGCTGCAGGAAATGGACTTCGCCCCGGTCAAACCCTTCTGCGACGTGCTGGTACAGGGCAAGGCCCATGCGCCGGGCGGCAAGCCGGCGACCCAGATCACCGCCGGCATCCGCATCGGCCGGGTCGGCAAGGCCTTCTCGGTACTCGGCCCCAGGCAGTGGCAGCCAGGCCTGCTCGGCGTCGCCCCCGGGCTGCCGCAGCCTTTTCTCGAACAGACGATTTCCTACGCCCAGGCCTTTGGCGGCGCCCATCCGCTCAAGGGCAACCCCGAGCAACAACAGGCCTACCCGGATAATCCGGCCGGCATCGGCTGGTATCCGCGCGGCACGGACAGCGCCGACATGCTCGGCATGCCGATGCCCTGCACCGAGGAGCTGGGCAAGCCGGTCGACAGCCCGCAAGGGGACTTCCGCCCCATGGCGCTGGGGCCCATCGGCCGTCACTGGCCGCAGCGCGCCGCCTTTGCCGGCACCTACGACGAGGCCTGGTTGGCGGACTGCTTTCCCTTCCTGCCGGCCGATTTCGACAACCGCTACTTCCAGGCCGCGCCGGCCGATCAGCAGACCGATTACCTCAAGGGCGGCGAGGAGGTGCTGCTGCTCAACCTCACGGCGCAGGAACGCGCGGGCTTTCGCATTCCCCAGATGTCCGTGCCGGTAACCTTCTTTCTCAACAAGGGCGGCCATGAGACGGTGCATGCCGTGATCGACACCCTGCTGATCGACACCGAGGCGCGCCAGGTGCAGCTGACCTGGCGCATATCGCGTCCGCTCAAACGCAACATGTTCGAGATCGCCCAGGTACTGGTGGGCAGCATGTCGCGCGCCTGGTGGCGTGCGCGCGAGCTTGGCAAGGATTACCACGCCGGCCTCGGCAGCCTGGTCAAGTCCAGACACCAGGCGACGGAGGCCGACTGATGAACGCCCTGTGCATTCTCGGCTCCGGCATGGTCAGCGCGGTCGGCCTCAGCGCCCCGGCCAGTTGCGCGGCGATTCGCTGCGCCATCGACAACTTCCAGGAAACCCGCTTTATCGACCGCGGCGGCGAATGGCTGATCGCCGCCAGCGTGCCGCTGGAACAGCCCTGGCGAGGCCGCGCCAAGCTGATCAAGATGGCCGCCCGCGCCATCGCCGAAGCCCTGCAGAATGCACCCGGCGTCGATCCGGCGCAAACCCCGCTGCTGCTCGGCGTCGCCGAACTGGAACGCCCAGGGCGGCTGGAGGGCCTGGACATCGAATTGCTGCACGATATCGAACGGGAACTGGGCCTGGCCTTTCATCCCAGCTCCAACCTCATCGCCCGCGGCCGGGTCAGCGGCGCGGTGGCCCTGCTCAACGCGCGCAAGCTGATCTACCAGGGCGGCCATCGCCACGTGCTGATCGCCGGTGTCGATTCCTTCCTCAGCGCGCCGACCCTGGCCGCCTTCGAGGAGCGCGAACGTCTGCTGACCAGCCAGAATTCCAACGGCTTTATCCCGGGTGAAGGTGCCGCCGCCGTGGTGATCGGCGCTCCGGTCGCCAGCGAGGAGCCGCAACTGGCCTGCCTCGGCCTGGGCTTCGGCATGGAGCCAGCCACGGTGGAAAGCGAAGACATCCCCCTGCGCGCCGAGGGCCTGACGCAGGCCATCCGCGCTGCGCTGGCCGAGGTGGGCTGCGGTCTGGAGCAGATGGACTACCGCGTCACCGACCTGTCCGGCGAGCAGTACTACTTCAAGGAAGCCTCGCTGGCCCTGAGCCGCAGCCTGCGTGTGCGCAAGGAGTTCTTCCATATCTGGCACCCGGCCGACTGCATCGGCGAAGTCGGCGCCGCCATCGGTCCGGCAATGCTCGCCGTGGCCCTGGCCGCCAGCCGCAAGGCTTACGGCGATGGGCCGAACATCCTCTGCCACCTGGGCAACGACGCCGGCCAACGCGCCGCCGCCCTGCTCAGCTACCAACCGGTGAGGGCCGCCTGATGGGCAACCAGGTCTACGCCAACAATATGGAAGTGTCGTGCAAGTCGGCCGACGGCAAGGCCGTGGCCTGCTTCCCCGACGTCTGCTTCACCCCGCCGCAGACCCCGGCCACCCCACCCGGGGTGCCCATCCCCTACCCCAACACAGGCATGGCCAAGGACACCACCAACGGCACCCGCACGGTGAAGATCACCGGCAAGGAAGTAATGCTCAAGAACAAGAGCTACTTCAAGACCAGCTACGGCGACGAGGCCGGTTGCGCGCCGAAGAAAGGGGTGATCACCAGCAAGAACAAGGGCAAGGTGTACTTCACCTCCTGGTCGATGGATGTGAAGTTCGAGGGAGAGAATGTGGTCAGGAACCTGGATATGACCACCCATAACCATGCTTCGATGCCAGGCAATACTCCCCCCTGGATGTACGCCGATGAAATTGCGACCCCTGGCGGCAAAGACCCCTGCGCCAACGATCGCAAAAAGCAGCAAGACAACTGTAAGGACTACAAGCCCAACGAAGCCTGTGACGGTGCCAAACCTTCCAGGCGTAAAGACAGTGGCGAGGCACACTCCCTGGCGGATCAAACTGCTGCGGACAAATGTCTGGCGGCGATGCGCTGCACCCTACGCCCGTACAAGCCAACCGACTCCGAGAAAGCAGAAGGCAACTCCTGCTGCCCCTCGCAAACTCCGCACCACCTGATTGAAGCCAGCGCAGTACATGCCAGTGGCCGCAGCGGTTCAACACTGGCTGGGGTTTCCGAAAACTACCGCGAGGGTAAGGCGCTCTCTATTTGTGCCGAGGGGCAAACACAGTTCACCGGATCTCACGGCATGTTGCATACCTTCCAGAGCGCGGCTGCGGCTGGGGCCCCGACCGAAACGCTGGCGGTCAACGGTGGCGGTTCGGTGACGGCGCCAGCGACAACTTATGGGGTGGCCAAGGCGAATGCGGCCAAGGCCGTCACCAAGACATTCCCTGAGTCGGCGTGCAACGAGGAATGCATCAAGCATCAGCTGGACTACTACCACAAGCGTCAGGGCATGACGGACGACACGAAGATCAAGGCGGTGCAAACCGGAAACTTTGCCGCTGAAGATGTGTCTGCCGCAACGGCACAGGCTGCTGCACGCACAAACGCTATTCGCTCAGCAGGCACGTCCGGCCCTGGCGGCGGGCGATAAACAATACCCAGGAGGAAATCAATGAGTGGCCATTGGACTGGTACCTATTCGTTTGTAACCGGCGCAGTTCGTTTTTTCGATCTGACCTACATCGCAATGAGCGCCGACGAGCTCGATAAAGCGAAATATCCCCATTCTGACTTCGTCGAATGGGATAACCACGTCTGGCGCGATGGGGGACGCACACTGTGGCCGACTGTGGGTATTGCCATTGCGCAAAAACCGCTGCAGCAGATGTGTGCCGTCGGCGTTTATGGGGGAGTGTTGCTGCTGGGTAGTGGTGATCGACACGAAGAACAGATCGGCAATACCGACGAGCTCATCAGAGCCCGAGGCCCGTTACGGGGTGTTCGTACCATCGGTGAACATGTCTACGTCGTTGGAATGAACCGACAGGCTTGGCGTAGAAACGACGCCCATCAGTGGGTCTCCATAGATCAGGGCGCTAGACCGGCAGACGGCAGCAAAGAAGTCGTCGGTTTCGAGGCGGTGGACGGATTCTCCGAGTCGGATATCTATGCGGTGGGGTGGAACGGTGATATCTGGCACTTCGACGGCAAGACCTGGAGCCAGAAGGAAAGCCCAACCAACCTTGTGCTGACCCGGGTACTCTGCGCGGACGACGGTATGGTTTACGCATCGGGACGCAAGGGGTTGCTGCTCAGGGGGCGCGGGGATGTATGGGACGTCATCGATCACCAGAGCATGATCGACGATATCTGGGATCTCGCCTGGTATCAGGACAAGCTGTATCTATCGACCATGTACGGACTATTCACGCTCAACCAGGGCAGGCTCTTGTCGGTCGATTTCGGTGAGGACTCGCCCAGTAGCTGCTATCACCTCAGCGCCTCCGATGGTGTGTTGTGGTCAATTGGCGGCAAGGACATCATGGCCTTCGATGGTAACAATTGGGCGCGTATTGATTGATGAGCGCCAGAATTCATCAGGTCATTGACCAGCACATCGAAGAAGCCGCCTTCCTCGGCCTGCTGCGCAGCATCGCCGTCCACCAGCCCCACTACGACCTCAACCATCTGAGCACCCTGGACAACCGAATCGAGGCCCATCTGGACGGCCTGCGTATCGCCGGCCCGGTCGCTCTAGAAACCCTGCTCCAGCAGCTCGATCCCAACGCCCAGGGCGAAATCTTCGCGGCCACGGTGCTGGCCTTCGAGACCGCCAATACCGCCGCCATGGCCCGGCTGGCCGAGCATGTGCGCGCCGCCCCCGACAGCGCGCGCTTTATGGCCGCGGCCCTGGGCTGGCTGGATTGGGCCCGAGTCGAGCCCTGGGTGGACAAGCTGCTTGGCTCGCCCGAGGCACTGTTTCGTCAGATAGGCCTGGCCGCCTGCGGCATGCACCGCCGCGATCCGGGGCCGGCGCTGATCGCCGGGCTGGCGCATGCCGACGCGGCAGTCGTCGCCCAGGCCGCGCGCACCGCCGGCGAGTTGCGCCGGCGCGATCTGCTGCCGGCGATCCGTGCCCATCGCCTGCAGGCCGACGAAAACGCGCGCTTCTGGGCCAACTGGGCCACGGTGCAGATGGGCGACGAGGAGGCGCTGCTGCCGCTGCGCCAGTTCGCCGAACAACCGGGCCCGCTGCAGCAGCGCGCCTTGCCGGTGCTACTGGCCTGGCAGCCCAGAGAAACCAGCGTCGCCTGGATTCGTCAGTTGATGCCGCAAGCGCAGCAGCGCCGCATGGTCATCCAGGCGGTCGGCCTGCTGGGCGATCCGCTAAGTCTGCCCTGGCTGATCCAGCAGATGCAGGAGGTGCCGCAGGCCCGGGTCGCCGGCGAGGCCTTCAGCCTCATCACTGGAGCAGACCTGGCGTTGCTCGATCTGGAGCTGCGCGACACCCCCGAGCACGACGCCGGCCCCAACGACGATCCGGCGGATGCCAACGTGGCCATGGACGAGGACGAGAACCTGCCCTGGCCCGATCCGGCGTTGGTCGAGGCCTGGTGGCAAGGGGAGAAAGGCGCGTACCAGAATGGCCAGGGCTATTTCCTCGGCCAACCGGTAAGCGAGCAGGGCTATCGCCTGGCCCTATCCACGGCACAGCAGCGCCAACGCAGGGTCGCGGCCTATGGCCTGGCGCGTTTTCGCCCGACCGAGGCGTTGTTCCCGGTCGCCGCGCCCGCCTGGCGGCAGCGGGCCTTGCTCAAGACATGAACGTGAAACAACCGCTCCTGGCGGTGCACCCTAGGCGGCCGGATAACGGCTGACTTCGATCAGATTGCCGTCCGGGTCGCGGAAGTACACCGACTCGATGGGCCCGACGGCGCCGGTGCGCGCCACCGGCCCCTCCTCCACCTCGACGCCCTGCTCCGCCAGATGGCTGAGGATGCGCTCCAGCGGCCAGGCGCTGATCAGGCACAGGTCGATGGCACCCGGCGTCGGCCTGGCGGCCTTGGGCTCGAACTCGCGGCCGGCCCGGTGCAGGTTGAATTTCTGTTGGCCGAAGACCAGCGCATTGCGCCCGGCGCCGAAGCGCTCGTGGCGCATGCCCAGCACGCGTTCGTAAAAGGCGACGGTGGCGTCGATATCGGCCACGGTCAGCACCAGGTGATCCAGTCGTTCGATCATGTTCAATGCCTGTCCAGCAGATGAAAACGCGGCAGCCCCAGGTGCCAGTGGATCGCCGCCAGGCGCGCGCCCAGCACCACCAGCATGGCGGCGCTGGTATCCAGCCAGTGCGGCGTGTCCAGCGCGCGCAGGCCGATGAAGGTCAGCGCGCCGGCGATGCAGGCGGTGGCGTAGATTTCCTTTTGAAAGATCAGCGGGATCTCGTTGCACAGCACGTCGCGGATCACCCCGCCGACCACGCCGGTCATCACCCCCATGATCACCGCGGTGCTGACCGGCGTGCCGTGCTGCAGGGCCAGTTCGGTGCCGTACACGGTGAACACCGCCAGGCCGAAGGCGTCGGCGATCAGCAGGCCCTTCTCATGGATCGGTCGGGTCATGCGCACCCAGACCACCGTGCCCAGCGCCGCCAGCGACGCCACCAGGATATAGGTGTCGTCGCGTATCCAGCTGACCGGGTGATTGTCCAGAATCAGGTCACGCAGGGTGCCACCGCCCAGGGCGGTGACGATGGCCATGACCAGCACGCCGAACAGGTCCATGGATTTGCGCCCGGCCATCAGCGCGCCGGTGATGGCGAACACCGCCACGCCGAACAGGTCGGCGAAGTAGAACAGCTCCTGCATAACCGCCTCAGCGACTGACTGGCGTACGCAAAGTGACGAACTCTTCGGCGGCGCTCGGGTGCACGCCGATGGTTTCGTCGAACACCTGCTTGGTGGCACCAGCCTTGAGCGCGATGGCCAGGCCCTGGACGATCTCGCCCGCCTCCGGGCCGACCATGTGGCAGCCCAGCACGCGGTCGCTGTCGGCATCGACCACCAGCTTCATCAGGGTGCGCTCCTGGCATTCGGTGAGGGTCAGCTTCATCGGTCGGAAGCGGCTCTCGAAAATCTGCACGCGGTGCCCCGCTTCGACCGCCTGTTCCTCGCTCAGGCCGACGGTGCCGATATTCGGCAGGCTGAACACCGCGGTGGGGATCATCCGGTAGTCCAGCGGGCGGTACTGCTCCGGCTTGAACAGGCGGCGCGCCACGGCCATGCCTTCGGCCAGCGCCACCGGGGTCAGCTGTACGCGGCCGATCACGTCACCGATGGCGAGGATCGACGGTGTACTGGTCTGGAACTGCTCGTCCACTTCGATATGGCCGCGCTCGTCCAGCTTCACCTCGACGTTTTCCAGGCCCAGGTTGTCCAGCATCGGCCGGCGGCCGGTGGCGTAGAACACGCAGTCGGCCTGCAGCACGCGGCCGTCCTTGAGGGTGGCGTTGAGGCTGCCATCGGTTTGCCGTTCGATACGCTCGATGTCGGCGTTGAACTGCAGGTCGATACCTTTCTTGCTCAGCTCCTCCTTCAGGTGCCGACGCACCGCGCCGTCGAAGCCGCGCAGGAACAGATCGCCGCGGTACAGCTGGGTGACCTGGGCGCCCAGGCCATGGAAGATCGAGGCAAATTCCACGGCGATATAGCCGCCGCCCACCACCAGCACGCGCTTGGGCAGGGTTTCCAGGAAGAACGCCTCGTTGGAGCTGATGGCATGCTCGCGCCCGGGAATGTCGGGGATCTGCGGCCAGCCGCCGGTGGCGATGAGGATGCGTTCGGCGCTGTGGCGCTGACCGTTCACCTCGACGCTATGGGCGTCGAGAATCCGCGCGTGACCTTCGAACAGGCTCACCCCGCTACTCTCCAGCAGGTTGCGGTAGATGCCGTTGAGGCGCTGGATCTCGCGGTTCTTGTTGGCGATCAGGGTCGCCCAGTCGAAGTTCGCCTCGCCCAGCGACCAGCCGAAACCGCCGGCCTGCTCGAAATCTTCGGAAAAATGCGCGCCGTAGACCAGCAGCTTTTTCGGCACGCAGCCGACGTTGACGCAGGTGCCGCCCAGGTAGCGGCTCTCGGCCACGGCCACGCGGGCCCCAAAACCGGCGGCGAAGCGCGCCGCGCGGACGCCGCCGGAACCGGCGCCGATAACGAACAGGTCGAAGTCGTAACTCATCTGCGGCCTCCTTGGACAGGACGCCAGCATACCGGAAAGGCAAAGACTAAGCTGACTGCCAAGGAGGAAAGCCGCCATGCGTCCGACCCTGACCCACCTGGCGCTGCACGTGCCCGACCTGGACGCCTGCATCGCCTTCTACCAACGCTACTGCGCCATGCAGGTGATCCACCAGCGCCCCGGCAAGGGCACGCGCATCGTCTGGATGGCCGAGCCGGGCAAGGAGCATCAGTTCATCTTCGTCATCATGCCCGGCGGCCAGGATCGCCGGCTGGCCAGCGACGACTACAGCCATTTCGGCTTCGCCCTGGCCAGCCGCGAGGAGGTCGACCGCGTCGCGGCCATGGCCGAGGAAGACGGCTGCCTGATCTGGCCGCCACGCGACGAGCCCTACCCGGTCGGCTACTACTGCGGCCTGCGCGACCCGGCCGGCAACTACGTGGAGTTCAGCTACGGCCAGCCGCTGGGGCCGGGGTCGGAGCGGATGCCCATCCCCTGAAACGCAAGACGCCACCCGAAGGTGGCGTCCTGTGTTGCGCAGGCCTGGTGGCACGGCACATCCTACGGGGGCCCCGGTCGCCGAAGCTCAGTAGGCCTTGCCGGTCTTGTACAGGTTCTCGAAGCAGAAGTTGGTCGCCTCGATATAGCCTTCGGCGCTGCCGCAGTCGAAGCGCTGGCCCTTGAACTTGTACGCCATCACGCAGCCCTGCTGGGCCTGGCGCATCAGCGCGTCGGTGATCTGAATCTCGCCGCCCTTGCCCGGCGGGGTGTCGCGGATCAGATCGAAGATGTCCGGGGTGAGGATGTAGCGGCCGATGATCGCCAGGTTCGACGGCGCGTCCTCGGGCTTGGGCTTCTCCACCATGTTGCTGACCCGGTAGATGTCGTCGCGGATCATCTCGCCGGCGATCACCCCGTACTTGTGGGTCTCGTCCCGCGGCACCTCCTGGATGGCGACGATGGAGCAGCGGAATTGCTTGTACAGCTTGACCATCTGGGTCAGCACGCTGTCGCCTTCCAGGTTCAGGCACAGGTCGTCGGCCAGCACCACGGCGAAGGGTTCGTCACCGATCAGCGGCTGGCCGCAGAGGATGGCGTGCCCCAGGCCCTTCATCTCCACCTGGCGGGTGTAGGCGAAGCTGCAGTCGTCGATCAGGCGGCGGATGCCGACCAGGTACTTTTCCTTGTCGGTGTCGCGGATCTGGTGCTCCAGCTCGTAGCTGACGTCGAAATGGTCCTCCAGCGCGCGCTTGCCGCGGCCGGTGACCATGGCGATCTCGGTGAGGCCAGCGGACAGAGCCTCTTCGACGCCGTACTGGATCAGCGGCTTGTTCACCACCGGCAACATTTCCTTGGGCATGGCCTTGGTCGCGGGCAAGAAGCGGGTGCCGTAACCGGCGGCGGGGAACAGGCATTTCTTGATCATGGGACTCCCAGATGGCGTGTGGAATGCGCCGCCAGTCTATCAAGCTGCGCTGGCCTTACAACTGCCCAGCGCCGGCCGGCCGATGCCGCGATAGAGGAAACCCAGCTCGGCGAGCTGCGCCGCATCGTAGATATTGCGCCCGTCGAACAGCACCGGCATGCGCATCGCGGCGCGGATGCGCAGAAAGTCCGGCTGGCGGAACTGCTTCCACTCGGTCACCAGCACCAGGGCGTCGGCGCCCTCGCTGACCACATAGGGCGAATCGCTGAGCAGCAACTGGCCCTTGGCCAGGTACTCGGCGTAGCGCGACGCCAGCGCCGGGGTCGCCACCGGATCGCAGGCCTGTACCCGTGCGCCCGCCGTCAGCAGCGCGTCGAGCAGCACCAGGCTGGGCGCCTCGCGCAGATCGTCGGTGCCGGGTTTGAACGCCAGCCCCCAGAGCGCCACCACCCTGCCCTGCAGATGGCCGTTGAAGTGCTCGCGCAGCGCCTGGAACAGCAGGGTCTTCTGCAGCGCATTGCGCGCCTCCACCGCCCGCAGGATGCCCGGTTCGAAACCCTCCAGCTCGGCGGTGCGGATCAGCGCGCGCACGTCCTTGGGAAAGCAGGAGCCGCCGTAGCCGCAACCGGCGTAGATGAAGTGGGTGCCGATGCGCTTGTCGCTGCCGATGCCGCGGCGCACCTCCTCGATGTCCACCCCCAGGCGCGCGCAGATGCCGGCCATCTCGTTGATGAAGGAAATCTTGGTGGCGAGGAAGGCATTGGCCGCGTACTTGCTGAACTCCGCGGCGCGCACGCCCATGCACAGCAGGCGGTCGTGGTTGCGCAGGAACGGCGCGTAGAGTCGGCGCAGCAGCTCCCGGCCGCGCTCGTCGTCGCAGCCGACTATGACCCGGTCGGGGCGCATGAAGTCCTCGACCGCCGAACCCTCCTTGAGAAACTCCGGGTTGCTCGCCAGCATGACCCGGGCACGCAGACCACGCCGCGCCAGGGCGGCGTTGATGCGCTGGGCGACGCGCTCGGCGGTGCCCACCGGCACGGTGGACTTGTCCACCACCAGGCAGCCGTGCTCGAGTTGTTCGCCCAGCTCATCCGCCACCGCCAGCACATGGGACAGATCGGCCGAACCGTCCTCGCCGCTGGGCGTGCCCACAGCGATGAAGACCACCTCGGCGCGGCGAATGCCGGCCTTGAGCTGTGCGGTGAAACTGAGTTGGCCGCTGGCCAGTTGCGCCTTGAGCATCGCCTCGAGGCCGGGCTCGTAGATCGGCACCTCGCCGCGGGCGAGCCGCGCCACCCGCAGGGGATCGCGCTCGACGCAGATCACCCGGTTGCCCATCTCGGCAAAGCAGGTCGCCGTCACCAGCCCAACGTAGCCAGCCCCAATTACGCATATCTGCATCGCTGCATCCTCTCGACGGGTTGCAGCGATTGCAGCGGATGGCGGTGGCAGCGGTATGACCGTCAGGTGACCGGGCCATGACAGTCGGCGCAAGGTCGTCCCTCAGTCGTCATCCCACTCCTTGCATTTCACCTCTTTCTTGTACTCGTCGCGCTTGGCGTCGATCTTCACCCGGCAGGCACCGTCGCGGAACTCCTCCTTCCATTCGCCGCGCGGCCAGCTTCGCCCGTGGCCGTCCGGGCATTTGATTTCCAGCAGGTAATCGCCCCGGTCGAACTCCTCTTTGACGCGGCACGGCCCGTCCCGGTAGCGGTTTTCCCATTTGTCATGACCATCGTGACGGTGTTCGGCACTGGCCTGGCTGGCCAATAGCGCCGCCCAGCAGAACGGCAGAACACCGCGCGAAATGAACCGACAGAGCATCATGCAACCTCGCCAATCAACCTCCTCCGCGACGGCGGAGGCACCGGATACCTCTCAGACAGCGGCGCCAGGCTATTTGCTCGCGGCTTGTTCGTTGCTTTTACGCCGGCTCGCTGCCCCCCGCCGCTCTCCTGGGAATTCGTACGTTTGCGAAACTGCCCCGGGACGATGTCGAACATCTCGCGCAAGCGCCGCTGAAAATGCGAGGAGGTCACCAAGCCGCCGGCAATGGCGACTTCGCGCAGGGATTTGAGGGTGGATGGCCGAGTGGCGGTCGGCGGCGTTAGAGGGCTGCCCTGCTTTTCGCCAACTGCAACAACGCCGCCCAACGACTGCCAGCGGGCAGCGCGTCGGGCGGCGTGGGTAGCCCGTGGTTCAGCTGCGGCAGTCCTGGATCAGGCCTTTGACCAGGCCGACCATCATCAGCAGCATCAAGGCCATGAACGGCAAGCCCATCGCCACTGCGCCGGCCTGAATGCCCTTGAGCGCGGTGTCGCCGCCGACCACGAACAGGGTGACGGTGACCAGGGCAATCATCACCAGCCAGAGCACCCGCTGCAGCGGCAGGGTATCGGGATCTCCGCCGGCGGCGAGGTTATCGACCACCAGGGCGCCGGAGTCGACCGAGGTGACCATGAAAATAACCAGCAAGGCCACGACCAGCAGCGAGGCAAGACCGCCCAGCGGCAGCACTTCGAGGAACTGGAAGATGGCCATGTTGACGTCGGTCAGGCCCGCCGCCAGCGCCCCGCTGCCGTCGACGACCTGGGCGATGGCGCCGCCGCCGAAGGCGGCGAACCAGAGCACGGCGACCAGGGTCGGTGCCAGCATCACCATGCCCACCATCTGCCGCAGGGTGCGGCCTTTGGACACGCGCGCGACGAAGATGCCAACCAGCGGGCCCCAGGTGCACCACCAGGCCCAGTAGAACACCGTCCAGCCCTGGAACCAGTCCTGATCCGGGCGTTCGACCCAGTTGCTCAGCGGCAGGAAGAAGCGGCCGTAATCCAGCGCGGCCGTCAGGGCGCCGAAGAAGAACTCCAGCACGCCGATACCGACCACCACCAGCAGGAACAGCCCCAGGGCCAGTAGCATGTTGATATTGCTCAGCAGCTTGACCCCGGCATCCAGCCCGCGCCACAGGGAAATCGCGGCGATGCCGGTCACGGTAGCGATAAACAGCAGCTGGAAGGTGAAGTTGTTGGGCACGCCCAGCACATGGGAAATGCCGGCGGTGGCCTGCATGGCGCCGAGGCCCAGCGAAGTGGCCAGGCCGAAGACGGTCAGCACCACGGTGAACACATCGACCAACTGCCCCGGCAGCCCCTTGTGCGCCTTGCCGATCAAGGGCTGCAGGCCGGAGCTCAGCGACAGCGGCAGGCCCTTGTTGTAGGAGAAGTAGCCGACCACCAGGGCGCTGGTCAGATAGATGGCCCAAGGGTGGAACCCCCAGTGAAACAGGGTGGCGCCCATCGCCGCGTGCTGCGCCTCCGGCGTGTTGGCCGTGACATCCAGCGGCGTCTTCCACCAGGCGGTGTACTGCGCCACGGGTTCGGCCACGCCCCAGTACAGCAGGCCGACACCCATGCCGGCAGCGAACATCATGGAGAACCAGGACAGCGTGCTGAACTCCGGCTTGGCCTCGCGCCCGCCCAGGCGCACCTTGCCCAGGGGCGAGAGCGCCAGGCCCGCGCAAAACAGCACGGCCAGGTTGCCCATGATGATGATGAACCAGTCGCAGTTCTTGAGAATCCAGCCCTTGACGCTCTCCAGTGTCTGGCCGAAGAGCACCGGGTTACTCAGCGCCAGCAGAACCAGCAGCAGGACTATTGAGAACGAGACTGGAAAGATAACCCGATGGAAGTTCAGGCCCAGCACTCGAATATTGAACTCTCGACTGACCAGGCCTTGCGCAGCTATAGGCTTCATGCACGCACCTCGATATTGTTCTTGTAATAAGTTGTTCTACCGAACCCAACCCAGGCACCGAGGTTCCTGGTTCTGGACGTTCTGCAGATGCTCAATGGTCAGTCAGGGGTATGTCCTCGACAAACCATTTAAACTCCGCGACTTATGAGTTTTGGTCATTAATCCGGGCGTGCGCGGCGCCTGCCCTTAACGCCGGGAGAGTCCGACGCCAGCGGCTCCGTTGCCGGCATGGCCGCGTCCGCGCCGCTTCGCTATGAGACTCGATGGCTCATGGACCGGAGTGGCCGGGGTCGCCTGTCAGATCGGGCGCAGGCGTCAGCGGCCCTGCACCGGGCGGCTCGATCACCGCCGCCAGAGTCGCACAGGCGATGCCGTTGGGGGTGGCCTGATGATGCAACGGCGCATCGTCCTGCAGGTGCTCGCCAGTCATGCGCCCCTGCCCCACCGCCAGCGCCAGCACGGCGGCGCTGACGGCGAAGAACAGATAGAGGCTGGAGGCGCCGAAATGCCCCATCAGCGCACCGGCCAGCAGCGGGCCGATACAGGCGCCGACGCCGAAGGTGGCCAGCAATAGCCCCGCCAGCGAAACCCGCAGGCGTGGCTCCATGTTGTCGTTGGCCAAGGCGACGCCCAGTGGATACAGGCAGAACTGCAGAAAGCCGATGCAGGCGCTGAACAACAGCAGCACACCGAACGACAACCCCTGATAGAACGCCAGCGGCAGGCAGGTAAGCATCAGCAACGCCGCCACCGCGCGAATCAGGCTGGCCCGCGGCAGTCGGTCCGACAGCCAGCCGAGCGGCAGTTGCGCGAGCAGGCCGGCAGCGATCGCCAGGGCCATGAACTGCCCCACTTCGACCGTGCCCAGGCCCTGCCGGCTGGCGTAGATCGACGACAATCCATAGAAGCCGCCATTGATCATGCCCGATACCAGCACGGTGATCAGCGACTGCGGCACCCGCTGCAGGAACAGCCGCAGATCGACCGGTTCCGCACTCGGTATGGCCGGGTGCGTGCTACGGGTCAGCGCCATCGGCACCTGGCTCAGGGCGAAGGCGATGACCACGCCGAGCAGCGCGTGCAGGCCCAGGTCGCCGTCGATACTCAGCGCCAGCTGGCCGAGCATCATGCCGACGTAGGCCGAGACCATGTAGATGCCCAGCACCTTACCGCGCTGATCGCTCTGTGCGCAGTCGTTGAGCCAGCTCTCCACCACCATCAGCTGACACATCATCGCCACGCCGACCAGCAGGCGCAGCAACAGCCAGAGGGGCAATCCTTCACTGAAGGCGTGGGTCAGCACCGCCGCGCAGATGATGCCGGAGCAGGCCACGTAGGTGCGGATATGGCCGACGCGACCGATCAGCACCTGGCCGACCTTGCCGCCGACCACCATGCCCAGGGCATTGGCCGCCATCAGCGCGCCGCCCCAGAAATCGGCGACACCGCCGGCGGTCAAGCGCAGCGCCAGATAGGTCATCAGCAGGGTCGAGCCGAGCTGCATCAGCAGACTGGCCAGATACAGTGCAGCGAACGCCTGGGTCAGTCCGAGCAATTGCTCACCCCTTTTTCACGGATAACAACTGCGCCTGAGCCGGGCGCGCAGCAAAGCGGGACCATCTGCAACGCTCCCCTGGCTAGGCCAGACCGTGGCGCTGCTTCCAGTCGCCCGGATGGACCACGTAACCGAACAGCGCATGCCCGCCGTAGACCAGCTCGGTGCCCTCGGGAATCCACAGCAGCTGGCCCGGCCCGACCCGGTACAGCTGGCCGTTGGCCTTGAGTTCAAAGCAGCCCTGGATGACGAAGATCACCTCGTCGTACAGCAGGGTCCAGGCCACCTCGGCACCCTCCCAGCGGGCGAAACCTATGCCGATGTGCGGCGAGACCTCGTTGCCGATCGCCCGCGCCACGAAGGCGGCGCCGGGCGGGCCGCCGCGCGGGATGAAGTCCAGGTCATGGTGATCGACCAGCAGCACCGGGCCTTTGTCGGAAACGACCTGGCTCATAGCTCGCTCCGACTGTTCCAGGCCGCCAGGCGAATGCGCGAGCGCACGCCGAGGCCGAGGAAGGGTTCCGGCGGGTTCAGCGACGGCATGCCGGTGACCGCCTGGATGTCGCGCAGCTGCGCCGAATCGGCGCCCACCGCCAGGTCGGCCAGCAGAGTGCCGGAGATGGTGCCCCAGGCCGCGCCGACGCCGTTGTCGCAGGCCGAGGCGAACACGCCTGGCTCCAGCTCGCCGAAGAAGTTGGTGAAGTTGCGTGAAATGGCGTAGACGCCGCCCCAGGTGTGGCTGAACGGCACCTCGGCCAGCTGCGGGAAGCGCGCTAGGAAAGCCTTGCGATGGTCATTGCGCACCGACTCGCGCATGGCGTCGCTGGTGCTCTTGCCGTACTTGGGCACGTGCTTGTAGGTGTTGCGGATGATCAGGCGGCGGTCCTGGGTCATGCGCACCGTGGTGCCGGCGTGATCGGCCGGGGTCAGCCCCCAGTCGAGCTGGCCGCCATAAACGGCCAGTTCGGCGTCACTCAGCGGCCGGGTCCAGCTGGCGAAGGTCATCACCGGCAGCAGGCGGTTGCGCAGGTAGCCGAACTCCTGGGTGAAGATGCTGGTGCCCAGCAGCAGCCGCGGGGTGCGGATGCTGCCGGTGCTGCCGTGGAGAATCCAGCCGCCCTGGCCATCGCGCTGCAGGCGCTGGATCGGTGACTCCTCGAGCAGCTCGACATTGCCGGGCAGCGAGCGACCCAGGCCGCCGACCAGCGCCGCCGGCTGCATCAGATAGCACCCCGGGGTGTAGATCGCCCCGCTGTAGTGCTGACTGCCCAGGACCTTGGCCAGTTCGCCGCGCTCGACCCACGCGAAGGGCTCGCCGAGATCCTGCATCAGGCGCTCGAAATGCTGCAGATAGGCCACGCCGCGCGGCCCCACCGCGCCCTGGTACTTGCCGGCGTGGGACCACTGGCAGTCGATCCCGTGACGCTGGATCAGCCCCTGCAACTGGGCGATGGCGGCGCGGTTGAGGCCGAGCAGGCGCTGCTTGTGCGCCGGATCAGGGTGTTCCAGGGCGAACTTGTGCGGCAGGTCGATGACGAAGCCGGAGTTGCGCCCCGAGGCGCCGTAGCCGACGCGCTGGGCATCGACCAGCAGGATGCGCGCCTCGGGATGGTGCTCGGCCAGGCGCCGGGCGGCGGCCAGGCCGGCGAAACCGGCGCCGATCACCGCGTAGTCGGCACGCTGCTCGCCCTGCAGGCGTGTGGCGGGCTCGGCGGCGGGCAGCGCGGCGTACCAGCCGCAGCTGGCGTCGTCGTGGGGCAGATTGATGCTCTTGTTCATGCTTGCGCCCTCAGGCCACGGCCCGTTGTGCGTTCTGACAGGATTGCAGCCAGCTGTTGCGCTGCGCTTGGGCTTGCCGGCCGAGCAGGACGAAGCCGCACAGGGTGCCGGCGGTGTCGTAGTAGCCGGCGCTGAGGCCATCGGCGGTCGCCGTGCAACGCCATTCGCCGGCTACGCCGACGGCCGGCGGCAGCAGGCACAGCGGTGCGGCCGGGGTCTTCACCGTCACCGGCATCAGCGGGTAGCTGACCGTGGTTGGCTGGCCGAGCAGGGTCTTGCTCAGGGCGGCGATGCCCTGGTTGATCGGCGCCAGGTAGGGCAGCAGCTGGCCGTCGATCTCGATGCAGTCGCCCAGGGCGTAGATCCCCGCTTGCGAGCACTGCAGGCGGGCATCGACCCGGATGCCGCGACCCACGGCGAGCCCGGCGCTTTCGGCCAGGCCCAGGTTGGGCCGCAGGCCGACGGCGGAGAGCACCAGATCGGCGTCCAGGCCCTCGCCATCGGCCAGGGTCAGGCGGTAGCCCTGCTCCAGTGCGTCTATGCGCTGCAGAGTGTTCTGCAGGTGCCACTGCACGCCCAGCTCCGCCAGCGCGGTCTGCAGCTGCCGGCCGGCCTCGGCCGGCAACAGGCGCTCCATCGGCCATTTACCGAGGCCGATAACGCTGACCTCGAAGCCGCTGGCCGCCAGGTCATTGGCGAACTCGCAGCCGATCAGGCCGTCGCCGAGGATGGCGACGCGGCGCACGCCGACCAGGCGCTCGCGGAAGCTGCGATAGTCGTGCAGGTTGTTGACGCTGAGCAGCGCGTCGCTGGCCCCTTCGATGGGCAAGCGAATCGGCGCCGCGCCGCTGGCCAGCACCAGCTGGCCGTACTCCATCTCGCCGATAGTGGTGTGCAGGCGTCGCTCCGTGGTGTCGATGCGCTCGACCCTGCAATGCGGGTAGACGCGAATCTTCAGGCGCCTCTCGATGGCCAGGGCCGACTCGCCGGCCAGCGCCTCGGCGCTCTTGCCCTGAGCCAGGCCGATGGACAGCGCCGGTTTGGAGTACAGGTGCCCGGACTCCTGGGTTAGCACGCGGATTTCAACCTCGGCATCGGCGCGGCGCAACGCCTGGGCCAGGCCATAGCCGGCATAACCGCTGCCGATGATGACGATGGGCTGACGCACGCCAGCCGCAGGTTGTGCGGGCGCCGCCGGGGGCACCGGCAAGGGCGTCGAGGGGGTCGCTGCCGCGGCGACTACCGGGCTGATGTCGAGCATCTCGAAATCTTCCTTGCCGACCTTGCACTCCGGGCACTTCCAGTCCGCCGGCACATCTTCCCAACGGGTGCCGGCGACAATGCCGTCGTCCGGCCAGCCCAGGGCCTCGTCATAGATCAGGCCGCAGACCACACAGAGCCAGGTCTTGAACATGTCGTTCACTCCCCCGCCACGCGAATGGCGACGTTCTTGGTACGTACGTAGCTATACAGCGCTTCCTGGCCCTTCTCGCGGCCGAAACCGGACAGCCCCACACCGCCGAACGGCGTTTCGATGCCGCCGGCATACCACTCGTTGACGAATACCTGGCCGGCCCGCAGGCGCCGCACGCAGCGCATGGCGCGGCTGATGTCCTGGGTGAAGACGCCGGCGACCAGACCGAAGTCGGTGCCGTTGGCGATCTCGATGGCCTGCTCCTCGCTGTCGAAGGGGATGATCGCCAGGACCGGGCCGAACACCTCTTCCCGGGCGATACACATCTCGGGGCGCACATCGCGGAACACGGTCGGGCGCATAAAGTGCCCGGCCCTGTCGCTGAAAGCCTCGCCACCGGTGGCCGCCACTGCGCCCGCGTCGACGGCGCGCCGGCACAGGCTTTCGATGCTGGCCAGTTGTGCGGCGCTGACCACCGGGGTGAGGTCCGGGTTGTCCTGGCCGAGGCCGACGGACAGCCCTTCGGCCAGCTCGACCACGGCGGCGACGATCTCTTCGTAGATCTCGCGCTGCACCAGCAGGCGCGACATGGCCGAGCAGACCTGGCCGGCATTGAAGAAGATGCCGCCCTTGACGCTGGCCAGCAGCTGCTGGCGGTCGACGTCGGCGAAGGCGATGGCCGCCGACTTGCCGCCCAGCTCCATGACGCTGGGAATCGCATTCTCGGCGGCATCGCGCAGGATGGTCTGGCCAGTGGGCACCGAGCCGGTGAAGACGATCTGGTCGACCTTGGCGCTGCTCACCAGATGCGCCCCGACCTCGCGGCCGCGGCCGCAGATCAGGTTGACCGCGCCCCTGGGCAGGCCGGCGCGGGCGATGGCACGCAGCAGCACGCACAGGCCCAGCGGCGACAGCTCCGGCGACTTGATCACCACTGCGTTGCCGGCAGCCAAAGCGGGTGCCAGGGAGCGGGCGCAGATGGACACCGGGAAGTTCCACGGCACGATCTGCGCCGACACGCCCATGGGGTCGTAGAGGGTGAAGTCCATGTAGCCGTTGCCCAGCGGGATCGAGGTGCCCTCGATCTTGTCGGCCATGCCGGCGTAGTACTCGAAGTAGCGAGCGGCTTCGATGAACTCGTCGCGGGCATCGTTGAGGCTCTTGCCGTTTTCCTGGCACAGCACCCAGGCCCCCTCCTCGGCCACCGCGCGAATCTCGGCGGCGGCGCGCAGCAGCCAGGTCACCCGCTGCGCCGGGCGGGCGCGGGTCAGCTCACCGCTGTCGACGCAACGCCGCGCCGCCAGCAGGGCGTGCTCGGCGTCCTCACGCGAGGCCTGGGCGATGGTCGCCACCGGCTCGGCGGTACCGGGATTGCTCACCTGCAGGTGCTGGGCACTGTCCACCCATTCACCGTCGATGTAGTTCAGCCAGTGTTCGGCAATCGGAAACATGGCGAGCTCCTCAGGCGTTCTGGGCGATGGCCAGCAGCTTGCGCGCGGCCCACTGGTGGAAGTAGTGAGTCGGGATGTCCATCTCCGGGGAGAACGCGCCGCCGCCGTAGCCGGGCGAGTGACGGCCCTTCTGCATGCCTTCGACCGAGGCGATGTCCTCGGCGAACACCACCTTCCACGACTCCAGGATGGCGTTGCGGCAGGCGGCGTATTCGTCGCCCAGCGCCTCGTCGCCGACGTAGAACAGGCGCAGGTGCTCGATGGTGCGCCCCGGTGCGACCGGTTCCAGCTGCATGGCGAAGGCGTGGTCGGCCTGGATACCGAGCAGCACGTTGGGGAAGAAGGCCACGTACTCGGCGTTGCGCAGGCGATCCTGCGGCCAGCTGGGGAACTGCGGCAGGTGGGTGCCGGCGACGTCGGAGAGGTTGTACGCGTAGCTGCCCTGGCCGGCGAACTGCTCGTCGAACAGGATGTTGTAGTGATCCTCCAGGCGCGAGTAGCTGTTCAGACTCGGGTGCACCCACGGCAGGTGGTACGCCTCGCAGTAGTTCTCCACTGCCAGTTTCCAGTTGCAGGCGATGTCCAGGGTGGTGGCGTCCATGTTGGCGCGGCGGCGCATCAGGCCCATGCCGTCGTCGCCGAGGAACTGGCTCCAGCGCGCGGTCAGCGGCGCCAGCATCTCTTCCAGCGGCTGCGCGTCGCCGGACAGGTTGACGAACACCATGTCCATCCAGATGGCGCTGCGGATGGCCTTGAGGCCGTGCTTTTCGCAGGCGAAGCGCTCGTCCTTGTGCTTGTCGATGCCGCCGACGTGCGGGGTGCCCTTGAGGCCGCCGTTGAGGTCGTAGGTCCAGGAGTGGTAGGGGCAGCGGATCACGCCCTGCACAGTGCCCTCTTCCTCCACCAGCTTCATGCCGCGGTGGCTGCAGACGTTGTGGAACACCTGTACCAGGCCGTCGCGGTTGCGCATCAGCAGCAGCGGCAGGCCCATGAAGTCGACCGGCTTGACCGAGCCGTTCTGGCTCAGGTCGCTGGCAAAACCGACGCAGGCCCAGGTCTTGCCCATGATCTGGTCGCGCTCGAGCTCGAACAGCTTCTGATCGGTGTAGAACGCGTTGGACAGGCCGGTGGCCTCGTGGATCGGCGCGAGAACGGTTTCCAGCTGATGCACTGGGATCTGCTGAGAAGTGGCTTGAGTCATTGTTGTTATCCCCTGCAAGGCACGGTGGTGGTGATCGGCAGGCGCGCTGGCCTTGTCCGTTGGCGGCCAGTTTCGGAAAGCGGGGGATTGTTCGACAAACGATTTTTTACCGCCGCATTTATGACTATTACTCATTAATGCGTCAATGCAGAGCGGCCGCAGGCAGCACGGGACGGTAGCTCCCCATGCGTGAAGATAAGCGGTTTATGACAAAGCATGGCCCGACGAGCGGGCGTAGGCTATCGCGCGACCTAAGCGGCCGCGTCGCTTCAGGGGGGGCTTGCTTCGCCGTTCGCCTGGCCGGCTACCTGCTCCATCAGCCAGCTGCGAAAACGCTTGACGCTCTGCCGGCTGCTGCCGCGACCAAGCGGCTCGAGCAGGCAGAATTGCGCCTCGGTGCGCAGCACGTCCTCGATGGGCCGCACCAGCGCGCCGGTCTGCAGGTGATTGTCGACCAGGTTCGACCAGGCCAGCGCAATGCCCTGCCCGCTCAGCGCCGACTGGATCAGCATCGAGTAGCTGTTGATGTTGATCCTGTGCCTGGGGTTCCGTGCCTTGTGGCCCAGTCGCTGAAACCATTCCGGCCAGCTGATCCAGTCGCGCTGCGGGTCTTCCAGCCACAGCCAGGTGCCGGCGGCCAACTGCGCCAGCCCGGTGAGCTCCGGATGCTTGGCGAGATAGCCCGGGCTGCACACCGGGAACACCTCCTCGGCGAACAGCGACGTCACCTGCATGTTCTTCGGCGGCGTGCGGCAGTAATAGAGCGCCAGGTCGCAATCGAGCCGGGAAAAGTCCCTGACATGGTCGTAGGCGATGATGCGCAGATCGACCTCCTCGTTGTCGCGCTGGAACTCAGCGACCCTGGGCAACAGCCAGAGCGACGCCATCGCCGTGCTGGTGACCACCGTCACCTGCTGGGCGCCGCGCCAGTGACGGATTTCGCCCGTGGCGTGGGCCAGCTGCAGCAAGGCCTCGCGCACCGTTTCGTAGTACTGGCTGCCGGTGGGGCTGAGGTTGATCTCGCGGGTGGTGCGCTCGAACAGGGTCTTGCCGAGGTAATCCTCAAGCAGGCGCACCTGTCGACTGATCGCCCCCTGGGTGACGTTCAGCTCTTTGGCGGCCAGGGTAAAGCTCAGATGCCGGGCGGCGGACTCGAATGCCACCAGGCTATTCAGGGGCGGTAGAGGTTGAATTTTCATGCAGGCGTTCACGCAGGCGTTGTTGTTGTTTGGCAGGAGTCTATAGCTCCGGCCTGCCGCCGGCATTCAAATTGTGCTGGTCGCGGCGTCAGTAGCGCCGATCACCCTGACTGGGAAAATGGCCGCTAAAAATCAGTTAAATAGAAGCGATAAGTCGTAATCAGGCGGCCATCCTGCAAATTATCCAGCAGTGCTTCGGGGCCGCCTGACAGCGCGTCCGCGAGCGCTGCGAGAAGCCTGCCGGCCGTTGAGCTGGGCGGATCAAGCCGGCGCATCAATTCAGCGAGCGAATACCTGGCATCACGACATGTCATTTCTCAAATAGTCGCCGGGTCACTAGGGTGCGATGAGCCGGGCTCAGCGACATCGGCCAGGCGGTGTAGCTCGCCGGCCCCGCTGTCCGGCCTTCAGGGCCGGCCCGCTTGGCGGTCTCGCCTCCATTTCCCTCCGCGACGCCAGCGATCAGCCAGGAGTTGACCATGCAAGATGCCGTAATCCTTTCCACCGCGCGCACGCCGATAGCCAAGGCCTTTCGCGGCGCATTCAACGACCTCAAAGCGCCCAGCATGAGCGCCATCGCCATCCAGGCGGCCGTGCAGCGCGCGGGGATCGACCCGGCGGCTATCGACGATGTGGTGATGGGCACGGCGATGCAGGGCGGTAGCGCCTCCACCAACCTGGCGCGCCTGTCCCTGCTGGCCGCCGGGCTGCCGCTGACGGTCAGCGGGCAGACCATCGACCGCCAGTGCGCCTCCGGCCTGATGGCCGTGTCCATCGCCGCCAAGCAGATCATGGTCGACGGCATGCAGATCGCCCTGGGCGCCGGCCAGGAGCAGATCAGCCTGGTGCAGAACCCGCATATGCAATGGGCCGCCGCGGATGCCGACGCCAATGTCACCCGCCACGCCGAGCACGCCTACATGCCCATGCTGCACACCGCCGAACGAGTGGCCAAGCGCTACGGCATCAGCCGCGAGGCGCAGGATGCCTATGCCCTCGAATCGCAGCGGCGCACCGCCGCGGCCCAGGCGGCCGGCCTGTTCGCCGAGGAGATAGTGCCGGTGACGGCGCGCAAGAAGCTGGTGGACAAGGCGAGCGGCGAAGTCAGCTACGAGGAAGTGACCCTGAGCCTGGACGAAGGCAATCGCCCGCAGACCCAGCTGGAGGATCTGAGTCGGCTCAAGCCGGTGGTCGACGGCGGCTGCGTCACCGCCGGCAACGCCAGCCAGCTGTCCGATGGCGCCAGCGCCTGCGTGCTGGTGAGCGGCAGCCTGGCCGCCCGCCACGACGTCGCCCCGCTCGGCCTCTATCGCGGCATCGCCGTGGCCGGCCTGGCGCCGGAGGAAATGGGCATCGGCCCGGTGTTCGCCGTGCCCAAGCTACTCAGGCAGCATGGCCTGAGGGTCGACGACATCGGCCTGTGGGAACTCAACGAAGCCTTCGCCTGCCAGGTGCTGTACTGCGCCGAACGACTCGGCATCGACCCGAGCAAGCTCAACGTCAACGGCGGCGCCATCGCCATCGGCCACCCTTACGGCATGAGCGGCGCGCGCATGGTCGGCCACGCACTGCTGGAGGGCAAGCGCCGCGGCGTGAAGTTCGTCGTGGTGACCATGTGCGTGGGCGGCGGCATGGGCGCGGCCGGTCTGTTCGAAGTGCTGTAACGCCGTTCATACCCCATCCAGCCCGGCCGAAACCGTGCGCACCAGCCGTTGGTGCGCGCGGCGCAGCCTACGAGCGGCCGCTTGGCCGCCGATGCAGGGCCAATGCATCGGCCGGCCCCTCCGCTGAAATAGTCGTCATTCCCGCGCAGGCGGGAGCGCAGCTTTATCGCTGAACAGCGCTTGCGCTGACCTGATCCACAACCGGCCTGGTAGCTGGGCTCCCGTCGTCGCGGGAGTGACGGTACAGGGCATTTTCAGCACGTCCCCGGACACTCTTGCCGCACGGTAAGTTAGCGCCGGTTGGCGTTATATCTGTCGCCATCCAATAACGATATGGGCTGCATCGAACTCTTGTATTAGTTATCGACGAACTTGCCTGGCTAGCATCGGCGAACATTGTCCAGCCGATGAGAACAACAAATTGAACCTCGGAAAAATCATCAACCGCAGTGCACTTTATTGGCCAGACCATGAGGCACTCGTCGATAACAAACAGCGCATCAACTTCGCGCAACTGGAACTTCGCACCAACAGGTTGGCCTCGGGCTTGTTCGAGCTCGGCCTGCAGCCCGGTGCGCATCTGGCCATATTGGCGCTGAACCGGGTCGAACTGGTCGAGGCGGAAATCGCCCTGTACAAGACCGCCATGGTCAAGGTGCCGGTCAACGCCCGCCTGTCCCTGGATGAGATCGTGCAGATCCTCAACGACTCGCACAGCCAGGCGGCCATAGTCGAGGGGCGCTTCGCCGCCGCCTTGCACGCCCGCCGTGGAGAGCTCCCAAGGCTGCGCTGGATCGTCTCGCTCGACGACGAGGCCGGCGATATCGCCTATTCCAGGCTGCTGGAACGCGGCAGCGAGGCGCCGGTGCACAGTGACCCGGCCGACGACGCCCTGGCCGTGCTGCATTACACCTCCGGCAGCTCCGGGGTGCTCAAGGCCGCCATGCTGACCTTCGGCAACCGCAAGGCGCTGATCCGCAAGAGCATCGCCAGCCCCACCCGCCGCGCCGCACCGGGCGACGTGATGGCCCATGTCGGGCCGATCACCCACGCCAGCGGCATGCAGATCATGCCGCTGCTGGCGGTCGGTGCCTGCAACCTACTGCTGGAGCGCTACGAAGACCGCCTGCTGCTGGAGACCATCGAGCGCGAACGGGTGACCCGGCTGTTCCTGGTGCCGGCGATGATCAATCGCCTGGTCAACTTCCCCGAGGTCGAGCGCTTCGACCTGTCCAGTCTGCGCCTGGTGATGTACGGCGCCGCACCCATGGCGCCGGCGCTGGTCAAGCGCGCCATCGCGGTGTTCGGGCCGATCCTCGCCCAGGGTTATGGCGCCGGCGAGACCTGCTCGCTGGTCACCGTGCTGACCGAGCAGGACCACCTGATCGAGGACGGCGACTTCAGCCGCCTGGCCTCCTGCGGCCGCTGCTATTTCGAGACCGACCTGCGGGTGGTCAACGACAACTTCGAGGACGTGAAGCCCGGCGAAATCGGCGAGATCGTGGTCAAGGGCCCGGACATCATGCAGGGCTACTGGCAGGCGCCGGAGCTCACCGCCGAGGTGATGCGCGACGGCTACTACCTCACCGGCGACCTGGCCACGGTGGACGCGCGCGGTTACCTGTTCATCGTCGACCGCAAGAAGGAAATGATCATTTCCGGCGGCTTCAACATCTACCCCACCGAAGTGGAACAGGTGCTCTACAGCCTGCCGCAGGTGTTCGAGGCGGCGGTGGTCGGCGTGCCCGACGAGCAATGGGGCGAGGCGGTGCGCGCCGTGGTGGTGCTCAAGCCGGGCGCGAGCCTGAGCGCCGAGGCCATCATCGAGCATTGCGGCCGCAGCCTGGCCAGCTTCAAGAAACCGCGCGCGGTGGACTTCGTCCAGGAGCTGCCGAAGAACCCCAACGGCAAGGTGGTGCGCCGCCTGATCCGCGAAGCCTACTGGCAAAACACCGACCGCCGCATCTGATGGGAGAGTTCAACATGATCGAACCAAGCGCCAAGGCCAGCCAACTGATCGACGGGCTCAAGGCCTTTATCCGCGACGAGGTCGCCCCGCTGGCGCAACGCGAGGGCATCCTCTGGGGCGAACCGGTGCCCAGGCCGCTGCTGCGCGACCTGTGGAAGCGTTCATGCGAACTGGGTTTCTACAACGCCATGCTGCCGGAAAGCCTCGGCGGCGCCGGGCTCAGTGTCGCCGAACTGTGCGCGGTGAAGGAGGCGGCGGCGCTCAGCGGCTCGCCGCTGGCCGCGCACGTGCTCGGCGAGCTGTCCGGGCCACCGCGCATCGGCCACCTGTTCAAGGTGGCCAGCGCCCACCAGGTCGACGCCTTCCTGCGCCCGGTGTGTGCGGCGGACAAGGCCGTGTGCTTCGCCCTCACCGAGGCCGAGGCCGGCTCCGATGCCAGCGCCATCGGCACCACCGCGCGCCGCGACGGCGAGCACTATGTGCTCAACGGCGCCAAGCGCTACATCTCCGGCGCGCCCTATGCCGACCTCGCCGTGCTGCTCGCGGTGACCGAGCCCGGCCGCGGTGCCCAGGGCATCTCGGCCTTCTTCGTCGACCTGCACGCCGAGGGCGTGAGCATCGACAGCGACTATTCGGTGATGTCCGGTGGCGGCGCCCACGGCAACATCTACCTGGACAACGTACGGGTGCCGGTGGACAACCGCATCGGCGAGGAAGGCGCAGGCTTCAAGCTGGCCATGGGCCGCATCACCCTCAACCGCCTGCTGCATTGCCCGACCATGCTCGGCATGGCCGGCCTGGCGCTGAACCTGTCGCTCGAACATGCCCGCACGCGCAAGCAGTTCGGCCAGCCGATCGCCATGTTCCAGGCCATCAACCACCAGCTCGCCGACATGGCCACCGAGCTGTACGCCGCGCGCAGCATGATGTACGCCACCGCCGCGCTGAACGACGCCGGCGGCGACATCAAGCTGCAGGCGCCGATGTGCAAGCTGTTCGCCTCGGAAACCGCCTTCCGCATCGCCGACAAGGCGGTGCAGGTCCACGGCGGCGCCGGGCTGATCAAGGGCCATCCGGTCGAGTGGCTGTTCCGTGCCACGCGTATGATGCGGGTACTCACCGGCACCAGCGAAATCCAGCGCAATACCATTGCCAAGGGCATCCTGATGCCCGGCTAAGGGCGGCAGGACAGGCCCGCCCCCCACGCGGGACGGGCCTTTTTCCATAACAACAAGATCAGAGATTACCCCCATGACTCGCGACGCCCCTGCCTTCCACCCTCGCACCGCCTGGACCATCGCCTTCCTGCTGGCCTTCATGATGCTGGTCAACTTCCTCGACAAGGTGGTGATCGGCCTGGTGGCCGTGCCCATGACCCAGGAACTGGGCCTGACCCCGACCGAGTTCGGCCTGATCGGCGGCGCCCTGCACTGGTTCTTCGCCATCTCCGCGGTGATCGGCGGTTTTCTCGCCAACCGCCGGCCGACCCGCACCCTGCTGCTGGGCATGGGCCTGTTCTGGTCGCTGATCCAGCTGCCGATGCTGTTCGCCAGCTCGTTGTGGATGATCGTCGCCTGCCGCGTGCTGCTCGGCATCGGCGAAGGCCCCGCCTCGCCGGTGGCCACCCACGCGCTGTACAAGTGGTTCCCCAACGACCGCCGCAGTCTGCCGGTGGCCCTGCTCCATTCCGGCAGCGCCATGGGCCTGCTGGTGGCCGGCGCGATGATTCCCTGGATCAGCCTGAACTACGGCTGGCGGGTCAACTTCGCCGTGCTGGCCGCCATCGGCGCGGTCTGGTGCGTGCTGTGGCTGCGTTTCGGCCGCGAAGGCAGCCTCGATAGCCTGCGGGCCGGCCAGCTGGCGCCGGATGGCGAACGCCTACCCTACCGCCGCCTGCTCAGCGACGGCAGCGTGCTGGGCAACTACCTCTGCCACTTCGCCGCCAACTGGTCGCTGGCGCTGACCCTGACCTGGGTGCCCAGCTACCTGGAGATCGGCCTGGGCATCGACCCGCTGAAAACCGGGCACATCTTCGTCATGTTCGTGGTGGTGACCACCCCGCTCAGCCTGTTCATGGCCTGGCTGTCGCAGCGCCTGCTGCGCAGCGGCTACTCCTCGCGGGTGGCGCGCGGCGCCTTCGTCTCGGTGTGCCTGATCGCCAGCGGCCTGCTGTCGGCCTCGCTGATCCTCACCGAGCTGTCGGTCGCCACCCGCGTCGCCTGCCTGACCCTGAGCGGCGGCCTGGCGCTGGTGATGTACTCGGTGGGCCCGGCCATGCTCGGCGAGTTCACCCCCAGCAGCCAGCGCGGCGGCATCCTCGCCATCGGCAACGCGGTGGCCTCGCTGGCCGGCCTGTCGGCGCCGGTGATCACCGGCATGCTGGTACAGGGCGCCGGCGCCGCGCATCCGCTGGGCTATGCCCAGGGCTTTCTGGTGTGCGGCGGCGTGCTGGTGGTGGCGGGCCTGATCGGCCTGGTGAGCATGAACCCGCAGCGCTCGCGCCAGCGCCTGCTGGCTCAGGAAGCGGTGTCCGGCGCCTGTTCGCGGGCCTGATCCGACTCCTCCGGGCTGCGCTCGATCAGGCTGCCGCGCCAGCGGCCGTCGCCCACCGCATCGAGCAGCAGCCCGCGCACCAGATCGCGCATGCACGAGGCCGCGAAAGACAGCGGCTTGTGCACCGAGTAGGCGATGGACACGGTGCGGGTGATGCGCGGCTCGACGATCAGCCGCGCCGCGGTGGACTCGAACAATTCCTCCAGCGGCGGCCAGTTGCAGATGGTCGCCGCCAGCCCATGGCGCACCAGGCTGGCGATCCCCGGCGCGGATTGCTGCTCGTAGACCACGTTGAGCGTCACCCCCGCCTCCATCGCCGCCTGCTCGATACGCCGGCGCAGGTGCAGGGCCCGCGGCGCCATCACCAGGCGCGTGGCGCCGGCCTCGGCCAGGCTGATCGGCGTGCCGCTCTCGGCGCTCGAGCCCGGCCCAACCCAGTACAGGTCCTCGGTGAAGATCGGCTCGGCGATCACGTGCTCCAGCTCCTCGGCGTTGGGCACCACGCCGAAATCCACCTTGCCCAGCTCGATGGACTGGCCGCCTTCGCGGGTCAGGCCGTCGCAGATGGTCAGGCTGATGCCGGGGAACTTGTCCGAGGCCCGGCGGATGATCTCCGGCAGCAGCAGCGCCGAGACCGTGGCCGGAATCGAGATGGACACGTGGCCCCTGGGGTCGCCGCGGGTCGACGCCAGCTCGTCCTTCACCGAATCGAGTTTCTGCACCACCGAGCGGGCCACCTCGTAGAGCCGGCGCCCGGCGTCGGTCAACGCCACGCCGTCGTGCTGGCGCTCCAGCAGCTGCATCTCCAGCTCGCTCTCCAGCAGGCCGATCTGCCGGCTCAGGGCCGGCTGGGCGATATAGGCGCGGCGTGCGGCGGCGGAGAAGCTGCCGGCCTCGGCAATGGCGATCAGGTAGCGGAGCTGCTTGAGGGTCATGCGGTTCTCTCTGGCTATGCCGAAGCGTTATGGCAACTATCCGAAGACACTATTTGTCGGCTTTTTCAGGCGCCCCTAGTATCGCCGAAACACCGCCATCCAGGGAGTAGGCACTACCCAGAGTTACCGCGCGAAACATTAAGTTTTTCCATCGGGACAATTAATTCGCGGCCTGCCCTATATCGCCAGACGAATTAAACGTTCACCCCGAATATTGTCCGGACCAACTTATCGACAGCGCACCCACAACTTAACTATTCACTCGACAACAAAGAGGATAATGAGTGATGAGATGCAAAGCATCGGGCTTTATCAAGCCCCCTTATCTGCTGTTGCCGTTGAGCTGCCTGATCGGCTCGGCCGCCGCGGCGAACTTCCAGTTTGGCGAACTCGAAGCCCAGCTGGATTCTTCGCTGTCGATCGGCACCAGCATCGCCACCGCCAATCCCGACCCGAAGCTGATGCAGAGTGCCAGCGGCGACGACGGTCGGCGAAATTTCGGCGCAGGCGACGCCTTCTCCGGCATCTTCAAGGGCACCCACGACCTGGAGCTGCGCCATGGCGACTTCGGCGCCTTCCTGCGCGGCAGCTACTGGTATGACTACGTGCTGCGCGACCGCGAGCAGCCGTTCAAGGACGTGGTCGACAACAACCGCAAACGCTCGGCGAAATCGGCCGGCGCCGAGCTGCTCGACGCCTTCGTCTACTACAACTACGCCGTCGCCGATCAGCCCGGCTCGGCCCGCCTGGGCAAGCAGGTGGTGAACTGGGGCGAGAGCACCTTCATCCAGGGCGGGCTCAACACGGTCAACCCCTACAACCTGTCGGCGCTGCGCCGGCCGGGCGCCGAGGTCAAGGAAGGCCTGGTGCCGGTGAACATGTTCTACCTGTCGCAGAACCTCAGCGACGCGCTCTCCGGCGACTTCTTCTACCAGCTGGACTGGGAGCAGACCCAGCTCGACAACTGCGGCACCTTCTTCTCCAGCAACGACTTCATGGCCGACGGCTGCGATGGCCTCGACGTCGGCAGCGTGCTGACCGGCATTCCGGCGGCGGTGGCGGCGCTGACGCCGTTCGGCGTCAACCTCACCGACGAGGGCATCCGCATCCCCCGCGGCCAGGACCAGGACGCCCGCAACGGCGGCCAGTGGGGCCTGTCGCTGCGCTGGTTCGCCGCCGAGCTGGATACCGAGTTCGGCGCTTACCTGGCCAACTACCACAGCCGCCTGCCCTATCTGGGCACCATCAGCAGTCCGTACTACAACAGCCCGGTATTCGGCAACGCGCTGGACAACGCCCTGCGCCTGGGCACCTCGCAGTACGTGGTGCAGTACCCCGAGGACATCCGCCTGTACGGCCTGACCTTCTCCACCAACCTGCGTACCGGCACGGCGCTGCAGGGCGAGGTCAGCTACCGGCCGAACATGCCGATCCAGTTCAACGGCACCGACGTCATCCAGTCGCTGCTCAACGACGCCGCGCGTTCGCCGCTGGTCGCCGAAGGCATCCGCCCGGCGCAGGCCGACAGCCTGTTCAACGGCTACCTGCGCAAGGAGGTGACCCAGGCCCAGGCCACCGCCCCCCATTCCTTCAGCCAGGTGATGGGCGCCGATCAGCTGGTGCTGGTCGGCGAGGTCGGCGGCACCTGGGTCGGCGGCCTGGAAGGCAAGTTCGGCCCGCGCTACGGGCGCAACGGCACCTTCGGCAACGGCATCCTCGCCAGCGGCGCCTGCGCGTCCATCTCGAAGACGCCCGAGCACTGCAACGACCAAGGTTTCCTCACCTCCTTCTCCTGGGGCTACCGGCTGCGCGCCACCTGGAGCTATGCCAACGCCATCGCCGGCATCGACCTGCGCCCCAGCCTGTCGTGGCAGCACGACGTCGACGGCAACGGCCCCGGCGAAGGCTCGGCCTTCAGCGAAGGCTCCAAGGCCATCAGCCTCGGCCTCGATGCCACGCTGAACAACACCTACAACGCCAGCCTGGCGTACACCGACTATATCGACGGCGACTACGGCACCCGCGGCGATCGCGACTTCGTCTCGATCAGCCTGGGCGTCAATTTCTAAGCGGAGTCCCTGATGAACCACACCAAAACCCTGCTGCGCGGCGGCGCCCTGCTCTGCACCCTGCTGCAGGCCGGCTCGGCCCTGGCAGCCGTAACCGCCGAACAAGCGGCGCAGCTGCAAACCACCCTGACCCCCATCGGCGCCGAGCGCGCCGCCAGCGCCGACGGGCGCATCCCCGCCTGGGACGGCGGCCTGGCCAAGGCCAACCTGAGGCTGCTGGCCAACGGCATACCGGCCGATCCGTTCGCCGATGAGCAGCCGCTGCTGACCATCGATGCGAGCAACTACACCCAGCACCAGGAGCACCTCAGTCCCGGCCAGATCGCCCTGCTCCGGCGCTTTCCGGACAGCTACCGGCTGCCGGTCTACCCCAGCCACCGCAGCGTGGCGGTCTCCGAGTCCGTGGCCCAGGCGGCCGCGCGCAACGCGGTCAACGCCAAGCTGAGCAATGGCGGCAACGGCGTGGACGGTTTCGCCGGCGTGGTGGCCTTCCCCATTCCGCAGAACGGCCTGGAAGTGCTGTGGAACCACCTCACGCGCAACCGCAACCCCAGCTTCAGCCTGATCACCGACAGTGCCGCGCCGCAGAAGGACGGCGCCTACACCGTCATGACCACCCAGCAGTACTTCACCCGTGGCGAGGCGGTGCAGGGCCAGGCGCCCGACAAGGCGCGCAACATCCTCTACTACTACAGCCACAAGCTCACCGCGCCGGCGCGCATGGTCGGCGAGGTGGTGCTGGTGCACGAGACCCTCGACCAGGTCGCCGAGCCGCGTCTGTCCTGGGTCTACAGCGCCGGCCAGCGCCGCGTGCGGCGCGCGCCGAGCGTGGCCTACGACAGCGCCGGGCCGACCACCGCCGGCCTGCGCACCGCCGACGGCCGCGACATGTTCAACGGCGCGCCCGACCGCTACGACTGGCAGCTGGTCGGCAAGAAGACCCTCTACGTGCCCTACAACAGCTACCGCCTGGCCTCGCCCGAGCGCAGCTACGAGGCGCTGATCCAGCCCGGCCACGTCGCCCCCGAGGCCACCCGCTACGAGCTGCATCGGGTCTGGGAGGTGGTCGCCACCCTCAAGCCGGGCATGCGCCATATCTACAGCAAGCGCCATTACTTCATCGACGAGGACACCTGGGCGATCCTCGCCGCCGATCACTACGACAACCGCGGCGAGCTCTGGCGCATCGGCGAGGCGCACAGCTTCTACCACCCGACCGGCCAAGCCGCGGTCAACGCCATGGAAGTGACCTACGACCTCAACAACGGCCGCTATCTGGCCTCGGGCCTGGTCAACGAACAGCGCCAGCCGTTCGACTTCAGCTACCGTGCCAGCGCCTCCGACTACTCGCCGGGCGCCCTGCGCAGCAAGGGCCTGCGCTGATGCTTTAGCCGACTGCCGGCCCGTTGTGGGTCGGCGGTTTTTTTTGTGGCGGCCGCCCGAGGTTCATCCGCGTAAGGCGCGATGGGCAGCCTTGTAGGCTGGGCCGGGCGGCGATCCGCTTTAGCCCACGCGGACTACCACTGGTGGGCTAAAGCCCACGGGACTTTGCCGACACTTAACGCAGGCACAGCCGATAAATTCGCGCCTACAGGCGCCTTGCTCCGCTCCTCGCCGTGCAATCTGCCTCCGATCTTTCCGGTGCCCCATGACCCCTCCTCCTTTGCGCAAACCCCTGACGCAAGCCCTGCTCGGCGGCGAAGAGCCCGACCCCCGTTTCACCCTGGCCAACGAACGCACCTTCCTGGCCTGGGCCCGTACCGCGCTGGCCCTGCTCGGCGGCGGCATCGCCGTGGAGACCTTCGCCGGTCAGGCCTTCGCGCCCTGGTTGCGGCTGTCGATCACCCTCAGCCTGCTGGCGCTGAGCCTGCTGCTGAGCCTCGGCGCCTGCCTGCGCTGGCTGGCGGTGGAGCGTGCCCTGCGCCACCGCAGCGCCCTGCCCCTGCCCGTTCTGGTGCCGGTGCTGGCGATCGGCGGCGGCCTGGCGGCGTTGTTGCTGCTGGTACTGTTCGGGTGGCACGGGCATGGCTGATGCGGGGCTGCAGGCCGAACGCACCGAGCTGGCCTGGCGCCGTACCCAACTGTCGCTGCTGGTGGTCGCCTGCCTGGCGCTGCGCGGCGCACAGCCGGCGCTGATGCTGCTGGCGCTGGCCAGCGCCCTGGTGCTCTGGGCCGGGCAGCGCAGGCGCTATCGCCACAGCCTGGCGATGCTCGACGCGGAACGCGGCCGGGCCAGGATCGCCATGGTGCTGGGCATCGGCCTGGTGCAGGTGAGCCTGTGCGTGCTGGCGATAGAAGCGGCCCTGGCAGGCCGCTGAAAGGCGGGCGCGACGCCCCTGACGGGGCGCCGCGTGCAGCTCAGGGGGTGACCAGATTGAAGTTCGACTTCGGCTGTTCCAGCCCGCCCAGCAGCTTGAACAGCTTCTGCCGCTCGCCGCTGACGACGATGGCGCCGTCTTTCGTCGCCTGGGCGAAGCTGGTCTGCTTGAGGGCGATGCGATCGAGCAGCGCCTTGCTCATGCTCAGCTCGATATCCGCCTGGGCATGGCGTGCGCCGCTGCGGTGGGTGAGCACGCCGTGGCGCAGGGTCAGGGCATGCTCCTGCTCCAGGTCGGTGAAGCGCCAGTTGATCCGCAGGTCCTCGTCGGCTGCCTTGAGCGCATCGATGCGCACCGCCAGGTAGTCGAAGAACATGCTCGGGGTCAGCGCGCGCACCATGTCCGGCGCGCCGTTGCCCGCTCGCAGGGGATTGACGCCCTGGCGCAGTTCCTGGGCGCCGCTGAGGTAGATGTTGCGCCAGGTGGCGTTCTCGCTCTGGTAGCCGAGCTGCTCCAGGGTGTCGGCCTGCAGCTCCAGGGCGGCGCGGTTGTCCGGTTCGGCGAACACCAGGTGATTGAGCAGTTGCGCGCTCCAGCGGTAGTCGCCGGCGGCGAAGGCCTGGCGGGCGGTGTCCAGCACCGCCGCGGCGCCGCCCATGGCCGCCACGTAGCGCCGGCCCGCGGCTTCCGGCGGCAGCGGGTCGAGGTTGGCCGGGTTGCCGTCGTAGAAGCCCATGTAGCGCTGGTACACGGCGCGCACGTTGTGGCTCAGCGAGCCGTAGTAGTCGCGGCTGTACCACTTGCTGGCCAGGCGCGGCGGCAGGCTCTGCAGCTGCTCGGCGATCTCGGTGGAGGTCAGCCCCTGGTTGATCAGGCGCAGCGTCTGGCTGTCGAGAAAGGCGTACATGTCGCGCTGGTCGGCCAGGTACTCGCGAATCCTTTCGCCACCCCAGGTCGGCCAGTGGTGCTGGGCGAACAGCACCTCGGCCTCGTCGCCATAGCGCGCCAGCGACTCGCCCAGGTAGTGCGACCAGATTTTCGGATCGCGCACCAGCGCGCCGCGCAGGGTCAGCACGTTGTGCTGGGTATGGGTGGCGTTCTCGGCCATGCACAGGGTCTTGAACTGCGGGAAGTACAGGTTCATCTCCGCCGGCGCCTCGGTGCCGGGGGTGAGCTGGAACTCGATCTCGACGCCATCGATGCGGCGGGTCTCCAGCGGTTGGGCGATCAGCTCGCTGGGCGCGATCAGGGTCACCGTGGCATTGACCGGGGTGCTCTTGCCCAGGCCGGCATCCACCTGGCCGCGCTCGCCGCGCGGCAGCAGCGAGCCGTACATGTACTGCGCGCGGCGCATCATCGCCGGCCCGGCCAGCACGTTCTCGCTGACAGCGTGCTCGTAGAAGCCCTCCGGCGCGATCACCCGCACCTTGCCGGCCTTGACGTCGGCCTCGTCGATCACCCCGCGCACGCCGCCGAAATGGTCGACGTGCGAATGGCTGTAGATCACCGCCCGCACCGGCTTGCGCGGGCGGTGCCGGTAGTACAGCTCGAGCCCGGCGCGGGCGGTCTCGGCGCTGATCAGCGGGTCGATCAGGATCAGCCCGCTGTCGCCCTCGATGATGGTCATGTTGGACAGGTCCATGCCGCGAATCTGGTAGATGCGTTCGCGCACCTCGAACAGGCCGGCGATGTTGTTCAGCTGCGCCATGCGCCACAGGCTGGGGTTGACGCTGGCCGGCGCAGCGTTGCCGTCGAGGAAGTTGTAGGCCATGCGGTCCCACACCACCTGGCCGTTGGCGTTCTCGACGCGGCCGGCGAAGGCCTCGATCAGACCGCGCCGGGCATCCGCGAAGCTGGTCTGGTCCTCGAACGGCAGGCGTTGCAGCCAGGCCTGGTTGAGCGTGCGGGTGCCGTCGCTGGCCGGCTTGGCCGTCGGTACGTCGGCCTGCACCGTGGCGGAAAAAACGAGCGCCAGGGCGAGGGCGCTGAGGCGGAAAGTAGTCATGGGAAGTCCCGTGCTGTTCTTGTTGGAGTCGGTCGCGCCCGACTCTAGGGCGGCCTCGGCGCCCGCGCCAATATCAGAGGCGCATGCCTGCCATAACGCCCTGCAATGGCTCGCCCGCGGGCGGCGAGCGTCAGCGGCGCCGCTGCAGGCCGCGGCCTCGTTCGACATAGGCGGCGAATTCCGCGTCCGGCACCATGCTGCCGCCGGTTCCCCAGATCAGGTGCGTGGCGTTCGCCAGCTGCGTCGCGGCGACGCCGATGCGGTCGAGGTAGGCGTCGGCGCCCAGCACCCTGAGCATCCCCGGCGCCCCCGCCAGGGCCGAGGGCTCCAGGCGCACTCGCTCCTCCCGGTGGGCGATGGCCAGGAGCCGGTACAGCTCCTCGTCCGTGACCGTGTAGTAGCCGTCGATCAGCCGCTGCATCGCCCTGCCGACGAAGCCGGAGGGCCGGCCCACTGCCAGGCCGTCGGCCGCGGTGAGGTTGTCGATGCCGAAGTCCTGGACGCTGACCGCGTCGTGCAGCCCGGTGTACACCCCCAGCAGCATGCAGGGCGAATGGGTCGGCTCGGCGAAGATGCAGTGCACGGCATCGCCGAACACCAGCTTGAGGCCGAAGGCGACGCCGCCGGGGCCACCGCCGACGCCACAGGGCAGGTAGACGAACAGCGGATGATCGCCATCGACCACCACCCCGGCCTCGGCGAACTGCCGCTCCAGGCGCTCCGCGGCGACGGCATAGCCGAGAAACAGCTGCGGCGAGTTCTCGTCGTCGACGAAATAGCAGCTCGGGTCGGCCGCTGCCTGGCGGCGGCCCCGCTCCACCGCGACGCTGTAGTCCGCTGCGTACTCCACCACCGTCACGCCATTGGCGCGCAGCTTGTCCTTCTTCCATTGCCGCGCATCCGAGGACATGTGCACGCAGGCCTGAAAGCCGAGCTTGGCGCTGATGATACCGATCGACAGGCCGAGGTTGCCGGTCGAGCCCACCGCCACCTTGTAGCGGCCGAAGAACTGCCGCGCGGCAGCGCTGGCCAGGGCCTCGTAGTTGTCGTCGAGGCGGATCAGGCCGGCCTGCAGGGCCAGATCCTCGGCGTGCTTGAGCACCTCGTGGATGCCGCCGCGCGCCTTGATCGACCCGGATATGGGCAGCTCGCTGTCCAGCTTGAGCCACAGCGAACCGCTGCCGGGCAGGCCGGCCTCGTCCAGCAGCAACTGGTGCAACCTGGGCAGCGGCCGGATTGCCGACTCGATGATCCCGCCGCTGGCGGCGGTTTGCGGAAATACCTTGGCCAGGTAGGGAGCGAAGCGCTGCAGACGCGCGCTGGCCTGGGCGACATCCTCCGCGCCCAGCCCCACGTCGGCCAGGGCCTCGGCGACCGGCGCGCTGGCCGGGTTGAACCAGGCGGTTTCGCGCAGCGCGACCAGCTCCTTGAGCAGCGGGTGACTGGCGTACCAGGCAGCGAGGGTTTTGCCGTGGATCATCGTTGTTCCTGTCGACATCGTCTGCGCGACAAAAAGGCGCCGCGCACCTGGCGAGCTTATGGCGCAAATCCCGGCGCCGAGCAAGCCGATGGCACCCAACCGCCGTCACGCCTCCGTAGCCTTACGGATGGCAGCCCCCCGAGGCGGCTGGCATGATATCCGCCGTGAAGCCCCTGACCGACATCCGCACCCTGGTTCTCTGGCTGGCCCTGTTCGCTCCCGTGGCGGTCTGGATCGGCTGGCAGGAGCAGGCCGACCGCTACGAGCGCTTCGTCCAGGACACCAGCATCGCGCAGCGCATGCTCAGCCAGAAGGTCGTGCAGCACGAAGCGGTACTGGCCACACTGAGCGCGCTGAGCCATCCGCCCAGTCCCGCCCAACTGCTGCCCAGCCTGCAACCGGCCATGCCGCAGCTGCTGGGCCTGGGTTACCTGCGCAGCGGCGCCTGGGAGGGCAGCGGCGCAGCTCCGGCGGGCATGCCTGGCGCGCTGGAACAGGCCCGCCAGCTGGGGCGCCCCGTCACCCTGGCGGTGGATCGGGCGCGCTATTGGCTGGTGGCCCCGTCGAGCTGGAGCCTGTTGCTGGATGCCCGACGCTTTATCCCGGCCGGCGACTTTCCCCCGACGCTGGCCAGCCTGACGCTGGACCTGGGCATGGGGCCGCTGACGCTGCTGGCGCGCCAGCCCGCTGGCGGCTCGCTGGGCGGCACCATGAGCCTGCACAAGCCCCTGGGCGCGCTCAGCCAGCCCTTTCCCCTGCACAGTTGGCGCAGGCTCACACCCAGCGACTGGCCCTGGGCCGAGTGGCTGGCCTGGGCGCTGGCCAGTTACCTGCTGGCCGCAGCCAGTGCGGCCTGGCAGCGCTCGCGCGCCGAGGCGCGACGCCGGCAGGAAGAGGTCCGCCTGGCGGCGATGACGCGCCTGAGCACTCTGGGGGAAATGGCCGCCGGTATCGCCCATGAACTGAACCAGCCGCTGACCGCCATCCTCGCCCAGGTACGCGCCGCCGAACGCCTGCTCGACGACGAGGAGGAACGCCCCGCGGTGCGCCAGGCCCTGCTCGCCAGCGCCGGCCAGGCGCGCCGGGCGGCGGACATCATCAGCCGCATGCGCGGGCTGGTGCAGCCCTGCGCGCCCTCCCCGCGCGCGGCGGTAGACCCCGATGCCCTGGCGGCTTCGCTGCTGTTCCTGCGCGAAGAGGAGCTGAGCCGCCGCGGCATCCGCCTCAGCTGGCACAACGCGAGCCCCGGCGCCCGCCCGCTGGGCGACCGGGTGGCACTCGAACAGATCCTGCACAACCTGGTGCAGAACGCCGTCGATGCCCTGGCCGACTGGCCCGCCTCCCGCGTCATCGCCCTGAGCGGCGGTCGCGACGGCATGGAATACCGGTTCGAAGTCAGCGATAACGGCCCCGGCATCCCCGACGAAGCCCTGCCGCGGCTGTTCGAGCCCTTCTACACCACCCGCGCCCAGGGCATGGGGCTGGGCCTGGCGCTGTGCGAAACCCTCGCCGGCGCCATGGACGGCCGGATCACGGCGCGCAACCTCGACCCGGCGGGCGCCTGTTTCACCCTGCGCCTGCCTATCGCCGGAGCCGCTGCATGAGCCTGCCCGACCATTCCCCGCTGGTCCATCTGGTCGACGACGATGACGCCGTGCGCGAGGCCCTGGCGCTGTTGCTGCGCAGCGTCGGCTTGCGCAGCGAGGGCCATGGCGACCCTCAGGCCTTCCTCGCCTCGCTGTCGCCGCACGCGATCGGCTGCGTGGTGCTCGACATCCGCATGCCCGGCATCGGCGGGCTGGACGTGCTGGCCAGGCTGGCAGAGCTGTCCGACCTGCCGGTGGTGATGCTCACCGGTCACGCCAACGTCGACCTGTGCCGCCGCGCCTTCAAGGGCGGAGCCATGGAGTTCCTGCAGAAACCGGTGGACGACGACGTGTTTCTCGACGCCGTGCAGGCCGCCGTGCGCAGCCATATCGCCAGCCGCGAGCGCCTGGCACTGACCCAGGCGGCCGTCGAACGGCTGGCGCGCCTCTCCGGGCGCGAGCATGAGGTGCTGGAGCGTATCGTCCAGGGCATGAGCAACAAGGAAATCGCCCGCGAACTCGATCTGTCGCCACGCACGGTGGAGACCCACCGGGCCCACGTCTTCGACAAGCTCGCGGCCGACTCGCTGGCGCAGCTGATCCGCCAGTACGCCGGCCTGCTGGACGCGCCGCCTCCGTAGCACTACGGAGCCCCGGGCGTAGTCGAGCGAATACCCCGGCTGGCTGGCGCTGGTCACACTGACGACTCCTCACCTCGATCCACGACAAGGAGTTAGCCATGCCCCGTTTTTCGCTCGCCGCCCTGTTCTGCGCCCTGACGTGCGCCGGCGCCGCCAATGCCGCCGTGCTGCAGGAACGCAACCTCTCCAGCGCCGACGCCCAGCAACTGGCGGCCGCCACGGTCGCCGCCTGCCAGGCCAAGGGCTACAACGTCAGTGCCGCGGTGGTGGACCGCGCCGGTCTGCTCAAGGCCTTCACCCGCGCCGACAACGCCGGCCCGCACACCATCGAGGCCAGCCGTGCCAAGGCCTTCACCGCCGCGTCGGCGAAGACGCCGGCCCTGGCCATCATGGAAAACGCGCAGAAGCACCCGGGCGCCGCCAACCTCACCGACATCCCCGGCTTCCTCCTGCTGGGCGGCGGCGTCCCGGTGAAAGCCGGCGACAACGTGATCGGCGCGATCGGCGTGGCCGGTGCCCCGGGCGGCCACCTGGACGCCCAGTGCGCCGACGAAGTCCTGGCCGCCAACGCGGCCCTGTTCCAGTAAGCGAAGGTTGCCCCGACGCGGCGCAGGCGCGCCTGCAGCCTGCCGCAGTGTTGGGCAGGCTGCAGCACTGGCGAGAAGATCGCGAAAATGGCCAGTGCTAACTGGGGCTCAACAAAGCCCTGCGGGCTGCTCTCGCAATAACGCCCGAACATTGGCAAAGGCTTCGCCGAAGTAGGCCTCGTAGCTGTGCCGCTCGACGTAACCGAGATGCGGGGTGCAGAGCACGCGCGGGTGCCTCAGCAGCGGATGGTCAACCTGCAGGATCGGCTCCTGCTCGAACACATCCAGCGCGGCCTGCCCCGGCCGGCCGCGATCCAGTGCCTCGAGCAGTGCCCCCGGCGCGATCAGCTCGGCGCGGCTGGTGTTGACCAGCAGGGCGTCGGGCTTCATTCGCGCCAGGTCGGCGGCGCCCACGCAATGCCGGGTGGCCGGCAGCAGACGCAGATGCAGGCTGAGCACGTCGGCCTGCTCGAAGAAGGCCTCGCGCGTCGGCGCGGCCTCATGGCCATCGGCGACAGCGGCCTGGCGCGAGGCCGCGCTGCCCCACACCAGCACGCGCATGTCGAAGGCAGCTGCATAACGCGCCAGGCGCCGGCCGATCTTGCCGTAACCCCAGATGCCCAGCGTCTGGCCATACAGACGTTGGCCCAGGTTGACCTGCCAGTGTCCGGCGTAGAGGCCGTTCATGGCTTCACGCAGCTGGCGCCGGGCATTGAGGATCAATGCCCAGGTCAGCTCGGCCGCGGCGATGGGCGAACCGCTGCCCTCGGCCACGGTCACGCCGCGTTCGCGACAGGCCTGCAGATCGAGATGCGGCCCGGCTCGCCCGGTCTGGCTGATCAACTTCAGGTTCGGCAGCCGCGCCAGCAGCGCGGCATCGATACGGGTGCGCTCCCGGGTCAGCACCAACGCCTGAGCGTCGGCGAAGCGCTCGGCCAGCAGGTCCGGATCGCAGACGTGATCGTGATACACGCGGACGTCGAAGCCCTCCAGCAGGCGGAAGCAATCCAGAGACTGCACGACCCGCTGATAGTCTTCCGGTATCACCACATGCATGCGCATCCTCCTTCGCCGCGAATCAGGCCAGGCTAGCGGCGGTTTGCCGGCGACGTGCGCGCCAGGCGCGCCAGAACGGCAGCAGGATCATCACCGCCACCAGGCCCCAGACCACCCAGGTGATCGGGCTGGCGAACAGGATACCGATGTCGCCGCTGGACAGAGACAGTGCCCGGCGCAGGTTCTGCTCCATCATGCCGCCCAGGATGAAGCCGAGCAGGATCGCCGACAGCGGGAAGTCCAGCTTGCGCATGACGTAGCCGAAGATGCCGATGGCGATCATCAGGTACAGGTCGAAGGTCGTGGCATGCACCGCATACACCCCGATGGCGGTGATGATCGCCACCGCCGGTACCAACGCCCAGTAAGGCACGGCCAGCACCTTGGTGAAGACCTTGATCATCGGCACGTTCATGACGATCAGCATGAGGTTGGCGACGAACAGCGAGGCGATCAGGCCCCAGACGATGTCCGGCTGGTTCTGGAACAGCAGCGGGCCCGGGGTGATGTTGTACAGCGTTAGGGCGCCGAGCATCACCGCGGTGGTGCCCGAACCCGGCACGCCGAGGGTCAGCATCGGCACCATGGAGCCGCAGGCTGCGGCGCTGTTGGCGGTTTCCGGTGCGGCCAGGCCACGCAGGTCGCCGTTGCCGAACTTGTTGTCCTTGACCGCCAGGCGCTTCTCGCTCATGTAGGACACCGCGCTGGCCAGCGTCGCGCCGGCACCCGGCAGCACGCCGAGGACGAAACCGACCACGCCGCTGCGCAGGTTGGTGGCCAGGACGAAGCCGCCCTCCTTCAGGCTGAACAGCATGCGCCCGCTGGCCTTGATGGCTTTCTGGCCATGGTGGGTACGCTCGAGCAGCACCAGCAGCTCGCTGACCGAGAACAGACCCAGCACCAGCACCACGAACTGGATGCCATCGGCCAGCCCCAGGCTGCCGAAGGTAAAGCGATAGACGCCGCTGTTGGCATCGATACCCACGCACGACAACAGCAGGCCAATCAGCGCAGCTATGGCGGTCTTCAACGGCTTGTTGCCGGCCATCCCAGCCAGGCAGGTGATGGCGAACACCATCAGCACGAAGTATTCGGCGGGACCGAAGGCCACCGCCCAACTGGCCAGCAGCGGCGCGAACAGCACCACACCGACCGTGGCGATCAGGCCGCCGATGAACGAGCTCCAGGCCGACAGCGACAGCGCGACGCCGGCCTGGCCCTGACGCGCCAGCGGGTAGCCGTCGAGGGTGGTCATCACCGCGGACGCCTCACCCGGAATGTTGAGCAGGATCGAGGAGATGCGGCCGCCGTATTCGCAGCCCAGGTATACGGCCGCGAGCAGAATCAGCGCGGTTTCCGGCGGCAGGCCGAGGGCGAAGGCCACCGGGATCAGCAGCGCCACGCCGTTGATCGGACCGAGGCCCGGCAGCAGGCCGACGACGGTACCGATCAGGGTACCGCACAGCGCAGTGACCAGGTTGTAGGGGCTAAGCGCCACGCCGAAGCCATGGCTGAGATAACCGAAAGTATCCATGGGTTCAGCTCTCCAGGGTTGCAAGGATGCCAAGCGGCAGCGGTACCGCGAGGGCTCTGTCGAACAGCAGGTAGAGGCCGAGGGCCAGAACGCCCCCGCTGACCAGGCTTTGCAGCCAGCTACCACCGTAGAGACGCGCCATGCCGATACCGAACAGCACGCTGGCGGGGATGAAGCCGAGCGTTTCGAACAGCACTGCATAGCCGATCATCAGACCGAGGAAGGCGAGTGCCTTGAACATCACCTCTCGGTTCAGCGGCGGTTCCTCGCCATGGGTATCGCTGCTCGGCTTGAGCAGCAGTTGCACGCAGCCAAAGGCGATCAGCAGCAACAGCAGCAGCGGGAAGGCCTTGGGCCCCACCGGCTCGTAGGAAAAGGATGCGCTGTAACCCCAGGCGAGGAATGCCAGGACACAGCACAGCAGCAGGGTGATCCCCGCGAAGATACGATCATGCATGTGGATGCGCTCCAGAATGCTGCGCCGTCGGTGACGGCGCAGGAGGACTCGACTACTCGACCAGACCGAACTCGCGGCCCAGCTTGCGGTACTCCGCAACCTGGCTTTTCACCAGGGCTTCGAGCTCCGGACCGGTGACGTAGTAAGGCAGCACGTCGCGCTCGGCCAGGTAGGTCTGGAAGTCGCTGGAGGCGTTGAGCTTGGCGAAGCGCTCGCTCCACCAGGCCACGTCCTGCTCTTTCACATCCGGGCCGAGGAAGTAGCCGCGAATCAGCGGCCATTGGATCTCGTAGCCCTGCTCGCGGGCAGTCGGAATGGAGGCCAGCTCACCGCCCAAGCGCTCCTCGCTGAAGATCGCCAGGGTGCGGATCTTGTTGCCCTGCTGCGCACGAATCTCGCTGGCGCTGCCGGTGACCAGATCCACGTGCCCGCCCATCAGCGCCATGTAATGCTCGGCCCCGCCCTCGAAGGCGGCATAACGCAACTCGCGCGGGTCGACGCCGGCTGCGCGGGCCAGCAAAGCGATCTTCACCCAGCCCTGGCCGCCGACACTGCCACCACCGCCGACCACGATGCTTTTCGGGTCTTTCTTCAGCGCCTTCACCACATCGTCGAGGTTCTGGTAAGGCGAATCCTCACGCACCGCCAGGGTGCCGTAGTCGTTGCCGACGGTGGCCAGCCATTTCACCGCGTTCTCGTCGAAACGACCGTATTTGCCCAGGGCCAGGTTCAGCAGCGAGGCGCCGGAGAAGGCCACCAGGGTGCCGGGCTCGGCACGGCGGTTGGCGGCGATGGAGTTGTAGGCCACGGCGCCGATGCCGCCCGGCATGTAGGTCACGCGCATGGGCGCCTTGAGCAGTCCCTCGTCCTTGAATCCGGCCTGGGCCAGCTTGCAGGTCAGGTCGAAGCCGCCGCCGGGCTTGCTCGGAGCGATGCACTCCGGACGCGAAGGCTCGCCGGCGAGCACCGAACCACTGGCAAGCAACAGGGCGAGGGAAAACGGCAGAGTACGGCGAATGGAACAGGTGATCATGGTGAGGTTCCTCTTATTAGACTTGTATGCACAGCCGGCGCTTTACCAGAGCGGCACGATGTAACTCAGGATCAGACGATTCTCGTCCAGGTCGCGGACGAAGCTCGAACGGTAGGTGGCGTTCCTCCAGGTCACCTTGAGATTCTTCAGCGGGCCCTCGACGAAGGCGTAGGCGATATCGGTGTTGCGCTCCCACTCGCGGCCTTCGCCGACGGCCAGGTCGACCTGATCGCCGCGCACGTAGCGGGTCATGAAGGTCAGGCCGGGCACCCCGATGCGGGCGAAATCGAAGTCGTAGCGCAGCTGCCAGGAACGCTGGTCGGGGCCGGCGAAATCGTTGATCTGCAGGAAGTTGGTCAGATAGGGCGTGGCCCCGTCGACATAGGTAAAGGCGTCGTCGCCGAGCATTTTCTGGTAGGCCAGCCCCAGCGCATGGCCGGCGATGCTGTAGGTGAACATGGCGTTGATGACCTGGTTGTCGATGTCGCCCACCAGTTTCCGCCCGGCTTCGCTGTTGTTGAAGTAGCGCAGGTCGCTTTTCAGCTTGCCGTCGCCCAGCGCCAGGCCGTGCTGCAGCCCGAGGAAGTGCTGGCGATAGACGTCGCTCAGCTCGGCATAGTGATAGCTGGTCAAAAGTTGCGGATTGATCGCGTAATCCACTCCGCCGAAGCGCAGCTCATCGCTTTCAGGGCTGGCGCCGAAGCGGCGGTTCTTGTTGTTCAGCGCCAGCTTCTCGGAACCCGAGACGCTGCGCTGCACCACGCGGTCGATCTCGCCTAAGGTGAAAGTCGCGCGCTCGAGGTCCTTGCTCTGCAGCTGCCAGCCCTCGAATACCTGCGGCAGCAGGCGCGCGTTGCTGTACTGCAGATAGGGCATCTTCGGCAGCAGGGTGCCCACGTGCAGCTGGCTCTCGGCGAAACGCGCCTTGCCGGTCACGCCGAGCTTGCTGTAGTCGTCCTCGGCGCGGTTGCGGCTGTTGCGCGGCAGCAGATCGGTGCCGCTGCGATCCGGCGAGGAGTCGAGCTTGACGCCAAGCATGCCGAGGGCGTCGAGGCCGAAACCGACCGTACCCTGGGTGTAGCCGGACTCGAGGTTGAGGATGAAACCCTGCGCCCATTCCTCGCGCTTGTTCTGCCCGGCATCCTCGCGAAAGTCACGGTTGAGGTAGAAGTTGCGCAGCTCCAGGCTGGCCTTGCTGTCCTCGATGAAACCGGCGGCGTGAACGCTGGCGCCAGGCAGTGCCAGAACCGTGATGCCGAAGGCGGAGCAGCTTAGGGATTTTCTTCTTGTCATTGTGGTTGGCCCTAGGGTGTGGGTGTGGTGAGGCGAAGTCAGCTGCCGGTGCGGCGCAGGCTGGGGATGTAAACCTCGCCCGAGAACAGACGGCGCGCGGTGCGTACCAGCGAGGCGCGCAGGTTCTCGGGGTTGCCGTCGGCGGCAGGCTGCAGGGAAACCTCGATCTGCCCGCCCGGATGCTCCAGGCGCACCAGCGCCTCGCCTGCAATGGGCGCGACATCCTGGGCGACGCTGCCGAGCACGGCGCAGGCCGTGGCCAGGCCGATGGCACCGGTGGCGGCGACCGAACGGTGGCAGTTGTGCGGCATGAAATAACGCACGCTCAGCGTGCCGCCATGGCGCGCTGGGGCCAGCAGCACCGGCTTGGGAATGACCATCTGCGCAACGTCCCCCAGCCCCATGGCCAGCCCGGCCTGCAGGCGGATGCGCTCCAGGCGCTGGAGGAACGCCGTGTCGGCATCCAGTTCGGCCGGCGACTCGTAACCGGTCTTGCCCAGCGCCTCGGCATGCAGCAGCACCATGGGCATGGCCATGTCGATGCAGGTGACTTCGACACCGTCGAACAGGTCGCGCACCCGGCCGGTGGGCAGCAGGCGGCCGGTCTTGGCACCGGCGGCATTGAGGAAGGTCAGCTTGATCGGCGCAGCGCTGCCGGGTACGCCATCGATGGTGGTATCGCCGTCGTAGCGCACGCGGCCGCCCGGGGTCATCACGTCGGAATCGACGAAGGTATTGGTGTTGAGGTTGCGGATGCGCACCCGGGTCATCGGCGAGCCCGCGTTCACCAGCCCGTGCTCGATGGCGAAGGGACCGATGGCGCAGAGCATGTTGCCGCAGTTGGGCGCGGTGTCGACCCGGCGCTGGGTCACCATGACCTGCACGAACAGGTAGTCGACATCGGCGTCCGGGTGCGGCGAGCGGCTGACGATCGCCACCTTGCTGGTCTGCGGACTGCCACCGCCGATACCGTCGATTTCCAGCTCGTGGCCCGAGCCCATCAGGCTGAGCAACAGCTCGTCGCGCTGCAGCGGGTCAGTGGGCAGGTGGTTGGCCAGAAAGACCGGCCCTTTCGAAGTACCGCCTCGCATGAGTACGCAAGGTACCGTCCGCATGATGCCTCCAACGCAATAAAACTAGTGATTGTTGCTTTGCGTCGATTATGAGGAGCAATACTTTCTTCTGTAAAATGCATATATTTCGATATTTATTCCACTTTATGCATTAATGCATGGGGATATTTCCTCGCTTGCCAGTCCTCAGCGGAAAGACTAGGGTTCATTGGTAACCTAAAGACAAAAATACGACTGACTAATAAACAAAGCGCATGAATTACGAACTTCAAGACATCCGCGCCTTCGTGAAAATCGCCGAGTTCGGCAATTTTCACGAGGCCGCCAACGCCATCCACCTGTCCCAGCCGGCGCTGACCCGGCGCATGCAGAAGCTCGAGGAAAGCCTCGGCATCCAGCTGCTGGACCGCACCACGCGCCGCGTCAGCCTCACCGCAGTAGGCCGGGATTTTCTGCCCAAGGCGCAGCGCCTGCTGGACGACTTCGAACGCTCGATCCTTGGCATCCGCGAGCTGGCCGAGCGCCAGTCCGGCCAGGTCACCCTGGCCTGTATCCCCACAGCGGCCTTCTACTTCCTGCCCACGGTGATCCGCGCCTTCAATCAGCAGTACCCGAAGATCCGCATCCGCATCCTCGATCTCAGCGCCCATGAGGGGCTGGAGGCGGTGATCCGTGGCGAGGCGGATTTCGGCATCAACATGCAGAGCGGACAGAGCGCGGAAATCGACTTCACCCCATTGGTCAACGAACCCTTCGTGCTCGCCTGCCGGCGCGACCATCCCCTGGCCAAGCAGCCGGAAGTGGCCTGGCGGGAGCTCAGCGACTACCGCCTGATCGGCGTCGGCCGCCTGAGCGGCAATCGGGTGCTGCTCGACCACGGTCTGGCCCATCTCGACTGGCGCCCGAGCTGGTTCTACGAGGTGCAGCACCTGTCGACATCGCTGGGCATGGTCGAGGCCGGCCTGGGCATCGCCGCCCTCCCCAGCCTGGCCATGCCGGCCGAGGACCATCCGATCCTGGTCAGGCGCCCGCTGGTCGACCCGGTGATCAGCCGCACCCTGGGCCTGGTGCGCCGCCGCGGCTCGTCGCTGTCGCCGGCAGCCGAGCAGTTCGTCGAAACCCTGCTGCGGCAATGGCCCAATTACACCTCGCTGGGTATCGACAGCGAATCGAGCTGAATGCGGGCGCGCGCAATCGCTCGCGATTGCGCCGGTGCATGCCGAGCAGCCAAATACAGGAACAAAATCAGCGCCTCGCCCGCCACCCGTCTGCAATCCTTGCCGGGAAGCGACGGACACCTGAGCGGCCGGGATGGGTAATCAGACGCTCACCGGCATAACGGGGCAAACCCAAACGTTCAACCCATGAGCCCAGGGGCCTGGCCTGGTGCTTCGCGACCATCGGCCATCCAGACATCGCCTAAGCTGGAACCAGGCGCTGCAGTCTGGCAGCAGGAGGGAGCAATAGTGATCGCCCGCTGCATCCTCACCCTGACCCTGAGTCCCGCATTGGACCTGGCCACATGCGTACAGCACCTGCGCCCTCACGACAAGCTGCGCTGTAGCGCACCGGTGTACGCGCCTGGGGGTGGCGGGATCAACGTGTCGCGGACGATTCGACGACTCGGCGGAGAGACAGTGGCCCTGTTTCCCGTTGGCGGCTCCACTGGCGAACACCTGCTTGAATTATTGAAGGCTGAGGGCGTGCCTTTTCATGCGGTCTCGGTGTCCGGCTGGACACGCGAGTGCATCAACGTCACCAACCGGGCCGACAACCAACAGTACCGTTTCGTCCTCCCGGGAAATCCACTCTCGCCCCAGGAGCAGAGCGCGGTGCTGTCGGCTTTGGAGACATTGCCCGCCGCGGATTTTCTGGTCATCAGCGGTAGCCTGCCAGAAGGTCTGGCCGCGGACTTCCTGCCGCGTCTGCTGGGCAATGCACAACGCCGGGGTTGCCGCTGCGTGGTAGACAGCAACGGCAGCGCTCTGCGTCAGATGCTGGATATCGGTGGCCTGCTGCTGATCAAGCCGAATCTGGACGAACTCGCAGCCATGCTTGGTGAGCCTATCGCCGGACCGGAGCATCTGAATCAAGTGGCCCGGGATCTGGTGGCAGCGGGACGCACGGAAGCCGTGCTGGTTTCCCTTGGTGCACAAGGGGCGCTGCTGGTGACCGCCGACGTCTGCGAGCGCATTCCGGCTCCGACCGTGCCGCGCCGCAGCACGGTTGGTGCAGGCGATAGCCTGCTGGCGGCGATGGTACTCAAACGCGCCTCAGGGGCGAGCTGGTCAGAAGCGGCGCGCTACGGTGTGGCGGCCGGCACAGCGGCGATCATGGCCGAAGGCAGCGAGCTGTCCCGACTCGAAGACACGGAGCGCCTATATAGCTGGTTAGCTGCCTCCCGTTAGGAACCAAGCCAACGGTATACCGTTGCAGCTCTACAAGGTGAATCGCCCCGGCTTTCCTAGACACTCTCCAAGCTCTGGAAATAACGCTTTTCAAACTCCACTGGCGATAGCTGCATAGCGCTGCTGTGCCGGC
>NZ_JBITVF010000009.1:0-137585 GCF_044542855.1 Pseudomonas sp. NPDC077649 | reverse complement strand
ATGGTAGTGTGGGGCTTCCCCATGTGAGAGTAGGTCATCGTCAAGCTCCTATACGAAACCCCAGATCGCCAACGCGGTCTGGGGTTTCTTCTTTGTGCGTCGGAAAATCGTGGCACACCTTGTGCCATAAGAGACGCCGTTCGCCTGTGTATGTCCGTTGCCGTGGCTCGTCTAGAATAGGTCGATATTACCTGGGGGGCTTCATGTCTGATTCGGCTACCGAGCAGCGGCTAATGACGTTTCCGCTGGAGGCGTTGGTCGCTTGCCATGAGTGCGATCTGCTGATGCACAAGCCGAGCTTGAGCGATGGCGAAAGCGCGGCATGCCCGCGCTGTGGCTATGAACTGTTCCGCCACCGGCACCGCGTGGTCAGGCGCAGTCTGGCACTGGTGATTGCGGCCCTGCTGCTCTATGTACCGGCCAACTTTCTGCCGATCATGCAGCTCAACCTGTTGGGGCAGACCACCGAGGATACAGTCTGGAGTGGCGTTGTAGGGCTCTACAACAGCGGCATGCAGGGCATCGCCCTGGTGGTCTTTCTCTGCAGCATGGCGGTGCCGCTGCTCAAGCTGCTGTGCCAGCTGTTGGTGCTGCTGAGCATTCGCCTGGATTTCGGACGCAGCTATGGTTTGCTGCTCTATCGCATTTATCACCATATGCGCGAATGGGGCATGCTCGAGGTCTATCTGATGGGCATCCTGGTGGCGATAGTCAAGCTGATGGATCTGGCCGACCTGAGCCTCGGTTTGGGATTGTTCTGTTTCGTCGCGCTGCTGCTGGTGCAGGTGTGGCTGGAGGTGACCATGTCGCCACATCAGATCTGGGAAGCCTTGTCCGGGGAGGACATTCATGCGGGCGATTGATGCGGGATTGCTGATTTGCCATGAGTGCCATCAGCTCAACCCCGTCGACCCGGACGTCAAGCACCAGTATTGCAGCCGCTGCGGTGCGCAGGTGCATGCGCGCAGGCCCGACAGTCTGGCACGCACCTGGGCGTTGCTGCTGACCGCGGCGATTCTCTATATCCCGGCCAACCTGTTGCCGATCATGACGGTCAACAGCCTGGGCAAGGGGGCACCGTCGACCATCATGGGTGGGGTGATCGAGCTGATCCAGTACGACATGCTGCCGATTGCCGCGGTGGTGTTCGTCGCCAGTATCCTGGTGCCGACCTTCAAGCTGGTCGGCATCGCCTTGCTGCTGTACTCGGTGCAGCGTCATCAGCCGATGTCGGCGCGCCAGCGCATTCTCATGTATCGCTTCATCGAATGGATCGGCCGTTGGTCGATGCTGGATATCTTCGTCATCGCCATCCTGGTCGCGCTGGTGAACTTCGGCAGCCTGGCCAGCATCGAGCCGAATGCCGGTGCCGCCGCCTTCGCCAGCGTGGTGATTCTGACCATGCTCGCCGCTCTGACCTTCGACCCTCGCCTGATCTGGGACAACACGGAACCTGACCATGACTGATCTGCCAACGGCCAAGACTCGACCGGCTTCCAACTGGTCTGCCATCTGGGTGTTGCCCCTGCTCGCCCTGGCGATAGGGGCCTGGTTGGCCTGGCGCGCCTATTCGCAAGCCGGCATCGAGATTCAGGTGCTGTTCGAGAACGGCTCCGGTATCCAGGTCGGCAAGACCGAGGTGATCTACAAGGGCATCGCCATCGGCAAGGTCACCGAACTGGCGCTCGATCGCAGCGGCGAGCGGCGCGGGGTGATCGCCACGCTGGAGATGGACAAGGACACCGAGCCCCATCTGCTCAGCGGCACGCGCTTCTGGCTGGTCAAGCCCAGCGTGACCCTGGCCGGGATTACCGGGCTGGAGACCCTGGTGTCCGGCAACTACATCGCCGTCAGCCCGGGGGAGGGCGAGCCGGCGCGCAAGTACACCGCGTTGCCCGAGGCGCCGCCGCTGGCGGACGACGTGCCCGGTCTGCACCTGACCCTGCATGCCGAACGCCTCGGCTCCTTGAGCAAGGACAGTCCGGTGTTCTACAAGCAGATCCAGGTCGGTCGGGTGAAGAGCTACGTGTTGGGCGCGGATCAGAGCACGGTCGAGGTGAAGCTGTTCATCGAGCCGCAGTACGCCAGCCTGGTGCGCAAGCACACGCGCTTCTGGAACGCCAGCGGTGTGTCCATCGACGCCGGCCTGACCGGGGTCAAGCTGCGTACCGAGTCGCTGGCCAGCATAGTCGCCGGCGGTATCGCCTTCGCCACGCCGGAGCACCGTAAGGACAGTCCGGCCACCGATCCGAGCATTCCCTTCCGCCTCTACGAGGACTACGACGCGGCGCAGGCCGGTATCCGCGTCGCGCTGAAGCTGCACGACTTCGAAGGCCTGGAGCCGGGACGCACGCCGGTGATGTACAAGGGCATCCAGGTCGGCCACATGAAGACCTTCAAGGTCGATGCCGACCTGGGCGGCGCCCAGGTGGAGCTGATGCTCGACCCGCGTACCGAGGACTACCTGGTCGAGGGCACCGATTTCTGGGTGGTCAGGCCGTCGATCTCGCTGGCCGGCATCACCGGTCTGGAGGCGCTGGTCAAGGGCAACTATATCGCCATTCGTCCCGGCGAAAGCGGCAATCCGCCGCTGCGCGAGTTCGTGGCGCGGCCCAAGGCGCCGCCGCTGGATCTGGGCGCGCCGGGGCTGCACCTGGTGCTGTTCAGCGATAACCTGGGGTCGATGGAGGTGGGTAGTCCGATCCTCTACCGGCAGATCAAGGTGGGCTCGGTGCAGAGCTTCCAGTTGTCGCGCGATGACCGCCAGGTGGTGTTGGGCGTGCACATCGAGCCGGAGTACAGCCATCTGGTCAACTCCTCGACCCGCTTCTGGAATGCCAGCGGCATCACCCTCAAGGGCGGGCTGTCGGGGGTGGAGGTGAAGAGCGAGTCGCTGCAGACCTTGCTGGCCGGCGGCATCGCCTTCGAGACGCCCGAGCCGCAGGCGGCCAGGAGCGACCGGCGGGTGCAGCGTTTCAACCTGTACGCCGATCGCGATAGCGCCCTGCAACCTGGGCAACCGATCAGCATCCGGGTCGCCAATGGCGACGGCCTGCAACCCGGCACGGCGATCCGCTACAAGGGCCTGGAGGTCGGCAAGGTGGAGAGCATGAGCCTCACCGATGACCTGCAGGCCGTGGTGCTGGGCGTGCGCATCACCGAGGCCGCCGAGCGTATCGCCCGCGAGGGCACGCAGTTCTGGGTGATCAAGCCGGAACTGAGTCTGACCCGCGCCGCCAACCTGGGTACCCTGGTCAGCGGTCAGTATCTGGAAGTGCAGCCGGCAGCCAAGCCGGGCGCGCGGCGGCTGGAGTTCACCGCGTTGGGCAGCCCGCCCAGTCAGAGTGCGCGTGAAGAGGGCCTGCGCCTGGTGCTCAGCGCAGCGCGGCGCGGCTCGATCAAGCCCGGCGTACTGGTCAGCTATCGTGAGATCCCGGTGGGCAAGGTGGTGAACTTCGAACTGGGGCCGACCTCGGATCGGGTGCTGATCCATGTGCTGATCGAGCCGCGTTATGCACCGCTGGTGCGCAGTGGCAGCCGCTTCTGGAACGCCAGCGGCATCGGTGTGGATGCCGGGCTGTTCAAGGGCGTCAAGGTGCGGACCGAGTCGCTGGAGGCGCTGATCGAGGGCGGCATCGCTTTCGCCACGCCGAACAACCCGGAAATGGGCGGGCCGGCGCAGCCGGGGCAGACCTTTGCGCTGTTCGATGAGCCCGAGGACGGCTGGATGCAGTGGGCGCCGAAGATCGTGCTGGAGCAGTGAGCAAACCATGGAAATGAAAAAGGCCGCATCGAGCGGCCTTTTTCATTGGGCTTATGAAAGCTTGCGGCTGAAGCCGCTCCTACGGTCGTGTGAACCTTGGGGGGGCTTGAGCTTCAAGCCGGCTCGACCGCTTCTTCCTGCTGCGGCGCCTGCACCTTGGCAGTCTCGCGCGGCTTGATGAACTTCCAGTCCGCCTCGTCGATGTAGATGCCGTTGGGGCCGCTGCCGCCTTCCAAGTCGATGGCCACGTGGGCCGAGACCTGCGGTTTGACCGAAGCCAGGATCGGCACGAAGCCGAGCTGCAGGCTGGTCTCGATCAGGGCCTGCTGGTTGCGTTCGTCGATGTCCGCCGCCTCGTCGAGGTAGTAGGGCAGGCGGATGCGCCCGGCCTGCTCGCGGTCCATCAGGTGCAGCAACAGGTACATGTTGGTCAGTGCCTTGATGGTCATGGTGGTGCCGTTGGATGCGGCGCCATCGATGTCGGTGTGGATGATCGGCTGGCCATGCACCTTGGTGATCTCGAAGGCCAGTTCGAACAGATCCTTCAGGCCCAGCTGGTTGCCGTTGGCGGCGACCAGGCGCGACAGGTAGTCCTTGGCCTCCTCGTTCTTCGCGTCCTGGTCGGCCGATTGCGACAGGTCGAATACCGACAGGGTCTCGCCTTCCTCGTACTGGCCGGCGCTGTGGATGATCTGGTCGATATGGCGCAGGGCTTCCTTGTTTGGCGCCAAGACGATGCGGAAGCTCTGCAGGTTGGAGACCTGGCGCTTGTTGATCTCGCGGTTGAACAGCGCCAGTTGGTGTTCCAGGTTGTCGTAGTCGCTGCGGATATTGCGCAGGGTGCGGGCGATGTCGGTCACCGCGGCACGGCGCGCCTTGGCCAGAGTCAGGGCCTCGTCCTGGCGGTGGGCGTAGGCGTTGACCAGCAGTTGCAGGCGACGCTCGACGTCGTCCTCGCTGTCGAACTTGGCCACGCCTTTCAGGCGCACCTGGGCGTAGAGCGCCTCGATCTGGCCGTCGATGCGCTGCAGCGCCTGCCAGGTGTCCTGGTAGTCGTTGAGCAGCGGCAGCAGGTTGTCCAGCGAGTCGTCCACCGGCTCCATGAACGGCGTGCCGAAGGGCAGGTCGGCCGGCAGCAACTGGCGACGGCGCAGGGCGTCTTCCAGGGTGCGCTCCTTGGCTTCCAGATCGGCCAGTTGACGACCGACCAGTTGCAGCTTGGCGGAGAGTTGCTGCACGCGTTCGGCAAAGGCATCGCTGGCACGCTTGAGTTCGTCCTGCGCGCCTTCCAGTTCGGCCAGGCGTTCCAGCTTCTGCGGCTCTTCGGCAGCCAGGGTCTGGCTCTTGCGGAAGTCCTCCAGGGCCTTCTGCGCGTCCAGCACGGCCTGGTACAGCGTCTCTGCCTGGGCCTTGCTGGCGGCGCGGTCGGCGGCCACCGACTGCTGGGTCTTGAGCTGCTTGAGCTCGCGCTCCAGGCGATCCTTCTGGTCGCGCAGGGCGGCGCGGTCGGCCAGCGCCTGCAAGGCCGGGGGCTCGATATGGCTGAGGTCGATGGACAGGCCCGGCACGGCGAAGGTGTCGCCCTTGAAGCGATCCAGTACCGCCTCGACCGCTTTGACCCAATCGTCGCCGTCGGTCTGGATGCCTTTCTCACCCAGCGGCAGGCTGAACAGCTGACCGTTGAACAGGCGCATCAGGCGGTCGACGTCCTGCTGGCTGAACTCCTCGCGCAGGCGCGAGTAGCTGTTGTTGTCGGCGTGATCAAGCTGCTGCTTGACCGACTTGAGGCGTTTTTCCAGGTCGCGCAGGCGCTCGTCCAGGTCTTCGCTGGAGAACTGGCGCGACTGCGCCAGGGCGCCGGCCAGTTCGTCGTGGGCGTCCTTGGCGGCGAGCAGTTGCTCTTCCAGCACCTTGGCGTTTTCCACCAGGGCGAAGCGGTTCTTCAGCACGGAAAGCTCGCCCAGCCAACGCTGGATCTCGCTGATCTCGCGCTCCAGGCGCATCAGCTCGGCCGTGCCGCCGCGCTGTTCGTTCTGCAGGCCGTCCTGCTCGTTGCGGTAGTGCTCGGCCTGGATCACCAGCTCTTCCTTGCGCGCATCGGCGTAGTCGTGCCAGGTGCCCAGCAGGTTGTCGAGCAGCGGCGAGAGGCGGTGCAGCTTGCCGCGCAGAGTCTCGCGCTGAGTGACGCCCGAGGCCAGTGCCTCGATCAGTGGGCCGGCGGTGACCAGGGCCTGGTAGTCCTGCTCCATGCGGCGCACGTCGCGGAAGGCTTCTTCGGTCGCGGCGATATAGTCGACGCTGCCCGAGCGCAGGCTGTGCTCGAAGGCATCGAGGAACAGCTGTTTGAGCTTGGCGGCGGTGATCTCGCGCATGTGCAGGAGGTTGATAAACAGCGCGCGGAAGGTCTTCAAGCTCTGCTCGCTGGTCGAGCGCAGCGGAATCAGGGTCAGGTCCAGCGGGATGCTGGTGTGACCGCCGACCAGCAGGCGACGCAGTTCGTCGGGCTTGAGTTCGTAGGCGGTGATGCCGGCCTGGCCAAGGTTCTTGAACAGTTCGCGCTGGCGCAGGCAGGTGCCGTTCTGCTGGTAGTGCTCCAGGTCCAGCTCGCCGGCGTAGGCGAAGAACTGGTGGCCGAAGCCGCCACCCGGGCCGCGACCGGCCACGCCGATCACGTGCGGGCCATGGGGCAGGGCGACTTCGACGAGGATGTAGCTGGTGTCGCTGGCGAAGTAGAACTTGCGCGAGGCTTCCAGGCTGTACTTGCCGAAGCTCATGTCCGACATGCGCGCCAGGATGGGGAACTGCAGGGCGTTGATCGAGGCGGATTTGCCCAGGTTGTTGGCGCCGTAGACCGACAGCGGGTTTTCCAGCGGGAACAGGCCGAGGCTGTAGCCGGCGGTGTTCAGCAGGGCGAAGCGGCGGATGCCGTAGCGTTCCTGGCTCATGCGTCCATCTCCTGTGCGGCGCGTTCGTCGGCCATGGCGCGGGCCAGGGCGTCTTCCTCGGATTCTTCGGCGTCGATGGCATCAACCACCTCGGCATCGCCGTCATCGTCCAGCAACACCGGCGCCGGCAGCGGCAGGTCGCTGCTGTGCAGGCTGGCGGCCAGGTCGCGGTCGTGCTGCACCGACAGGCAGACGTCGAGGAAGCGGTGCATCGGCGGCAGGAAGCGATACACGCCGTTGCTGTCCTCGGCGAAGCCGAGCTGGATGAGGCGGCGGATGATCTTGTCTTCCAGCTCCTCGAAGGTGGTGACTTCGGCCTGCAGGAACAGGTCGCGGTACTTGTCCAGCAGCGCCGGCAGCTCGTCACGGCCGATGCTGCCGCCGTCGAGTACGGAGAGCGGGTCGCGGCCCTGGTCAGCCAGATGTTCGACCAGGATAAAGGTGAACAGCGCCAGGCGCTGGGCGGTCTTGTTCACTTGCGGGGCGACCTGCTCGGGGACGAAGTAGTAGAAGCCGCGCGGGTCGCACACCAGCTCGAAACCGAGGGCGCGGAACAGCGCGCGGTACTGGTCCTGCATGCTGGACAGCTGGGCGTAGCACTCCGGCTCGCTGCGCGAGATGTGGTAGCCCTTGAACAGGTCGCGGAAGGCGGCCGCGAGCTGGGTCATTTCTTTTAGATCGATGTTCATGGCAATCCGTTGGCTAGTGGAGCCGAGTAGGGTGCGCCGTGCGCACCGGGTCGTCGGTTATGGTGTGCACAGCGCACCCTACGGAGTCTTGAGCAGGGGGTAGGGTGGACGACGCTTCATCCGTCCACCGCCCGGCAATCGCCAAGGTGGACAAAAAAAGCGTTGTCCACCCTACGTAGTACTCAGGCATTGGGCTGGCCTACCAGGGCATAGGAGCTGAGGCTGACCTCGTGCTCGCGGGTCAGGTACTGGCGGCGTTCCAGGCGTTCACGCTGGAAGCGCGACTCGCGCGACAGCCGCGAGAACCAGTAGAGCAGCTCGTCGGTGGCACCTTCCGGCTCCTGTTCCAGCAGCCAGGCCATCAGGTCCGGCAACGGCAGGGCCTGTTCGCAGCGCTCGATCATTTCCCGCGCGGTCTTCGGCGCCTTGGGCGCGCCGCCCTTGCGGCTGCCGCTGGCCTTGGGGAAATGCGCCGGCTTGGCTTCGAAGCGCGCCAGGGCGTAGACGTAGGCTTCGACCTGGCTGGCGCTGCCGAGGAAGTTGCTCTGCGGCCGGGTGAACAGCGGCATGGCCGCCTGCGGCACGGCGTCGATGCCCTTCTTGCGGATCACCGACAGCGCCAGCGCCGCGCCTCGGGTCACGGCGTTGTGCCGGCGCGCTTCCTCGCGCAGCGGCAGCAGCAGTTCGCGGGCCTTGCGCAGGGTCAGTTGGGCGGTGGTCTGCATTTCCAGGATGCGCGCGTGGGTGCGCAGCAGCAGGTCGTCGTCGACCAGCTGGCCGAGGCGCTGCTGGTCGCCGAGCAGGCGCAGCAGCACCTGCTCGACCCGGCGCACGCCCTGTTCGAAGGCGCCGTCGGCGGCGACCAGTTGGATCATCGGTTCGACATATTCGTCCCAGGTGGCCAGCACCTCGGCGTAGCGCTGGCGCAGGGGAATCTGCCGATCCGAGGTCTTGGCCCGGTCGGCCACACCGACCAGCGCCTGCTCGTCGTTGGCCAGCTTCTTCAGGACATCGCGCACGCGCATATCGAGCAGGCGCAGCTGGCGCGCCAGGTCGTTGGCGTCGCGCACCTCGAAGGCGTCCTGGATGTAGCCGGCCAGGCGCTCCAGGTGGCGCAGGTAGGCTTCGATCTCCAGGCACAGGCCGAGGCGGTGCTCGCGGCGCAGGTAGGCGAGAAAGTCGTGGATCTGCGCGTTGAGCTCGAAGCGGTTGGGGCTCTTGGCCACTGGCACCAGGATGTCCAGGCGAATCCAGGTGTCGAGCAGGGCGGTGGTGTCGCTGGGCGTGGCGTCGGGCAACTGCGCGGCGAGCTGGCTGCGCAGCTCCACCAGGCTCAGGGTGCCGGCGTCGAAACGCTCGCAGAGCGGTTCGAGCAACGTCCAGTGTTCGGCGAGGGCGCGCAAAACGCGCTTGGGATCGATCATCGAGGCGCCGGGTCCAGGCAAGTGAAAAGAGGCGATTGTACTGCAAGGCGGGTGCCGGGTTTGAGCGCGAGTCGATCAGAGGCAGGTGACGCGTTGCGGCACATTGGGACGCGGCGGGCCCGGATGGGCCGGGCAAGTCCTTGATATGGGTGGAAAAAGCGCTGCCTGGCGGCTGGCGCACTTTCTGCAAAGAGCTGCGCGTAGCCTTGCCGCCAGAGTTCGCCCATGCCCGCCACCGCCCTGAGTATCGACGCCTGTTGGCAAGAGTTGCAGCACCAGCGCGACCTGGACTGGGAGCTGGATGCCATCACCGACCGCAGCGAGGCAATCGCCTTTCTCAAGCGCTTCGAAAACCGCCTGTGCATCTATTCCAGCTACGTGGAAAAGCTCTACAGCAACTACAGCTTCGTGGTGCCGCAGGAGGCGGGCAGCATCACCATCCTGCCGGACGAGCTGGCCTGGCACGACACCTTTCACGATATCCCGGCCGACGCCGTGGAAGCCACCGGGGTACATATCCTGCCGGGCGAGGCGGTGGGCGAGACCGGGCTGTACCTCAAGGTGCCGGGCGAGTTTCGCCTGGTGGCCTCGCGCGAGCTGCCGTTCCAGGACGGCCTGCGCCTGCTGATCGAGCGTTACCGCGCACGCGGCGAGCATTTCCTGCCGGTGCTGGTGAAGGGCGATCTGCGCGAGTACGAGGCGCGCATGCCGTCGCTGCACCTGCACCGGATCAACCCGCACAAGCTGGCGCACTGCTCGCAGCTGAGCATCGACGCCATCCGCGGCACTATTGCCGAGCACTTGCTGGCGTTGTTCCGCCAGGGCTGACGGGCGGGTGTTACGCCGCTGTTGCCGGCGGTAACACCGCCGCCCTGATCGCGCCGCGGCAGGCGGCTATTTGACGTCCTTTTCTCGACTATGGGTCGGGCCGTCCTGGCGCAGGCGTCCCTATAGTGGCCATAAGGGTTCGAGTCGGAGCGCTCGACCGCCACCATAAGAAAAGGGGTTCCGCCATGCGCCAGTCCTGCCGTTTCGCCAAACATGCTCTGGCGTTGCTGTGCGCCTCGCTGCTGGTCGCGCCGGTGGCTCAGGCCAAGCTGGAGGAGCTGGCGGACGACGAGCTGTCGGCCGTCACCGGACAGGCGTTTATCAACCTCACCACCGACAGCAATGCAGGTATCAATTACACCCGAGTCAACTTCGGACTGAATATCGATACCCAGCTGAACATCAAGAAACTGCAGCTTGGGCAGTACAACCGGGCCGGCGAGCTAGCGGGTTCCTCCGATATCCTGATCAACAATTTCGCACTGGGGACGGTGGGGCCTAATGACACCGTCAACCCGTTCAAGATCGCCAACCCCTTCCTGGAACTGGCCTACGATGGAAATCGTGTAGTCGGGGTGCGTATCGGTTTCGGTGAGGCCAAGGGCACGCTGTCTGGCGATATCCAGAGCCTGACCGGCAACATCCCTGTGCATATCAAGGGCACGGGCGATGCCATCTACAACAAGTCGAATTTACTGCAGCAGAGCGCGCTGTTTCTGGCCGGCGTGTACCGCAGCAGCATCGTCGAAGCCGATGCCATATTGGTCAATTCCGGCGGGGCGGCCGATCCGGTTAGGGGCACCATGGCCGGTATCAAGAACGGTGACGGGCTCAACTGTACCTCGGGCTGCGCCGGGGGCTGGACCGATGCACTGCTGGGCGGGTTCGCTTCCAACAACTGCAGCATTCTGGGCATCCAGACCTGCTTCAATCTCTCCCAGTTCCAGTCACTGCCGGTGGGCAATACCAGCGATATGTCCAACATGCAGAACGCGGCCAAGGGTTTCTTCATCTCCCTACAGACCCAGGACGTGGCCTGGCGGGATATGGACAGCAACGCCTTCGTCACCGCACTTCAGGGCGCGTTCATGAACCTGCCCAAGTACCGCGACGCCAACGGTAATCTGGTCTCGCCGATCAATATCAATTTCGACCAGGCATTCAACGGCATTCCCCGGCAGGACACCTGCCTGGGCAGTGCAACGGCGGGGTGCTGAGCATGAGCATGAGGCGCTACCTGCTGCTGGCGGTCGCATTGCCGGCTGCAATGGCCCAGGCCATGGAACCCCTGAGCGATCAGGAACTCTCCGACGTGCAGGGCGCCGGTCTGGGCTTCGTGCTGGATCAGGTGCTGCTGGATGGCTCCGGCGCGCAGATCGTGATCAACGACATCACCAACGACCAGGGGCAGAACGTCCCCATTTCGTTGAAGAACCTCTACCTGGGCGCCGCCGGCAGCAACAAGGGCAGCAATCTCAACCCGGTGACCATCGGCAGCCTCGACCATCCCTTCGAGCTGGAACTGGCCAAGGGCGAGGAGCTGCGCACCTTGCGCGACGACGGTCAGTGGGTGCAGACCACGCCCAGCAATGTCGCCGTGCTGTCGTTCAACTTCCCCGAGCGGCTGACCGCCGGCGGCAACCCCTGTATCGCCAGTTACGCCGGCGCCGGCTCCAATTGCTCGACCGCGCCGAGCGGGCGCGCCGATCTGGGCATGCGCTTCGACTTCCAGGTGGCGGCCGGGCGTACCGAGATGCTCGCCCTGGACTTCCACCAACTGGTGATGGACGGCTCCTACCTGCGCCTGTGGGGCGACCCCGGACAGAACGGCAACGGCGAGCTGGTCGGCGAGGCGCGGGTGAATATCTTCGCCAAGACCCTGGAGATCATGTCCTGCGCCCAGGCCAACTGCGATACCGCCGGCGAGACCGCCGCCCAGCGCGGCGCGCGCACCCTCTATATCACCAACGGCTACGCCAATATCGCCCTGGGCTACGGCAAGTCGCAACCGTTGCGCCTGCGCTCCAGCGCCGACGGCCAGTTCGTGCTGGAACTGCAGAACCCCACTGCCGCTGGCACCAGCGCGGCACAACGCCAGGCCCTGGCGACCGATTTCTACGCCAACGCGCCGCGCACCAATCTGGTGTTCGAGAACCTGACCGTCGGCGGCACGCGCAGCAGCCCCACCGCGATTCCCACCGGCGGCTACAACTTCGGGCGCAACGAGATTTCCGGGCTGAGCTTCAACTACCTCAAGGTGAGCAGCTATGACCTGCGCTAGCCGAAGCATGGCGTTGCTGGCGCTGCTGCCGGCGCTGGCCCTGGCCGAACTGCAGCCGCTGGACGACAGCGCCCTCAGCCAGATGAGCGGCCAGGGCGGGGTCTACCTGTCCGGCGAGTTCAGCATCAACAAGGACGGCGGCGTGCTCTGGGATACCCCGGCGAGCAACGACCCGGCGCTGTGGACGGCCAACCAGCGCAGCTGCGCCCTGGCCGGCGCGGCCAGCCCGGAGAGCTGCGGCCTGCGCCTGGCGATTCGTTCCGGCGCCAATGCCGGCTGGTACGTGCTGGACAACCTCAAGGGCATCTTCAGCTTCGAGGGCCTGACCCTCGACACCCGCACCCTGACCGGCGCGGGCGGCGAGCAGGAGGTGCTGGCGCTCGGCCTGCCCAACGAAATCCGCTTCAAGGACGGCAACTTCGCCTTCGGCGTGGCCAGCCAGGGCGGCTGGAAGAACAAGGCGCTGAGTGCCGCCAACGGCGGCGACCCCAGCTATCAGCAGACCAATATCTTCTCGGCCAAGATCGACGGCAGCATCCGCATGCAGGGCAGCGTGCTGATCTTCCCGACCAATTGAGGAGCCGCATCATGCAGCGTCACGCTTGGCTTTCAGCGCTCCTGCTGGGCAGCTCGCCGGTCTGGGCCATGCAGGCGCTGGACGACGACAGCCTGGCCGGCGTCAGCGGCCAGGGCGGCATCAGCATCGAAACCAGCGGCGGCGGCTGGTCGGCGGGCAGCGTCGAGTATCGCGACGACGGCCAGAGCCTGCGCCTGGAAGGCGTCTCCAGTCGCCCGCAGCAAGCCGGTAGCAGCTCGACCACGCAGCTCGACGTGGTCGACGAGCGGTTGCAGATCGAGCATCAGGGCCGGCCCAACGAACTGGCGATCAGCAATGTTGGCTTCGCCGGCAGCGACAAGAGCTTCGGCGCCTTCCGCGCCTTCTACAGCCTGGGCGCCAGCCTCAAGCTGCGTGGCGGCGGCGCCAGAGGGGTTGCCGGTTTCAGCCTCGACGACAGCCGCCTGAGCCTGGATGCGGTGACCTTCTACTACCGCGACAACGGCCTCGACCTGATCGTGCGCGACCTGTCCTTCGACACCTATTTGAACAACGCCTATCTGGACATAGTCGGCGGCGGCGACGGTTCGGCGATCCGCCTCGACCTGGGCGACTCGCGCTTCGTCGGCCATATCGGCGCGATCAACCTCGACCTGGCCCACGGCGACCCCGTGGCCGGTGTCGCGGTCACCCCGGGCGCGCCGGATACGCGGCACCCCGAGCACGCGCGCAGCTTCGGCCAGCTGGACATGGACCTGCGCCTGGGCGGCAGCATCCGCATCGCCGGCGGCGGCGCCACTGGCGAGGGGCTGCGCCTGATCCCGCAGATCACCATTGCCAACAGCCTGTTTCAGTACCGGGACGACGGCGTGCTGCGCGCGGAGAACTTCGCCGGCGTGCTCAGCAGCCAGAACGGCATCACCCTCGACCTGGGCGAGGACGGCAGCGGCCGCTATGCGCAACTGGCCTTTCAGGACCTCAAGCTCAATGCCAGCCTCGGCGGCCTGATCATCGGCAACCCGAGCAACCAGAAGATCGGCAGCCTGGCGCTGGAGCTCAATTTCCAGGATCAGGGCGCGCGGCAGAACTGGTTCAGGCTGCGCCCCGGCGGCGATCCCAATTCCGGGCTCAAGGGCATCAGCGCGGGTCTGTCGTGGAACATGGTCAGCAGCTCGGTCTCGCTCACCGATAACGGCAACAGCCTGTGGTTCAGCGGCCTGCGCACCCATGGCAGTGGCCAGCTCAGCCTGGATCTGACCAAGAGCTGCGCCGGCGGCGTCAGCGCCGGCTGCTACGCCGGCAGCGCCAATACCCAGCCGGGCAGCGGCGGCTACGACGGCCACTTCGACGGCCTGCGCCTGGGCTTGAAGAATGTGGTCGGCAGCTACAGCTTCGACGGCCTGCGCGTCGGCACGGCCGATGCGCCGCTGCAGGGCGGCACCGAACTGCTGGTGCTGCTGGAAATCTTCCCGGCCTACGATTTCACCCTCAACGGCCAGCTGACCATCCGCCCCGGCGGCGCCAGCGGCGACGGCCTGCGCTACAACGCCGACTTCCTGATCAGCGACGCCAACGCGGCGATCACCGTCGACGAGAGCGGCAAGGGCCTGTGGCTGTCCGGCACCCGCTACGACATGCACTTTCGCGACGGTTCGCTGGACGTGACCCAGGACGGCGTGCAACTGAACAAGGGCACCTACTGGTCGACCCTGGACGTCAATGACCTGCGCTGGGGCGACCGCCATAGCGGCCACAGCCTCGGCCGCATCGTGCTGCGCCGCTACGAGCAGGGCTCCACCCTCAGCCTCAGCTCCGGCGGCGCCGGCGCGCTGTGCGTCGGCGGCAGCGGCGCCAATGCCTCGGCCTGTTCGGCCAGCGGCGGGCGCTGGGAGGACCGCGGCAACGAGGGCCTGACCGCCGGGCTGAAGAACGTCTTCGTCCGCGACGCCTCGGGCAATCCGGCGGGCAGCGTCTCGGCCAGCGAGAAGCGCAACCAGCTGATCATCGAGACCGATCGGGTAAACGGGGTCAACGGCAGCGGCGCGCAGCTGGTGGTGGACAACTTCCACACCTCCGATGCCAATCCGGCCGACGCCAATGCCAACAGCTACGGCGTGCGCGTCGACCTCAACCTCGACGTGGCACCTACCAAGGTCTGCGACAAGGGCGCCAGCGGCTGCCCGCCGGTGACGCCCGACCCGTTGGGCTTCGCCGTCAACGGCCGGGTGCACTTCAAGGAGATCAACATCGACCGCATCCAGAACGTCCACCCCACCGGCGGCGCGGTCACCTCGATGTACGGCATGAAGCTGCAGAACGCCGATATCCGCGCCAACCTGACCGCCACGCCGATCAACTGAAGGCCGGCGGTCACGCCCCTGTCATGGCAGGCCCGTAGGGTGCGCTATGCGCACCGAGGCTTCGTACACCCCGGCGCGCACGGCGCCCCCTGCATTGGCTTCTGCCGAAGCAACCGGTAATCGCCCGTTGTACAAAAAATCTCCAATGCCCTTTCGATATTTGTCGGTAATCGGCACAATTCGCGTCCACTTTTTTCTGGGGGGTCGCAAGGCCCTTCATCGGCCGACCTTGCGGGGGCTACGAGATGATCCAAACGCCGTACTACCTCATCGACAAACAGAAGCTTCTGGTCAACCTGGAGAAGATCGCCTACGTGCGCGAGAACTCCGGGGCCAAGGCGCTGCTGGCGCTGAAATGCTTCGCCACCTGGTCGGTGTTCGACCTGATGCAGCAGTACATGGACGGCACCACCTCGTCCTCGCTCTACGAGCTCAAGCTCGGCCGGCAGAAGTTCGCCGGCGAGACCCACGCCTACAGCGTGGCCTGGGCCGACGACGAGATCGAAGAGATGGTCGCCAACTGCGACAAGATCATCTTCAACTCCATTGGCCAGCTCGAGCGCTTCGCCGCGGCCACCGAAGGCACCATCCGCGGCCTGCGGGTCAATCCGCAGGTGAGCAGCTCCGACTACCTGCTGGCCGACCCGGCGCGCCCGTTCAGCCGCCTCGGCGAGTGGGACCCGGAGAAGATCGCCAAGGTCATGGGGCAGATCAGCGGTTTCATGTTCCACAACAACTGCGAGAATGCCAGCTTCGAGCTGTTCGACCAGATGCTGACCCGCATCGAGGAGCGCTTCGGCCACCTGATCGCCCAGGTCGAGTGGGTCAGCCTCGGCGGCGGCATCCACTTCACCGGCGAGGGTTACCCGATCGATGCCTTCTGCGCGCGGTTGAAAGCCTTCTCGGAAAAATACGGTGTGCAGGTGTATCTGGAGCCGGGCGAAGCGGCGATCACCCTGAGCGCCTCGCTGGAAGTGACCGTGCTCGACACCCTGTACAACGGCAAGCACCTGGCCGTGGTCGACAGCTCCATCGAAGCGCATATGCTCGACCTCTTGATCTACCGCCTCAATGCCAAGATGGCGCCGAACGACGGCGAACACAGCTACATGGTCTGCGGCAAATCCTGCCTGGCCGGCGATATCTTCGGCGAATACCAGTTCGACAAGCCGCTGCAGATCGGCGATCGGCTGTCGTTCATCGACGCGGCGGGTTACACCATGGTCAAGAAGAACTGGTTCAACGGCCTGAAGATGCCGTCCATCGTGGTGAAACAACTCGACGGTAGCGTCGAGGTGGTGCGCCAGTTCGAGTTCGACGACTACCTGTCGAGCCTCAGCTGACAGGTTCAAGTCACGTAGGGTGGACGACGCTTCATCCGTCCACCATTTGCCAAGCGATGGTGGATGAAAAGAGCGTCATCCACCCTACGATTCATCAAACGCTTTCAATAACGCAGTACTAGGAGGTGGAACAATTGAAGAAGAATGTCCTGATCATTGGTGCAGGAGGTGTTGCCAAGGTGGTGGCCCATAAGTGCGCGCAACACAATGACGAGTTAGGTCGCATTGCAATTGCGTCGCGCAACATCTCCAAATGCCAGGCCATCATCGACAGCGTGCAGGCAAAGGGCGGTCTCAAGCAGCCCGGCGAGATCAAGGCCTATGCGCTGAACGCCCTGGACGTGGAAGCGACCAAGGCACTGATCCGCGAAACCGAATCGCAGATCGTCATCAACGTCGGTTCGGCGTTCCTCAACATGTCCGTGCTGCGCGCCTGTATCGACACCGGCGTCGCCTATCTGGACACCGCCATCCACGAAGATCCGAGCAAGATCTGTGAAACCCCGCCGTGGTACGGCAACTACGAGTGGAAGCACCTGGCCGAATGCCAGGAGAAAGGCGTGACCGCCATCCTCGGCGTCGGCTTCGACCCGGGCGTGGTCAACTCCTATGCCGCTCTGGCGCAACAACAGTACTTCGACAAGATCGAGTCGATCGACATCCTCGACGTCAACGCCGGTTCGCACGGCAAGTACTTCGCCACCAATTTCGACCCGGAAATCAATTTCCGCGAATTCACCGGCACGGTCTACAGCTGGCAGAACAGCCAGTGGGTGAGCAACCGCATGTTCGAAGTCAAACGCACCGACGATCTGCCGGTGGTGGGCGAACAGAACCTGTACCTGACCGGCCATGACGAGGTGCACTCGCTGTCCAAGCACCTCGACGTACCGAACGTGCGCTTCTGGATGAGCTTCGGCGACCACTACATCAACGTGTTCACCGTGCTGAAGAACCTCGGCCTGCTCTCCGAGCAGCCGGTCAAGACCGCTGAAGGTCTCGAAGTGGTACCGCTCAAGGTGGTCAAGGCCGTGCTGCCCGATCCCGCCTCGCTGGCGCCGGGCTACAGCGGCAAGACCTGCATCGGCGACCTGGTAAAAGGCACGAAAGACGGTAAGCAGACTGAGCTGTTTATCTACAACGTCGCCGACCACGAAGAAGCCTTCGCCGAGACCGACAGCCAGGGCATCTCCTACACCGCCGGTGTGCCGCCGGTCGCCGCTGCCCTGCTGGTGGCGCGTGGCGAGTGGGATGCCAAGCGCATGGTCAACGTCGAGGAGCTGCCGGCCGAGCCGTTCTTGAAGCTGCTGGACGTGATGGGCCTGCCCACCCGCATCAAGGACGAGCACGGCGACCGTCCCTGGGATCAGCCGCTCTGATTGGCTGCGCCTAGCGCACAGGATCGGCAAACGCCCGCCACTTGGCGGGCGTTTTGTTTTCCACCGGTACCATCGGCGTGCACTGCCCCATGGTGGATGTAAAAAGCGACATCCACCCTACGAGCCGCAGCTGTGCCTTCCCGGCCCGCCCATTTCACGCGACAATCGGCCGATTACAGACGCCCCCACGAAGGGCGCCCCGGCAGCCGTGAGGAAACCCCTATGAGCAGCAACGATCGCGTCATCATCTTCGACACCACCCTGCGCGACGGCGAGCAGAGCCCCGGCGCCTCCATGACTGGCGAGGAGAAGCTGCGCATCGCCAAGGCCCTGGAGCGCCTGCGGGTGGACGTGATCGAGGCCGGTTTCGCCATCGCCAGCCCGGGGGACTTCGCCGCGGTCAAGGCGATCGCCGACAACATCAAGGACAGCACCGTGTGCAGCCTGTCGCGCGCGGTGGACGCCGACATCGAGCGCGCCGCCGAGGCGCTGGCCGGGGCCAACTCCGGGCGCATCCACACCTTTATCGCCACCAGCCCGATCCATATGCAGTACAAGCTGCGCATGCAGCCGGATGACGTGGTGGCCCAGGCCGTGCGCGCGGTGAAGAAGGCGCGCAACCTGTGCAGCGACGTGGAGTTCTCCTGCGAGGACGCCGGCCGCTCGGAGATCGACTTCCTCTGCCGCATCATCGAGGCGGCCATCGACGCCGGCGCGCGCACCATCAACATCCCCGACACCGTCGGCTACGCCATCCCGCACCAGTACGCCGATACCATCCGCCAGTTGCTCGAGCGCGTGCCCAATGCCGACAAGGCGATCTTCTCGGTGCACTGCCACAACGACCTGGGCCTGGCCGTGGCCAACTCCCTGGCCGCCGTGGTGGCCGGCGCGCGCCAGGTCGAGTGCACCATTAACGGCCTCGGCGAGCGGGCCGGCAACGCCGCGCTGGAAGAGATCGTCATGGCGATCAAGACCCGCCAGGACCTGCTCGGCGTGCACACCAACATCGACACCCCGCATATCCTTAGCACCTCGCGTATGGTCTCCGGCATCACCGGCTTCCCGGTGCAGCCGAACAAGGCCATAGTCGGTGCCAACGCCTTCGCCCACGAGTCCGGCATCCACCAGGACGGCGTGCTCAAGCACCGCGAGACCTACGAGATCATGTCGGCCCAGTCGGTGGGCTGGAACACCAACAAGATGGTCATGGGCAAGCACTCCGGGCGCGCCGCCTTCCGCTCGCGCCTGGACGAGCTGGGCATAGTCCTGGCCGGCGAGGCCGAGCTGAACGCCGCCTTCGCCCGCTTCAAGGAGCTGGCCGACAAGAAGCACGAGATCTTCGACGAGGACCTGCAGGCGCTGGTCTCCGACACCCTGGCCGAGGAGGCGCCGGAGCACTTCAAGCTGGTCACCCTGGAAGTGGCGAGCAAGACCGGCGAGGTGCCGCAGGCGCAGATCGTGGTCAGCGTCGAGGGCAACGAACGGCGTGCCGGCGCCCAGGGCTCCGGCCCGGTGGATGCCACCTTCAAGGCCATCGAGGCCATCGCCGCCTCCGAGGCCAGCCTGCTGCTGTATTCGGTCAATGCCATCACCCAGGGCACCGACTCGCAGGGCGAGGTCACCGTGCGCCTGGAGAAGGGCGGGCGCATCGTCAACGGCAACGGCGCCGACACCGATATCCTGGTGGCCTCGGCCAAGGCCTATATCAACGCGCTGAACCTGATGCAGGTCGGGCAGAAGGCGCACCCGCAAGTGGAGGGCGTGTGATCCCCGAACTCCGTCGGCGCGCCTACCTGGGCGCCATGCAGGTGGCCAGCTGGCTGCCGCGCACCGTATTGCCCTTCGCCGCGCCGTCGCGGCCGGAACTGCTGGCGCCGCCGCAGGCGGAAATAGAGGTCGAGACGCCGGCCGAGCCGGTCGCCGCCGCCCCGGTGGTAGCCCGCGAAACCTTGCCGGCGCCCGCTGCCGAGCGAGCGAGGATCGAGGTGCCGCGCCCCGCTGCCCAGCCGCGCCAGGCCGCCGCGGTGGTCGAGGAGGCTGCGTCGGTGGAGGAAAAGCCGGCCCGCGTTGCCGCGCCGCCACCGCGATTCGCCCTGCAACTGTTGCGCGCCGGCGACTGCGCGCTGCTGGTGGAACTGCCCACCGGCGAGCCGTTCCAGAGCCGTGACCCGGCCTACATCCTGCTCAAGGACCTGCTGCGCGCCGCCGGCCTGCCGGACAGCCCGCAACTGCTCGGCGAGCCGGTGCGCTGGCCGCTGCTGGTGCGCGGCAACCTGGACCAGGGCCCGCAGGCGGCGCTGGAGTTCGTGCAGAGCTTCGTCGCCGCGCGCCTGGAGGAGCAGCCCAGCACCTGTCTGTGGCTGGTCGGCCTGCCGGCCATTCGCTTCGCCGGTGAGGGCGACGCACAGAGCTACAACCGCGAGCTGCAGATCGAGGGCCTCGGCGCTTGTTGGGCGCTGCCGGGCCTGGAGCTGCTGATGGAAGAGCCGGCGCGCAAGCGCGAGTTGTGGCAAGCCATGCAGCGGGTGCGCCAGCGCTGGCTGGCCTGATACGATCAGCTGCGCGTCGGCCCTGCTGCGTTGAAAACAGGTTCGGAATGCTCATGTACAAAAGTACACTCCGCTTCCTCACCTCTTTTCGCCTTGCATGGCTCTAGCTCGCAAGATCGTGAATATTTCCGAGTATCTCAATGAGCGATGCGATTTCCTTCCGCCCCATGACCGAGGCGGATCTCGATGCCGTACTGAAGATCGAATACGCCGCCTTCAGCCACCCCTGGACCCGTGGCATCTTCACCGACAGCCTCAAGTCCTATAACTGCTGGCTGATGTTCGAGGGCGGCCAGCAGGTCGGCCACGGCGTGATCAACCTGATCCTCGACGAAGCGCACCTGCTCAATATCACCGTCAAGCCGGAAAGCCAGGGGCGCGGCCTCGGCCTGCGCCTGCTCGAACATTTGATGAAAGAGGCCCATGAGCTGGGCGGTCGCGAGTGCTTCCTCGAAGTGCGCGCCAGCAACCAGAGCGCCTACCGCCTGTACGAGCGCTATGGCTTCAACGAAGTCGGCCGGCGCCGCGACTACTACCCGGCGGTGGGAGGTCGTGAAGACGCGCTGGTGATGGCTTGCACCCTGGTCGATTGAGGTTGTTGGCGTAGGGTGGATCACGCTTTACCGATCCACCGCTGTGGTGGATGTGAAAAGCGACATCCACCCTACGCGCTGATTTGCCCTACATCGGCGTATGGATCGGTGCGCCAATGGTTGTTGGTCCGCTGGTCACCCCGGATGGCCATCGACCCGCGCCCGGCACAGCAGCGGCGCGTAGTGGACGACGAACAGGGCGAAGGCCAGCCCCCAGCAAACGGCCGCCAGCCACAGCCAGCTGCCGCCCGCCGCCACCCGGATCAAGGCGCCCAGGTTGAGCACGGCAAAGGCCCAGGCCATGGCCTTGGGCGGCTGCAGCGGCCGCCCAGTATGGCCGAGGCTGACCCGCGCCATCATCGCCAGAACCAGCCCGCCCAGGGCGCCGACCGCCAGCGCATGGCTGGCCGGGCTGGGCTGCGCCAGCCAACCCAGGTGCCAGGAGGCCATGCCGAGGGTGGCGACCAGCAGCCAGGCGTAGGCCAGGTGCAGCGACCACAGCAACGGCACGCGCCAGATGCCCGGCAGGTGCCAGTGCCACAGGCGCAGGCCGTGCAGCGCCGCCAGCAGGGCGAAGGGCAGCGTCAGCCAGGGCTGCGCCTGCAGGTTGTGGCCGCTGGCGAACAGCGCGGCGACCAGCAGACCGCCAGCCAGCAGCAGCCGATCCCGCCAGGGCTGGGCGGCGAAGGCCTCGACCCGGCCCAGGCCGCGCTGGGTGAAGAAGGGAATCACCCGTCCGCCGATCAGGCTCAGCAGCACCGCGATCAACCACAGCGCCGCCAGGGCGCCGCGCCGTTGCAGCGCGTCGTCGCCCAGGGCCAGGCCGGCGAGGGTCAGGCCCTGGCACAGGCCGAGCAGGCTCAGCACCAGCAGGATCGGGTAGTTGTTGCGCTGGCGGGTGGCGATCAGCTGGCGCGCCAGCTGCGCGAGCAGCAGGGCGACAAAGGCCAGCTGGGCGGCGATCAGCACCCCCAGCGCCAGCGGTAGGAACCAGACCAGCCGTGCCGCCAGCCACAGGGCGAACAGCGCGATCAGTGGCCGCCCACTCAAGCCCGGGCGGCCGGTCCAGTTCTGCACCGCGGTGAGCAGGAAGCCGGCGATGATCGCCAGGGCGAAGCCGAAAGGCATCTCGTGGCGGTGCCAGGCGAGCAGGCCGCCGGGCACCTGCGGCGCGCTGAGCAGCCCCTGCAACACCGCGGTCCAGAGGGCGACGGCGAGCAGGGCCAGCAGCGCGCCGGCGAGAAAGAACGGGCGAAAGCCCAGGCGCCACAGCGGAGCAATCGCCAGCGCGCGGTTGCGATCAAGCAGTTGCATGCTGCTGTTCCCCTCGCCGCAGGCCGTGCTTCGCCCCCAGACGCAGCACATAGCCGAGCTTGAGCAGGCCGGGGCCGATGATGGTCAGGCTATGCGCCAGCACCAGGCTGGCCAGGTTCAACCTGGACTCCAGGCCATAGGCCGCCAGCAGACCGAACAGCAGCAGGCCGAGGCCGGCCAGCAGCAGTTGGCTGGACAGACGCAGCAACTGCTGCGGGGCGAGCGGGAACATGATGCACCTCCTGATTGATCAGCTATCCAGCGCCGCGGCCGGGCCGAAGAACTCATGGTGGCTCTGCTCGGGCGGCACGCCCAGTTCCTGCAGGTGGCGCTTGACCTGGGCCATAAAGGCTTTCGGGCCGAGGAAGTAGGCGTCCAGATCGCGCTCGGCGGGCAGCCACTGCGCCAGCAGTTCGCGGCTGAGGAACCCCTCGGCATCGGCCTGATCGCCTGCGCGCGGCTCGCTGTAGCAGACGTAGTGACGGATCTGCGGATGCGCGGCGGCGCGGGCCTCGACCCAGTCGCGGAAGGCGTGCACCTCGGCGTGGCGGGCGCAGTGGATAAAGTGGATCGGCCGGCCGCTATGGCGCGCGGCGTCGAGCATGCTCAGCGCCGGGGTGATGCCGACGCCGGCGCTGATCAGCGCCAGCGGCTTGGCCGAGTCGCGCAGGATGAACTCGCCGGCCGGCGGGAACAGCTCCAGCTGGTCGCCGACCTGGACCTTGTCGTGCAGGTGGTTGGATACCCGGCCGCCGGCCTCGCGTTTGACGCTGATGCGGTACTCGCGGCCGTTGGCCGGCGCCGACAGTGAGTAGTTGCGCCGCACCTCCTCGCCGTCCAGCAGCAGGCGCAGGCCGATGTACTGGCCGGGCTGGAAGTCGAGCAGGGCGCCGCCGTCGGCCGGCACCAGGTAGAACGAGGTGATCTCGGTGCTCTCGGCCACCTTGCGCGCCACGCGGAAGGCGCGAGCGCCACGCCAGCCGCCGGGGGCGGCGGCATTGTGCGCGTACTGGCTCTCCTCGGCGCCGATGAGGATATCGGCCAGTTGTCGGTAGGCGATGGCCCAGGCTTCGATCACTTCATCGGTGGCGATCTCGGCGCCGAGCACCTCGCCAATCGCGCGCAGCAGGCAGCCGCCGACTATGGGGTAGTGCTCGGGGAGGATCTGCAGCGACACGTGCTTGTTGACGATCTGCGCCACCAGCGGGCCGAGCGCCTCGAGACGGTCGATATGCTTGGCGTACATCAGCACGCCATTCGCCAGGGCGCGCGGCTGGTCGCCGCTGGCCTGGTGCGCCTGGTTGAACAGCGGGCGCACCTCGGGAAACTCGCTCAGCATCATCCGGTAGAAGTGGGTGGTCAGCGCCTCGCCGCCGCTTTCCAGGAGCGGCACGGTGGCTTTGATCAGATCGCGTTGGGCGTTGGACAGCATGGGTAACTCCTGCAAGGCATGAAAAGGCGCCGGCCCGGCTCGTCTGGCCGCATCTGGCGTGCTAGCGTTAGCGCTGTATGCCTCTCATGAATCGTGCCATTTAATTTATCGTTTAAATTCAATGGCTTATTTTTATTGTTGTGAAAATGACTCGCGAGTGATGTGAGTCATAAAGACTTTAGGTTGTCGAAATGACCGCTAACCCGCTGCTGCAGACGCTGATCCCGCTGGTTGCCGACCTGTCCCGCGAGCTGGACGACGGCGAGCGCTACCGCCGCCTGCTGGCCGCCCTGCGCCAGCTGTTTCCCTGCGATGCGGTGGCGCTGCTCAAGCTCGACGGCGAACAACTGGTGCCGCTGGCGGTGGAGGGCCTGAGCGCCGACACCCTGGGGCGGCGCTTCAAGGTCAGCGAGCATCCGCGCCTGGCGGCGCTGATCGAGCACCGCGGGCCGACCCGTTTCGCCGCCGACTGCGGCCTGCCCGACCCCTACGACGGCCTGGTCGAGGGGCTGCACGGCCATCTGGAGGTGCACGACTGCCTGGGCTGCCCGCTGTACTTGGACGATCAGCTGTGGGGCCTGCTGACCCTGGATGCGCTGGACCCCGCCAGCTTCGGCCGCGCCGACCTGGACAACCTGGACGCCTTCGCCAGCCTGGCGGCGGCCACGGTCAAGGCCAGCGAGCGGATCAGCGGCCTGGCCCGGCGGGTGGAGACCGAGCGCCAGCTCACCGAACTGTACAAGCAGGCGCGCCAGCAGCCGCGCGAGCTGATCGGTCAGAGCGCCGCGCTGCGCAAGCTGCAGGGCGAGATCCGTCTGGTCGGCGACAGCCCGCTGACCGTGCTGATCACCGGCGAAACCGGGGTCGGCAAGGAGCTGGTGGCCGAGGCCATCCACGGCGCCTCGCCGCGCGCGCAGCGGCCGCTGGTCAGCCTCAATTGCGCGGCGCTGCCCGAGGCGCTGGTGGAGAGTGAGCTGTTCGGCCACGTGCGCGGCGCCTTCTCCGGCGCGCTGAGCGAGCGCAGCGGCAAGTTCGAGCTGGCCGACGGCGGCAGCCTGTTTCTCGACGAGGTGGGCGAGCTGCCGCTGGCGGTGCAGGCCAAGCTGCTGCGCGTGCTGCAGAGCGGCCAGCTGCAGCGCCTTGGCTCGGACCGCGAGCACCGCGTCGACGTGCGGGTGATCGCCGCCACCAACCGCGACCTGGCGGCCGAGGTGCGCGCCGGGCGCTTTCGCGCCGACCTCTATCACCGCCTCAGCGTCTACCCGCTGCCGGTGCCGCCGCTGCGCGAGCGTGGCCGCGACGTGCTGCTGCTGGCCGGCTACTTCCTCGAAGACAACCGCGCGCGCCTGGGCCTGCGCAGCCTGCGCCTGAGTAGTGAGGCGCAGAAGGCGCTGCTGGCGCACGACTGGCCGGGCAACGTGCGCGAGCTGGAGCACCTGATCGGCCGCGCGGCGCTCAAGGCGCTGGCGCGCCACGGCGAACGGCCGCGGATTCTCAGCCTGGAGCTGCAGGACCTGGACCTGCCCGCGAGCGTGGCGGCCGCAGAGGCGCCGGGCGAGAGCGCGCCCGGCGCGCTGCCGGCGGGGCAGGACCTGCGCAGCGCGCTGGATGCCTACCAGCGCCGGCTGATCGAGCAATGCCTGGCGCGCCACCAGGGCAAGTGGGCCGATGCCGCGCGCGAGCTGGGGATCGATAGGGCCAATCTGAGTCGGTTGGCGAAACGCCTCGGGTTGCGCTGAGCGCAGGGGTTGACGATTTGTACATTAAAGTCCAGAGTGGACTTTAATGTATAAGCGAGAGCGACCCATGCAGTCCTCCCCATTTCCCTCCGCGCGCCGCGTGCCCCTCGATTCGTCGTGGGCCGGCGCGCCTTGCTTCTGCCCCTTCGCCTTCCCACCGGGTTCCGTCGCCTTGTCGCGCGCGGCGGGCTCGTTCATTCCGCAGCAGGAGACACGTCCATGAAGAAACTCGCCTGGCTGGGCGCCATCGCCCTGAGCCTGATGGCTTCCAGCCCGTTCGCCGCCGAAAAGCCACTGCGTCTGGGTATCGAGGCGGCCTACCCGCCGTTCGCTTACAAGGAGGCCAGCGGCGAGATCGCCGGCTTCGACGTGGACATCGGCAATGCCCTGTGCGCCGAGATGAAGGTGCAGTGCCAGTGGGTCGAGCAGGAGTTCGACGGCCTGATTCCCTCGCTCAAGGTGAAGAAGGTCGACGCCATCCTCTCGTCCATGACCATCACCGACGAGCGGCGCAAGTCGGTGGACTTCACCGGCAAGTACTACTACAGCCCGGCGCGCCTGGTGATGAAGGAAGGCAGCACGGTCGACGCCGACTTCGCCAACCTCAAGGGCAAGCGCATCGGCGTGCAGCGCGCCACCACCACCGACCGCTTCGCCAGCGAGGTGATGGCCGCCCAGGGCGTGCAGGTGGTGCGCTACAGCTCGCAGAACGAAATCTACCTGGACCTGATCTCCGGGCGCCTGGACGGCACCCTGGCCGACGCCATTCCGGTGGAGGAGGGCTTCCTCAAGACCGACAACGGCAAGGGCTTCGCCTTCGTCGGGCCGTCCTTCACCGATCCGGCCTACTTCGGCGAGGGCGCCGGCATCGCCGTGCGCAAGGGCGACAGCGAGCTGCTCGGCAAGCTCAACGCCGCCATCGCCGCGATCCGCGCCAACGGCAAGTATCAGCAGATCCAGCAGCGCTACTTCAGCTTCGACATCTACGGCGACTGAACGAGGCGCACCGCGCCGGGCCCCCGCCCGGTGCGCCCGGCGCAACCCGTATTGCAATCGGGCTACAGCTGGAACACCAGCGCCTTCAGGCCGCTCTCGGCCGAGATGTCGGGAAACTCCGGCGGGTTGTCCAGGCGCCGCACAAAACGCAGCTGCGGCGCCTCCTCGGCCATGCCGTCGATGAGAAAGTCTGGGCCGATATCCGGGTCGTTGACGCAGGCCAGCACGGTGCCGCGCTCGCCGAGCAGTTCGGGCAGGCGGCGAAGGATCTTGCGGTAGTCCTGGGTCAGGGCGAAGCTGCCTTTCTGGAAGCTCGGCGGGTCGATGATCACCAGGTCATAGGGCCCGCTCTTGCGCACCTTGCCCCAGGACTTGAACAGCTCGTGGCCGAGAAACTCCACCCGGGCGAGGTCATGCTCGTTCAGGCGATGGTTGTCGCGCCCGCGCGACAGCGCCGCGCGCGCCATGTCCAGGTTGACCACCCGCTCGGCACCGCCGGCGATGGCCGCCACCGAGAAGCCGCAGGTGTAGGCGAACAGGTTGAGCACGCGCTTGCCGGCGGCCTGCTCGCGCACCCACTGGCGGCCCAGGCGCATGTCGAGAAACAGCCCGCTGTTCTGCTTGTTGCCCAGATCCAGCAGGTAGCGCAGGCCGTCTTCGAGAATCGGCCATTGCGCCTGGGGCTCGCCGGCCAGCCATTCGCTCTCGCTGCCCTGCACGTAGCGGTGCTGCAGCAGCAGGCCGCTGGCGCCGCTGGCCTGCCACTGCGGCGTCTGCAGCAGCTCGATCAGCAGCGGCTTTAACGCCGGCGAAGGCTCGCGAAACAGCATCACCAGGACGATCCCGGACAGCCAGTCGACGGTGATCTGCTCCAGCCCCGGCCAGCAGCGGCCACGACCGTGGAGCAGGCGGCGGGTTTCGGCGCCCGGATGGTGCGCCAGCGCATTCAACAAATGCTCGCGCAGGGTGACGAGGGCGGCGTCAGTCATCGCGGGTCAGCACTTCCAGCAGCTCGATTTCGAAGATCAGGTTGGCGTTAGGCGGTATCGAACCCATGGTGCGCTCGCCATAGCCCAGGTGCGCGGGCACCAGCAGCTTGCGCTTGCCGCCCACCTGCATGCCCATCAGGCCCTGGTCCCAGCCCTTGATCACCCGGCCGCTGCCGATCACGCACTGGAAGGGCTTGCCGCGCGAGTAGGAGGAGTCGAACTCGCTGCCGTCCTCCAGCCAGCCGCGGTACTGGGTGGTGATCAGGGCGCCCTTGACCACGGCCTTGCCGTCGCCGGGTTGCAGGTCTTCGATGATCAGCTCGAGGCTCATGTCGGTTTTCCACTCTGGTGTCGGTTGTGGCTGGCCTGGACGATGCGCTGCGCGGGCACGCGCAACTGGGCCAGCAGGTAGTCGGCGAAGGCCGGTTCATAGGGCTGCAGGGCGATGGCGCCGGCCATGCAGTCCAGCCAGCTCTCGGCGAGGGCCGCTTCGATCGGCCATTGGGCATGGAAGCTGGGGATGCTGATGCTGCCGTATTTCTCGGCGAACAGCCGCGGGCCGCCCAGCCAGCCGCTGAGGAAACTGGCCAGCTTGTCGCGCGAGGCGCTCAGGTCGGCCGGGTGCAGGGCACGCAGGGCGGCGGCTTCGGCGCGCTCGTCCATCAGTCGGTAGAAGTCGTCGACCAGACGGCGCAGGCCGTCGATGCCACCGGCAGCCTGGTAGGAGGCATCGCCGGTGCCGTAGGGAGGGGTGTGGCTCATCGCGTTATTCCGCGGAAAAGGCGCCATTGTAACCGCTCGCGTAGAATGGCCGGCCAGTTTGGTTTGAGGTAATGGGTAATTGCAGAGGCTGTTTCTCCCCTCTCCCATTTATGGGAGAGGGGCCGGGGGAGAGGGGAAAAGCTCACACCCTCTCCCCAGCCCTCTCCCGCAAGCGGGAGAGGGGGCAGATCGTGCTTGCCTGAAAAGATGATGACGCAACCCCAGCAAGGCTTCGTGCTCAGCCGCCATTGGCGCGATACGCCGGAGGGCACGGAAGTGGCCTTCTGGCTGGCGACCGATGCCGGCCCGCGCCAGATACGTCTGCCGTGCCAGGAGACGGTGGCTTTCATTCCCGCCGAGCAGCGCGCCTGGGCCGAGCCGTTGCTGCGCACCGAGCAGGGCGTCGAGCTGCGTGAGTTGGCCTTGCGCGACTTCAAGCGTCGTCCGGTGCTGGGCCTGTACTGCCGCCAGTACCGCCAGTTGCTGCAGCTGGAGAAGAAGCTGCGTCAGGTCGGCGTGGATGTCTACGAGGCCGATATCCGGCCGCCGGAGCGCTACCTGATGGAGCGCTTTATCACCGCCTCCGTCAGCTTCGCGGGCACTGCCCAGGAAGACGGCAGCCTGCTGTGCAAGTCGCTCAAGCCCGCCGCCGATTACCGCCCGACGCTGCGCCTGGTGTCGCTGGATATCGAGACCAGCGCCCGCGGCGAGCTGTATTCCATCGCCCTGGAGGGCTGCGGCCAGCGCCAGGTGTATATGCTCGGCCCGGCCAATGGCGATGCCGGCGGCGTGGATTTCGAGCTGGAGTACTGCGACAGCCGCAAGGCCCTGCTCGAACGGCTGAATGACTGGCTGGCGCGCTTTGACCCCGACGCCATCATCGGCTGGAACCTGGTGCAGTTCGACCTGCGCGTGCTGCGCGAGCACGCCGAGCAGCTCAAGGTGCCGCTGCGCCTGGGACGCGGCGGCGACGTGATGGGCTGGCGTCAGCACAACAGCAGCCAGCACTACTTTGCCGAGGCCGCCGGGCGGCTGATCATCGACGGCATCGAGGCGCTGCGCTCGGCGACCTGGAGCTTCCCCTCGTTCAGTCTGGAGTCGGTGGCGCAGACCCTGCTCGGCGAAGGCAAGGCCATCGACACCCCCTACGCGCGGATGGACGAGATCCAGCGCATGTTCGACGAGGACAAGCCGGCGCTGGCGCACTACAACCTCAAGGACTGCGAGCTGGTCACGCGCATCTTCGCCCACACCGACCTGCTCGCCTTCCTCCTCGAGCGCTCCAGCGTCACCGGCCTGGCCGCCGACCGCAGCGGCGGTTCGGTGGCGGCCTTCACCCACCTGTACCTGCCGCCGATGCACCGCCTGGGCTTCGTCGCGCCGAATCTCGGCGACATCCGCGGCGAGAACAGCCCCGGCGGCTTCGTCATGGATTCGCGCCCCGGCCTGTACGACTCGGTGCTGGTACTGGATTACAAGAGCCTGTATCCCTCGATCATCCGCAGCTTCCTGATCGACCCGGTGGGGCTGGTGGAGGGGCTGCAGCAGCCGGACGATGCGCATTCGGTGGAAGGTTTTCGCGGCGCGCGCTTCTCGCGTACCCGGCACTGCCTGCCGGCCATAGTCGAGCGGGTCTGGCAGGGGCGCGAGGCGGCCAAGCGCGACGGCAACGCTGCCTTGTCGCAGGCGCTGAAGATCATCATGAATGCCTTCTACGGGGTGCTCGGCTCCAGTGGCTGCCGCTTCTTCGACCCGCGCCTGGCTTCGTCCATCACCCTGCGCGGGCACCAGATCATGAAGCGCACCCGCGAGCTGATCGAAGCCGAGGGCCATGCGGTGATCTACGGCGACACCGATTCGACCTTCGTCTGGCTCGGCCGCGCCCACGATGAGGCCGAGGCGGCGCAGATCGGCCGCGCCCTGGTATCAAGGGTCAATGCCTGGTGGCGCGAACATCTGCAGCAGGAGCATGGTCTGGTCAGCGCCCTGGAACTGCAATTCGAGACCCATTACCGGCGCTTTCTGATGCCCACTATTCGCGGCACCGAGGAGGGCAGCAAGAAGCGCTACGCCGGCCTGGTACGGGCGGCGGATGGCAGCGAACGCCTGGTGTTCAAGGGCCTGGAGACGGTGCGCAGCGACTGGTCGCCGCTGGCCCAGCGCTTCCAGCAGGAGCTGTACCGCCTGGTGTTCGCCGGCCAGCCCTATGAGGACTATGTGCGCGACTACGTCAAACGCACCCTGGCCGGCGAGCTGGACGAGCTGCTGGTCTATCGCAAACGCCTGCGTCGGCGCCTCGACGACTACCAGCGCAACGTGCCGCCGCACGTGCGCGCCGCGCGCAGCGCCGACGAGCACAACCAGCGCCTCGGCCGGCCGCTGCAGTACCAGCGCGGCGGCTGGATCGGCTACCTGATCACCACCGCCGGGCCGCAGCCGCTGGAGTGCCTGCTGTCGCCCATCGACTACGAGCACTACCTCAGTCGCCAGCTCAAGCCGGTGGCCGATGCCATCCTGCCCTTCGTCGGCGGCGATTTCGAGCGCCTGGTGGACGGCCAGCTGGGGTTGTTCTGAAGCCTTCGCCCCGGTTCAGTGCGACAGCGAACCCCGCAGGAGCCCGCTTGCGGGCGATCCTGGCGCCGTAGGGCCGATCGCCGGCAAGCGGGCGCCTCAAGACGGCTGCGGTCCCTTGGGGCGGCGGAAAACGGGAAATACTTTGCAAACTCTGCGCAGTTGAGCGGTGTTCGCCGCCTGAGTATCTTTGCGCCGTGATGCCGGGCCCCTCTGGCGGTTAACACCGCGATGTCGGAATCACAGTCTGTTCAATCTGACTGTAGGAGGGGCTCCATGACTGCCCTAGAACCGTTTCTCTTCGCCGAGTTCCTCGGCACCGCCACCTGGTTGTGGCTGGTCTTCATCGCCGTCGTCATCTCCCTGCTGGCCTTCGACCTGGGCGTGTTGCATCGCGACAACCGCGAAATCGGCGTGCGCGAGAGCCTGCTGCTGTCCGCTGGCTACATCACCGCGGGTCTGCTGTTCGGCGTCTGGGTGTTCTTCCAGAAAGGCGGCGACGCCAGCATGGATTACCTCACCGGCTTTCTGATCGAAAAATCGCTGTCGATGGACAACGTGTTCCTCATGGCGATGATCTTCAGCTTCCTGGCGATCCCGCGGCAGTACCAGCACAAGGTGCTGTTCTGGGGGATCATGGGCGTGCTGGTGCTGCGTGCCATCATGATCGGCCTGGGCGCCGCGCTGATCCACGAGTTCGCCTGGATCCTCTACGTGTTCGGCGCCTTCCTGTTCTTCACCGGGGTGAAGATGCTGTTCGCCAAGCTCGACGATGCGCCCGATCTGGAAAACAACCTGCTGGTGAAGTTCCTGCGCAAGCACCTGCGCGTGACCGATGAGCTGCATGGCGAGCGCTTCTTCGTGCGTCAGGACGACGGCAACGGCCGCAGCGTGCTGTGGGTGACACCGCTGTTCCTGGCGCTGATTCTGATCGAGTGCGCCGACCTGATGTTCGCCATCGACAGCGTGCCGGCGATCTTCGCCATCACCCAGGATCCCTTCATCGTCTACACCTCGAACATCTTCGCCATCCTCGGCCTGCGCGCCCTGTACTTCGCCCTGGCCGCGCTGATCCATCGCTTCGCCTACCTCAAGTACGCGCTGGCCCTGGTGCTGGTGTTCATCGGCGCGAAGATCTTCCTGGTCGGTATCATCGGCAAGATTCCGGCGGCGGTGTCGCTGAGCGTGACCCTCGGCCTGCTGATCGGTGGCGTGCTGCTGTCGCTGTACAAGACCCGTGGCCAGCCGCCGGCGAGCGCGCCGAAATCGCTCGCGGACTGAGCGCCCCATCACCCATCGACCGACGCGCAGGCGTCGCCCAAGAGGACGTTGTATGCATAGCCCGTTACGCAGTCTTTCCCTTTCCGCGCTCGGCCTGGTGCTGGTCGTGCTGGCCGGATGCGAGGCGGCCGAGCAGTCCGCCCAGAAGCTCGTCGAGGAAACCGAGCAGCAGGCCCAGGCCCTGCTCGACGACGCCGTCGGCGAGGCGGTGGAGCAGCTGAACAAGCAGGTCGACAGGCTGCAGGAGTCGGCCAACCAGGCGCTCGGCAAGCCTGCGCAGGAAGAGTCGGCCGAGCAGCCCGAGGCCGAGCCGGATGCGGCCGCGGGCGAAGGCTTCGAGCCGGGCGTGGAAACCTGAGCTCAGCGCGCGCCGGCGGTCGTCCAGGCGGCCGCGTGCAGCGCCTGCTGGAGGAAGTCGCACAGTGCCTGGATCTTGACCGAGGCGCGGTGCGAACGCGGGTAGAGGGCGTGGATCTCGTCGGCCGTGGGGTGCGTCTCGGGCAGTACCTGTAGCAGGCGGCCGGCCTGCAGGTCAGGCTGGACGATAAAGCGCGGCAGCACCGCCAGGCCCAGTCCGGCCAGCGCCGCATCGCGCATGGCCTCGCCGTTGTTGCTGGTGAAGCGCCCGGCAGGCGCCAGGGCCAGCGGGCGCTGGGCGGCGGGGTCGTCGAACGACCAGAGTTGTTCGGCGCTCAGGTTGCAGTAACCGATGCAGGGGTGCTCGAGCAGCTGCTCCAGCCGTTCGGGTGCGCCATGCTCGCGGATATAGTCCGGGCTGCCGCACACCACCCGCGGGCTGCTGCCCAGGCGGCGGGCGATCAGCGCGCGGTCGTGCAGGCGCGAGATGCGCAAGCACAGGTCGTAGCCCTCGCGCTCGAAGTCGCTGACCCGGTCGTCCAGTTGCAGCGCCACTTCCAATTGCGGATGCAGGCGCATGAAGCTCGTCAGTTGCGGCGCCAGCCACAGCGTGCCGAAACTCATCGGTGCGAGGATGCGCAGGCTGCCGGCCAGGCTGCCGTCCTCGCTGGCGACGGCCTCGGCGGCGGCCCGCAGTTCTTCGAGCGCGGCCCTGGCCTGGCGGTAGAAACGCTGGCCGCTGTCGGTCGGGGCGACCTTGCGCGTCGAGCGGAACAGCAGGCGGGCGCCGAGGTGGCGTTCCAGGTCGCTGAGGCGTTTGCTCACCACCGACTTGGCCACCCCCAGCTGCTGGGCGGCCAGGCTGACGCTGCCCAGTTCGGCGACGCGTAGAAAGGTCTCGATTTCCGCAATATCCAGTTTCATGGCGGTGCACGCGTTGAGCCAGTGTGCTGTTCAGCATAACGCCTCGCCGGGAGCTGGATTGTTCGATTTGAGCGAAAAACCATTTCGTCGCGCGGCGGGAGGTCGAGGCCGCCGAGTCGGGCTAGGCTTTGGGTTCACGCCCGCAACCGGGCTCCTTCACTGCCACAGGAGACTGCGCCATGTCTTTCACCTATAACCGCTTGAACAAGGACGATGCCGTCGTGCTGCTGGTCGACCACCAGGCCGGCCTGCTCTCGCTGGTGCGCGACTACACGCCGGACGAGTTCAAGAACAACGTGCTGGCGCTGGCCGACATCGCCAAGTTCTTCAACCTGCCGACCATCCTCACCACCAGCTTCGAGAACGGCCCCAACGGGCCTATCGTGCCCGAGCTCAAGGCCATGTTCCCCGATGCGCCCTATATCGCCCGACCGGGGCAGATCAACGCCTGGGACAACGCCGATTTCGTCAAGGCCATCGAGGCCACCGGGCGCAAGCAGCTGATCATCGCCGGGGTGGTCACCGACGTCTGCGTGGCCTTCCCGACCCTGTCGGCGCTGCAGGCCGGCTATGAGGTGTTCGTCGTCACCGACGCCTCGGGCACCTTCAACACCAGCGTGCGCGACGCCGCGCTGATGCGCATGGCCCACGCCGGGGCGCAGATGCTCAACTGGTTCAGCGTCGGTTGCGAACTGCACCGCGACTGGCGCAACGACATCGAAGGCTTCGGCGGCATCCTCGGCGGCCACTTGCCGGCCTACGCCAACCTGATTCAGAGCTACAGCCAGAAGTGACGCGGCGGGCCCGCCGCCGCTTGCCGGCGGGCTGGCTCTCAGCTTTCGCCCTTGATTTCCTTGAGGTGCTTGTACACCGTCGCCCGGCCCATGTTCAGCACGTTGGCCACGTAGTTGGCGGCGCTCTTGCCCTTGAACGCGCCTTCGGCGTGCAGCGCCTCGACCAGTTCGCGCTTGTGCTCGCGGGTCAGCAGGTTGAGGCCGAGCTGGCGCTGGCGCAGCCAGGCGTGGAGGAAGGTGTTGATGCGCTCCTGCCAGTCGTCGCGAAACAGCGCGTCGGGCTGGGGGATCAACTTGTTCGCCGAGAGGAACAGGTCGAGTGCCTGACGGGCGCTCTCGAACAGCGAGATATTGAGGTTGATGCACAGCACCGCGACCGGCTTGCCGCCGGCGTCGCGCAGCACGCTGCTGACCGAGCGGATCTTCTGCCCGTCCCAGTTGAGCTTCTCGTAGGGGCCGATGCTGCGTGCGTCGCCGGCGTCGTCGAGCATGTCCTCCAGGGCGGCGTCATCGCCCACCGCGCGCTTGGAGATGTTGTTGGCGATATGGTCGATCTTCTGCGTGCGCAGGTCGTGCAGCACCACCTCGGCGTGGGGGAAGAACAGGGTGGCGATGGCGTCGGCGATGGCGCGGTAGTTGTCGAGATCGGCGGCGGGGCGGGGCGTCATGCGGTGGGCTCCTGGGTCGGCGCGACGAGTGTGCCGCAAAGCGCCGGGGGCGTCATCAAGGCGCCCCCGGACTGCATCTGGGCTACTGGCGCAGCCGCGCCGGGCTGAGCATGGCTTCGTCGAGGCCGAAGCGGGTCAGCGCCTCGGGCAGCGGCTGGCGGCGGATCAGCGCGGCGCTGGCCTGACCCATCGCCGCGCTGGTCTGGATGCCGTAGCCGCCCTGGGCGGCGACCCAGAAGAAGCCCTCGGCCTGGCCGTCGTAGCCGGCCACCAGGTCGCCGTCGGCGACGAAGCTGCGCAGCCCGGCCCAGGTGTGCGCCGGGCGGCGGATGCTCAGGCTGGTGTGCTCCTCGATCTGGTAGATGCCCATGGCGATGTCCAGCTCCTCCGGCTGCACGTCGTGCGGCGCCACCGGGTCGGCGTTGGCCGGCGAGCCGAGCAGCTGGCCGGCGTCGGGCTTGAAGTAGAAGGCTTCGTGCAGGTCCACCACGCAGGGCCAGGCGTGACAGTCGACGCCCTCCGGGCCGTGGAAGGTGAAGGCGGCGCGGCGCTTGGGCACCAGGCCGATGGGGGCGACCCCGGCCAGCCGGGCGAGCTCGTCGCACCAGGCGCCGGCGGCGTTGACCAGCACTGGCGCGCGGTACTGCTCGGCGCCGCAGTCGACCAGCCAGGCGTCGCCGTCGCGGGCGATGGCCTGCACCTCGCGATCGTTGTGGATTTCCCCGCCCTGCTGGCGAATGCCGCGCAGGTAGCCCTGGTGCAGGGCATCGGTGTCGATGTCGGCGGCGCTGGGGTCGAACAGGGCGCCCTGGACCTTGTTGCGGCGCAGCACCGGCACCAGCGCGCAGGCCTGGTCGGCATCGAGTAGACGGGCCTCGGGCACCTGGGCGCGGGCTTCGTCGAACTGGCGCTGCAGCTCGGCGGCATCGCCGCTGAAGTCCACCACAAGTTCGCCGCGCGGGCTGAGCAGCGGGTGCTCGGCGAAGCCGGGCGGCGGCGCGTCGTAGAAGGCGCGGCTGGCGGCGGTCAGCGCGCGCACCTGCGGCGTGCCGTAGGCCACGGTGTACAGCGCCGCCGAACGGCCGGTGCTGTGGTAGCCGGGCTGGCTCTCGCGTTCGAGGACGATGGTCTTGCCCTGGCCGGCGAGGAAGTAGCCGGTGGAGGCGCCGGCGATACCGGCGCCGACGATCAGGTAGTCGGCGTGTTGCATGCTCAGCCCTCCGCGGCCTGCTTGAGTTGGTGGAGCGCCTGGGCCAGGGCGACGTCTTCCAGACCCAGGCCGATGGAGCGGAAGAATACCGGACGGCGGTAGTCGGGCAGGGGCGCCGAGCCGTCGAGCAGCTCGGCCAGGTCGCCGCGGATCAGCGCGCGGTCCCACAGGTGCTGCTCGCTGGCCAGGCGCATCTCGCCGGCGCTGCCCGGGGTGGTGGCGCGGTAGTCGCAGTAGACGTCCATCTGCGCCAGGCTGGCCGGCGGCACCTCGTGGGCGCGCGGCGCGTTGGTGCTGATCGAGGTGATCAGTGCGGGCTGCTCGAACGTGGCGGGGTCGAGCACCGGGCCGGCCGAGGAGGTGCACAGCATGATCACCTCGGCATCGGCGCAGGCCTCGGCCTGGCTGGCGCACAGCTGCAGGCGCGGGTCGAGCTGCAGCAGCTCCTGCTGCGCGGCGGCGGGCTTGCCGGCCAGGCTCGGCGAGTACAGGCGGATGCTCTGCCAGTCGCGCAGGCCCTGCGCGTAACGCACATGGGCGCGCGCCACCGGGCCGCTGCCGATCACCGCCAGGCGGTTGGCCGCGGCCGGCGCCAGGGAGTCCACCGCCACGGCGGTGGTAGCCGCGGTGCGGGCGGTGGTGAGTTCGCCGGCATCGCACAGCAGCAGCGGCTGGCCGTCGTCCATCGACATCAGCAGGGTCCAGGCGGTGACGATGGCGCCGCGCTCGCCGGGGATATAGGGCGAGGTCTTGACCCCGTAGACGCGCTGCTCGGCCAGCACGCCGAGGTAGTTGATGAAGTCGCCGCCGCCAGGAAACTCCACCAGCTGCTGCGCCGGCTGCACCGCCTGGCCGCGCGCCAGGCTGCGGAACAGTTCGCGCATGGCCTGCACGACATCGACGCGGGCGAGGAGTTGGGCGGCTTCGGCCCGATGGATCAGATAGGGCGGGGTGCTGGGCATGGCGGCGGTATCCGGAATGAACTTATTTGTCCATTCTGGACTTATTGGTATCTGCTCGACAAGGGGCATGGCCGCCGGCTGTCCGAGGATGACGCATGGACGAAGCTGCTATCGGCACAGAAGCGATGGCGCCCGGGCGTATTTCGCGGATAGATCCGCTCCTGCAGGCTATGCAACGACCCGCGCTGACATCGCCAACAAAAAAGGCGAAGCCCTGGGGCTTCGCCTTCTGCTGCTGCGGCGGCGCGACTCAGTGGTGCTTGCGCGGCACCGGCTTGAGCAGTTCGTCCGGCGGCATCTCGCACTGGATCTTGCGCCCGATCAGCGCCTCGATCGGCGGCAGGGCGAAGGCGTCGTCCTCGCCGGCGAAGCTGATCGAGGTGCCGCTGCTGCCGGCGCGGCCGGTGCGGCCGATGCGGTGCACGTAGTCGTCCGGGTCTTCCGGCAGGGTGAAATTGATCACGTGGCTGATGGCGTCGACGTGGATGCCGCGGCCGGCCACGTCGGTGGCGACCATGACGCGGATCTTGCCCTCGCGGAAGCCCTCCAGGGCGCGGATGCGCTTGTGCTGCGGCACGTCACCGGACATCTGCACGGCGCTGACGCCGTCGCGGGTCAGGCGTTCCTCGATGCGGCGCACCTCGTCCTTGCGGTTGGCGAAGACCATCACCCGCGTCCAGTCGTTCTGCGTGATGAGGTTGTACAGCAGCTTGTACTTGTCGCTGCTGGCCACGGCGTAGACGTGCTGCTCGACGCTGTCGCTGGCGACGTTCTCCGGCTCGATCTCGACGATGGCCGGGTTGACTGTCCACTGCTTGGCCAGGTTCATCACGTCTTCGGTGAAGGTGGCGGAGAACAGCAGGGTCTGGCGCTCGCCCTTCATCGGGGTCTGGCGGATGATCTGGCGCACCTGGGGGATGAAGCCCATGTCGAGCATGCGGTCGGCTTCGTCGAGCACCATCACCTCGACCATGTCCAGGTGCACCTCGCCGCGCTGGTTGAAGTCCAGCAGGCGGCCCGGGGTGGCCACCAGGATGTCGCAGAAGCGCGATTCGAGCTGCTTGAGCTGCTTGTCGAAGTCCATGCCACCGACGAACTGCATGACGTTGAGGCCGGTGTACTTGGTCAGTGCGGCGGCGTCCTTGGCGATCTGCACCACCAGCTCGCGGGTCGGCGCGATGATCAGCGCGCGCGGCTCGCCCATGTAGCGTTCCTTCGGCGGCGGCGTCTGCAGCAGCTGGGTGATGATCGAAATGAGGAAGGCGGCGGTCTTGCCGGTGCCGGTCTGGGCGCGGCCGATGGCGTCCTGGCCCTTGAGGGTGTAGCCCAGCACGCCGGCCTGGATCGGCGTGCAGTAGGGGAAGCCGAGGTCGTGGATGGCGTGCATCAGCTCGGGGGCCAGCTTGAAGTCGTGGAAGCGGGTCTTGCCTTCGACCGGCTCGACCACGAAGTCTTCCAGCTTCCAGGTGTCCACCGGCTTGGCCGGGCGCTCGCGGCGCGGCTTGTCGGCCTTGGCCGGACGGGCGGGGCGTTCCGCGTTGGTTGCCGCGCTGGCGGCAGCGGTCTCGGGCTGGCGCGCAGGCTTGGGCATGCGGCTGGGTTTTTTCTGATCGCCGGCCTGGGCCTGGGCGGGCGCTACGGGCGCGGTGGCCGGTTGGGGCAGTTCGCCTTCGGCTTTGCCGAACATTTTCTTGAGTGCTTTGAGCACGGGCTTCTCATCGATTGGTTAAGGAATGAACGGCCGCCAGTGTAATGCAAGACGCGGGCGCGGCGAAGTGCCTCGCTCGTCCCTGTCAAGGGGCGAACGCGCTGGGCGGCTTATTTCGCCGGCAGGCTGGCCAGCAGCAGGCGCTGCACGTTGCCGCCCATGATCGCGGCGATCTGCTCGGGGGAGAAGCCGGCGCCCTGCAGGCCTTCGGTGAGCTGGGCCAGGCCGGTGACGTCGAACGGCGTGTGCACGGTGCCGTTGAAGTCCGAGCCCAGGGCCACGTGCGCGACGCCGACCTTGTCCGCCGTATAACGAATGGCGCGGACGATGGCGGCGACCGAGGTGTCGCACACCGCGGTGCTCCAGTAGCCGATGCCGATCACCCCGCCGGTGGCGGCGATGGCCTGCAGGTGCTTGTCGCTGAGGTTGCGCGTGCCGGGGCAGGTGCCCTCGACGCCGGTGTGCGACACCAGCACCGGGCGCGTGGCCATGGCCAGCACGTCGTCGATCAGCGGCCGCGAGGCGTGGGCCAGGTCGACCAGCATGGCTTTCTCTTCCAGGCGTTCGATCACCTGGCGACCCAGCGGGGTCAGGCCGCCTTTCTCCAGGCCATGGGCCGAGCCGCCGACTTCATTGTCGAAGAAGTGGGTCAGGCCGGCGATGCGGAAACCGGCGTCGTACAGCGCGTCGACGTTCTCCAGCTTGCCCTCGATGGGCTGCAGGCCCTCGGTGGCGAGCAGCGCGGCAACTCGCTGCGGATCCTGCCGCCAGGCCTCGACGAAGCGGGCCAGCTCGGCGCGGTTGCGGATCAGCACCAGGCGCCCGTCGCTGGCGTCTGCGGCCTCGCGCAGTTTCTCGGCCTGGTACAGCGCGCGCTGCAGCAGGCTGTCCCAGGTCGCGCGCGGCCAGCGCTGGGCCATGGCCAGCAGGGTGATGTTGTCGCTGTCGCCGGCGTTGCTTTCCATGTTCAGCCCGCGCGGGGTCTTGGTCACGGTGGAGAACACCTGCAGGCCGAGGCGCCCTTCGAGCATGCGCGGCAGGTCGGAGTGGCCATAGTCGTAGCGTTTGAGCAGGTCGCGTTCCCAGAGCAGGGCGTCGTCGTGCAGGTCGGCGACGAACAGGCCCTGGTGCAGCTGCTGCGCGCTGGCGCTGGCGGGGTAGGGCGGCGGCGAGGCCACGCTGTTCATCTGTGCGTCGATGACTTGAGGCAGGCCCAGCACGGCCAGGGTGGAGAGGGGAACCAGCAGCAGGGCGATCAGCAGTTTGCGCATAAAGGGTGGCCATCCAGGCGTGTTGTTATGCCGGCCACTCTAGCAGGGAAGCGGTACACCCTGGAGTAGGGTACGCCCTGCGCACCATGGTGAGCAGGGCTTAACCGCAGAGGCAGTTGCGTCCCTGCTGCTTGGCCTGGTATAGCGCGGCGTCGGCGCGGGCGATCAGGCTCTGCAGGCTGTCCTGGTGGCGCATCTGCGCCAGGCCGATGGAGATGGTCACCCCCGGCAGCACGCCGACCGGCGAATAGAAGGAGCCGATGCGTTCCAGGCTCTGGCGCAGGCGCTCGCCGATGCCGCGCGCGCCCTGGTCGGCGATCTCCGGCAGGAGGATGACGAACTCCTCGCCGCCGAAGCGCACCAGGCTGTCCTTCGGCCGCAGCTGGTTGCGCAGGGTATGGGCGACCAGGCACAGGGCGTAGTCGCCGGCCAGGTGGCCGTGCTGGTCGTTGTAGGCCTTGAAGTGGTCGACATCCAGCATCAGCAGCGACAGCGGCTCGTCGTTGAAGGCGCAGCGGGTGCTTTCGCGCTCGAACACGTGCTCCAGCCAGCGCCGGTTGAAGCTGCCGGTGAGGGTGTCGATATTGGCGTTCTGCTCGCTGTCGAGGATCAGCCGGTTGCCCCGGCGCACCCGTTCGCAAAGCAGCTCCAGGAGGTTCTGCATCAGTTGCGGCGATTGCTGGAACAGCGCGATCAGCGACTCGCGGTGCAGGCGCAGCACGGTGGAGGGCCGCTCGGCGACCACGTAGGCGCTGGGATGCTCGTTGTCGATGAAGCTGATCTCGCCGGCGCAGTCGCCGACTTCCAGGGTGCCGACCGGCTGGTTGTCCAGCGAGCCGAGGTAGACGCGCAGCTGGCCCTCGATCAGCAGGTAGAGGTGCTGGTTGCGGTTGAACGGGGAGAGCAGGACTTCGCCGGCCTCCAGTTCGCAGGCGCGAAATTCCCGCAGCAACTGGTCGAGGCTGCTGGCGGCGACCTTGTGGAACAGTCGCAGTCGTTGGATTTGCTGCAGGTCTGCCTGCCAGTGCGCCGGTTTCATCGCGATGTTGCCGGGCCTGGCGGGGCGTCGAGGCCAGATGGCATCGCAAACGCTCCTTGTCGTGGTGCAACAGCGTCTCGACATTATTCCCGGGTCGGGCCCCTGGCAATGCTCGGCCAAAGTTCGGCCGACCAGCGGTTGTACGTTGGTGCCAGGCTGTCGACTGGCGCGCGTCCCTGCGCGGCGACTTCAGTCGGGTAGGTGGAGGCGGTGGCCGACGGCGAAGCCGGCCAGGCGTTCGCGCACGGCCGCGGCCAGCGCCGGGTCGCGGCGCGGCAGGTGGATATGGGCGAGCTGGCCGGCCTGGTCGTCGCCGAGCACCTCGACACGGATCGCCGGCTCCAGCTCGGCCAGCGCCGCCTGGTAGACGCGGGCGATGGCATCGAAGCGCAGCGCCGGCTTGAAGGTCTTGCCCACCGCGGTCAGCGGGATGGCCTCGACTATCCAGACGTCCCTGGGCACCGCGGCGCGCTCGGGAATATGCGCGGCGGCATGTTCGAGCAGCTCGGCCTCGCCGGCCTGGGCGCCGGGCTTGAGCTGGACGTAGACCACCGGCAGTTCGCCGGCCTTCTCGTCCGGCTTGCCGACGGCGGCGGCCAGGGCCACGGCCGGGTGCTTGTGCAGCGCCTCCTCGATCAGCTGCGGGTCGATATTGTGGCCGCCGCGGATGATCAGGTCCTTGCTGCGCCCGGTCAGCCAGATGTAGCCGTCTTCGTCCATGCGGCCGAGGTCACCGGTATTGAACCAGTCGCCGTCGACCCAGATGCCGGCGTTCTTGCTCGCCTGCAGGTAACCCTTGAACACCGTGGCGCCGCGGATGCACAGGTTGCCGATCTCGTTGGGCGCGGCCTCGCGCAGGTACTGTCCCTGCTCGTCGAGCAGCTTGATGCGCACCTCGCAGTAGGGCATGCGCAGGCCGATGGAGCCGGGGCGGCGTTCGCCGGCCGGCGGATTGGCGCAGCTGCCGCAGGTGCCTTCGGTAAGGCCGTAGCCTTCGATCAGGCACAGTCCGGTCTTGGCCTCGAACTGGCGGATCAGCGCCACCGGCATCGGCGCGGCGCCGCACAGGGCGTATTTCAGCGAGCTCAGGTCATGCCCCGCGCTGGGCACCTGCAGCAGGCCGGCGTAGATGGTCGGCACGCCGCTGAAGAAGCTGACCTTGTGGCGCTCGATGATCTTCCAGAAATTGCCGATCAGCTTGGGGTTGCGATAGCCCTGCGGGGTGGCCAGCAGCACCTCGGCGCCGCCGGCGAAGGCGGTCAGGCCGGTGACGATCACGCCGTTGACGTGAAACAGCGGCAGGCCGCAGAGGGTCACGTCGCCGGGGGCGAAGCGGGTCACCAGGTTCATGCTGTAGGCCATGGCCACCTCGTTGCCGTGGCTGTGCGGCGCCAGCTTGGGCGTGCCGGTGGTGCCGCCGGTGTGGAAGTAGCTGGCGATGTCCTCGGCCTGGATGATCCGGCCGCTCTCCAGGTGGTCGCTCGGGCAGGCGGCAATGGTCTCGTCGAAGTCCAGCACGCCGTCCGGCAGCGCCCCGCGCTGGGCCTTGAGCGCACTGCGCTGAGGCTCCGGCAGCAGGTTGGCGAGATCCACGCAGAGCACCGCCTTGAGCGCCGGCAACTGGCCGCGCAGGGCCTCGACCTTGGCCCACAGGTCGGTGCCGGGGAAGGGCGCCAGGGTCACCAGCAGCTCGGAGTCCGAGGCGTGGATCAGCTCGGCGATATGCTCGGGCTCGAGCAGCGGGTTGATCGCATTGACGATCCCGGCCGCCTCGCCGCCCCAGATGGTGAAGTGGGTCTGCGGCAGGTTGGGCAGCAGGAAGGACACCGCCTTGCCCGGGCGCAGGCCGAGGCGGTGGAAGGCGTTGGCGGTCTGGGTGATTTTACCGAGCAGCTCGGCGTAGCTCAGGCGCAGCGGCTGTTCCTCGCCGTCGCCCTGGAGGATGAACGACAGCGCCGGGGCGTCCGGCTGGGCGACGGCCGTGCGGCGGATCAGCTCGTAGGTGCTGGCGGGCAGGTCGCGAGCACTGAGCGGGGTTTTCTCGATCTGCTCGATATCCTGCAGGGTGCGGATCAGCGGCGCTGTCGTCATTGGTGCATCTCTCAGTCGGGGCGGCGGGTATCTGCAGCCGGTTCAGGGTGACGCCGGGGCCGTGCCAGCGAGCCGCGGCGACGCCGAGAACCGCTGGTGCGCGCGGCGCACCCTTACCGGTCAGTCGGCGAGCCGTTGGCTCAGCCAGGCGGCGATATCGCGAATCTCCTCCGGCAGCACCTCGTGCGCCATCGGGTAGTCGCGCCATTGCACCGGCACCCCGCAGGCGTGCAGACGGTCGAACGCGGCGCGGCCCATGTCGGGCGTCACCACGTCGTCGAATCTGCCATGCAAACACAGCACCGGCAGTTGTCTTTTTGTATCCGTCAGCGGCATGTCGTCGCTGAAGGTCGGCGCGTAGGTCGAGAGTGCCAATACCCCGCCCAGGGTGTGCGGGTAACGCAGAAAGGCGGTATGCAGCACCACCGCGCCGCCCTGGGAGAAACCGGCGAGGATGATGCGCGCCGGTTCGATGCCGCTGGCGCGCTCGGCCTCGATCAACTCGATCACCTGCTGCGCCGACTGCTCCAGCTGCGCCTGGTCGATGGCGCGCGCCGGGCTCATGGCGAGGATGTCGTACCAGCTCGGCATGCTCCAGCCGCCGTTGATGGTGACGGGGCGGGTCGGCGCCTGCGGCAGGACGAAGCGGGTGCTGGGCAACTGTTCCTGCAGGGTTTCGGCGACCGGGAGGAAGTCGTAGCGATCGGCGCCCAGGCCGTGCAGCCAGATCACGCTGGCATCGGCAGGTTGTGGGGGCTGCAGGATCATGGGTGCGGTCATTGGTAGCTCCGGTGTGGTGCGTGTGCTTCAAATTGGGTCGGCGCCCTTTTCGAGGCTTGGCTAATCTGTGAATAAGTTGTCGCACGGGTGCAACTTTTGCTCTTGACCAGTCCGTATGCTGCTTTTTGCAAGGCGCTGGTACGGGGCTTGCTATAGCTGACCCGGACTGACGACGCGTGTGGTAACGGTAACACTGTGCCATCGCCGCACGCTCAACAGGCAGGAATCTGCTGTGTGGGGTTCCTTACCAGTTCGTCGGCGCGAACCTTCGCGCCGGCGGATGACGATCCGTCTCTGGCCCGTTCGACCAATGGGCAGGGCGAGGGCAGTTGGCCAGCAGAGGGTAATGCCGACTAGACTCACGCCTGAGGTCCGATCTTCCCGTCGATACCGTTGCTGCCAGCGGATCGCGTGCCTCATAAGGGTGGGGAAGCAGGACCGAGACTCCAACACAACAAGAGCAACTGGAGGTTTTAATGAAGATGGTGAAATCCACCCTGGCTGTGCTGACCACCGCAGCCGTACTTGGTGTCAGCGGCTTCGCGCAGGCGGGCGCTACCCTGGATGCGGTACAGAAGAAGGGCTTCGTGCAGTGCGGGATCAGCGATGGTCTGCCGGGCTTCTCCTACGCCGACGAGAAAGGCAATTACCTGGGTCTGGACGTCGACGTCTGCCGCGCCGTAGCGGCTGCGGTGTTCGGCGATGCGACCAAGGTCAAGTACAGTCCGCTGACCGCCAAGGAGCGCTTCACCGCGCTGCAGTCCGGCGAAGTCGACATCCTCTCGCGCAACACCACCTGGACCAGCTCGCGCGACGCGGCCCTGGGCCTGAACTTCACCGGCACCAACTACTACGACGGTCAGGGCTTCCTGGTTAACAAGAAGCTGGGCGTTTCCAGCGCCAAGGAGCTGGACGGCGCCACCGTGTGCATCCAGGCCGGTACCACCACCGAGCTGAACCTCTCCGACTACTTCCGTGCCAACGGCATGAAGTACACCCCCATCACCTACGATACCTCCGACGAGAGCGCCAAGTCGGTCGAAGCCGGCCGTTGCGACGTGCTGACCTCCGACCAGTCGCAGCTTTACGCGCAGCGCATCAAGCTGGCCAACCCGGACGACTACGTGGTGCTGCCGGAAGTCATCTCCAAGGAACCGCTGGGCCCGGTGGTGCGCCAGGGTGACGAGGAGTGGTTCGACATCGTGCGCTGGAGCCTGTTCGCCATGCTCAACGCCGAGGAACTGGGCGTGACTTCGGCCAACGTCGAAGAGCAGGCCAAGTCCACCAAGAACCCCGACGTCGCCCGTCTGCTCGGCGCCGAAGGCGAGTTCGGCAAGGATCTGAAGCTGCCGAAGGACTGGGCGGTGCAGATCGTCAAGCAAGTGGGTAACTACGGCGAGAGCTTCGACCGCAACGTCGGTGCCGGCAGCGAGCTGAAGATCGAGCGTGGCCTCAATGCCCTGTGGAACAAAGGTGGTCTGCAGTACGCACCGCCGGTGCGTTGATCGTCTGTATCGGCGCGCCAGCTAGGCGCGCCGGTTGTTCCTGATGACGTGAACCCCATGCCCGCGCCCGCGGGCATGGGGCTTCCAAGAGGGCTGTTATGCAAACTACTGCTAATGTCCCGCGCCCGCGAGGATCGGTCTGGACCGACCCCCAGGTGCGCGCGTGGCTATTCCAGATCATCGCCGTGGTCGCCGTCGTGGCGCTCGGCTGGTTCCTGTTCCAGAACACCCAGGCCAACCTCGAGAAGCGCGGGATCATTTCCGGCTTCAGTTTCCTGGGTAACAGTGCCGGATTCGGCATTGCCCAACACCTGATCGACTACAGCGAGAGCGATACCTACGGACGGGTGTTCGTCATCGGCCTGCTCAACACCTTGCTGGTGTCGGTGATCGGCATCGTCCTGGCCACCATCCTCGGCTTCATCCTCGGGGTGGCGCGGCTGTCGCCGAACTGGCTGATCAGCAAGCTGGCCACCGTCTATATCGAGATCTTCCGCAACATCCCGCCGCTGCTGCAGATTCTCTTCTGGTACTTCGCGGTGTTCCTCACCCTGCCGGGGCCCCGGCAGAGCCTGGAGATCGGCGAGACCTTCTTCCTCAACAGCCGCGGCCTGTACCTGCCGGCGCCGAGCCCGTCGGAGAGCTTCGGCCTGTTCGTCGGCGTGCTGCTGGCGACCATCGTCGCCATCGTGGTGATGGGGCGCTGGGCCAAGGCGCGCCGCGAGGCCACCGGCAAGGTGTTTCACGCCTTCTGGGCGTCGCTGGCGATGATCGTGGTGATCCCCGGCCTCACCGTGCTGATCGGCGGTAACCCGCTGGTGTGGAGCGTGCCGGAGTTGACCGGTTTCAACTTCCGTGGCGGCTGGGTGATGATCCCCGAGCTGATGGCGCTGACCCTGGCGCTGACCATCTACACCGCGGCTTTCATCGCCGAGAACGTTCGCTCCGGGATCATGGCGGTCAGCCATGGTCAGACCGAAGCGGCGCGCTCGCTTGGGTTGCGTCCGGGCATCACCCTGCGTTTGGTGATCATCCCGCAGGCACTGCGCGTGATCATTCCGCCACTGACCAGTCAGTACCTCAACCTGGCGAAGAACTCGTCCCTGGCCGCCGGTATCGGCTACCCGGACATGGTTTCGCTGTTCGCCGGCACCGTGCTCAACCAGACCGGCCAGGCCATCGAGGTGATCGCCATCACCATGAGTGTGTATCTGGCCATCAGCATCAGCATTTCCCTGCTGATGAACTGGTACAACAAGCGCATTGCGCTGATCGAGCGGTAAGGAGCAGCCATGCAGACTCATACATTCAAACCGGACCTGCCGCCGCCACGCCTGAGCGTTGGTGCGGTGGGCTGGCTCAAGGCCAACCTGTTTTCCAACTGGTTCAACAGCCTGTTGACCCTCTTTGCGCTTTATCTGATCTGGCTGGTGGTACCACCGCTGCTGCAGTGGGCGATCATCGATGCCAACTGGGTGGGCAGCACCCGTGCCGACTGCACCAAGGAAGGCGCGTGCTGGGTGTTCATCCAACAGCGTTTCGGTCAGTTCATGTACGGCTTCTACCCCAGCGAGCTGCGCTGGCGCGTGGACGCCACGCTGTGGCTGGCAATCGTCGGCGCGGCGCCGCTGTTCGTGCCGCAGATGCCGCGCAAGGCGTTCTACGGCCTGGGCTTCCTGGTTATCTATCCGGTGATCGCCTGGTGCCTGTTGCACGGCGGCGTATTCGGCCTGAGCGTGGTATCCACCAGCCAGTGGGGCGGCCTGATGCTGACCCTGGTGATCGCCTCCGTCGGCATCACCGGTGCCTTGCCGCTGGGTATCCTGCTGGCACTGGGGCGACGTTCCAACCTGCCGGCGATCAAGGTCATCTGCGTCACCTTCATCGAGTTCTGGCGCGGTGTGCCGCTGATCACCGTGCTGTTCATGTCCTCGGTGATGCTGCCCTTGTTCCTGCCCGAAGGCATGCATTTCGACAAGCTGATGCGTGCGCTGATCGGGGTGATCCTGTTCCAGTCTGCCTACATCGCCGAAGTGGTGCGCGGTGGTCTGCAGGCCATTCCCAAAGGGCAGTACGAGGCGGCCGCGGCCATGGGCCTGGGCTACTGGCGGATGATGGGCCTGGTGATCCTGCCGCAGGCGCTGAAGCTGGTGATCCCCGGCATCGTCAACACCTTTATCGCGCTGTTCAAGGACACCAGCCTGGTGATCATCATCGGCCTGTTCGACCTGCTCAACAGCATCAAGCAGGCGACCACCGACCCGGCCTGGCTGGGCATGGCCACCGAGGGCTACGTGTTCGCCGCGCTGATCTTCTGGATTTTCTGTTTCGGCATGTCCCGCTACTCCCTGCATCTGGAGAGAAAGCTGGATACCGGCCACAAGCGTTAGGAGTGAGTTATGAGTGAAGCCATCAAGAAGTCGTCCAGCGCCGAGCCGATGATCCTCATGCAGGCGGTGCACAAGTGGTACGGCCAGTTCCACGTGCTCAAGGACATCAACCTCAGCGTGCAGCAGGGCGAGCGCATCGTCCTCTGCGGCCCGTCCGGTTCGGGCAAGTCCACCACCATCCGCTGCCTCAACCGCCTGGAGGAACACCAGCAGGGGCGCATCGTGGTCGACGGTACCGAGCTGACCAGCGACCTCAAGCACATCGAGGCGATCCGCCGCGAAGTGGGCATGGTGTTCCAGCACTTCAACCTGTTCCCGCACCTGACCGTGCTGCAGAACTGCACCCTGGCGCCGATGTGGGTACGCAAGATGCCCAAGCGCCAGGCCGAGGAAGTCGCCATGCACTTTCTCGAGCGCGTGCGTATCCCCGAACAGGCGCACAAGTACCCGGGTCAGCTCTCCGGCGGCCAGCAGCAGCGCGTGGCGATCGCCCGCGCGCTGTGCATGAAGCCGAAGATCATGCTGTTCGACGAGCCGACCTCGGCGCTCGACCCGGAGATGGTCAAGGAAGTGCTCGACACCATGATCGGCCTGGCCGAGGACGGCATGACCATGCTCTGCGTGACCCACGAAATGGGCTTCGCCCGCACCGTGGCGAACCGGGTGATCTTCATGGACAAGGGTGAGATCGTCGAAGAGGCCGAGCCCAACACCTTCTTCACCAATCCGCAGAACGAGCGCACCAAGCTGTTCCTCAGTCAGATCCTGCACTGAGGCGGTTGCGCTGTGAACAGGGGGAGTCTTCGGGCTCCCTTTTTCATGGGGCCCAGAGGCGCCGCGCGCACCGCAGACCCAAACCCTCCGTTCGCTGGTGCGCATGGCCTAGACGGCCCCGCGACACCCTACAGGCCTGTAGCCCTGGAGCGCTTATGAACCACCCCAATGCCGAACTGATCCAGCGTTTCTATACGGCCTTCCAGCGCCTGGATGCCGAGGCCATGGCGGCCTGCTACGCCGCGGACATTCATTTCTCCGACCCGGTGTTCACCGACCTGCGTGGCGCCGCGGCCGGCGATATGTGGGGCATGCTGTGCAGCCGCGCCGAAGGCTTTTCGCTGACCTTCGATGCGGTGCAGGCCGACGACCGCCAGGGCAGCGCCCACTGGGTCGCCAGCTACCGCTTCAGCGCCACCGGGCGCCAGGTGGTCAACCGCATCCAGGCGCAGTTTCGCTTCGAGGGCGGACTGATAGTCGAGCACCGTGACCAGTTCGACCTGTGGCGCTGGGCCGGCCAGGCGCTCGGCGCCAAGGGCCTGCTGCTGGGCTGGGCGCCGCCGGTGCAGGGGGCCATCCGCCGGCAGGCGGCCAAGGGCCTGGCGCAGTTTCGCCAGGGGCGCCAGGAGGCGGCCGGCTGAGGCGCGCGGCTGAACGCAGTGGTAGGCTTGCCGGTCATAGCCTTCAATTAGGGATGCAGGCGCCTGTTGCCGCACCCAGCCACCCTCAGCCGAGATCCTGCCGTGACCGAATTGCTCGTAGCCGTGAAACAGGCCAAGGCCTGGGGCGTCCATGCCGTCACCGCCAGCGGGGTGATACTCGCCTTGCTGGCCCTGCTCGCCGTGCTCGACAGCCAGCCCAAGCAGTGCCTGCTGTGGCTCGGCCTGGCGCTGCTGGTCGATGGCCTGGACGGCTCGCTGGCGCGGCGCTACGACGTCAAGGGCGTGCTGCCGCACTTCGACGGCTCGACCCTGGACCTGGTGATCGACTACCTCACCTACGTGTTCATCCCGGCGATCTTCCTCTACCGCTTTATCCCGCTGCCCGATTTCACCGCGCTGTTCGCCGTGGGCCTGATCCTGGTGTCCTCGCTGTTCTGCTTCTGCAACCTCAACATGAAGAGCCAGGACAACTACTTCGTCGGCTTCCCGGCGGCGTGGAACGTGGTGGTGCTGTACTTCTACCTCCTCGACTTCCACCCCTGGCTGGCGCTCGGCACCATCGTCCTGCTGGCCGGCCTGACGCTGACCAAGATGAAGTTCCTGCATCCGTTTCGGGTGCGCCAGTTCATGCCGCTGAACATCGCCGTCACCAGCCTGTGGATGCTGGCCAGCGCGCTGCTGATCCTGCAGTACCCGCTCAACCAGCCCTGGCTGCTGGCCATCTGGCTGCTGGCGAGCGCCTATTTCGTCGGCGTCTGCCTGTGGCGCAGCGCGCGGGAATGGTGGCCTCGGCGCGGATGAACGCAGCGCTCGACAAAGCCTGGTTCGTCTACCTGGTACGCGCCGCCAACGGCGCGCTGTACTGCGGCATCAGCGACGACCCGCAACGACGTTTCGCCCAGCACCAGGCGGGCAAGGGCGCGCGCTTCTTCCATACCAGCCCGGCGCAGGCGCTGGCCTACGTCGAGGCCTGCGCCGGCAAGGGCGAGGCGCTGCGCCGCGAGCGGGCGATCAAGCGCCTGCCCAAGCGCGCCAAGGAAGCGCTGATTGCCGCCGGTGATGCCCCCTCATTCGCCTGAGGCGGTGGGCGCGGTCGGACCGGGCGGTTAAGCTGGGCCTTTCGACCCCGACGCGGAGTGCGCCATGCACGAGTTGATCCTGCACCATTACCCGACCTCGCTCTTTGCCGAGAAGGCCCGCCTGATGCTGGGCTTCAAGCAACTGTCCTGGCGTTCGGTGACGATTCCGCCGCTGATGCCCAAGCCGGATCTGACCGCGCTGACCGGCGGCTACCGCAAGACCCCGGTGCTGCAGGTGGGGGCCGATATCTACTGCGACACTGCACTGATCGCCCGCCGCCTGGAGGCGGAGAAGGCCACCCCGGCGCTGCTGCCCGAAGGCCAGGAGTTCAACGTCAGCCTGCTGGCGCAATGGGCCGACTCGGTGCTGTTCCAGCACGCCGTGGCACTGGTGTTCCAGCCCGAATCCATCGCCCTGCGTTTCGCCAAGCTGCCGCCGGAGTTCGTCAAGGCCTTCGTCGCCGACCGCAGCGCGCTGTTCTCCGGCGGCAGTGCCAGCCGCCTGCCGCTGGAGCAGGCCAAGCACCAGTGGCCGGTGCTGATGGGGCGCCTGCAGCAGCAGTTGCAGCGCGAGCCGGGCGACTTCCTGTTCGGCGAGCCGTCGCTGGCCGACTTCGCCGTGGCCCACTGCCTGTGGTTCCTGCGCGCCACTCCGGTGACCGCGCCGCTGGTCGACGACTACCCGGACGTCGCCGCCTGGCTCGGCCGGGTGCTGGGTTTCGGCCACGGTTCGCTGAGCGAGATGAGCGCCGAACAGGCCATCGCCGTGGCGCGCGAGGCGACCCCGGCGGCGCTGCCGGAGGAGGACTTCGTCGAGCCCAACGGCTTTGTCCGCGGCCAGCAGGTGAGCATCGCCGCGGTGGATTACGGCGTCGATCCGGTGGCGGGCGAGCTGCTGTTCGCCGGGCGCGAGGAGCTGATCCTGCGCCGCGAGGACGCGCGGGCCGGCGTGCTGCACGTGCACTTCCCGCGCCTGGGCTTTCGCATCGAGGCGCGCTGAGCGCCTGTTTTCGGCAGCGCGGGGCGATTCAGCCGGCCGCTCAGTAGGCGGCACGGATGGCGCGCTGGTCGTAGCCGTGGATGATCCGTCCGCGCATATCGATCAGCGGCACGCCGCGGCCGCCCAGGGCCTGGTGGCGCGCGCGGCCGGCGCTGTCCTTCTCGATATCCACCTCGCGGTAGGCGATGCCGTCCGCGGCGAACAGTTCGCGGGTCTTGGCGCAATAGCCGCACCAGCTGGTGGCATAGAGCACGACCTCGCCGCTGGCGTTGCCGGCCTGCGGTGGCTTGAGCCAGCGTTCGAGCCTGTCCCAGTTCTGCCACAGGGCCAGGGCGGCGAGGATCAGCAGGATTTTCTTCATTGGTGCGCGTCCTTGTGCGTGGTGGCGGCTTGCAGTTGTTCCAGGGTAAAGGGCGCCGGGCGATCCGGCCACTGCAGCTGCAATCTTTCCAGCTCGCGGGCCAGCAGGCTGGCCACCAGCAGGTCGCGCAGCCAGCGCTTGTGCGCCGGGATCAGGTACCAGGGCGCGGCGCCGCTGTGGCTGGCGGCGAGCAGCGTGCTCCAGCGCCGCTGGCGTTCGCCGAACTGCTGGTGCGACTGCAGGTCGCTGAGTTTGAGCTTCCAGCGTTTCGCCGGCTGCTCCAGGCGCTCGACCAGGCGGCGGTACTGCTCGGCCTGGTCGATCTGCAGGTAGCACTTGAGCACCACGATGCCCTGCGCCGCCAGGCCCTGCTCGAATTCCAGCGCCGCGGCCAGGCGCGCCGGCAGCTCGTCGTCGCCGCACAGGCCGTCCAGCGGGTCGCAGATCAGCGCCTCGTAATGACTGCGGTTGAATACGCCGAGCAGGCCGGGGGCTGGCAGGCGCTGGCGGTAGCGTTGCAGGAAGTGCTGGCCGCGCTCGGCCGCGTTCGGCGCCTGGAAGCTGTGCACGGCCAGGCCCTGCGGATTGCAGGCGCTGAGCACGCGGCGGATCACGCCGTCCTTGCCGCTGCAGTCCGGGCCTTGCAGCACCAGCAGCAGGGCCTGGCGGCGGTTGGCCCAGAGGCGCGTCTGCTGCTCCTGCAGCCAGGGCTTGAGCCGTTCCAGGCGGGCCTTGGCCTCGGCCTTGTCGAGGCCGAAGGTGTGCGCCGGATCGCCCGCCAGCGGCGCCCGCACGTCGCACAGGCAGGCGTCGAGCAGGGCGTTGGGCAGGCGCTGGCTCATGGGCGGTTTCCTTCAGCGGGGTGGCGGCAGGCCGGGCACAGCATGGCTGCGCCGTTCAGGCGCAGGCGCGGCAACTGGGCGGCGAGCAGCTGGAAATGTGCCAGGCGTTCGTAGCACAGCACCAGCTCGCCGGCGTCTCGACTGTACCAGGCATCCGCGGCGCCGCAATTGACCACGCGCAGGATCAGGTCGCGCGGCAGGCGGTAAACGGCGCTGGCGCGGGCGGCGATGGCCTCCACCTCGCCGCTGTCCTGCAGCAGCGCGAGCAGGCGCGCGCCGTTGGCGATGCGCTGTGCGGGCGCATCGAAGATCACCCGGATGCGATGGCCGTGCGGCTCGCCCGGCCTGCGCCCGTGCTGGCGCTTGACCCAGGCCAGGGCCCGGCTGACCTGCTGGTATTCCTGGTCGCAATAGAGCGCCCGCTCCATCGGCAGGCCGGTGACCTTGGGCACCCATTCCAGGCGATCCGGGTCGCTGCCATAGATCAGGCAGGCCAGGTTGTAGAAGCGCTGCGCGTCCAGGCCGTGACTGGCCCAGGCGTGCACCTCCTCGTAGTCGGGCTTGGGGCGTTGCCATTCCAGGCGCCAGTAGTCGGCGATGTCCAGCAGGCGGGCATAGAAGCCGGCGTCGCGCTGCCGGTCGGCGCTGAGAAACAGGCTGAGGAAGCCCAGCTGGTCGGCGGCGTCCTCCTCGCGCCCGAGTACCGGCAGATCCAGCTCGGCGATCAGCAGGTGGCCCATCTCGTGGAGCAGGGTGAACTCGGCGTTGGCACTGATGAAGCGCTCCTCGTCGCTGAGCAGCGCCTCGATCGGCGGCTCCTCGGAGGCGTCGGCCGCCAGCAGGACGAGGCCCAGCAGGGCGGCGGCGCAGTGGCGGCGCAAGGCAGGGGACGAGGGCATGGGCGCACCTCGCGGCGTGTTCTTGCAGTCTAGCCCAGTCGGGGCGCGCGTCAGTCCTGGCGGCGCTTGAGCTGATCCTTCAGCTGGGTTGGCAACTGGCGGATGATCAGCATGTCGCGGCCCTCGTCGTACTCGACCTTCGAGCCCAGCAGGTGCGCCTCGAAGCTGATCGACAGGCCCTCGGCGCGGCCGGTGAAGCGCTGGAACTGGCTCAAGGTGCGCTTGTCCGCCGGAAATTCCGGGGCCATGCCGTAATCCTTGTTGCGGATATGCTCGTAGAAGGCGCGTGGACGCTCTTCGTCGATCAGTCCGGAGAGTTCGTCGAGGGTGATCGGCTCGCCCATCTTGGCCTGGCTGGTGGCGTAGCCGACCAGGGTCTTGGTCTTCTCGCGCGCCTGCTCCTCCGGCAGATCCTCGCTTTCCACGAAGTCGCTGAAGGCCTTGAGCAGGGTACGGGTCTCGCCCGGGCCGTCGACGCCTTCCTGGCAGCCGATGAAGTCGCGGAAGTAGTCGGAGACCTTCTTGCCGTTCTTGCCCTTGATAAAGGAGATGTACTGCTTGGACTGCTTGTTGTTCTGCCACTCGCTGATGTTGATGCGCGCGGCCAGGTGCAACTGGCCCAGGTCCAGGTGCTTGGCCGGGGTCACGTCCAGCGCCTCGGTCACCGCCACGCCTTCGCTGTGGTGCAGCAGGGCGATGGCCAGGTAGTCGGTCATGCCCTGCTGGTAGTGCGCCAGCAGCACGTGGCCGCCGGTGGACAGGTTGGATTCCTCCATCAGCTTCTGCAGCTGTTCCACGGCCTGACGACTGAAGGCGGTGAAATCCTGTTCGCCATCCAGATAGCTCTTCAGCCAGCCGCTGAAGGGGTAGGCGCCGGACTCCTCGTGGAACAGGCCCCAGGCCTTGCCCTGCTTGGCGTTGTAGCTCTCGTTGAGGTCGGCCAGCAGGTTCTCCATGGCCGGCGAGGCGCTCAGCTCGCTGTCGCGGGCGTGCAGCACGGCAGGGCTGCCATCGGGTTTCTTGTCGATCAGGTGGACGATGCAGTGGCGGATCGGCATGGCGGTTCGGTCTTTGGCGGGTTCGCGATGGGAGTAACGCCGCAGGGGAGCAAGAAGGGCTCGCGCATCGGCAGCGTTGCGGCATGCGCAGAGTCTACCCGACATCGCTGCCGACTCCATGCCCGGGATGCCGCTGGGCACAGGATGCGAAGGGAGATTGCTGGCTATTTGCCGCTATCTGCAGTGATAGAGCTCTATTTTCTGGAAAAAATGCGCTTTCCGATTCGCGCGATGGCGCTTCCCGGTCTAGCGTCTGTGACGTCCACACGACGCAGTAAAGGGACGCACCGCGGCGGCGCCACAAGCGTCGCCGCCTTTCTCGATCTCCAAATATGGATTGGAGGAACACATGCGCAACAAGATCAATAATCGCCGTGTACTGGGCGCCGCCTTGCTGGCGGCACTTTCCGGGCAGGCCGTGGCGGCCAAGGCGCCGGATCTCACCGAGTTGTTCGATCAGTTCTGGAGCCCGACGCGGCTCGGCCCGGCCGAGTGCCGCTCCGGGGTGCTGAGCGCCACGCCGCTGCTGCTGCCGCGCTGCATGCAGGCGGCCAACAGCCTGATCCACATGCAGATGCTCAACGATATCGCCCAGGCCAACGGCGGCAACCGTGCGGCGGGGCTGCCCGGTTATCAGGGCTCGCTCGATTACGTGCAGGCCACCCTGGAGAGCGCCGGCTATGCCGTCAGCCGCCAGGCCTTCCCGTTCAGCGCCTTCTACCCGCAAGGCCCTGGCGTGCTGCAGAGTCTGGCGCCGACGCCGGCGCAGTACGAATGGGAGGTGGACTTCACCTACCTGTCGCAGACCGAGGCCGGCGACGTCGCCGCGCCGGTGGTGGCGGTGGATATCGCCCTGGGCGAGGGCAACCTGTCCACCAGCGGCTGCGAGGCCGAGGACTTCGCCGCGTTCCCCGCCGGCGCCATCGCCCTGCTGCAGCGCGGGGCCTGCAACTTCCAGATCAAGGCCGAGCACGCCGCCGACGCCGGCGCGGTTGGGGTGGTCATCTTCAACCAGGGCGACAGCGAGGATCGCAAGGGGCTGCTCAACGCCACCCTGGGCGACGGCTATGCCGGCGGCATTCCGGTGCTGTTCACCACCTATGACCTGGGCGTGAGCCTGGCGCAGACCGCCGAGCTGCGGCTGCGCATGGTCGCCGACGTGGTACGCGAGCGCACCGAGACCCACAACCTGATCGCCGAGAGCAAACGCGGCAATCCGGACAACGTGGTGATGGCCGGCGCGCACCTGGACTCGGTGTTCGAGGGTGCCGGGATCAACGACAACGGTTCGGGCAGCGCCGCGCTGCTGGAGCTGGCCGTGCAGATGGCCAAGGCCAAGCCGCAGAACAAGCTGCGTTTCGCCTGGTGGGGCGCCGAGGAATCGGGGCTGGTGGGGTCGACCTACTACGTCAACCAGCTGGCCGACGAGGAGAAGGCGAAGATCAAGGCCTACCTGAACTTCGACATGATCGCCTCGCCGAACTTCGCCTACTTCATCTACGACGGCGACGGCTCCGACTTCGGCCTGCAGGGGCCGCCCGGCTCGGCCGCGATCGAGCGGCTGTTCGGCGAGTACTACCGCCTGCGCGGTCTGCCGTTCGAAGGCGACGAGATCAGCTTCCGCTCCGACTACGCGCAGTTCTTCCTCGACGGCATCGCCTTCGGCGGGCTGTTCACCGGGGCCGAGGTGGTCAAGTCCGAAGAGCAGGCCAGTCGCTACGGTGGTACCGCCGGCATCGCCTTCGATCCCTGCTACCACGACGCCTGCGACGACCTGAACAACCTCGACCGGCGCGCCCTGGAGGTCAACGGCGATGCCATGGCCTTCGTCGCCAGCTGGCTGGCGCTGTCGACCAAGGTGGTGGACGACGAGATCGAGGCCAGCCGGGCCGAGCGCGGGCTGATGCGCAGCGCGCAAGCCTACGACATCACCCATTGGGGTAAGCACTGGGTCAAGTAGCGTCGTTCGCCGGTGCGCACGGCGCACCCTACGGCGTACAAGAAAAAGCCCGCGGTCGATTCGCGGGCTTTTTCGTTGCCCTGCGCTAGTCTCGATCCGCAGACGGCGCCAGGGACGAGGGGGCATGTTGCGGGGCGTCTCGCCGGCGTTGCTGCAGCGCTCGCAAGCGCTCGATCACGTAGCGCAGGTGCATATGCAGCTCGTACAGCTCGTTGGAGTAGGACAGCGGCACTTCGACCGCCGCCAGTTCGTCCTCCAGCTGTTCCAGGCGTTCGATCTCGCTGTCCAGCTCGGCCGGCAAGGAGCCGGCGTGCAGCTTGCGGTCGATCTCGCGCAGGTGCTTGTACCAGCGGTAGATGCGCGCGCGGATGCGCCACTGGTAGATCGGCCCCACCGCCTTGACCAGCGGGATCATCACCACGATCAGCGGGATCAGCAGGATGATGTAGCGGTCGGCCAGCGAGGCGATGCGAAACGGCAGGTAGCGCTGCAGGATCGGCAGGCCCTTGGCGTAGTAGTGCTCGGCATCCTGGTGCAGCTCGAAGGTGCGCGGTTCGGCGCTGGGGAAGGCGCCGGCGGCGTCGAGCAGGGTGCCGTTCTTCATCACCTCGCGGCTGGCGGCGAGAAACAGCGGCACCAGACCGGGGTTGAACTCTTCGTTGACCACCAGGGTGGCCACCGGGGCGAGGGTGACGATGTCGCGATCCGGCGCGTTGCTGGCCAGGTCGAGCAGGCCCTCGCCGACCGTGACGCGGTTGAAGAAGGGCAGGCGCGCCTCGTAGGCGGCGGCGCGGCGAAAGTGTGCCAGGGCGATATCGGGGCTGGCCGCCAGCTGTTGCACCAGGGCGTTCTCCGCCGGGCCGACGAAGAACGCCGCGTCCAGCTCGCCGGCCAGCAGCGCGCGGGCCGCCTTGCCGCCGCCGAGGCTCTGCCAGGTGGCGGGGTATTGCTCTGGGGCGATGGCGTTGGCGCCGAGAATGGCGTCGCTGGCGGCCCGGGTGCCGCTGCCTTCGCCGCCGAGGCCGAGGCGCAGCGGCAGCAGGTCGGCGATGCGGTCGAGGCTGGCCTCGCGCCGATAGAGCCGATAGAACAGCCACAGCGGTTCCTGGTAGATCGCCCCCAGGCTCTCCAGCCGTTGCTGCTCGGCCGGCGCGAGCTGGCGTTCCAGGCCGCTCTGCACCAGGGCGATCTGCACCTGGGGAGCGTCGGCCAGCAACTGCTGCAGGTTGTCGCGCGAGCCGGAGGTGGGCACCAGGTGCAGCTCGAAGCCTTCCTTGGCCAGTTCCTCCTTGAGCCGTTCGGCGAACTGCTGGTAGGCGCCGCCCTGGGTGCCGGTGGCCATGCTGGCGCTCATCGGCGGCGGCGGGGCGACGAACTGGAACAGCGCCCAGACCAGTGCGGCCACCACCGGCACTATCCACAGGTTGGCCAGGATCATGATCTTCAGGTCGTTCAGCACGCGGCGCATGGGGCATCCTTGGGGGTGAAAGTCGCGAAGCGACGCCTTCCTGGTGTCCTTCTCCCGCAGGAGAAGCTGGCGCGCAGCGCCGGATAAGGGCAGGCGGGTTCGCTGCAAGGATAGAACCCCAAGCGCCCTGTGGTCACGCCATAGGGTGTCGCGGTGTACGCAACGCAAACATCGCCTATCGACCCCCTGTGCGCATGGCGCCCCCTACGCCAGGGACCTGCGCGTCGCACGCAATTGATCGAGCAGCAGCAACAGGCCGAGCAGGACCAGGGCGTACAGCGCATCGCCACCGAGCATCGCCAGTACCGCGGCGCACAGCAGCGTGGCCAGCCCGGCCAGCCAGCGCCACACCCCGCGCAGCAGCACCGCGCCGGCGGCCATGCTGAACAGGTAGATCAGCACGAAGTTGCCGTTGGCGTAGCGGATCAGGTCGTCCACCGACAGCTCGAGCACGGCGGCCAGCAGCGCGCACAGGGCGCAACTGGCGACCACCAGCAGCAAGGCGCGAGCCGGCACGCCCCGGCCGTTGCGCCGGGCCAGCGGCGCCGGCAGCTTGCCCTCGTCGGCCAGGCTCCAGATCAGCCGGGCGAAGCCCTGGATATACACGTTCATCGAGGCGAAGCAGGCCAGGTAGCCGACCAGCGCCACCAGCACGCGGGCACGTTCGCCCAGCAGCAGCTCGAACAGTCGCGGCAGGGCGGTGGTGTCGCTGTGCACGTCGCCATGGGTGGCGAAGCTCAGCACCGCCACCGAACAGGCCCAGTACACCAGGCCGGCGAGCAGCACGCCGAGCAGCAGGGCCAGGGGGAAGTCGCGCTCGGGGCGCTTGAACTCCTCGCCCAGGTGGGTGAAGGCCTCGATGCCGACGAAGCACCAGAACATCACCCCCAGCGCCGCCGGCAGCAGCTGCCACTGGCCGCTCAGCGGCGGCAGCAGCGGCTGGCTGGCGCGCGGCAAGTCGCCGACCCACCAGATCAGCGCCACGCTGGCGACTATCGCCACCGCGATCAGCCCCTGCAGCACGCCCGAGGTTTTGGCCGGACGCTGGCCGAGCAGCAGGATGGCGCCGAGGGTGGCCAGCTGGATCGCCAGCAGCCCGGCGCTGGAGAGGTCGAACAGGGCCAGCCAGAAACCGCTGGCGATATGCAGCGCGGCGGGCAGTCCGACCGGCAGCACGGCGAGAAACAGCAGCGCGCTGACCCCTTCCAGGCGCTGGCCGAAGGCGCGGCCGATCAGGTGCGGCGCGCCGCCGGCATGGGGGAAGCGCTTGCCCAGCTGGGCGAAGGTGAAGGCCACCGGCAGCACCAGGGCGATCAGCACCAGCCAGGCCCACAGCGAGGCCTGCCCGGCGGCGGTGGCGGCCAGCGCCGGCACCACGAAGATGCCGGTGCCGAGCAGCGAGGTGCTGAGCAGGGCGATGCCCTGCAGCAGGCCCAGTTCCTTGTTCAGTCGACTCATGGGGTATGCTCGTGTCCTTGCGCAGAATCCCGCCATGGTAAGCCGGCGCTCCCGTGCAGGGCGTCGGCTTTCGCCGTCGAAACGGCGGTTCTGTCCCTCAACCCGCTTGTTGTCTGAGAGTCCCCGTGGACAAGTTCGACCGCCAGATCCTCGCCCTGCTGCGCCGCGATGCGCGCACCCCCGTCAGCCAGATCGCCCGCGAGGTGAACCTCTCGCGTTCGGCGGTCAGCGAGCGCATCCGCCAGCTGGAAGGCGGCGGGGTGATCCGCGGCTACCACGCCCAGGTCGCCGAGCCGGGGGCGGACGCGGTCAAGGCCTTCTTCGAGCTGTTCTACAAGGACGGCCGCTGCCAGGACTACGTCGAGCGCATGCGCCTGTACCCGGAAATCCGCCGCTGCTGCGGCATCAGCGGCGAGACCGACATGCTGGTTTACGTCGAGGCGGCCAGCATGACGCGCCTGAGCGAGATTCGCGACGCCCTCGAGGCCTTCCCGCAGATGCAGCGGGTCAAGACCCATATGGTGGTGCAGGAGTGGCCGCTGTGAGCCTGCGCCTGCTGCACAGCTCCGACTGGCACCTGGGCCAGCACTTCATGGGCAAGACCCGCCAGGCCGAGCATCAGGCATTCTGCGCCTGGCTGCTGGAACAGGTGCGGGCGCACGCGGTGGACGTGCTGCTGATCGCCGGCGACGTGTTCGACACCGGCGCGCCGCCCAGCTATGCGCGCGAGCAGTACAACCGCCTGGTGGTCGAGCTGCGCGACGCCGGCTGCGCGCTGATCGTGCTCGGCGGCAACCATGACTCGCCGGCCATGCTCGGCGAAAGCAGAACCCTGCTGGCCCAGCTCGGCGCGCGGGTGGTCCCCGGCGTCGGCCTCGACCCCGCCGAACAGCTGCTGGTGCTGCACGACCGCGCCGGCGCGCCGGGCGCCATCCTCTGTGCCATTCCCTTTATCCGTCCGCGCGAGGTGCTGGCCAGCCAGGCCGGGCAGAGCGCGCAGGACAAGCAGCAGTCGCTGCAGCAGGCCATCGCCGAGCACTACCAGACGCTGTTCGCCCTGGCCGAGGCCCGCCGCGCCGAACTGGGCCTGGCCCTGCCGATCATCGCCAGCGGCCACCTCACCACGGTCGGCGCCAGCGCCAGCGAATCGGTGCGCGAGATCTACGTCGGCAGCCTGGAGGCCTTTCCCACCAGCGCCTTCCCGCCGGCCGACTATATCGCCCTGGGCCATATCCACCGGCCGCAGAAGGTCGCCGGCCTGGAGCAGATCCGCTACTGCGGCTCGCCGATTGCGCTGTCCTTCGACGAGGCCAGGCAGCAGAAGGAAGTGCTGCTGGTCGAGTTCGGCGCCGGCGCTTTGCAGGCGGTCACGCCGCTGCCCGTACCCTGCTTCCAGCCCCTGGCCAGCCTGCGCGGCTCGCTCGCGGAACTAGCGGATGCCATCGCCGAACAGGCCGCCCAGGGCAGCGCCGAACGGCCGGTATGGCTGGAGGTGCAGGTGCGCGGCGACGACTACCTGAGCGACCTGCAGAGCCGCATCGCCGCACTGTGCGAAGGGCTGCCGGTGGAAGTGCTGCGCATCCGCCGCGAACGCGGCAATGCCGCCGCCAGCCTGGCCAGCGAGGCGCGCGAGACGCTGGACGAACTGTCCGCCGCCGAGGTGTTCGACAGACGCCTGCAGCAGGAGCAACTGGGCGAGGAAGAGACGCAGCGCTTGCAGGGGCTTTATCGCCGGGTGCTGGACGAGTTGACGGGGGATTGAAGCCGGCCGCTCCAAGCGTCGTCGGGCATGACGGTCCAAGTACGACTACCCTGCAAGGCTCGGGGGCTCGCCAGCGATCCGCAGAATTTAGTCCATGCAGTTTGGCTCAGGGATGCTGCTCGCCGCCAACTCACCATGACCAGGTTATTCAAGGAGCGAAGCATGGCTTTAAATCCAAACATCAACGATGAGGGGGCGCCTACCGGTGGGCGTGGTCTCGAGGACATCAGTATCGAGCCGCGCTTGTTTCAAGAGGCGCAGGGGCTTATCGACTCGATTGACGACACTTCCAAGATCTTTAGAAGTCGGACGAGGAACTCGCAGTACGAGAGCGACAAATTGCACGTCGATGCGGTGCCGATTGGTAACAGGACCTATCCCTACAAGATCGAGGTGCAACGAAAGAAGGGCTCGAAGAACACCGTTGCCGTCTGCATAGCTGCTGCTAGCGCATCCGCCGGCGATGTCAGGGCCGCACTGCATGCCAGCCTTGGCGATCACCATATATGGTCGGCCCAATAAGGATAATCTTGGCGCACCGTTGCGATAGCCACAGGGTGAAACGTGTCGCGGTATTTGACTCTGTGGTTATCGTTGGGCAACAGCGCCATCTGTCCAGTCCACCGCGCCTGCACAACCCTGCCAACAATGCCAGAATGCCCGCCTGATTCCCGGCTAGCCATTCCCGCATGAAAATCCTCAGCCTGCGCCTGAAGAACCTCAACTCGCTCAAGGGCGAGTGGAAGATCGATTTTTCCGCCGCGCCCTTCGCCGACAGCGGCCTGTTCGCCATCACCGGGCCGACCGGGGCGGGCAAGACCACGCTGCTCGACGCCATCTGCCTGGCCCTGTATCACCGCACGCCGCGCATGGGCACGCTGTCGGCCAGCGGCAACGAGCTGATGACCCGGCACACCGCCGACTGCCTGGCCGAGGTCGAGTTCGAGGTCAAGGGGCAGGGCTATCGCGCCTTCTGGAGCCAGCGCCGCGCGCGCGACAAGGTCGACGGCGCGCTGCAGGCGCCCAAGGTGGAGCTGGCGCGTATCGCCGGCGGCGAGATCCTCACCGACAAGATTCGTGAGAAGGAGAGCCTGACCGCCGAGCTGACCGGCCTGGACTTCGAGCGCTTCACCAAGTCCATGCTGCTGGCCCAGGGCGGTTTCGCCGCCTTTCTCGAGGCGGGCGCCAACCAGCGCGCCGAGCTGCTCGAGGAGCTGACCGGCACCGAGGTGTACGGGCGGATTTCGCAGCAGGTCTACGAGCGCACCAAGGCCGCCGAGCAGGCGCTGAACCTGCTGCAAAGCCGTGCCCAGGGCATGGAACTGCTCGACGAGGCGCAGCGCGGCGAATTGCAGGCCGAGCACCAGCGCCTGAGCCAGGAGGAAGCGCCGCTGCTGGCCCGGCAACAAAGCCTGCAGGCCCAGCGCCGTTGGCGCGAGGCCCTGCAACAGGCCGAGCAGCAGTGCCAGCAGGCGCAGCTGGGCCTGGAGCAGGCGCAGCAGGCTCAGGCGCAGGCGGCTGGCGAGCTGCAGCGCCTGGCCGCCAGCGAGCCGGCGGCGCGGTTGCAGCCGCTGTATCAGGGCTGGCAGCAGGCGCAGCAGGACAGGCAGCAGGCGCACGAGGGGCTGGACGAGCTGCAGCGGCAGCAGCGCGGCTGTGCCGAGCGCGAGTGCCAGCAACTCTGGCTGGCCAGCCGCTATGCCGAGCAAGTCTTGAGTCTGCGCCAGGGCGAATTGCAGGCGCTGCTCGATCGGCGGCGAAGCCTGCAGGCGCGCCTGAACGCTGCCCCGCAGCAGGCGCGGCTGGGCGAGTTGCTCGGCGGCTGGCGCGCGCAGTTCGACCAGCGCGGGCAGCTGCTCAGGGAGCAGCAGGCGCTGCAGACCCGCCTGGCGCAGGAGGCCGAGCAACTCGTCGCCCTGCAGCGTCAAGGCGAGGAGCGCTTGGCGCAGCATGAGCAAGCCGCCGCGCGCCTGGAGCAGGCGCGCGCCAGCGAAGCCCGGCAGCAGGGCGAGCTGCAGGCCTTGCTCGGTGACGGCGGCGAGGCCGGGCTGCGCGAGCGCTGGCAGCAGCTGCAGGTGCAGGGCAGGGCGCTGGACCGTCTGGAGCAGCTGGCGCAGACGCGCGAACGCCTGGCCGGGCAGCTCGCCGAGCTGAGCCCGCGCCTGGCGCAGCTGCAGCACCAGCACGCCGGCAAGCAGGACGAAATCGGCGGCCTGCGCGAGCGCTACAAGCTGCTCAAGCAGCAGCTGGCCGACAAGGAAAAGCTGCTGGAGCAGGAGCAGCGCATTCAGGATCTGGAGGCCTACCGCGCCCGCTTGCAGCCCGGCGAGGCCTGCCCGCTGTGCGGCTCGCACGAGCACCCGGCGGTCAGCCAGTACCAGGCGCTCGACGTCTCCGCCACGCGCCAGGCGTTGGAGCAGGGCCGCAACGATCTGGCGCAGCTGGAAAACCAGGGCGCCAGCCTGCGCGACGAGCTGACCCGCCTAACCACGCAGATCGCCCAGCTGCAGCAGCAGCTGGAGCAGGCCCGCGAACAGGCCGCCCAGCTGGATACGCAGTGGCAGCAGCAACTGGCCGAGCAGGCGTTGTCGCTGGCCGATGGCGCGGCCCTGGCCGAGCTGCAGCGCAGCCATGAGCAGAGCCTGGCGCAAGTGCAGAGCCGGCTGGCCCAGGTCGATAGCCGGCAGGCCGAACTGGCGCAGGCGCGCGGCGCCCGCGAGGTCGCCGAGCGGGCCCTGGCCGATACGCAGCAACGCCAGGCGCTGCTGGCGCGCGATCTGGACAACCTGCAGGCGCGCCAGGCCGAGCAGCAGGGGCGTCTGCAGCAGCTGGAACGGGAGCTGCAGCACCAGGGCCAGACGCTGCTGGCCAGCCTGGACGGCTTCGCCAACCAGTTGCCGGCCGATGGCGCCGCCTGGCTGGACGAACAGCAAGGCGCCTGGCGCGACTGGCAGCAGGCCCAGGCGCAGGATCAGCAGGTGCAGGAGCTGCAGCGCGAGGCGCAGCGTCTGCTCGCCGAGGCCGAGGCGCAGGCCGCTCAGTGGCGGCAGCGCTGGCAGTCCGCCGGCGCTTCGGCATTGGCCGAGCCCGAGCCTGCGGCGCAAGCCGAGCAGGCCCTGCACGATGCGGCCGCCAGCCTGGCCAGCGCCCAGCGCGAAGGCGATGCCCTGCGTGGCCGGGAGCAGAGCCAGCAGGCGCTGCTGCAGCAACTGCAGGCGCGCCTGAACGACGCCGAGCAGCGTTGGCAGCAGGCGCTGGCGACCAGCCCCTTCGCCGACCTGCCGGCGTTTCTCGCCGCGCTGCTGGCCGAGGACGAACGCGAACGTCTCGCCGCCTTGCAGGCGCGATTGCAGCGCGCCCTGACCGAGGCCGCGACCCTGCTGGCCGCCGCCGAAGCGCAGGTGCAGCAGTTGCGCGCTGCGCCGCAGACGGAGCTGGCGCTGGCCGAGCTGGACGCGCAGCTGCAGGCGCTGCAGAGCGAAGTGCGCACGCTGAGCCAGCGCCAGGGCGAACTGCGCGCGCAACTGCAGGCCGACGATGCGCGGCGCAGCAGCCAGCAGGCGCTGTTCGCCGAGATCGAAGCGCAGCAGAGCGAGCACGCCCTGTGGCAGCAGCTCAACGGCCTGATCGGTTCGGCCGACGGCGCCAAGTTCCGCAAGTTCGCCCAGGGCCTGACCCTGGATCACCTGATCCACCTGGCCAACCGCCAGCTGGCGCGCCTGCACGGCCGCTACCAGCTGGCGCGCAAGGGCAGCGGCGAGCTGGAGCTGGAGGTGCTCGACACCTGGCAGGCCGACGTGGCGCGCGACTGCCGCACGCTGTCCGGCGGCGAGAGTTTCCTGGTCAGCCTGGCGCTGGCCCTGGCGCTGTCGGACCTGGTCAGCCACAAGACCAGCATCGATTCGCTGTTTCTCGACGAGGGCTTCGGCACCCTGGACGGCGAGACCCTGGAGGTGGCGCTGGACGCGTTGGACAACCTCAACGCCAGCGGCAAGACCATCGGCGTGATCAGCCACGTCGAGGCGATGAAGGAGCGCATCCCGGTGCAGCTGCGCGTATACAAGGGCGTCGGCCTCGGCTACAGCCGGCTCGACGCGCGTTTTGCGGTGAAGGAAGGAGCATAGCGATGTTGATGCAAGCCAATGAGTCCACCCTGCTGCTGATCGACCTGCAGGAACGCCTGCTGCCGGCCATCGACGGCGCCGCCGAGCTGGCCGAGCAGGCCGCCTGGCTGCTGCGTCTGGCGCAGCGCCTGCAGGTGCCGGTGATCGCCACCGAGCAGTACCCCAAGGGCCTGGGGCCGACCCTGGCGCCGCTGCGCGAACTGCTGCCGGCGGGCGCGCTGCGCGAGAAGATCCACTTTGCCGCCACGGCCGGCGCCGGGCTGTTCGACCTGCCGGGCGGCGCGCGTCGGCAGTTCGTGGTGATGGGCGCGGAAACCCACGTCTGCGTGCTGCAGACGGTGCTCGGCCTGCTGGCCGCCGGGCGCGAGGTGTTCGTGGTGGACGAGGCGGTGGGTTCGCGCACGCCGCGCGACAAGGCCCTGGGCCTGGCGCGCATGCAGCGCGCCGGGGCGGCGATCGTCTCGCGCGAGATGGTCGCCTTCGAGTGGCTGGGGCAAGCCGGCAGCGAGCTGTTCCGCCAGGTCAGCCGCGAGTTTATCCGCTAGCGTTTTCACGCGGCTTGCTGGGTTCCCGCCTGCGCGGGAATGACCAATCCAACTCCCGTCATCCCCGCGAAGGCGGGGATCCACTCGTGTCGCGATACGAATGATCTGTCGCTTTCCGTGGCAGCGCGGAGGATGGATCACGCGTCGCCGATCCAGCGTTCTGGCGGATGTGAAAAGCGACATCCACGCCAGCGCCAGGGCCGTCCGTCCGCTGGCGGGGAAAGGGCCGGCAACTGTTCTACTGTGGTGGGGTATGCGCCGCGCGGGCGGCGCCCTTCACCCGCTACAGGAGCAGATGCGATGGGCAAGAAGATCCTGGTGGTGCTGACCAGCGTGGCCAAGTATCCCAACCTCGACCGGGCCACCGGCCTGTGGCTGGGCGAGGCGGTGCATTTCGTCAAGAAACTGCAGGCGGACGGCCACACGGTCGACTACATCAGCCCGCTGGGCGGCTATACGCCCATCGACCCGCACAGCCTGGCCATGGCCGAACCGGTGGACTGGCAGTGGTATCAGGACAAGGCCTTTATGAACCGCCTCGGCGCCACCCAGCGCCCGGATCGGGTCAAGGCCGAGGACTACGCTGCGATCTACTACGCCGGCGGTCACGGGGTGCTCTGGGACTTCCCCGACAACGCCGCGCTGCAGGCGCTGGCCCGCGACATCTACGAGGCCGGCGGGGTGGTGTCCTCGGTCTGCCACGGCGCGGTGGGCCTGCTCAATATCAAGCTGTCCGACGGCGCGCTGCTGGTGGCCGGCAAGCGCGTCACCGGGTTCTCCAATACCGAGGAGAAGCTCGTCCAGCTGGATCAGCACGTGCCGTTTCTCACCGAGACCGAACTGGTCCGGCGCGGCGCCCACTACGAGAAGGCGCCGGAGCCCTGGCTGCCGTTCGCCATCGCCGACCAGCGCCTGATCACCGGGCAGAACCCGGCCTCCGGCGGGCCGGTGGCCGATCTGGTGCTGGCCGAGCTGCAGCAGGGGGCGGCGCCTGAGGGCATGGTCGGGGCCTGAGGCGCCCCATTCCCTTGTCCCGCCGCTGGCGCTAGAGTGCGCCGCTACTGCCACGCAGGCAGGGGCGGCGCACTGGGCGGAGCGGGCATGACGATCAATTCCTGGCTGGTTATCGGCCTGTTCTTTTTCACCTACCTGGGCATGGCCGCCGGCGGCGTGCGCGGGCTGCGCATCGACCGCAGCTGGATCGCCGGCTGCGCCGCGGTGCTGTTGCTGGTCAGCGGCGCGCTGAGCATGGACGAGGCGGCGCGGCACCTGGATGCCGGGGCCTTGCTGCTGCTGCTGGCGCTGATGCTGATTTCCGCGCAGTTCGACTTCTCCGGGGTGTACGCCTGGCTCAACCAGTACCTGACCCACCATGCCCAGCGTCCGGCGGTGCTGCTGGCCGGGGTGGTGCTGCTCGGCGGGCTGCTCTCGGCGCTGCTGGTCAACGATATCGTCGCCTTCGCCCTAACCCCGCTGCTGTGCCACAGCCTGCAGCTGCGCGGCCTCGACCCGCGGCCGTTTCTCCTGGCCCTGGCGCTGTCGTGCAACGCCGGCTCGGCCGCCAGCCTGATCGGCAACCCGCAGAACATCCTCATCGGCCAGGCCGGCGGCCTGGATTTCTGGGGCTACCTGGCCCTGGCCGCGCCGGTGGCGCTGCTGGCCATGGCCATCGTCTACGCCGTGCTCTGGCTGCAGTGGCGGGGGCGCTGGGGCACGCCGCAGCCGCTGCCGGTGGAGGAAACCCCGGCGGCGCGGATCTACGGCGCGCACAGCTACCTCAAGCCGCTGGCGGCCAGCCTGGCGCTGCTGGCGCTGTTCGCCACGGCGCTGCCGCGCGAGCTGTCGGCGTTGCTGGTGGCGGCGCTGGTGATGGTGTCGCGGCGGGTGGACAGCCGCGACTACGTGCACAAGGTGGACTGGAACCTGCTGCTGCTGTTCGCCGGGCTGTTTCTGGTCAGCGGCGCGGCGCTGGAGTTGCCGGAGCTGGCCGGCGCCGGCCACTGGCTCGCCGAACAGGGGTTGTTGCCGCAGGGTGTGTGGGCGCTGGCCTCGGCCTCGCTGCTGGCCAGCAACCTGATCGGCAACGTGCCCTTCGTGGTGCTGCTGCTGGGCCTGCTGCCGGAAATGTCCGAGCCGGTGCTGGTGGGCCTGGCGCTGATGTCGACCCTGGCCGGCAACCTGCTGCTGATCGGCAGCGTGGTCAACCTGATCGTCGCCGAGGGCGCGCGCCGCCAGGGCGTGGTGCTGGGCTTCGTCGACTACGCCCGCAGCGGCGTGCCGGTGACCCTGCTGAGCATGACCGCGGCCGGGCTGTGGCTGGGCCTGGGCGGCTGGTTGCCCTGGTAGAAGCGGCAGAGCGGCGCACTGCCTCGCCACCACTGCACGGATGCAGGAGCTAGCGCGACGCCGGATGCCAACGCCGCGTACGCCCTACCTCGCGAGTACGCCCTGCATGGCTGGCTCAGCCCCAGTGGCTTTTTCGCCAGGCGCTGCGCTGCTCGGCATCCTTGAAGCTCCAGGCCACCAGGCGGCTCTGCTTCTGGCCCTGGGCCATGCCCAGCACCCGCACCTCACACGCGCCGGCCTTGGCCAGCCAGCCTTGCAGCAGTTCGACGTTGCCGCCCTTGGACACCAGGCTGCTGAACCACAGCAGCTGCTCGGCCACCTGCGCGCTCTCGCTGGCCATGCGCTTGAGGAAGGCCGCCTCGCCGCCCGGGCACCACAGCTCGGCGGCCTGGCCGCCGAAGTTGAGCACCGGCAGCTTGCGCTTGGGGTCGAGCTTGCCGAGGTTGCGCCACTTGCGCGTGCTGCCGCGGCTGGCGTCGTCGGCGCTGGCGTGGAAGGGCGGGTTGCACAGGCTCAGGTCGAAGCGTTCGCCGGGCTGCAGCAGGCCCTGGAAGATGTGCTGCGGCGCGCCTTGCTGGCGCAGCTCGACGGCGCCGGCCAGCTGTGGGTTGGCGGCGACTATGGCGCGCGCCGAGGCCAGCGCCTCGGCGGCGATATCGGCGCCGGTGAAGTGCCAGCCGTATTCGCAGTGGCCGATCAGCGGGTAGATGCAGTTGGCGCCGACGCCGATATCCAGGGCGCGGATGGCGCCGCCACGCGGGATCTGCCCGGCATTTTCGCTGGCCAGCAGATCGGCGAGGTTGTGCAGGTAATCGGCGCGCCCGGGGATCGGTGGGCACAGGTAGCCGTCGGGAATGTCCCAGTGCTCGATGCCGTAGAACTGCTTGAGCAGGGCGCGGTTGAATACTTTCACGGCGGCCGGATCGGCGAAGTCGATGCTCGGCTTGCCATAGGGATTGCTGATGACGAAGCGGCCCAGATCGGGGCTGAGCTGGATCAGCGCGGGAAAGTCGTAATGGCCCTGGTGGCGGTTGCGCGGGTGCAGCTGGCCCTTGGCCGGAGCGGTCTTGACGGCGGGCGGGGCGGGCTTGCGCGGGCGTTTCGGCGGCTGGGGCATGGCGGGCATCTGGCGAGTCGGGGCGCGGGATTTTCCCACAGCCAGGCCGGGCTTTGTAGGAGCGAGCTCTGCTCGCGAATTCGTTGGCCTTCAGCGAACCTGGCTAGCGGCAAAAGCTTCGCGAGCAGAGCTCGCTCCTACGCTTGGTGATCCCCCGCGCTACAGCGGAAAAATCAGCGGCACCAGCAGCACGCTGACGACCATCACCAGCAGGGTGAAGGGCACGCCGATGCGCACGAAGTCGCCGAAGCGGTACTGGCCAGGGCCGAGCACCAGGGTGTTGACCGGCGAAGAGATCGGCGTCATGAACGCCGCCGAGGCGGCCAGCGCCACGGTCATGGCGAAGGGCAGCGGCGAGGCGTCCAGCGCCTGCGCGGTGGCGATGGCCACCGGCGCCATCAGCACCGCGGTGGCGGTGTTGGAGATGAACAGACCGATCAGCGCGGTCAGGGCGAACAGGCTGGCGAGGATCAGGTAGGGCCCGGCGCCGCCCAGGCCGCCGACCAGCAGCTGGACCGCCAGCTCGACGCCGCCGGTCTGCTGCAGGGCCTGGGCGAAGGGCAGCATGCCGACGATGAGGATCAGCGTCGGCCAGTGGATGGCGCGGTAGGCGCTATCGAGGTCGATGCAGCGAAACGCGCCCAGCAGCAGGCAGGCGATCAGCGCGGCCAGCACGTTGGGCACCAGGCCGGAAACCATCAGCGCCACCATCACCGCCAGGCTGAGCAGGGCGTAGGGCGCCTTGCGCGCGGCCGGCGCCACCTCGGCCACTTCCGCCGGCAGGCTGAGTACCAGGAAATCGCGGCTCTGCGTCTGCAGGCGGTGGATGTCCTTCCATTCGCCGGCCACCAGCAGGCAGTCCGAGGCCTTGAGCTTCTCGTCCACCAGCAGGCCTTCCAGGGCCCGACCCTGGCGGCGCAGGCCGACCACGTTGAGCTTGTGCCGCGAGCGAAAGCCCAGTTCCTGGATGGTCTTGCCCGGCAGCTGCGACTCCGGCGGCAGCGCCACCTCGGCCAGGCCCAGCTGGTGGGCGTGCCGGCTGAAGTAGGAGTGCGGCAGCGGCATGGGTTCCAGGCCCAGCGCCTGGTAGCTGCCGAGCAGGTCGATGGCGGGGCTGGCGATGTCCACCAGCAGCACGTCGCCGGGCTCCAGCTGGGTGTTGCCGCTGGCCACCAGCAGCAGGCTGCGCAGGCGTCGGCGGCGCTCGACGGCGATCACGTTGATGCCGTAGTCGCGGCGCAGCGCCAGCTCGTTGAGCACCTGGTTGGCCAGCGGCGAGTCGGCGCGCAGTAGCAGGCGCCGCTCGCGGCCGTTCAGGCGGTAGCGTTCGGCCAGGTCGGCGAGGGTCAGGCGTGGCGGCTCATCGCCCTTGCCGGCCGCGCTGCGCACCAGCCAGCGCCGCGCCAGCAGCATGTAGCCGATGCCGAGCAGCAGCACGGCCAGGCCGATGGGGGTGAAGTCGAAGAAGGAAAAACCGTCCAGGCCGGCGCGGCGCAGTTCGGCGTGCACCACCAGGTTGGGCGGGGTGGCCACCAGGGTGAGCATGCCGCTGATCAGCCCGGCGAAGGCCAGCGGCATCATCAGCCGCGCCGGGGCGATGCGCAGGCGCGCGGCGACGCCGAGCACCACCGGGATGAAGATCGCCACCACGCCGGTGGAGCTCATCACCGAGCCGAGGCCGGCGACCGTCAGCATCAGCAGGATCAACAGGCGCGTCTCGCTGCTATCGGCCCTGGCCACCAGCCAGTCGCCGAGGCGGTAGGCGATGCCGGTGCGCACCAGGCCGTCGCCGATGACGAACAGCGCGGCGATCAGGATCACGTTGGCGTCGCTGAAGCCGGCCAGGCTCTGTTGCAGGTCGAGCACGCCGCTCAGCGGCAGGGCGACCAGCACCAGCAGGGCGACCACGTCCATGCGCGGCTTGCCGATGACGAAGAGGGTGACGGCGCCGGCCAGCAGGCCCAGCACCCAGAGCAGATCCGGATTCATCGCAACTCTCTAACGCCTGCTCACAACCTGCTGCGTTGAAAACAGGCTCGGAGTGCTCATTTACCACAAGTAAACTGCGCCTCCTCTCCTGTTTTCGCCTTGCAGGAACCTAGCTCGCTAGGCTGTGAGCAGGCTCTAAATGCTGGCGAGTATTTCAGGGATAACCGAGGGTGGTCTTGATCTGTTGCAGGTTAGCGGCGATCCAGCGCTTGTCGAAGGGGCCCCAGTCGCGGATCAGGTAGTGCCCGGCGTTGTTGCGCTCGCCCGCGTTCTGCTCGAACTGGCAGTCGATATCCAGTTCGGCCAGCGCCGCCAGGGTGTCCTGGGCGGTGCGCCGTGGCATGCCGGTGGCGGCCATCAGCGCCGGCACGCTGGTGGCCTGGCCGCTGTCGATCAGCCAGGCGACGTAGAGGCGGCGGTAGAAGCTGGTGCGGGTCTTGCTCACGTCCATGTGCGGCGCTCCCTGTTACAGGCTGGCGATGGCGATATAGGTGGCGGCGCCGGCCAGGTAGCCGATAAAGGCCAGGCCGGTGATCTTCTTCAGGTACCAGATGAAGTTGATCTTCTCCATGCCCATGGCGGCCACCCCGGCCGCCGAGCCGATGATCAGGCAGCTGCCGCCGGTGCCGGCGCAGTAGGCGAGCATTTCCCAGAAGTTGCCGTTGACCACGAAGTTGCGCAGCCAGGGCAGTTCGCTGGCGGCGGCGGTGGCCAGGGTTTCCGGGCTGACCAGCGGGTACATCTTCATCGCACCGGCGACCATCGGCACGTTGTCCACCACCGCCGACAGCATGCCGATGGAGATGGCGATGCTGTAGACGTTGCCCAGGCTGTCCTTGAGGTAGGTGGCGACCTGGATCAGGTGGCCGGCGCTGGACAGCGCCGACACCGCCAGCAGGATGCCGAGGAAGAACAGCACGCTGGTGATGTCGATGCGGCGCAGCACGCCGACCACCGACAGCGGGTCCTTGTCCTCGCTGTTCTTGCTGCGGTGGATGATTTCGGTGGTCACCCACAGCAGGCCGAGGCCGAAGAGGATGCCCATGTACGGCGGCAGGTGGGTGATGGTCTTGAACACCGGGACGAAGATCAGCGCGCCTAGCCCTAAGCAGAACACCAGGTTGCGCTCGAACGGGGTGGTCGGGTCGCGGCGGCTTTCGGCGCTTTCCTTGAGCCGCGGCGGGGTGACCTCGCCCTTGAGCACGAAGCTCATGAGGATCAGCGGCACCAGCAGGCAGACCAGGCTGGGCAGGAACAGCTTGGCGATGATGCCGGTGGCGGTGACCTGCTCGCCGATCCACAGCATGGTGGTGGTGACGTCGCCGATGGGCGACCAGGCGCCGCCGGAGTTGGCGGCGATCACCACGATGCCGGCGTAGAACCAGCGCTCGTGCTGGTCGGCGATCAGCTTGCGCAGCAGCGAGATCATCACGATGGTGGTGGCCAGGTTGTCCAGCGCGGCGGAGAGGAAGAAGGTGATCAGCCCCACCAGCCACAGCAGGTGCACACGCTTGGTGGTGCGGATGCGGTCGGTGATCACCTTGAAGCCTTCGTGGGCGTCGATCAGCTCGACTATGGTCATGGCGCCCATGAGGAAGAACAGGATCTCGGAGATCTCGCCCAGGTGGTGGCGCAGTTCCTCGACCACGTGATGGGTGTTGGTGCTGGCGCCGGCGGTGCCGGTGCCCAGCAGCGGCAGGATGCTGTCGGCGCCCAGTACCAGGATGGTCCAGGCGACCACGGCGGTGAGCAGCGCGGAGGCCGCCTTGTCGATCTTTAACGGGTGCTCCAGTGCGATGCACAGGTAGCCGAGGACAAAGACGAGTGCCATCAACGCATACATGTTCGGGGGTTCCGTTCTGATTTTTATTGGTCGGGAAGTGCCGGAGGCTGTAGCCAGGCGGCTGAAGATGCCTGAATCAATTGGAAAAAGGGAAGGCTTTTATGGCGAAAAGGGGCAAACAGCATCAGCGTTTTGCGACCTGATGAGGAGTCCCGGGACGGCGCGGCGGTCGCCCCGGTGGCTAGCGCGGATGCCTAGTCGAGCGCTTGCGGCTTGGGCGGCGCGATATAGGCCAGGGCGATGGCCAGCAGCGGCATGATCAGGTTGAAGAAGCAGTAGGGCAGGTAGCTCAGGGTGGCCACGCCGAGGGTGGCGGCCATGTAGGCGCCGCAGGTGTTCCAGGGCACCAGCACCGAGGTCAGGGTGCCGCCGTCTTCCAGGGCGCGCGACAGGCTGGTCGGCGGCAGGCCGCGCTTCTCGTACTCGGCGCGGTACATGCGCCCCGGCAGCACCAGGGCGATGTACTGGTCGGCGGTGATGACGTTGGTGCCGATGCTGGTGGTGATGGTGCTGGCGACCAGACCGCTGTCGCTGCGTACCAGGCGCAGCGCGCTGTGCAGCAGGCGCTGGAGCAGGCCGAGGCGCTCCAGCACACCGCCGAAGCACATGGCGCAGATGATCAGCCACACGGTGGTGAGCATGCTGGCCATACCGCCCTTGGACAGCAGGCCGTCCAGCTCGGCGTTGCCGCTGGCCGACTGATAGCCGGCGAACAGCGCGCTCCATACCGTCTTCAGCGGCGCCAGGGCGCCGGCCGCCGGATCGGCCAGGCGGCTCATCACTTCGGGTTGGAACAGCACGGCGAACAGCGCGCCGAGCAGGGCGGCGAGAAACACCGCGGGGAAGGCCGCCCACTGGCGCACCGCGAGCAGCAGCAGAAAGGCCACCGGCAGCAGCAGGTGCCAGCCCAGACTGAACTGCGTTTCCAGCGCCGCCAGCACCTCGGCGATGCGCCCGGTGTCGTGGCTGGCGCCGGCCTGCTGGCCGAGCACGAAGAAGATCGCCAGGGCGATCAGCAGCGCCGGTAGCGTGGTGCGCAGCATGTTGCGGATATGCGCGAACAGCTCGGCGCCGGCGGCGGCCGGGGCCAGGTTGGTGGTGTCCGACAGCGGCGACAGCTTGTCGCCGAAGTAGGCGCCGGAAATGATCGCCCCCGCGGTGATCGCCGGATCCAGACCCAGACCCGCGGCCACGCCCATCAGGCCGATGCCGAGGGTTCCGGCCACCGTCCAGGAGCTGCCGATCGACAGCGCGGTGAGCGCGCAGATCAGGCAACTGGTGAGGTAGAAGTACTCGGCGCTGATCAGCTTCAGGCCGAGCCAGATCATGGTCGGCACGGTGCCGGCGAGAATCCAGGTGCCGATCAGGGCGCCGACCGCCAGCAGGATCAGGTTGGCCTTCATCGCCATATGGATGCCGGCGAGTATGCCTTCCTCGATCTCGGCCCAGCGCAGGCCGTTCTTCAGGCCGACCAGGCCGGCGACGAAGGCGGCGCTCATCAGGGCGATCTGGTTCGGCCCGCTGGAGGAGCCGTCGCCGAACAGGTAGACGGAAAGGCCGAGCAGCAGCACCAGCACGCCGATCGGCAGCAGCGCGTCGAGTAGGGAAGGGGAGCGGGCAGTCATGGGTGTACCGGTCAATCGATGAAACGGAGGCCGAGTCGGGCCTCTGCAGAAAAAACAAAACCCGCGCCGGTTAGGGCGCGGGCCTGTGGGTATTGCGCAGGGATTAGAGCGCGGCGATCTTGCCGCGCTGCTCCACCAGCTTGCTCAGCGCTTGCTCGGCCTCGGCCAGCTTGGCGCGTTCCTTGTCCAGCACTTCGGCCGGCGCCTTGGCGACGAAGCCTTCGTTGGCGAGCTTGCCGCCGACGCGCTGCACCTCGCCCTGCAGGCGGGCGATTTCCTTGTCCAGGCGCGCCAGCTCGGCGTCCTTGTCGATCAGCCCGGCCATCGGCACCAGCACCTGCATCTCGCCGACCAGGGCGGTGGCGGACATCGGCGCTTCTTCACCGGCGGCCAGTACGCGCACCGATTCCAGCTTGGCCAGCTTGTTCAGCAGCGGCTCGAAGTCGGCCAGGCGGCGCAGGTCGGAGGCCGCGGCGTTCTGCACGATGATGTCGATGCGCTTGGCCATGGAGATCTTCATCTCGCCACGGATCTGGCGCACGCCGAGCATCAGCTGCTTGACCCACTCGATATCGGCCTCGGCGGCGGCGTCGATGCGCTCCTCGGCGGCGACCGGCCAGGGCTGCAGCATCAGGGTGGCGCCGTCCTTGCCGGCCAGGGCCTTGATGCGCTGCCAGATTTCCTCGGTGATGAAGGGCATGAAGGGGTGGGCCAGGCGCAGGATCACTTCCAGCACGCGCACCAGGGTGCGGCGGGTGCCGCGCTGGCGTTCGATCGGGGCGTTCTCGTCCCACAGCACCGGCTTGACCAGCTCCAGGTACCAGGCGCAGTACTCGTCCCAGATGAACTCATACAAGGCTTGTGCCGCCATGTCGAAGCGGAAGGCGTCGAGGTGGCGGGTGACGTCCTGCTCGCAGCGCTGCAGGGCGGAGATGATCCAGCGGTCGACCGGCGACAGATCCACTGGCTCGCCGTTGACGCCGGTGTCCTGGCCATCGGTGTTCTCGATGACGAAGTTGGCGGCGTTCCACAGCTTGTTGCAGAAGTTGCGGTAGCCCTCGACGCGGCCCATGTCGAACTTGATGTCGCGGCCGGTGGAGGCCAGCGCCAGGTTGGTGAAGCGCAGGGCGTCGGTGCCGTAGGCGGCGATGCCTTCGGGGAACTCGGCGCGGGTCTGCTTGGCGATCTTCTCGGCCAGCTTGGGCTGCATCATGCCGCTGGTGCGTTTTTCCAGCAGCTCGTCCAGGCTGATGCCGTCGACTATGTCCAGCGGGTCGAGCACGTTGCCCTTGGACTTGGACATCTTCTGCCCCTGGCCGTCGCGCACCAGGCCGTGCACGTACACGGTCTTGAACGGGATCTGCCCGGTCAGGTGGGTCGACAGCATGATCATCCGGGCGACCCAGAAGAAGATGATGTCGAAGCCGGTGACCAGTACGTCGGTCGGGTGGAAGGTCTTGAGGAAATCGGTCTGCTCGGGCCAGCCGAGGGTGGAGAAGGTCCACAGACCGGAGCTGAACCAGGTGTCCAGCACGTCTTCGTCCTGACGCAGGGCGATGTCACCCAGGTTGTGCTGGGCGCGCACTTCCGCCTCGTCGCGGCCGACATAGACGTTGCCGGCCTCGTCGTACCAGGCCGGGATGCGGTGGCCCCACCACAGCTGACGGCTGATGCACCAGTCCTGGATGTCGCGCATCCAGCTGAAGTACATGTTTTCGTACTGCTTGGGCACGAACTGGATCTCGCCGCTCTCGACCACGGCGATGGCCTTCTCGGCCAGCGGCTTGGTGGAGACGTACCACTGGTCGGTCAGCCAGGGCTCGATCACGGTGCCGGAGCGGTCGCCCTTCGGCACTTTCAGGGCGTGGTCTTCGATCTTCTCCAAGAGGCCTGCGGCTTCGAAGGCGGCGACGATGCGCTTGCGCGCCTCGAAGCGGTCCAGGCCGGCGTATTCGGCCGGCAGGCTGCCGTCGACCCCGGTGTTGACGCTGCCGTCGATATTGAACACCTGGGCGCGCGCCAGTACCGCGGCGTCGGCATCGAAGATATTGATCAGCGGCAGGTTGTGGCGCTTGCCGACTTCATAGTCGTTGAAGTCGTGCGCCGGGGTGATCTTCACGCAGCCGGTGCCGAACTCGGGGTCGCAGTAGTCATCGGCGATGATCGGGATGCGGCGGCCCACCAGCGGCAGTTCGACGAAGCTGCCGATCAGCGCCTTATAGCGCTCGTCCTCCGGGTGCACGGCCACGGCGGCGTCGCCGAGCATGGTTTCCGGGCGGGTGGTGGCGACGATCAGATGATCCTTGCCGTCGGCGGTCTTCTTGCCGTCGGCCAGCGGGTAGCGCAGGTTCCACAGGTGGCCCTTCTCGTCGTGGTTTTCCACTTCGAGGTCGGAGATGGCGGTGTGGAACTTGGTGTCCCAGTTGACCAGGCGCTTGCCGCGATAGATCAGGCCGTCCTGATGCAGGCGCACGAAGGCTTCCTTGACTGCTTCCGAGAGGCCCTCGTCCATGGTGAAGCGCTCGCGCGACCAGTCCACCGAGCTGCCCAGGCGACGGATCTGCCGGGTGATGGTGCCGCCGGACTGTTCCTTCCACTCCCAGACCTTCTCCAGGAACTTCTCGCGGCCCAGGTCGTGACGGCCGATGCCCTGCGCGGCCAGCTGGCGCTCCACCACCATCTGGGTGGCGATGCCCGCGTGGTCGGTGCCCGGCTGCCACAGGGTGTTGCGGCCCTGCATGCGGCGGAAGCGGATCAGGCAGTCCATGATCGAGTTGTTGAAGCCGTGGCCCATGTGCAGGCTGCCGGTGACGTTCGGCGGCGGGATCATGATGCAGTACGGCTCACCGCTACCCTGTGGGGCGAAGTAGTTGTTCTGCTCCCAGGTCTGGTACCAGTTGGATTCGATGGCGTGCGGCTGGTAGGTCTTGTCCATGCGCGGCGGGACCCTTGTGACGGCTGATCGGAAAAGCCGGCAAGTATAACGGGGATGGGCCTTGCGGCGTAAGGGCAGCGCGTCAGCGAGCGGTAGTGGGGCCGCACCAGAGGCGTTAGGGGCAGGTCAGGGTTTGCGCGGCGGCAGCAGGCGCGGCAGGCGGGCTTCCAGGCGGCGCTTGAGTTCGGCCTCGATCTGCGGCACGAAATCGTCGATCACGTCCTGCAGGATCAGTTGCGCAGCGGCGCGCAGTTCGCCGTCCAGGCGCTGCAGGTCGCGGGCGCTGTCTTGCAGGCGCGGCTCCAAGCTGGCGCGCAGCGTGGCGCTGCTGGCAGCGGCCGACGGGCCGCTGGGCGGCGGGGCGATATTGAAGGGTGGCGGCGGGCCGGGCGGCGCGCTGACGATATCGGAGAGCACCGGGATGCTGTCCGGGTCGAGCGAATCGATCAGCAGCGGCGGCTCGAGGCTTTCGTCGCCCAGCAGTTCGCGGATCGACTCGAGGTCGTTGAGCAGTTGGGTCGGCTTGTGCGGGGGCTTGTCCATGGGGCGACGCGCTTTACAGTTCTACGCGCTTGGGATCATACCCGCGCTGGCGATAGGTACGGAAATTCTCGCGACAGGCGTCGAGTAGATCCGGCTGTTGGTTGACGATCTCGATGATCCGCGCGAAGCGTTCGACATGCGGCGACAGGCTGCTGCCGAGGTTGATCAGCACGCCCTGCTCGAAGCCCGGCGCCTCGTCCAGGCCCAGGGTCACCGGCGACTGCGGGGCATCGCGGTGCAGGTCGTGGGGCACGAAGCGCTCGGCCTTGAACTCCCACAGCAACTGGTCCAGCGCCTCGCACTGCGCCGTGTCGCCGCCGCGGACGAACACCGGCAGGCCGGCGCTCCAGGCCTTCAGCGCCAGTTGGCAGGCGGCACGCAGGCGGCCTTCGGCGTCGCTGGAGGAGAGGACGTAGAACTCGATACGCATGAGGGGGCTCGGGGAACGCTATGGGTGGCTGGGGGGCTTGAGTTGCCAATGTGCTCGGCGGCCTTGGCTTCAGGCCGCCGGGCGGAGCGCTGCGCGCTCCTCGTCGGGCTTCGCTGCGCTCAGCGCCAACCTACGCGCGATCCAGCAGGTACTGGGTCAGCAGCGGCACCGGGCGGCCGGTGGCGCCCTTGTCCTTGCCGCCGCTGATCCAGGCGGTGCCGGCGATATCCAGGTGCGCCCAGTGATAGTTCTTGGCGAAGCGCGAGAGGAAGCAGCCGGCGGTGATGGTGCCGGCCTTGGGCCCGCCGATATTGGCGATGTCGGCGAAGGGGCTGTCCAGCTGCTCCTGGTATTCGTCGTACAGCGGCAGCTGCCAGGCGCGGTCGTCGGCCTGCTCGCCGGCCTTGAGGATCTGCTTGATCAGCGCCTCGTTGTTGCCCATCAGGCCGGAGACGTTGCTGCCCAGGGCGACGATGCAGGCGCCGGTGAGGGTGGCGATGTCGATCACCGCCTGCGGCTTGAAGCGCTCGGCGTAGGTCAGGGTGTCGCACAGCACCAGGCGGCCTTCGGCGTCGGTGTTGAGGATCTCCACGGTCTGCCCGCTCATGCTGGTGACGATATCGCCGGGGCGAGTGGCGCGGCCGCTGGGCATGTTCTCGGCGCAGGCCAGCAGGCACACCAGGTTGATCGGCAGTTGCAGCTCGAGTACCGCCTTGAGGGTGCCGAACACGCTGGCGGCGCCGCACATGTCGTACTTCATCTCGTCCATGCCGGCCGCCGGCTTGATGCTGATGCCGCCGGTGTCGAAGGTGATGCCCTTGCCGACCAGGGCGAAGGGTTTGTCGTCCTTCTTGCCGCCCTGGTAGTGCATGACGATCATCCGCGGCGGCTGCTCGCTGCCCTGGGCCACGGCGAGGAAGGCGCCGGCGCCGAGCTCCTTGAGCTTCTTCTCGTCGAGGATGTCCACCTTGAGGTTCTTGTGCGCCTTGCCCAGGGCCTTGGCCTCTTCGGCCAGGTAGCTGGGGTGGCAGAGGTTCGGCGGCAGGTTGCCGAGGTTCTTGGTCAGGGCCATGCCGCTGGCGATGGCGCGGGCGTGCTGCGCGCCGCGCTCGACCGCGGCCAGTTCGGCCTTGTCGGCGATCAGGGTGATCTTCTTCAGTGCGCGGGCATCAGCCTTCTGGCTCTTGAACTGCTCGAACAGGTAGTCGCCGTCGGCCAGGGTTTCCACGATCAGGCGCGTCTTGCCGTAGGCGTCGCGCCCCTTGACCTTGAGCTCGCCGAGGGCCAGCACGGCGTCGCTGCCGCCGAGGCCCTTGAGCACGCCATGCAGGCTTGCAACCAATTTGCGCAACTGACGGTCGGATAGATCGCCCTTGCCGCTGCCCACCAGCAGCACGCGCTCGGCCTTGAGTCCGGGCAGGCTGTGCAGCAGCAGGGTCTGGCCCGGCTTGCCGGCGATGTCGCCACGCTTGAGCACGGCGGAGAGGGCGCCGCCGCTGGCCGCGTCGACGGCCTTGGCGGCTTCGCCCAGCTTGCGGCCTTCGCCGATGGCCAGCACCAGGGTGGCGGTCTTCAGGGTTTCCGGACGGGTGCTTTTGACGAGGAATTCCATATGAGCTGTCCCCAAGACAAAGAGTCGGGTTTGGCGGATAATGCCCGCTATTTTTTCGAGGGCCCGCCGCAAGGCGGGCCGGCAAAGGTGCGGCTAGTGTGAGCGTTCGCGCCCGAGCCTGACAACCCTGGAGCGTCCGGTTTGATCGTCTTCCGTTATCTGTCCCGCGAAGTGCTGGTAACCCTCAGTGCGGTGAGCGCCGTGCTGCTGGTGATCATCATGAGCGGCCGTTTCATCAAGTACCTGGCGCAGGCCGCGCAGGGGGCGCTGGACCCCGGCGTGCTGTTTCTGATCATGGGGTACCGGATTCCCGGCTTCCTCCAGCTGATCCTGCCGTTGGGCCTGTTCCTCGGTTTCCTCCTGGCCTATGGCCGTCTCTATCTCGACAGCGAAATGACCGTGCTCTCGGCCACCGGCGTCAGCCAGCAGCGGCTGACCGCCTACAGCATGGCGCCGGCGCTGATCGTCGCCCTGCTGGCCGGCTGGTTGAGCATGGGCCTGGCGCCGCAGGGCGTGGCCGAGGTGTCGCGCATTCTCAACGAACAGGATGCCCTGACCGAGCTGGACACCCTGGTGCCGGGGCGCTTCCAGTCGATGAAGGACGGCTCGCGGGTGACCTATTCGCAGGAGCTGTCGGCCGACCGCAGCGAGTTGCGCGGGGTGTTCATGTCGGAGAAGCGCTTCTCCGCCGACGGTCGATCCGAACGCGGCATCACCGTGCTGGTGGCCGAGAGCGGGCGCCAGGAAATCCAGGCCGACGGCAGTCGCTACTTGATCCTGGAGAACGGCTACCGCTACGACGGCGAGCCGGGCGAAGCCGATTACCGCGCCATCCAGTACGACACCTACGGCGTGCTGCTGCCCAAGCCGGAGGTGGCCATCGAGGCCAGCGAGCGCGAGGCGATGCCGACCCGCGAGCTGCTGGGCAGCGATGATCCGCGCCTGCAGGCCGAACTGCAGTGGCGCCTGTCGATTCCGCTGCTGGTGTTCGTGGTCACCCTGCTGGCGGTACCGCTGTCGAAGGTCAACCCGCGCCAGGGGCGCTTCCTCAAGCTGTTGCCGGCAATCTTCCTGTATATGGCCTATCTGGGTCTGCTGATCGCGGCCCGCGGCGCGCTGGACAAGGGCAAGCTGCCGCCCGGGCTGGGGCTGTGGTGGGTGCATGGCATCTTCCTGGCGATCGGTGTGCTGCTGCTGTACTGGGAACAATTGAGCCTGTGGTGGGCCGGCCGCCGCGCTGCGGCAGTGGAGGTGGCCCATGGCTAAGCTGGATAGGTACATCGGCACCCAGGTGTTCCTGGCCATTCTCGCGGTGCTGGGCATCATCCTCGGCCTGGCCCTGCTGTTCGCCTTCATCGACGAGCTGGGCGACCTCAACAAGGGCGACTACGGCGTCGGCCAGGCGCTCTGGTACGTGCTGCTGACCGCGCCGCGGCGTGCCTACGAGATGCTGCCGATGGCGGCGCTGATCGGCTGCCTGATCGGCCTCGGCAGCCTGGCCAGCAACAGCGAACTGACCATCATGCGCGCCGCCGGGGTGTCCATCGGCCGCATCGTCTGGGCCGTGATGAAGCCCATGCTGGTGCTGATGCTGGCCGGCATTCTGGTCGGCGAGTACGTCGCGCCGCTGACCGAGAACCAGGCCCAGGCCGACCGCGCCCTGGCCCAGGGCGGCGGCGCCGCGCAGAGCTCCAAGCGCGGCATGTGGCACCGTCAGGGGCAGGAGTACGTGCATATCAACGCCGTGCAACCCAATGGCCTGCTGCTCGGGGTGACCCGCTACCGCTTCGACGACGAACGGCGCATGCAGTCCGCCAGCTTTGCACGGCGCGCCGAGCACCGCGGCGATCACTGGGTGTTGCGCAATGTGCAGACCACCCACTTCCGCGAAGGCGCCACCGAGGTGGTCAAGAGTCCCGAGGAGCGCTGGGACATCGAATTGAGCCCGCAACTGCTCAGCACCGTGGTGATGGAGCCAGAGTCGCTGTCGGTCAGCGGCCTGTGGCAGTACATCCACTACCTGGGCGAGCAGGGCCTGAACAACGCCCGCTACTGGCTGGCGTTCTGGAGCAAGGTGCTGCAGCCGCTGGTGACCGGCGCGCTGGTGTTGATGGCGATTTCCTTCATCTTCGGCCCGCTGCGCTCGGTGACCCTGGGGCAGCGGGTGTTCACCGGCGTGCTGGTGGGCTTCGTGTTCCGCATCGCCCAGGACCTGCTCGGGCCGTCCAGTCTGGTGTTCGGCTTCTCGCCGCTGCTGGCGGTGCTGGTGCCGGCGGGGATCTGCGCGCTGGCCGGGGTGTGGCTGCTGAGGCGTGCGGGCTGAGCTGCGCGTGCGCATGAAAAAGCCGGCTATCAGAGCCGGCTTTTTTCTGCCTGCGCCGCGCTACTTCTTGTGGATATTCTTCGGCAGCTGCACCACGCGGCTGTCGGAGTAAATGTCGTGCCAGGTGCGGCCCTGTTTGTCCCACAGCATCCAGAGAAAACCGAGGCCGGCGAACAGCCAGGAGCCGATGGCGACCACGAAGCGCAGCAGCGCCTGCCACAGGTCGATGGCGCTGCCGTCGGCGTTCTGGATGCGCAGGCCCCAGGCCTGCATGCCCAGGGTCTGGCCGTTGTGGGTCCAGAACTTGGCGAAGAAGGCGAACAGGCTGAGCAGCACCAGGCTGGCCAGGATCGGGTCGTTGTCCAGGGCGCCGGCTTCGGCCATGGCCAGCAGGGTCTCGCTGCCGTGGATCAGGCGCAGGATGCCCTGCTGATAGATCAGGGTGACCACCATGATCAGCGCGACGCAGAGCAGGAAGTCGTAGAAGATCGCCGCCAGGCGACGGATCAGGCCGGCAGTGGGGAAGTCCCCCTGCGGGCGCAGCTGGTGTCTCGGCATGATGGGCTCGCTGTGACGATAGGGCGCGCCATTCTAACCGCGACTTTCCTATGGGCATAAAAAAACCCCCGATGCAGCATCAGGGGTTCTTCAAAGCAGCGGCGATCAGCCCAGGATCTGAACCTGGTCGGCCTGCATGCCTTTTTGACCTTGCACAGCGACGAAGCTGACTTTCTGACCTTCTTTCAGGCTCTTGAAACCATTGCCTTCGATCGCGCGGAAGTGCACGAACAGATCCGGACCGCTCTCGGGAGTGATAAAACCAAAACCTTTCTCGTCGTTAAACCACTTGACGGTACCGTTCTGACGATTCGACATGTCTTTTTCCTTGAAACTAGAGTTGATGACAGCCTCTAACTATAGAGGGCTGAGACTGGTTGCAAGGAGTAATAGAAGTCGAGCGGGATGTAGCGGATCTTGATGATCTACTGCATCAGGTCACGATTCACAGCGACCCATGCAAACAGTGCAATCACTCTACGCTAACTTTTGCGCAATTGCCAACCCCCGCCGGCGCGGCTGTTGGCCAGGTTTTACGGGGCTCGCCGAGGGGCTGGGAAAGTGCAGTTGCAGCACTTGTGCGGCACGGCGCGAAGTCCCTGGCGCGGGCATGAAAAAGCCCGCAAGACCAAGGTCTTGCGGGCTCTAAGGTGGTGCCCGGGGGAGACTCGAACTCATGGCTGAAAGTCATGCTACTGCTGGTCTGGTCTGATTTGGTCGTAAGTTCATGCCCCCAAATATGCCCCCAAAATGAAAAGTACCCTCGCACTGTGGCCGAATTGTGCCCGCTGTGGGGGGCGGCAGGGCGTCGCCCAGTCATAGGCCCAGCTGCCAGCCGATTTGCTCAGGCGTTTGCCCGGTGCGCAGGTGGCGGCGTGCTGCTCGGCTCAGCTCATCCAGGGCGCGCCTCTCGAACTCTGCCGCCAGTGCTTCGGCCTTGCGGGCGATCAGCCGCGCCAGCTCGGGCGGGATATCCAGCGAGGGGCGGCGGCGGCGGTCGTAGTCGTCCAGGTAGTCGCAATCAATGGCTGTCATGGGTGCGGCCTCGTGGTGGTCTGCCCCTATTGTGCCAACCATGCACGGACAGCAGGCCGAAGAGTGGGGGTGAGAATTTCATTTTTCGCGGGTGTGAAAATTCGGCTCCCCCCGTCGTTCGGGCATTCCCTCGGGCCAGACTTTTTGCCCGCCCCCTGGCTTGTGCATTCGGTGCGGGCTTTCAGGGCCAGGAATGTACAAGGCGCACAAGCAGCAGGATCAGCGCCAGCCCAGGCGGCGCGCGGCTTTCCGCAGGCCATGGCGCGCGGTGTGGTGGAGCATTGGAAGGCCGAAAAATTGTCGGCTACCGCGCGGCTCAACGCCTTCCCCGTGGGGGCGGGGGGTAGGTCAGGGGCCCCGCCTACCTGCCGTCTGCGGGTTCGTCGGAGTGCCCGGCGCTATGTCTTCGCTCTGCCTGCCAGGGCGGGCGCTCGGTTGGTGTATGTCCGCGGCCCTGGGCGCCGGCCGGTGCGGCCGGGCGGACGACAACAACACAACAACCAACCCCCGAAAAATTCTCATACATAGCGCGGCGCCGGGGCCCGAATTACCCGCAGGGCACCCCCCGTCCGGGAGGACCCAAAGCAGGGGGGGCGCTGCCACCTTGCCGCTGGCGTGGTGAACGCTCGCCCCCTGGGCGTGCTCGATGCTCGGCGATGCGTCGTTTCAGTAACGGCCACAGCGTTACCACTGGCCGGGCCTGCTGTCGGTGCCAGCCTTATGGATGTGCGGGGGAACCGGGGGAACCGCCAGCAAGGGCGCGGCTTCCAGCGGTTCCCTCAAGGAAACAGGTGAGGGAACCGAGGGAACCGGCTCGGGCCGCGGGCGTGCTTTCGCCCTTCCTTCACCCTCCACAAGAAGAAATACAAGAATCAGCGGAAACGCCCGCCAGCAGTGGCCCGCGTTCTTTTCGCAGAAGTGCAGGAACGGGGGCACTTTGGCGTTATTGGTGAGCCCGCCCGCAACTTCCGGGATCACTGCGAGGGTGCGGCGCCATCGCTACCGGGCACCAGGCGCAGGTCAGGCGGGAGGCGTGGCCCGAATGGCGCACCAGGAGCGAACGGGTTCGGCAGCTCCTCAACCGGGCAACTGCGGATGAACTCCAGCAGGGCGGCCTGGCATGCCCGATACAGTGGCCCGCCTGCGCCCCAGGTCGTGCCGTGGTGGGTGGCGCTGTCCTCTGCCTTGGCGGCAGACACCAGCCCGGCCAGGCTCTCGCCGCCATCCTGGCGGGCCTGCTCCCGGTGTGCCGGGTTGATGCTCAGCATATCGGCCAGCCGGTCGAAGCCCAGCGCGCCGGCTATGTCGTCAGGGTCGCGCAACAGCACGGTGCCGAACGCCACCAGCACCTGGCGCGTGCCCTCCAGTTGTTCGGCGCGGTGCTCGCGGGCCTGGCGCTCCAGATCAGCCACCTGCTGGGCAGTGAAGGGCAGGAACTGACGCAACTTGCCGGCCTGGCGTCGCAGGGCGCGGCGCTCGGCGGTGATGCTGTCGCGCTGCTGGCAGGTGATGCGCAGTACGCGGCGGGTGATGGTCAAGGTGTCGCGGTGGGTGGTGCCCGGCTTGTTGCCTATGTCCGCCAGGATGGCGACTGTGTTCTGTGTCATCGGTGGTGGCTCCAGTGCGAGTCGTTTAAGTCCTTGATTTTGCTTAATTACTGAACAATTCAGGAATGGCCCCGGGGTGCGGCAGGGCAAGCCTGAATCTCCACATCCGGCCAGCGCCAGCGGGCCGCCTCCAGCGCCTCGGCGCGGGTCATTGGTTCGCCCACCAGCTGGCAACAGGGGCGCCCGCCGCGCATAACTGCCCAGGCACTGCGGCGCTCGGGTGCGGCCGGGCTGGTGGTGTCGATAGGGTGTTGTTCAGTTCGTGAGGGAACCGAGGGAACCGGGGGAACCGCCAGCAATGGCGCGGCCTCTGGCGGTTCCCTCAAGGAAACAGGTGAGGGAACCGAGGGAACCGGCGCAGCCTGTAGCCGGGCGATCAGTTGCAGGGCGCCGGCCATGGCTCAGCCCTCCAGGGGGTGCAGGTGGTACAGGCGGCGGCTCTGTCCGTCGGCCTTCACCTGCTTGGCGCGGTGGCCAGCCTCGCCCCGCTCAGCGATCCAGCCGGCCGCGTCCAGCACGTCCAGTACCGTGCGTTGCTCGAAGCCGGGCACGGCACGCCGTAGCCCCTCGCTGGTGAACAGCCAGGTACGCCGCGCGCCGTCCTCTCGCCACCAGCCGGCACGGTCACGGATCGGCGCGCAGTCCCTGCCAAGCTCGGAGAAGTGGGCTTCGCCATGGCGGGTGATGAACTCCAGCACCAGCGCCTTGATGGCGGCATCTTCGCTGGTGTCTGCGCTGCGTTCGCTCTGCCAGTTGCCGAACAGCTCCAGCATGGCCAGGCGGGCGGCATCCGGCGCCAGCGGCAGCAGCCCGCAACCGATGGCCAGCTCACCCGCCAGCGCCAGCAGGGCGAAGCGATCCGCGGCGCGCCCCTCCAGGTTGTTGCGGGGCTGGTACTGGCCGCGCAGCAGGGCCAGGGCCTCGGGCAGTCTGTCCAGGCCCTCGCCCTCCAGCAGGTGGCGAACAAACGCGGGGCCGGCGTGGCCGTAGTGGGTGACGCTGGCGCGCTTGATGGCCTTGGACAGGCTGGCGCCGTCGGTGTGGTCGTGTAGGTGATCCCAGCAGCCGAAGCGGCGGGCCGCGCTCAAGTCCAGCAGCCGCACCTCCTGGCCGGCTTTGCTGCGCTTTCCCGCCTCGGCCATCTTGGCGGGCAACGTCAGCTCACCGGATGACAGCAGCGACACGCGCCAGCGGTTGGTGGTGCGTGCGGCCCCGGTGCGGGTTGCTCGAGCGCGGCCGGTGCCGTTGGCCAGGGCGTAGACGATATCGCCAACCTTGGCCGGGTCGGCCTCGCCCAGCTCATCCAGTACCAGCAAGGCGTCATTGCGCTGGCTGGCGATCCCCTCCAGGCCGTTGCCGGTGGCGTTCCAGGTGCGCAACAGTTGCTCGCCGTGCCCCCAAACCGAGGCGGCGGCCTGGGCGATGCTGCTTTTCCCGGTGCTGCTCTTGCCGTACAGGTTGACCCCGCCGCTCTGCTGGCGCGCCGGATACAGCAGGGGGCCAGCCAGGGCGGCACAGATACCCAGGATCAACAGCGGGTTGCCATCGGTGAAGCGCGCCACACTCTCGCGCCAGCCCTCCAGGTCGCCGGCCCGGGTGAAGTCGTCCAGGTTGGCCACCTCGCTTTGCAGGATGGCGTCACCCTGGCCGATATTCTCGCCGGGCATGATGAACAGGGTGGATCCATGCCAGCCGGTGGCACTCGCCGCGGTGACTTGCCGCCCCGGGCGCTGGCTCTGGATGTAGCGGTTCAGCTGCTTGAAGCCGTCCGGGTCGATCTCTACACCCATGCTCAGCAGCTCGCCGCGCAAGTCCTCCCCGCTACCGCGCAGCATGGCCATGGGCATGGCCCATTCCCGCCACTGGCCCAGGGTATTGCGGAACCTCAGCAGGCGCCCGAACTGGCCGCCATTGCTGCTGGTGATGGCCTCGACGTGCAGAGGCGAGCAAACCCATTGGTCGAACGGCACGGGCGCAGCGTCGCCCTTGCCGGGCCGCTGGCCGTGCCAGTAGACCCCAGCGCGCAGCTTCTGGCCGGTGCTGGTGGTCATGGGGTGGTCGTAGACGCGAAAGGCCGGGCGCTCGATATCCGGCGCGGTGGCTTCGCTCACCAGCTGCAATACGGTGGCTTTTTCCTTGGACGTGCTCATGCTCGGGCCTCCTGCCATTGGCGCAGGTCGTTGAAGTCGGAAAGGGTCACGGGGGCGGCTGCTGGCCACTCGGGCAGCACCAGCCCGCAGCCCAGGGCGCCAGCGGTCTTGATAGCGGCGGTGCGGCCTGGGTTGCCGTCGGTCTGGCGGTCGTCGTCGCCGGCCACGATGAGTACCGCGTCGGGATAGCGGCGTTGCAGGCGTCGGCCCACGTCCAGCAGGTTGCCGGCATTCATCGCACAGGCCACGGCGGCGCCGGTCTCCTCAAAGATCGTGGCGCCGGTTGCCCAGCCCTCGCAGAGGTACAGCGGCTGGCCGGCGGTGATGCTGCCCAGGCTCGAACAGCAGCCCTTGACCAGGCCGCCACTCAGGAAGCGCTTGGCCCCGTCCGGGTGGATGCGCTGCAAGTTGACCAGCATCCCGTCACGGCTCAGCGGCACCAGCAGCACGTCACCCCGCTGGCGCAGGGTGTGCGATCGGCAGCCCTTGCCGGCCAGGTAGGGGTGGCCCGGATCGGCTCGGCGAGCGTCGCGCCACAGCCGGGCGGCATACTCGGCCGCGGCCTGCTGGCGCTGGTGCTGTTCGGCCTCGCGCTGGCGCCTGCCCTGCTCGATGCGCTGGCGCAGTTGTTCATGCTCCCTCGGGTTGGCTGGCGCGCGGCTGCTCCACTGCTGCCAGGTGCCGGCGTCCTTCCAGCTGCCATAGGCGCCAGCGGCGATGCCGTCCAGATGGAGCACATACCAGCCGTTACAGGTGCCGGCCTTGTCGCCTGGCACATGGAAGCGGCGCAGGGTGCCGTCAGGCACGGGCACCCACTCAAGCGGGCCATAGCTGGCTTGCAGGGCGTCGCGGAAGGCGCTCACGCAGTCCATAGCAGCACCTCCAGCCCGATCAGTAGCACCAGGTCGGCGCCAGCCGGTTGCAGCGCCAGCAGCAGGGCGCGGGCTTTTTTCAGGCAAGCCGAGCCCGTCGGCGCATGGGCGCCGTTTTTCGTGTGCATGGTGGTTACTCCTGCTGGGCGGTTGGCCAGAAGCCGGTGGCGGCCAGGAAGGCGTGGCCGGGCTGCTCGGCTGCTCGCGCCTCGATCACCTGGCGCTTGATGGCGTGCGTTTGCTGCTCGGCCTGCTCGCGCTCGGGCGGGCGCAGATCGACGCGCACGATGCAAACCAGGGCGGCGGGCAGTGCGTCGCGAATCATGCCGGCCAGCTCAAGCGCCAGCCCGCCGATGGTCAGCGCGGGCAGTTCGCGGCGGCGTCCATTGCTGGGGTGGCAGACGGTGACAACGTGCCCGAGGGTGGCGCCGTGCGCCATGGCGTGCCGGCTCATTGCGCACCCCCTTGGGCTTCTTGTCCGCTTGGCGTGCGGACAGTTTGCGGACGCTCTGCCGCCTCCTGGGCGTAATCGAGCTGGGCGGCCAGCTCGCTGGCTTGCTCGGCCAGGTACTCGCGCCAATCTGCCGCGGCGCTAAGGCCCAGGTCAGAAAGGTGGCGGGTATCGAGTAGCCCGCTGCGGATGCCGTCGTTCATCTCGGCGAACGCGGCCGGGTAGGCTTTGCGGATGGCGCGCAGGGTGGCGGCGAGCATGTCCAGCTGCTCACAGGTGGCCGTCAGCAGGTCGATGGCGTCCTGTGCCACGTTGGCGGCGGTCGGTGCCTGGCTCATTGCGCACCCCCTTTGCTTTCCAGCGCGCGGGCCAGTTCTTCGGCAACGCGCTGTTCCTCGGTCGCGTAGCCGTGGTCAAGCAGCTTGCGCAGCATGACCAGGTCGCCGCTCACAGCCCACAGCGCGTTACAGATGATGCTATCCGCCAGGCGTTCGTTACCTGTGCCATCGAACTGGCCGGACAACAGCACCAGCATGGCTTCTGCGCGGCTCAAGGCGCAGTCGATGGCATCAATCGGATAACCGGGCGGCAGGTCGCCGGCAACGGAAAGCACGCTCTCAGGGGTGCCTAGGTCGCGGAAAGTGCTCATTGCGCACCCCCTACGGCTTCCAGAGCTCGGGCCTTGGCCATGGCTGCGTTGTAGCGGGCCAGGCGAACGGACAGGGAACAGTCGGCGCGCAGGGCGGCCAGGGCGCGGGCCTTCCAGGCGGCGGCGTGTGATGCGGACGGATTGCGGGCGTGTTGCATGGGTGGTGCTCCTTTCGTTGTGGAGCTGCCACCGTTCGCGGCCAAGCGAGGGATGGTGACAGCTGTACGCGGGTTGGCCGACCGGGACGAAAGGGGCCCGGCACACCCGAAGGTGTCCCGCGCACAGCTGCCATAAAACGCGGGCAACAAAAAAGCGCCCGGGTACTGCTTGGCGCTTGTGCGCCTTCCGTAACTCAACCGGCCAAGGTCGGCCGCGGGATTGACCGCGACGGGCACACCATAGCGCCGACGGTGACGCTTGGCAACGGCTGGCAGGGTAGGGGCGGTATTCATGCGGCCACCTTCCGGCCCTTGCGGCACAGCATATCCAGCACCAGCCGGGCGCGGCGGCGCTCGCTGCGGGGCAGGCTGTAGCGGATCACGTCGCACGGCTGGCCCCAGTGGTTGGGCACCTTCTCCGGGATGCGCTTGAAAATCAGCCCGTGGTCGTTGGCCAGGTCGCTGATGGTGCTGTTCAGGCAGTGGTCGCCGATGCGCTCGGCCTCGAAGCGATTAAGCGGGCCGGCGTTCAGCAGGTGGCCCAGGATGCGGGCAATCTTGCTGGGTGCCATGCCCTGGCTGGTAGTGGTAGTCTGGCCGTGCGACTGGCTGCCTTGTTTCTCGGAACGGGTGGCCTTTTTCATTTAGGCGGCCTCCCCGCGGCTGGCGGCGATGCGCTCATCGCACCAGGCCAGCACCTCGGCCTCGTTCCACACTACGGACTTGGGGCCCAGGTTGATTTGCTTGGGGAAGGTGCCGGCCGCAATGCGGCGGTAAATCTCGGAGCACGACAGGCTGGTGATTTGCTCCACAGCCTGGCGCTTGATGAACTGTCGGGCGGTTTGGGTGGGGGTGGTTTTTCTGGCCATCGTGTCAGCCCTCCGGGGCATTGCAAAGCGTTGTTGGGAATCACGCTTTCAATGCTGGCCAGGTGGCTGGCGCCGTAACAGATGACAGATTTCAGTAAAGGGGTGACAGGTTCGGGGCTGTGCTGTGAATAACTTGCCGAATGTCAGGCAGGGTAGGGTGTGTAACCTGTCACCCCTTTTTCGGTGCTTTCTTGGCCACGGCGCCACCCTTCTTGCGAGCCGGCCAGGTAAGCGCCCATTGCATATGCCTGACTACGATGGCAGCTGGCTCCCCGAAACGATCCTTCCACCAGCGCCGCAGCTGCTCCCCGAGACCTATGCCGGTTTCGGCCGTTGGGTCTGTCTTACCGTTCTCGGTCACATCGCACCAGGCCGTCACAATGCGCCGGCCTTCTACGGGGGATAAAGGGTTGTCGGGGTTCATGAACTCGATGATCCCCGCGTGTTCGCGTAGTTGATCTTCTGCCAATGTGAGTTTCCGGCGATCCTCCGCCGCGGCCCGCCGACGTTGTTCGGCCTCTTCCTGGGCCTGCTGTAGCGCGTGCTCTAGGGTTTGCTCCCGAGCATCACGGCGCTCTAGCTCCCTTTCCAGGGCTGCAATGCGCAGCTCGGTAGCCTCCAACCGTTCCCCCGCGCTTTGCTCGCCTTCCCGGCGCTGCTGTGCCTGGCGCAGGGCGAGGCATTCCGGGGCGCTTCCAGATAGCGGCGGCTGGTGCTGCTCGGTTGGCTGTTCGCCCCCGGTGGCGATTGGTGCCGGCGCCACCTGCTGCAAGCCGGCGGCGATGGTGGCGCGGGCCTCTGCCTCGATTTCGAGCCGGCCTATCCAGTGCCGCGCGATCAATACCGCGCCGGCCTGGGTAGCCCCGTTGGTTGTTTCGATCGTATCCGCTGGCGCCCCTACGCTGTATCGGTCGAAGTAATCGGCCAGGGCCTCAATGGTTACGCCGCCGGCTCCGGTGGCAGGGTCGTACAGGGTCACGCTGACGGCGGTGTGGTTCAGGACGTGTGTGCCTGGGCCAATGGTGCGCAGAACATCGGCCAGCTCTCTTGCCAGCAGGCGCGGGTTAAGTCGTTGCTCTGCGGCCCACGACTCCACAACTTGAGTCAGTCGGACGCGGCCGAAGGGCTGAGGTGGTTGGTTTGGCAATGCCGCCATCCCTGTTTGTTCATACAGTGGGCGGCCCGATAGTAACAGGGCTTTTTAGTGTTTTGGGCAAGACTGGGGAACATGAGAGAAATATTCAGAAAGGCTCTAGCACTAGGCGCGCGCCACGTTTTCATGGTTCGCCAATTCGTGGCGCGCACGGGTCGGGTGCCGTTCATTGCTACGCGTCGTAGCGGCAGTGGAGCCAGCAGCGGGCGAGCGCCTTGGTTCCCTCGGTTCCCTCGGGTTCCCTCAGTGAGGGAACCGCTCAAAGCCCCGTGGCACTAAGCGGGTTCCCCCGGTTCCCTCGGTTCCCTCACAAATCGCAGGAGTGCGGCTTTCAGTCGGCAACAGCCTGCCGGCAAAGGGCTGGAACCGAGGGGGTCGCCCGCGACTTACACTTTCGTGAATTTCCAGGGAACCGGGGGAACCGCTGTCATGCCTTGCGCTTGATGCTCACCACGTTGGCGCCAGCGCACAGGGCGTCTATCGAGTCGGCCCACGCTTGCATCATCTCCCGGCGCTGCTCGAGGTAGGTCGCGTGGTTGTAGGTGTCGCGGATTTCGTCGGCGTCGCCGTGGGCTAGCTGGCGCTCGATCCAATCGCGGTTGTAGCCGCGGCCGTTAAGTTCGGTGCTCAGCAGGTGGCGGAAGCCGTGGCCAGTCTGGCGGCCTTTGTAGCCGGCATCGGCCAATGCCTTGTTGATGGTGTTCTCGCTCATCGGCCTGGCCGTTTCGTTGCGGCCGGCAAAGGCCAGGTCATAGGCCCCGGTGATTTCTTGGAGCTGGCGCAGGGTGGCGACAGCCTGGCGGGGCAGCGGCACCACATGAGCGCGGCGTGCTTTCATGCGCTCTTTCGGAATCGTCCAGGTAGCGGCGTCAAGGTCGAACTCAGCCCAGGGCGCGGCGCGCAGTTCGCCCGGTCGCACGGCAGTCAGCACCAGGAGGCGGATGGCGCAGCGGGTCAAGGCGTTGACCTTGGCGCTTTCGATCTTGCCCAGCAGTTCCGGAAGCTCGGCAAAGGTGACGTGTGGATGGTGGCGGGTCGCTGGCGCGTGTGCGGCGATAACGTCCAGGTCTGTCGCGGGGTTTGCCTCTACGGAGCCCTGAGCCAACCCGAAGCGGAATATCTGGCTCAGCCACTGGCGGGTTTTCTTGGCGACGTTGTGCGCGCCGCGGTCTTCGATCTTGCGGATCAGCGCCACCAGCTCGGGGCGGGTGATGGCCTTGGCTGGCCGGTGGCCGAGCGCCGGCAGCAGGTCAGATTCCAAGTAAGCCATGGCCTTGTCGGCGATCGATTGCGCCCAGCGCGGTGCCCGGTAGGCGTGCCACTGCCGGGCCAGTATCTCGAAGGTAAGCCCCTCGGCCTGTTGTGCCTGCTTGGCGGCCTTCCTCTGCTCGCTCGGGTCTACCCCGTCCGCCAACTGCTGGCGCGCTTCGTCGCGGCGCTGGCGGGCTTGCTGTAGCCCGATGATCGGATAGGCGCCGATGGCAAGTTTCTTTTCCTTGCCGGCGACCCGGTATTTCAGGCGCCACAGCTTGGAGCCGGTCGGGCTGACTTCCAGGTAGAGCCCGTGCGCGTCGCTGAGCTTGTAGGGCTTCTCCTTGGGCTTGGCGGTCTTGATGGCGGAATCAGTCAGCGGCATGGCTGTTGCTCTCCGTATCGGCGGCCAGCAGGAAGGCGCGGACGGCGGCGGTCTGCTCAGGCGTGAGGCGTAGGGTCTGGCGGGGCGTCTCGATGGTCAGGGCTTGCGCCATGCTCATCACCAGGCGGAAGGCATTGGCGCCAGCCCTTGGCCTGGCTGCGCGCTCGGCCTTGCGCGCCGCGCAGGGGTCAATGCCTTCGGCGAGTTGCTGGCGCGCATGGTTGGCGGCCTCTTGGGCCTGCTCCAGCGATATGGCCGGGAACGCGCCCAGGGCTAGGGTTCTTTCCTGCTGCTGGAAATAGAACTTGAGGCGCCACAGTTTGGAGCCGGTCGGTGTGGTGAGTAGGTAGAGGCCCTGGCCGATGCCGGTCTTGTATGGCTTGGACTTGGGTGGCAGCACTGAAAGCGCCGCAGCGTCTGGCTTTGCTTCCATTCTGGGGGCCTTTTTCGTGACCGAACTCAGAGGCCCCCAATTAGGCCACCAATTGTGGGGGCTTACAAGAGAACCTACGGGAAGCACAGGCAACAAAAAGCCGGCTCAGAGGCCGGCTTTCTTGGTGTTCCGAGGCTTTTGGGGAAGTCTCGGTAAGTATCAGTGGTGCCCCGGGGGAGACTCGAACTCCCACTCCTTTCGAAAACGGATTTTGAATCCGCCGCGTCTACCGATTCCGCCACCGGGGCACGATGGCGGCGCAGTATAGGGATGCCTCAGGGTCCGGTCAATCGGCGTGCGTGGCCAGTTTGGGGGAATTCCGGTAAGCTTTGCCGCCCTGCAGAATTGCCCCCTCCGATCATGCGTGTTGCCGATTTCCACTTCGATCTTCCCGAGTCGTTGATCGCCCGTCATCCCCTGGCCGAACGTCGGGCCAGCCGTCTGCTGCAACTGGACGGGCCCAGCGGCGAACTGCGCCACGGCCAGTTCACCGACCTGCTCGGCCATCTGCGCGCCGGCGATCTGATGGTGTTCAACAATACCCGGGTGATTCCGGCGCGGCTGTTCGGCCAGAAGGCCTCCGGCGGCAAGCTCGAGGTGCTGGTGGAGCGGGTGCTGGATCAGCACCGCGTGCTGGCGCACGTGCGTTCCAGTAAATCGCCCAAGCCCGGTTCGCAGATTTTCGTCGACGGTGGCGGCGAGGCCGAGATGGTCGCGCGTCACGACGCCCTGTTCGAGCTGCGCTTTACCGAGCCGGTGCTGCCGTTGCTCGAACGCGTCGGTCATATGCCGCTGCCGCCTTATATAGACAGGCCGGACGACGAGGCCGACCGCGAGCGCTACCAGACCGTCTACGCCGAGAAGGCCGGTGCGGTGGCGGCGCCCACCGCCGGGTTGCACTTCGACGACGAGCTACTGGCGGCGATCCGCGCCAAGGGCGTGGACACCGCCTTCGTCACCCTGCACGTCGGTGCCGGCACCTTCCAGCCGGTGCGTGTCGAGCGGATCGAAGACCACCATATGCACAGCGAATGGCTGGAGGTCGGTCAGGACGTGGTCGACGCCGTGGCCGCCTGCCGGGCGCGCGGCGGTCGGGTGATCGCGGTGGGTACCACCAGCGTGCGTTCGCTGGAGACGGCGGCGCGCGATGGCGAGCTGAAGGCCTTCAGCGGCGACACCGACATCTTCATCTACCCGGGCCGCCCCTTCCATGTGGTCGATGCCCTGGTGACCAATTTCCATTTGCCCGAGTCGACCCTGCTGATGCTGGTGTCGGCCTTCGCCGGCTACGCCGAGACCATGGCCGCCTACCGCGAGGCCGTGGCGCAGGGCTATCGCTTCTTCAGTTACGGTGATGCCATGTTCATCACCCGCAATCCCGCCGCGCGCGGGCCCGAGGTTTGAGTATGTCGCGCACCTGTCGCATGTCCTTCGAGTTGCTCGCTACCGACGGCAAGGCCCGTCGCGGCCGGCTGACCTTCCCCCGTGGCGTGGTCGAGACCCCGGCCTTCATGCCGGTGGGCACCTACGGCACGGTCAAGGGCATGCTGCCGCGCGACGTCGAGGATATCGGCGCGCAGATCATCCTTGGCAACACCTTCCACCTGTGGCTGCGCCCGGGCATGGAAGTGATCAAGAAGCACGGCGACCTGCACGACTTCATGCAGTGGCAGGGGCCGATCCTCACCGACTCCGGCGGTTTTCAGGTGTTCAGCCTGGGCGCGATGCGCAAGATCAAGGAGGAGGGCGTGTACTTCGCCTCGCCGGTCGATGGCGCCAAGGTGTTCATGGGCCCGGAAGAGTCGATGCAGGTGCAGCGCGACCTGGGCTCGGACATCGTGATGATCTTCGACGAATGCACGCCGTACCCGGCCGAGTTCGACGTGGCCAAGCGCTCCATGGAGCTGTCGCTGCGTTGGGCCAAGCGTTCCAAGACCGCGCATGGCGAGAGCACGGCGGCGTTGTTCGGCATCGTCCAGGGCGGCATGCACGAAGAGTTGCGCATGCGCTCGCTGGAAGGGTTGTGCGAGATCGGCTTCGACGGCCTGGCCATCGGCGGTCTGTCGGTGGGCGAGCCGAAGGAGGAGATGATCCGCGTGCTGGACTTCCTGCCGCCGCAGATGCCGGCCGACAAGCCGCGCTACCTGATGGGCGTGGGCAAGCCGGAAGACTTGGTGGAGGGCGTGCGCCGCGGGGTGGACATGTTCGACTGCGTGATGCCGACGCGCAATGCACGCAACGGCCACCTGTTCGTCGACAGCGGCGTGGTGAAGATCCGCAACGCCGTGCACAAGCACGACGACTCGCCGCTGGATCCGAGCTGCGACTGTTACACCTGCAAACACTTCTCCCGCGCCTACCTGCATCACCTGGACAAGTGCGGCGAAATGCTCGGTAGCATGCTCAATACCATCCATAACTTGCGGCATTATCAGCGGGTTATGGCTGGTTTGCGCGAGGCTATCGGACAGGGTACATTGGCCGCCTTTGTCGAAAGCTTCTATGCCAAGCGCGGCCTGCCCGTGCCGCCGCTGGACTGATTCCCGAACGATTCAACATCCTTTCCATTAGGAGTGATACATGAGCTTTTTCATCCCCGCCGCCTACGCTGACACCGCTCCGGCTGCCGGCCCTGCCGGTAGCGGCTTCGAGTGGGTGTTCCTGATCGGCTTTCTGGTCATCTTCTACCTGATGATCTGGCGTCCCCAGGCCAAGCGCGCCAAGGAGCACAAGAACCTGCTCGGCAGCCTGCAGAAGGGCGACGAGGTGGTGACCAGCGGCGGTATCGCCGGCAAGGTGACCAAGGTGGCCGACGATTTCGTGGTGATCGAGGTTTCCGACAGCGTCGAGCTGAAGTTCCAGAAGCAGGCCATCGCCGCCACCCTGCCCAAGGGCACGCTGAAAGCCATCTGATTCGGTTGTTAGTTTTCCACTCGACGGGGCGCTTTTAGCGCCCCGCGTCATAAGCGGGCGGCTCGTTCATGCTCAATAAATACCCTCTGTGGAAGTACCTGCTGATTCTGGCCGTATTGGCCGTCGGCCTGGTGTACTCCATCCCCAATCTCTATCCGGACGATCCGGCCGTGCAGATCAGCGGTGCCAGCTCGGCGCTGAGCATCGAGCAGGCCGATCTCGATCGTGCCGGCAAGGCGCTGCAGGATGCCGGCATCGCGGTCAAGGACATCGGCCTCGACGAACGCGGCCGCACTGGCCTGATCCGTCTGACCAAGCAGGATGACCAGCTGCCGGCCAAGGACGTGGTCCGCCGCGCCCTGGGCGACGACTACGTGGTGGCGCTGAACCTGGCGCAGACCACCCCCGACTGGCTGCGCAGCCTCGGCGCCAGCCCGATGAAACTGGGCCTGGACCTCTCCGGCGGCGTGCACTTCCTGCTGGAAGTCGACATGGACAAGGCGTTGGATGTACGGCGCAAGGTCTACGAAGGCGAGATCAAGAGCCTGCTGCGCAAGGAGCGCATTCGCTACCGCAGCATGCCGGAACAGGACGGTCGCATTCAGCTCGGCTTCGCCGACAGCGATGCGCTGGAGCAGGCTCAGCGCCTGATTCGCAAGGACTTCAACGATTTTGAGATCACCACCGTCGAGCGCGGTGGTCAGCAGGTGCTGCAACTCGGCCTGACCGCGGCGAAGATCGCCGAGATCCGCGAGTACTCGATCAAGCAGAACCTCACCACAGTGCGCAACCGGGTCAACGAGCTCGGCGTGGCCGAACCGCTGGTGCAGCGTCAGGGTGCCAACCGTATCGTGGTCGAGCTGCCGGGCGTGCAGGACACCGCCGAAGCCAAGCGCATCCTCGGCAAGACCGCCAACCTGGAATTCCGCCTGCAGGCCGATTTCGACGCGCCGCGCGGCGCCACCGAAACCTTCGGTTTCCGCGAGGAAGGCCGGCCGCCGGTGCAGCTCGAGCGCGAGCTGATCATCACCGGCGATCAGGTCACCGACGCCCAGGCCAGCTTCGACGAGAACGGTCGACCGCAGGTCAATATCCGTCTCGACGGCCACGGCGGCGACCTGATGAACCGTGCCACGCGAAACAACGTGGGGCGCAGCATGGCGGTGATCTTCATCGAGCAGAAGCCGGTGACCCGCTACGTGCGTCAGGTGGTCGACGGTGTCGAGCAGGAAGTGGCCGTATCGTCCTTCGTCGAGGAGAAGAAGATCATCAGCCTGGCGACCATCCAGTCGCCTTTGGGCAGTCAGTTCCGCATCACCGGCCTCAACGGCCAGGGCGAATCATCCGAGCTGGCTCTGCTGCTGCGTGCCGGCGGCCTGGCGGCGCCGATGTACTTCGCCGAGGAGCGCACCATCGGCCCGAGCCTGGGTGCCGAGAACATCGCCAAGGGCATCGAATCCACCGAGTGGGCGATGATCTTCGTGGCGCTGTTCATCATCGCCATCTACCGCTTCTTCGGGGTGCTGGCGACCGTCGCGCTGGCGTTCAACCTGGTGTTGCTGGTCGGTCTGATGTCGGCCATCGGCGCCACCCTGACCCTGCCGGGCATCGCCGGTATCGTGCTGACCCTGGGCATGGCGGTGGACGCCAACGTGCTGATCTTCTCGCGTATCCGCGAGGAACTGGCCAATGGCCTGCCGGTGCAGCGCGCCATCCACGAGGGCTTCGACCGCGCCTTCTCGGCAATTCTCGACAGTAACCTGACCACCCTGCTGGTCGGCGGCATCCTGTTCGCCATGGGCACCGGCCCGGTCAAGGGCTTCGCGGTGACCATGTCGCTGGGCATCGTCACCTCGATGTTCACCGCCATCATGTTCACCCGTGGCCTGGTCAACCTGATCTTCGGTGGTCGTAACTTCAAGAAGCTGTGGATCTAGCCATGATCAAGTCAACCATTCGTTTCATGGCGGTGCGCAACATCGCCTTTACCATGACCCTGGTGCTCACCCTGGTCGGGCTTGGGGCGCTGTTCGCCAAGGGCCTGAACTTCGGTCTGGATTTCACCGGCGGTACCCTGATCGAGCTGCAGTACGAGCAGCCGGCCGACCTTGAGCTGATCAAGCGCGAGCTGGGCCAGGCCGGTTACGCCGACGCCGTGGTGCAGAACTTCGGCGCCAGCACCGATGTGCTGGTGCGCCTGGCGGGCGATGACCCCGACCTGGGCAACCGGGTGGCCGAGGCCCTGCGCAAGGTCGACAGCACCACCGAGTTCGAGGTCAAGCGGGTCGAGTTCGTCGGCCCGCAGGTGGGCGAGGAGCTGCGCGATCAGGGCGGCATCGCCATGCTCCTGGCGCTGGGCGGCATCCTGCTGTACCTGGCGTTTCGCTTCCAGTGGAAATTCGGCGTCGGCGCCATCGCCTCCCTGGTGCACGACGTGGTGATCACCCTTGGCGTGCTGGCGTTCTTCCAGATTCCCTTCGACCTGACCGTGCTGGCGGCGGTGCTGGCGATGATCGGCTACTCGCTGAACGACACCATCATCATCTACGACCGCATCCGCGAGAACTTCCGCATGCTGCGCAAGGCGTCGCTGATCGAGAACATCGACATCTCGATCACCCAGACCCTGCTGCGCACCATCGCCACCTCGTTGTCCACCGCGCTGGCCCTGCTGGCGCTGCTGTTCTTCGGCGGCGACGTGCTGGCGGCCTTCGCCCTGACCCTGCTGGTCGGCGTGGTGGTGGGTACCTACTCGTCGGTGTACATCGGCGCCGTGGTGCTGATCTGGCTGAAGCTGAGCGTCGAGGATCTGATTCCGCCGGCCGTCGAAGCCGAGGCCGACGACGGGCGCCCCTGAGGCTGTGACCTGCTTCATGTAGTGCGCACGCGGGCCGCGACAGGGCGAACTTGTCGCGGCCTTTTGCTGTCCTAGGCAGGGAGAAAGGCGCGAGTCGCCGAGCCTAGGAGAGAATCATGAACAAGTCGATGTTGATCGGTACCGTGCTGGGCGCTGTCGGCGTTACCGCTGGCGGCGCGGTTGCCACTTACAGCCTGGTCGATCGCGGCCCGCAGTACGCCGAAGTGCTGGCGGTGACCCCGGTCAAGGAAACCATCAAGACGCCGCGCGAGGTGTGCAAGGACGTCACCGTTACCCGTCAGGCGCCGGTCAAGGATCAGCACCAGATCGCCGGCACCGCCATCGGCGCCATCGCCGGTGGCCTGCTGGGCAATCAGGTCGGCGGCGGCAGCGGCAAGAAGATCGCCACCGTGGCCGGTGCGGTCGGCGGCGGCTACGCCGGCAACAAGATCCAGGAGGGCATGCAGGCGCGTGACACCTACACCACCACCGAAACCCGCTGTAACACCGTGACCGACACCAGCGAGAAGCTGGTGGGGTACGACGTCAAGTATCAGCTGGGCGAGCAGGTCGGCACCGTGCGCATGGACCGCGATCCGGGCGCTCAGATTCCGGTTAACAAGCAGGGCGAGCTGGTGCTGGTGCAGCAGGCGCAATAATCGCCGTTCATAAAAAAACGCCCCTCGGGGCGTTTTTTTATTGTCGGGCGACTGGTGTTCAGCGCTTCATCGAAGGTGCTAGGTGTGGCTGGATGGCGGTCAGCACGGCCTTGAAGCACTTGGTGTTGCCGGCGACGATCTGGCCCTTCTCGAGGAATTCGTGGCCACCAGTGAAGTCGCTGACCAGGCCGCCTGCTTCCTGAATCAGCAGGGCGCCGGCGGCCATGTCCCACTCGGACAAGCCGAACTCCCAGAATGCGTCGTAGCGACCGGCGGCGACGTAGGCCAGGTCCAGGCTGGCGGCGCCGGCGCGGCGCAGGCCGGCGGTCTGGCCGACCAGGCTGCGGAACATGTTCAGGTAGTTGTCCAGGTGATCGAGCTGGCCGTCGCGGAACGGGAAGCCGGTGCCGAGCAGGGCGCCGTCCAGGCTCTTGCGGTTGCTCACGCGCAGGCGGCGGCCATTGAGGGCGGCGCCGCGGCCGCGGCTGGCGGTGAATTCTTCCTGGCGCACCGGGTCGAGCACGATGGCGTGCTCCAGGCGGCCGCGGTACTTGCAGGCGATGCTGATGGCGAAGTGTGGCACGCCGCGGATGAAGTTGGTGGTGCCGTCCAGCGGGTCGATGATCCACTGGTAGTCGGCGCCTTCGCCGCTGCCTTCCAGCGCGCCGCCTTCCTCGCCGAGGAAGCTGTGGGTCGGGTAGGCCTTGCGAATGGCCTGGACGATCATCAGTTCGGCGGCGCGATCGACCTCGGTGACGTAATCCTTGGCATCCTTCTCGTCGACCGAGATGACGTCCAGGCGCTCGATGGAGCGAAAGATCATTTCACCGGCGCTGCGAGCGGCGCGCAGGGCGATATTCAGCATGGGCTGCATGGAAGGTTCACCTGGGGCGTTAAAGAAAGCCGGCCATGTTAGCAGAAAAGTCCGGCGGATGCAGTGCCGTCTGTACGCCGCATGGCATTAATCCGAGGGCTTGGGTAAGATCGTTGCCCCCTTGTCGTCTCTGAGAGTGCCTGCGTTGCTGGACAATATTCGCGTGGTTTTGGTCAACACCAGTCATCCGGGCAATATCGGCGGCGCGGCGCGGGCGATGAAGAACATGGGCCTGTCGCGCCTGGTGCTGGTAGATCCCGAGGATTTTCCCAGCGGCGACGCGGTGGCGCGCGCCTCCGGCGCCACGGATATCCTCGATGCCGCGCAGGTGGTCGATACCCTGGAGGAAGCGCTGGTGGGCTGCACCCTGGTGGTCGGCACCAGTGCGCGCGATCGACGCATCCCCTGGCCGTTGCTCGATCCGCGCGAATGCGGCGTGACCAGCTGTGAGCAGGCTGCTGCAGGTGGCGAGGTGGCGTTGGTGTTCGGTCGTGAATATGCCGGCCTGACCAACGAAGAGTTGCAGCGATGTCAGTACCACGTGCATATCCCGTCCAACCCGGAATTCAGCTCGCTGAATCTGGCGGCGGCGGTGCAGGTGCTGGCCTATGAAGTGCGCATGGCCTGGCTGACGGCTTCGAGTCTGCCGACCAAGGTAGAGAAGCTGGAGTCGACAGCGATGCTCAATGCTCAGGCGGCGACAGCGGACGAACTGGAGTCCTTCTACGGTCATCTGCGGCGCGTGCTGGTGATGATCGGTTTTCTCGATCCCCAGAAGCCGCGGCACCTGATGACGCGTCTGCGTCGACTGTATGGGCGCAGTGCGGTGAGCAAGTTGGAAATGAATATCCTGCGCGGCATCCTGACCGAGACGGAGAAGGCCGTGCGTGGAGAGTCTCACAAGCAGGGGAAGTCTGATGTTTGAGCGCATGCGAGAAGATATCCAGAGCGTTTTTCACCGTGATCCGGCGGCGCGCAATGCGTTCGAGGTGGTGACCTGCTATCCCGGGCTGCACGCTGTCTGGCTGCATCGCGTGGCGCACGCGCTGTGGCGTTCGGGCTGGAAGTGGCTGGCGCGCGTGGTCTCCAACTTCGGGCGCTGGATGACCGGTATCGAAATTCATCCGGGGGCGAAGATCGGGCGGCGTTTCTTCATCGACCACGGCATGGGCATCGTCATCGGCGAGACCGCCGAGATCGGCAACGACGTCACGCTCTATCAGGGCGTGACCCTGGGCGGCACCAGCTGGAACAAGGGCAAGCGCCACCCGACCCTGGAAGACGGCGTGGTGGTCGGCGCCGGGGCCAAGGTGCTTGGTCCGTTCACTGTCGGCGCCGGTGCCAAGATCGGCTCCAATGCGGTGGTGACCAAGGAGGTGCCGGCCGGTGCTACCGCGGTGGGGATTCCCGGCAAGATCATCGTCAAGTCCGACGACGAGCAGGAGGCCAAGCGTCAGGCGATGGCCGAGAAGATCGGCTTCGATGCCTATGGCGTCGGTCAGGACATGCCGGACCCGGTGGCGCGCGCCATCGGCCAGTTGCTCGATCACCTGCATGCGGTCGACGGCCGTCTGGAGGGCATGTGCAAGGCGCTCACCGCCCTGGGTAGCGACTATTGCGCCAAGGACCTGCCGGTGCTGCGCGACGAGGACTTCGCCGAGGTGTGCAAGGACCAGCAGCAGGGCGACAAGCCGGCGGCCTGATGCGCGGCGAGGCGGTCTTTGCTATGATGCCGCCTCTTTTCGCGCTCAATCCCGAGTAAATCAATAGGTCTTATAGTTGACTTAAATACTCGGGAATCGCATACTTCGCCGCAATTCAGTGATTCGTGGTAGAGCCATGCGACTGACCACCAAAGGCCGTTACGCCGTTACCGCCATGCTCGATCTGGCGTTGCACGCGCAGCACGGTCCCGTATCCCTGGCCGATATTTCCGAGCGGCAAGGTATCTCCCTGTCCTACCTGGAGCAACTGTTCGCCAAGCTGCGGCGCGGCAATCTGGTGTCCAGTGTGCGCGGGCCGGGCGGTGGCTATCAGCTGTCGCGTGACATGCGCGGCATCCAGGTGGCCCAGGTGATCGATGCGGTCAACGAGTCGGTGGATGCCACCCGTTGCCAGGGGCAGGGCGATTGCCATGCCGGCGACACCTGCCTGACCCATCATCTGTGGTGCGACCTCAGTCAGCAGATTCACGAGTTCCTCAGTGGCATCAGCCTGGCCGATCTGGTCGCGCGCCGCGAGGTGCAGGAAGTCGCGCTGCGCCAGGATCAGCGCCGCTGTACTGGCAGGGCCGTGCCACACCTGGACAAGATTGAAGCGTCCGCCGTCGAATGAGCAGGGCGTTTGCCTGATAGGAGAAGCCTGATGAAATTGCCGATTTACCTCGATTACTCCGCTACCACCCCGGTCGATCCGCGTGTGGCGCAGAAGATGAGCGAGTGCCTGCTGGTCGATGGTAACTTCGGCAACCCGGCTTCGCGTTCCCACGTGTTCGGCTGGAAGGCCGAAGAGGCGGTGGAAAACGCCCGTCGCCAGGTCGCCGAGCTGGTCAATGCCGACCCGCGCGAGATCGTCTGGACCAGCGGCGCGACCGAGTCCGACAACCTCGCCATCAAGGGCGTGGCGCACTTCTACGCCAGCAAGGGCAAGCACATCGTCACCTCGAAGATCGAGCACAAGGCGGTGCTGGACACCACCCGCCAGCTCGAGCGCGAAGGTTTCGAGGTTACCTACCTGGAACCCGGCGAAGACGGCCTGATCACCCCGGCCATGGTCGAAGCCGCGCTGCGCGACGACACCACGCTGGTGTCGGTGATGCACGTCAACAACGAGATCGGCACCATCAACGACATCGCCGCCATCGGCGAGCTGACCCGCTCGCGCGGCGTGCTGTTGCATGTCGATGCGGCGCAGTCCACCGGCAAGGTGGAGATCGACCTGGACAAGCTCAAGGTCGACCTGATGTCCTTCTCCGCGCACAAGACCTACGGCCCGAAAGGCGTCGGCGCCCTCTACGTGCGGCGCAAGCCGCGTGTGCGCCTGGAGGCCCAGACCCACGGCGGCGGCCACGAGCGCGGCATGCGCTCCGGCACCCTGGCCACCCACCAGTGCGTCGGCATGGGCGAGGCCTTCCGTATCGCCAAGGAAGAAATGGCTGCGGAAAACCAGCGCGTCAAAGCCCTGCGCGATCGTTTCTACCGCCAGCTCGAAGGCATGGAAGAGCTGTACGTCAACGGCAGCCTGACCCAGCGCGTGCCGCACAACCTCAACCTGAGTTTCAACTACGTCGAGGGCGAGTCGCTGATCATGGCGCTCAAGGACCTCGCCGTGTCGTCCGGTTCCGCCTGCACCTCGGCTTCCCTGGAGCCGTCCTACGTGCTGCGCGCCCTGGGCCGCAACGACGAACTGGCGCACAGCTCGATCCGCTTCACCTTCGGCCGCTTCACCACCGAAGAGGAAGTCGACTACGCCGCCGCCAAGGTGCGCGAGGCGGTGGACAAGCTGCGCGAACTGTCGCCCCTGTGGGATATGTTCAAAGAAGGTGTCGACCTTTCCTCCGTGGAATGGGCAGCACACTGATAGCTGCCCGAAGAGCGGCACCTGATGAGAGAGGAATAGCACCATGGCTTACAGTGACAAGGTCATCGACCACTACGAGAACCCGCGCAACGTCGGCAAACTGAATGCCGAAGACCCGGACGTCGGCACCGGCATGGTCGGTGCGCCGGCCTGCGGCGACGTGATGCGCCTGCAGATCAAGGTCAACGAGAGCGGAGTGATCGAAGACGCCAAGTTCAAGACCTATGGCTGCGGTTCGGCCATCGCCTCCAGCTCCCTCGCCACCGAGTGGATGAAGGGCAAGACCCTGGACGAGGCCGAGAGCATCAAGAACACCCAGCTGGCCGAGGAACTGGCGTTGCCGCCGGTGAAGATCCACTGCTCGGTGCTCGCCGAGGACGCCATCAAGGCGGCCGTGCGCGATTACAAGCAGAAGAAAGGCTTGCTCTAAAGACGAGGTTTGCAATGGCCATCACCATGTCTGAAGCGGCGGCTCGCCACGTGCAGCGCTCCCTCGATGGGCGCGGCAAGGGCGAGGGCATTCGCCTCGGTGTGCGCACCACCGGTTGTTCGGGTCTGGCCTACGTGCTCGAGTTCGTCGACGAACTGGCGGCCGAGGACCAGGTGTTCGAGAGTCACGGCGTCAAGGTGATCATCGACCCCAAGAGCCTGGTGTACCTCGACGGCACCGAGCTGGACTTCGTCAAGGAAGGCCTCAACGAGGGCTTCAAGTTCAATAACCCCAACGTGCGCGGCGAATGCGGCTGCGGCGAGAGCTTCAACGTCTGAGGCTATCGCGTGGGTACTCCTTGTCATTTCGCCCTGTTCGAGCTGCAGCCGAGTTTTCGTCTCGATCTCGAGCAATTGGCCGCGCGCTACCGCGAGCTGGCGCGCCAGGTTCACCCGGATCGTTTCGCCGACGCCGGCGAGCGCGAGCAGCGCCTGGCGCTGGAGCGCTCGGCCAGCCTCAACGAGGCCTACCAGGTGCTGAAGACGCCGTCGCGGCGTGCGCGCTACCTGCTGGCCCTGAGTGGCCCCGAGCTGCCGCTGGAGGTGACGGTGCAGGATCCGGACTTCCTCCTGCAGCAGATGCAGCTGCGCGAGGAGCTGGAGGAGCTGCAGGACGACGCCGACCTGGCTGGCGTGGCCGCCTTCAAGCGCCGCCTCAAGAGCGCGCAGGAGCAGCTCAACGACAGCTTCGCCGCCTGCTGGGACGATGACGCCCGGCGCGAGGAGGCCGAGCGCCTGATGCGCCGCATGCAGTTCCTCGACAAGCTCTCCCATGAAGTGCGCCAGTTAGAAGAGCGCCTCGACGATTAACCCGTGGGTTGCCCCGGCAGCCTGCCTGATGATTTCAAGAAGACCATGGCCTTATTGCAGATCGCCGAGCCAGGGCAGAGCCCGCAACCCCATCAGCGTCGGCTGGCGGTGGGTATCGACCTGGGCACTACCAATTCTCTGGTCGCCGCCGTGCGCAGCGGCCTGGCCGAGCCCATCGCCGATGCCGCGGGCAAGGTCATCCTGCCGTCGGCCGTGCGTTATCACGAAGGCAGCGTCGAGGTCGGCGAGTCGGCCAAGCTGGCGGCTGCCCGCGACCCGCTCAATACCGTGCTGTCGGTCAAGCGCCTGATGGGCCGCGGGATCGCCGATGTGCATCAGCTCGGCGAGCAGATGCCTTATCGCTTCGCGGTCGGCGAGTCGCATATGCCCTTTATCGAGACGGTGCAGGGCGCCAAGAGCCCCGTCGAAGTCTCCGCGGAAATCCTCAAGACGCTACGCTTGCGCGCCGAGCAGGCCCTGGGTGGCGAGCTGGTCGGGGCGGTGATCACTGTGCCGGCCTATTTCGACGATGCCCAGCGTCAGGCCACCAAGGACGCCGCGCGCCTGGCCGGCCTCAACGTATTGCGCCTGCTCAACGAGCCGACCGCCGCCGCCGTGGCCTACGGCCTGGATCAGAAGGCCGAGGGCGTGGTGGCGATCTACGACCTGGGTGGCGGTACCTTCGACATTTCCATCCTGCGCCTGACCGGCGGCGTGTTCGAGGTGCTGGCCACCGGCGGCGACAGCGCCCTGGGCGGCGACGATTTCGATCACGCCGTGGCGGACTGGATCATCGGCCAGGCCGGCCTGTCCAGCGACCTAGACCCGGCGACCCAGCGCAGCCTGCTGCAAACCGCCTGTGCGGCCAAGGAAGGGCTGACCGCCGCCGACAGCGTCGAGCTGGCCCATGGCGATTGGCGCGGCACGCTGTCGCGCGCGCAGTTCGAAGCGCTGATCGAGCCGATGCTGGCACGCAGCCTCAAGGCCTGCCGCCGCGCCGTGCGCGACTCCGGCGTCGAGCTGGAGGAGGTCAGTGCGGTGGTCATGGTCGGCGGCTCCACCCGGGTGCCCAGAGTACGCGAAGCGGTCGGCGAGCTGTTCGGCCGCACGCCGCTGACCAATATCGACCCGGATCAGGTGGTGGCCATCGGCGCCGCGATCCAGGCCGACACATTGGCCGGCAATCATCGCGGCGACGGCGAAGAGCTGCTGCTGCTCGACGTGATCCCGCTGTCGCTCGGCCTGGAAACCATGGGCGGGCTGATGGAGAAGCTGATTCCGCGCAACACCACCATTCCGGTGGCGCGCGCGCAGGACTTCACCACCTACAAGGATGGCCAGACGGCCATGATGATCCACGTGCTGCAGGGCGAGCGCGAACTGATCGCCGACTGCCGCTCCCTGGCGCGCTTCGAGCTGCGCGGCATCCCGCCGATGGTAGCCGGCGCGGCGAAGATCCGCGTGACCTTCCAGGTCGATGCCGACGGTCTGCTCAGCGTCGCCGCCCGCGAGCTGGGTTCCGGGGTGGAGGCGAGCATTCAGGTCAAGCCGTCCTACGGCCTGACCGATGGCGAGATCGCGCGCATGCTGCAGGACTCCTTCCAGAACGCCGGCGACGACAAGGCCGCCCGCGCCCTGCGCGAGCAGCAGGTCGACGCCCAGCGCCTGATCGAGGCGGTCGAGGCGGCGCTGCAGGCCGATGGCGAGCGTTTGCTCGATGCCGAGGAGCGTGAGGTCATCGAATTGCAGGTGCAGGAGCTGCGCGAGCTGCTCGCCAGCAATGACGGCCCGGCCATCGAGCGGCAGAGCAAGCGTCTGTCGCAGGTGACCGACGCCTTCGCCGCCCGGCGCCTGGATTCGACGGTAAAAGCCGCGCTGGCCGGGCGCAATCTGAACGAGATCGAGGACTAAACTGATGCCGCAGGTCATTTTTCTGCCCCATGAGCGGTTCTGCCCGGATGGCATGGTGGTCGAGGCGGAGCCCGGCGTTTCCATCCTGGAGTTGGCGCACCAGCACCATATCGAGATGGAGAGCGCCTGCGGCGGCGTGTGCGCCTGCACCACCTGCCATTGCATCGTGCGCGAGGGCTTCGATTCGCTGAACGAGGCCGACGAGCTGGAAGAGGATTACCTGGACAAGGCCTGGGGGCTGGAGGCGCAGTCGCGTCTGGCCTGTCAGGCGCGAGTCGGCGAGGAAGACCTCACCATCGAGATTCCCAAGTATTCGCTCAATCACGCGGCCGAAGCGCCGCATTGATCAGGAAAACAGCATGAGTCTGAAGTGGACCGATGTGCTGGAAATCGCCATCCAGCTCAGTGAACGCAAGGCGGATGTCGACCCGCGCTACGTGAATTTCGTCGATCTGCATCGTTGGGTGCTGGAGTTGCCGGATTTCGCCGACGACCCGCAGCGCGGCGGCGAGAAGGTGCTCGAAGCCATTCAGGCGGCCTGGATCGAAGAACTCGACTGAAACAGGCGCTCATGGCGCCCGCCCTACGCTTTTAACCGGAACCCGCGTATAATTCGCGGGTTTAATTTTTCGCTTTAACCCTAAGTTTCTGGAGCTTCACATGGCCGTTCAACGTACTTTCTCCATCATCAAGCCTGACGCCGTCGCCAAGAACGTCATCGGTGAAATCACCACCCGTTTCGAAAAGGCCGGCCTGCGCGTCGTCGCGTCGAAGATGGTGCAGCTGTCCGAGCGCGAGGCCGCCGGCTTCTATGCCGAGCACAGCGAGCGCGGCTTCTTCAAGGATCTGGTTGCCTTCATGACCTCCGGTCCGGTCATCGTGCAGGTGCTGGAAGGCGAGAACGCCGTTGCCAAGAACCGCGAGCTGATGGGCGCCACCAACCCGAAGGAAGCCGCTGCCGGCACCATCCGCGCCGACTTCGCCGTGTCCATCGACGAGAACGCCGTACACGGCTCCGACTCCGAGGCGTCGGCTGCGCGCGAGATCGCCTACTTCTTCTCCGCCACCGAGCTGTGCGCGCGCATTCGCTGATCACGGCGAATGATGCGAGGGTGAAGCCATGACCAATACCGCCGGCAAGATCAACCTGCTGGGCCTGACCCAGCCGGAAATGGAACAGTTCTTCGAGTCCATCGGCGAGAAGCGCTTCCGTGCCGGCCAGGTAATGAAGTGGATTCACCACTTTGGCGTCGATGATTTCGCCGCCATGACCAATGTCGGCAAGGCCTTGCGCGAGAAGCTCGAGGCCTCTGCCGAGATTCGCGGCCCGGAAGTGGTCAGCGAAAATATTTCCGCCGATGGCACGCGCAAGTGGGTGGTGCGCGTGGCGTCGGGCAGCTGCGTGGAAACCGTGTACATCCCGCAGAACGGCCGTGGCACCCTGTGCGTGTCGTCGCAGGCCGGTTGCGCCCTGGATTGCAGCTTCTGCTCCACCGGCAAACAGGGTTTCAACAGCGACCTGACCAGCGCCGAGATCATCGGCCAGGTGTGGATCGCCAACAAGTCCTTCGGCAGCGTTCCGGCGAAGATCGATCGTGCCATCACCAACGTGGTGATGATGGGCATGGGCGAGCCGCTACTGAATTTCGACAACGTCGTCTCCGCCATGCGGATCATGATGGACGACCTCGGCTACGGCATCTCCAAGCGCAAGGTGACCCTGTCCACCTCCGGCGTGGTGCCGATGATCGACAAGCTGGCCGAGGTGATCGACGTGTCCCTGGCCCTGTCGCTGCACGCGCCCAACGACGAGCTGCGCAACCAGCTGGTGCCGATCAACAAGAAGTACCCGCTGGACATGTTGCTGGCGGCCTGCAAGCGTTACGTCGCCAAGCTTGGTGAGAAACGCGTACTGACCATCGAGTACACCCTGCTCAAGGGCGTCAACGATCAGCCCGAGCACGCTGAGCAGATGGTCGCACTTCTGGCCGATGTGCCTTGCAAGATCAACCTGATTCCGTTTAATCCCTTCCCCTTCTCGGGTTACGAGCGGCCGAGCAACAACGCCATCCGCCGTTTCCAGGACCTGTTGCACAAGGCCGGGCACAACGTCACCGTGCGCACCACGCGCGGCGACGATATCGACGCCGCCTGTGGCCAGCTGGTTGGCCAGGTCATGGACCGTACCCGTCGCAGCGAGCGCTATATTGCCGTGCGCCAACTGGGCAGCGAGGCGCAAGAGCCTCGCCCCGCCGCCAATCGAAGCTGAAGAGAGGATGCCCATGACCCTGCGCCCTGCGCTGTTATTGCTAGTTGCCAGTCTGCTTGGCGGTTGTGTGACCACGGGGGATGTCGACCCCATGCGTACGGCGAAGGGGCGCGACGAGGCGCGCGATGCTTATGTGCAACTGGGTATTGCCTATATTCAGCAGGGCGACACTCAGCGCGCCAAGGTGCCGCTGAAGAACGCGCTGGACCTGGATTCGTCCAATGCCGACGCGCATGCCGCGCTGGCCATGGCCTTCCAGCTGGAAATGGAGCCGCAGCTGGCCGATGAGCATTTTCGCAAGGCCCTGTCGCAGCGACCCAAGGATGCGCGCCTGCTGAACAACTACGGCGGTTTCCTGTTCGAGCAGAAGCGCTATCAGGACGCCATGAACACCTATCTCAAGGCGGCCGAAGACAATCTCTACCCCGAGCGCTCGAGGGTATTCGAGAATCTCGGGCTGACCGCCCTGCAGCTGGGGCAGCGCGAACAGGCCAAGGAACATTTCCAGCGCGCCTTGCGCCTCAGCAGCCGGCAGCCGCGGGCTTTGCTGGAGATGGCCATGCTCTCCTACGAGGACAAGGCCTATGTGCCGGCGCGCGGTTATTACCAGGCCTTCAGCGAAATGTCGCCGCAGAACGCCCGCAGCCTATTGCTCGGTGCGCGTCTGGCGGAGGTCTTCGAGGATCGGGACACGGCCGCCAGCCTGGGCCTGCAACTGCGCCGGTTGTATCCGGCGTCTCAGGAATATCAGCAATACGTTTCGGGGCAACAATGAAAGCGGCGCATAGCGAAGTCACCCAGCCGATGCCGAACAATCCGGGCGAGAGCCTGCGTCAGGCCCGCGAGATCAAGGGCTGGAGCGTCGCCGAGGTGGCGGGGCAGCTCAACCTGACACCACAACGTCTTAGTCAGCTCGAGGCGGGCGCCTTCGACAAGCTGCCGGGCACCACCTTCGCCCGCGGTTATATCCGCGCCTATGCCAAGCTGCTGGAGCTGGACCAGAACCGTCTGGTGCTGGAGTTCGACCAGTTCACCGGCACCGATGCCAGCGGCAGCAGCGTGCACAGCCTCGGGCGCATCGAGGAGCCGGCGCGCTACTCGCAAAGCATTCTGCGTCTGGTCAGCTTCCTGCTGCTGCTGGCCCTGATCGGCGCCGGTTTCCTCTGGTGGCAGGAGCAGGGGCGTCCTGCGCCGGACCTGGCCGGCCTGGGGCTCGATCAGGTGGAAGTGGACGGCGCCGATGGCACCACCCAGGTGCACTCGCTGGCCGAGCCGGAAGACCAGGCGGTGGTGGCCGCCCAGGGCGGCGAGCCGACCAGCCCGCTGCTGTTGCCGGTCGAGCCGAGCGAGACCGTGGACGGCGCGGCCGACAGCGCTGCCGAGCAGGCGGCCGCCGAGCCCGCCGCGAGCGAGTCCAGCGCTGCCGTGCCGGTGCCGAGCCAGTCCGTGCCTGCGCCAGAACCTGCGCCCAGCGAGCCGAGCAGCCCTGCTAGCGTTGCTCCGGTTGCTCCGGTTGCTCCGGTTGCTCCGGTCGTCCCGGCGCCGGCTGCTGCGGAGCCGGCCGCGCCGGTTGCGCTGGCCGCCGGGCAGGGCGCGCTCAGCGTGCAGTTCAGCGCCGATTGCTGGACCCAGGTCACCGATGCCGACGGCAAGGTGCTGGTCAGCGCGCTCAAGCGCAGCGGCGAGCGCATCGAGCTGACCGGCAAGGCACCCATGGAGCTGCGCCTGGGCTTCGCCCGTGGCGCCCAGGTCAGTTACAACGGCGAGGCGGTCGACGTTTCGCCCTTCATCACGGGCGAGACCGCGCGCCTGAAGCTGGGGTTGTAAGCATGCATTGCGAATCGCCGATCAAGCGCCGACTGTCGCGCAAGATCTGGGTCGGCTCGGTACCGGTGGGCGGCGATGCGCCGATCGCGGTGCAGAGCATGACCAACACCGACACCAACGACGTGGCCGCCACCGTGGCGCAGATCCGTCGCCTGGAAGACGCCGGCGCCGACATCGTGCGCGTCTCGGTGCCGGACATGGACGCCGCCGAGGCCTTCGGCCGGATCAAGCAGCAGGTGCGTGTGCCGCTGGTTGCCGACATTCACTTCGACTACCAGATCGCCCTGCGGGTGGCCGAGCTGGGCGTCGACTGCCTGCGCATCAATCCGGGCAATATCGGTCGCGAAGACCGGGTCCGGGCGGTGGTCGAGGCTGCCCGCGACAAGGGCATCCCGATCCGCATCGGGGTCAACGCCGGCTCGCTGGAAAAGGACCTGCAAAAGAAATACGGCGAACCCACCCCCGAGGCGCTGGTGGAATCCGCACTGCGCCATGTCGAGCACCTGGATCGGCTGAACTTCCCCGACTTCAAGGTCAGCGTGAAGGCCAGCGACGTGTTCATGGCCGTCGCCGCCTATCGCCTGCTGGCCCAGCAGATCGAGCAGCCGCTGCACCTGGGCATCACCGAGGCCGGCGGTCTGCGCTCCGGTACGGTGAAGTCGGCCGTGGGCCTGGGCATGCTGCTGGCCGAGGGCATCGGTGACACCATCCGCATCTCCCTGGCCGCCGATCCGGTGGAGGAGATCAAGGTCGGATTCGACATCCTCAAGTCGCTGCGCCTGCGTTCGCGTGGGATCAACTTCATCGCCTGCCCGAGCTGCTCGCGGCAGAACTTCGATGTGGTCAAGACCATGAACGAGCTGGAAAGCCGCGTCGAGGACCTGCTGGTGCCGCTGGACGTGGCGGTGATCGGCTGCGTGGTCAACGGCCCCGGCGAAGCCAAGGAAGCGCATATCGGCCTGACCGGCGGTACGCCGAACAACCTGGTCTATATCGACGGCAAGCCCGCCTCGAAACTGACCAATGACAATCTGGTGGATGAGCTGGAACGGCTCATTCGCGACAAGGCGGCCGAGAAGGCCGCCGCCGATGCGGCCGTGATCGTCCGCGGCTGACGCGGCGTTAAGGACTTCCTGTGAGCAAGACCCTGCAAGCCATTCGTGGCATGAACGACATCCTGCCCGAGCAGACCCCGCTCTGGCGCTACTTCGAAGGCCGCGTGGCGAGCCTGCTGGACGGCTACGGCTACCGCCAGATCCGCATGCCCATCGTCGAGTTCACCGAACTGTTCAAGCGCTCCATTGGCGAGGTCACCGATATCGTCGAGAAGGAGATGTACACCTTCGAGGACCGCAACGGCGACTCCCTGACCCTGCGTCCGGAAGGTACCGCGGCCTGCGTGCGCGCCGTGCTCGAGCATGGTCTGGCCGGTGGCGGACAGACCCAGAAGCTCTGGTACATCGGCCCGATGTTTCGCCACGAGCGCCCGCAGAAGGGGCGCTACCGGCAGTTCCACCAGATCGGCGTGGAGGTCTTCAATATCGACGGCCCGGACATCGATGCCGAGCTGATCGTGCTCACCTGGCGCCTGTGGGGCCTGCTCGGCATCCGCGATGCGGTGACCCTGGAACTCAACAGCCTGGGCACCAGCGAGGCGCGCGCACGTTACCGCGACGCCCTGGTCGACTACCTTTCGGCACGCGCCGAGCGGCTCGACGAGGACAGCCGCCGCCGTCTGGCCAGCAACCCGCTGCGCATCCTCGATTCCAAGGTGGCCGAGACCCAGGCCCTGCTGGTCGACGCACCGAAGCTGGCGGACTACCTGGACGAGGAATCGCGCGTGCATTTCGAGGGGCTGAAGGCCCGTCTCGATGCCGCCGGCATTCCCTACGTGATCAATCCCAAGCTGGTGCGCGGCCTCGATTACTACAGCAAGACCGTGTTCGAGTGGGTTACCGACAAGCTCGGCGCCCAGGGCACCGTCTGCGCCGGCGGCCGCTACGACGGCCTGGTCGAGCAGATGGGCGGCAAGCCGACGCCGGGCGTGGGCTTCGCCATGGGCATCGAGCGTCTGGTGCTGCTGATCGAGACCCTGGACCAGGTGCCGGCGGAGATTGCCCGCCAGGTCGACCTGTACCTGTGCGCCTTCGGCGAGCCGGCCGAACTGGCCGCCCTGGCCCTGGCCGAGCGCCTGCGCGATCAATTGCCGGGGCTGCGTCTGCAGCTCAACGCCGGCGGCGGCAGCTTCAAGAGCCAGTTGAAGAAGGCCGACAAGAGCGGCGCGTTGTACGCCCTGGTCATGGGTGAAGACGAACTGGCCCGGCAAGTGGTAGGTTGCAAGCCGCTGCGCGACGACAGCGAACAACAGAACATTGCCTGGGCGGCCCTGGCCGAACACCTGGCAGCCCGTATTTAACAGGTAGTTTTCTCAACGACCTGTCATGGGGTCGAGCGATAGGAGTATTGGGGTGGTTTCGCGTACCGATGAAGAAGAGCTGGCGGTCATCAAGGACTGGTGGCAGCGCAACGGCAAACCCTTGCTGACTGGCGGCGTGCTGGCCCTGGTGGTGGTGTTCGGCTGGCAGGGCTGGCAGAAGTACCAGAGCAACCAGGCGCAGGGCGCCTCGCAGATCTACCAGCAACTGCTGGAGACCGCGCTGAACCCGGCTGGCGAGCCCGACGCGGCGAAGGTCGCCGAGCTGGCTGGCAAGCTCAACAACGAATATGCCGGCAGCCACTACGCGCAGTACGGCAGCCTGTTCGTCGCCAAGGTGGCGGTCGAGGCGGGCAAGCTGGACGATGCCGCGGCGGCGCTGCAGGGCGTGCTCGACAAGCCGGCCGATGCCACCCTGGGCGAACTGGCGCGGCAGCGCCTGGCCCGTGTGCTGGCCGCGCAGGACAAGGCCGAGGAGGCCCTGGCGCTGCTCGCCGGCGAAGCCGATACAGCCTTCCTGGCCAGCCGCGAAGAGCTCAGGGGCGACCTGCTGGTGCAGCTGGGGCGTGCCGACGAGGCGCATGCCGCCTACCAGAAAGCCAAGGCGGCCCTGGCCGAGGACGCCGCCGTCGGTGGCCTGCAGATGAAGCTGGACGACCTGGCAAAAGGGGATGCGTGACGTGATGCGTTGGAAGAATGCCGCACTGCTGGCCCTGGCCGTACTGGCCGTGGGTTGCAGCAGCAATAGCAAGAAGGAACTGCCGCCGGCCGAACTGACCAAGTTCGACGAGGAAGTCGAACTGCGCACCGAGTGGAGCCGCTCCATTGGCGAAGGCCAGGGCGAGACCTTCAACATGCTGGTGCCGGCCATCGACGGCGAGGTGATCTACGCCGCCGACGTCGAAGGCCTGGTGATGGCCCTGGACCGCATGAGCGGCAAGGTGATCTGGCGCAAGAAACTGGACATTCCGGTATCCGGCGCGGTCGGCGCCGGCTACGGCCAGGTGCTGCTGGGCACGCTGAAGGGCGAGGTGATCGCCCTGGATGCCAGCTCCGGCGAGGAGCAGTGGCGTTCGCGGGTGACCAGCGAAGTGCTGGCAGCCCCGGCGAGCAACGGCGACGTGGTTGTGGTGCAGACCCAGGACGACCGCCTGATCGCCTTCGACGCCGATACCGGCAGCCAGCGCTGGATCTTCGAGAACACCCCGGCGGTGCTGACCCTGCGCGGCACCGGCAGCCCGCTGGTGACCAATCGCCTGGTGGTGGCCGGTCTGTCCAGCGGCAAGGTGATCGCGGTGGATGCCCAGCGCGGCCTGCCGGTGTGGGAGCAGCGCGTGGCCATTCCCCAGGGCCGTTCCGAGCTGGAGCGAGTGGTGGATATCGACGGCGGCCTGCTGCAGTCCGGCGGCACCGTCTATGCCGTGAGCTACCAGGGCCGCGTCGCCGCGCTGGACCTGGAGAGCGGCCGCATACTCTGGCAGCGCGAGGCGTCCAGTTCGGTGAACGTGGCGCAGGGCTTCGGCAACGTCTATGTCAGCCTGGCCAACGGCACCGTGGAAGGCATCGACGAGCGCAGCGCCTCGGCGCTGTGGAGCAACGATGCCCTGGCCCGTCGCCAGCTGTCGGCGCCCGAGGTGTTCTCCAGCTACGTCGCGGTCGGCGACCTGGAAGGCTACCTGCACCTGCTGAGCCAGGTGGACGGCCGCTTCGTCGGTCGCGAGCGCATCGACAGCGCCGGCCTGCGCGCCCGTCCGCTGGTGGTGGGCGACTGGCTGTATGCCTTCGGTAACGGCGGCAAGCTGGTGGCGCTGACCATCAAGTGAACCGGCTATGCTGCCAGGTGATCCTGGCGGCAGCCTGAAACATTCCGGCCGCTGCCCGTGCAGCGGCCTTTGCATTTTATGAAATAACCTAGTGGAGAGCCTGATGGTTCCCGTAATAGCCCTGGTGGGCCGGCCCAATGTCGGCAAGTCCACGCTCTTCAACCGCCTGACCCGCAGCCGCGACGCCATAGTCGGCGACCTCTCCGGTCTGACCCGCGACCGCCAGTACGGCGAGGCGAAGTGGCAGGGGCGCACCTATATCGTGATCGACACCGGCGGTATCTCCGGTGACGAGGAAGGCATCGACGCGAAGATGGCCGAGCAGTCGCTGCAGGCTATCGAAGAGGCCGATGCCGTGCTGTTCCTGGTGGACGCGCGCGCCGGCATGACCGCCTCCGACCAGATGATCGGTGAGCACCTGCGCCGGCGTAACAAGCAGAGCTTCCTGGTGGTGAACAAGGTCGACAACCTCGACGTCGACCTGGCCCGCGCCGAGTTCAGCCCCATGGGCCTGGGCGAGCCGCTGGCGATCGCCAGCGCCCATGGTCGCGGCATCACCCAGATGCTCGAAGCCGTGCTCGGCGCCTTCCCCAAGGATGCCGGCGAGCCGGAAGAGGGCGGCGAAGAGGAAGAGGTGCAGCAAGGCCAGGAGGCCAAGCGCATTCCCGGCCCGAGCGAGAAGGACGGCATCAAGCTGGCCATCATCGGCCGGCCCAACGTCGGCAAGTCGACCCTGGTCAACCGCATGCTCGGCGAAGAGCGGGTCATCGTCTACGACCAGGCCGGCACCACGCGCGACAGCATCTATATCCCCTTCGAGCGCGACGACGAGAAGTACACCCTGATCGACACCGCCGGCGTGCGCCGCCGCGGCAAGATCTTCGAGGCGGTGGAAAAGTTCTCGGTGGTCAAGACGCTGCAGGCGATTCAGGACTCCAACGTGGTGGTGTTCGTCATGGACGCCCGCGAAGGGGTGGTCGACCACGACCTCAACCTGCTCGGCTTCGTCCTGGAAAGCGGCCGCGCCCTGGTCATCGCCCTGAACAAGTGGGACGGCATGGATCAGGGGCAGAAGGATTACGTCAAGACCGAGCTGGAGCGCCGGCTGTTCTTCGTCGACTTCGCCGATATCCACTTCATCTCGGCGCTGCACGGCACCGGCGTCGGCCACCTGTACAAGTCGGTGCAGGCCTCGTTCCAGTCGGCCATCGCCCGCTGGCCGACCAGCCGCCTGACGCAGATTCTCGAGGATGCCGTCAGCGACCATGCGCCGCCCCTGGTCAACGGCCGCCGCATCAAGCTGCGCTACGCCCACCTCGGCGGCGCCAACCCGCCGCTGATCGTGATCCACGGCAACCAGGTCGACGCGGTGCCGCGCGCCTATACCCGTTACCTGGAGAACACCTACCGCCGCGTGCTCAAGCTGGTCGGCACGCCGATCCGCATCGAGTACAAGGGCGGCGAGAACCCCTACGAGGGCAACAAGAACACCCTCACCGACCGTCAGGTGAACAAGAAGCGCCGCCTGATGAGCCACCACAAGAAGGCCGAGAAGAAGCGCAAGGACAAGCGCAAGTAAGCGCCGCCGCCTTGCCCGCCGCTGCCTTGGCGGCGGGCAAGGCATAAGCTTCTTCCCGCTTTTCATAAGCCCTGCTGCTGCCCTTGGCAGCGGGCATCGGCTATCCTCGCGGCTTGCTCAAGCCCCCGCAGGAAGTCGCGATGCTCGCCAGCAAACTGCCCAACGTCGGCACCACCATCTTCACCCGCATGTCCCAGCTCGCCGCGGACGTCGGCGCGCTCAACCTGTCCCAGGGCTTTCCCGACTTCGACGGCCCGCAGGCGCTGCGCGAGGCGGTGGCGCGCCATGTGCTGGAGGGGCGCAACCAGTACTGCCCGATGACCGGCCTGCCGGCGCTGCGTCAGCAGGTGGCGGCCAAGATCGCCCGCAGCTACGGCGTGCAGCGCGATGCCGACAGCGAGATCACCATCACCCCCGGCGCCACCGAGGCGATCTTCTGCGCGGTGCAGGCGCTGATCCATCCGGGCGACGAGGCCATCGTCCTCGACCCCTGCTACGACAGCTACGAGCCCTCGGTGGAGCTGGCCGGCGGGCGCTGCGTGCACGTGCCGCTGGCGTTGCCGGACTTCGCCGTGGACTGGCAGCGCCTGGCCGATGCCATCACCCCGCGCACCCGGCTGATCTTCCTTAACTCGCCGCACAATCCCAGCGGCGCGCTGCTCACCCGCGCCGACCTGGACCGCCTGGCCGCACTGATTCGCGGCCGCGACATCCATATCGTCAGCGACGAGGTCTACGAGCACCTGATCTACGACGGCGTGCGCCATGCCAGCGTGCTGGCCCATGAAGAACTGTACGCGCGCGCCTTCGTGGTCAGCTCCTTCGGCAAGACCTACCACGTCACCGGCTGGAAGACCGGCTACGTGGTGGCACCGCCGGCGCTCACCGCCGAACTGCGCAAGATCCACCAGTACGTGAACTTCTGCGGGGTGACCCCGCTGCAGCACGCGCTGGCCGACTTTATGGCCGCCTGTCCCGAGCATGTCGAGCAGTTGCCGGCCTTCTACCAGGCCAAGCGCGACCTGTTCTGCGACCTGCTGGCCGGTTCGCGCTTCAGCTTCCGCCGCGCCCCCGGCACCTATTTCCAGCTGGTCGACTACTCGGCGATTCGCCCCGAGCTTGACGACGTGGCCATGGCCGAATGGCTGACCCGCGAGCACGGCGTGGCGGCGATTCCGGTATCGGTGTTCTACCAGAGCCCGCCGGCGGACCTGCGTCTGGTGCGCTTCTGCTTCGCCAAGCGCGAGGACACCCTGCGCCAGGCCGCGGAAAAGCTCTGCGCGGTCTAGACGTGCGTAGGGTGGGCATGGCCAAGCCTGGTCCACCTGGCAATTGCAATGGCGGACAAGCCTTCGGAGCATCCGCCGCCACGGCTATCGAGGCCTTGAGATGAACGACAAACCCGATCTCGCACTGGCGCTGGTCCAGACCCGCCTGGCCTGGCACGACCCGGCCGCCAACCGCGCGCATTTCCAGGCGCTGCTGGCGCAGGCGCGCGGCGCCGACCTGGTGATACTGCCGGAGATGTTCTCCACCGGCTTTTCCATGGATTCCGCCGCCCTGGCCGAACCCGAGGATGGCCCGACCACGAGCTGGCTGCGCGAACAGGCGCGTGCCCTCGGCGCGACGATCTGCGGCAGCCTGATCATCCAGGCCGCCGACGGCAGCTACCGCAACCGCCTGCTCTGGGCACGCCCGGACGGTTCGCTGGCGCACTACGACAAGCGCCACCTGTTCCGCATGGCCGGCGAACACAAGCATTACGCCGCCGGCACCGAGCAGGTGCTGCTGGAGCTCAAGGGCTGGCGGGTGCGTCCGCTGATCTGCTACGACCTGCGCTTTCCGGTGTGGAGCCGCGATGCCGGCGGCACCGACCTGCTGCTCTACACCGCCAACTGGCCGGCGGCGCGGCGCCTGCACTGGAACCGCCTGCTACCGGCGCGGGCGATCGAGAACCTGTGCTATGTCGCGGCGGTGAACCGCATCGGCGAGGATGGCAAGGGCCATGCCTATGCCGGCGACTCACAGGTGCTGGATTTCCAGGGCGAGCCGCTGCTGGCGGCCGAGACCGGCGACGGGGTGTTTCGCCTGACCCTCAATGCCGGCGAACTGGCCGCCTACCGCGAACGCTTCCCGGCGCATCTGGATGCCGATGGCTTTGCCCTGCGCTAGTGCCGGTGGACGATGGCCGGTGCGGTCGAGGCCGTAGGGTGCGCCGCGCGCACTGCTGCTGACGAGGCGCAACCGACGCCGGTAGGACGGCGTGCGGAAATGAAAACGCCGGGCAATGCCCGGCGTTGTCGTTTCGGCGGCGGCTCGATCAGGCGGCCTGTGCCTCGGCCTGGCTCAGGGCGCGGTTCAGCGCGCTGAACAGGGCGCGGAAGCTGGCCGTGGTCAGGTTCTCGTCGATGCCGATGCCGTGCAGGGCGCGGCCGCCATTGACGCGCAGCTCGATATAGGCCGCGGCCTTGGCGTTGGTGCCGGCGCCGATGGCGTGCTCGCTGTAGTCCATGATCTCCACGGCCACCGGCAGGCCGGCCACCAGGGCTTCCAGCGGGCCCTTGCCGATGCCGCGCCAGTGCTGGCTTTCGCCGGTGCTGAGCACTTCCACGTCGACCGCGCTGGTGCCGTTCTCTTCCTGCAGGCGGTGGCCTTTCAGGGCGTAGGGCGCGCTGGCCTGCAGGTACTCGGACTCCAGCAGCTGGTAGATCTGCGCCGCGGTCATTTCCAGGCCCAGGCGATCGGTCTCGCGCTGCACCACCTGGCTGAACTCGATCTGCATGCGCCGCGGCAGGTTGATGCCGTATTCCTGTTCGAGCAGGAAGGCGATGCCGCCCTTGCCGGACTGGCTGTTGACGCGAATCACCGCCTCGTAGTCGCGGCCGATGTCGGCCGGGTCGATCGGCAGGTAGGGCACTTCCCATACGGCGTCATCTTTCTGCTGGGCGAAGCCCTTGCGGATGGCGTCCTGGTGCGAGCCGGAGAAGGCGGTGTGCACCAGGTCGCCGGCATAGGGGTGGCGCGGGTGCACCGGAATCTGGTTGCAGTCCTCGACCACCTTGCGCACCGCATCGATGTCGGAGAAGTCCAGCTGCGGATCGACGCCCTGGGTGTAGAGGTTCAATGCCAAAGTCACCAGACAGACGTTGCCAGTGCGCTCGCCGTTGCCGAACAGGCAGCCCTCGACGCGATCGGCGCCGGCCATCACCGCCAGCTCCGAGGCGGCGACGCCGGTGCCGCGGTCGTTATGGGTGTGCACGCTGATCAGCACGCTGTCGCGGCGGTCGATATGGCGGCCGAACCATTCGATCTGGTCGGCGTAGTTGTTCGGCGTGGCGCACTCGACGGTGGCCGGCAGGTTGAGGATCAGTTTGCTGGCCGGGGTCGGCTGGAACACCGCGATCACCGCGTTGCACACTTCGACGGCGAAATCGGTCTCGGTCGAGCTGAACACCTCGGGCGAATACTCGAAGCCCCACTGGGTCTCCGGCTGCGCGGCAGCCAGGCGCTTGATGGTCTGGCCGGCGGCCACGGCGATGGCCTTGACCCCGGCCTTGTCCTGGTTGAAGACGATCTTGCGAAAGCTCGGCGCGCAGGCGTTGTAGTAGTGGACGATGGCGCGCTTGGCGCCCTTGAGCGACTCGAAGGTGCGTTCGATGAGGTCGTCGCGGGCCTGGGTCAGCACCTGGATGGTGACGTCGTCGGGAATATGGCCGCCCTCAATGAGTTCCCGCACGAAGTCGAAGTCGGTCTGCGAGGCGGAGGGAAAGCCCACTTCGATTTCCTTCAGGCCCACGCCCACCAGGCACTTGAAGAAGCGCATCTTCTTCTCGGCATCCATCGGCTCGATCAGCGACTGGTTGCCGTCGCGCAGGTCGGTGGACAGCCAGATCGGCGCACGGTCGATGATCTTGTCCGGCCAGGTGCGGTCGGGCAACTGGATCTGGGTGAAGGGACGGTACTTCTGCGACGGGTCTTTGAGCATGGTCATGGCGAAATCCTTGGAGCGGCAGCGAAAGGGGGGGCGGCGAGCGGATTCAGCCACGCAGTCGCGGGCTGACCAGACGCAGGCAGGCGTGCTGTCGCTGGAGAATGAGGGTATGGGCGTCGTTCATGAGGCCAACCCTAATGCGCGAGGGTAAAGATGGCAAGCTGGCTGTGAAAAACGCCGTTTCGTTGCGTACGGCATTGGATGGCGAGATTTTATTGCCGGTATCTGGCGTTATCGCGTGAGGTATTGCCTGGCGCGATGTCCGGCAGGCCGAGGCTGCGCGGCGGCCCCATCAGGCGTAGTCTGGTAACTGGCCCGGGGCTTGGTTGCGCCGAACGCGACGGCCCCGCGAGAATCCGGCGGCTCGGCCGGGAGGAGGCATGTCATGGCCAGATTCAGCGTACTCATCGCCTTGTCCCTTGCCCTGGCGCTCGGCGCCTGTGCGCAGCGGCCGGCGCCGGAAGCGCTGCCGCTGGACGAGCGCCTGCAGCAGCTCGGCTATCGCCAGGGCGAGTCGCTGCGCAGCGTGTTGCGCCATGACCTCGACGGCTGGCAGTACCTGGACAAGCAGCACCTGCTGTTCGGCCGCGGCCCGGGGCGGGCCTACCTGGTGAGTTTCACCCGGCCCTGCAACAACCTGAACTTCTCCAGCCTGCTCAGCTACCGCACCACCCTCGGCATGCTGACTCCGCTGGATCACATCCTGGTGCATGACCAGGGCGGCTTTGCCGAGCCCTGCCTGATCGACGAGATTCATGCCCTGGAGCGGATCGCCCGGCATTAGCAGGCTGTTGAAAAACTACCTGCGTTGGCAATCCAGCGTTAAAAACGGCCTCGCGTGCGAGCCCAGTCAAAATGCTTATTTACAGCTCGTAAACTCCGCTTTTGATTCGCTGCGCTCACCCCTTCGGGGCCAGCCTACGGCTGTTACTGCGCTACGCTGCGTTTCGGCCGTTTTTGCCTTGTCTTGCCTGCCTCGCCTACGTTTTTCAACGGCCTGCTCGCGCCGATCAGGGGGTGAAGGCGCCGATAAAGATAGCCGGGTCGACCCGTGCGTCGTTGAGGCTGACGTTCCAGTGCAGGTGCGGCCCGGTGGCGCGGCCGGTGGCGCCGACCTTGCCGATATGGCCGCCGCGGGCGATCTCCTCGCCGAGCTTCACGTCGATCTCCGACAGGTGGCAGAACATGCTGATCAGACCCTGGCCGTGGTCGAGGAACACCGTCTTGCCGTTGAAGAAGTAGTCGCCGATCAGGATCACCTCGCCGGCCGCCGGCGCCTTGATCGACGTGCCGCGATTGGCGGCGAAATCCAGGCCCGAGTGCGGGTTGCGCTCCTCGCCGTTGAAGAAGCGGCGCAGGCCGAAGGGGCTGGACAACGGGCCGTTGACCGGCCGGTCGAACAGCAGGTTGCTCGGCTGGCGCGCGCTGAAGCGCTGGTAGGCGCGGGTCTGCTCGGCCAGTTCGCGCTCGATGCGTTTGAGATTCTCGGCGTTGGGGCTGACCTGCTGTTGGTTCTTGATGTTGATGCGCTGTTCGCGATAGTGCTTGGCGCCGACCAGGAAGCTGTGTGGCCGGCCATCGACTGCCAGCTGCTGGGCGCCGGGTTTGACCGTCAGCGGGATGCCGACTATGGCGATCCAGCGCTGGCCGTCCTCGCGGATGGTCAGCACCGGCTTGTCCTGGTAGCGCACCTTTGGCGCGCTGGCGGCGTCGCCGAGATCGAGCACGGCGACGCCGCCGGGCACCGGCTTGTTCAGCAGGCGGGTGATAAAGCCTTCGGCCTGAGCGGGCAGTGCGAAGGCGGTGAACAGAAGGAACGCGATCAGGCGCATGCGGCTATCCCTGGGGTGGATCGGCGCGCGTCGCTTACCCACCCGGCAAAAGGTCAATCGAGCAGCGACAGCGTCGCCGGTTGAATATGGTTGTCTTCGACCCGCACATCCAGTTCGCCCTCGCCCAGGCGGGCCTTGAGGCGTTGCCCCGGGCGGGTCTGGGCGGCACGGCGCACGGCCTGGCCGCGTTCGTCGAGGAGGATGCTGTAGCCGCGGCCGAGGGTGGCCAGCGGGCTGACGATCTGCAGTTGCGCAGCCAGCGCGCCCAGTTGCTGGCGCTGGCTGCGCAACTGGCCCTGCATGGCGCGCGGCAGGCGCGCGGCCAGGCCATCCAGGCGCTGGCGCAGCAGGGCCAGGTTGCGCCCCGGGTGCTGGGCGGCGAGACGGGCGTCGAGGCGCGCCAGGCGTTCGCGCTGGTTGATGAGCTGTTGGTTGAAGGCGCGGCGCAGGCGCATATCCAGATCGTCCAGGCGCTGGGCCTGCTGGCGCAGACGCTCGCCGGGATGACGCAGACGCCGGCTCACGCCCTCCAGGCGCAGCCGTTCGCGGGCCAGGCGCCCCTGCATCTGCAGCACCAGGCGGCGCTGCAGGTTGTGCAGACGCTGCACCAGCTCGCTGCTGTCGGGGGCCAGCAGCTCGGCGGCGGCCGACGGCGTCGGCGCGCGCACGTCGGCGACGAAGTCGGCGATGGACACGTCGGTCTCGTGGCCCACGGCGCTGACGATGGGCGTCACGCAGGCGGCCACGGCGCGGGCCACGGCTTCCTCGTTGAAGCACCACAGGTCCTCCAGCGAGCCGCCGCCGCGGGCCAGGATCAGTGCGTCGAAGCCCTGCGCGTCGGCCAGCTGCAGGGCGCGGACGATCTGCGCGGTGGCCTCACGGCCCTGCACCGCGGTGGGAATCAGGGTCAGCGCCACCTGCGGCGCGCGGCGGCGGAACACGCTGATAATGTCGCGGATCACCGCGCCGGTGGGCGAGGTGACGATGCCGATGCGCTTGGGATGGGCGGGCAGGGCGAGCTTGCGCTCGGTGGCAAACAGCCCTTCGGCGGACAGCTTGTCCTTGAGCGCTTCGAAGGCCAGGCGCAGGGCGCCGTCGCCGGCCGGCTCGACCGCATCGAGAATCAGCTGGTAGTCGCCGCGGCCCTCGAACAGCGAGACCTTGCCGCGTACCTTCACCGCCAGACCATCGCGCAGCGCCTGGCGCACCCGCGCGGCGTTCTGCCGGAACAGCGCGCAGCGCACCTGGGCCTGGCTATCTTTGAGGGTGAAGTAGATATGCCCAGAGGCCGGCCGCGCCAGGTTGGAGATTTCTCCCTCGACCCAGATGCTGGCGAACACGTCTTCCAGCAGCAGGCGGGCGCGGTTGTTCAGTTGGCTGACGCTGAGCACCTCGCGGTCGAGGTTCAGGCGGGCAAAGGGATCGTTGATCATGGGGCAGCATGATAAAGGCTTTGGCGTCGCGGCCATAGTTGACCGCTACACCACTACCGCTAAGCTGCGCGACTTTTCTTCGTATGGAGCACGCCATGGGCGAGAACCAGGCCATCATCGTGCCGCAGATCTCCAGCCTGCCGGGCAACGAGGCGTTGGCCGCGCGCCTGCTGCGCTGGCTGGCGCAGCGCGAGATCGTCCAGACGCATGTCAGCACCTGCGGGCGCAGCGGCAATCGCATGGCCTTCGCCATCGCCGCGGGTGCGCGGCGGGTGGTCGAGCGCCCGGAGCGGCTGCCGTTCGGCCGGCCGATCAACGGCCTGGAGCTGGTGACCAAGCGCTGCATCTACACCCCGACCCAGGGCTTTCGCGAAGAAGCCGGCTGCCCCGAGTGCCGCCAGGAGATCGGCCCGCCGCTGTTCGACAGCCTGGAACGCTGGTGGCCGGGGGAGACCGACAACTTCGCCTGCCCCGAATGCGGCTTTGAGGACGATATCAACGGCTTCCTGTTCCTGCAGCCCTGCGGCTTCTCCGACCTGGGCCTGGTGTTCAACAACTGGGCGGATGCCGGCTTTCGCCAGGACTTTCTCGACGAACTGGCCGAGCGCATCGGCTTCGCCGTGCGCCTGGTGCGGGTCGACTGCTGAGGGCGGATTGGCCGAGGTCGGATAGGGCAGGGCGTCTGCCCACTGACCGGTCGGCCGTTTTCTGGCCGCACCTGCCACACTTTGCATTGAGCGGGCGGGGGTGGCTGGGTATAATGCCGCGCTTCTTATTTTCCCGCCCGGGAGCCCGCCATGCTGCGCATCAGCCAAGAAGCACTCACTTTCGACGACGTCCTGCTCATCCCCGGTTATTCCGAGGTGTTGCCCAAGGACGTCAGCCTGAAGACCCGCCTGACCCGCGGCATCGAACTGAATATCCCGCTGCTGTCCGCCGCCATGGACACCGTCACCGAGGCGCGCCTGGCCATCGCCATGGCCCAGGAAGGCGGCATCGGCATCATCCACAAGAACATGACCATCGAGCAGCAGGCTGCCGAGGTGCGCAAGGTCAAGAAGTTCGAGGCCGGCGTGGTCAAGGACCCGATCACCATCGAGGCCGACGCCACCGTGCGCGACCTGTTCGAGCTGACCCGGCAGAACAACATCTCCGGTGTGCCGGTGCTCTCCAACGGTGACCTGGTGGGCATCGTCACCTCCCGCGACGTGCGCTTCGAGAACCGCCTGGACGCCCTGGTGCGCGAGGTGATGACGCCGAAAGAGCGTCTGGTCACCGTCAAGGAAGGCGCCGCCAAGGAAACTGTGCGCGAGCTGCTGCACAAGCACCGCATCGAGAAGGTGCTGATCGTCGACGACGCCTTCACCCTCAAGGGCATGATGACCGTCAAGGACATCGAGAAGGCCAAGGCCTACCCGCTGGCGAGCAAGGACGACCAGGGTCGCCTGCGCGTCGGCGCTGCCGTCGGCACCGGCGCCGATACCGGCGACCGCGTCGCCGCGCTGGTCAACGCCGGCGTCGACGTGATCATCGTCGACACCGCCCACGGCCACTCCAAGGGCGTGATCGACCGCGTGCGCTGGGTCAAGCAGACCTTCCCGGAAGTCCAGGTGATCGGCGGCAATATCGCCACCGGCGATGCCGCCAAGGCCCTGGTCGAAGCCGGCGCCGACGGCGTCAAGGTCGGCATCGGTCCGGGCTCGATCTGCACCACCCGTATCGTCGCCGGCGTCGGCGTGCCGCAGATCAGCGCCGTGGCCAACGTCGCCGCCGCCCTGGCCGGTAGCGGCGTACCGCTGATCGCCGACGGCGGCATCCGCTTCTCCGGCGACCTGTCCAAGGCCATAGTCGCCGGCGCTTCCGCGGTGATGATCGGCTCCATGCTGGCCGGCACCGAAGAAGCCCCGGGCGAAGTCGAACTGTTCCAGGGCCGTTCCTACAAGGCCTACCGCGGCATGGGCTCGCTGGGCGCCATGGCGCAGGCGCAGGGCTCCTCGGATCGCTACTTCCAGGACTCCTCGGCCGGTGCCGAGAAACTGGTGCCGGAAGGTATCGAAGGCCGCGTGCCGTACAAGGGCGCCATGGCCGCCATCGTCCATCAGCTGATGGGCGGCCTGCGCGCCTCCATGGGCTACACCGGCTGCGCCACCATCGAAGAGATGCGCACCAAGCCGGAGTTCGTGCGCATCACCGGCGCCGGCATGGCCGAGTCGCACGTGCACGACGTGCAGATCACCAAGGAAGCCCCGAACTATCGGGTCGGTTGATTCGCCGCAATGCTATGAATAACGGGGCTGTTCGATCAGCCCCGTGTCATTTGTGAATACCTACGAGAGACGGCCATGGCCCACGACATTCACGCCCACCGCATCCTGATTCTGGACTTCGGTTCCCAGTACACCCAACTGATCGCCCGCCGCGTGCGCGAGATCGGCGTCTATTGCGAACTGCACCCCTGGGACATGAGCGACGAGGACATCCGCGCCTTCGCCCCGCGCGGCATCATCCTCGCCGGCGGCCCGGAGTCGGTGCACGAGGAGGGTAGCCCGCGCGCGCCGCAAGCCGTGTTCGACCTCGGCGTGCCGTTGCTGGGCATCTGCTACGGCATGCAGACCATGGCCGAGCAGCTCGGCGGCAAGGTGGAAGGTTCCGACCTGCGCGAGTTCGGCTACGCCCGCGTCGACGTGGTCGGCAAGAGCCAGCTGCTCGAAGGCATCGAGGACCATGTCGACGCCGACGGCGTGCTCGGCCTCGACGTGTGGATGAGCCACGGCGACAAGGTCACCCGCATGCCCGAGGGCTTCCATATCCTCGCCAGCACCCCGAGCTGCCCGATCGCCGCCATGAGCGACGACGCCCGCCACTACTACGGCGTGCAGTTCCACCCGGAAGTGACCCACACCAAGCAGGGCGGCCGCATCCTCTCGCGCTTCGTCCTGGAGATCAGCGGCTGCGAGGCCCTGTGGACCCCGGCCAACATCGTCGACGACGCGATCGCCGCGGTGCGCGCCCAGGTCGGCGACGCCAACGTGCTGCTCGGCCTGTCCGGCGGCGTCGACTCCTCGGTGGTCGCCGCCTTGCTGCACAAGGCCATCGGCGACCAGCTGACCTGCGTGTTCGTCGACAACGGCCTGCTGCGCCTGCACGAAGGCGAGCAGGTGATGGCCATGTTCGCCGAGAACATGGGCGTCAAGGTGATCCGCGCCAACGCCGAAGAGCAGTTCCTCAACAACCTGGCCGGCGAGGCCGACCCGGAGAAGAAGCGCAAGATCATCGGCCGCACCTTTATCGATGTGTTCGATGCCGAGGCCAGCAAGCTTCCCAACATCCAGTTCCTCGCCCAGGGCACCATCTACCCGGACGTGATCGAGTCGGCTGGCGCCAAGAGCGGCAAGGCCCACGTGATCAAGAGCCACCACAACGTCGGCGGCCTGCCGGAGGAAATGAACCTCAAGCTGGTCGAGCCGCTGCGCGAACTGTTCAAGGACGAGGTGCGCAAGATCGGCCTGGAACTGGGCCTGCCCTACGACATGGTCTACCGCCACCCCTTCCCGGGCCCGGGCCTGGGCGTGCGCATCCTCGGCGAAGTGAAGAAGGAATACGCCGACCTGCTGCGCCGCGCCGACCATATCTTCATCGAAGAGCTGCGCAAGGCCGACTGGTACCACAAGACCAGCCAGGCCTTCGTGGTGTTCCAGCCGGTGAAATCGGTCGGCGTGGTCGGCGACGGTCGCCGCTACGCCTGGGTCGTCGCCCTGCGCGCCGTGGAAACCGTGGACTTCATGACCGCGCGCTGGGCGCACCTGCCCTACGAACTGCTGGAAACCGTCAGCGGCCGCATCATCAACGAAATCGAAGGCATCTCCCGCGTCACCTACGACGTGTCGAGCAAGCCGCCTGCCACCATCGAGTGGGAGTGATGTAGGGTCCTTCCGGGCTCATTGAGACGTATCGATAGCCAATTGCAACGTGTTGATTTAAAAGAAAATTCGTTGCAATGGTTATCGAGGCCTATCGCCGATTAGCAGAACGGATTGGCGGTAGCGGGGACGGTAGTAAACAGCGGTCGGATTGAGACCGTTCTGTTTACTATCTGGTCAAAACCGGTCTTTGACGGTAAATCGCTCCTTGGGAAAGCTTGCCCCGTGCGGCTTTCCCGGCATCAACAGGTCTCCTGACCCTTGACGGTAAAAGCCGTCATGAACAGGAGTAAAAACCTCGATGCTTACTGATACCAAACTGCGCAATCTCAAGCCCAAGTCCAAGCTGTACAAGGCTTCCGACCGCGATGGTATGTACGTGACGGTATCGCCTACCGGTACCGTCACCTTTCGCTACGACTACCGTCTCAATGGACGCCGAGAAACGCTGACCATCGGGCGCTATGGGCCAACTGGCATTTCCCTGGCCATGGCTCGCGAGAAGCTGCTCGATGCCAAGCGCATGGTCGCCCTGGGCAAGTCTCCCTCCCTGGAGAAGCAGCGCGCTAAGCGGCGCCTGAACGCTGCCAAGAATTTCGGTGAAACGCTGACGAAGTGGTTGGTCGGTGCGCGCATGGCCGACAGCACGCGTGCGATGCGTAAAAGCATCATCGACCGCGACATCCTGCCGGTCTTCGAAAATCGGCTGCTGACCGAAATCACCCCAGATGATCTGCGAGCCCTGTGTGCCAAGGTGAAGGCTCGCGGGGCACCGGCAACTGCGGTCCATATTCGCGACATCGTGAAACAGGTCTATGCGTTCGCGATCCTGCATGGCGAGAAGGTCGAGAACCCGGCCGACGACGTTAAGGCATCTTCCATCGCCACTTTCGTACCGAAGGATCGGGCACTGAGCCCGACCGAAATTCGGCTGGCCTTCCATCAACTGGAGTCCATCGCCGCGTATCCCACGATCAAGCTGGCCTTGCGGCTGGTGCTGCTGACCTTGGTACGCAAGGGCGAGCTGATCGAGGCGACTTGGGACGAGGTTGACTTCAAGAACGCCACCTGGACGATCTCCAAGGAGCGGATGAAGGGGCGTAACCCGCACGTTGTCTACCTGTCGCGCCAGGCCATGGACATCTTCGTGGCCCTGCACACCTGTGCGGCTGGTTCCCGGTATGTGTTGCCCTCGCGCTATGACATCTACCGCTGCATGTCGCACGCCACCCTGAACCGCATCACCCAGCTCATTGCCTCCCGTGCGAAGGAAGCAGGCCTGCCGTTGGAGCCGTTCACCGTCCACGACCTGCGCAGGACCGGTTCCACGCTGCTCAATGAAGTGGGCTTCAACGGCGACTGGATCGAGAAATGCCTGGCTCACGAAGATGGTCGCTCCTCGCGCTCGGTCTACAACAAAGCCGAGTACGCGGAGCAGCGCCGGCACATGCTGCAGGAGTGGGCGGACATGATCGACGCCTGGATCGATGGCCGCACTCATGTTCCCCAACTACTGCCGGACAGCGTTGTAGTGCCGGTGTTGAGTGCCACGGTTTAAGGAAAGTGCAAGGTTGTCAGTTGACAACCTTGCCAGTCATGCGAATACTGGAGATCACTGATGACCCGTCCTTCTCACTCGAAGAAAGAGGTCGAAGAAGCACTCAGGCATGCCGAAGAGCAGGGCTGGCGCATAGAGCTGGGTGGTAGCCACGCTTGGGGACGAATCTACTGTCCCTACAACGATGAAGAGTGTCGCTGTGGCGAATTCTGCATCACCAGCGTGTGGAGCACACCGAAGAACCCAGGCAACCATGCGCGTGCCCTTCGGCGCGTCGTCGACAACTGCACCACGTACCGTAAGCAGCGGCAGACCGCTGAGGGCGCAGAGGAGTAGCGCTATGGAATACATCTTCACACTGAAATACCAACTGGCCGACGATGACCGTGACCCGGAGGTATTGGTCGAGCGCCTCGGCGAGGCCGGCTGTGACGATGCCTTGATCGGCATTGGCCAGCCAGGCCGGCTGGCGCTGGAGTTCACCCGTGAAGCGGAGAACGCTGAGGTGGCTGTACGCAGTGCCCTTGCCGACGTGCGCAGTGCCGTACCGTCGGCCAGACTGATTGAGGTGGCACCGGACCTAGTCGGACTCACCGATGTGGCGGAGATCGTTGGTGTGTCGCGCCAGAACATGCGCAAGTTGATGTTGGCTTATCCGAGCAGCTTCCCTGCGCCGGTGCATGAGGGCAGTGCTTCGATCTGGCACCTGGCGGACGTGCTGACTTGGCTGCAGGCCAAAGGCAGCTATTTGCTGCCTGGCGGTGTCTTGGACGTGGCTCAGGTGGCCCTGCAGGTCAATCTAGCCAAGGAAGAACGGCGGCTAACGCGCCCCGCCTCCAAGGAACTGCAAGCCCTTGTCGGATGAGGACGGCACCGACTTCATGCCTGGTTTGAGCCCGCCCGGACAGGGCGGGTTTTCCTGAGGTAAACATCCGGCTTGCTGATATTGACCCGCGGTGCCTGCTTGCGCTCCTCGATCCAGGCCTCCACCTCGGCCAGATCCCAGACCACGCAACGTGGTGTCAGGTTGAAGCGCCTGGGGAACTCGCCACGACGTTCCATTTCGTAGATCGTTGATTCAGCCAGGGGGACGATCTGTCTAAGCTCATGCTTGCGGATTGTGCGCCGGAAGGGAAGGGGGCTGCCCTTCGGGTACTGCGGAAGCGACTCGTAGGCTTCCGTGCCCGGCAATGGGAGGGACTGATCAGAGTCGGTATCGAGAACCTTGGTTTTACGCAAAGAAGTATCCATCTCTATCTCCATGATTACGCTCCATGGGGAGATGGTGGATGCCGGTATTTATCGCAGCAACTTGCTGTGGCGTAGTCTGGTGCAGGGCTGCTTCCGGCCCAGGCTGTGTTGAAGCTCCTGCTCCGAAGTACCAGATGAATCGTTAGAGGTAGAAGCAATGAAATTTCCAATCGTACTGCACAAAGACGCTGATTCGGACTATGGGGTGACTGTGCCCGACGTGCCGGGCTGTTTCTCGGCAGGCGCCACTGTCTCGGAGGCTCTGGAAAACACACAGGAAGCCCTAGCCCTTCACTTTGAAGGCTTGGTGGCTGATGGTGATCCGCTCCCGCGTGCGCATGAAGTAGACGCGCATATGGGGAATCCCGACTATGCCGGCGGTGTGTGGGCTGTAGTCGATTTCGATGTGACCCCGTATCTGGGGAAAGCTGTTCGCTTCAACGCCACCCTGCCGGAAAATCTGCTGCAGCGGATTGACGAGATGGTGAAGAAAGACCATCGCTATGCCTCCCGCTCTGGCTTTTTGGCCACTGCGGCACTGCGGGAACTGTCGGTGGCATAAGCAGACAAGAGAAACGACAAGGGCGCCAACTGACGCCCTTTTTCGTTATGCGGTGAATCGCCCTGATGAGCCTCAGCTTGTTCCCTTGTTAATTAACGCTTGTACGCCAGCCAGAAAATCGTCTGTTATAGAAACGTTACTCAAAAAGAAACGTTGGTTGTTTTCCTTCATGTCAATAGTCAGTGACTTGAAGAATGGATTTCTTCGAACACGGATTTTCTTGATTTCACTGGCTCGGAGCAGTTCTTTGCGGCGGTAGGACTCGGATTCGTCATCGTATTGGATTCCGTTATCCGTCAATGAGACGCGAACATATTGGTCGCGTCGGCCCAATGTAGACGCAATAACAAGAATGACGTTTACGGTCAGCGATAGTCCGAGAGGCCAACCAAGCACGTACTCATCAAGATTGCCAAAAGGGAAAAATACAAGAAATAGCTGTGCGCTTGTAATGGCAGCACTCAGCATTGTCCAGGAGAGTACGCTGAGGTATTGGGCATGGTTCCAGGTGGCTTGTTGCATGGTCTTTCCTTGACTTCTTTGAGTGTATGTACGGTTACAAGCGGGCTGACGATGCTATACGCTCAGCCCACGCTCACGTTCCAGGTCGATAAGGCGCGTGGTCGGGCCGTTTGGCTGTAGGCGCTCAGTGACGATCTGTGGCCAGCGATTACGGGAACGACGTTTGGCAATGTTATGGGTGAACTCCTGCAGCCAGTTCATCGGGTAGAAAAACAGGTGCCCCAGATAGAGAACCGCATCAGTCCACTCCAAGTAGTTCTTGCCCTCGTTGGCTGCTTTTTTGTCAGCAATCTTTTGCCGCCGGAAGGCAAGAAATCCTGTGGGTTTGGTATGGGCAGAAAGCATTTCCTTTACGTATGCGTCAGAGTCGCTGCGCTGGCCGTTCTCATCAAACCAGGGACCATTGTCCATATAGGCGCGTAGCCATTCCCAAAGGCCTTTCTGCATTTGCAGGGTTTTGCCCATCGGTAGACCAAGGCTTACCAGCAAGGCGTTATCGGGCTCGCCGAGGCGGCGTACGAGGATTTCCAGTGAGGCATTTCGCATACCTCCGGTATGTGGACCAACCATAACGAACTCGCCTGCCAGCGCCTGTATACCGTCCCAGGGGCTGTGGTACAGCTTGCCGTTGTGATCGAAATAGACTTCTCGGGTGCGGCGGTTGAAGAGTATCGGCAAGGGGAGTGGACGGCGGGTTTCCCACAGGAACGGAATAACGAACAGAGCGGCTGCTAAGATTACTCCTGTCAAAATGCCATCTGTATTTCCGCTCAGGATGAGGATGGAGCACATGAGAAGCACCATTACCCCACCAACTCCCAGAGCTCCAGTCAGCATTCCTCTGTCGGAATCCCCGCCGGTCTTGATGGCCAGATAATGCTCGGTATGTTCATCGGAAACGAACATTTCCCACGGCTTTTCTCCAGTGGGCTCGTCGGCGCGCAAGAGCACGCTGGGGGACTGCCCGAAGCGAGTACGGGCTTGTTGGATCAGCTCGCTTACAGCCATGCAAGTTCCTTGATTTCTATGGCAGGGAGGATGATTCCCTCGACGGGCGAATAGCTCAGTTCGCCACGTATGGCATCGAGCTTGTCACCATTCTCTTCATGATAAACGCGACGGTAGACGGCCACGCCAGGTTCGGGTTTGACCCGTGTGCCGCCATGATGATCGAAATCCTTTCCGGTCCATTCCACGGCCTTGCGGGTGCCGCCCAAGCCGAAGAAGCTGCCCCAGGTTTCGTGCCCTTTGAAATGGATCATGTCATCAGTCAGTGCGCTTTTGCCTGGCAGTCTTAGCAAGACGTAGGTGATGGTTTGCATGCCACGATATGGATTCAATTCATTGAGACGGTATGCCTCGAAACTGATGGGGAATACTACCTTGTAAAACTCGGTCATCGACTTTTCGTAACTGTTCGACCAGTCGGCAGGCCGGGTGCCGAATCGGGTACGTTTGACCCAGGTTTCAAGAGGTGTGTCCTGGGTATATTGGCGGGCAATCACTCCGCCGACGATCAGGATGGTCCACCCCAGAGCGCGGGCGGCCAGGTGTGGCGCCACGCTGACGCCGCGGCCTATGACGGCAGCCTCTCCAGCGATGACCGCAGCACGGGCGGCACGTATAGCCCGGAAGCTCTGCACGTAAAGACGCAGGTTGGCGGCAGAGGCCAGGGTCAATCCGGCATTGATGGCTGTGGTATCTAAGTCGCCGGCTTTGTAGGCCTCCAGCGCCTCGATGCCGTAGACCAATACGTCGAAGCCCGAGGTCACCGATTGTAGGATCGATGCTTTAGCGCCTACCCCCAGTGCATCAGCCAACGCTTTCTGCGAAGCGATGTGCGTGGCCCCATTGAGCTTGACTGCTGCTTCCCAGTCGACTTCAGAAACTTTTTGCAAGGTCGCTGCTATTGCGCTAGAAACTCCAAAAAATCCTCCCGCAAAACTCAGCCAGTTTTTTCCCGACTGCTTTTCAGTTAGCTGTAACCCGCCCCATATAAAATTCACCCCTGCCATCAGCGCTACCAGGCACTTGATAGGTGCTTTTTCTAGCGTTCCTTTGCCGAGATCGAGCATCCTCTTGAGGTCGACATCCGCCGCCATGGATGTAGGCAGGGGCGGCAAGTCCTTGGCCGGTAGCAGGCGGAAGAACGGCAGTGCCTCGCTGACCGCAACACTGAGCTGTGTGGGTTTTAGACGGGCTGGCAGATTAGGGCGTGTGCCCATCAGGTCGCTCATCCATTCGCCGAGTTGCCGCTGACTGACGGCCTCGATAGCCAGGCGCTGCTGGCTTCGCGCCAAAGCTGCGGCGAGGTAGAGGCGCCCGGCGACCTTGGAGCCGTCGTCGGCTTTCTGCAGGCCCAGGCCGACGATGGGAGCGAGCGCTGTAAACAGGGCTTCCAATGGCGAACCCAGAATATGCCGGCCCAGTTTATCGGCTGCCTGGTTCAGCAATTGCGCCAGTTTGTGTGCTTCGTTCAGCGCGCTTGCACCGTTGTCTCTTGCGCCGTCAGCCAGTCCTACCAGGGAATTGATTTCGCCGACACCGAGGCGTTTGCCCAAACCCAGTAACGCCCAAATCAGCCAGGGTTTGCCCTCTTGCTGCTGGAGTGTCAGGGCATTCGCTATGGCCTTGGCTCCGGGACCGGTTGTTGCAGGGCCAAGGCAGGCTGCAGCGAAGTGGAGTTCCAGCTCTGCACGTGGATCGGGCTGGGTAATGTCGAAGTGGCCACAGGCAGTATCCAGGCTGGCAGGGCCGCGCTGTGCTAGGGTATTTAGCCAGGCTGACCAAAGCTCGCTGAGGCGGCGCACATCGGCGCTGTATTCTTCCTCCTCCTGCGTTTGCTGCTGCCAGGTAGTTTGTAGCTGGCGGAAATTGGTGATGCTGCGCAGTTGGCCGCCGATTTGCGGGTCGCCTTCTGCCAGAGATCTGAGCACGCCTGCCATGGCCCAATCTTCGCCGTGCACTTCCCGGGTGACTTTGAACGCCTGCTGACGAGCGCGAAGCAGCTTGGCCAGATCCAGCAATACGCCCCACGGGTCGTCGATCAAGGCATAGGCTTGTTGCTCGCAGCGCTGCATGTCGTCGAGCAGCTTTGGCCATGCCGGGCGGTGACTGGTAGAGGGCTCGCAACTCCAGCCATACCAGTTGGCGTCCATGTAGTCGCCGATACGTTCGTGGATCGTGCGAGCTTGGCCGCTGAATGGTGCTGCTCCGGGAGTGATGGTGCGCATTACGCGCTGACGTACATCCTCTTTTCCCTTGGCTGAGTTGAACTGGCTATCGCTCCACTGGCGAGGCGACCACGCCAGCATGGCCGGTGTTCCTGCGGGAAGGAGTAAATAGGGCAGGCTACGTCCGTCGATGACTTTGCCGCCGCGAGCTGTTTGGGTAAAGTCAGCCGCGCTGACACGGTATTCGATCAATTGTTTTAGGCCGCTCTGCCAGACGTACAGCCAGCCATCGCGTAACAGGCGGGCGGTGTAGTTCAGCGGACGGCCCTTGAGTGGCTCGAAGTAATCGCCTATTGCAGGAAAGTCTCCCTGTACAGCTGGCAAGCCATAGGCGCTGGTATCCACTGTCAGGGTCGGGCCGAGCGCATAGCGTAGCGGGAGTACAGCACTGAGCAGGGGGCATCCAGCAACCGTCAAGCTGGATGGGGCGGGAGTTTGAGCAGTCATAGAAGAGCCTCCTGTGCCGTGTCGTCCTGTTCGGCAAGTGCTTCCAGCAGTCGCCAGTCGAGCGTCATTTGCGCGGCGAGATCTAGTTCGGCTGGCGCGCCGTCTTTCTCGGGCTGTTCGTTTTGCCAGGCACAGAAGATTGTGCCTTCGTGATGAAGCCAGATGCGTGAGATTCGGTGCCAGAATCCCACCGGCCATTGCCCTTCGCGCTGCCATGCCTGATACAGAGGTCGGGCGTCACCCAGGCGTAGCCAGAGTTCGCGATGTTCTGGGGTGAAGATGCGCAGGCGGCGCTGCAGTATGCGCTGCAGATCGTCCATCGAAGCATCGCTTTCCAGCCAGAGACCATCCTTGATTTCGGTTCCGTGTCTCCAGGCGTCATAGGCCATGCTGCCAACCGGAGCATCCAGCAAAATCGGGCCAGCGTCCGCTATGGGCTCATAGGCCGTACCGAGCAATAACGGTCTTGGTTGATGGCTAGGGAAGCACTGATAAAGCCACGCCGTCGCACTCTCGTAACGAGCTCCGTCGAGCAGAATGGCACCGCCCCCATCGGGCATTGGAGCGCTCATGCCTTATCTCCCTTTGATGCCTTAGCGGCTTCGCACACTTCACATACGCCAGCTCGGGTGCTGCGGAACAGCATGTTTTGTTTTACCAGGGCTTCCAGTGGAATTCCCGGCACATCCGCATCAGCCGGCTTCGCCGCCCCCGGCAGTATCGGCGCCGCTCCCGAACCACTGCCCTGCGCCCCACCGGAGTTGATCTTGATCACCGGGCCGACCAGGGTGATGCCGCCGCCGTCGAGTTTGATAAAGCTGCCGCCGCCCTTGAGGGTGAGTTCGCTGCCGGCTTCGAGTACGACCTTGAGGCCGCTGGAGAGGTGGATTTCCTGGCCGGCCTGGATGAACTGGCCGTTGCCCAGCTTGATGTGCTGGCTGTCGCCGACGGTGAGGTGGTCGTTGGCCTTGATCTCGGTCTTGCGGTCGG
>NZ_JBITVF010000008.1:0-227003 GCF_044542855.1 Pseudomonas sp. NPDC077649 | reverse complement strand
GTTGAGCTAACCCATACTAATTGCCCGTGAGGCTTGACCATATAACACCCAAACAATCTGCTCTGAGAGCAGAGGGTGTCGATGGTGAAGTCGACAACAGCCGAAGATTTGCACGAGAGCTACAGGCCCAAGGGCCAAGCCAAACGACTGTCACATACCCAATTCGCTGTAACGGCTAACCCCGCGACAGCAACAAATTGCTTGACGACCATAGAGCGTTGGAACCACCTGATCCCATCCCGAACTCAGCAGTGAAACGACGCATCGCCGATGGTAGTGTGGGGCTTCCCCATGTGAGAGTAGGTCATCGTCAAGCTCCTATACGAAACCCCAGATCGCCAATGCGGTCTGGGGTTTCTTCTTTGCGCCGGGAAAACCTGGAACAGCGCCGGCGCAGCTAACGGCCGCTGCGCGAGGCGTCTCCCAACGGATATCCGGCTTTGCAGCGGGGTGCGCCGTTCGCGCGCTCCTGCAGTGAACCAGTGCAGTTGCAGTTGCAGTTGCAGCTGCGCGGCGCAGGCCAGCTCGCGGCTGTCAGTCGCGATAGAACACCTGGATCAGGTGATAGCCGAACTGGGTCTTCACCGGGCCATGCACCTCGCGCAGCGGCTTCTTGAAGATCACCTGGTCCACCGCCCGCACCATCTGCCCGGGACGCACTTCGCCGAGGTCGCCGCCTTTCTTGCCGGATGGGCAGGTGGAGTACTTGCGCGCCAGCACGTCGAAGGCTTCGCCGGCGGCGATGCGTTTCTTCAGCGCCGCCGCTTCCGCTTCGGTCTTGACCAGGATGTGGCGGGCCATTGCCTTTGCCATATGACGGGCTCCTCAAATTTGCCGGGCTGCTATTGTGCCAGCATCCATAGCGCCAGCAGAATGGCGCGAGATTTTGGGTCATGCATTGCCCGCGACGCCGGCGAATGATGGCCTATGGTATTTCAATCGCGCCTCACGGAAACGTCGCCATGGATCTCCACGCAATGCTGAAAATCCTGTCCAGCCAGGACGGTTCCGACCTCTACCTGTCCACCGGGGCGCCGCCCTGCGCCAAGTTCAACGGCGTGCTCAAGGCGCTCAGCCAGGAGCCGATGAAGTCCGGCGACGTGGCGGCCATCGCCGAGTCGATCATGGACAGCGCCCAGCGTGAGGAATTCGAGCGCGAGCTGGAGATGAACCTGGCGATCTCCCTGGCCGGCGTCGGGCGTTTTCGCATCAACATCTTCAAGCAGCGCAACGAAGTCTCGATAGTGGCGCGCAATATCAAGCTGGACATTCCGCGCTTCGAGGACCTCAAGCTGCCCGAGGTGCTGCTCAGCACGGTGATGGAGAAGCGCGGCCTGGTGCTGTTCGTCGGCGGCACCGGCTCGGGCAAGTCGACCTCGCTGGCGGCGCTGATCGACTACCGCAACCGCAACAGCGGCGGCCATATCATCACCATCGAGGACCCGGTGGAGTACGTGCACCGGCACAAGAAGTCGATCATCAACCAGCGCGAGGTGGGGGTGGACACCCGCAGTTTCCACGCCGCGCTGAAGAACACCCTGCGCCAGGCACCGGACGTGATCCTGATCGGCGAGATCCGCGACCGCGAGACCATGGAACATGCCCTGGCCTTCGCCGATACCGGTCACCTGGCCATCTCCACCCTGCATGCGAACAACGCCAACCAGGCGCTGGACCGCATCATCAACTTCTTCCCCGAGGATCGCCGCCCGCAGCTGCTCAACGACCTGGGCAACAACCTCAAGGCCTTCGTCTCCCAGCGCCTGGTCAAGACCGTCGACGGCAAGCGCCGTGCGGCGGTGGAGGTGATGCTGGGCACGCCGACGGTGCGCGACCTGATCAAGCGCAACGAGTTCTCCGAGCTCAAGGAGATCATGGAAAAGTCGAAGAACCTCGGCATGCAGACCTTCGATCAGGCGCTGATCGATCTGGTCCACGAGGGCGCCATCGACGAGGACGAGGCGGTGAAAAACGCCGACTCGGCGAACAACGTGCGCCTGAAGCTCAAGCTCTACCGCGACAACCCGGCCAATGCCGCGCCGGCGGCCGCCGCGGCAGCCCGACCGGCAGCGGCGCCGGTCAGCGCGCCCAAGGTGGCCGATGCCGGCGACTGGGGCCTGGAGCTCAAGCTGGAAGACATCGAGGAGGACCTGCCGCCGGAGGATCCGGGGCGGCAGGGGATCTGACTCAACGCGGCTCGGGCCGATAGGCCTCGATCAGGCGCTGGCTGATGCCCTCGTCGTGCAGGCTCTGCACGGCGGCGCGCAGGTTTTCCACCAGCTGCGTGTCGCAGTCCCTGGAACAGGCCAGGTAGAGGTCGGTGCTGGCCAGCGCCGGGCTCATCTGCAGCTCGCGCTTGGAGTGCTGTGGCCAGATATACAGCGCCTCCGGCACGCCGGTGAACCAGGCGTCGATACGCCCGCGCTCGAGCAGGTGAACGGGGTTTTCGCCCAGGTTGTGGGTGACGATCTGCCGGTCGGCGAAACCCTGCGTTCTGAGGATTTCCACCTGCGCCGTGCCCAGGCCGACACCGATGCGCCGGTAGCGCTGGCGTGCCTCGGCGAAGCTCTGCACCGGCTCGTCGAGGCTGAAGAAGGCGCGTTCCAGCGGCATGATCGGCGCGATCCAGGTATACAGCGCTTCGCGCTGCGGGGTGCGCGAAAGGGGAATGATCAGCTGGTTGCGGCCGCCGGCAACCGTGCGCTGGGCGCGAGCCCAGGGCTCGACCTTGAGCTCGGCGAGGTAGCCCGCGCGAGCCAGGGCGGCCAGGGTGATATCGCCGACCATGCCGTAGCCGGCCTCGAATGCGACCAGGGTCAGCGGTGGCGCTTCCGGCATGTACAGCTCGACGACTTCCTCGGCCTGACCGGTGGCGGCCAGGGCGAGCAGGGCGCAGCAGCAGAGTTGACGTAGCGACACGGCAGGGTTCCCAGTAGGAGGGTCTTACTCGAGTATACGCAGCACGGTCACGGGCTACCTGTGACGCCGCGCGGCTCTTGCTCATGCGGCGGCAGGCGGCCAGGATCGACCCCGTGCGCCGGCTCAGCGGCGGTCATGGCGAACGCTGCGATTGCGTCCCTGGGCCTTGGCCGCGTACAGCGCCGTGTCGGCCTCTTCGAGGAGTTGTTCGAGGTAGCGCTCGGGGTCTTGCCCCTGCGGTACGAGGTTGGCGATACCGATGCTCACGGTAAGGCGCTGGTCGGCGATCTGCAGCAGGGAAACCTGCTCGTGCACGCGCCGGGCGATGACCGCGGCCTCGTCGCCATCGGCGAACGGCAGCCACAGCGCGAACTCCTCGCCGCCGTAGCGCACGACGCTGTCCTGGCTGCGCACGCTCTTGAGCAGTTGCTGGGCCAGCTCGATGAGCACCCGATCGCCCTCGGCATGGCCGAAGCGGTCGTTGATCTGCTTGAAGTAGTCGATATCGATCAGCAGCAGGCTGGCGTGCGCCTGCGCGCTGACCGTTGCCGTCCACTGTTCTACGTGCAGCGACAGCGCCCGGCGGTTGCCCAGCGCAGTCAGTGGGTCAGTGTGGCTCAGCTGCGCGAACTGTTCCGCCTCGCTCTTGATCTCCACGGCGTATTCGGCGAGCTGGGCGTAGGCGCTCTGCAGGGCGAGGTTGGCCTTGGCCAGCTGCGCCGCGTTTTCCTGCGCCTGTTCGCGGGCCTTGAGCAGTTCGGCCTCGAAGCGCTGACGATCCTTGGCGACGAAGAACAGCCAGATCACCTCGCGTTCGCCATCCACCTCGCTCATCCGGGCATTGGCCATCACCGGGATGTGCTGTTGATCCGTCGCCAGTAGCTGCAGGTGCAGTTCGTTGAATTCGCCGTTTCTGAGCAGCAGTGGCCAGGCATGGGTGTGCAGGAAGATGCGGCTCGCCGGCGGGAAGTAATGATCCATGCTGTCGACCAGCAGGACGCCGGCCAGGCGCTTGAAGTCGTGGTTGGAGTGCTTGATCTGGCCGTTGCAGTCGGTCACCAGCACTGGACAGGGCAGGCGTTCAAGGTAGAACAAGGTGATGGCTTCCTTGCAGGTAGCGGAGCATGGCGACGGCGACCAGCTCCGGGTGGCTCATGTGGGCACAGTGGCCGCTGACGTCGAGGATCTCGAGGGTACTCGCTTTGAGGTGAGTGTGCAGGTAGTCGGCTACCGCTGGCGGTACCAGCGCATCGCGACGGTGATGCAGGATCAGGCTGGGCACCGGGCAGTGCGGCAGCGCGGCGCGTATGTCGGAGCTGAAGGTGGCCTCGGCGAACAGGCGCGCCATCAGCGGGTCGGTCGAGCAGAAGCTGTCGGACAGCTGCGCGGTCACCGGCTGGCCCGCCTCCGCGCCGGACACCAGCGGCGCGAAGTGCTGCGTCCAGCCCAGATAGTTGTGCTCCATCAGCTCCAGCAGACTGTCCAGGTCGCTGCGCCGAAAGCCGCCTTCGTAGGCCGGCGGGTCGCTGAGGAAACAGGGCGAGGGACCGAGCAGCACGAGTCGGGAGAACAACGATGGCCGTTCGATGGCGGCGAGTATGCCGATGCTACAGCTGACCGAGTGGCCGACAAAGGTGATGTCACCGCTCAGTTGCAGGGCGTCGCAAACCTCCAGTAGGTCCTGGACGTAGCCCTCGAGCAGTCGATAGCGGCCGGCATCGAACGCGCTGGCGTCGGAGCGGCCGCTACCCACGTAGTCGAACAATACCTGCCGGTAGTGCGGTGCAAATGCTGGTGTGAGCTTGCTCCACATCTCCTGGCTGCAGCCGAAGCCGTGGCCGTAGACCAGCACCGGGGCGTCGGCATGCGCCGGCAGCAGCTGCTGAACATGGTTGCGCTGGATGATACTCACGCGGTCACCTCGACAAGCGAAAGCACCTCGCTGAGCGAGGTTGCGAACTCGCGAGGGCGTAAAAATGACGCCAGTATAGGTACTTTCGATTGGCAGAAGGCGATTTGCTATCAGTCTTCCGCGGCGCGGGGACTGCAAGGGTGTGAGCCCAATGGCGGCATCGTTCGGCTCGTCGCCTGGCGTGGATAGGGCGTGTTGCGGCTATTGCCGCAGCTGCGGCAGGTCGCGGAACAGCTCCAGCGCCTGCGGGTTGGCCAGGGCATCGGTGTTCTTCACCGGGCGGCCATGCACCACGTTGCGCACCGCCAGCTCGACCAGCTTGCCGCTGATGGTGCGCGGGATATCGGCCACCGCGACGATCTTCGCCGGCACGTGGCGCGTGGTGGTGTTGGCCTGGATCACCTGGCGGATCTCGCTTTCCAGCGCCTCGTCCAGCACCACGCCCTCGCGCAGGCGGACGAACAGCACCACGCGCACATCGCCAGCCCAGTCCTGGCCGATGGCGATGGATTCCAGCACCTGCGGCACCTTTTCCACCTGGCGGTAGATCTCCGCGGTGCCGATGCGCACGCCGCCCGGATTCAGCACCGCATCGGAGCGGCCGTGGATCACCAGGCCGCCGTGCGCGGTTTCCTCGGCGTAGTCGCCATGGGCCCAGACGCCGGGGAAGGTGGCGAAATAGGCAGCGCGGAATTTCTCGCCGCCTTCGTCGTTCCAGAAACCCAGCGGCATCGAGGGAAAGTGCCGGGCGCAGACCAGTTCGCCTTTCTCGCCTGTCACCGGCTGGCCACCGTCGTTCCACACCTGCACGTCCATGCCCAGGCCCTTGCACTGCAGCTCGCCGCGCCACACCGGCAGCACCGGATTGCCGAGGGCGAAGCAGGAGACGATGTCGGTGCCGCCGGAGATGGACGACAGGCACAGGTCGGTTTTGAAATCGCGATAGACGAAGTCGAAGCTCTCGTGGGCCAGCGGCGAGCCGGTGGAGAGAAGCGCTTTCAGGCGTTGCAACTTGTGCGTTTCGCGTGGCTTGGCGCCGGCCTTCTCCAGCGCGGCGAGGTACTTGGCACTGGTGCCGAAGATGCTGATGCCCTCGGCATCGATCAGCTCGATCAGGCGTTCGGGCCCCGGATGGAAGGGCGAGCCGTCGAACAGCACCAGGGTGGCGCCCAGGGCCAGGCCGGAGACCAGCCAGTTCCACATCATCCAGCCGCAGGTGGTGTAGTAGAACAGGCAGTCGTTGGCCGTCAGGTCGGTGTGCAGGCCGAGTTCCTTGACGTGCTGCAGCAGGGTGCCGCCCACGCCGTGGACGATGCACTTGGGCACGCCGGTGGTGCCGCTGGAGTAGAGGATGTATAGCGGCTGGTCGAAGGGCACGGCAGTGAATTCGGGTTCGCCGCCGGGCTGGTAGAAGTCCTGCCATAGCGCCACTCGGGCCTGGGTGCTGAAGTCGGCGGGCTTCGCCTCGGGCCGGGAGTAGGGCACGACGACGAGCTGCTGCAGGCTCGGCAGGCGTTCGAGGATTTCACCCAGCTTGGCGGTCAGGTCCAGGTTCTTGCCGGCGTAGCGGTAGCCGGCAGCGGCGATCAGCACCTTGGGCTCGATCTGGCCGAAGCGGTCGATCACCCCCTGGGTGCCGAAGTCCGGCGAGCAGGACGACCAGGTGGCGCCTAGGCTGGTGGCCGCGAGCATGCCCACCACGGTCTGCCAGGTGTTGGGCATAAAGGCCGCGACCCGGTCGCCGACGCCCACGCCGGCCTCGCGCAGGCTGCGCTGCAGGCCGGCGACATGCCCGGCCAGCTCCAGGTAGCTGAGCTGCTCGCGGCTGCCGTCTTCGCCCACGGCCACCAGCGCCGGATGCGGGTCGCGGCGGCGCAGCAGGTGTTCGGCGAAATTCAGCCGGGCGCCGGGGAACCAGTCGGCGTCGGGCATGGCCGGGCCCTCGCGCAGTACCCGCTCGGCGGGCGTGCTGAAGCGAATCTCGAAAAAATCAACGATGGCCTGCCAGAAGGCCTCGCGCTGTTCGACGCTCCAGGCGTGCAGGGCCGGGTAGTCGGCCAGATCGAGGCCGTGGCGCCGGTTGATCAGGCGGCGGAAGGCATCCAGGCGGGTGGCGGCGATACGTTCGGCGGAGGGCGTCCAGAGGGGCTGCTGCATGGCCGGTCCTCGTCGTTGCTTGTCGATACTTTCTACCCTAGCGCAAGCGGACGGGGTTGCCTTGACGCGCAGCGACGCTTATCGCCACGCGGCCGACCCTCTGTCGCAGTGACGCCGCCACGGCAACTGGCGCGAAACGCAAGGCCGCTCGGAGCGTAGGGTGGATCACGCTTCACCGATCCACCACAACGATGGATGAGAAAAGCGTCATCCACCCTCGGGTGCTTATCGGCTTAGGCGTGCGCGCGCCACCCGCGAACCGTTGGCCTTGCCCAGCACCTCGCAGATGCGCTGGCCGGCGGCGATCAGCTTGTCCATGTCGATGCCTGTGTCGATGCCCAGACCCTGCAGCATGTAGAGCACGTCCTCGGTGGCGACGTTGCCGGTGGCGCCCTTGGCGTAGGGACAGCCGCCGAGGCCGGCGACCGAACTGTCGAACACCTGGATGCCTTCGAGCAGGCTGGCGTAGATATTGGCCAGCGCCTGGCCGTAGGTGTCGTGGAAATGTCCGGCCAGCAGGTGGCGGGGGATGTCGCGGCCGACCACGTTGATCAGGTGGCGGGTCTTGCCCGGCGTGCCGGTGCCGATGGTGTCGCCCAGGGACACTTCGTAGCAACCCATGGCGTACAGCTCGCGGGCGACGCTGGCGACCTGCGCCGGGTCGATCTCGCCGTCGTAGGGGCAGCCGAGCACGCAGGACACATAGCCGCGCACGCGCACCTTGGCGGCCTTGGCCGCCTCCATCAGCGGCACGAAGCGCGCCAGGCTGTCGGCGATGGAGCAGTTGATGTTCTTCTGCGAGAAGGCTTCGCTGGCGGCGGCGAATACCGCCACCTCCTCGACCTCGGCCTGCAGGGCGGCCTCGAAGCCTTTCAGGTTCGGCGTCAGCGCGGCATAGGTGACGCCCGGCTGGCGCTGGATGGCGGCGAACACCTCGGCGGAGCCGGCCATCTGCGGCACCCACTTGGGCGAGACGAAACTGCCCACTTCCACGTAGCCGAGGCCGGCGGCGCTCAGGTCGTCGACCAGGCGCACCTTGTCGGCGACGCTGATCGGCTGTTTCTCGTTCTGCAGGCCGTCGCGCGGGCCGACTTCGACCAGGCGTACGGATTTGGGCAGGCTCATCGGGGTTCCTAGTATGTATCCGTTGTCATCGCGCGTGCGCGGTGGCGTAGGGTGCGCCGTGCGCACCATGGGGTTTGGCTATCTTAGGGCGCTTGCTGCGCATGACGCACGACAGCGTAGGGTGGATGTCGCTTTTTACATCCACCAACGCAGCCGTTGGTGCGCATGGCGCACCCTGCGGCTACTCGATCTCCACCAGCACCGCGCCGTCGCTGACCAGCTCGCCTTCGCGGCAGTAGATGGCCTTGACCGTACCGGTCTCGGGCGCGCGGATGCTGTGCTCCATCTTCATCGCCTCCAGCACCACCAGGGCGGTGCCGGCCTCCACGGCCTGGCCCGGCTCGACCAGTACGCGGACGATGCTGCCGTTCATCGGCGCGGTCAGGCCGCCGTGCTGATGATGGCTGGCCTCGGCGGCGGCGATCGGGTCGAAGCGGCTGACCGCGTGCAGTTCTCCCTGCCATTGCAGGTACAGGGTGTCGCCCTGGCGGATCGCGGGCAGGCGCTGCTGCGCCGCGCCGGGCACCAGCAGGCTGTCGCCCTGCAGATGCGCCTGGCCGCTGGCGCGCACCTTGCGGCTGCTGCCCTGGCAGCTCAGGTGCAGCTCGATCTCCGCCGGGCCGCCGCTGCGCCAGCCGCTGCGCGCGGCCCAGGGCGAATGGGCATCGTCGGCGCGACGGCGTGCGGCTTCGCTCTGGATAAAGGCATCGGCCGCCAGCTGCCAGAAGGCCTCCGGCAGCTCGCTCGGCGGCGGTAGCAGCTGCGCCTCGTGACGCGGGATAAAGCCGGTGTCCAGCTCGGCGGCGGCGAAGGCCGGGTGGGCCAGCACGCGACGCAGGAAGGCCAGGTTGGTCTTGACCCCGCCGACCAGGGTTTCGTCGAGCATGGCGAGCAGGCGCAGGCGCGCTTCCTCGCGGTTCTCGCCCCAGGCGATGACCTTGCCGAGCATGGGATCGTAGAAGGGCGAGACCACATCGCCCTGGGCCACGCCGCTGTCGGTACGCCGGCCGGGGCCGGCGGCAGCTTCGCGGCACAACGCCAGGGTGCCGGTGGCCGGGAGGAAGTCGTGGTCCGGATCTTCCGCGTACAGGCGCACCTCGATGGCGTGGCCGTTAAGCGGCACTTGTTCCTGCGTGATCGGCAGCGCCTCGCCGCGGGCGACGCGAATCTGCCAGGCCACCAGGTCGAGGCCGGTGATCAGCTCGGTGACCGGGTGTTCCACCTGCAGGCGGGTGTTCATCTCCATAAAGAAGAAGTCGCCGCGCTCGTCCAGCAAAAATTCCACGGTGCCGGCGCCGACGTAGCCGATGGCCTGGGCGGCCTTGACCGCCGCCTCGCCCATGGCGCGGCGCAGTTCGGGTGACAGGCCGGGGGCGGGGGCTTCTTCCACCACCTTCTGGTGGCGGCGCTGGATCGAGCAGTCGCGCTCGTTCAGGTACAGGCAGTGGCCGTGCTGGTCGGCGAATACCTGAATTTCCACGTGGCGCGGTTTGAGTACGTATTTTTCCACCAGCATGCGCGAGTCGCCGAACGACGACTGCGCCTCGCGCTGGGCGCTGGCCAGGGCCTCGGCCAGCTCGCTTTCGCGCTCGACCACCTTCATGCCCTTGCCGCCACCGCCGGCAGCGGCCTTGAGCAGCACCGGGTAGCCGATGCGCTCGGCGGCCTGGCGGAAGGTGTCGATATCCTGCGCTTCGCCGTGATAGCCCGGCACCAGCGGTACGCCGGCGGCCTCCATCAGGGCCTTGGCCGCGGACTTGCTGCCCATGGCGTCGATGGCCGAGGCGGGCGGGCCGAGGAAGATCAGCCCAGCCTCTTCGATGGCGCGGGCGAAACCGGCGTTTTCCGAGAGAAAGCCGTAGCCGGGGTGGATGGCCTGGGCACCGCTGGCCCTGGCCGCGTCGATCAGCTTGTCGATCAGCAGGTAGCTTTCCGCCGGCTTGGCGCCGCCCAGATTCACCGCCAGGTCGGCCTCGCGCACATGCCGCGCGGTGGCGTCGATGGCGCTATGCACCGCCACGGTACGGATGCCCATGGCCTTGGCCGTGCGCATCACGCGGCAGGCGATCTCGCCGCGGTTGGCCACCAGCAGGGTGTCGATAGGCTTGAGGTTCATGCTTGTTGCTCCTGCCAGGCGGGCGTACGTTTGTCGAGGAAGGCGCGCAGGCCTTCCTGGCCTTCGGCGCTGACGCGCAGACGGGCGATGGCGTTCTCGGTATAGCGGCGCAGGGCCGGCGTCAGTTCGCCGCTGCCGACTTCGCGCAGCAGGTCCTTGCTGGCGCGCATGGCCTGCGGGCTATTGAGCAGCAGGTTGGCGATCCAGGCCTCGGCCCGGGCATCGAGTTCGGCGGCCGGGCAGGTCTCGGCCAGCAGGCCCAGCTCGCGGGCGCGGTGGCCGTCGAAGCGCTCGGCGGTCAGCGCATAGCGCTTGGCCGCGCGCTCGCCCAGGGCCTGGACCACGAAGGGGCTGATCACCGCCGGGGCCAGGCCGATACGCACCTCGGACAGGGAGAACAGGCTGTCCTCGGCGCCGATGGCCATGTCGCAGCAACTGACCAGGCCCACCGCACCGCCGAAGGCCGCGCCCTGCACCACGGCCAGGGTGGGGATCTTCAGGGCGGCCAGGTTGTACATCAGCTCGGCCAGCTCGCGGGCATCACTGAGGTTGGCGTTGTAGTCGAGCTCGGCGGCCTGCTGCATCCAGGCCAGGTCGGCGCCGGCGGAAAAGTGCTTGCCGCGGCCGCGCAGCAGCAAGAAGCGCAGGCTCCTGTCCTCGCCGACGGCGTCGAGGGCGAGAATCAGCTCGCGGATCATCGCGGCATTGAAGGCGTTGTTCTTCTCCGGGCGGTTGAGCCACAGGGTGGCGAAGCCGCGCGGGTCTTTTGCAAGCTCGATGGTGGTGAAGTCGGTCATGGTCATTCCGTAGGGTGCGCCGTGCGCACCGATACATTGGATTCAGTGTGGGAGGGGCTTCAGCCGCGACCTGTAGAGCGGTTGTCGCGGCTGAAGCCCCTCCCACGGATTACATGCGGAACACGCCGAAACGGGTCGGCTCGATCGGCGCATTGAGGCTGGCCGACAGGGCCAGGGCCAGCACCTCGCGGGTCTGCGCCGGGTCGATCACGCCGTCGTCCCACAGCCGGGCGCTGGAGTAGTAGGCGTGCGCCTGCTTCTCGTACTGCTCGACGATGGGCTGCTTGAGGCGCTGCTCGTCCTCGTCCGAATAGTGCTGACCGGCGCGCTCGGCCTGCTCGCGCTTGACCTGCACCAGCACGCCGGCGGCCTGCTGTGCGCCCATCACGCCGATCTTGGCGTTGGGCCACATCCACAGGAAGCGCGGGTCGTAGGCGCGGCCGCACATGCCGTAGTTGCCGGCGCCGAAGCTGCCGCCGATGATCACGGTGAACTTCGGCACCTGGGCGCAGGCCACGGCGGTGACCAGCTTGGCGCCGTGCTTGGCGATGCCGCCTTCCTCGTATTTCTTGCCCACCATGAACCCGGTGATGTTCTGCAGGAACAGCAGCGGAATGCCGCGCTGGCAGGCCAGTTCGACGAAGTGCGCGCCTTTCTGCGCCGATTCCGCAAACAGGATGCCGTTATTGGCCAGGATCGCCACCGGGTAGCCGTCGATGCGGGCGAAGCCGCACACCAGGGTGGTGCCGAACAGCGCCTTGAATTCATCGAACTGCGAATCGTCGACGATACGCGCGATCACCTCGCGCACATCGAACGGCTGCTTGGCGTCCGCCGGGATCACCCCGTACAGCTCCTCGGCCGGGTAGCGCGGGGCGATGGGCGCGCGGGCGTCGAGCTGGCCGAGCTTGCGCCAGTTGAGATTGGCGACCCTGCGCCGGGCCAGGGCCAGGGCGTGCTCGTCGTTGTCGGCATAGTGGTCGGCCACGCCGCTGGTCTTGCAGTGCACATCGGCGCCGCCCAGCTCCTCGGCGCTCACCACTTCACCGGTGGCGGCCTTTACCAGCGGCGGTCCAGCCAAAAAGATCGTCGCTTGCTGGCGCACCATAATGGTCTCGTCGCTCATCGCCGGCACATAGGCGCCGCCGGCGGTGCAGGAGCCCATCACCACGGCGATCTGCGGAATGCCCAGGGCGCTCATGTTGGCCTGGTTGAAGAAGATTCGGCCGAAGTGCTCGCGGTCGGGGAACACCTCGTCCTGACGCGGCAGGTTGGCGCCACCGGAGTCCACCAGGTAGATGCACGGCAGGCGGTTCTCGCGGGCGATGGCCTGGGCGCGCAGGTGCTTCTTCACGGTCAGCGGGTAGTAGCTGCCGCCTTTTACCGTGGCGTCGTTGGCCACGATCATGCACTCGACGCCTTCGACTCGGCCGATGCCGGCGATCACCCCGGCGGCGGGCACTTCTTCGCCGTAGACCTCATGGGCGGCGAGCTGGCCGATCTCCAGGAAGGGCGAGCCGGGATCGAGCAGGCGGTTGATGCGTTCGCGCGGCAGCAGCTTGCCACGCGCGGTGTGGCGCGCCTGGGCCTTCTCGCCGCCGCCTTCGTGCAGGCGGGCGAGCAGGGCGCGCAGGTCGGCGACCTGCTCGAGCATGGCCGCGCTGTTGGCGGCGAACTCGGGGGAGCGGGTATTGATCTGGGTATGCAGGATGGCCATGGTCGCTTCCTGTAGGGTGCGTCGTGCGCACCCTGCCGTTGTTTTGGTGCGCATGGCGCACCCTACGGATTATTTGGTCTCGTTGAACAGCTCGCGGCCGATCAGCATGCGGCGGATCTCGCTGGTGCCGGCGCCGATCTCGTAGAGCTTGGCGTCGCGCAGCAGGCGGCCGGCCGGGTACTCGTTGGTGTAGCCGTTGCCGCCGAGCAGCTGGATGCAGTCCAGGGCCATCCTGGTGGCCATCTCGGCGGTGTAGAGGATCACCGCCGCGGCGTCCTTGCGCGATTCCTCGCCGCGGTCGCAGGCCTTGGCGACGTTGTACAGGTAGGACTTGGAGGCGTTCATGCCGGCGTACATGTCGGCCAGCTTGCCCTGCACCAGCTGGAACTCGCCGATGGACTGCTTGAACTGCTGGCGCTCGTGCACGTAGGGCAGCACCACGTCCATGCAGGCGCTCATGATCCCGGTGGGGCCGCCGGAAAGCACGGTGCGCTCGTAGTCCAGGCCGCTCATCAGCACGCGCACGCCGCCGCCTTCGACACCGAGGATGTTCTCTTCCGGCACCTCGCAGTCCTCGAACACCAGCTCGCAGGTGTTGGAGCCGCGCATGCCCAGCTTGTCCAGCTTCTGATGGCGGGAGAAGCCCTTGAAGTCGCGCTCGACGATAAAGGCGGTCATGCCGCGCGAGCCGGCGTTGATGTCGGTCTTGGCGTAGATCACGTAGGTGTTGGCGTCCGGGCCGTTGGTGATCCACATCTTGTTGCCGTTGAGCACGTAACGGTCGCCGCGCTTCTCGGCGCGCAGCTTCATCGACACCACATCGGAGCCGGCGTTGGGCTCGCTCATGGCCAGGGCGCCGACGTGCTCGCCGGAGCACAGTTTGGGCAGGTACTTGAGCTTCTGCTCGTGAGTGCCGTTCTTGCGGATCTGGTTGACGCACAGGTTCGAATGCGCGCCGTAGGACAGGCCGACCGAGGCGCTGGCGCGGCTGATCTCTTCCATGGCCACCACATGGGCCAGGTAGCCCATGTTGGTGCCGCCGTATTCCTCTTCCACGGTCATGCCCAGCAGCCCCATGTCGCCGAACTTGCGCCACATGTCCATGGGGAACTCGTTGTCGCGGTCGATCTGCGCCGCGCGCGGGGCCAGCTCGGCCTGGGCGAAGTGGTGGACGGCATCGCGCAGCATGTCGATGGTTTCGCCGAGGCCGAAGTTGAGGGTGGGGTAGCTCATGGGACACCTTTTGTTGTTTTGGGGTGCGCGGTGCGCACCGGGTCGGTTGGGGGCGCGACGCACCCTACATGTCGGTTTCGGCCAGGGCTGCCAGGCAGCGCTCCTCGGCGGTATCGAGTTCCAGCTGCATCTGCCGGATGTCCAGCAACTGCTGCTCGAGCTGGGCGCGGCGTGCGGCGATCTTTTCCATGAAGGTTTCCAGCTGCTTGCGGTTGCCGCTGCTGGGGTCATAGAGGTCGATCAGCTCCTTGCACTCGGCCAGGGAAAAACCGATGCGCTTGCCGCGCAGGATCAGCTTCAGGGTGACCAGGTCGCGGGGGCTGAAGATGCGCTCCTGGCCGCGGCGCTCGGGGGCGAGCATGCCTTGCTCCTCGTAGAAGCGGATGGCGCGCGGCGTCACGTCCAATTCGCGGGCCAGGTCGGAGATGGAGTAGGTGGTGGGCATCGGGGTGCTCTCGTTTACCTTTACGTTAACGTAAAGCTGGCTTCGTCACCCTGTCAAGCGCGGCGTGGCGTCCGTGGAATAGGCATCGGCGTGCTGCGATAAAAAACGACCGGCGGGTCGCATCCGGGCAAAAAAGGGGCTTGACGTTACTTTCCGTTAACGTAAAGGTAAATGGCAGAACCTCACTGCCTCGGGGAAAGTTGTTATGCGTATCGAAGGTTCCGTGTTTCTGGTTACCGGTGGCGGTTCCGGCCTGGGCCTGGCCGCTGCCCGTCAGCTGCTCGGCCAGGGCGGCAAGGTGCTGCTGTTGGACATCAATGCCGAGGCGGGGCAGCGCGCCGCCTTAGAGCTGGGAGAGGGCGCCCGCTTCGTGCAGGCCGACATCACCCGCGAGGAGGATGGCCGCGCGGCCGTGGAGCAGGCCCTGGAGGCCTTCGGCGCCGTGCACGGGCTGGTCAACTGCGCCGGTATCGCACCGGCCGAGAAGGTGCTGGGACGTAACGGCGTGCACGGCCTGGACAGTTTCCGCCGCACCGTCGAGGTCAACCTGATCGGCAGTTTCAACCTGCTGCGCCTGGCCGCCGAGGCCATGGCGCAGAACTCGCCGAATGCCGAGGGCGAGCGCGGGGTGATCGTCAACACCGCTTCGGTGGCGGCCTTCGACGGGCAGATCGGTCAGGCCGCCTATGCCGCGTCCAAGGGTGGGGTGGCCGCCATGACCCTGCCGGCGGCGCGCGAGTTGGCGCGCTCGGGCATCCGCGTGATGTGCATCGCCCCGGGCATCTTCGAGACGCCGATGATGGCCGGCATGCCGCAGGAGGTGCGCGACTCGTTGGCCGCCGGCGTGCCGTTCCCGCCGCGCCTGGGCCGTCCCGAGGAATACGCCGCGCTGGTGCGCCACATCGTCGAGAACCCCATGCTCAACGGCGAGGTGATCCGCCTCGATGGCGCGCTGCGTATGGCGGCGAAATAACCGACAAATGACCCGGATTGCATCCGGCCGGGGTGAGCTGATCGGCCTGGCCGCAACCCATGGCAAACCATCGACTTTCAGGAGACAACCATGTCTGCAACCGATCCGGTCGTGATCGTCAGCGCCGCCCGTACCCCCATGGGCGGTTTTCTCGGTGACCTGGCCGGCCTGTCCACCGCCGAACTGGGCGCCGCCGCCATCCGCGCCACCCTGGAGCGCGCCGGACTCGCGGCCGAGGCGGTGGATACCGTGCTGATGGGCTGCGTGCTGCAGGCCGGTCAGGGCCAGGCCCCGGCGCGCCAGGCGGCGCTCGGCGCGGGCCTGAGCCAGGCGGCGCAATGCACCACTTTGAACAAGATGTGCGGTTCGGGCATGCAGGCGCTGATGCTCGGCCACGACCAGCTGCTGGCCGGTAGCGCCGAGGTGCTGGTGGCCGGCGGCATGGAGAGCATGTCCAACGCGCCGTACCTGCTACCGCGCGCCCGCGCGGGCTATCGCATGGGCCACGGCCAGGTACTCGACCATATGTTCCTCGACGGTCTGGAAGACGCCTACGAGCGCGGCCGGCTGATGGGCACCTTCGCCGAGGACTGCGCGCAGAGCTACGGTTTCACCCGCCAGGAACAGGACGCCTACGCCCTGGAGTCGCTACGCCGGGCGCAGCAGGCGATGGAGGCCGGCCATTTTGCCGACGAGATCGTCGCGGTCGAGGCTCCTGCCGGGCGTGAGCGGCGCCTGATCGCCGCCGACGAGCAGCCGCCCAAGGCCAGGCCGGAGAAGATTCCCACGCTCAAGCCGGCGTTCCGCGACGGCGGCACCGTGACCGCAGCCAACTCCAGCTCGATTTCCGACGGCGCTGCGGCCCTGCTGCTGATGCGCCAGTCAGCGGCCGTGCGGCGTGGCCTGAGCCCGCTGGCGCGTATTGTCGCCCATGCCGGCCATGCCCAGGCGCCGAACCTGTTCACCACCGCTCCGGTCACCGCCATCCAGCGTGTGCTGGCGCGCAGTGGCTGGTCGCTGAATGAGGTGGACCTGTTCGAGATCAACGAGGCCTTCGCCGTAGTGCCCATGGTGGCCATGCGCGACCTTGACATTCCCCACGCCCGGCTCAACGTCAATGGCGGCGCCTGCGCCCTGGGCCATCCCATCGGCGCCTCCGGCGCGCGCATCCTGGTGACCCTGCTCGCGGCGCTGCAGCAGCGCGGCTTGACGCGCGGCGTGGCCGCAGTATGCATCGGCGGCGGCGAGGCCACCGCCGTGGCCATCGAGCGCATCTAGAGGAGCAGCGAGATGATTCCATCCGAACAGGACATCCAGATCCGCGACATGGCCCAGCAGTTCGCTCAGGAACGGCTCAAGCCCTTCGCCGCCGACTGGGACCGCGAGCATCGCTTCCCAACCGAGGCCATTGCCGAGATGGGCCAGCTGGGCTTTATGGGCATGCTGGTGCCGCAGCAGTGGGGCGGCGCCGAGACCGGCCACCTGGCCTACGCCATGGCCCTGGAAGAGGTGGCGGCGGGCGACGGCGCCTGCTCCACCATCATGAGCGTGCACAACTCGGTGGGCTGCATGCCGATCCTCAAGTACGGCAGCGAGGCGCAGAAGCAGCGCTTCCTCCGTCCGCTGGCCGAAGGCAGCATGCTCGGCGCCTTCGCCCTGACCGAGCCGCAGGCGGGGTCGGATGCCAGCGACCTGCGCACCCGCGCGCGGCGCGACGGCGAGCACTATGTGCTGACCGGCGCCAAGCAGTTCATCACCTCCGGTAGTCAGGCCGGCATGGTCATCGTCTTCGCCGTCACCGATCCGGCTGCCGGCAAGAAAGGTATCAGCGCCTTTATCGTGCCGACCGACACGCCCGGGTTCTCGGTGGTACGGGTGGAGGACAAGCTCGGCCAGCACGCTTCGGACACCTGCCAGATCCAGCTCGACGAGGTGCGCATCCCGGCCGAGTTGCGCCTGGGCGAGGAGGGCGAGGGCTACCGCATCGCCCTGGCCAACCTGGAAGGCGGGCGCATCGGCATCGCCGCGCAATCGGTGGGTATGGCCCGCGCCGCGTTCGAGGCGGCGCGCGACTACGCCCACGAGCGGGTCACCTTCGGCAAGCCGATCATCGAGCACCAGGCGGTGGCGTTCCGCCTGGCCGACATGGCCACCCAGATCGCCGTGGCGCGGCAGATGGTGCACCACGCCGCCTGCCTGCGCGAAGCCGGCCTGCCATGCCTGACCGAGGCCTCGATGGCCAAGCTGTTCGCCTCGGAGATGGCCGAGCGGGTCTGTTCGGCGGCGATCCAGACCCTGGGTGGCTACGGCTACCTCAAGGACTTCCCGGTCGAGCGCATCTACCGCGACGTGCGCGTGTGCCAGATCTACGAGGGTACCAGCGACGTGCAACGGATGGTGATTGCGCGCAGTTTGTAGGCGCCGGCTGCCGTAGGGTGCGCCGGAGGCTCAGAGAACCGACCCTCTCCCCCAACCCCTCTCCCTCAAGTGGGAGAGGGGAGCAAATCCGCGTGGTGATCGAGCATTGGTGCCAGGCCAGGCGGTGCGCGCGACCCAGACGGCCCCGCGACGCCCTGCGGGACGTCGTGCGACCTAATCGAACCGGTACTGCACCCCAGCGCCGACATACCAGGCCCGTTCCGGGCCCGGTTCGTAGTAGCGGCCGTTGCTCTCTCCGACTATCACCGAGCCGATGTATTGGCGGTCCAGCAGGTTGTCGATGCGCAGTACCTGGTTGAAGGTCAGCGCGCCGAGCTGCTGCTCGAAGCGCGCCTGCCAGTTGAACAGGGCGTAGCTGGGCGCGGCCTTGGCCTGGTTGCTGTCCTCGACATACAGTTTGCTGCGGTACAGCCCTTCGAGGGCGGTGCTGAAACCCTCGCGCGGCTGCCAGGCCAGTTCGCCATACAGGGTGCTGGCGGGGATGCCGGGCAGGCGATTGCCAGACGCGATCGGCCGGCCGCCGCTGGCGAAGTCCTGGCTGTAGACGGCCTCGATATGGCTGTAGGCGAGGTTGCCGCGCAGGGTTTCGCTCAGTTGGCTTGCCACCGCCAGTTCCACGCCGCGGCGGCGGGTCTGTGCGGCGTTCTGAAAGCGCGTGCGGCCGCCGCTGGCCGATTCCACCACCAGCTCGTCGTCGGTGTCGATCTGAAACAGCGCCAGTTGCAGGTCGCTGGCCTGTCCGAGGCGGGCCTTGAGGCCGATTTCCAGCTGCTTGCTGGTGGCCGATTGCAGGTCGAAGCCGAAACCGTTGTCGGGACCGGAGTACGACAGTTCGTTGAGCGTCGGCGTCTCCAGGCCCTTGCCCCAGCTGGCGTACAGATTCAGCTCCGGCAGCAGCGCGTAGCTGGCACCCAGGGTCGGGGTCAGCTCGCGGTAGGTGACCGCGCCGCCATCGTCGCCATTGCTCAGGAAGCGGTCGTCCACCTCGAACCGCACTTCGTTGTGGCGCAGGCCGGCCTGCAGGTCGAGCTTGCCCAGTTGCCAGGCGGCCTGGACATAGGGCGACAGGCTGCTGACCTCATCGCGCTCGTCGCGGCGCAGGTTGCCCTTCACCCCCAGGGTGCTGCCGACGAAGTTCTCAAAGCCCTGGCGGTCGTCGCGGGAATGGTCGTAGTCCAGGCCGGCGGTCAGGGTCAGCAGGCTGCTGCCCAGGTCGAAGGGCTGGATCCAGCGGTTGCTGGCGCCGAAGAAGCGCCGCTCGAAGTCGATCACTCCGCCTGAGTGGGACGGGTTGGCCTGCACCGCCACCGGGATCGACTGGTACTGGATCACCCGCCGGATACCGCTGTACAGGGTGCTCTGCCAGGTGCCGGCGGCGAAGCTGCGCTCGTAATTCAGGCCAAGCTGCTGGTGATCCACCGTCTTGCGCGTATTGAACGCCAAAGCGCTGGGGGCGGCGGCGCGACGGTCGGCCTGCACCTGTTGCCAGGTCAGGCCCTGCGGGTCCTGAGTGTCGTTCTGGTCGAGCTGATTGAAGCTCAGGCTGAGCTTGCTGGCATCGTCCGGGTACAGGGTCAGCTTGGCGAAGCTCTTGTCGAGGATGGCGCCGCTGTGCTCGCGATAACCGTCGGTCTCGAAGTGCGAGCGGTTGAGGATAAAGCCGGCCTGGTCGTTGCCGCCCTCGGCACTGACTCGCGTGCGGCTGGTGCCGAAAGCCGCCTGCGAGGTATCGAGCGATACCCTCGGTGCGCCTTCGCCATCGCGCGAGAACAGCTGGATCACTCCGCCGGAGTTGCTGCCGTAGACGCTGGCAAAGGGGCCGCGCAGCACCTCGATGCGCTCCAGGGTATCGAGGTCGAAGGTCGCCGCCTGGCCTTGGCCGTCGGGGTTGGACAGTGGCACGCCATCGGCCAGCAGCTTGACACCGCGAATGCCGAAGGCCGAGCGGGCGCCGAAGCCGCGCGAAGACAGCTGCAGATCCTGGGCGTAGTTCTGCCGGTTCTGCACCACCAGGCCGGGCACGCTGCCGAGCGCCTCGGACAGGTTGACCCCCGGCTTGCCCAGGGTGGCCTGCTCGGCATCGATGCGGTTGACCGAGAAGGGCAGGCGCCAGCCGCTGGCCTGGTAACGGCTGCCGGTGACCACCAGCGGTTCGGCCTGGTAGTCGGGCACGTTCTCGGCCTGCGCGGCCAGCGGCAGCAGCAGGGAGGCAAGCCAGGGGCGAGGGCGGAATGGGGTCATGGTCGAGGGATCTTCTGCGGTCGCTATCCCGCGATGGTGACCGCAGCGGCGGACCGCGGGCTAGAGTCGCTGCGCCGCCTGGCGCAGAAATGCTCTACGAAATGTTGCCGCAATAGGGTTGTCGAACGATTTGGATAGCGCTAACATCCGGCCAAACAATGAGCGGCACCACGTCGATGGCGCCCTGGAGTTCCCATGCAGCAACAGCCTTTCGCACTGCCTGCCCGCACCACATTGGTGGTCATGGGCGTCAGCGGCTCCGGCAAGAGCGAGATCAGCCAGGCGGTGGCCACCGCGCTCGGCTGGCGCCATATCGAAGCCGATCACTTCCATCCCCGCGAGAACGTCGAGCGCATGCGCGCCGGCATCCCCCTGAGCGACGACGACCGCAGCCACTGGCTGGACGCCCTGAGCGAGCAGATGCTGGCCGCCCAGGCGGCGGGCGAGGGCTTCGTGCTGGCCTGCTCGGCGCTCAAGCGCGCCTACCGCGAGCGCCTGCGCGCGGCGGTGCCGGGGCTGCAGTTCGTGCATCTGCAGATCGACCAGGCCACCGCGCTGCAGCGAGTCGGCGCGCGTCCCGGGCATTTCATGCCCACCTCGCTGGTCGACAGCCAGTTTGCCACCCTCGAAGCGCCGGCCGGCGAACCCCAGGTGCTGACCCTGGATGCGGCCGCCAGCCGCGAGGCGCTGCTGGCGGATATCTGCGCCTGGTTGCGCCGCGATCTGCCGGAGGCCGGCTCGGGCGCCGCCACCGCTGGTCCGACGACAGAAATTGATAGCGCTAACCATGCTGCGCAGCTGGGCGCAGAACCCATCTACGAGGGCCGTCTGGCGCGGCTGTTCGACCGCCTCACCGACGGCCTGATGGCGACGCTGATGGCCTTCATGGTACTGGCGGTGTTCGCCAACGTGGTGCTGCGCTACGCCTTCGGCACCGGCTGGGCCGGGGCCGAGGAACTGTCGCGGCTGGCCTTCGTCTGGCTGGTGTTCGTCGGCGTGGCCTCGAGTATGCGCCGCGGCGAGCTGATGACCTTCCGCATGATCCGCGACCGCTTCCCGCAGTCTGCGCAACGTCTGCTGGACTCGCTGAGCTGGCTGCTGGTGGCCGGCGCCAGCCTGCTGGCGGCCTGGGGCGCCTGGATGCAGGTGCAGTTCGGCTGGGGCAACCACAGCACCGTGGTCGGTTATCCGGTGGTGCTGGCCATGGTGCCGGTGCTGGCCTGCATGACGGTGCTGGCCGTTCTCGCCCTGGTGCAACTGATCAACCTGTGGCGCCGCACGCCGCAGGCAAGTCTGGCTCACGCGCAAGTCGATTGAGGCTGCGTCATCACTAACAAGAACGGGCACTGCCCACCGAGGACCTGCCGATGACCGTCGCCGTCTTCCTTTCATCCCTGCTAGGCTTCATGGCCTTCGGCATGCCCATCGCCTTCGCCCTGATCCTCACGGCGGCGCTGCTGATGTGGTACCTGGACTTCTGGGACGTACAGTTGCTGGCGCAGAACCTGCTCGCCGGCGCTGACAGCTTCCCGCTGCTGGCCGTGCCCTTCTTCATCCTCGCCGGCGAGCTGATGAATGCCGGCGGCATCTCCAAGCGCATCATCGCCATGGCCCAGGCCTATTTCGGCCACCTGCGCGGTGGCCTCGGCTACGTCGCCATCGCCGCCGCGGTGCTGCTGGCGAGCATGTCCGGCTCGGCCCTGGCCGACACCGCGGCGCTGGCCACCCTGTTGCTGCCGATGATGCGCCAGCGCGGCTACCCGCTGCATTCCTCGGCTGGCCTGGTGGCCGCCGGCGGCATCATCGCGCCGATCATCCCGCCGTCGATGCCCTTCGTGATCTACGGCGTGGTCACCAACACCTCGATCAGCCAGCTGTTCATGGCCGGCCTGGTGCCGGGGCTGATCATGGGCGCCGGGCTGATCGTCGCCTGGAGCCTGATCGCCCGCGGCTTCACCGAGCCGACCCCGGCCAAGGCCAGCGCCGCCGAGCGCCGCCGCGTGCTGGTCGACGGCGCCGCGGCGCTGATGCTGCCGGTGATCATAGTCGGCGGCCTGCGCTTCGGCATCTTCACCCCGACCGAGGCGGCGGTGGTCGCCGCGGTCTACGCCCTGGCGGTGTCGACCCTGCTGTACCGCGAGCTGAGCTGGGCCAGCCTGATGGAAACCCTGACCCGCGCCAGCCGCACCACCGCCTCGGTGATGTTCCTCTGCGCCGCCGCCACGGTATCGGCCTACATGATCACCCTGGCCCAGCTGCCGGACGAGATCGGCGCCATGCTCGGGCCGCTGGCCGACCACCCGCAACTGCTGGTGCTGGCGATCATGCTGCTGATGATCGCGGTGGGCATGGTCCTCGACCTGACCCCGACCATCCTCATCCTCGCCCCGGTGCTGGCGCCGATCGCGATCAAGGCTGGGGTCGACCCGGTGTACTTCGGCGTGATGTTCGTGCTGATCGGCTCCATCGGCCTGATCACCCCGCCGGTGGGCACCGTGCTCAACGTGGTCGGCGGTATCGGTCGGCTGCGCATGGAGGTACTGGTGCGCGGGGTGATGCCGTTCTTCCTGATCTACCTGGGCATAGTCGCGTTGCTGATCGCCTTCCCGGCCATCGTCACCGTGCCGCTGACCTGGCTGCGCTGATTCGCCCCAACCGGCGCGGGCGCGCCGGCTTCGTTCACAACAATAAGAGGTAGTTCCGATGAAACGTCCGCTGCTCGCCATCCTCACCGCTGCCCTGCTGTGCAGCCCGCTCGCCGCCGTCAGCGTCCACGCCGATGAAATCCGCTCGCGGATGATCCGCTTCGGCTACGGCCTCAACGAGAACAGCAACCAGGGCCGCGCGGCCAAGCTGTTCGCCGAGGAGGTGGCCAAAGCCTCGGACGGCAAGCTCAAGGTGCGCACCTTCGGCGCCGCCAGCCTGGGTTCGGACGACCAGATGCAGAGCGCGCTGATCGGCGGCGCCCAGGAAATGATGGTCGGCTCCACCGCCACCCTGGTCGGCATCACCAAGGAAATGGCGGTGTGGGACACGCCTTTCCTGTTCAGCAGCGCCGAGCAGGCCGACGCCGTGCTCGACGGCCCGGTCGGCCGCCAGGTGATGGACAAGCTGCAGGAGAAGGGCCTGGTTGGCTTGGTGTACTGGGAGAACGGTTTCCGCAACCTGACCAACAACGCCCGGCCGATCAGCAAGCTGGAGGATTTCGCCGGCATCAAGCTGCGCGTGATGCCCAACCCGGTGTTCCTCGAGACCTTCAAGCTGATGGGCGCCAACGCCGTGCCGCTGCCGTTCTCCGAGCTGTTCACCGCGCTGGAGACCAAGGCCGTGGACGGTCAGGAAAACCCGTTCAACACCATCCTCTCCTCGAAGTTCTACGAGGTGCAGAAGTACCTGACCGTGACCAACCACGTTTACAGCCCGTGGATTCTCACCGTGTCCAAGCGCTGGTGGGACGGCCTGTCTGCCACCGAGCAGAACATTCTCATGGAGGCGGCGCAGAAGGCGCGTGACTTCGAGCGCCAGGACACCCGCGCCGAGGCCGCCCGCGCCCTGGCCGAACTGAAGGACAAGGGCATGCAGATCAACGAAGTGGACGCCGCCGAGGTGCAGCGCATGCGCGAGCAGGCCGCCCCGGCGATCCAGAAGGTGGTCGAGACGGTCGGCCAGCAGCTGTTCGATCAGGTGCAGGCCGAGGCCGCCAAGGCTGCCTTGTAAGTTTCGCGGGGCACGTTGGGACGGCCGCTCCTTGCATGGTGGTGGCCTCCCGGGCGGCGTGTCCCGCGCTTTATTCGTCGTCCAGGCTGCTAGAATCGCGGCCTGGTCTTTCCTGGAGGCGCTATGAGTCAACGTCGTCGCCGTTCCGCCGAACGCGTCACCCTGTCGGATGTGGCCAAGGCTGCCGGCTGCTCGCTGATGTCAGCCTCGCGCGCGCTGTCGCAGCCGGGCAGGGTCTCCGACGCCCTGCGCGAGCAGGTGATGCGCGCCGCTCAGGCGCTCGGCTACGTGCCCAATCCGGCGGCGCGGGCGTTGGCCAGCTCGCGCTCGAACCTGGTGGCGGTGGTGATTCCCTCGCTGTCGAACTCGGTGTTCGTCGATACCGTCGAGGCGATCCAGCGGGTGCTGATGCCGGCCGGCTTCGAAATGATGATCGGCGTCAGCCACTACCGGGTCGAGGAGGACGAACGCCTGCTGCGTTCCTACCTGGCGCACCAGCCGGCCGGCCTGCTGGTCACCGGCTTCGAGCGCAGCGACGCGGCGCGCGAGATCCTCGGCGCCAGCAGCTGCCCGCTGGTGACCCTGATGGAGCTGAGCGACGAGCCGGAGGATTACTGCGTCGGTTTCTCCCAGGTCGAGGCCGGCGCCGCCATGACCCGCGCCCTGGTCCAGCGCGGCTACCGGCATATCGCCTTCGCCGCTGCCCAGCTCGACCCGCGCACCCTGCAGCGCGCCGAGGGCTACCGCCAGGTGATGCGCTACCTCAATCGTCACGACCCGGCGCTGGAGCTGCTCACCCCCGAGCTGTCGTCCATCGGCCTCGGCGCCGAGCTGCTCGACCGTCTGCTGGCGCAGCAGCCGCAGATCGATGCGGTGTTCTTCAACAACGACGACCTGGCCATGGGCGCGCTGTTCCGCGCCCGTCAGCTGGGCCTCGAGGTGCCGGGACGGCTGGCCATCGCCGGCTTCAACGACCTGCCGGCGGCGGCCTGGATGCACCCGGCGCTGAGCACGGTGCGCACCACCCGTGGGCGTATCGGCGAGCTGGCGGCGAACATGCTGCTGGCCCTGATGCGCGGCGAGACGCCCGAGCAGCACTGCATCGACGTCGGCTTCGAACTGGTGATGCGCGACAGCACCTGAGGGTAAGGGAGGCCGCGCCGGGTAGGTTGGCGCTGAGCGCAGCGAAGCCCAACGGGGAGCGCAACGCGCTCCGCCCGACGATCCGGCGGCCCGGACTCAGCCGCCGTTCGTATTTCTGCCTGCCTCGGCCAACTGCTCGGCCGCCTCCAGGCGCAGGCGCTCGCGTTCGTCGAAACGTTCCGCCGCCAGCGCCTCGATGGCGGCACGCTTGTCGCCGCTGCTGAGTCCCTCGTTGGCCTGGATATGCGCCTTGGCGGCGAGATACTCATCGAGACGCTTCTGCCAGCCCTGGCGTTGGCTGTCCAGCGCCTCCAGGCGGGCGGTGGCCTCGGCGCCGACCAGCTGCTGGCGCAGCTGGCGAATCTGCGCGGCGCTGGCGCCTTCGGCCTGCAGGCGCGCGGTGTGCTGGCGCAGCTCCTGCTGCAGCTGCGGCAGCACCATGTCCTGCAGCTCCTCCGGCAGGCTGGCGCGCAGCCGGTCGACCGCCAGGCCCTTTTCCTCGTCGCTCAGTCCGGCGTCCTGGCGGATCGCCAGGCGCTCCAGGGTGAAGCGGTTGTAGCCTTCCTCGCGGGCGAAGAAGGCCTGATGGCTCTCGCTGTCGAACAGCCGCGCGCGCAGCGCCTGCACCGCCGCTTCGCGTTGGCGCATGGCGTCCAGGCTGGCCAGTTGCGGCAGGTCGCGCTCCAGCAGCACCAACTCGCGCTTGTAGGCCAGGTACTGGTCGAGCAGCGCCTGCGCGCGGGCCCGGGCCGGCTCCTGCAGCTGGCCGTCGATATAACCGCGCAGACGCGCGACGCTGGCGTCCAGGTTCTCCTCGCCGAGGCTGGCGAGGAAGTAGTCGAAAATACGCCGAATGTCTTCGCTGACGATCAGGTTGCCGGCGGCATCGACGCGAAAGCGGCCGTCCACCTCGGTGCCGACGAAGGATGCCGGCAAGCCGAGACCGGCTGCTTTTCTCGCCGGCGTGACGGGCGCGGGCAGCGCTTGCTGCAGCGCGGGTGGCGCCGCCGGTGGCGGGGTTTCCCCGCTGGCCGCGGGTGGATTGAACCGATCAGGCAGATGCCCGGGCTCGAGATAGAGCATCGACGCCAGGCAGACGGCGAACAGCAGGGGCAACAGCAACAGGGCTTTGTTCACGGCAGATTCCACTACGGCGTCCGGGCCGGATGACGCCGGCCCGGACTTTGGCTCAGAGCCCGGCGTTCTTCAGGCGGTTGGCATGCTGGCGGTAGACGGTCACCGGATCGGTCTCGAACAGGCTGGTCAGGCCCAGGGTCTGGTTGACCTCGTCGAGGTGGTTCATCCGGTAGTTGTCGCGGATCACCTGGCCCATGCGCGAACTGCAGCGGCCGACCAGGCCATCGTTGGCTTCGCTGCCGAAGGTCAGCGCGCTGGCGCCCATCAGCAGGTCGCTGGGGTCGAGCAGGTTGGTCAGCGGGCTGGTGCCGCTCCAGGAGTAGTAGCGCACGCCGTTCACGCTGTAGGCGCCTTCGCCGCAGGCGCTGGTGGGAATGCCCTGCGGGAACTTGGCGTTGAAGCGCGCCGCGCCCTCGCTGTTGAGCGACTCCAGCGAGCCGAGGGCGTTCTGCGGGGTGGTGCTGGGGCTGCCGGAGAGGAAGTTGATCAGCGCGCCGAGGCCATTGACGATGCCCGCCAGCAGCGGGGTGGCGACCGGGCCGGCGGGGCCGTCGCTGATGCCCTTGAGGAAGTCGGCGGTGGCCGAGCCCTTGTGCGGCGCGCCGACGCTGGTGACCGAGGCGACCAGATCCGGGCGCACGGCGGCGACGTAGCGGGTGGTGGGGCCGCCGTGGCTGTGGCCGATCAGGTTGACCTTGGCCTTGCCGCTGATGGCGACGATGTCCTCGACCTGCTGCAGCAATTGCTCGCCGCGCGCTTCGGAGGTGTCCAGCTGGCTGACCTCGGTGATGTAGACGCTGGCGCCGTCGCGGCGCAGGGCGGCGGGAATACCGTACCAGTAGTCGACGCCGAGGATGCTGTCGAAGCCGAGCATGCCGTGGCCGAGGACGATGGGGTATTGGGTCTGGGTATAGCCGGACGAGCCGAACCAGAAGGCCTGGGTCTGGCCGCTGGCGAGCAGGCCGGCGCCGAGGCAGAGGGCGAGCAGGGTCTTGTTCTTGTTCATGGGCGCTCTCGATGGGTGTGTTGAGGTGCGTCCTGCAACAAAATCGCGCCCATCCCGTGGCACGTACGGCACGAGGGAGAGGGCAGGAAACATGCCATTGCCGAATTTTCCAGACTAACCCCTCTATCGCGGCACTTTTCCAGAGATTGCCCTGTTTTGCCGGCGAGATTGCCCAGGCTTTGCTGTTACGGGGCGCTACGCCCGGTTGGGGTCGCAGGCCGCAACGGCCACTGGCCGAGCAGGCGATAGCGGCAGCCGTGGCCGTCATATTCCGAGCAAAACAGGGCGAACTGCCGCAGCGGCCAATCGAAGGTTGGGGCGGCGCCGGCCGGCGGCTGCGGGTAATGCCGCGCCAGGGTCAGGTGCGGGCGGAAGGCGCGCCGCTCCAGTTCGAAACCGGCTCCGCTCAGGCGTGCGTGCAGCTGCCGCTGCAACTCGTCCAGCGCCTGCGGCACCCGGCTGGGCGCCAGGTGCAGCACGCCGCCGCGCCAGCGGCCGAGGCGATCCAGGCGCAGCTCGCAGCCTTCGCCCGGCAACTGCGCGGCGAGGCTCAGCAGCGGCGCCAGGCAACTGGCCGGCTGTGCACCGAGAAAGGCCAGGGTCAGGTGCAGGTTGGCGGCATCGACCGGCCTGCCGCCGGGCGCTTCGCGCTCACGCCAGGCGCAGATCGCCGCGGCCAGCGGCGGCGGGCAGGGCAGGGCGAAGAACAGGCGCAACTGGTCGGCGGTCATGGCGCTTGGCCGGTGGTGGCTCGCCTTGACAGTATCGCGCGGGCTTCTCTAGGATGCGCGCTGCGCCGATTTAAACAGCTACTTGCGGGGCGCCACAGGGTGAAGCTTCCAGCACCCGAAATTCCGCTAAAGCGCTGGTTCGGTGTCGCCTCCCACCGCTGCCCAGCGGGATTTTTGAGGCGGAGACTCGAGCATGACCTGTCCCCAACCGCACATTCGCCTGGCCCCCATCACCTCGGGGCTGTTGTTGCGCAACCCGCGCATCCTGCTCGGCGGCAATCACCAACCGACCCTGCTGCGTTACCTCGACGGCTGGCCCAAGCGCTGGAGCGGGCCGCGTACCTTCCGTATCCAGTTCGTGCAGCGCGGCGAGTCGCTGGCGCGCTTTCCGCCCGACAGCTTCGACCTGGCGGTGGTGCAGGCGCCCAGCGCCGATGCCCTGACGGAAACGGTCGCCGAGCTGGTTCGGGTGGCGCGCCAGGGCCTGATTACCCGGCGGTAGGGAGCCTCAGGGGTAGTCGATCTCGACTATGTAGCAGGTCTTCTCGCCGCTCGGGCTGTGCACCCGCACCTCGGCGTCCAGCGGCTTGCCCACCAGCGCGCGGGCCAGCGGCGAGTCGATGCTGATCAGCCCCTGTTTCAGATCCAGCTCGTCCGGGCCGACGATGCGGTAGCGCGACTGTTCGCCGTCTTCGTCCTCGATGGTGACCCAGGCGCCGAAATAGACCTTGTTCGGGTCCGAGGGTCTGTCGCAGACCACCTTGAGCTTTTCCAGGCGTTTGCTCAGAAAGCGCACGCGGCTGTCGATTTCGCGCAGCATCTTCTTGCCGTAGGTGTACTCGGCGTTCTCCGAGCGGTCGCCCTGGGCGGCGGCCTCGCTGACGGACTGGGTCACCTGCGGCCGGCGCACGTGCCACAGCTCGTGCAGTTCGGCGCGCAGGCGCGCCTCGCCTTCGGGGGTGATCAGCGGCGTGCCGGCGGGGCGAGGGGGGCGGTAGCGGCTCATGGTATCTCTGGTGGCTGGGTGGGGCGCCAGTCTAGCAGGCCGCTCAGGGCAGTCCCATGGAGCAGGCGTAGGGTGGATCACGCTTCACCGATCCACCGTGCGGGCTCCGATCCCCCTCAGGTTGATCAACCCTCGCGCAGCACGCTTAGCGGGCTGGCATTGAGCGCGCGGCGGGTGCCGAGCACGCCGGCGGTGCCCACCAGCAGGGCGCCGATCAGCGGCAACAGCAGCAGCCAGGGGTGCGGTTGCCAGCTCATGTCGAAGGCATAGCGATACAGCAGGAAGCTCACCAGTTCGCAGCCCAGCGCGGCGAGCAGGCCGGCGGCGGCGCCGAGCAGGCCGAATTCGGCGCGCCGGGCGCTGACCAGCAGCTGGCGTTCGGCGCCCAGGGCGCGCAGCAGGGCGCCCTGGCGGATGCGTTCGTCGAGCGTCGCCTGCAACCCGGCGAGCAGCACGGTGATGCCGGCGGCGAGGACGAACAGCAGCACGTACTCGATGGCCAGGGTGACCTGGGCGAGGATGCTGCGCAGCTGCGCCAAGAGCGCGTCGACCTGCAGCAGGGTGACGCTGGGGAAGGCGCGGCTGAGCGTCACCAGCTCGGCGTCCTGACCCGGCGGCAGGTAGAAGCTGGTCAGGTAGGTGGCGGGCAGGTCCTGCAGGGTCTGTGGCTCGAAGATCATGTAGAAGTTGGGCTGGAAGCTGTCCCAGTCCACCTCGCGCAGGCTGCTGACCTGCGCCTCGCGTTCGATGCCGCCAACGTTGAAACGCAGGCGGTCGCCCAGCTCGAGTTGCAGGCTCTCGGCCAGTTCGGCTTCCACCGACACCCCCGGCAGTTCGCTGGCATGCGCCGCGCCCCACCAGCGGCCGCTGGTGATCTGGTTGTCCGCGGGCAACTGTTCGGCCCAGGTCAGGCTGAGGTCGCGCTGGATCGCCCGTTCGCCGCGGCTCTCCTTGCTCACCAGCTGACGCACCGGCTCGTCGTTGATCGTCACCAGGCGGCCCGGCACCACCGGGTAGAGCGGCGCCGGATGCGGCGAGAGTTCGGCCAGGCGCGCGGCGAAGGCGTCACGCTCGGCCGGCAGCACGTTGAGGGCGAAGTGGTTGGGTGCGTCTTCCGGCAACTGGTCCTGCCAGGTGTCGAGCAGTTCGCCGCGCAGCAGGGCGATCAGCGCCATGGCCAGCAGGATCAGGCCGAAGGCCAGCGACTGGCCAGCGGCGGCCAGCGGATGGCGCAGCAGTTGGCCGAGGCCCAGGCGCCAGGGCAGGGCGGCGCGTTGCAGCAGACGACGCAGGCTCTGCAGGCCGAGCAGCAGCAGGCCGCCGAGCAGCAGGGCGGCGAGCAGGCCGCCGCCGAGCAGCGCCAGGGTCAGGCGCAGATCCAGGCTCAGGCGCCACATGATCAGGCCGAGCGCCAGCAGCGCCGCGCCGTACACCAGCCAGGAGCTGGCCGGCACCGGCAGCAGGTCGCGGCGCAACACCCGCAGCGGCGGCACACGGCCGAGCGCGGCCAGCGGCGGCAGGGCGAAGCCGGCCAGCGCCACCAGGCCGGTGGCCATGCCGGCCAGGGCCGGCCAGACGCCGGCCGGCGGCAGGTCGTCGGGGATCAGCCCGCGCAACAGGTGAAACAAGACGTGCTGGCCGAGCCAGCCGAGCAGGGCGCCCAGCAGGCAGGCGAGCAGGCCGAGCAGCGCCAGCTGCAGGGCAAACAGCGTCAGCGCTTCACGGCGCGACAGGCCCAGGCAACGCAGCAGCGCGCTGGCGTCGAAACGGCGGGCGGCAAAGCGCGCCGCCGACAGTGCCACGGCCACCCCGGCGAGCAGCACGGCGGCCAGGCTGGCCAGATTCAGGTAGCGCTCGGCACGGCCCAGCGCACTGCCGACCTGGCGATTGCCATCGCGAGCATCCTCCAGGCGCTGGTTGGGTTCGAGGCTGGTCTGCACCGCCTGACGGTAGGCGGCCAGCACCTCGGCATGGCCGCGCCACAGCTCGCGAAAGCGCACGCGGCTACCCGGTTGCACCACCTCGGTGGCAGCCAGATCGTCCAGATGCATCAGCACCCGCGGGGTCAGGCTGTAGAAGTCGCCGGCGCCGTCCGGATCGTAGGTCAGCACGCGGGTCAGGCGCAGGCGCTTGGCGCCGATCTCGATCTCGTCGCCGATCTGCAGGCCCAGGGCGGCCAGCAGACGCGTCTCGGCCCAGGCTTCGCCGGGCGCCGGACCCGCGCCGGGCTCTTCCGGCTGATAGGGGGCGGCGGCGCTTTTCAGTTCACCACGCAGCGGGTAGGCATCGCTGGCGGCCTTGACGCTGGCCAGCTGGATGCCGTCGCCGGCGGCGACCACGCTGGAGAATTCGACTATCTGCGCGTGATCCAGGCCCAGGCGGGTGCCGGCCTCGATCTGTTCGGGTTTGGCCTGTGTGCTGCCGCTCAGGCGCAGGTCGGCGGCGAGAAATTCGCTGGCGCGCAGCAGCATGGCGTCGTTCAGCCGCGCGCTGAAGTAGCCGATGGCGCTGCTGGCGGCCACCGCCACCAGCAGGGCGAAGAACAGCACGCGCAGCTCGCCGGCGCGGGCGTCGCGCAGCAACTGGCGGGTGGCCAGTGCCAGCAGGCGAGTAAGCGGTACGCGGTTCATCAGGGTTCCACGCGGTCGATCAGGTGGCCGGCCTCCAGACGGATCAGGCGTTGGCAGCGATGGGCCAGGCGTTCGTCGTGGGTGACCAGCACCAGGGTGGTACCGCGCTCCTGGTTGAGCTCGAACAACAGGTCGCTGATGCGCTCGCCGGTGTGGCTGTCGAGGTTGCCGGTGGGCTCGTCGGCGAACAGTACGTCCGGCTCGGCGGCGAAGGCGCGGGCGATGGCCACCCGCTGCTGCTCGCCGCCGGACAGCTGGCGTGGGTAGTGCGACAGGCGCTGGCCCAGACCGACCCGCTCGAGCAGGGCGCGGGCGCGCTGGCGGGCGTCGCCATGGCCTTCGAGCTCCAGCGGCAGCATGACGTTCTCCAGCGCGTTGAGGCTGTCGAGCAACTGGAAGGACTGGAAGACGAAGCCGACATGCTCGGCGCGCAGCCGTGCGCGCTGGTCTTCGTCGAGTTCGCCGAGGTCCTTGCCGGCCAGCAGCACGGTGCCGCCGCTGGGCAGGTCGAGCCCGGCGAGCAGGCCGAGCAGGGTGGATTTGCCCGAGCCGGAGCTGCCGACTATGGCCAGGCTGTCGCCCTTGGCCAGGTTCAGGTCGAGGTCGTGGAGGATGGTCAGCTCGCCTTCCGCGCTCTCGACCACTTTGCTAAGGTTCCGCGCAGCGAGAATGCTCGAAGTCATGGAGATTCCAATGCGTGCATGGTGGCTGAGTGGTGCCTTGGCCCTGCTGTTCTGGGCCCAGGGGGCGGTTGCAGGCACCCTGCTTGTGGTCGGCGATAGTATCAGCGCGGCTTTTGGCCTGGATAGCCGCCAGGGCTGGGTCGCGCTGCTGGAACAACGCCTGCAGGAGGAGGGTTTCGACCACAGGGTGGTCAACGCTTCGATCAGCGGCGATACCAGCGCAGGCGGCGCCGCACGGCTGTCTGCGCTGCTTGCCGAGCACCAGCCCACGCTTGTGATCATCGAGCTGGGCGGCAACGATGGCCTGCGTGGCCAGCCGCCTGCGCAATTGCAACAGAATCTTGCATCGATGATCGAGCAGTCCCAGGTCGCCGGGGCGCGCGTGCTGCTGCTCGGCATGCGTTTGCCGCCCAACTACGGCGCCCGCTACACCCAGGCCTTCGCCCAGGTGTTCGCCGACCTGGCGCAGGACAAGCAGGTGCCGCTGGTGCCGTTCTTCCTCGAAGGCGTTGGCGGCGTGCCGGCGATGATGCAGGCCGACGGCATTCACCCCACCGCGGCGGCGCAGCCGCTGCTGCTCGATAACGTCTGGCCGGCGCTGAAACCGCTGCTCTGAGACTTTTCCGCCCCAAGCCTTTCGGCTAATGTGGCCGGCCCGCCATGGAGCCCCAGATGCCGCGTCTCGCCTGGTCCCTGTATGCCTATCAACTGATCGAGCCGGACGAGCAGCTGGATCTGTTCGCCTGCCGCGAGGTGCGCCTGCACCTGGTCGCCCGTCAGTTGCGCCTGGGCGGCCATGCCGACCGTACCCTGTGCGGCGGTTTGCTGCCGGCGCAGCCGCGCTGGCGGGCACTGGACAAACCCTTGCTGCGCGACCGGCGCCTGTGTCCGGCCTGCCTGGCCACGTTCGAGGCCCAGCGCCAGGGGCTGTACTCGAACTGGGCGGATGGCTGACGGCTGCCCTGGGCTCGAACGGCGGTGTACAATCGCTGCACTTCTAGTCAACCCATCAAGGATTCCCGGATGTTGTCGCGATTCTCTGCGGTCAACCGTTGCCTGACCCTCATGGCGCTGTGCACCAGCGCCGCGGTGCAGGCGCTCGAACTTCCCCTGCCGCCGCCCGGCGAAGACGTGGTCGGTCAGGTGCAGGTGATCAAGGCCAAGTACGAGGATACCTTCGCCGATCTGGGAACCACCCACGACCTGGGCTACCTGGAAATGGTCGCCGCCAACCCCGGGGTCGACCCCTGGCTGCCGGGCGAGGGCACCGAGATCGTCCTGCCGACGCGCTACGTCCTGCCGCCGGGCCCGCGCGAAGGCATAGTGATCAACCTGGCCGAGTACCGCCTGTACTACTACCCGAAAGGCCAGAACGTGGTGCATACCTTCCCCCTCGGCATTGGCCGCGAGGGCTGGGGCTCGCCGCTGGGCACCGGACGCATCACCGCGAAGACGCCGAACCCGGCCTGGTATCCGCCCAAGTCGATCCGCGAGGAGCATGCCGCCGAAGGCGATATTCTGCCCACCGTGGTGCCGCCGGGGCCGGACAACCCGCTGGGGCCGTACAAGATGGGGCTGTCGTTCCCCGGCTACCTGATCCACGGCTCGAACAAGAAGTTCGGCATCGGCATGCGCGTCAGCCATGGCTGCTTCCGCATGCTCAACCACAACGTACTGGAGCTGGCGGACATGGCGCCGGTGGGGACGCCGGTGCGCATCCTCAACGAGCCGTACAAGTTCGGTGTGAGTGGCGGCAAGGTCTATCTGGAGGCCCATGCGCCGCTGGACGACGAAGGCGCGCCCTCGGTCGTCGACAAGCACACGGCGGTGATCAATACCCTGCTCAAGCGCGAGGAACTCAGCGGCCTGCGCCTGGACTGGGAGATGGTCCGCGAAGTGGTGGCTTCGGAAGACGGCCTGCCGGTGCCGATCGCCGCCCAGGGCGACAACGTGGTGGCGAGCAGCGCTAACCCGTTCTAACGCGATCTGTGCCGAACAGCCCGCCCGCACATGTGCCGGCGGGCTTTTTATTGCTGGTAGTGTGCGTGCAGCGGCCAATAAAAAAGCCGACCCAGTTGCCTGGGTCGGCTTTCTATAAGCCGGTCGCCTATTACTTGCGGCTGGCTTTTTCCAGCATGCGCAGAGCGCGCTCGTTGGCTTCGTCAGCGGTCTGCTGAGCCTTCTGAGCGGCAGCCAGAGCTTCATCGGCCTTGCGGTAGGCTTCGTCGGCACGGGCTTGAGCGCGGGCAGCTGCGTCTTCGGTAGCAGTCAGACGAGCTTCGGTTTCTTTGGACATGCTGCTGCAACCGGTAGCCAGAACTGCGGCCAGAGCCAGAGCAGAGAATTTCAGAACGTTGTTCATCGTGTTCCCCTTGAGGTGGAGTTTTCCATAAAAGCAATTCCCCAACTGCGGGAAATTAGCCGGCCTACATACTACCTATTACTTTTAGTAAGTAAACGGAGGGCGAGCAAGAGTTGCGTGTTTTTTTACTGGGTGAGTCGTTTTCAGGTCAGTGGCTATGCTCTTTGGATAAAAAATAGCCAACTCCGATGCTGTTAGGACGTACTCGCGGCCAAGCTGTTATAACTGTCGCGCAAGGACTACAACAATAAGGGCGGGGACGAAGATGTTGGGTAACTTGGGTTTGTTGCTGGGCTTGGCGTTGCTTATCTACATGGCGCTGCGTGGGGTGAACATTTTCATTGCGGCGCTGGTCTGCGCCATGCTGGTGGCCTTGAGCAACGGCTTGGCCGTGCCCAAGGCCTTGCTCGAGCACTTTCCGTTCGGCCCGCTGGGCGCATTCACCTTCGCCGGCAAGTTCTTCGTGCTGTTTCTCTGCGGCGCCATCTTCGGCAAGGTCATGGCCGCCAGCCAGGCCGCCGGCAGCATCGCCCAGGCGATCACTCGCGGCCTCGGTACCCAGCGCACCCTGTGGGTGGCCATGCTGGTCTGCGCGGTGCTGACCTACGGCGGCGTGGTGGTGTTCGTGGTGATCTTCACCATGTACCCGCTGGGCATCACCCTGATGCGCGAGGCCAACCTGCCCAAGCGCCTGTTCTGCGCGGCGACGGCCCTGGGCGCGGGCACCTTCACCATGACTGCCTTGCCGGGTTCGCCGTCGATCCATAACGTGATCGCCGCCAGTGCCCTGGGCACCGATCTGTTCGCCGGGGCCTGGATCGGCGTGTTCGCCAGCCTGCTGATGATCGGCCTGGGCATGGCCTATCTGCAGCGCGAGTGGGGCCTGGCGCGCGAGCGGGGCGAGGGCTTCGAGGCCAACGCCCAGGATGCGCGCATGGAGCAACTGGCCGGCACGCCGGGAACCGGGCCGCACTGGGGCATGGCGCTGGTGCCGATCGTCGTGGTGCTGGGCATCATCCTGCTGCCGCGTCTGCTGGCCTTGTCCGGCGCGGGCGCGCCCGGCGAGGGCGCCCTGGGCGGGCTGCTGGCGTTCAGCCAGGCGCAACCGATTCTCTGGCCGAGCCTGGCGCTGGTGCTGGCCACCGGAGTGGCGGTGCTGATGTTCCCAACCTTGCGTCGCAACACCCTGGGTGTGCTGGGGCAGGGCGCCGACGACGCGATCATGCCGCTGCTCAATACCGCGGCGGTGATCGGCTTCGGCGGCGTGGTGACGCAGACCGCGGGTTTCGCCCAGTTCGCGCAATGGATACTGGCGGTGGACCTGCCGCCGCTGCTCTCGGTATTCGCCTCGGTCAGCGTGGTGTCCGGCATCGTCGGCTCATCCTCCGGCGGCCTGCAGATCTTCATGCAGACCCTAGCGCCGCGTTATCTGGAAATGGGCGTGGAGCCTGAGGTGCTGCACCGTATCGCCAATATCGCCGCCGGTGGCCTGGATTCGCTGCCGCACTGCGGGGCGGTGATCGCCATGCTGATGATCATGGGCCTGACCCACAAACAGGCCTACAAGGATATCTTCGTCATCACCGTACTGATCCCGGTGCTGGCCGTGCTGCTGTGCATCGCGGTCTTGAGCCTGTGATTGCGCATGACTGGGCGGTCTTTGGCCTGATAAGCTGTCGGCTCGCGCCGACGAGACGAGGCGCGGGGATTTGCGCTTTCGGTAAAGCGTAGGTATGAAATACGGATGTGCCGCGACAGGCTCGCGGCTAGAGGAGTGAAGATGAGCGAGGGGTTGTCCATTCACCACGATCAGGCGGGTCACCAGTTCGTGACGTCCGTTGACGGTGATCGTGCCTACTTGGCCTATATGGACCTCGGTAAGCAGACCCTGGACATCTATCGCACCTTCGTCCCCAACGCCCTGCGCGGTCGCGGCATCGCCGCGGCGCTCACCGAGCACGCCCTGCGCTACGCCGAGGGCAAGGGCTACACGGTGATTCCGTCCTGTTCCTACGTCGAGCGTTATATGGAACGTCGGTCGCGCCACCAGGCCGGCTGAGGCCGAACGCGGATACGAAAACGCCGGGCATCGCCCGGCGTTTTCCTTTGCGCTGCTGCCGAATCAGCCGCGTTGACGCTTGGGCAGCACGTCCTTGAGCTTGGCGTGCATGCTGCGCAGGCTCTTCTCGGTGGTGTCCCAGTCGATGCAGGCATCGGTGATGGACACGCCGTACTTGAGGTCGCAGAGATCCTTGGGAATCGACTGGTTGCCCCAGCCCAGGTGGCTCTCGACCATCAGGCCGACGATGGAGTTGTTGCCTTCGAGAATCTGATTGGCGACGTTTTCCATCACCAGCGGTTGCAGCGCCGGGTCCTTGTTGGAATTGGCGTGGCTGCAGTCGACCATGATGTTCGGGCGGATGCCGGCTTTGGTCAGTTCCTGCTCACAAATGGCAACGCTGACCGAGTCGTAGTTGGGCTTGCCGTTGCCGCCGCGCAGCACCACATGGCCGTAGGCGTTGCCCTTGGTGGTGACGATGGAGACGCCGCCTTCCTGGTTGATGCCGAGGAAGCGGTGCGGGCTGGACACCGACTGCAGGGCGTTGATCGCCACGGTCAGGCCGCCGTCGGTGCCGTTCTTGAAGCCGACCGCGGACGACAGGCCCGAGGCCATTTCGCGGTGGGTCTGGGATTCGGTGGTGCGCGCGCCGATGGCCGACCAGCTGATCAGGTCCTGCAGGTACTGCGGGGAAATCGGGTCGAGCGCCTCGGTGGCGGTGGGCAGGCCCATCTCGGCCAGGTCGCGCAGCAGCTGGCGACCGATGTGCAGGCCATCCTGAATCTTGAACGAGTCGTCCAGGTAGGGATCGTTGATCAGGCCTTTCCAGCCGACCGTGGTGCGCGGCTTCTCGAAGTACACGCGCATGACCAGGAACAGGCTGTCGGACAGCTCGGCGGCCAGCACCTTGAGGCGCTCGGCGTATTCGTGGGCGGCCTTGATGTCGTGAATCGAGCAGGGGCCGACCACCACGAAGAGGCGATGATCCTTGCCGTCGAGGATGTCGCGCACCACCTGGCGACCGTGGGCCACGGTCTTCAGCGCGGCATCGGTCAGGGGAATCTCGCGTTTCAGCTGATCGGGGGTGATCAGGGTTTCGTTGGAGGCGACGTTGAGGTCGTCGATCGGTAAATCAGCCATCGTGCTATTCATCGGGTCAGGTCGTCAGGTCACGGGTGCCGGCCGCCAGCGATCCCCTGTGGCGGTGCACAGCTAGTTGGCGCAGGGGGAGGCCGAACCTTAGCGCGTAAGGGGCTTCGCGACAATGGGCGGTAGGTTCAATGAGGCCTATAGAGGGGGCGCATCAGGCCAGATAGGGAAATTGCGCGGCGTGCTTGGCGATCCATTCGCGGGCGCAGTGTTCGATGGCCATGGGCTGGCCCGTCTCCTGCTCCAGTTGCTGGCGGTAATGCTGGATTTGGCACACCTGCTCGACCATGCGCGCACGGAACAGGGTGTCCTCGTCGAGGAAGGCGATGCCCACCAGATAGTCTTCAGCCTGGCGGCGACACCAGGCGACCACACCGGGGTAGCGCGCCTGTTCGCCGAACAGGGGAATGCGCAGTTCCACCGAGGTGCCGCGGCGAAAGCCGCGCGTCGAGTTGCACGCCACCCCGCCGAGGCTGATATTGTTCAGCCGTTGCCGCGGAATGCAGGCCTGTCTGCGCAATACCAGTTCCACCGGCATGTCGCTTGGATGACGCAGAAACTTACGCATGAGCACCGACCTCGAATGCAGGCAAACTGATATCAGTGATTTCAGTATAGCGACGCAATTGGAACTGACCGATCTGGATGCGGACCGCCGCCTGCTCGATCTGCCCGGCACCTCGCTACTCCTGTTCACAAGCACGGGCTGTGCCAGTTGCCGCTGGGCGCGTCGGGTGCTGCCGGCCATGCCCTTGCCGGTGGCGCGCCTGTGCTGGGTCGACGCCGGGCACAACGCCGGTCTGGTGACGCGCTACGAGGTGTTTCACCTGCCGGCGCTGTTTCTGATCCGCGACGGTCAGTTCTTTGGCGCGCTGCAGGCGCGCCTGACCCCCACCGATCTTGTTGCCGCCATGGGCGAAGCGCTGCGTCGCCCGGCTGAGGAGCTTCCCTGATGTCTCAATCCCCCGCGCCGCGCATCGGCATCATCGGCACCGGTGCCATCGGCGGCTTTTATGGCCTGCTGCTGGCGCGCGCCGGCTACGACGTGCATTTCCTCCTGCGCAGCGAATATGCCGCGGTGGCCGAGCGCGGCCTGCAGCTCAACAGCGCGCTGCATGGCGCCCTGCAGCTGGCGCCGGTGCAGGCCTATCGCAATGCCGGCGACATGCCGCCCTGCGACTGGCTACTGGTCGGTGCCAAGACCACCGCCAACGCCGAGCTGGCGCCGCTGATCGCCCAGGCGGCGGCGCCCGGCGCCAAGGTGGTGCTGCTGCAGAACGGCCTGGCGGTGGAGGACGAGCTGCGTCCGCTGCTGGCAGACGACCTGCATTTGCTCGGCGGGCTCTGCTACATCTGCGTGCACCGCAGCGGTCCCGGGGCGATCGAGCACCAGGCGCTGGGCGCGATCAACCTGGCCTATCACTCCGGGCCGGCGGCGCAGGGCGAGGCGCGCCTGGCGCTGGCCGAGGAGGGGGCGGGCATGTTCCGCGGCGCCGGGCTGGATTCCGCGGCCATGCCCAACCTGGCCCAGACACGCTGGCAGAAGCTGGTGTGGAACGTGCCCTACAACGGCCTGTCGGTGCTGCTCGATGCCGACACCCGCCAGCTGATGGGCAACCCCGACAGCCGCGCGCTGATTCGCGACCTGATGCTGGAAGTGGTGCAGGCCGCTCAGGCACTCGGCCACGGCATGCCGGACAACTACGCCGACAAGCTGCTGGCGGCCACCGAACGGATGCCCGATTATCTGCCGAGCATGTACCACGACTTCGCCCAGGGGCGGCCGGCCGAACTGCATGCCATCTACGAGGCGCCGCTGGCGGCCGCGGCGGCGGTCGGTTGCGACATGCCCAGGGTCCGCGCGCTGTATCAGGCGCTCAGCTTCATTCAGGCGCGTCGGGAGGCCTAGGCCATGGGCAAGGGATTGGGCGACAAGCTGGTGCTGGCGATTTCCTCGCGGGCCTTGTTCGACTTGAGCGAGAGCCACCAGATCTACGAGAGCGACGGGGTGGAAGCCTACCGCCGCTACCAGATCGAACACGAAGACGAGGTGTTGATGCCGGGCGATGCCTTTCCCCTGGTGGAAAAGCTGCTGGGGCTCAACCAGCGCCTCAGCGAGCAGCGCGTCGAGGTGATTCTGGTCTCGCGCAACAGCGCCGACACCGGCCTGCGCGCCTTCAACTCGATCCAGCATTACGGCCTGGGCATCTCCCGCGCGGCTTTCGTCGGCGGCCGCAGTCCCGATCCCTACCTGGCGGCCTTCGGCTGCCACCTGTTCCTGTCGACCCATGCCGATGACGTGCGCAATGCATTGAAAGCCGGCTTTGGCGCGGCAACCCTGCTTTCCGGCGGTACCCGGCGGGCGAACAACAACGAGCTGCGCATCGCCTTCGACGGTGATGCGGTGCTGTTTTCCGATGACTCCGAACGGGTTTACCAGAGTGGCGGTTTGCACGCCTTCCAGAGCCACGAGCGCGAGGCGGCGCGGCAGGCGCTGCCGGGCGGGCCGTTCAAGCCGTTTCTGGCGGCGCTGCACAGCCTGCAGCAGGAGTTCCCCGAGGCGGATTGTCCGATCCGCACCGCGCTGGTCACCGCGCGCTCGGCGCCGGCCCACGAACGGGTGATCCGCACCCTGCGCGAGTGGAACATCCGCCTCGACGAATCCTTCTTCCTCGGCGGCCTGGACAAGTCGGCGGTGCTCGAAGCCTTCGCCGCCGACGTGTTCTTCGACGACCAGACCGGCCATTGCGAGAAGGCCCGTCAGGTGGTGGCGACCGGGCATGTGCCGCACGGGGTGAGCAACGAGCTGCAACCCTGAGCGGCTCGTCGCTATATAGCCATTCGTCCTAAATAGCGCCTCCGATCTTGCTTTGCCTGATGCGCTGCTAAGCTCAATCAAGGGCCTGGGCCAGCAGTCAAGGAGGCCGCGTGATCCGCTCGATACTCTACGCCACCGATCTCGGCCTCTATGCCTCCTATGTGTTGCAGCATGCCCTGGCGTTGACCCGCAGTTTCAACGCCGATCTCTACGTGGTGCACGCGGTGGAGCCCATGGGCCTGTTCGCCGAATCCGTGCTGCAAACCTACCTGGACGAAGACACCCTCGGCGAGTTGCGCCGCAACGGCCTGAGCACGGTGATGGCGAGCATCGAGCAGCGTGTGCTGGAGGGGTTTCGCGACGAGCTGGGCGAGGGCCAGCAGGACCTGCAGCTGATCCGCGCAGTGCGCGTGCTGCAGGGCGACCCGCCGGCGGTGATTCTCGCGGAGGCGCAGAAACTCGGGGTGGATCTGCTGGTCGTAGGCAGTCACAGCCACGGCGCCGATCTAGCCGTGCCGCTGGGGCGCACGGCGGCGCGGGTGGTGCAGCTGTCGGAGGCGCCGGTGTACCTGGTGCCGATGCTGCAACATCGCGGACATGGCGAACTCTAGGAGGCGAATCCGAATAAATGGTCTAGATTGTTGGTTTAAACCAATAATATGGTTATATAAGGCCTCGGCGGCCACGGGCCGGCCTACCAGCTTTGAGGGAAACATATGAAGCTTCAGCAACTGCGCTACATCTGGGAAGTCGCGCACCACGACCTCAACGTATCGGCGACCGCACAGAGCCTGTACACCTCGCAGCCGGGGATCAGCAAGCAGATCCGCCTGCTCGAGGACGAGCTGGGCGTGGAGGTTTTCGCACGCAGCGGCAAGCACCTGACGCGCGTCACCCCGGCCGGCGAACGCATCATCACCACCGCCGGCGAGATCCTGCGCAAGGTCGAGAGCATCAAGCAGATCGCCCAGGAGTTCTCCAACGAGAAGAAGGGCACCCTGTCCATCGCCACCACCCACACCCAGGCGCGCTACGCCTTGCCGCCGGTGATCAGCGCCTTCATCAAGCAGTACCCGGACGTCGCCCTGCACATGCACCAGGGCACGCCGATGCAGATCGCCGAAATGGCCGCCGATGGCACGGTGGATTTCGCCATCGCCACCGAAGGCCTGGAGCTGTTCAACGACCTGATCATGATGCCCTGCTACCGCTGGAACCGCTGCGTGGTGGTGCCGCAGGGGCATCCGCTGACCAAGCTGCCCAAGCTCACCCTGGAGGCGCTGGCCGAGCATTCCATCGTCACCTACGTGTTCGGCTTCACCGGCCGTTCCAAGCTGGACGAAGCCTTCAGCCATCGCGGCCTGACGCCCAAGGTGGTGTTCACCGCCGCCGACGCCGACGTGATCAAGACCTATGTGCGCCTGGGCCTGGGCGTCGGCATCGTGGCCCGGATGGCGGTGGACGCCAAGCTCGACCCAGACCTGGTGGTGCTCGATGCCAGCGACCTGTTCGAGGCCAGCGTGACCAAGATCGGCTTCCGTCGCGGCACCTTCCTGCGCGGTTTCATGTGCGATTTCATCGAGAAGTTCGCCCCGCACCTGACCCGCGAGGTGCTGGCCAAGGCGGTGCAGTGCCACAACAAGTCGGAGCTCGAAGAGCTGTTCCACGGCGTCGAGTTGCCGACTTACTGAAGGCCGGCGTCGCCCATGAAAAAGCCCGCGTCGCGCGGGCTTTTTTCTGCTCAGTGTTTGGCGATCAGGTTGCCGGCGTGCAGGCCGCATTCCTTCTGCGTGGCTTCCTCCCACCACCAGCGGCCCTCGCGCTCGTGCTGGTTGGGCAGTACCGGGCGGGTGCAGGGCTCGCAGCCGATGCTGATGAAACCGCGCTCGTGCAGCGGGTTGTAGGGGATCTCCAGCATGCGGATATAGGCCCAGACCTCTTCGCTGCTCATCTGCGCCAGCGGGTTGAACTTGTATAGGCTGTGCTGTGCGGTGGAGAAGGCCTGGTCCAGTTCCAGCACGGCGACCTGGCTGCGCGTGCCGGGGCTCTGGTCGCGGCGCTGGCCGGTGGCCCAGGCCTTGACCGTGGCCAGCTTGCGCTTGAGCGGGGCGATCTTGCGCACGCCGCAGCATTCCTCGTGACCGTCCTTGTAGAAGCTGAACAGGCCCTTGGCCTTGACCAGCGCTTCGAGCGCGGCGGCGTCGGGGCTGAGCACCTCGATGGCGATGCCGTAGTGTTCGCGCACCTGCTCGATGAAGCGGTAGGTTTCCGGGTGCAGGCGACCGGTGTCGAGGCTGAACACCTTGACGTTCTTGTTCAGCTTCCAGGCCATGTCCACCAGCACCACGTCCTCGGCGCCGCTGAAGGACAGCCAGAGCTCGTCGCCAAAGTGCTCGAAGGCGAGCTTGAGGATGTCCTGGGGGGATTTGCTGGCGTAGGTCGCGGCCAGTTCGGCGACGTCGAAGGGGTGGCTCATCAGGCGGGCTTCCTTATTGATCGGGGTGGCGCTGGGCGCTCTGGCGGCGATGGTAGCAAAAGCCGGTTATGCGTCTAAATAACCAATACCCCTTGTTACTGCATTACTTGGCTATAAGGGCTGCGTTGCGCGGCTTCTGGCGAGCCGTTAGAGTGCCGCCTTCTTTCAAGCTCAATCGAGGAGTGGCCTGTGGAAATCGCGTGTCTCGACCTGGAAGGCGTGCTGGTCCCGGAGATCTGGATCGCCTTCGCGGAAAAAACCGGCATCGAGTCGCTCAAGGCGACCACCCGGGACATTCCCGACTACGACGTGCTGATGCAGCAGCGCCTGCGCATCCTCGACGAGCACGGCCTGAAGCTGCGCGACATCCAGGAAGTGATCGCCACCCTCAAGCCGCTGGACGGCGCGGTGGAGTTCGTCGACTGGCTGCGCGAGCGCTTCCAGGTGGTGATCCTCTCCGACACCTTCTACGAATTCTCCCAGCCGCTGATGCGTCAGCTGGGCTTCCCCACGCTGCTGTGCCACAAGCTGATTACCGACGACACCGATCGGGTGGTGAGTTACCAGCTGCGTCAGAAGGACCCCAAGCGCCAGTCGGTGATCGCGCTGAAGAGCCTGTACTACCGGGTGATCGCCGCCGGCGATTCGTACAACGACACCACCATGCTCAGCGAGGCCCACGCCGGCATCCTGTTCCATGCTCCGGACAACGTGATCCGCGAGTTCCCACAGTTTCCGGCCGTGCACAGCTATGCAGACCTCAAGCGCGAGTTCCTCAAGGCGTCCAATCGCCAGCTGAGCCTGTAAGGCTCGCCGCAATGCTACAAGGCCCGCTGCTGCGGGCCTTGTGCTTTCTGCCTCATAGGCTTTCCAGGGTCTGCAGCAGCACCTTCACCTTGGTGATGGACTCCTGGTACTCGGCCTGCCAGTCCGAGTCGGCGACTATGCCGCCGCCGCCCCAGCAACTGACCTGGCCGTCCTTGACCAGCAGGCTGCGGATGGCGATGGAGCTGTCCAGCTCGCCGCGCACGTCCAGGTAGAGCAGCGAGCCGCAGTACAGGCCGCGGCGGGTCGGCTCCAGCTCGTCGATGATCTGCATCGCGCGGATCTTCGGCGCGCCGGTGATGGAGCCGCCGGGAAAGCTGCCGGCGAGCAGGTCCAGGGCGTCCTTACCCGGCGCCAGCTCGCCGGTCACCGCGCTGACCAGGTGGTGCACGTTGGGGTAGCTCTCCAAGGCGAACAGCTCCGGCACCCGCACCGAGCCGATGCGGCAGCTGCGCCCCAGATCGTTGCGCAGCAGGTCGACGATCATCAGGTTCTCCGCGCGGTCCTTGCCGCTGGCCAGCAGCGCCTGCGCCTGCGCCTGGTCGTCCGCTGCATCCGCTCCGCGCGGGCGGGTGCCCTTGATCGGTCGAGTTTCTACCTGGCCGGCGCTGACCTTGAGAAAGCGCTCCGGCGACAGGCTGAGGATGGCGCTGCCGTCGGCCAGGCGCTGGAAGCCGGCGAAGGGCGTCGGGCAGGCCCGGCGCAGGGCCTGGTAGGCGGCCCAGGGATCGCCTTCGCATGGTGCCTGGAAGCGCTGGGCGAAGTTCACCTGGTAGCAGTCGCCGGCCAGGATATAGCCCTGGATGCGCTCGATGGCGCGGCGGTAGGCGGCCTGGTCGAGATCGGCGCGAAACGGCTGCAGCAGGCGAAAGTGCGCATCCGCGTCGGCTGCCGGCGTGGCGAACAGCTGGCACAGGCGCGTGCGTTCGGCCGGCGCCAGGGCCGGGTGGAACAGCAGCTGGCTGGTGCCGAGCAGGTGGTCGCTGATCAGCGCCCAGCCGTACAGGCCGAAGCATGCATCGCCCAAGGCCAGGTCGTCGCGGCTGTGCGCGGGCAGGCGCTCCAGGCGCCGGCCGAAGTCGTAGGCGAGGTAGCCGATCAGTCCGCCGACGAACGGCAGCGCGCTGCCGGCCGGCACCTCGGCCGGGCCGAGGCTCTGCAACGCGGCACGCAGGCGGGCGAGGAAGTCGTTGGCCGATTCGTCGGCAGCCGGCGCCAGCTCTGCCAATGGCCAGGCGCTCATAAGGTCATAGCGTCCACGCTCGGCGCCCGGCCGGCCGGCATCCAGCAACACGGCGCCGGGAGCCTGACGGATACGCTGGAAATACTCGGCGGGATCGGCCCGGTAGGGCAGAGAGTGCAGGGAGCAGCTAGGCATGCGTGGCAGTCGAGAGGGCTGAAGGGGCGATTGTAGTCTGCCGCTAACATTCATCCTAGAGCTTGCGCCCGGGTTTACTCGGGAGCCGCCGGCTGATTAGTATGAGGCCGTGCCGGAACGTTGAACCGCCGTACCAGAACAATAATTAACGAAGGGATCCAGGCCATGGATGAAGTTATAGATCCAGCCGCTGGAAGCCTGCTGCGCTCGAAACTCTCGCCGCCCCAGGCCTCCACCGACCATCTGGCAAGGCCCCAGGTTGAAGCCGCGCTTTCAGCCCATCCGCATGCCCGCCTCGTGCTCTTTTCCGCTCCCGCCGGCTTCGGCAAGACCACCGCCCTGGCGATGTTCGCCGCCGAGCGCCGCAGCGCCGGTGCCGGCATCGCCTGGTTGTCCCTCGGCCCTGGCGACGACGAGCCGGTGCGCTTCTTCCAGCAACTGCTCGAGGCCCTCGGCCGCGCGCTGCCCGGGTTGGGCGACGACGCCCTGGGCTACCTGCGCAACACCATGCGCGTGCCGGTCGAGGCCGTCATGGAAAGCCTGCTGGTCGATCTGGCGCAGCGCCAGGAGCCGCTGCTGCTGGTGCTCGACGATCTGCACCTGATCCAGGACGGCGAGCTGCTCGGCTCGCTCAATCGCCTGGTCAAGCTGGCGCCGCCGAACTTCACCCTGGCCATCGGCAGCCGCTCGCAACCGCAGCTGAACCTGGCCACGCTGCGCGCCAAGGGGCTGCTGCTGGAAATCGGCAGCGAGGAGCTGCGCCTCAACCCGCAGGAGGCGCGCAGCTACCTCGAACGCAGCGGCCTGCAGCTCGATGCCGAGGCGTTCCGCGCGCTGTACAGCCACACCGAGGGCTGGATGGTCGGCGTGCACCTGGCCAGCCTGTGGCTGCGTCATCAGCCCCAGCCCGGCGCGCGCATGGCCGAGCTGGGCGCGGAGCAGCACGCGGTGGGCGACTACCTGCTGCGCTCGGTGTTCGAGCAACTGCCGCTCGAGCGCCAGGAGCAGTTGCTGGCCCTCGGCGTGGCGCAGCAGCTCAGCGGCGATCTGGCCAACGCGCTGACCGGCCGACAGGACGGCCAGCGCCTGCTGGAGGAGCTGGAAGCCATGCAGCTGTTTCTCCTGCCGCTGGATCGCGAGCGACAGTGGTACCGCTTCCACAACCTGTTCGCCGAATTCCTCCGCAACCGTCTCAAGGAACGCGACCCCGAACGCCTCAAGCAGCTGCATTTCAATGCCAGCCTGTGGTTCACCAATCACCACATGCAGAACCTGGCCATCGAGCACGCCTGCCTGGCCGAGGACGCCGAGATGCTCGCCGCGCTGCTTGACGGCTGCGGCCTGGAGCTGATCAATCGCGGCCAGCTCAACCTGATCTACAAGTGGCGCCAGCACGTGCCGGACGAGATCGCCGGGCGTTTTCCCGTGCTGGTGCTCGCCGACGTCTGGACCCGCGCCGCCGAACTCGGCCTGAGCGAAGCCAACCGCATGCTCGACGAGCTGCTCGAGCGCTGGGGCGAGTCGCGCAGCAGCGGGCCGCTCAGCGACAAGCTGCTGGCCACCCTGGCGATCAAGGCGGTGATCGCCCTGCAGAAGGACGACCTGGACACCTGCGTGAGCCTGGCGCGGCGCATCGAGGCGCAGCTCGGCCAGCACACCGCCTTTCTCGAGGTGGCGATCCTCACGGTCGGCGCTCTGGCCCAGGTCATGCTCGGTCAGGCCGAGCCGGCGCGCCGTCTGCTGGCCCTGGCGCAGCAGCGCAACCATTTTCTCGAAGGCCGCTACCTGGACATGCAGCTGGCCAACGTGGAAATCCTGCTGTGCCTGGAGCAGGGGCGGATCAAGCAGGCGCAGCTGCTGTTCGAGCAGCTGCGTGCGCGGGTGATGCCCTGGTTCGGCGAGAAGTCCCGCGCTCTGGCCCTACCGACCATCACCGAGGCGCTGATCGCCTACCGCCAGGGGCGGCTTGCCGGGCTGCAGGAGCGTCTGCGCTGGGCTCTGGCCACGGTCGACGTGATCAACCCCATCGATCTCTACGCCCAGGCCATGCTCTGCCTGGCGCGGGTGCAGCGCATGCAGGACGCACCCAAGGAGGCGGCCGCGACCCTGGTGCTGATGCAGAACCTGGCGGCGCGCAACCATTCCTGGCGCTTCTACGTGCAGGCGGTGGGCGAGGAGATCGCCCTGATCCTGCAGGAGCCGGCGGCCGACCGCAGCAAGCGCGCCGAGCAGCGCTTGAAGGCGGTGGACTGGCACAAGCTGGCGGCGCACTACAAGCAGCGCAGCTTCAACCCGGTGCTCTGGGTGCTGGGCCTGACCCGCATTCGCCTGCAACAGGCGCGCGGCCATTACAGCGAGGCGCTGCACGAGATCACCCAGCTGCGCAGCCAGCTGCAGAGCGGCTGGCACGGCCTGCAGCGGCTGCGCCTGGACCTGCTGGCGGCGCTCAGTTACCAGCGCCTGGGCTATCAGGAACGGGCGCAGAGCCTGCTGGTGCAATGCCTGATCGGTGCCGAGCGGGAAGAGGCGCGCAGCCTGTTCGTCGAGGAAGGCGAGGCCATTCGCCTGCTGTTGCAGCAGCTGGAAGCCGCCGAGCGCCAGCCGGCGCTGCAGGGGTTCATCCGCAGCCTGCTGGCGATTTGGCCGGGGCAGGAGTCGCGCCAGGCCCTGGACGTGCTGGAGGAGGGGCTGACCGAGCGCGAGCGCGAAGTGGTCTGCCTGGCCGCCAAGGGCCTGTCCAACGACGAGATCGGCCAGCAGCTGTCGCTGGCCCTGGGGACCGTCAAATGGCACCTGCACAACATCTACGAAAAGCTCAAGGTGCGTAATCGCACCCAAGCCATCCGTCGCGCCCGTGAGCTGAGCCTACTCGAATCATGACCAGTCAAAACCAGCCCCGCCTGCAGGCGTTTCCCCTGCTGCGCACCAAGCTCTATCCCGCCCACGGCGAAGGCGCACCGCTGCTGGAGCGCTCGGCGCTGCTCGAGCGTCTGCTGGCGGCGCGCGAACAACGCCTGTTGCTCCTCAGCGCGCCGGCCGGCTTCGGCAAGAGCACGGTGCTCAGCCAGTTGCGACGGCGTTTGCAGGCGCAGGGCGCGCGCGTCGCCTGGCTGTCGTGCGACGAGGCCGACAGCGAGCCGCCGCGTTTTCTGCAGTACCTGATCGCCTCCATCGAACTGGCCTGCCCGGGGTTCGGCAGCAGCGCCTCGGCGCTGCTGCAGGGCGACATCAGCTGGCCGCTGGAGGCGGTGATCGACGCCTTCATCGACGACCTCAAGGGCCTGCCGCACGCGCTCTACCTGATGCTCGACGACTTCCACCGCATCCGCCATCCGTCCCTCGGCCAGGGGGCGCGCTACCTGGTCGAGCGCCTGCCCAGGCACGTGCACCTGGTGGTCAGCACGCGCTACCAGCCGCGTTTTCTCGACGAGCCGCCGTCGCTCGGCGCCTGGGCCTTCTGGCTCAAGGCCGAGGACCTGCGCCTGAGCCGCGCCGAGACCGCCGCCTACTTCCGCGAAATCAAGCAGCTGGCGCTGGAGGAGGGCGAGCTCAACCAGCTCTATGCGCGTACCGAGGGCTGGATCACCGCCCTGCACCTGGCCGCGCTGGCCTTGCCGCGCCAGCAGGATCGCGCCGCCTTTCTCGCCGGGCTGTCCGGCGCCGAACGCGATATCGCCGACTACCTGGCCGAGGACGTGGTGGCCAGCCTGCCCGAGGCGCTGCAGCTGTTTCTCGATCAGACCTCGGTGCTCGACGAATTCAACGCCGAGCTGTGCAACGCCCTGACCGGCCGCCGCGACGGCCGCGACATGTTGCGTCGGCTGCAGGGCGAGCAACTGTTCGTGATCCCGCTGGACGAGCAGGGCGAGTGGTTCCGCTATCACCACCTGTTCGCCGAATTCCTCCAGGGCCGCCTGGCCAAGCGCGGCGATCCGGCCCACCTGCTGCACGCCGCGGCACGCTGGTGCGAGGGCCGCGACCTGGCCGACAAGTCGATCAAGTACGCCCTGCGCGCCCGCGACTACGCATTCGCCGCCGAACTGCTGGAGCGCCAGGGCGCGCGGCTGATCGCCGGCAACCGGGTGTACGGCATCCTCGCCATCCTCAAGGACGTGCCGCCGGTGGTGATCGGCGAGCAGCCGGTGTTCCAGATCTTCTATGCCTGGCAGCTGGCCTTCGAGCAGAAGTTCGCCGAATCCGAGGCACTGATCGAAGAGGTCAGCACGCGCCTGACCCAGGGGCGCGGCAAGGGCATGCACTTCGGCCTTATCGAGCTGCTGGCGGCGGCGCAGGTGCTCAAGGCGCTGGTGCTGCTGTACCAGGACAAGCTGGAAGCCTGCCTCAAGGTGGCCGGGCACTGGCTGGCCCTGGTGCCGCAGAACCAGCCGGTGTTCCGCGCCAGCCTGGCCTGCGTGCAGGCCGCGGCGTTCGCCCTGCTCGGCGAATTCGGCGAAGCGGCCAAGGCCATCGCCGTGGCGCGGGAGAACCTGCGCCAGTGCGAGAGCGAATACCTGCACGTGATGGCCAGCCTGATCGAGGCGCTGATCTGCAAGGAATACGGCGAGCTGGAGCGCGGTCGCGCCCTGGCGGAAACCGCGCGGGCGCGGGTCGAGCAGGTGTTCGGCCGGCGCAGTCGGGTCGGCGGGCCGCTGGGTCTGGCCTACGCCGACCTGCTCTACGAACAGGATCGGCATGGCGCCATTCTCGCCGAGCTGCCGCTGGCCACCACCTGGCGCGACGTGGCCACGCCGGTGGAGCTGATCAGCCGCGGCAAGCTGGTGATGGCGCGCGCGCGGTTCTTCGCCGGCGAGGCCGAGCAGGGGCTGGCCGAGCTCGACGAGTGGCTGGCCGGCCTGCAGGGCCCGGGCTACGAGCGGGTATTCGCCTTGGGCATGGGCTGCAAGGTGCAGTTCCTGCTGTGGCTGCGCCGGCCCAACGAGGCGCAGCGCATCTACCTGCAGCTGGAGCGGCACCTGGCGGCGCTGCCCATCGAACGCTATGGCGATGCCCATACCGCCCTGGCCCTGAGCCAGGCGCGTCTGGCCCTGGCCGAGCGCCGGGTGGAAAAAGCCCAGGCCAGTCTGGAAGCCTGCCTGGCCAAGCAGGGCGCCGAGCACCAGCGCGACCGCCGGCTGCGTCTGGCCCTGTTACTTTCTGTGGCGTACTGGCGCAAAGGTAACAGCGAAAAAGCCTTCGCCTTGTTCCGCGCGACGCTGGAGGAGGCCTGGCAGTGCGGCTACCGCCGCCTGTTCCAGGACGATGCGCTGTGGCTGCTGCCGCTCTGGGACGCCTGGAGCAGCGCCGAACCCAAGCGCGCCGCGGCCTGGCAGGGGCTCGCCGAACTGCTCCGCGAGCAATGTCGGCGAATGGCCATAGATCCGGAAAGTTTCGAGGAAAATCAGGATGTTAGTCATCGCGAGCGGGAGATCCTGCGGCTGGTGGCGGCGGGCCTGTCGAACCGCGATATCGCCCAGGCGGTGCACCTGTCGGAGGCCACCATCAAGTGGCACCTGCACAACCTGTTTTCCAAGCTGGGGGTGCGCAGCCGCACCCAGGCGGTACTCAAGGGCAAGAGCCTGGGCCTGCTCAGCGAGGCCTGAGCTGTCCGGTGAGGAAAGTGAGCGGCCGTGCTCCATCCCTTGGATGGGCTGGCAGTCGGGGAGGGGGTTAGTAGCTTGTAGCCAGGTCGAGAAGCACGCTGCTTCGCGAATCCAAGCCTGGCGCGCTTAGGGAAGCAGCGGCAGGCCTGGTGATCGGTATGAGCCGATCCAGCTGCTTGCGACAGGGAGTCGCTGGCAGAGCCCCGGGGAACCCCCATTAGAACTGTGGAGATAACAACAATGATGACCCTGAAAAAAATCGCTCTTGCCGCCGCCATCATGGCCGTTCCGTTCATGGCTCAGGCCGACCTGAAGGCGCTGGACGACGCCGATCTGGCCGGTGTGACCGGTCAGGCCGGGATCAGCATCGCCGGTAACTTCGACGCCACCATCGGCTCCATCGTCTACACCGACACCGAAGCCGGCGTCACCGACGGCAGCAACAGCCTGACCCTGGAAACCGTCACCCTGTCCGGCTTCAACATCGACGAAAGCAACCCGCTGACCATCGACGTGGTCGACAGCAAGCTGGAAATCGGCCTGCCGGGCATCAACGGCGGTGTGTCGGTGGCCGCGGTGAAGATCGGTGCCAACAGCATCGGCGGTCTGGCCATCAACGGCCTGGACATGGCCGGCTCCACCGTCAAGGTCTGGGGTCATTGATCCTCGTTTGACCCGATCCACAGGAGCCCTGTCGCCAGGCGCGGCGGGGCTTCCTGCTTCGTTGTACGCAGTCGCGGATTGACCAATGATCGAGATTCTCGTGGGCAGCCTGATCGGTTTGTACGGTTTTACCGAGGCGGTCGACACCAAGCCGCAACCTGCCGGAGTCGTGAATATCAGCCAGCCGCTGGTGCCCAATGGCCCGTTGCGCGAGTCGGTGGTGCTGGAGCCGATGAGCCAGCTGCAGTTTCGCAACGTGATCCGCCAGGCCTACGACTACAGCTGCGGTTCCGCGGCGCTGACCACCCTGCTCGACTACTACCTGGGGCGCAATCTGGAAGAGCGTCAGGTGATGGAAGGGCTGCTGCATTTCGGCGAGGCGGAGAAGATCGTCGAGCGTCGCGGCTTTTCGCTGCTCGACATGAAGCGCTTCGTCACCGCGCTGGGCTACAAGAGCGGCGGCTTTCGCGCCGACTTCGCCGACCTCGAGCAGCTCGAGCACCCGGCCATCGTGCCGATCGAGTATGCCGGCTTCAAGCATTTCGTGGTGGTGCGCGACGTCTACAACGAGCACGTCTTCGTCGCCGATCCGGCGCTGGGCAATATCAGCTTCACCCGCGTGCGCTTCGAGCAGATCTGGGACCAGAACGTACTGTTCGTGATCTTTCCCAGCGGCAACGAGCCGGCCAATGCCATGGCCCTGACCGACCGCGATCTGCGCATCATCGACGACCGCACCATCAGTCTGCTGGCCTTCCGCGAGTTTCCGCAGATGGCCAAGTTCACCGCCAATCAGGCCGATCAGCTGGGATCGGGGGGCGACATTCAATACATTCGCCGCAAGTGATTCACCCGGCATAACAATAACGACCTGGGGATAGCGTCATGGGAGTTTGGGGGTACGCAGGGCTGGCCGCGTTGGCGCTGGCCATGGCGCAGCCGGCCTGCGCCGAAGAGGCGACGGTCGAGGAGGCGCGCGAGGCGCTGACCAAGAAGGAAGACGATGCCGACAGCGCCAAGGCGCTGGAAGAGGTGTTCCAGGCCGCCGAGAAGAGCTACACCCTGCTCAAGAAGGGCGAACGCACCCTGACCTACGGTTTCGACTACTCGCTGCTGCGCGATACCCAGATCCAGACCGTGCGCACCGGCAGCAACGTGTTCAGCGTGATCGGCCAGAGCGAGGCGCAGCACACCTTCACCAACTCCTTCACCTTCGACTACGGGGTGTGGGACAACCTGACCTTCAGCATGCGCGTGCCGTTCCTGGCCAAGTACGACACCGAGCGCGACCTCAGCACCTACAGCCTCGGCGACGTCTCCGCCAGCCTGCGCTGGCAGCCCTGGTCGTCGGCGCGCGGGCGGCCGGTCACCACGCTGTTCGCCACCCTCGGCCTGCCCACCGGCGACAGCCCCTACGACGTCAGCCTGGACAACGGCCTGTCCAGCGGCAACGGCTATTACAGCCTGGGCGTCGGCGCCAACCTGTCCTACGTGATCGACCCGGTAGTGCTGTTCGGCTCGCTGGGCTACACCTACAACCTGCCGATCCGCGACGCCGACCAGGTGCGCGCCGGCCGCCTGCTGGAAGAGGTCGACCCGGGCTCGAGCCTGTCGCTGAGCATGGGCTTCGCCTACGCCTTGTCCTACGACGTGTCGCTGGCCACCTCGTTCCAGATGGCGCACAACCTGGCGCCGAAGTTCAAGTTCAGCGACGCCAGCTTCGAAGGCAGCGAGCAGACCAGCGCGGTGATGAACTTCTCCCTCGGCCTGCGCACCTCGCCGAACCATATCGTCAACGTCAACGCCGGCTTCGGCATGACCGAAGATTCGCCCGATGTCCTGCTCGGCGTCTCCATGCCCCTGGACATCAAGGGCCTCAAGGCCGAATAAGCAGCGAGCGAAGCCGATATGACCCATCTTGCGACGCTGCAGGCCGTGCTGCTGGTCGGCCTGAGCGCGGGCTGCGCCCTGCAGGCCCAGGCCCAGCTGGCCAATAACCTGACCATCGGCAATCCCAAGGCCATGGCCATGGGCAACGCGGTGACCGCCGATTCCACCGGCATCGACGCCGTGCACTACAACCCGGCCGCGCTGAGCAAGCTCAAGGGCCGGCAGACCACGGTCAAGCTGCTCAGCGGGGTGATGGACATCCGCGCCGAATTCGAGGCCAAGGAAGACTACGGCTTCATGGGCTTCGACGACGACCCGTTCAAGAACTCCAGCAGCCGCACCCTGACGCCGACCATGTACCTGCCCGGCGTCGGCGGCATGACCGAGCTGCCGGTGCTGGTGGCACCGCTGGCGGGGCTGTCGATCAACCCGCCGGGCTCGAAGTTCACCTTCGCCACCAACGTCTACGCGCCGATGGCGCTGGGCTACTCGCGCGATTCGGACAGCGACCCGGGGCGCTTCCAGGGGCGCCAGGTATCGCTGCAGCGCATCACCTACTTCTCCCCCTCGCTGGCCTATCAGGTCAACGATGAACTCTCCGTGGGGCTGTCCGTGGGCTTCTCGCACCAGGCCGTGGCGCTCAACCAGGATTTTCGCAACCCCGGCATGCTCACCGGCCTGACCCGCATCCTCAACGAGGCGCTGTGCCTGCCCGGTCTGGAGGAGATCCTCGGGCCCTTCATCAACGTCTGTAGCGGCAAGATCGGCCCCTTCGACTCGCTGGCCAACCTCGATCTGGACCTGCAGCAGAGCCTGTCGCCGACCTACAACCTGGGCATCCTCTGGGAGCCCAGCGACTGGTTCGCCTGGGGCGCCACCTACCAGAGCGAGGCGCGGATGAACCTGCAGGGCAAGTACCGCATCGACTACACGGACGACTGGGCCGGGTTCTGGTCGGGGCTGCAGGGCTCGCTGTTCGGCCAGGTGCTCAGCCCGCTGTTTCCCTACGGCGCGGACGAGGAGAGCGGCAATGCCTCGCTCAAGCTGACCTACCCGGATGCCTTCAGCACCGGGATCAAGCTGCGCCCGCTGGACAAGTGGCAGTTCAACCTCGACCTGCGCTGGGTCGGTTACAGCGACTGGAACAACTTCGAGATCGAGTTCGACCGCGAACTGGACCTGCTGCGCATCGCCAAGACCTTCGGCGGCGGCAACGCCACCGATCGCAGCATCATCCTCGACCGCGGCTACCGCGACACCTGGAGCTGGGGCGTGGGCGTGCAGTACGAGGTCAACGACCGCCTGGCCCTGCGCGCCGGTTACGAATACCGCCCCTCGGCCATCCCCAAGGACAAGGCCGACGTGCTGGCGCCGGTGGGCGACGGCGATCTCTACGGCCTGGGCGTGGGCTACCGCTGGGACAAGGACAGCAGCATCGACATCGGTTTCAACTACTTCGTCTCCAAGCAGAACATCCCCGCCGGCAGCAGCTGCAACCTTAGCTGCGAGGGCCTGGACAACCTGGTCTACAACCCCTATGCCGGGCTCAATGTCGAAACCACGGTCAAGGCCTATATCTTCTCCATGACCTACACCTCGAGGTTCTGAGGCGATGCGCAGTCTGCTGTTCGTCCTGATGCTGCTGCCGCTGATGCATGCCGCTGCCAGCAGCCGCTACCTGACCTGGGTCGACGACCTCGGCCGGGTGCACAACACCTTCGTCGATACCCGCTTCGCCGAGCAGCAGCGCCTGGCCCAGCGCCGCGCGCAGCAGAGCGATCAGGCCCGCCTTGGCGACGGCGGCGCCTGGCCGGGCAGTGCACCGAGCACCGGCGAGAGCAAGCGCCGTTATTTCACCTGGGTCGACGGCAGCGGCCAGCTGCAGAACAGTTTCTATGCCGGCGAGCAGGTCGCCGGCGTGGCTCGCCGAGACCGCTTGCTGGCCAGCGGCGAGCGGGCAGGGGACTACATCGATTCGGCGGTCCTAGAGGGGCGCGACTTCCTCCGCGATGGCGACGACAGCCCCTATTACACCTGGATCGACGAGCAGGGGCGGATGCACAACTCGCCGGTCGCCGCCGGCCAGCGAGGTGCCCGTGGCAGCGAACAAAGCACGTCGGTGCGCTATAGCGAGGGCCGGCAGATCGAGTTCGAGCGCGGCCAGCCGGCCCTGCCGCTGCTCGACGGCCAGCCGACCGCGGCCATGCAGGCGCTGCTGGCCGGCAGCCAGAGCCGAGGCGACGGCCTCTACGGCGAATTGCTGACACGCTGCTGCGGCCAGCTGCGCGACAGCGATTTCACCGCGCTGTCCGCCGACGAGCCGCGCTACGAGGAGCTCGACCGCTTCTCGCCCAGCTTCGAGTTCCCCATGGGCCGCAGCTACTACGCGGCGCTGAAGCTGCCGGCATCGCGCCAGACCTACGGCCTGCGCGTGCGCAGTTTCGCCAATCGCCAGGTGGTCTACCCCTCGTTGCTGTTTCTCGACGAGGCCAAGCGGCCGACGCGCCTGGTCAGCGACGCGGTGTACCAGCTGCACCCGGAAACCTGGTATCGCTACGCCTTTATCGAAGGCACGGTGCAGGTGCGCGCCGAGCGCGGCGAGCGCTACGTGCTGCTGCTCACCACCGACGAGGATCGCAGCCTGCAGACCCTCGACAACAAGCCGTTCAAGCGTCCGCTGCAGGCGCTGGCGACCGATGCGGCGGGCATGCAGCGCCATGCCCATGCCGACGAGGGGGCCTTCGAACTGGCGATCGTGCGGTAGGTTGGGCTTCGCTGCGCCTGGCGCCAACCTACAAATGAAAGGGCCCGGTCATTTGACCGGGCCCTTTCATCGTCTCGGCGCCGTCAGGCGTTCTGCTGGACGTGGCCGAACAGCTGCTGGGAGAAGCGCACGCGTTCCTCCGGGCTTTCCTGGATGCCTTTCTTCTTCAGCTCTTCCAGGCGCGCCTCGACGGCGTGGGCGCGGTGGGTCAGGCCGCAGTCGTTGGCGATCTGGATGTTCAGGCCGGGGCGGGCGTTGAGCTCGAGGATCAGCGGGCCCTTGTCCTGGTCCAGCACCATGTCCACGCCGATGTAGCCCAGGCCGCACAGCTCGTAGCAGCCGGCGGCCAGCTTCATGAAGCCGTCCCAGTTCGGCAGTTGCACGCCGTCCACCGCGTTGGTGGTGTCCGGGTGCTTGCTGATCTTGTTGTTCAGCCAGGTGCCGCGCAGGGTCACGCCGGTGGCCAGGTCGACGCCGACGCCGATAGCGCCCTGGTGCAGGTTGGCCTTGCCGTTGGACTGACGGGTCGGCAGGCGCAGCATGGCCATCACCGGATAACCCATGAGCACGATGATGCGAATGTCCGGCACGCCTTCGTAGCTGATGCTCTTGAAGATGGTGTCCGGGGTCACCCGGTACTCGATCAGCGCGCGGTCGCGGTGGCCGCCCAGCGAGTAGAGGCCGGAAAGGATGTTGGAGATCTGCTGTTCCAGCTCCTCATGGCTGACGATCTTGCCGGACACCGTCTTGAAGCGCTCCTCGAAGCGGTCGGCGATCACCAGGATGCCGTCGCCACCGGCGCCTTGCGCCGGCTTGATGACGAAGTCGGTGCGCCCGGCGATGATCTCGTCGAGCTTGTCGATGCCTTTCTCGGTGTCGATGATGCCGTACAGCTCGGGCACGTCGATGCCGGCCTCGATCGCCCGCTCCTTGGTGATGATCTTGTCGTCGACTATGGGGTAGAGGTGCCGTTTGTTGTACTTCAGCACGTAGTCCGCATTGCGTCGGTTGATGCCCATGATGCCCTTGGCTTCAAGGGCCTTCCACGTCTTGATCAGGCCGAACATGGCGTTAGTCCTTGAGGAAGGCTTTGAAGCGGAACAGTTCGGTCAGACGGTAGCCGCGGTAACGACCCATCGCCAGCATGAAGCCCACCAGGATCATCAGCACCGCCGGGAAGGTGAACACGAAGTACACCAGCTCCGGCACGCTCATCAGCAGGTGCGCCAGGGTGGCGGCGACCAGGGTGCCGATGGCGACCTTGAAGGCATGGCTGCCGCCGCGCTCTTCCCAGGTGATCGACAGACGCTCGATGGTCATGGTCAGAATCACCATGGGGAACAGCGCCACCGACAGACCGCGCTCCAGGCCCAGCTTGTGGCTAAACAGGCTGATGGCGGCGATCAGCACCACGACGAAGGTCAGCACCACCGACAGGCGCGGCAGCATCTGCAGCTTGAGGTGCTCCAGGTAGGAGCGCAGCGACAGGCCGAGCGCGGTGATCACGGTGAACAGGAAGATGCCGAAGCCCAGCTGGGTCTCGCGGAAGGCCAGGGCGATCAGCACCGGGGTGAAGGTGCCGAGGGTCTGCAGGCCGCCGAGGTTACGCAGGATCAGGATCACCAGCACGCCGATGGGGATGACGATCATGATCTGGAAGGTCTGCTGGGTCGACAGCGGCAGGCCGTACAGCGAGTACTCGAGGAAGTCGGCGTCGGTGGTTTCGTCGGTCAGCTTGGCCAGGCGAATGGCGTTCATCTCGCTGTTGTTCAGGCTGAAGCTGACTTGCGCCTGCTTGCCGCCCTCCAGGCTGACCAGGTCGCCATCGCCGATCCACCACACCAGGCGGTCGGCCGGCAGGCCCTGTTCGCCGCTTTCCGGGTTGAAGTACAGCCACTTCTCGCCGTTGAAGCTGCGCAGCCAGAGCTCCGGCGATTGGCTGGTCTCGGCCTGCAGGCGAATGGTGTGCACGCGCTCCATCGGCACGTGGGCGATGGACAGCAGCAGGTCGATCACCTTGGCCTTGTTGGCCGTGGAGGCGTCGCCGCCGAGCAGCAGTTTGACGTTGTCGTCATTGGCGTTGTTGACCCGCTTGATGGTCTCGCTGATGAAGGTTTCGACGTCGGCCGAGTGCTGGCGGATGGGCGCGAGCAGGGCGTCGGCGGCGATCTTCTCCGCACCTTCGACCGGGATGCTGTCGCGGAAGATCGGCCCCTTGGCCGGCGTCTGTTCGCCGCTGTAGCGCTTGGTCAGCACCAGGCGGTAGTAGAGGGTCTGCTTGCCGCTGGCGCGACGGGCCGACCAGGTGACGCGGCGGTTGCCGTCGGCACGGTTGACGCTGACGCCATAGTTGTTGGAGATGAAGCTCTCGTTGAGGCTGACGTAGTCCTGGTTCAGCGGCGGCACATACATCTGCAGCTTGACCGGCTCGCGCGGGCTGGCCTGGAACTCGACCTTGGCGTCGATGTTCCACAGGTCGTCGGTCTCGTCTTCGGTCACCGGAATGCCGAGGATGAAAATTTGGTATGCCGTAATCAGAACGCCCAGGGCCACCAACAAGGTGATCAGGACTTTCAGATGCAGGTTCAGAGAGCGCATGGGGAGTTACTCGCCAGGGGTTGCGTCAGAGTCGCAGCCGGGTTTGCCGGCGGCGTATTTAAGGCTTGGATCGACCAGGGCTTCGAAGTGCTTGAGCGCTTCGGAGCCGATCAGCAGCGGGTATTGGAATGCACTACGGTCGGTCAAGTTCACTTCGATGGTGCGCAGGGCCTGACCCATGCACAGCTGCAGCTCGATCACCGGGCGCGCCGTGTAGGTCTTGCCTTCATCCGGGTCGTAGTCGCCGGCGCGGCGCTTGATCTTGCTGATCCGCGCCAGCGGGCGTTCGATGGTCTGCTCCTGGCCGCCGTCGATGGCCAGGACGAAACGCACCCAAGTCTCGCCGTCGCGCTTGAAGCGTTTGATGTCGCGGGCGCTGAGCGAGGCGGTCTTGGCGCCGGTATCGAGTTTGGCGGCGACTTCCAGGTCGAAGTCGAGCACGCGGGTGTATTCGTTGAGGCCATAGACGGTTTTGCCCACCGCGAGACTCGGGCAGGACAGGGCCAGCAGGCAAAGCAACAAGGCGAAGGGCTTGAGTGTCATAAGTCCTTGAAGGGAATGTTGCCAGGGGCGTGTGGGCGACTGGCGGCGGATAACCGGCGCGTTTGCTTGCCAGGAGTCTAGCAGGCATGGCCGGGCGCAAGGCCCGGTCTGAGCGGGCGCCATTCTAGCATGGGGTTTTTCCGTGCTGACAGACGCTTATGTAGCTTTCTGCAAGTAAGGTCGGCGGTTGGCTGGCGGAGTGGCCTGCTACAGATTGTCGACAATGACTAATTTTTCTTTGACAAGAACCGGTCTTAAGCTTATTTTTTATGCCATTGCATAGCCATGGTGTCGACAATCATGTTGATCGATTCAACGCTCACCGCTGCGCCCCAGGCCGATTCGGAGACGCTTTCCGAGCACGTCTTTCGCCTGATCCAGGCCGCCATCGTCAAAGGCGAGATCGCCCCCGGCAGCAAGATCTCCGAGCCCGAGCTGGCGCGCACCTACGGCATCAGTCGCGGGCCGCTGCGCGAAGCGATCCACCGTCTGGAAGGGCAAAAGCTGCTGGTGCGCGTGCCCCATGTCGGCGCGCGAGTGGTGTCGCTGTCGCACGCCGAGCTGATCGAGCTGTATGAGATCCGCGAATCCCTGGAAGGCATGGCCTGTCGCCTGGCCGCCGAGCGCATGAGCCAGGGCGAGATCGACGAGCTGCGCCGGGTGCTGGACACCCACGAACGCGACGAGGCCTTTCAGGCCGGCCGGGGTTACTACCAGCAGGAAGGCGATTTCGATTTCCACTACCGGATCATCCAGGGCAGCGGCAACGAGACCCTGGCCAAGATGCTCTGCGGCGAGCTGTATCAGCTGGTGCGCATGTATCGCCTGCAGTTCTCCTCGGTGCCGAATCGGCCGCGCCAGGCGTTCGCCGAACACCACCGCATTCTCGATGCCATCGCCGAGCGTGACGGCGAGCTGGCCGAACTCCTGATGCGCCGCCATATCGGCGCCTCCAAACGCAATATCGAGCGCCATTATCTGGATGCTCAGTCCAAGACAGCCAAGAAACGAGGTGAGTCATGAGTCAGCTTTCCCCCGGCCAGCGCTTCCGCCAGGCCCTCGCCATCGAGACGCCATTGCAGGTGATCGGCGCAATCAACGCCAACCATGCGCTGCTGGCCAAGCGCGCCGGTTTTCGCGCCCTTTACCTGTCCGGTGGGGGCGTCGCGGCCGGCTCCCTGGGCCTGCCGGATCTGGGCATCAACACCCTCGATGACGTGCTCACCGACGTGCGCCGCATCACCGACGTGTGCGACCTGCCGCTGCTGGTGGATATCGACACCGGCTTCGGCCCTTCGGCCTTCAATATCGAGCGCACCATCAAGAGCCTGATCAAGGCCGGCGCCGCCGCCGCCCATATCGAGGACCAGGTCGGCGCCAAGCGCTGCGGCCACCGTCCGGGCAAGGAAATCGTCTCCTGCGAGGAAATGGTCGACCGCGTGCGCGCCGCCGCCGACGCCAAGACCGATCCGGATTTCTTCCTCATCGCCCGCACCGACGCGATCCAGGCCGAGGGCGTCGATGCCGCCATCGAGCGCTGCCAGGCCTACGTCGAGGCCGGCGCCGACGGCATCTTCGCCGAGGCCGCCTATGACCTGCCGACCTACCAGCGCTTCGTCGAGGCACTGAACGTCCCGGTGCTGGCCAACATCACCGAATTCGGCGCCACCCCGCTGTTTTCCCGCGACGAGCTGGCTTCGGTCGGCGTGGCCATCCAGCTCTACCCGCTGTCGGCCTTCCGCGCCGCCAACAAGGCAGCCGAGGCGGTTTACACCTCGATCCGCCAGAACGGCCACCAGAAGGACGTGATCGAGCTGATGCAGACCCGTGCCGAACTCTATGACCGCATCGGCTACCACGCCTTCGAGCAGAAGCTCGACGCGCTGTTCGCCGCGAAAAAATAACAATGCATCAACCGGATTCGAGGAGATAAGAGATGAGCGCCGAAACCACTGCCGGCTTCAAACCGAAGAAATCGGTCGCCCTGAGCGGCACCGCCGCCGGCAACACCGCCCTGTGCACCGTCGGCCGCACCGGCAACGACCTGCACTACCGCGGCTATGACGTGCTCGACTTCGCCAACCGCTGCGAGTTCGAGGAAATCGCTCACCTGCTGGTGCATGGCAAGCTGCCCAATGTCGCCGAACTGGCCGGCTACAAGGCCAAGCTCAAGGCCCTGCGTGGCCTGCCGGCCGGCGTCAAGGCCGCCCTGGAAACCCTGCCGCCTTCCGCCCACCCGATGGACGTGATGCGCACCGCGGTGTCCGTGCTCGGCTGCCTGCAGCCGGAGAAGGACGACCACAACCACCCGGGCGCGCGCGATATCGCCGACAAGCTGATGGCGTCCCTCGGGGCTGCATTGCTGTACTGGTACCACTACAGCCACAACGGCAAGCGCATCGAGGTGGAGACCGACGACGACTCCATCGGCGGCCACTTCCTCCACCTGCTGCACGGCGAAAAGCCTCGCGATTCCTGGGTGCGCGCCATGCACACCTCGCTCAACCTGTACGCCGAGCACGAATTCAACGCCTCGACCTTCACCTCGCGGGTGATCGCCGGCACCGGCTCCGACATGTTCAGCTGCATCGCCGGCGCCATCGGCGCGCTGCGCGGGCCCAAGCACGGCGGCGCCAACGAGGTGGCCTTCGAGATCCAGAAGCGCTACGACAATCCGAATGATGCCGAGGCCGATATCCGCGCCCGCGTCGAGCGCAAGGAAGTGGTGATCGGCTTCGGTCACCCGGTCTACACCGTCAGCGACCCGCGCAACAAGGTGATCAAGGAAGTGGCCCGCGAGCTGTCGGTGGAGCAGGGCAACACCAAGATGTTCGACATCGCCGAGCGCCTGGAAAGCGTGATGTGGGAAATCAAGAAGATGTTCCCCAACCTCGACTGGTTCAGCGCCGTGAGCTACCACATGATGGGCGTGCCCACCGCCATGTTCACCCCGCTGTTCGTCATCGCCCGCACCGCCGGCTGGTCCGCGCACGTCATCGAGCAGCGCATCGACGGCAAGATCATCCGCCCGAGCGCCAACTACACAGGCCCCGAAGACCTGAAGTTCGTGCCGCTCAAGGAGCGCAAATGATGAACACTCAATACCGTAAAAGCCTGCCCGGCACCGCGCTGGATTACTTCGACGCCCGCGAGGCGGTCGAGGCGATCCAGGCCGGCGCCTGGGACAAGCTCCCCTATACCTCGCGCGTGCTCGCCGAGCAGCTGGTGCGCCGCTGCGAGCCGCAGGATCTGACCGCCGCGCTGGAGCAGCTGGTCCATCGCAAGCGCGACCTGGATTTTCCCTGGTACCCGGCGCGGGTGGTCTGCCACGACATCCTCGGCCAGACCGCGCTGGTGGATCTGGCCGGCCTGCGCGACGCCATCGCCGAGCAGGGTGGCGACCCGTCCAAGGTCAACCCGGTGGTGCCGACCCAGTTGATCGTCGACCATTCGCTGGCCGTCGAGGCGCCGGGCTTCGACCCGGATGCCTTCGAGAAGAACCGCGCCATCGAGGATCGGCGCAACGAGGACCGCTTCCACTTTATCGACTGGACCAAGACCGCGTTCAAGAACGTCGACGTGATCCCGGCCGGCAACGGCATCATGCACCAGATCAACCTGGAGAAGATGAGCCCGGTGATCCAGGCGCGCGGCGGCGTGGCCTTCCCCGACACCTGCGTCGGCACCGACTCGCACACCCCGCACGTCGACGCCCTGGGCGTGATCGCCATCGGCGTCGGCGGCCTGGAGGCTGAGACGGTGATGCTCGGCCATCCGTCGATGATGCGCCTGCCCGACATCGTCGGCGTCGAGCTGACCGGCAAGCGCCAGCCCGGCATCACCGCCACCGACATAGTCCTGGCCATCACCGAGTTCCTGCGCAAGGAGCGCGTGGTCGGTGCCTGGGTCGAGTTCTTCGGCGAGGGCGCCGACAGCCTGACCATCGGCGACCGCGCCACCATCTCCAACATGTGCCCGGAATACGGCGCCACCGCCTCGATGTTCTATATCGACGGCCAGACCATCGACTACCTCAAGCTCACCGGCCGCGAGCCGGAGCAGGTGGCACTGGTGGAGAACTACGCCAAGACCCTCGGCCTGTGGAGCGATGCGCTGAAGACCGCCGAGTACGAGCGTGTGCTGCGCTTCGACCTGGGCAGCGTGGTGCGCAACATGGCTGGCCCGAGCAACCCGCATCGCCGCCTGCCCACTTCGGCGCTGGCCGAGCGCGGCATTGCCGACGAGACCAAGCTGCAAGCCGGCAAGGGCGAAGAAGCCCAGGGCTTGATGCCTGACGGCGCGGTGATCATCGCCGCCATCACCAGCTGCACCAACACCTCCAATCCGCGCAACGTCATCGCCGCCGGCCTGGTGGCGAAGAAGGCCAACGCCCTGGGCCTGGTGCGCAAGCCCTGGGTCAAGACTTCATTCGCACCGGGTTCGAAAGTCGCCAAGCTGTACCTGGAGGAGGCCGGCCTGCTGCCGGAGCTGGAGAAACTCGGTTTCGGCATCGTCGCCTACGCCTGCACCACCTGCAACGGCATGTCCGGCGCGCTGGAGCCAAAGATCCAGAACGAAATCATCGACCGCGACCTGTACGCCACCGCCGTGCTCTCGGGTAACCGCAACTTCGACGGCCGTATCCACCCCTACGCCAAGCAGGCCTTCCTGGCCTCGCCGCCGCTGGTGGTGGCCTATGCGATCGCCGGTACCGTGCGCTTCGATATCGAGCAGGATGCGCTGGGCACCGATGCCCAGGGGAATCCCATCACCCTCAAGGACCTGTGGCCGAGCGACGAGGAGATCGACGCCATAGTCGCGGCGAGCGTGAAGCCCGAGCAGTTCAAGCAGATCTATATCCCGATGTTCGACCTCGGGACGGTGAAGGAAGCCGACAGCCCGCTGTACGACTGGCGGCCGATGTCCACCTATATCCGCCGCCCGCCGTACTGGGAAGGCGCGCTGGCCGGCGAGCGCACGCTCAAGGGCATGCGTCCGCTGGCGATCCTGCCGGACAACATCACCACCGACCACCTGTCGCCGTCCAACGCCATCCTGGCGGACTCGGCGGCCGGCGAGTACCTGGCGAAGATGGGCCTGCCGGAGGAGGACTTCAACTCCTACGCCACCCACCGGGGCGATCACCTGACCGCGCAGCGCGCCACCTTCGCCAACCCGCAACTGGTCAACGAGATGGCCGTGGTCGATGGCCAGGTGAAGAAGGGCTCGCTGGCCCGCGTCGAGCCGGAAGGCAAGGTGATGCGCATGTGGGAGGCCATCGAGATCTACATGAACCGCAAGCAGAACCTGATCATCGTCGCCGGCGCCGACTACGGCCAGGGTTCGTCCCGCGATTGGGCGGCCAAGGGTGTGCGCCTGGCGGGTGTCGAGGTGATAGTCGCCGAAGGTTTCGAGCGCATCCACCGCACCAACCTGGTGGGCATGGGCGTGCTGCCGGTGGAGTTCAAGCCGGGTACCACCCGCCTGACCCTGGGTCTGGATGGCACCGAGACCTTTGATGTCGAGGGCGAGATTTCGCCGCGCTGCGACCTGACCCTGGTGGTCAATCGCCGCAACGGCGAGGTGGTCAAGGTACCGGTGACCTGCCGCCTGGACACCGCTGCCGACGTCAGCGTGTACAAGGCCGGTGGCGTGCTGCAGCGCTTCGCCAAGGACTTCCTCGAAGGCGCGGTCGCCTGATTTCGTAGGGTGGATGGCGCTTTTTCCATCCACCGTGGCTGGTTCCACGGTGGATCGGTGAGGCGTGATCCACCCTAGGATTCATTTATCTTCCAGCCAGGACTCACCTATGGCTCATCAACCCCAGATCAAGATTCCTGCCACCTATATCCGTGGCGGTACCAGCAAGGGCGTGTTCTTCCGCCTGCAGGATCTGCCCGAGCGCTGCCAGGTGCCGGGCGCGGCGCGCGATGCGTTGTTCATGCGCGTGATCGGCAGCCCCGACCCGTACAGCGCGCATATCGACGGCATGGGCGGCGCGACCTCGAGCACCTCCAAGTGCGTGATCCTGTCGAAAAGCAGCCAGCCCGAACACGACGTCGACTACCTCTACGGCCAGGTTTCCATCGACAAGGCCTTCGTCGACTGGAGCGGCAACTGCGGCAACCTGTCCACCGCGGCCGGTGCCTTTGCCATCCATGCCGGCCTGGTCGATCCGGCGCGGATTCCCGACAACGGCACCTGCGTGGTGCGTATCTGGCAGGCCAATATCCACAAGACCATCATCGCCCATGTGCCGATCAGCAATGGCCAGGTGCAGGAAACCGGCGACTTCGAGCTGGACGGGGTGACCTTCCCCGCGGCGGAGATCGTGCTGGAGTTCCTCGACCCGTCCGACGATGGCGAGGAGGGCGCCTCGATGTTCCCCACCGGCAATCTGGTCGATGACCTCGAAGTGCCCGGCGTCGGTACCTTCAAGGCGACCATGATCACCGCCGGCATCCCGACCGTGTTCGTCAATGCCGAGGACATCGGCTACCAGGGCACCGAACTGCGCGAAGCCATCAACGGCGATCCGGCGCAACTGGCGCGTTTCGAGCAAATCCGCGTGGCCGGCGCGCTGCGCATGGGCCTGATCAAGACGGCGGAAGAAGCGGCTACCCGCCAGCACACGCCGAAGATCGCCTTCGTTTCCCCGCCGAAGAGTTACAAGGCCTCCAGTGGCAAGCAGATAGAGGCTGGCGAGGTCGATCTGCTGGTGCGTGCGCTGTCCATGGGCAAGCTGCACCACGCCATGATGGGCACCTGCGCAGTGGCCATCGGCACGGCCGCGGCGATTCCCGGCACCCTGGTCAACCTGGCGGCCGGCGGCGGCGAGCGCGAGGCGGTGCGGTTCGGCCATCCGTCCGGCACCCTGCGCGTCGGCGCCCAGGCGAAGCGGGTCGACGACCAATGGACGGTGACCAAGGCCATCATGAGTCGCAGTGCGCGCATCCTGATGGAAGGCTGGGTACGGGTGCCGGGCGACAGTTTCTGATGGCGAAAACTGGAAAAGGCTCGAAATTGCGAGCCTTTTTCTTTTTAAAACAGCTTGTTATGGCGATTACTTGAGCCGGCGCTCTACACCTTTTTCCACCAGGATCTTGGCGGAAATCTCTTCCACCGAGAAATGCGTGGAGTTGATATAGGCGATGTTCTCGCGGCGGAACAGGTTCTCCACCTCGCGCACCTCGAACTCGCACTGGGCGAAGCTGGCGTAGCGGCTGTTGGGCTTGCGCTCGTGGCGGATGGCGGTGAGCCGGTCGGGGTCGATGGTCAGGCCGAACAGCTTGTTCTTGTACGGCTTGAGCGCGGCCGGCAGTTGCAGGCGCTCCATGTCGTCCTCGGTCAGCGGGTAGTTGGCGGCGCGAATGCCGTACTGCATGGCCATATAAAGGCAGGTGGGGGTCTTGCCGCAGCGCGACACGCCGACCAGGATCAGGTCGGCCTTGTCGTAGTAGTGGGTGCGTGCGCCGTCGTCGTTGTCCAGGGCGAAGTTCACCGCCTCGATGCGCTCCATGTAGTTGGAGTTCTGCCCGATGGAGTGGGACTTGCCCACCGAGTAGGAGGAGTGCGAGGTCAGTTCCTGCTCCAGCGGCGCGAGGAAGGTGGAGAAGATGTCGATCATGAAACCGTTGGCGGTGGCCAGTACGTCGCGGATGTCCTGGTTGACGATGGTGTCGAAGATGATCGGGCGTGCGCCGTCCCTTTCGGCAGCCAGATCGATTTGTTGTACCATGGCGCGCGCTTTATCGACGCTGTCGATATAGGGACGCGTCAGTTTGGTGAACTGAATATTCTCGAACTGCGCGAGCAGGCTCTGGCCCAGGGTTTCGGCGGTGATGCCGGTGCCATCGGAGATAAAGAAAGCGGTTCGTTTCATTTGCGCCAAAGGCCTTAAGCTGAGTTCGATTCTTGGCTATCATAGGCCGCGTTTTTCGCCGGCCCCACCGGGTTCGGCATTGTTACTTATACAAGGGCCAGGCCACAATCTCGCGATCTTGAGTTCGCCGGACCTTCCAGAGCCCCCTGAGCTTTTCCAACACCGTTAGTGGAGAGATCACCTTGGTAGAGTACGTAGTTTCCCTCGATAAGCTCGGCAATCACGATGTTGAGCATGTGGGGGGCAAGAACGCATCCCTCGGCGAGATGATCAGCAACCTGGCTGGTGCCGGTGTCTCGGTTCCCGGCGGTTTCGCCACTACGGCTCAGGCCTACCGCGACTTTCTCGAGCAGAGCGGCCTGAACGCGCAGATCCACGCGGCCCTCGATGCCCTCGACGTCGACGACGTCAACGCCCTGGCCAAGACCGGTGCGCAGATTCGCCAGTGGGTGATGGACGCCGAGTTCCCGGCCGAACTGGACAAGCAGATCCGTGATGCCTTCGCCACCATGAGCGCCGGCAACGACAACATGGCCGTGGCCGTGCGTTCCTCCGCCACCGCCGAAGACCTGCCGGACGCCTCCTTCGCCGGCCAGCAGGAGACCTTCCTCAACATCCGCGGCGTGGACAACGTGATCCGCGCGGCCAAGGAAGTCTTCGCCTCCCTGTTCAACGACCGCGCCATCGCCTACCGCGTGCACCAGGGCTTCGACCACAAGCTGGTCGCCCTGTCCGCCGGCGTACAGCGCATGGTGCGCTCGGAAACCGGCACTGCCGGCGTGATGTTCACCCTCGACACCGAATCCGGCTTCCGTGACGTGGTCTTCATCACCGGCGCTTACGGCCTGGGCGAAACCGTGGTGCAGGGCGCGGTCAACCCCGACGAGTTCTACGTGCACAAGCCGACCCTGGAAGCCGGCCGCCCGGCGATCCTGCGTCGCAACCTGGGCAGCAAGGCGATCAAGATGGTCTACGGCGACGAAGCCAAGGCCGGTCGCTCGGTCAAGACCGTGGAAGTCGACCGCGCCGAGCGCGCGCGCTTCTGCATCAGCGACGCCGAGGTCAGCGAGCTGGCCAAGCAGGCACTGATCATCGAGAAGCACTACGGCCGGCCGATGGACATCGAGTGGGCCAAGGACGGCGACGACGGCAAACTGTACATCGTCCAGGCCCGCCCTGAAACCGTGAAGAGCCGCGCCAGCGCCACCGTGATGGAGCGCTACCTGCTGAAAGAGAAGGGCACCGTACTGGTGGAAGGCCGCGCCATCGGCCAGCGCATCGGCGCCGGCAAGGTGCGGGTGATCCACGACGTCTCCGAGATGGACAAGGTGCAGCCGGGCGACGTGCTGGTCTCCGACATGACCGACCCGGATTGGGAGCCGGTGATGAAGCGCGCCAGCGCCATCGTCACCAACCGCGGCGGGCGTACCTGCCACGCGGCGATCATCGCCCGCGAACTGGGCATTCCGGCCGTGGTCGGTTGCGGCAACGCCACCCAGGTGCTGAAAGACGGCCAGGGCGTCACCGTCTCCTGCGCCGAGGGCGACACCGGCTTCATCTTCGAAGGCGAGCTGGGCTTCGACATTCGCAAGAACTCGGTCGACGCCATGCCCGAGCTGCCGTTCAAGATCATGATGAACGTCGGCAACCCGGACCGCGCCTTCGACTTCGCCCAGCTTCCCAACGAAGGCGTGGGCCTGGCCCGTCTGGAATTCATCATCAACCGCATGATCGGCGTGCACCCCAAGGCGCTGCTGAACTTCGCCGGTCTGCCGGCCGAGATCAAGGACAGCGTCGAGAAGCGCATCGCCGGTTACGGTGATCCGGTGGACTTCTACGTCGAGAAGCTGGTCGAGGGCATCAGTACCCTGGCCGCAGCCTTCTGGCCGAAGAAGGTCATCGTGCGGCTGTCGGACTTCAAGTCCAACGAATACGCCAACCTGATCGGTGGCAAGCTCTACGAGCCGGAAGAAGAGAACCCGATGCTCGGCTTCCGCGGCGCCTCGCGCTACATCAGCGAGTCCTTCCGCGACTGCTTCGAGCTGGAATGCCGCGCGCTGAAGAAGGTGCGCGGCGAGATGGGCCTGACCAACGTCGAGATCATGGTGCCCTTCGTGCGCACCCTGGGCGAGGCCTCGCAAGTGGTCGAGCTGCTCGCCAGCAACGGCCTGGCCCGCGGTCAGGACGGCCTGAAGGTGATCATGATGTGCGAGCTGCCGTCCAACGCCATCCTGGCCGAGGAGTTCCTCGAGTTCTTCGACGGCTTCTCCATCGGTTCCAACGACCTGACCCAGCTGACCCTGGGCCTGGACCGCGACTCCGGCATCGTCGCCCACCTGTTCGACGAGCGTAACCCGGCGGTGAAGAAGCTGCTGGCCAACGCCATCGCCGCCTGCAACAAGGCCGGCAAGTACATCGGCATCTGCGGCCAGGGTCCCTCGGACCACCCTGACCTGGCCAAGTGGCTGATGGAGCAGGGCATCGAGAGCGTCTCGCTGAACCCGGACTCGGTGCTCGACACCTGGTTCTTCCTCGCCGAGACTCAACCCGCCTGAGGCCGTGCCTGACGGCGACAAAGGGCGGGTCGATCCCGCCCTTTTTTGTGCACCGCCGTCTTGCAAGCCGCTGTGAAACGATCTCTCCCGGCAATATTTCGTGTAAGCGCTTCCGGTCGTCCGATCCATGCAAAGCAGCAGTGAGCTTTTCCCCGTCGCCCTGATCAGCGCCGAATTGCGCGGCGATCTCAGCGAGGACGTCTACCTTGTCAAACCCAACAACAGCCCGGACTCCAGCGTCGAGCTGGCCCTGACCCGTCTCGGCCTGGCCGGCGCCGAAGAGGCGCGCGGGGTGCCAGTGGTGCTGCTGCACGGCAGCTTTTCCAACCGGCGTTTCTGGTACTCGCCCAGGGGCGTCGGCCTGGGCGCGTACCTGGCGCGTGCCGGTTTCGATGTGTGGATCGCCGAGATGCGCGGCCACGGCCTGTCGCCACGCAACGAGGGCTACCGCCACAACAGCGTGGCGCAGTACGTGCGCCACGACCTGCCGGCCATTGCCGCCTTCATCGCCGAGCAGAACGGGCAGGTCGCCCACTGGATAGGTCATTCCCTGGGGGGCATCACCCTGGCCGCGGCGCTCGGCGGCGGCTACCTGGACGCCCGGCAGGTGCGCTCGGCGGCGCTGTTCGGCAGCCAGATCAGCCGCGTCCACTGGCCGCTCAAGCTGCCGCCGGTGGAGTGGGGCGGGCGTCTGCTGCTCAAGGGCCTGCCCTATATTTCCGGGCGGCGGATGAAGCAGGGGCCGGAGGACGAACCCATCGGCATCGCCCTGGAGAGCCTGCGCTGGCACGGCCTGTTCGGCCGTTTCGGCGACCGCGAGCAGGATTGGTGGGCCGGCCTGGCCGGCGTCGAGGTGCCGCTGCTGGCGGTGGCCGCCGCCGGCGACCGCCAGGATCCGCCCTGGGCCTGCCGCAAGCTGCTGCAGCAATGCGCGGCGGCGCCGCAGCAGTTCCTCCTGCTGAGCAAGCAGGGCGGTTTCTCCAGCGACTACGGGCATGTCGAGATGCTGGTCAGCAAGGAGGCGCAGCGCGAGGTCTGGCCGCTGGCCGAGTACTGGCTGAACCACCTGCAGCTGCCGGCGGGTTTCGCCGAGCAGCCCTCTGCTACGGGGACTTGAGGCGGCGCAGGCGTTCCTTCGCCGCGCGCATGCCGTTAAGATGTGACGCGATAAAGGCTTGCGGTCATTTCAGGAGTCGCCGGAGGGGGCATGTTCATCGCGCTGGAGCGTCTGATCAACCTCGACGAGGGCTACCGGCGCAGCTTCCAGGTTGCCGGGCGCAGCCTGTTGCTGCTGGTGGTCGAGGGGCAGCCGGTGCTGCTGGAAAACCGCTGCCCGCACCAGGGCGCGCCGCTGCACGACGCCAGCCTGCAGGGCCGGGTGCTGCGCACGCCATGGCGTCGAGTTCGACCTGCGCAGCGGGCAGGCGCTGAACGCCCAGTGCGCCGGGTTGTCCCTGTTGCACGCGGCCTACGACGGCGACCGCATCGGTGTCGACCTCTAGCCGTCTCACCCATTCATTGCTGAAAGGAGTTTTGCCATGCACTACATCACCCCCGACCTGTGCGACGCCTACCCGGAGCTGGTCCAGGTGGTCGAGCCGATGTTCGCCAACTACGGCGGTCGCGACTCCTTCGGCGGCCAGATCGTCACCATCAAGTGCCATGAGGACAACTCGCTGGTCAAGGAGCAGGTCGACCTGCCCGGCCAGGGCAAGGTGCTGGTGGTGGACGGCGGCGGTTCGCTGCGCCGCGCCCTGCTCGGCGACATGCTCGCCGAGAAGGCGGCCAAGAACGGCTGGGAAGGCATAGTGGTATACGGCTGCATCCGCGACGTCGACGTGATCGCCCAGACCGAACTGGGCGTGCAGGCGCTGGCCAGCCACCCGATGAAAACCGACAAGCGCGGCATCGGCGACCTCAACGTGCCGGTCACCTTTGGCGGCGTGACCTTCCGCCCGGGCGAGTACCTGTATGCCGACAACAACGGCATCATCGTCGCCCCGCAAGCCCTGAGCATGCCGGAATAAGCCCATGCAGGATCAGCAATCGGCCCTGCTGCACGCCTTCGTCCTCGACGGACGCGGCGGCGCACGCAGCATCACGGGCGAAGAGCTGGACGGTCTGCAGCTGGCCGAGCAGGAAAGCCTGTGGCTGCACTGGGATCGCAGCCAACCCCAGGCGCAGCACTGGCTGCGCGAACACAGCGGGCTGGACGAGTTCAGCTGCGACCTGCTGCTCGAGGAAAACACCCGGCCGCGCCTGCTGCCGCTGCCGGACGACGAGCTGCTGCTGTTCCTGCGCGGGGTCAACCGCAACCCCGGCGCCGAGCCGGAAGACATGGTCTCGGTGCGCATCTTCGCCGATGCGCGGCGGGTCATCTCGCTGCGCCTGCGCCCGCTGCGCGCCACCGAGGCGCTGATCGAGGACCTGCAGGCGGGCAGGGGGCCGAAAACCCCGTCCGAGCTGCTGCTGGAGCTGGCGCGCTACCTGACCGATCGCGTCGACGACCTGATCGCCGAATTGGGCGAGCTGCTCGACGGCGAGGAAGATCGCCTGGATGCCGACGAGCGCTACCGTCCCGAACACGGCCTGATGCTCCAGGTGCGCCGGCGCGCGGCCAGCCTGCGCCGCTTCCTGGCGCCACAGCGCGATCTCTACGCCCAGTTGGCGCGCAACCGCCAGCCCTGGTTCGTCGAGGACGACGACGATTACTGGAACGAGCTGAACAACCGCCTGACCCGCTACCTGGAGGAGCTGGAACTGATCCGCGAGCGCGTCAGCCTGGTGCTGGAGGCGGAGAGTCGGCGCCTGAGCGAGCGGATGAACCGCATCATGTACCGCTTCAGCATCATCACCGGGCTGTTCCTGCCGCTGACCTTCCTCACCGGCCTGCTGGGCATCAACGTCGGCGGCATACCCGGCGCCGAAAGCCCACTCGGTTTCTTCGTCGCCTGCGGCCTAATGGTGACCCTGGCGCTCGGCCAGCTGTGGCTGTTCCGCCGCTGGCGCTGGCTGTGATGTGTGACTTGGCCGCTCGCCGCCGCGTCTAGCCGTGACATCCCGTGAGGTGCGCATGCACGATCCATTCGAAGAATCCCTACGCGATTTGCTCAAGTCGTCGTCGTCCGATCATGACGACGATGCCTGCCTGCACCGGGTTCTCAAGACCGCCAACCGTCAGGTAGGCGCCGGCGACCTGTTCAGCCTGATGGGCCACTGGCTCGAAGCCCTGATGATTGCCCTGAACAACGGCTCGGCGCATGTCGCGCCGGTTTCGCGCCGTACCCATTCCCCTGCTTCCGCTGATAAGGCCGATTGAAATGGAACTCGACCCCTGGACCCAAAGCCTGATCGCCGCCATGACCGCACTCTGGACCAAGGTCGCCGGCTTCATTCCCAACCTGTTCGTCGCCCTGGTGCTGGTGCTGCTCGGCTTCGTCGTCGCCAAGCTGCTCGACACCCTGCTGTCCAAGCTGCTCGGCAAGGTCGGGCTGGATCGCCTGATGATGGGCACCGGGCTGACCAAACTGCTGGCGCGCGTCGGCATCCAGGCTTCGGTGTCGACCCTGATCGGCAAGATCGTCTACTGGTTCGTGCTGCTGATTTTCCTCGTCTCGGCGGCCGAGTCGCTCGGCCTGCAGCGGGTTTCCGCCACCCTCGACGTGCTGGCGCTGTATTTGCCCAAGGTATTCGGCGCGGCCCTGGTGCTGCTCGCCGGCGTGCTCCTGGCGCAGCTGGTCAGCAGCCTGGTGCGTGGCGCGGCAGAGGGCGTCGGCCTGGATTATGCCCACGGCCTGGGTCGTGTGGCCCAGGGCCTGGTGATCATCATCAGCATCTCGGTGGCCATCGGTCAGCTGGAAGTCAAGACCGATCTGCTCAACAACGTCATCGCCATCGTGCTGATCTCGGTCGGCCTGGCGGTGGCGCTGGCCCTGGGCCTGGGCAGTCGGGAAATCGCCAGCCAGATCCTGGCCGGCATTTATGTGCGCGAGTTGTACCAGGTCGGGCAACAAGTGCAGGTTGGTGAGGTCGAAGGCCAGATCGAGGAAATCGGCACGGTCAAGACTATCCTGTTAACCGATGCGGGTGAGTTGGTCTCGGTGGCCAACCGCGTGATGCTCGAGCAACGGGTAAACAGTCGCTAACGCGCCAATCCTGCTACTTTATGCCGCCGCCCGACAGGTATAGCCTGTTGGGCGGTTTTCGTCCCGACTCTCGGCCCAACTTGTTTTGAACAAAGCCCAAACCTTGCCCACGCGTTACGACCCCCGCGAGCTCACCGATGAGGAGCTGGTGGCGCGCGCTCACGACGAGTTGTTCCACATCACCCGTGCTTATGAAGAACTCATGCGCCGTTACCAGCGCACCCTGTTCAATGTCTGCGCGCGTTATCTGGGGAACGAAAGGGATGCCGACGATGTCTGTCAAGAGGTCATGCTGAAAGTTCTTTATGGTTTGAAGAACTTCGAGGGCAAGTCCAAGTTCAAGACCTGGCTCTACAGCATCACCTATAACGAGTGCATTACCCAGTACCGCAAAGAGCGCAGAAAGCGGCGTTTGATCGACGCCCTGAGTCTCGATCCGCTGGAAGAGGCGTCCGAGGAAAAGACGCCGAAAGTCGAGGAGCGCGGCGGTCTGGATCGCTGGCTGGTGCACGTCAACCCGATCGATCGGGAAATTCTGGTGCTACGTTTTGTCGCAGAGCTGGAGTTCCAGGAGATCGCCGACATCATGCATATGGGCTTGAGCGCCACGAAAATGCGCTACAAGCGAGCTTTGGATCGGTTGCGCGACAAATTTTCGGACACTGCCGAAACTTAGTTCAGCTAGCCGACCACTAAGGGAAGGACGAACCCTGCTAAACTCGTCGCCAAGTTGCCGACTGAAACCGCAGGCAACTTATTAACCACCAAGATGGGGATTTAACGGATGAAACTGAAAAACACCTTGGGCGTAGTCATTGGCTCTCTCGTTGCCGCAACTTCCTTCGGCGCGCTGGCGCAAGGCCAAGGCGCTGTCGAGGTGGAGGGCTTCGTCAATCGCTACTTCGCCGACACCCAGCGTGACTTCGCTCACGATGAAGGCAACCTGTTCGGCGCCAGCATTGGCTACTATCTGACCGACGATGTCGAACTGGCCCTGTCCTACGGCGAGTACCACGACCTGCGTGGCGAAGGCGCTGCTGGCAGCAAGGACATCAAAGGCAACCTGACCGACCTGAAGGCCCTCTACCACTTCGGTCAGCCGGGCGCGGGCCTGCGTCCCTACGTGTCTGCCGGCTTCGGCCATCAGAGCATCGGCGACGCCAACAGTGGCGGCCGTGACCACTCCACCCTGGCCATCGCCGGTGCCGGTGCCAAGTACTACTTCACCGAGATGTTCTACGCCCGTGCCGGCGTCGACGCTCTGTACAACATCGACCAGGGCGACACCGAGTGGCAGGCCGGCGTCGGCGTCGGTCTGAACTTCGGCGGCGGCAAGCCGGCCCCGGCTCCTGTCGCGGTAGCGCCTGAGCCGATGCCCGAGCCCGCTCCGGAGCCGGTAATGGAAGCCGTACGCGTCGAGCTGGACGTCAAGTTCGACTTCGACAAGGACCGCGTGAAAGAAGAAAGCTACGGCGACATCAAGAACCTGGCCGACTTCATGAACCAGTACCCGCAGACCACCACCACCGTTGAAGGTCACACCGACTCCGTCGGCAGCGACACCTACAACCAGGGTCTGTCCGAGCGTCGTGCCAACGCCGTTCGCGACGTGCTGGTCAACCAGTACGGTGTCGATGGCAGCCGCGTGAACACCGCCGGTTACGGCGAGTCGCGCCCGGTAGCCGACAACGCCACCGACGCTGGCCGCGCCGTCAACCGTCGCGTTGAAGCCGAAGTGGAAGCCCAGATCCAGCAGTAATGCTTCTGGTGCGCTAAGAAAAAACCCGGCCTCGGCCGGGTTTTTTCTTTTCCGGAATAAAAAAGCCCGCCGAGGGGGCGGCGGGCAAACAACGACTTCGCAGGAGCGCGAAGCGGTCAGGCATGCAGGAGCTGGGGCATGCTGATCTGGGCGCTGGTGCGGGCGACTTCGCCGATCACCAGGATGGCCGGGCTCTTCAGGGCGAAGGCACGGGCATCTGCGGTCATATTGGCCAGCTGGCTGCGACATTCGCGCTGCTCGGGCAACGAGGCGTTCTCGATCATCGCCACCGGCATTTCGCCGCTCATGCCGCCGGCGAGCAGGCCGGCCTGGATGTCGACCAGCTTGGCCACGCCCATATAGACCACCAGGGTGGTGCCGCCCTGGGCCAGGGCCGCCCAGTTCAGGCTGCTGTCGTCCTGGGTATGGGCGGTGACCAGGGTCACGCCGCGCGCCACGCCGCGCAGGGTCAGGGGAATGCCGCAGTTGGTGGCGCCGGCCAACCCGGCGGTGATGCCGTTGACCAGCTCCACCTCGATACCGTGCGCGCCGAGCCAGTCGGCTTCCTCGCTGCCGCGGCCGAAGATGCACGGATCGCCGCCTTTCAGGCGCACCACGCACTTGCCCTGGCGCGCGTAGCGCAGCATCAGGCGATGGATAAAGGCCTGCGGGGTGGAACGGCAGCCGCCGCGCTTGCCCACCGAAACGATGCGCGCGCCGGGGCAGTGTTCCAGCACGGCCGGGTTGACCAGATCGTCGATCATCACGATCTCGGCCTGGTTCAGGGCCTTGACCGCCTTCAGCGTCAGCAGCTCGGGATCACCGGGGCCAGCGCCCACCAGCCAGACTTTTGCGCTCATATCGGATTCCTCTAGGCGTTGACGGCAAGCGGCTGGTTAGCCAGCAGACGTTTGATTTCGGGGACGCAGGAGCCGCAGCTGGTGCCGCACTTGAGTTCCTGCTTGAGGCCGTCCAGGTCCAGACCGCGAGCGATGCTGGCGCACACCGCGCTTTCGCTGACGTTCAGGCAGTTGCACAGGGTCTTGCCGCGCGTGGTGGCAACGGCGTTGCCCGGCGGCGCGGAGACCGGGGCGAGCAGCCAGCGGCGCAGGTCGGCGTCGGCCTGGCCGTCCAGCCACAGGCTTCTGAGCCATTCGCTGGCGGCGGTTTCGCCGGCCAGACGGATGCTGACGATACGGCCGTCCTCGATGCGCACGCGCTTGCCCACCGCGCGGCGCGGGTCGTCGTAGGCCAGCACCGGGCCCTGGTGCAGGCGCAGCAGGCGGTCGATCTGTGCCAGCAGCTCCGGCTGCGGCGCTACGGCGCAGGCGGCGCGGATCAGCAGGGCGGGGTGCTCGCGGCCGGTGGGGGTGAGGCTGGCGTAGGCGAAGTCCTCGAACAGCGGGCGCAGGGCCTCGAAGCGGCTCTGCACCTCGCCCTCGACCAGGGCGAACAGCTGCCAGGGTAGCTCGACCCTGTCCACCTCGACCCCGGCGTGCTTGAGCTCCGGCTGCTTGGACAGCGGGTCGAAGGCCGGCTGGGTCAGCACGTTGGTGCCCAGGCCCTTGAGGAAGCGGTCGCCCCAGTGCATTGGCAGCCAGGCCTGGCCTGGGCGCACCGATTCATCGGCCTGCACCGGCAGGATCAGGCTGCCGCGGCGGCTGCGCAGCCTGACCAGGTCGCCGTCCTGCAGACGACGGCGACGCAACTCGTCCGGGTGCAGGCCGAGCACGGCGGCCTCGACATGGCCGAACAGGCGCGCAGCGGTGCCGGTGCGGCTCATGCCGTGCCACTGGTCGCGCAGGCGGCCGGTGTTGAGGGTCAGGGAGTAACGCGCCTCGCGCTTTTCCTTCGGCGCGCGGTACGGGTCGGCGTGGAACTGCGCGCGTCCGCTGGCCGTGGGGAAGCGGCCGTCGGCATAGAGCCGCGCGGTGCCCTGGCGTGCGCCGGACGGGAACGGCCATTGTTGGGGACCTTGGTCATCGAGCAGCGCGTAGCTCAATCCGGAGAGGTCGAGGTCGCGCTGGGCGGTCAGGTGCTTGTATTCCTCGAACAGCGCTTCTGCGCTGGTGAAGTTGAACAGGCTGGGCAGGCCGGGGCGGAGCAAAGTTTCCAGGCGACGGGCGAAATCGCAGGTGATCGACCAATCGGGCCGCGCCTCTGCGGGCGCTGGCACGGCGCGGCGTACATGGCTGACGCGGCGCTCGGAGTTGGTCACCGTGCCTTCCTTCTCGCCCCAGCTGGCGGCGGGCAGCAGCAGGTCGGCGTAGCGGCAGGTCTCGGTGGTGAAGAAGGCTTCCTGCACCACGACGAAGGGGCAGGCGGCCAGGGCCTCGTGCACCTTGTTCTGGTTCGGCAGGGACTGCGCCGGGTTGGTGCAGGCGATCCACAGCGCCTTGATGCGGCCGTCGTGCACCGCATCGAACAGTTCGATGGCGGACAGGCCGGGCGTCTGCGGCAGGGCGTCGACGCCCCAGTAGGCGGCGACTTCGGCGCGGTGCTCGGCATCGCCGGCCTCGCGATGGCCTGGCAGCAGGTTGCTCAGGCTGCCGGTCTCGCGGCCGCCCATGGCGTTGGGCTGGCCGGTCAGCGAGAAGGGGCCGGCGCCGGGCTTGCCGATCTGCCCGGTGGCCAGGTGCAGATTGATCAGCGCGCTGTTCTTTGCCGAACCGGCACTGGACTGATTGAGCCCCATGCACCACAGCGAGAGGAAGGAGGGCGCCTTGCCGATCAGCTCGGCGCAGCGCTGCAGGGCGTCCAGGCTGATGCCACAGATGTCGGCGGTGGCCGCCGGGCTGTAGTCGCGCACCAGGTTCTTCAGCGCCGCGAAACCTTCGGTGTGGACGTCGATATAGCGGCGGTCGACCCAGCCTTCCCACAGCAGGAGATGCAGGATGCCGTGAAACAGCGCGACGTCGGTGCCGGGCAGAATCGCCAGGTGCAGGTCGGCCAGCTCGCAGGTGTCGGTACGCCGCGGATCGACGATGATGATCTGCATCTCCGGACGGCGCGCCTTGGCTTCTTCCAGGCGGCGGAACAGTACCGGATGGGCGTAGGCCATGTTGGAGCCGGCGATCAGCAGGCAGTCGCTCTGCTCGATGTCCTCGTAATTGCAGGGCGGGGCATCGGCGCCGAGGCTGCGCTTGTAGCCGACCACGGCGCTGGACATGCACAGCCGCGAGTTGCTGTCGATATTGTTGGTTCCCACCAATGCTCTCGCCAGCTTGTTAAAGGCGTAGTAGTCCTCGGTCAGCAGCTGGCCGGAGATGTAGAAGGCGACGCTGTCCGGGCCGTGCTCGCGGATGGTCTCGGCGAACACCGTCGCGGCGTGATCCAGGGCACTGTCCCAGTCCGTGCGCGAACGGGCCAGGCCCTTGCCCAGGCGCAGCTCGGGATAGAGGGCGCGGGCGTCGAGGTCGCCGGTCAGGTGCAGGGTCGAACCCTTGCTGCACAGCTTGCCGAAGTTGGCCGGGTGGCTGGGGTCGCCGGCGACGCCGAGTATCTGCTCGCCGTCGTGCTCGATCAGCACGCCGCAGCCCACGCCGCAGTAGCAGCAGGTGGAGGCGGTGACTTGAGTGGGGTTGGCCATGTTCGGAGCTCCTAGGAGGCAATACGCCTGGCGGCAGACCGCGTGCCTGCCGCCGGACGGCTTAGGCGCACTTCGCGGCGGTGTTCAGGGCCAGCAGCACGCGGCCGCTTTCCACCTTCGCATGGTGCCGGTGCGCGCAGCCCACATCCGGTGCCACGGCCTCGCCGCTTTCCAGCTCGATCTGCCAGTTGTGCAGCGGGCAGGCCACGCGCTTGCCGTAGATCAGCCCCTGGGACAGCGGGCCGCCCTTGTGCGGGCAGCGGTCGTCGAGGGCGAAGACCTCGTCGGCCGCGGTACGGAAGATGGCAATATCGCCCTTGGGGCCGTTGACGATGCGCGAGCCGAGCACGTTGATTTCGTCCAGGGCGCAGATATCCAGCCAGTTCATACGGTGGCCTCCTCGATTTGCACCACCTTGATGGTGTCGAACTCTTTCTTCAGTTGCGGCGTCTCGATGCGCTCCTTCCACGGGTCCTGCTCGAACGACAGGGCGTAGTGCAGGCGCGCGGCCAGGGCCTTGCGGTTGGCTTCGTCTTCCAGCACCGCCTTCTTGATGTGCTCCATGCCGACGCGCTGCATGTAGTGCACGGTGCGCTCCAGGTAGAAGGCCTCCTCGCGATACAGCTGGAGGAAGGCGGCGTTGTACTCGCGCACTTCCTCGGCGGTCTTGACCTTGACGAAGAACTCGGCAACCTCGGTCTTGATCCCGCCGTTACCGCCGATATACATCTCGAAACCCGAGTCCACACCGATGATGCCGACGTCCTTGATGCCGGCCTCGGCGCAGTTGCGCGGGCAGCCGGAGACCGCCAGCTTGACCTTGTGCGGTGACCACATATTGAACAGGTCGTGCTCCAGGTCGATGCCCAGCTGGGTCGAGTTCTGCGTGCCGAAGCGGCAGAACTCGCTGCCAACGCAGGTTTTCACCGTGCGGATGGACTTGCCGTAGGCGTGGCCCGAAGGCATATCCAGCTCTTTCCACACCGCCGGCAGGTCTTCCTTCTTGATGCCGAGCAGATCGATACGCTGGCCACCGGTGACCTTGACCATGGGCACCTTGTACTTGTCGGCAACATCGGCGATGCGGCGCAGCTCGGACGGGTTGGTCACGCCGCCCCACATGCGCGGTACCACCGAGTAGGTGCCATCCTTCTGGATATTGGCGTGGGCGCGTTCGTTGATCAGGCGCGACTGCGGGTCGTCCTTGGCCTCGCCCGGCCAGGTGGAGATCAGGTAGTAGTTCAGCGCCGGGCGGCAGGTGGCGCAGCCGTTGGGCGTGCTCCAGTTGAGAAACGCCATGGTCTGCGCCATGGACGTCAGGTGCTGCTCGCGGATGGCCTTGCGGATCTGCCCGTGGTTGAGGTCGGAGCAGCCGCAGATGGCCTTCTCGCTCTTGGGTTTGACGTCGGCGGCGCCGCCCACGGTGCTGATCAGGATCTGCTCGACCAGACCGGCACAGGAGCCGCAGGAGCTGGCGGCCTTGGTGTGCTTCTTGACCTCGTCGACCGAGAACAGGCCGTTCTCCTGAATGGCCTTGACGATGGTGCCCTTGCACACGCCGTTGCAGCCGCAGATTTCCATGCTATCGGGCATGTTGGCGGTCTTGTCGGCGCCCTGGTGGCCGACGTCGCCGATGGCGCCTTCGCCGAACATCAGATGGTCGCGAATCTCGCTGACGTTGTGGCTCTCGCGGATCTGGCGGAAGTACCAGCCGCCGTCGGCGGTATCGCCGTACAGGCAGGCGCCGACCAGCACGTCGTCCTTGATCACCAGCTTCTTGTACACGCCGCCGATGGGGTCGGAGAGGGTGATGGTCTCGGTACCTTCGCCGCCCATGAATTCGCCGGCGGAGAACAGATCGATACCGGTGACCTTGAGCTTGGTCGAGGTCACCGAGCCCTGGTAGCGGGAGAAACCGAGCTGGGCCAGGTGATTGGCGCAGACCTTGGCCTGCTCGAACAAAGGCGCCACCAGACCGTAGGCGATGCCGCGGTGGCTGGCGCATTCGCCAATGGCGTAGATGCGCGGGTCATAGGTCTGCATGGTGTCGTTGACCAGGATGCCGCGGTTGCAGGCGATGCCGGCGCTCTCGGCCAGGTCGCTGTTGGGGCGGATGCCGGCGGCCATCACCACCAGGTCGGCGGGGATCACCTCACCGTCCTTGAACTTCACCGCGCAGACGCGGCCTTCGCCGTTATCCAGCAGCTCGGCGGTGTGCTTGGGCAGGAGGAACTTCAAGCCGCGGTCTTCCAGGGATTTCTGCAGCAGCTCGCCGGCGGTGCGATCGAGCTGGCGCTCCAGCAGCCAGTCGCCCAGATGCACCACGGTGACGTCCATGCCGCGCAGCTTGAGGCCGTTGGCCGCCTCCAGGCCGAGCAGGCCGCCGCCGATGACCACCGCGTGCTTATGGGTCTTGGCGGTGTCCATCATCATCTGGGTGTCGGCGATATCGCGGTAGCCGATCACGCCCTGCAGGTCCTTGCCCGGGATCGGCAGGATGAAGGGGTTGGAACCGGTGGCGATGAGCAGGCGGTCGTACTCGGCTTCGCTGCCGTCGTCGGCGATCACCAGGCGCTTCTTGCGGTCGATCTTGACCACCTTGCGCCCCAGCAGCAGCTTGATGTCGTTTTCCGCGTACCAGCCCAGATCGTTGAGCACGATCTCCTCGAAGGTCTGCTCGCCGGCCAGCACCGGCGAGAGCAGGATGCGGTTGTAGTTGGGGTGCGGCTCGGCGCCGAACACGGTGATGTCGTAGAGATCGGGGGCGAGCTTGAGCAGCTCTTCGAGGGTGCGTACACCCGCCATGCCGTTGCCGATCATCACCAGCTTGAGTTTTTGCATGCCGGCCATCTCCTGAAGAAAAATCACGGTCGAAAAAATTGTCGGGAGCAATTTTTAACGTCGCTCCGCGACGGCTCGAAGAGTGGCCGCCAGGGATGGCAGGCCATAAAAAAACAAAAAAGGCGTCCCGCTAGTCACCTAGCGAGGACGCCTTTGTCCAGGTCCCGTTCGATCGGGAAGTGCAGCCTTCTTCGTTGAAGGTCGCGCTTTATTCAACTTGTGCCAAGACTAATGCAGCGCCTGTGCCAACTTTCCAACATCACGGTTTTTCAGGCTTTTCAGGCACTTGCCGGCTTCTGCCGAGCCTGCTCGTGCACCTTTGCGAGGCGTTTTGCGCCGCTTTGGTGCGAGTGGCGCTATTTGAGCAGCAACAGCGCCAGCAGCAGGTTGAGCAGCAGCGACACCAAGGCCACCGTGCGCCAGACCAGCAGCGGCTCGCGCTCCAGCAGCGGCCGTGGGCGGCTGCCGATGGACTGGCGCTCGCCGCTTTCCAGGGCCAGCAGCCATTCCTCGGCAGTTTCGAAGCGCTGCGCCGGGGCGGCGGCCACCGCGCGGTTCAAGACCTCATCGAGCCAGGCAGGCAAGTCCGGGCGGTAGCGGCTGGCCGGCACAGGTTGGCCGAAGCGCGGATGCTGGAAGGCCTCGACCTCGCCATAGGGATAGTGACCGGTGAGCAGGTGATAGAGGGTCACGCCGGCCGCGTAGAGATCCTGCTGGGCGCTGGGCGGGCTGCCGGCGAAGGCTTCCGGGGCGATATAGCTGGGGGTGCCGGGCAGGGCATGGGCCTCGTCGCGGGTCAGGCCCGGGCAGTAGGCCAGGCCGAAGTCGAGCACGCGCAGCTCGCCGTCGTCGCCGAGCAAGAGGTTCTCCGGCTTGATGTCGCGGTGGATGACATTGCGCCGGTGCAGCAGGCCGAGGGCCTTGATCAGCCGCGGCGCCAGGTCCTGCCAGTCGGCCAGGCTCAGCGGGCCGGCCTGCTGCAGGCGTGCGGCCAGGGTCTGGCCGGCGTACTCGCGCTGCACGTAATACAGGTGCTGGCGCTGCGGCAGGGCGTGCAGCTCGGGGAAGTGGCGGCCGGCGACGCGGCGCAGGAACCATTCCTCCTGCAGCAGCGCCGGGCCGGCCTGCTCCTCGCCGGCGCGGTTGGCCGGCAGGGTCTTGAGCAGCCAGGGCTGATGGTGCGCGTCGCGCACTCGGTAGATCAGCGACTGGCGCGATTCACCGAGCAGGCCTTCGACCTGCCAGCCCTCGAACTCCTGGCCGTCGCGCAGGCGCGGCGGCAGCGGCCAGTGCTCGAGCTGGGCCAGGGTGTCGGCCAGCGCCGCCTCGGGCAATTGCTCGATGTACACCAGCAGGGCGCTGGCGTTGTCCTGGCTGCCGGCGCGGTGGGCCTCGTCGACCAGCGCCTGGCAGATCGCCTCGGCGTCATCGCCCTGTTGCAGCAGTTCGCCGATGCGCCTGTCGCTGAGGCAGGCCCAGACGCCGTCGCTGACCAGCAGGAAGCGGTCGCCGGTCTGCAGCTCGCCGTCGCGGTAGTCCACCACCAGGTGCTGATCCAGGCCCATGGCGCGCTTGAGCACGTGCTGCATGCCCGGCTGTTCCCAGACATGGTCCTCGGTCAGGCGCAGCAGCTGGCCGTCACGCCACAGGTAGGCGCGACTGTCGCCGATATGCGCCAGGGTGTAGCGCCGGCCGCGCAGCACCAGGGCGGTGAGGGTGGTCAGCAGCGGCTGGCCGCCGCCATTGGCCTGCAGCCAGCGGTTATGCGCGCTGAGCAGGCGGTCCAGGCTGTGCTGCACCGGCCAGGTTTCCGGGGTGGAGTAGTAGTCCAGGGCCAGCGCCTGCAGGGTGGCGCGTGCGGCCAGGCCGCCGTCGGCGCACTGACTGACGCCATCGGCCAGGCCCAGTAGGTAGCCCTTGCTGGCGGCCAGGGCCGGCGCCGGGGTGACCACGCGCAGGGCGTCCTGGTTCTCGCTGCGCGGGCCGGTGGCGCTGGTCTCGCCGATGCTCAGTTGCAGGGCCATGGCTGTTTCCACAGATCGTTTATTTGCCTCGGCGCTTCGGATGGCAGGGTGCGGATCGCCGAGGATTCGCTCACACCCGCGCGGCGGTCACCGCGGCGCTGCCCCAGGTGGTGCGCCAGCGCTGCTTGACTCCGTGCAGACCGATCCAGGCCAGCACGCCGAGGCTGGCGAACAGCCACAGGCCCAGCTGGTAGTCGCCGGTGTGCTGCTTGATGGTGCCGAGGCCGGCGGCGAGGAAGAAGCCACCGATGCCGCCGGCCATGCCGATCAGCCCGGTCATCACGCCGATCTCCTTGCGAAAGCGCTGCGGCACCAGCTGGAACACCGCGCCGTTGCCGGCGCCGAGGCCGAGCATGGCGGCGACGAACAGGGCCAGGGCGGCGGTCGCGCTGGGCAGGTTGAAGCCCACCGCGGCGATGCACAGCGAGGCGATGGTGTACATCATCAGCAGCGAGCGGATGCCGCCGATGCGGTCGGCCAGGGCGCCGCCGAGTGGGCGCAGCAGGCTGCCGGCGCAGACGCAGGCGGCGGTGTAGTAGCCGGCGGTCACCGGGTTCAGCCCGTACTGGTCGCTGAAGTAGCCGGGCAGGGCGCTGGCCAGGCCGATGAAGCCGCCGAAGGTGACGCTGTAGAAGAACATGAACCACCAGCTGTCGCGGTCGCCGAGGGCCTTGAGGTAGTCGCCGAAGGCCTTGGCCTTGGGCCGCTCCGGCGCGTTCCTGGCCACCAGGGCGAAGATCACCAGGGTCGCCAGCAGCGGGATCAGCGCCCAGCCGAACACGTTCTGCCAGCCGGACAGCGCCGCCAGGCCGGGGGCGAACAGCGCCGCCAGCACGGTGCCGGAGTTGCCGGCGCCGGCGATGCCCATGGCCTTGCCCTGGTGCTGCGGCGGGTACCACTGCGAGGCCAGCGGCAGGGCCACGGCGAAGGCGGCGCCGGCGAAACCGAGGAACAGGCCGAGCAGCAGCGCCTGCTCGTAGCTGCCGATGCCGATCTGCCAGGCGCAGAACAGCGCGACGATGACCACCACCTGGCCGAGCAGGCCGGCGGTCTTCGGCGACAGGCGGTCGGCGAGAAAGCCCATCAGCAGGCGCAGCACGGCGCCGGCGAGAATCGGCGTGGCCACCATCAGGCCGCGCTGCTGGGCGTTGAGATCGAGGTCGGTGGCGATCTGCACCGCCAGCGGGCCGAGCAGGTACCAGACCATGAAGCTCAGGTCGAAATAGAGGAAGGCGGCGAACAGGGTGGGGGCGTGGCCGGCTTTCCAGAAACTTGTATTCATCGATCACCTCATCAGCGAGAAGGGGCCCGGCACGGCGCGGCCGACCGTGGTCGTGGACACGGCGGCCGCGCCTGCCGGGGAGGCCGCGCACTTGTGGCGCGCGGCCCTGCGGCCGAGGCCACAGCAGGGTTGAACGATTGCAGTGCAGGTTCGGATCGCGACGCCTGCGCCGGCCCCGGACACTGGGGCGAACACGAAAAAAAACGCCGCTTCACCGCTGGCCGTTGAGGCGAGGTGAGGCGACGTCTTTGTCGTGAAGGAGGTGGCCGCCGTTGGCTACCTTGTGCAGGGTCCAAGCAAGAGCCGCGCCAATCGTCTATGGGCCTGGCGGTGCGGGTTTCCGGGCGTTGCGCTGGCGGCTGGCTGCCGCAAAAGGAGGCGCAGGTGCGGCGACATGCACCTGGACGGGGCGTTGTTGGTTGCCGAGCGGCTCAGTGGCGGGCGGCGGCGACCAGGCTGCGCGGTTGGTCTGCGGCGAGCACGGCGCCGCTGGCGGCGTGCGTCGGCAGCGGCAGGGTCAGCAGGGCCAGGGCCAGCAGGTTGCTCAGCAGGCCTGCCTGGCGCGCGCGGCGATAGCGAGTAGACATGGCGAATCCCCCCTTTCTTGCTGTTCTGCCCTAGGCGTAGCAGACGAATGGCCTGCTGTCACGGCGACGGCTGCAAGAATCGCGCAATCGCCCGTCGTCCGGCGTCTCGGGGCGAAAAAACGGCGGTGCTATACTGCAATCCTGATCAAAAAATAGACAAATCGCCGCCTGGCGAGCCGCCTACCCGGCGGCGCCTGCGGGACGCTCGGCAGCATGGCAAAGCGAGATGGGAGGTGGGTCATGAATCGGCACTACTACATCAGCGACAACCTGGACGAGCTCGAGCGTGTCGAGCAGGAACTGGAAGCCCAAGGGATCAGCACCGAGCAGATTCATGTGCTCAGCGAGCAGGACGCCGAGGTGGAGCACCATCACCTGCATGACGTGCCCTCCTTCATGAAGCAGGACGTGGTGCACTCTGGCGAGATCGGCGCGCTGGTCGGGCTGGTGCTGGCCGCCGCGGTGCTGCTCGCCGCCTATTGGCTGGGTTGGACGGCCAGCGCGGCGGGTTGGATGCCGTTCATCTTCCTGGCCATCGTGCTGTTCGGCTTCTGCACCTGGGAAGGCGGCTTCTTCGGTATTCAGGTGCCCAACGCGCATTTCCGTCGCTTCCGCCAGTACCTGAAAGACGGCAAGCACGTGTTCTTCGTCGACGTCGAGCCGGAGCAGGAGCCCCTGCTGGCCCAGGTGGTCGGCCATCATCCGCGCTTGAGCGATGCCGGCACCGGTGAGGCGGCGCCGCACTGGATAGTCGCCTGGTTGCAGCGCTGGCACCAGTTCAAGCGCACCATCTGAGCTAGCCAGTCGCTGTCCGCCCGGCCGCTCACGGCGCGCCGGGCGCCGGCCCCTGGCCGAAGAACAGCACGCGGCTGAGAAACACGTAGTTCGCCTCGCTCGCCATCAGTCCCACCAGTACCAGCAGGCACAACGGCGGCAGCAGGATGGCGTAGACCATGGCCAGGCGCTCCCAGGCCATGTGCATGAAGATGGCGACGATCAGCCCGGCCTTGAGCAGCATGAACAGCAGGATCAGCGACCAGCGCAGGTAGCCGGCGAGATGGAAGTAGTCGACCAGGTAGGAGAGCGTGCTGAGGACGAACAGCAAGCCCCAGATCTTCAGGTACAGGCCGATCGGATGCTGCTGGGTCTGAGCCATGGCGAGTCCCTCACCAGAGGTAGAAGAAGGCGAAGATGAATACCCACACCAGGTCGACGAAGTGCCAGTACAGCCCGGCGATCTCGACGTTCTGGTAGTTGCCTGTGCGCTCATAGGCCCCGCGCCAGACCTTCCAGGCGACGATGCACAGGTAGAGCACGCCGATCGACACGTGCAGGCCGTGGAAACCGGTGATCATGAAGAAGCTGGCGCCGAACTGGGCGGCGCCCATGGGGTTGCCCCAGGGCCTGACGCCTTCCTCGATCAGCTTGCTCCATTCGAACGCCTGCATGCCGACGAAGGCGGCGCCGCCGAGGGCGGTGGCCAGGATCAGCGCGGCGGTGCGCCCGCGTTCGCGGCGATAGGCGTAGTTGACCGCCATGGCCATGGTGCCGCTGCTGCTGATCAGCACGAAGGTCATGATGGCGATCAGGATCAGCGGGATGCTCTGCCCGGCGATGGTCAGGGCGAACACCTCGCTGGTGTTCGGCCAGGGCTCGGTGGTGGTCATGCGCACCGCCATGTAGCCGGTGAGGAAGCAGGTGAAGACGAAGGTGTCGCTGAGCAGGAAGATCCACATCATCGCCTTGCCCCAGGGCACCTGGTGGAAGGCTTCCTTATCCGCGGCCCAGTCGGCGGCGACTGCCTGCCAGGGCGGCGTGGCGGTGTCCGGTGTGGCGTGTTCGCGACGACTGGCCATGGCGGATCACCTCAGGCCGCAGAAGGCGGCGATGGCCTGGTAGGTCTGCGGGCTGCTGGTGAGCACGGCGAACAGCAGCAGCCACAGCCCCAGCAGGTAGTGCCAGTAGCTGGCGCAGAGCTCCACGGCGACGGCGAAGGCGTGCGGCCGGCGCAGCCGCGTGGCCAGGGCCCAGGCCCAGACTGCCAGGCCGCCGAGCAGGTGCAGGCCGTGCAGGCCGGTGAGCAGGTAGAAGAAGCTGTTGGCCGGGTTGCCGGCGAGCGGATAGCCCCAGGCGGCGACGCGTTGCCAGAACCACAGCTGGCCGAGGAGAAACACCACCGCCAGCAGCCCGCCGGCGGCGAAGGCCAGCTGGCTCGTCGCCATTCGCGAGCGCCGCGCGGCCAGCCGGGCGCCCTGCAGGCACAGGCTGGCGGCGAGCAGCACGGCGCTGTTGCCCCACAGCGGCCAGGGCTGCGCCAGCGGCGCCAGTGGGTCGGTCAAGGGCTGCCAGTCCCCCACTTGCGAGCGCATCAGCAACGCCAGCAGGAACAGCAGAAACAGCGAGCTGATCGCCGCCAGCAGCAGGCGCAGGCCGACCCGGGCGGTGTGCAGGCGCTCGGCCGGCGTCGTCTCCGGGGTCTGCGGCCAGCCGCCGGGGCCGAGTTCCTCGCCGTCGCGCAGCAAGAGCCGGTTCATGGCCTGTGCTCCGTCGCCGCGTTCTTCATCCGTTGCAGCTCCTCGTCCGATACCGTCTGCGGCACGAAGTCCTGCTCCACGCCTGGCACGCTGTAGTCGTAGGCCCAGCGGTGCACCACCGGCAGGCGGGCGCCCCAGTTGCCGTGCACCGGCGGAGTCTGCGGGGTCTGCCATTCCAGGCTGGCGGCGCGCCAGGGGTTGGCGCCGGCGGGCTTGCCCTTGGCCAGGCTCCAGAACAGGTTGAACAGGAACAGCAGCTGGGCGACGCCGACCACCAGGGCGGCGACGGTGATGAAGGCGTTGAGGTCCTGCGCCGACTGCGGGATGAACTCGTAGTCGTCGAAGGCGTAGTAGCGCCGCGGCATGCCGAGAAACCCCAGGTAGTGCATGGGAAAGTAGATGGCGTAGGTGCCGAGGAAGGTGATCCAGAAATGCAGCTGGCCGAGGCGGTCGTCGAGCAGCCGCCCGGTGATCTTCGGGTACCAGTGGTAGATGGCGCCGAACACCACCAGGATCGGCGCCACGCCCATGACCATGTGGAAGTGGGCGACCACGAAATAGGTGTCCGACAGCGGGATGTCGACTATCACGTTGCCGAGGAACAGCCCGGTCAGGCCGCCGACCAGGAAGGTGAGGATGAAGGCCAGGGCGAACAGCATGGGCACGGTCAGGTGGATGTCGCCCTGCCACAGGGTCAGCACCCAGTTGTACACCTTCAGCGCGGTGGGCACGGCGATGATCAGCGTGGTGATGGCGAAGAAGAAGCCGAAGTAGGGGTTCATGCCGCTGACGTACATGTGGTGCGCCCACACCACGAAGCTCAGCACGCCGATGGCGACTATGGCCCAGACCATCATGCGGTAGCCGAAGATGTTCTTGCGCGCGTGGGTGCTGATCAGGTCGGAGACCAGGCCGAAGGCGGGCAGGGCGACGATGTACACCTCCGGGTGGCCGAAGAACCAGAACAGGTGCTGGAACAGGATCGGGCTGCCGCCCTCGTGCTCCAGCGGCTGGCCAAGGGAGATGGTCGCCGGCATGAAGAAGCTGGTGCCGAGCAGGCTGTCGAACAGCATCATCACCGCGCTGACCAGCAGCGCCGGGAAGGCCAGCAGGGCGAGGATCGAGGCCATGAAGATGCCCCACACCGACAGCGGCATGCGCATCAGGGTCATGCCGTGGGTGCGTGCCTGCAGCACCGTGGTCACGTAGTTGAGGCCGCCCATGGTGGCGGCGACGATGAAGATCGCCAGCGACACCAGCATCAGCACTATGCCCCAGTCGGTGCCCGGGGTGCCGGCGGTGATCGCCTGCGGCGGATAGAGGGTCCAGCCGGCGCCGGTGGGGCCGCCGGGAACAAAGAAACTGGCCAGCAGCACCAGCACCGAGAGCAGGTAGAGCCAGTAACTGAGCATGTTGACGTAGGGGAACACCATGTCCCGCGCGCCGACCATCAACGGGATCAGGTAGTTGCCGAAGCCGCCGAGAAACAGCGCGGTGAGCAGGTAGATGACCATGATCATGCCGTGCAGGGTCATGGCCTGGTAATAGGTGCTGGCGTCCATGAACTCCAGGCTGCCGGGAAAGCCGATCTGCAGGCGCATCAGGCCCGAGAGCACCAGGGCGATCAGGCCGACGAAGATCGCCGTCAGCGCGTACTGGATGGCGATGACCTTGTGGTCCTGGCTCCAGATATAGCGCGTCAGGAAGCTGCGCGGCTCATGCAGGGCCGTGCTTTCGGCTTGGTGCGCATAGGCCATCGCGTCATCCTCCTGGTCAGGCAGTCAGGGCGAGGGATCCGCGGCCTCGTCGGAGCCGTCGGCGAGGGAGGCGATAAAGGCGGTCAGCGCCTCGAGCTGCGCCGCGTCGACGGCCAGGACCGGCATGATCGCGGCATAGCCCTGCACCACCTGGGCGTTGGGCTGGCGTATCGCCTCTTCAATATAGGCCGCATCGGCCCGGGCCGTGCTGCCGTCGACGAAATCCCGGGTGCTGCCGTACAGCCCGCGCCAGGTCGGGCCGATGCCGGCGCTGCCGTCGAGGCTGTGGCAGGCTAGGCAACCGAGGCTGGCGGCCAGCGCGCGGCCTTGTTCGGCCGGGCTGGCAGCGTCGTGCTCGGTGGCCGGTGCCTTGTCGCTTAGCGACTGGATCAGGGCGAGCAGGGCGGCCAGTTCCTCCTCGCTCAAGCGGTAGGCCACCATCACCGGCGGAAAACCCTGCACCAGCTTGGCCTGCGGGGCGAGGATGGATTCGCGCAGGTAGGCCTCGTCGGCCTGCAGGCTGCTACCGTCGGCCAGTTGCCGGGTGCTGCCGTACAGGCCCTGCCAGGTCGGGGCCAGGTTGGCGCTGCCATCGAGGCTGTGGCAGGCCAGGCAGCCGAGGTTCTGCGCCAGCTGGCGGCCCTTGTCCAGCAGGCTGGCGGCGCTCGGCGGCGCGGCGCGCAGGCTCTGGGCGAAGGTCGGCTGGCCGGCCAGCCACTGCTCGAAGGCCTCGGCCTCCTCGACGATCAGGCGTCCGCGCATATTGAAGTGGGCCACGCCGCAATACTCGGCGCAGAGCACCTCGTAGCGGCCCAGGCGGGTCGGGGTGAACCAGAAGTAGGAAACCATGCCCGGCACCATGTCCATCTTGGCGCGGATCTGCGGTACGTAGAAGTTGTGCAGCACGTCCTTGGAGCGCAGCAGCACCTTGACCGGCTGATCCAGCGGCAGGCGCAGCTCGCCGCCCTGCACCAGCACGTCGTCCGCCGCGGCCGGGTCGCCGGGGTCGAGGCCGAAGGGGTTGCGCGGCTCGACCCATTTGATGGCGGAGCGACCCAGGCGGCCGTCCGCGCCGGGGAAACGGTAGGCCCACTGCCACTGCTGGGCCACCACCTCGACCTCGCGGGCTTCCTGCGGCACCCGCACGAAATCGTCGTAGACCACCAGGCCGGGGGCCAGTAGGGCGACGATGCCCAGGCTGGTAACGGCGAACAACCACCACTCGAGTTTCTTGCTTTCCGGCTGGTAGGCCGCCCGCCGCCCCGCCTTGTGGCGGAAGCGGATGATGGCGATGACCATGAACAGGCACACCGCGACGAAGAACAGCCCGGTGATGAGCAGGGTGATCAGCAGGGCGGTGTCGATGGACACCCAGTTGGACGCCGCCTCGGTGGCCTGCCAGGGGCTGAGCAGGTGAAACAGCAGCGAGCCGATCACCAGCAGTATCAAGACGATTGCAAACGCCATGGGGCCGCATCCTGTTCCGGGCGCGCCTGGCTACACAAAGCCCCTGCCGGTGGCGAACGGCGTTGCAAATCGCGGCGTCAGGGCTCGGCGGCCCCGGCGCGGGAGCCGTCACTGGCCAGTATAGGCGCTGCCTCGCGGGCTGCCGCGCGGGCTGGCAGCGCGCGGTGACTCAGTCGAGGCGATTGACCCGCGGGAACTTGGCGGCGAACTCCGCCGGCATCGGCACCACCCTGGACTGGCGGTAGTCGAAGAACACGAAGCCGGACTTGGCCATGGCCACCAGCGTGCCGTCGGCCGGACGGCTGATGCGGAAGGTGATGTCGCCGCCGTACCTGTTGAAGTCCATCACGCCCACCTCGAACAGCAACTGGTCGCGGGCATGGGCTTCGGCGCGGTAGGTGGTGGCCAGGTCGGTGACGATGATGCCGGTGCCGTTGCCGTCGGTCTCGCGGATGCCGAACTCGTAGAGAAAACGCGCCCGCGCCTCGGAAATCATCGAGATCATCGAGTCGTTGCCCAGGTGGTTGGCACCGTTGATATCGGTGACTCGCACGGTGAGGTGGGTGCTGTAGCAGTACTGGTCTTCGGGAAACTCGAGGGTCAGGCGGGCCATGGCGCGTCTCGTCGCAGGTGGGGCGGCGATTGTACGCGAGCGACAGGGGCTGGCGCCGTCATTCGCCGCGGCAATGACGGCGCGACGCCTCAGCGATGCAGGCTGTTCAGATGAAAGAAGGTCACCCGGCCGCCCTCGTCGCTCGGTCCTTCGTTGTCCTGGATATAGGCGCCGGCCTTGAAATACAGCTGCTGTGTGCTCCAGGCGGGGTCGAGCTGGCGGTACAGCGAGCCCTGGTCGCCGTCCTTGCTGACCACGCTGACGCCGAGCCTGCCGCTGGGGGTGACGCGCAGGTCGTAGCCGAAGCGCTCGCCCAGCTGCACGTTGTCCGCCAGCAGGATGTTCTGCACCTGGCTGTCGCCGGGTTTTTCGCGCAGCAGCAGTTCGAGGCGACCGACGCCTCGGCGATAGTGGTATTGCAGCTTGAGCAGCGGATCGTTGTGGCTGCCGGGCTCGTCCTTGCTGTGGATCTGGCCGATGACCACCTTGTTCTTGCTCGGTACCTGGTCGACCTGCAGCACCGCGCTGAGGTAGCTGTCGGCGCTGGCGTGCAGCCAGTTGCTCAGGCTGCCGTCGCTCTGCGTCTCGCGCAGTTCGCTGCGTGGGTAGCTGGCGTCGGCGGTGGTGGAGCCGCCGACCGGCACCCAGAAGGTCAGGCTGCCGTCGGCGTTGCGGCGCAGGTACTGGCTCTGGTAGCCGTTGTTCAGCCGCGCGGTGCTGATGGTGGTGGGGCTGGGATCGGTGGGGATCGAGAGGTTCCAGGTGGTGAGGTCGAGCACGGGCTTTCCTTGGTCGAGGGCTGGGGGAACCTCTCTTCGTGTGCCCGTTCGGCCATTGGTTCAACCGCTCCGACCAGCGTGCCAGAGCGGTTGCCGCGCCTGTCAGGCGGCCGGGCGCTGCTGGCGCTGGTAGAGGAACTCCAGTACCGCACCGCGATAGCCGTGGTACTGCGCGTCATTGGCCAGCGCTAGGCGGTCGCGCGGGCGCGCCAGCTCCACCTTGAGGATCTCGCCGACGGTGGCGGCCGGGCCGTTGGTCATCATCACGATGCGATCGGACAGCAGCACCGCTTCGTCGACGTCGTGGGTGACCATCACCACGGTGCTGTGGGTCGCGCCGACGATGCGCAGCAGTTCGTCCTGCAGGTGGGCGCGGGTCAGCGCATCGAGGGCGCCGAACGGCTCGTCCATCAGCAGCACCTTGGGCTCCATGGCCAGGGCACGGGCGATGCCGACGCGCTGCTTCATGCCGCCGGAGATTTCGCTGGGGTGCTTGTGCATGGCATGGGCGAGGCCGACCAACTGCAGCGCCTGCTCGGTGCGCGCCTTGAGCTGGGCCTTGCTCTCGCGTGCGCCGAAGACCTTCTCCACGGCCAGGTGGACGTTGCCGTAGCAGGTCATCCAGGGCAGCAGGCTGTGGTTCTGGAACACCACGGCGCGTTCGGGGCCGGGGCCGTCGATCTCGCGGCCGTTGCAGATCAGCCCGCCCGCGCTGGCTTCGAGCAGGCCGGCGATCAGGTTGAGCACGGTGGATTTGCCGCAGCCGGAGTGGCCGATCAGCGAGACGAACTCGCCGCGGGCGATGCTCAGGTTGACGCCTTCCAGGGCCTGGAAGCGGCCTTTCTTGGTGTCGAAGTGTTTGCTGACGGCGGTCAGCTCGACGAACTTATCCATGGGTGGCTCCTTAATTCGCGTAGTCGAAGCGCTTGGCCAGCAGCAGGAGCGCCTGCTCCAGGGCCAGGCCGACCAGGCCGACGATGATGATGGCGATGAGGATGTGTTCGACGTTGAGGTTGTTCCACTCGTCCCACACCCAGAAGCCCAGGCCGATGCCACCGGTGAGCATCTCCGCGGCGACTATCACCAGCCAGGCCACGCCGATGGCCAGGCGGATGCCGGTCATCAGGTGCGGCAGCACGGCGGGAAACAGGATGCGCGTCAGCACCTTGAACTCCGACAGCTTGAGCACGCGGGCCACGTTCAGGTAGTCCTGCGGCACGCTGGCGACGCCGGCGGCGGTGTTGAGGATGATCGGCCAGATCGAGCTGATGAAGATCACCCAGATCGACGCCGGGCCCGCGGCCTCGAACACCAGCAGGCCGATTGGCAGCCAGGCCAGCGGCGACACCGGACGCAGCAGGCTGATGATCGGCGCCAGCATGCCGGCGAGGAAGGCGAAGCGGCCGATGGCGAAGCCCAGCGGAATGCCCACCAGCGCCGCCAGGCCAAAGCCGACGCCGACCCGGCCGAGCGAGTTGAGGATGTTCCAGCCGATGCCCATGTCATTGGGGCCGTTGTCGTAGAAGGGATCGGCGAACAGCACCAGGGCGGCCTGCCAGGTGCTCAGCGGGCCGGGCAGGCCCTCGCTGTGCTGGGCGAGCAGGGCCCACAGGCCGATGAAGGCGAGGATGCCCAGCAGCGGCGCGATGGCCGCCTTGAGCCCGTTGCCGAGGGTCTGCACGCTGGGCAGCAGGGTCATGGGCGAGAAGCGCGGCTTGGCCAGCTGCGGCAGCGGAGTTTTCAGGGGCGCATTCATGGTCACCTCCGATCAGGCTTTGATGGCGAAGGAGTCGGCGTAGGCGGCCGGGTTGCTGCCGTCCCAGACCACGCCGTCGATCAGCGTGCTGCTGCGCAGCGGGCTGCTCGGCACGGCCAGCTTGAGGGCGCCGGCCGCCTCGGCGTAGAGCGCGGTCTGGTTGATCTGCGCCGCCACGGCGGCGTAATCCGGCGCGTCCTTGAGCAGGCCCCAGCGCTTGAACTGGGTGAGGAACCACATGCCGTCGGAGTGGTAGGGGAAGTTGACGCTGCCGTCCTTGCAGAAGGTCATGGCGTGCTCGTCCTGCCAGCTGTTGCCGAGGCCGTCCTCGTACTGGGCGAGAAAGCGCGGTTCAATCACCTGTACCGGCGCGTTGACGTAGGCCTTGCCGGAAATCAGCTTGGCGGTGCTCTTGCGGTTCTCCTCGCTGGCCTCGATGAAGCGGCTGGCGTCGAGCACCGCCATGATCAGTGCGCGGGCGGCATTGGGATACTGCTCGATAAAGGCGCGGGTGGTGCCAAGCACCTTCTCCGGGTGGTCCGGCCAGATCTGCTGGGTGGTGGTGGCGGTGAAGCCGATCTTGTCGAAGATCGCCCGCGCGCCCCAGGGCTCGCCGACGCAGAAGCCGTCCATGTTGCCGACGCGCATGTTGGCGACCATCTGTGGCGGCGGCACGACGATGGTCTTCACGTCGCTCAAGGGGTTGATGCCCAGGCTGCCGAGCCAGTAGTACAGCCACATGGCGTGGGTGCCGGTGGGGAAGGTCTGGGCGAAGGTCAGCGGGTTGCCGCCTTTCTTCACGTGCGCGGCCAGTTGCGCGCCGTTGGTCACACCGGCGTCGCGCAACTGTTTGGACAGGGTGATGGCCTGGCCGTTCTGGTTCAGGCCCATCAGCACCGCCATGTCCTTCTGTGGCCCGGCCAGGCCGAGCTGGGCGCCGTACATCATGCCGTAGAGCACGTGGGCGGCATCCAGCTCGCCGGTGTTGAGCTTGTCGCGCACGCCGGCCCAGGAGGCTTCCTTGCTCGGGGTGATGCTCAGGCCGTACTTCTCGCCGAAGCCCTGGGTGGCGGCCACCACCACCGAGGCGCAGTCGGTCAGGGGGATGAAGCCGACTTTCAGCGCGGCCTTTTCCGGTGCGTCGGAGCCGGCGGCCCAGGCCGCACTGCGCAGTGAGGCCGGCGCCGACAGGCCGAGCGCGGCGATGCCGCCAACGGCACCGGCGAGGGCGATGGATTGCTTGAGGAAGTTGCGGCGGCTGGTATCCAGGGGCTTGTTCGAATCACGCTCGGTCATGGGGCTAATCCTTGTCAGGCACATAAACAAAAAACGGCGTACGCCAGGCCGCCTCGGTAAGAGGAGGTGGCCTGACGGACGCCGTTGTCCGTGATCCTCGGCCCGCCGCCGTTGGCGTGCTACGCAGGATGGTTGACAGGGACGTAGCAAGGGGCTTGCCAGTTTTTCCAGGCAAAGACCCTGACGTTCTCGGCAGCGCACGGCGAGTGCCGCAGGGGCCTCAGCTGGCGAATGGCTAGCCGATAGAAATCAATGACTTGGATATGGGCTGGAGCCATTGGCAGGGGCCTGCCGGGCGGCCCAGCAGCCGCCGGCGCCGGCGCGCTCGTGGGCCAATGGCGTGCATGGCCGGGCGCCGCTGAGCCGTTTTGGTTCGAGGTGCCGAGCTCAGGAGGCTGGCTGGACGCGCGCTTCCTCGACGAAATCGCGCAGCCAGCGCAGCACTTCCACCGCCTCCCAGCGCGCCGGGTCGAACAGGGCGTAGGCCAGGCCCTGATAGCCGACCACATCCAGCTGGCGGTGGTAGCCGGCGCGCTGCAGCAGCGCCTCGATCTCGGCGAAGCAGGTGTTGAAGTGCTGGCGGTTAAAGGGCGTGCGGTTCTCGGTGACGATGCCCTCGAGCTGCAGTTCCTCGACCATTTCGCGCACCCGCTCCAGCGGCATGCGGTTCACCCGGTGTTTCAGCTGCAGTACGTCCAGCATGGTGCGGCACCTGTGCATTGGTTCGAGAGACCAAGGGTAAACGAAAAATACTGTACAAATAAACAGTGTTGGTGAATAGTGAGGCCACTGCAGCGACATCGACCCGTCCGCCCCGCACGGTGGACGCCTTGCGAGAGGAGAATTGGCAATGCAACAGATGCTGATGACGATTGTGCTATTGGCTGTGCTGAGCGGCTGCGCCCAGCCGCAGATCGAACGGCCGCAGGCCAATGGCGCCTACCTGGTGATCGAGGGCGAGCAGGCCTGGGCCGTGCTGGTGTCCGACGGCCGGCGCGTGGAGGAGGCGGGCAGGGTGCTGGACGTGATCCGCCTGCCCGGACATCACTCGAGCATTGCCGCCAGCTACGTGATCGACACGCCCAACTGCGGCAAGCTGCAGTGGCTGACCGAGCGCCATGGCGCGGCGGAGGGGGAAACCACCCTGCTGCCGGCGGCGTTCAACGAGGAGTTGGCCAGCCCGGGCTGCGTGCTGGCCCAGGGCCTGAGTCGCGCCTGGACGGCGCTGGATTATTCCGGCTGATATGACCAGGGCGCCTCGCGGCGCCCTGGTGGCTTTACTCGTCAGCGGCCTTGGCCTTCTTCGCCGGCAGCAGGCCGTCGGCGCGGAACATCGCCTTGATCCCGCGCAGCGCCTGGCGGGTGCGATCCTGGTTCTCGATCAGGGCGAAGCGCACGTGGTCGTCGCCGTAGTCGCCGAAGCCCAGGCCCGGCGAGACGCAGACCTTGGCTTCGGCCAGCAGCTTCTTGGCGAATTCCAGCGAGCCGAGCGGGGCATAGGCCTCGGGAATCTTGGCCCAGACGTACATCGAGGCCTTGGGTTTTTCCACCATCCAGCCGATCTCGTGCAGGCCCTTGACCAGCAGGTTGCGACGCTGGCGGTACTGCTCGGCGATGTCGCGCACGCACTGCTGGTCGCCTTCCAGGGCGGCGATAGCGGCCACCTGCAGCGGAGTGAAGGTGCCATAGTCGTGGTAGCTCTTGATCCGCGCCAGGGCGGACACGAGTTCTTTATTGCCGACCATAAAGCCGATGCGCCAGCCGGCCATGTTGTAGCTCTTGGACAGGGTGAAGAACTCCACCGCGATGTCCTTGGCCCCCGGCACCTGCATGATCGAGGGGGCCTGCCAGCCGTCGTAGACGATGTCGGCGTAGGCCAGGTCGTGCACCACCAGCACGTCGTACTGCTTGGCCAGGGCCACCACGCGCTCGAAGAAGTCCAGCTCCACGCACTGCGCGGTGGGGTTGGAGGGAAACCCCAAGATCATCATCTTCGGCTTGGGGATGGATTCGCGAATCGCCCGTTCCAGCTCGGCGAAGAAGTCCACCCCCGGCACCAGCGGCACCGAACGCACCTGGGCGCCGGCGATCACCGCGCCGTAGATATGAATGGGGTAGCTGGGGTTGGGCACCAGCACGGTGTCGCCATGGTCCAGGGTGGCCAGCATCAGGTGCGCCAGGCCTTCCTTGGAGCCGATGGTGACTATGGCTTCGCTTTCCGGGTCGATGTCCACCGCGTAGCGCTCCTGGTACCAGCGCGAGATGGCGCGGCGCAGGCGCGGGATGCCGCGCGAGGTGGAGTAGCCGTGGGTGTCTTCGCGCTGGGCGACCTGCACCAGCTTCTCGACTATGTGCGGCGGCGTGGCGCCATCGGGGTTGCCCATGCTGAAGTCGATGATGTCCTCGCCACGGCGGCGGGCGGCCATCTTCAACTCGGCGGTGATGTTGAACACATAGGGGGGGAGACGATCGATGCGCGCAAAGCGGCGCTTGGCGTTGTCGGCCATGATTTCCTCGAAGTACGTAAGCGCCCGGAACCGTCCGAGCGACGTTGGCCACTGCGCTGGCCGGAGGCGACGATAAGGCGCCGGCAGCTCTGCTGTCCAGCGCAGTGGCGGGAAAAATTGCCGGTGCAGTGCGCCTGGGCTACTGCAGCGGCGCTCAGCCGCCGAGCATGTCGTGCATGGCGATGATCTGCTCGGCGACCTGGATCAGCTTCTGCTGGCGGCTCATGGCCTGGCGGCGCATCAGGGTGTAGGCCTCTTCCTCGTTGCAGCTCTTCATCTTCATCAGCAGGCCCTTGGCCAGCTCGATGCGTTTGCGTTCGGCCAGCTGGGCGTCGCGCGCCTGCAACTGGGCGCGCAGGGCCTGGTCGCTCTCGAAGCGGGCCATGGCCACGTCTAGAATCGGCTGCAGGCGCTGGGCGTGGATACCCTCGACGATGTAGGCGCTGACCCCGCTCTGGATCGCCTGGCGCATCACGCCGGGGTCGTGCTCGTCGGTGAACATGACGATCGGTCGCGGCTGGTCGCGGCTGACCAGCACCACCTGTTCCATCACGTCGCGGCTGGGGGACTCGGTGTCGATCAGGATCACGTCGGGGCGCACGGCCTCGACCCGCTCGGGCAGGTCGATGGTCAGCCCGGACTCGTCGATCACCTCGAAGCCGGCCTCGATCAGCGCGCACTTGAGGCGGCCGACCTTCTTCGGGGTGTCGTTGATCAGCAGGATACGCAGCATCGTGGACTCTCCGGGCGATTACAGGGCGACAGCCGGGCTGTCGGCCAGGGCGTGGAGACGGAAGCTGCGGGCGTAGCCGGCCGGGTCGCTGCCGTCCCAGCGGGTGCCATCCTGCAGCGTGGCGCTGCGCATGTCCGCGGGTATGGGGATATTCAGCGCCTGCGCCGCCTCGCGGTAAAGCTCCAGTTGCTGCACCTGGCGGGCGACGCCGAGGTAGTCGGGGTCGCTGCGCAGCAGGCCCCAGCGGCGGAACTGGGTCATGAACCACATGGCGTCGGACAGGTAGGGCAGGTTCACCGCGCCCTCGCCATGAAAGCGCAGCGGATGGGCGTCCTGCCAGGCGTGACCGAGGCCGTCCTGGTACTGGCCGAGAAAACGGGGCTGAATGGCCGACAGCGGTGCGTCGACGTAGTCGCGGCCGCTGAGCAGTTGTGCCGTGCTGCGCTTGTTCTCCTCGCTCTCGTCGATGAAGCGACTGGCTTCCAGCACCGCCATGATCAGCGCGCGGGCGGTATTGGGATACTGCAGGGCGAATTCGCGGGTGCAGCCGAGCACCTTCTCGGGGTGATCGGCCCAGATCGACTGACTGGTGGCGACGGTACAGCCAAGGCCCTCGTCCACCGCCTGCGCGCTCCACGGTTCGCCGACGCAGAGACCGTCGATGCGGCGCGCCTTGAGGTGCGCGATCATCTGCGGCGGCGGCACCACCACGCTGTCGACGTCGTGCAATGGGTGAATGCCCTGGCTGGCCAGCCAGTAATAGAGCCACATGGCGTGGGTGCCGGTGGGGAAGGTCTGGGCGAAGGTCAGGCGTGCACCTTGTTGGTGCGCGCGATGCAGCAGTGCTTCGCCACTGCTCACGCCTGCGGCCAGCAGCGGCTGCGACAGGTTGATGCTCTGACCGTTCTGGTTCAGGCCCATCAGGACCGCCATGTCGGTAGCCGGAGCGCCGCCCAAGCCGAACTGGACACCATAGATCAGGCCGTAGAGGCTGTGCGCGGCGTCCAGTTCGCCGCTCAGCAGCTTGTCGCGCAGCCCGGCCCAGGAACTCTGGCGCTGCAGATTGAGGGTCAGTCCGTGTTTCTCGGCGAAGCCCTGAGTGGCGGCCACTATCACCGAGGCGGCATCGGTCAGGGCCATGAAACCGATGTTCAGCGTACGCTTCTCCGGCGCATCGCCGATCCCGGCTCCACCCGGCGCATCGCTGAGGACTGCTTGTCGTTCGCTCATGTTGCTTGTCCCTTCTCCACGCAAAAAGGCGCCGCACCCACGTCCGCCACTGGGGCAGCAGGGGAACGACGCCATTGTCGTGAGCGGCTTCCGCCGTTGGAAGCGCTCTGTTATCGGGACTGAAGCAATGCATATGCCATCACGGGCGGCGTGCTGGCGTTTGCCGATCTTTGAGGGGGAGGCGCTAGCTAGCGCTCCAGCATCTGCTTGACGTTGCTCTGCGGGATCTGCTGCTTGCGGCCTTCGCTGTCGGTGAACTCGAGCATGCCGGTGTCCCGATCCAGTTCCGGCTTGCCGTCGCTGGTGAGCATCTGTCCATCGGTGGTGGTGATGATGTACTCGCTGCTGCAGCCGGCCAGGCCGAACAGGCACAGGGCGGCGATGATCCATGGCTTCATGATGTGCTCCTGAATGGTCGTATGGGGTGTTCCCAATTCAGAAGGTAGACGCTGCCGTTGCCGCCGCAAGGCGCCGCGACGTTTTGCGCCAGCCATAAACAACAAGCCCCGCACGGGGCGGGGCTTGTTCTACAGCGCTGGGATCAGGCCTGAACGACCGGGATCTTGGCGTTGGCCGCCGCTTCGCGGAAGTCGGCGATCTGGTCGAAGCTCAGGTAGCGGTAGATATCGCCAGCCATGCTGTCGATATCCTTGGCGTAGACCATGTACTCCTCGACGGTCGGCAGCTTGCCGAGAATCGAAGCGACCGCGGCCAGTTCGGCAGAGGCCAGGTACACGTTGGCGCCATCGCCCAGACGGTTCGGGAAGTTACGGGTGGAGGTCGATACCACGGTGGAGTTGGCAGCCACACGTGCCTGGTTACCCATGCACAGCGAGCAGCCCGGCATCTCCATACGTGCACCGGCCTTGCCGTAGATGCCGTAGTAGCCTTCTTCGGTCAGCTGGTGAGCATCCATCTTGGTCGGCGGCGACAGCCACAGACGGGTCGGGATACCGCCCTTGACCTTGTCCAGCAGCTTACCGGCAGCGCGGAAGTGACCGATGTTGGTCATGCACGAACCGATGAACACTTCGTCGATCTTGTCGCCAGCCACGGTGGACAGCAGGCGGGCGTCGTCCGGGTCGTTCGGGGCGCACAGGACGGGCTCGTTGAGCTGGCTCAGGTCGATTTCGATGACTTCGGCGTACTCGGCGTCCTTGTCGGCTTCCATCAGTACCGGGTTGGCCAGCCAGGCTTCCATCGCCTGAGCACGACGCTCCAGGGTACGGGCATCACCGTAGCCTTCGCTGATCATCCAGCGCAGCAGGGTGATGTTGGACTGCAGGTATTCGGCGATGGCCGCTTCCGGCAGTTTGATGGTGCAACCGGCAGCCGAACGCTCGGCGGAGGCGTCGGACAGCTCGAAGGCCTGCTCGACGGTCAGGTTGTCCAGACCTTCGATCTCGAGGATGCGGCCGGAGAAGATGTTCTTCTTGCCCTTCTTCTCGACGGTCAGCAGGCCTTTCTGGATGGCGTAGTAGGGGATGGCATGGACCAGGTCACGCAGGGTGATACCGGGTTGCATCTTGCCCTTGAAGCGCACCAGCACGGATTCCGGCATGTCCAGCGGCATGACGCCGGTGGCGGCAGCGAAGGCCACCAGGCCGGAGCCTGCCGGGAAGCTGATGCCGATTGGGAAGCGGGTGTGCGAGTCGCCGCCGGTGCCGACGGTGTCCGGCAGCAGCATGCGGTTCAGCCAGCTGTGGATGATGCCGTCGCCCGGACGCAGGGACACGCCGCCACGGGTGCGGATGAAATCCGGCAGGGTGTGGTGGGTGGTAACGTCGATCGGCTTGGGATAGGCCGCGGTGTGGCAGAAGGACTGCATCACCAGGTCGGCGGAGAAGCCCAGGCACGCCAGGTCTTTCAGCTCGTCGCGGGTCATCGGGCCGGTGGTGTCCTGGGAGCCGACGGTGGTCATCTTCGGTTCGCAGTAGGTGCCCGGACGCACGCCTTCGACGCCGCAGGCCTTGCCGACCATCTTCTGCGCCAGGGTGAAACCCTTGGTGCTGGCAGCAGGCTGGTCCGGCTTCTTGAACAGGTCGGAGGAGCCCAGGCCCAGTTCGGCACGCGCCTTCTCGGTCAGGCCACGGCCGACGATCAGCGGGATACGGCCGCCAGCGCGGACTTCGTCGAGCAGCACCGGGGTTTTCAGTTCGAAGGTGGTGATGACGTCGTCGGTGCCGTGCTTGCAGACTTTGCCAGCGTACGGGTAGACATCGATCACGTCGCCCATGTTGATGTTCGATACGTCGAACTCGATCGGCAGGGCGCCGGCATCTTCCATGGTGTTGTAGAAGATCGGGGCGATCTTGGTGCCGAAGCAGAAGCCGCCAGCGCGCTTGTTCGGAACGTAAGGAATGTCGTCACCGAAGAACCACAGCACCGAGTTGGTGGCGGACTTACGGGACGAACCGGTACCGACCACGTCACCGACGTAGGCAACCGGGAAACCCTTGGCCTTGATCTCTTCGATCTGCTTCAGCGGGCCGATGGCGCCTTGCTGCTGCGGCACGATGCCGTCGCGAGCCATTTTCAGCATGGCCAGGGCGTGCAGCGGGATGTCGGGGCGCGACCAGGCGTCCGGAGCGGGGGACAGGTCGTCGGTGTTGGTTTCGCCCGGCACCTTGAACACGGCCAGGCTGTATTTCTCGGCGATGGCCGGCTTGTTGGTGAACCACTCGCCATCGGCCCAGGACTGCAGCACGGCCTTGGCGTTGGCATTGCCGGCCTTGGCCTTCTCGGCGACGTCGTGGAAGGCGTCGAACATCAGCAGGGTGTGCTTGAGTTGCTCGGCGGCAACGGCGCCCAGGGTGGCGTCGTCCAGCAGCTCGACCATGGTGGCGATGTTGTAGCCGCCCTGCATGGTACCCAGCAGCTCGACGGCGCGTTGCTTGCTGATCAGCGGGGAAGTGGCTTCGCCCTTGGCCACGGCAGAGAGGAAACCGGCCTTGACGTAGGCGGCTTCATCGACGCCTGGCGGTACGCGGTTGGTGATCAGGTCTACGAGGAATTCTTCTTCGCCAGCCGGCGGGTTTTTCAGCAGCTCGACCAGGCCTGCGGTTTGTTCGGCGTTCAGCGGCTGGGGCACGATACCCTGAGCGGCACGCTCTGCTACGTGTTTGCGATAGGCTTCAAGCACAGTTATTACCCTCATCAGTGGTCCCAAAGGGTTGTCCGGGACGCGATCCAGATACTCATGAACCAGGCGCTTTTCGACTTTATGAGCCGATCAGCCGAGGTTTCACGAGTCTCTTGTAGAAGCTGCTTTCAAAGTTTTACGCCGGCAGGACGGGGTCTGATGAGGGCGGGCGCAGAGGCTCGGGGGGACTCCGAGTGACTGCGCCGCCATCGTACCTGCAGGATCGACTGTGCTCGTGACGCTTTGAAAACAGCTTCCAACGGACATTGGCGCCGTAAAAGGCGGGCCGATTCTAATGGAAAGCGCGGATAAAGTTAAGCCAAAGCCCTGGGCTTGGCGGGGGTGATCTTGCTTAGACAAAGGGCTAACATGCTCGGCCGTCCTGCTGTCTATATTGCTTCTCCATGTCCAATCAACGCATCAAGACGCCTTGCGTGGGTCTGTGCTCGACCGTTTACGGCGATGTGGTATGCCGCGGTTGCAAGCGTTTTCACCACGAGGTGATCAACTGGAACAGCTACGGCGACGAGGAAAAGCGCGCCGTCTGGCTGCGCCTGGAAGTGTTGCTGGTGCAGGTGATGACGGCCAAGGTCGAGGTGTTCGACGAGCAGCGCCTGCGCACCCAGCTGGAGCAGCGGCAAATCCGTTTCGTGCCGCAGCAGTCGCCCTATTGCTGGGCCTACCAGCTGATCGCACGCGGCGCGCGGGTGATCAACCAGCTCGATGCCTACGGCATGGCGCTGCTGCCCGAGTTCCGTGGTTGGGCCTTGCCGGAGCTGCGTGACGCCATCGACCGCGAGTTCTTCCTGCTCTCCGAGGCGCACTACGAGCGCTATATCGCGCCGAAATTCCTCCGCGAAGGCCTGGAACTGCGTGTGTGAGACCGGGTGGGTAGCCCGGATGCAATCCGCCAGCTCGCGCACGGCGATCCACTGCCTGGCTTTTGTCCGGAGCACAAAAAATGCCGCTCGCATTTGCGAGCGGCATTTTTGTCTGGCTGGCGTTTATTTCAGCGTTGCGCCACCAGCTCTTCGAGGTGGGCGATGATCTCGTCCGGCTTGAGCACCAGCACGTCGCTTTCCAGCGAGTCGAGAATCACTTCGGCGGTATTGCCGATCAGGGCGCCGGACAGCCCGGTGCGCGCCACGGTGCCGATCACAGTGACCACGGCGCTGAGCTGGTGGGCGATCTGTGGGATCAGCACGTCGGCCGGGCCTTCGACTATGTGCAGGCGGTCGTCGCCGATCTCGTATTCGGCCTGGAAGCTCCTGCACTGCTCGCGGTAGCGCGCCTCGATGGTTTCCTTGAGCTGGAAGGTCGGGTCGGCCGCCGACAGCATCGGCGTTGGGTGGGCGGTGATCACGTGCAGTTCGCCCTTGGCCAGGCCGGCGATGTCGTAGCCGTGGCTGATGATGCCGGCGTGCAGGGTGCGGTGCTCGCCGTCGGCATTGCCCACGTCCACCGCGGCGAGGATGGTGCCGCCGGTCCAGGGCTTGTCGGTCTTGACCATCAGCACCGGGCCTGGGCAGTAGCGCAACAGCTTCCAGTCGTCGGGGGTGAGGATGGCTTTCTTCAGTGGGTTGTCCGGCAGATGCTGCTTGACTACCAGGCCGCAGCCTTCGGCCTGTTGCACGGCGATGATGGTCTGGTGCGGGCTGTCGTGCCAGGCCTGCTGGGCGGAGACGGCGAAACCTTCCTCGCTCAGGCTGCTGCTGAGGTCGTTGAGCCAGGCGCTGTGCTCGCCCTTCTTGTCGCACACCAGCAGGTGCAGGCGCGATTGGGTGACTCCGGCTATTAGTTTCGCGCGCTTGAGCGCGAGGCCCTCCGGGTGCTGCGGCTCCATTACCACCAGGATGCTGCGGATCGCTTGCATGGTCGTCTCCCTGAGAATGAGTGGCACTTGTTCAACTATAGCGGTGCGCGGTTGACGGGCTTGTTGACCTGCATCAACGGCGCGCTGGCCGTCTTGGCGCTCACTCGTATAATGGCCCGCCATTGCCAACCCCGCCAGCGTTCGAGAGCGCCCCCTGATGATGTCAATTGCCCAGCATATTCCGAGTAAAGGCGAGGAAAGCGCGTCGATCCTGCAGGAAATCCTCGAGTTTCTCGGCGGCGTCGCCACCCCGGCGGCCTGGCTGGACGAGGCCCTGCGCCAGCAGGAAATCCTCCTGCTCGACCACCGCAATCTGGAATACAAGGCGGCGCAGACGGCCCTGAGCCTGATGGGGCGCTACCTGACCAAGACCGAATTGACCGCGAGAATGTCGCGTTTGGCCCGTGAGGAGCTGGTGCACTTCGAGCAGGTGAGCAAGATCATCCGCGGCCGCGGCATCGAGGTCCGCCACGTTTCCGCTTCGCGCTACGCCGCCGGCCTGCGCGCGCTGCTGCGGGGCGGGGAAGTGGAGCGGCTGGTGGATGTGCTGGTGATCGGCGCCTTTATCGAGGCGCGCTCCTGCGAGCGCTTCGCCGCTCTGGTGCCGCGACTGGATGCCGAACTGGCCAAGTTCTATGCCGGGCTGCTGGAGAGCGAAGGGCGCCACTATCGGGGCTATCTCAAGCTCGCCTACCTCTATGGCGACTCAGCCGACGTGGATGCGCGTATCGAAGTGGTGCGTGCGGTGGAGCAGGAGCTGATCACCTCGGCGGACGAGCAGTTCCGTTTCCATAGCGGTGTGCCGGCCTGAAAGCGGGCGGGAGAACGCGCACAAAATATGGAGGAGCGGCTTCAGCCGCGAACACGGCGATAACGGCCTTTCGCGGCTGAAGCCGCTCCTGCAAATTTGTATGGGCTACGGTTTGGAGGCTCCTGCGGGAGCAAGCTCGAACGGCGCCTGGTTGAACCCCTCGTCATCGACCTGCAGCGCCCACCCCTGGCGATCCCAGTCACCCAGCACGATGCGCCGCGCCGCTTGGCCGTTCACGTCCAGTTCGTGCACCGCCGGCCTGTGGGTATGGCCATGGATCAGCGTGCGCACGCCGTGCGCGGCCATCACCTCCACCACCTCCGCCGGCGTGACGTCGACTATCTCGCTGGCTTTCATCCGCGTCTGTGCGCGGCTTTCGTTGCGCAGCTTGCGCGCCAGCTTCTGTCGGGTGCCCAGTGGCAGGTTGCGCAGGATCAGCAAGGACAGCGGGTTGCGCAGCCAGCGACGCAGCTTCATATAGCCGACATCCAGGGTGCACAGGCTGTCGCCGTGCATCAGCAGCACGCGCTCTCCGGCCATTTCGACCAGGCTGGGATCCTTCAGCAGGGTACAGCCGGCCTCGCGGCAGAAGCGCTGGCCGATGAGGAAGTCGCGGTTGCCGTGCATCAGGTAGATGCGCGTGCCGGCGTCGCTCAGTTCGCGCAGCGCGCGGGCGATTTCATGCTGGAAGGGCGTCATGCCATCGTCGCCGATCCAGACTTCGAAGAAGTCGCCGAGGATGTACAGCGCCTCGGCCTGGCGCGCGCGAGTGGCGAGAAAATGCAGAAACGCCCGGGTGATGTCCGGGCGTTGCTCTTCGAGATGCAGATCGGAGATCAGCAGGATCATCGACTTACTCGGCGACGACTTCGGCCTTCTCGATGATCACGTCGTCCACCGGCACGTCCTGGTGGCCGGCCTTCATGGTGGTGGCCACGGCCTTGATTTTCTCGACCACGTCCATGCCTTCGACCACTTCACCGAACACCGCGTAGCCCCAGCCCTGAACGGTCGGTGCGCTGTGGTTGAGGAAGCTATTGTCGGCGACGTTGATGAAGAACTGCGCGCTGGCCGAATGCGGCTCCATGGTGCGGGCCATGGCAATGGTGCCGACCTTGTTGGCGACGCCGTTGTTGGCTTCGTTCTTGATCGGCGCGCGGGTCGGCTTCTGCTTCATGCCCGGCTCGAAACCGCCGCCCTGGATCATGAAGTTGCCGATCACGCGGTGGAAGATGGTGCCGTCGTAGTGGCCTTCCTTCACGTACTGTTCGAAGTTGGCCACGGTTTCCGGGGCCTTGTCGGCGAACAGCTTCAGGGTGATGACGCCGTGGTTGGTGTGCAGTTTGATCATGGGGGGACTCACTCTCGAATGGGGCAGGGCACCGAGCTCGGGCGGGCGCCGGAGCGGCCACTGCATTGCAGCTGTCAGGGGGTTGACGGGTTGGGTATGATACGGGCTTTGTTCCAGTCGGCCTACCCAGGGGGAATCTCTAAAAACTACCTGCGTTGCCATTGCTGCGTTAAAAACAGGCTCGGAATGCTCATTTACAACTCGTAAACTGCGCTTCCTCGCCTGTTTGACTCGCTGGCGCTCGCCCTTCGGGCCAGCCTTTGGCTGTTACTCCCGTTGGTCGTTGCGCCTTGCTCTGGCTGCCTCGCCTACGTTTTTAGAGGTTCCCCCCTGCGCCGCGCCAGCATGATCTTAAGGACCCCATGAGCAAGCCCACCGTCGAAAAAGCCGCCAACTTCCTGCGCCCCATCGTCCAGGCCGATCTGGACAGCGGCAAGCACGCCAAGATCGTCACCCGCTTCCCGCCGGAGCCCAATGGCTACCTGCATATCGGTCATGCCAAGAGCATCTGCCTGAACTTCGGCCTGGCCCAGGAGTTCGGCGGCGAGTGCAACCTGCGCTTCGACGACACCAACCCGGCCAAGGAAGACCAGGAATACATCGATGCGATCAAGGCCGACGTCGAGTGGCTGGGCTTTTCGTGGGCCGGTAGCGAGCGCTACGCCTCCGACTACTTCGACCAGCTGCATGCCTGGGCCATCGAGCTGATCAAGGCCGGCAAGGCCTTCGTCTGCGACCTCAACGCCGACGAGATGCGCGCCTACCGCGGCAGCCTGACCGAGCCGGGCAAGAACAGCCCGTTCCGCGAGCGTTCGGTGGAGGAGAACCTCGACCTGTTCGCCCGCATGAAGGCCGGCGAGTTCGCCGACGGCGCCCGCTCGCTGCGCGCCAAGATCGACATGGCCTCGCCGAACATCAACCTGCGCGATCCGATCCTCTACCGCATCCGTCACGCCCATCACCATCAGACCGGCGACAAGTGGTGCATCTACCCCAGCTACGACTTCACCCACGGTCAGTCGGACGCCATCGAGGGTATCACCCACTCCATCTGCACCCTGGAGTTCGAGGACCATCGCCCGCTCTACGAGTGGTTCCTGGCCAACCTGTCGGTGCCGGCGCAGCCGCGTCAGTACGAATTCGCCCGGCTCAACCTGAACTACACCATCACCAGCAAGCGCAAGCTCAAGCAGCTGGTCGATGAAGGCCATGTGCAGGGCTGGGACGATCCGCGCATGTCCACCCTGTCCGGCTACCGCCGCCGCGGCTACACCCCGGCCTCGATCCGCGCCTTCTGCGACATGATCGGCGTCAACCGCGCCGGCGGCGTGGTGGATATCGGCATGCTGGAGTTCGCCATCCGCGAGGACCTGGACGCCAACGCCGCGCGTGCCATGTGCGTGCTCAAGCCGCTCAAGGTCGTCATCACCAACTACCCGGAGGGCCAGGTCGAGAACCTCGAACTGCCGCGCCATCCCAAGCAGGACATGGGCGTGCGCGTGCTGCCGTTCAGCCGCGAGCTCTATATCGACGCCAGCGACTTCGAGGAAACCCCGCCGGATGGCTTCAAGCGCCTGATCCCGGGCGGCGAAGTGCGCCTGCGCGGCAGCTATGTGATCCGCGCGGACGAGGCCGTGAAAGACGCCGCCGGCAACGTGATCGAGCTGCGCTGCAGCTATGACGAGAACACCCTGGGCAAGAACCCGGAAGGCCGCAAGGTCAAGGGTGTGATCCACTGGGTGCCGGCCGCCGAAAGCGTCGAGTGCGAAGTGCGTCTGTACGATCGCCTGTTCCGTTCGGCCAACCCGGAGAAGGCCGAGGAGGGCCAGACCTTCCTCGACAACATCAATCCGGATTCGCTGGTGGTGCTCAAGGGCTGCCGCGCCGAGCCGTCGCTGGCGCAGGCCGCGCCGGAAGAGCGTTTCCAGTTCGAGCGCGAAGGCTACTTCGTCGCCGACCTGAAGGACTCGCAGCCGGGCAAGCCGGTGTTCAACCGTACCGTCACCCTGCGCGACTCCTGGGGGCAATAACGGCTGTCAAATTGCTGCGCTCGATCATGCTGTGTTGAAGCGAGGTTCGGAATGCTCATGTACTGCAGTACATTCCGCTTCCTCACCCCGCTTCGCCTTGCCTGATCTTCGCTCGCTGCTTTGAAAGCCGTTCTTGAGGAATCTGAAAAGATGCTGAGCATTTACAACACCCTGAGCAAGACCAAGGACGCCTTCCAGCCGCTGGAAGGCAACAGCGTGCGCATGTACGTGTGCGGCATGACCGTCTACGACTTCTGCCATATCGGCCACGCCCGCGTCATGGTGGCCTTCGACGTGGTCACCCGCTGGCTGCGCCAGCGCGGCTATGATGTGACCTACGTGCGCAACATCACCGATATCGACGACAAGATCATCAAGCGCGCGCAGGAGAACGGCGAGCCGTTCGAGGCCCTGGTCGAGCGCATGATCAAAGCCATGCACGAGGACGAGGCGCGCTTGAGTGTGCTGCGCCCGGACATCGAGCCGCGCGCCACCGGCCATATCGCCGGCATGCACCAGATGATCCAGACCCTGATCGACAAGGGCTACGCCTACGCCCCGGGCAATGGCGACGTGTACTACCGCGTCGGCAAGTTCGAAGGCTACGGCAAACTGTCGCGCCGCAAGATCGACGAGCTGAAGATCGGCGCGCGCATCGAGGTCGACGAGATCAAGCAGGACCCATTGGACTTCGTCCTGTGGAAGGGCGCCAAGCCCGGCGAGCCGTGCTGGGATTCGCCCTGGGGCAAGGGCCGTCCGGGCTGGCACATCGAGTGCTCGGTGATGTCCACCTGCTGCCTGGGCGAGACCTTCGACATCCACGGCGGCGGCCCGGATTTGGTGTTCCCGCACCACGAGAACGAGATCGCGCAGAGCGAGGCGGCCACCGGCAAGCTCTACGCCAAGGCCTGGATGCACGCCGGCGCGGTGCGCGTGGACGGCGAGAAGATGTCCAAGAGCCTGGGCAACTTCTTCACCATCCGCGAAGTGCTGGAGAAGTACCACCCCGAGGTGGTGCGCTACCTGCTGGTGTCCAGCCACTACCGCAGCCCGATCAACTATTCCGAAGACAGCCTCAAGGAAGCCAAGGGCGCCCTGGAGCGCTTCTACAACGGTCTGAAGGGGTTGCCGGAAGTGGCACCTGCCGGCGGCGAGGAATTCGTCGAGCGTTTCGGTGCGGCGATGGATGACGACTTCAACTCGCCGGAAGCCTGCGCTGTGCTGTTCGAGATGATCCGCGAGGTCAACCGCCTGCGCGAGACTGATGTCCAGGCTGCCGCCGGCCTGGCCGCCCAGCTCAAGCAGCTGGCCTCCGTGCTCGGTGTGCTGCAGCTCGAGCCGGATGCCTTCCTGCAGGCCGGCGCCGCCGGTAAGGTCGACGCCGCCGAGGTCGAAGCGCTGATCGCCGCGCGCCTTGCGGCCCGCGCCGAGAAGAACTGGGCCGAGAGCGACCGCATCCGCGACCAGCTCACCGCCATGGGCGTGGTGCTGGAAGACGGCAAGGGCGGCACCAGCTGGCGCCTGGCCGAGTAACAGATTGCGCAGGTAACACGACAAGGGCCGCTTTCGAGTGGCCCTTGTCGTTTATGCCAGCGCCGCGCGCCGGCCGCGCTCCAGGTCGACGCTGGCCAGGATCAGCAGGCCGATGACGAAGTAGCTGCCAGTGATCAGCATCGCCAGGCGGTGGTCGCCGCCCGACAGCCAACTGGTCAGGCCGTAGGTCATGGGGCCGAGGATGGACGCCAGCTTGACCGCCTGGCCCCACAGGCCAAAGAACTCCGCCAGGCGCGTCGACGGCGCCAGTAGCCCGACTATGGCGCGCCCGGCCGACTGGCTGGCGCCCATGCACAGGCCAGCGAGGTTGGCGGCCAGCCAGAACAGCCCCGGCCCCTGGGCCGCCCAGACCAGACCGACCATGGCGATCCAGCCCAGCAGGGTGAGGCTCAGGGTGGCGCGGTGGCCGATGCGGTCCTGCAGCCAGCCGAACAGCACCGCGCCGATGGCGGCGGTGACGTTCACCGCGAAGATCAGTAGCAGGGTGTCCTGGGTGCTGAAGCCCATGACCTGGTCGGCATAGATGGCGGCCAGGGTGATCACCGCCGAGATGCCGGCCTGGTAGCACACGGTGCACAGCAAAAAACGCAGCAGGTCGCGGTAGCGCCCGGCCTCGCCCAGGGTCTGGGCGAGGCGTGCCCAGGCCGCCCGTGCGCCGGTGGCGGCGCCCAGCTGCGGCCGGCTGCGCTCGCGCAGGAAGAGAAAGGTGGGCGTGCAGGCGATGGCGAACAGCGCCGCGGTGATCAGCATGCAGGCCGGCACGAACTGCTCGGCACTTTGGCCCTGTGCCTGCGCCCAGGTCACGTAGGCCAGGCAGGCGCCCAGGCTGACCAGCCCGCCGATATAGCCGAAGCCCCAGCCCCAGCCCGAGACCCGGCCCAGCGCCTCGCGTCGGGCCAGTTCGGGGAGGAAGGCGGCGATCAGGTTCTCGCCGGTGCCGAAGCAGAAGTTCGACAGCACGATAAAGATCAGCGCCACGACCAGCGTGTCCGGCCCGGCCAGTGCCAGCCCCGCGGTAAACAGGATGCAGCCGAGGGCGCTGACCAGCAGCAGGCGCTTCTTGCAGGCGAGGGCGTCGGCATAGGCGCCGAGCAGCGGCGCACTGAGGATGACCAGGGCATAGGACAGGGCGATTGCGCTGGTCCAGGCCAGGGTGCCCCAGGCCTGGCCGCCGGCCACCACGGCGACGAAGTAGGCGTTGAACACCGCGGTGATCACCACCGTGGTGTAGCCGGAGTTGGCGAAGTCGAACATCGCCCAGGCCCAGACTTCTCGGCGGCGTACGCCGGGGGCGAGACTGCTTGGCATGCGGCTCTCTCTTTCATCGCGTTGGTAGCTGCAAGCCTAGCCGGGGGTGGCCGTCTCGTCAGGCGGAACGCCCATCTTGCCTATTGGGCGCATAATGGCCACTGACCTACACAACCTGTGAGGGTCGCCGATGTCTCGTCCGCCACCGTCAACCAAGGCCGCGCCGGGTTGCGAAAGGGATGTGGAGCGCCTGCTGGAGATCGTGCGGCACACCGTCAGCGAGTTGCGCCCGCAGGCCGCGACTGCGCTGCAACCGGGCCTGGACAGCGTGCTGGATCGCGATCTGGGCCTGGACAGCCTGGCCCGCGCCGAGTTGTGGGCGCGCATCGAGCAGGAATTCGGCGTGCGCCTGCCGGATAGCCTGTTCGCCAGTGCCGAGACCCCCGCCGACCTGCTGCGGGCGCTGCAGGGGCGCACTGCGCCGGCGGCCGCCGCGTCGCCCGTCGTCGCGCCCGACACCGAGGCGGACACCGCCCGGGTGCCGGCGACGGCGCAGACCCTGATGCAGGTGCTGGAGTGGCACGCGCGCCGCCACCCGCAACGCACCCACGTGCACCTGCTGGGCGAGGGCGACGAGCAAGAGGACATCAGCTACGGCGCTCTGCACCGCGGCGCCCAGGCGGTGGCCGCCGGCCTGCAGCTCGGCGGCCTGCGGCCGGGACAGGCGGTGGCGCTGATGCTGCCCACCGGGCGCGACTTTCTCTACGCCTTCTTCGGCATCCTGCTGGCCGGCGGGGTGCCCGTGCCCATCTATCCGCCCCTGCGCCTGTCGCAGATCGAGGAGCACCTGCGCCGCCAGGTCGGCATCCTCACCAACGCCGAGGCGCGGCTGCTGATCACGGTGAGCGAGGCGCGCCTGCTGGCCCGCCTGCTGCGCCCGCAGGTGCCGAGCCTGCGGCGTATCGCCAGCGTCGCCGAACTGGCCGGCGAGGGCGGTGGCTGCGTCACGCCGGCCAGGGGCGCGCAGGACCTCGCCTTCCTGCAGTACACCTCGGGCAGCACCGGCCAGCCCAAGGGGGTGATGGTCAGCCACGCCAACCTGCTGGCCAACCTGCGCGCCATGGGCCAGGCCCTGCAGGTGGGGCCGCAGGATGTGTTCGTCAGCTGGCTGCCGATGTATCACGACATGGGCCTGATCGGCGCCTGGCTGGGCAGCCTGTACCACGGCGTGCGCCTGGCGCTGATGTCGCCGCTGGCCTTCCTCGCCCGCCCGGCGCGCTGGCTGTGGACCATCCATCGCTTGCGCGGCACGTTGTCGGCGGCGCCCAACTTCGCCTACGAACTGTGCCTGAGCAAGTTGCCCGAGGCGGAGCTGGAGGGCCTCGACCTGAGCTGCTGGCGCCTGGCCTGCAACGGCGCCGAGCCGGTCAACCCGGACACCCTGCGGCGCTTCGCCGAGCGTTTTGCCCGCTACGGCCTGGCCCCGGCCGCGCAGACCCCGGTCTACGGCCTGGCCGAGGCGACCCTGGGCGTGGCCTTTCCGCCGCTGGGCCGCGGGCTGCTGGTCGACCGGGTGCAGCGCGAGGCGTTCCAGCGCCGCGGCGAGGCGCGGCCGGCGGGCGTGCAGGATGACGCGGTGCTGCAGTTCGTCGCCTGCGGCCGGCCGTTGCCGGGGCACCGCATCCGCATCGTCGACGAGCGCGGCGTCGAACTGCCCGAGCGCCGCGAAGGGCACCTGCAGTTCAGCGGCCCGTCCACCAGCGCCGGCTACTTGCGCAACCCGGAGGAAACCCGCCGGGTCCTGCGCGACGGCTGGATGGACTCGCTCGACCTGGCCTACATGGCCGGCGGCGAGGTCTACCTGACCGGGCGCGCCAAGGACCTGATCATCCGCGCCGGGCGCAATATCTACCCCTACGACCTGGAAACCGCGGTGGGCAACCTGGCGGGGCTGCGCAAGGGCTGCGTCGCGGTGTTCGGCAGCCAGGATCCGGCCAGTGGCACGGAGCGCCTGGTGGTGCTGGCGGAAACCCTGGAGCAGGAGGCCGGGCGGCGTCGGCAACTGCAGCAGGAGGTCAGCCGCGTGGTGCTCGAGCTGGCCGGCGTGCCGCCGGACGACATCGTCCTGGCGCCGCCGCACAGCGTGCTGAAGACCTCCAGCGGCAAGATCCGCCGCGCGGCCTGCCGCGAGGCCTACGAGCGCGGCGACATAGGCCGGCCGCGTCTGGCGGTCTGGCGGCAGCTGCTGCGGTTGGTCGGCCAGGGCCTGCGCGGGCAGTTGCGGCGCAGCTGGCGTGATGCCGGCGCGTGGCTCTATGGCCTGTACTGCTGGCTGCTGTTCGCGTTGCTGGCGGCGCCGACCTGGCTCGGCGTGGCCCTGCTGCCGCGGCGGCGCTGGTGTCGTCTGTGGGCGCGGGCCGGGGCGCGCCTGTACCTCGCGCTGTCCGGCGTGTCGCCGGCGGTCGGCGGGTTGCAGCGGCTGTCCACCGCTTCGGTACAGGTCCTGGCCGCCAACCATGCCAGCTACCTGGACGGTCTGCTGCTCTGCGCCGTGCTGCCGCCGCAGTTCGCCTTCGTCGCCAAGCGCGAGCTGGCCGAGCAGCGCATCGCCGGGCGTTTCCTGCGCCGGCTCGGCGCCCACTTCGTCGAGCGCGTCGACCCGCGCGGTGGCGCCGCCGATGCCGAGGCACTGCTGACGGCGCTGGCGGCAGGCGAGTCGCTGGTGATCTTCCCCGAGGGCACCTTCGGCCCCGAGCCGGGGCTGCGGCCGTTGCGCATGGGTGCCTTCGTCCTGGCCGCGCGCAGTGGCGCCGAGCTGCTGCCGCTGGCCATCGGCGGTACGCGCGAGTGGCTGCGCGACGGTCACTGGCTGCCTCGTCGGAGTTCGCTGCGGGTCGAGTTCTGTGCGCCGCTGAGGGCGCAGCAGAACAGCTGGCTGGAGGCGATCCGCCTGCGCGATGCGACCCGTGCGGCGCTGTTGCAGCAGCTGGAGGAGGGTGAGCGGGTGCCGCGCTTCGGTTAGCGCGGCCCGCGTGCACGGATGGGCGGGATCTGGCTTATGGTTGAGCCTGATCCCGGCTGCGAGTCGACCGCCTATGCGCATCCCGTTGCTGTTTGTCGTGCTGCTGCTCGGCTGCGCCACTGCGCCCGAGCCTCCCCAGGCGCCGCCGGATTGCGCCCCGCGCAGGGCGGTGCAGGTGGTCGACCACGGCCTGCACGCCGGCCTGCTGCTGCCGGCAGCCGACCTGCTGCAGCGCCTGCCGGGCCTGGCCGAGGACTTCCCTGGCACGGGTTTTATCGAGCTGGGCTGGGGCGACGAGGGCTTCTACCGCAACCCGGATGCCGGTTTCGCTCAGGGCGTGCAGGCGCTGTTCTGGTCGGGCGACAGCGTGCTGCACCTGGTGCAGCTGGTCGCGCGGCCGACTGGCGGGCAGATGACCCTGGCGCTGGACGAGGCGGGCTACCAGCGTCTGCTGGACTACCTGCAGGCCGGCTTCGCCCTGGATGCCGAAGGTCGGCCGCAAGCGCTCGGCCCCGGCCTGTACGGGCACAGTCGCTTCTACCGGGCCAACGGCCGCTACTCGCTGCTCAATACCTGCAACACCTGGGTCGTCGAGGCGCTGGCGGCGGCCGGGCTGCCGCTCGGCGAGGGCTCGCCGCTGACCGCATCCGGGCTGATGAGGCAACTGCGGCGCCCGGCGCTGGCGGGTTTCATCTGCCAAGCGCCGTGACCGCGCCAGCCTGCAGTCGGCGCCTGCCCGGATTGCATCGGGCTACAGCGACATTCAGCGCGGCAGCGCCTCGAGTATCTGCAGGGCCACCCGCACCCGCTCGGCGTTGGGGTAGTTGCGGTTGGCCAGCAGCACCAGGCCGATGTCCCGTGCCGGCAGCAGCAGGACGTAGGCACCGAAGCCGTTGGTCGAGCCGGTCTTGTTCAGCAGCAGGTCGCCTGTGGCGGGTATGGGCGCGTCGAAGCGCTCGATGGCCTGTGGCTGCAGCGCCATGTCCGCGGAGTTGCCGGCCTGCAGGCGCGCCAGGTCGATGGGGTAGGCGTAGCGCTCCCAGCCCAGGCCCTGGCTCATGTCGCCGACCCGGTAATAGCCGGCCTGGGTCATCGCCACGGCGCGCGGCCAAGGCTCGGGTAGCGCCTCGGGGTGCAGGTTGGCCTCGACGAAACGCAGCAGATCCGCCGCGCTGGCTTTTACCCCATAAGCCTCGGCGTCCAGCATGCCGGGGTTGACCCGCACCGGCTGATCCGCCTTGTCGTAGCCCTGGGCGTAGGCGGGCAGGCGCGAGGGCGGTACCTGGATATAACTTTGCGTCAGGGCGAAGGCCGGAAACAGCCGCCGTTCCATCGATTCGGCAAAAGGCTCGCCCAGGCTGGCGGCGGCCAGGTGGGCGAACAGGCCGATGCTCGGGTTGGAGTAGAGGCGCTGGGTGCCGGTGGCATAGCTCGGTTGCCAGCTGCGGTAATAGGCCAGCATCGACGCGCGATCCAGCACCTGTTCGGGAAACTGCAGGGGCAGGCCGCCGGCGCTGTAGGTGGCCAGGTCGAGCAGGCTGATCTGCTCGAAGGGGCCGCCGCGCAGCTCGCTCAGGTGCTGGCTGGCGCTGTCGTGCAGGTCGAGTGTGCCGCTGGCCGCGGCGTAGGCGCCCAGGGTGGCGCTGAACAACTTGCTGACCGAGCCGATCTCGAACAGGGTGACGTCGTCGACGGCTTGCCCCGTTTCCCTCGAGGCCAGGCCGTAGTTGAAGGTGTAGCGCCGGCCCTCGACGCTCAGGGCGACCGCCATGCCGGCAATGGCGTGCTCGGCCATCAGCGGTTCAATGATGGCGTTCACCGCCGTTTCGATCTGCTGCTTCGCCGTGCTGCCGGCCAGAGTGTCGCCGGCGCCGAGCAGCAAGCCCAGCAGAAACGCTGCACGCAGGCGACTTAAAGTAGATTCTAGGATTTTTAATTTCATTAAAATCAGTTGGTTATTGAGTTTATATGAGGTGAATTGTCATGTTGTGCGCGCTCGTTAGCGCGACGCTGGCGATGCGGCGGCGTCGCCAATGCTAGCCAGTGAGATCAGCGTACAGGGTGATGCAGGGCGAGAAAGGCTGCAATCGCCTCGTTGACCGGCTGCGGGTGCGTGACGGGGCCCATATGGCCGAGACCGGCGAATTCAAGCCGCTCGACCCGGGGCAGGCTGGCCAGCAACAGCTCGGCCACCGCGTGCGCGGCGGCGGTCGAGCGCTCGCCGATCAGGTATAGCACCGGCACGCGCAGCGTGGTGAAGGCCGCTAGCGCTGTGGGCTCGCTGAGCAGCGCATAAGCCCAGCGGCGCACGTTGCGCACCGAGGCGGTGATGGGGGCCTGACGCCGCTCGGGCATCTGCCGCCAGCTGCCGGGCCCCATCCAGTAGTCGATAAAGTGTTCGGCGGCCGCCGCGGGATCGCCCGCATCCAGAGCGGCCGCCGATTGCGCCACTGTCGCGCGAATGCCGTCGGCGGCATTGGGCGGCGGTTGCCGGGCATCGATCAGGGCGAACAACGTCGGTTCGTAGAGCACCAGGGCGGCGATCCGCTCGGGGTGCCTGAGGGCAGCGAGCAGGGCCACCGCCGCGCCGTAGGAGTGACCGACCAGCGCCAGCGGCGCGCCGGCCCTCGCCAGCAGCGGCTCGATCAGCCCGACTTCGTCGCCCAGGCTGATCTGCCGATCCGACGGCCAGTCCGGACTCTTGCCGGCGCCGTAGGCGTCGGGCGCGAGGACTCGGTAGTCGGGCGCCAGGCGCTCCATCAGCGCTTGCCACTGGCTGGAACTGCTGGCGTTGGCGTGCAGGCAGACCACCGCCGGGCCGTTGCCGGCCTCGCGACAGAAGGCTTCGTGTGGCATGCAACCTCCCGCGCTAGACGCGCACGCCTTGCTCGCGCAGGCGCTTGTACAGGGTATTGCGGCTGACGCCCAGGCGCCGCGCCAGGCCTGAGACGTTGCCGCCGCAGGCGCGGTACTGGCTGGCCAGATCGCTGGGCTCGACCGACGATGCCTGCGCCGTACCGGGTGCGCTCGCCGGCAGATCGAGGAAGAAGTCGTCCGGCAGGTGCTCGGTACGGATGGGCTGGTCGTCGGCCATGGCCAGCGCCACGCGCAGCACGCTACTGAGCTGACGCAGGTTGCCCGGCCAGGGATGATGCTGGAACAGTTCCACCACCTCGCGGCTGAGTCCGGCCCATTGCTTGGGCTCGCGGTGCTGCTCCCACAGCCGCTGGAACAGCGCCTGCTTGTCGCTGCGTTCGCGCAGCGGCGGCAGTTCTAGGTTCAGCCCGCTGATGCGGTAGTACAGATCGGCGCGGAACTGGCCGCTGTCGACGTCCTGGCGCAGCGGGCGGTTGGTCGCGGAAATCAGCCGCACGTCCACCGGATGCTGTTCGCTGCTGCCCAGCGGCTGCACGCAGCGCTCCTGCAGCACGCGCAGCAAACGGGCCTGCACCCGCAGCGGCATGTCGCCGATCTCGTCGAGAAACAGGGTGCCCTTGTGCGCCTTGCGGATCAGGCCGACATGGCCCTTCTGGCTGGCGCCGGTGAAGGCACCCTTTTCGTAGCCGAACAGCTCCGATTCCACCAGTTCCGCCGGAATGGCGGCGCAGTTGACCGCGACGAAGGGGTGGCTGGCGCGTGAGCTGGCACGGTGCAGGGCCTTGACGAAGACCTCCTTGCCGGCGCCGGTTTCACCCTGCACCAGGATCGGAATGTCCTTCTCCAGCAGGCGTTCGGCCTGGCGAATGGCCTTGTCCATCCGCGCATCGCCCAGGCTCAGCGCATGCAGCTCGGGTTCGCCGCTGGGGCGCGGTGCGGTCTGCGGGCGGAAATCGCGGGCCTGGATCGGTGCCGGCTGCGCCGGGCGTCGAATCCGCGCATGGAAACGCAACTGGCCGCTGGTGCGCAGGCCGAATGGCTGGCCGTCCGGCTGGTTGAGCAGTTGCTGCAGGGGCACGTCGAACAGCTGCTCGATGGCGCCGTAGGCCAGCGGTTGGCCGAGCAGGTTATCGGCGCGGCGGTTGGCCGAGACCACATGGCCCTGTTCGTCGAACACCACCAGGCCGGCCCAGGGGCTGTCGAGGTTGTCCAGGCTGGTGTTGAAGCTGAGCAGGTGGTACTGGTCGGCGAACAGCTTGAGGATCAGGCGGTTCTCCACCGACTGACTCATCATCTTGACCATGCCGAGGGTATGCGCCGGCGGCAGGTAGCTGTCGCTGGAGACGTCGAGCACGGCGATCATGCGCCGCTGTTCGTCGAAGATCGGCGAGGCCGAACCGGTCATGAAGCGGTTGGCCTTGAGGAAATGCTCGTCGTGCTGGATATGCACGGCCTGGCCGCAACCGAGTGCGGTGCCGATGGCATTGGTGCCGGTGTAGCGCTCCAGCCAGCTGGCGCCGGCGACGAAGCCGGCGGCCTGGCGCGGCTCGATGAAGCGCCGGTCGCCCCAGGACTGCAGCAGCCGGCCCTGCTCGTCGGCCAGCATGATCAGGCAGTTGGAGTTGGCGAGGATGGTGCCGTAGTAGGGCAGCACCTCCTGGTGGGTGGTCTGCACCAAGGCCTGGCGGCTTTCCAGCAGGGCCGAGAGTTCGCCGGGGGGCGGCGGGTCGAAGCGCGGCGTGCTCTGGTGGGTCAGGCCGTAGTCACGGCAGCGCGACCAGGACTCCTGGATGATGGTGTCGTGCGCCGGGGCACGGGCAGCTTCTGTCATGGTGCGATCTCTTCTTGTCGGTTCGCGATCTGCGTCGCGATGGGTCCAGTCTCGTTCAACACTGTTCAATGTCAACGAACGAATTGTTCAGTTGTTCACATTCGACTGTTCAAAAGTGTTCAGTCGAACATCGTCCAGCAACCCGGCTCTGCGCTTATTTCTCTTCTGGAACAGATAGATATTCTGATTTTTGGCGGTCTGGCACGCTTGTCGCTGTAGGTGTTCGAAACCGAATGGCAGCACAAGAAAAAGGACAGGCCATGTCGCTCAAGCTCGAACACGTCACCCGTATCGTCGACGGCCAGGTGCATATCGACGATGCCTGCCTCAGTTTCGAACCCGGCTCCTTCAACGTTCTGCTCGGTCGTACCCTGGCCGGCAAGACCAGCCTGATGCGCCTGATGGCCGGGCTGGATCGGCCCAATAGCGGGCGGGTGCTGATGAACGGCGCCGATGTCACCGGGGTGCCGGTGCGCCAGCGCAACGTGTCGATGGTCTACCAGCAGTTCATCAACTACCCGACCCTGACGGTGTTCGAGAATATCGCCTCGCCGCTGCGCCAGGCCGGTGTGGCCAAGGAGCAGATCGTCGAGAAGGTCGAGGCCACGGCGCGCATGCTGCGCATCGAGAAACTGCTGTCGCGCTATCCGTTGGAGCTGTCCGGCGGTCAGCAGCAGCGCACGGCGATGGCGCGGGCGCTGGTCAAGGATGCCTCGCTGATCCTGTTCGACGAGCCCCTGGTCAACCTCGACTACAAGCTGCGCGAGGAGCTGCGTCAGGAAATGCGCGAGCTGTTCCAGGCGCGCCACACCATCGCCATCTACGCCACCACCGAGCCCAACGAGGCGCTGGCCCTGGGTGGCACCACCACCATCCTGCACGAAGGACGGGTGGTGCAGAGCGGTAGGACCGCCGAGGTCTACCATCGCCCGCAGCAGGTGCTGGCCGCAGAGCTGTTCTCGGAACCTGCGATCAACCTGATGCCGGGGCGCATCAGTGGCACCGAGGTGAGCTTCGCCGATTGCGTGCACTTTCCGCTCAACCCCGATCTGCGCGGCATCGCCGAGGGCGAGTACCGCTTCGGCGTCAGGCCCAGTCATATCGGCCTGGTGCCGTCCAACGACGATGATCTGGAACTGGCCGTGACCGTCGAGCTGGCCGAGATCAGCGGCTCGGAAACCTTCCTCCACGTGCGCAACGAGCAGTTCGTGCTGGTGTTGCACCTACCCGGGGTGCACGAGTACGCGGTGGATGCGCCGATCCTCATCTATATCCCCACCCACAAGCTGTTCGTCTTCGCCGCCGACGGGCAACTGGTGCAGGCGCCCAGCCGCCGTCAGGGGAGGGCCGCCTGATGGCCGAGATTCGTCTGCACAACCTCGCGCACAGCTACAGCGGCGCACCGAAGGCGCCGGAAGACTATGCAATTCGCGAGATGAATCACGTCTGGCAGCAGGGCGGCGCCTATGCGTTGCTGGGGCCGTCGGGCTGCGGCAAGTCGACCCTGCTCAATATCATCTCCGGCCTGCTCAGCCCGTCGCAGGGCGAGGTGCAGTTCGACGGCAAGGCGGTCAACGCGCTGTCGCCGCAGCAGCGCAATATCGCCCAGGTTTTTCAGTTCCCGGTGGTCTACGACACCATGACGGTGTTCGACAACCTGGCCTTCCCGTTGCGCAACCAGGGCCTGGACGAAGCGCGGGTGATGAGCAAGGTGCACGAGATCGCCGAGGTGCTGGAACTGCATCCGCTGCTGCACAGGAAGGCGCGTAACCTCACCGCCGACGAGAAGCAAAAGGTCTCCATGGGTCGCGGCCTGGTGCGCGACGACGTGTCGGCGATCCTCTTCGACGAGCCGCTGACGGTGATCGACCCGCACCTGAAGTGGAAGCTGCGGCGCAAGCTCAAGCAGATCCACGAGCAGTTCAATATCACCATGGTCTACGTCACCCACGACCAGCTGGAGGCCTCCACCTTCGCCGACAAGATCGCGGTGATGTACGGCGGGCAGATCGTCCAGTTTGGCACGCCGCGCGAGTTGTTCGAGCGCCCCGGGCACACCTTCGTCGGCTACTTCATCGGCAGTCCGGGCATGAACCTGATCGAGGTGCAGCGCTGCGAGGGCGGGGTGCGTTTTGCCGGGACGGTATTGCCGCTCTCCGACGCGCTCAACCAGCGCCTGGTCGAGCTGGACGGCAAGCGCCTGCAGGTGGGCATCCGTCCCGAGTTCGTCCACGTCTGGGATGGCGCCTACGAAGACGCGCTGTGCGGTCGGGTGCTGCACGTCGAGGACCTCGGCACCTACAAGATCCTCACCTTCGACCTCGACGGCCAGGTGCTCAAGGCGCGCCTGCAGGAGGATCAGCCGGTGCCGCGCGAGCAGGTGTACCTGAGCTTCCCGGCGCAGTGGCTGATGCTCTACGCCGAAGACTACCTGGTGGAGGTGGCGCCATGAGGGTGCAGAACAACAAGGCCTGGTGGCTGGTGCTGCCGGTGTTCCTGCTGGTGGCGTTCAGCGCCATCGTGCCGATGATGACGGTGGTCAATTACTCGGTGCAGGACATCTTCGATCCGTCCACCCGCTATTTCGTCGGCGTCGACTGGTATCGCCAGGTGCTGCAGGACCCGCGCCTGCACGATTCGCTGCTGCGCCAGTTCATCTTCTCCGCCTGCGTGCTGCTGATCCAGATTCCCTTGGGTATCGCCATCGCCCTGTGCATGCCGACGCGCGGGCGCTGGGCCTCGCTGTGCCTGATCCTGATGGCCATTCCGCTGCTGATCCCGTGGAACGTGGTGGGCACCATCTGGCAGATCTTCGGCCGCGCCGACATCGGCCTGCTGGGCTGGGTGTTGAACAAGCTGGGCATCAGCTACAACTATGCCTCCAACACCATGGACGCCTGGGTGACGGTGCTGATCATGGACGTCTGGCACTGGACCTCGCTGGTGGCGCTGCTGTGCTACTCGGGGCTGCGCGCCATTCCCGACGTCTACTACCAGGCGGCGCGCATCGACCGCGCGTCGAACTGGGCGGTGTTCCGCCATATTCAGCTGCCCAAGCTGAAAAGCGTGCTGCTGATCGCGGTGATGCTGCGCTTCATGGACAGCTTCATGATCTACACCGAGCCCTTCGTGCTCACCGGCGGCGGGCCGGGCAACGCCACCACCTTCCTCAGCCAGACCCTGACGCAAATGGCCATCGGCCAGTTCGACCTGGGCCCGGCGGCGGCGTTCTCGCTGGTGTACTTCCTGATCATCCTGCTGGTGTCCTGGCTGTTCTACACCGCCATGACCCACGACGACAAAACCCGCTGAGGCCGACCATGATGCTGCGCAAACGCCTGGTGCTGCTGCTCTACTTCCTGTTCCTGCTGGTGCCGATTTACTGGCTGCTGAACATGTCGTTCAAGGGCAATACCGAGATCCTCGGCGGCCTGAGTCTGTGGCCGCAAAACTTCACCCTGGACAACTACCGGGTGATTTTCACCGACCGCAGTTGGTACGAGGGTTACCTCAACTCGCTGTACTACGTCAGCCTCAACACCCTGATCTCGCTCAGCGTGGCGCTGCCGGCGGCCTATGCCTTCTCGCGCTACCGCTTCCTTGGCGACAAGCACCTGTTCTTCTGGCTGCTGACCAACCGCATGGCGCCGCCGGCGGTGTTCCTGCTGCCGTTCTTCCAGCTGTACTCGTCCATCGGCCTGTTCGACACTCATATCGCCGTGGCGCTGGCCCACTGCCTGTTCAACGTGCCGTTGGCGGTGTGGATTCTCGAGGGCTTCATGTCCAGCGTGCCCAAGGAAATCGACGAGACGGCCTATATCGACGGCTACAGTTTTCCCAAGTTCTTCGTGAAGATCTTCATTCCGCTGATTCGCTCCGGCATCGGCGTCACTGCCTTCTTCTGCTTCATGTTCTCCTGGGTCGAGCTGCTGCTGGCGCGCACCCTGACCTCGGTGGACGCCAAGCCCATCGCGGCGGTGATGACCCGTACCGTGTCCGCCTCGGGCATCGACTGGGGCGTGCTGGCCGCTGCCGGGGTATTGACCATCCTTCCGGGGATGCTGGTGATCTGGTTCGTTCGCAACCATGTGGCCAAGGGCTTCGCCCTCGGTCGCGTGTAAGGGAGGTTCGTCATGAGCTGGATGGCCTGGACTCTACCGACCGCGCTGTTCTTCGCCGGCATCGCCATGCTGCTGGCCGGCATGACGCTGGTCGAGCTGCGCTGGCCTTGCGTCGAGCGCAAGGGTTTTCTGCCGATTGCCACCACCCGGGGCGATCGGCTGTTTATCGGTCTGCTCGGCAGCGCCTACCTGCACCTGCTGGTGATAGGCGTGACCGACTGGAGCGTGTGGATAGCCTCGCTGCTATCGCTGTTGTGGTTGTGCGCAGTCATGCGCTGGGGCTGAGCCGGGCTGCCACCGGTATGCCTCTCCCCATATCCTGAGATGGAGGTCTCTATGTTCGACAATAACAACAAGACCCGACATAGCATGGCGTTGGCCGCCCTGCTGGCGTTGTCCGGTTTGAGCGGTGCGGCCTGGGCCGATGCCTTTGAGGAGGCCGCGAAGAAATGGATCGCCGAGGAGTTCAATCCCTCGACCCTGACGCCCGAGCAGCAGCTCGAAGAGCTGAAATGGTTCATCAAGGCCGCCGAGCCGTTCCGCGGCATGAACATCAGCGTGGTGTCGGAAACCATCACCACCCACGAGTACGAGTCCAAGGTGCTGGCTCGCGCCTTCAGCGAGATCACCGGCATCAAGCTCAAGCACGACCTGCTGCAGGAAGGCGACGTGGTCGAGAAGCTGCAGACGCAGATGCAGTCGGACAAGAACATCTACGACGGCTGGGTCAACGACTCCGACCTGATCGGCACCCACGCGCGCTACGGCAAGGCGGTGGCGATCAGCGACATGATCGCCGGCGAGGCCAAGGACTTCACTTCGCCGACCCTGGATCTCGAGGACTTCATCGGCATCTCCTTCACCACCGGGCCGGACAAGAAGATCTACCAGCTGCCGGACCAGCAGTTCGCCAACCTCTACTGGTTCCGCGCCGACTGGTTCGAGCGCCCGGAGCTCAAGGCCAAGTTCAAGGAAATCTACGGCTACGAGCTGGGCGTGCCGGTCAACTGGTCGGCCTACGAGGACATCGCCGAGTTCTTCTCGGTGCACGTCAAGGAAATCGACGGCCAGCGCGTCTACGGCCATATGGATTACGGCAAGAAGGACCCGTCGCTGGGCTGGCGCTTTACCGATGCCTGGTTCTCCATGGCCGGCGGTGGCGACAAGGGCCTGCCCAACGGCCTGCCGGTGGACGAATGGGGCATTCGTGTCGACGGTTGCCGGCCGGTGGGCTCCAGCGTCGCCCGTGGCGGCGACACCAACGGCCCGGCGGCGGTCTACGCCACCAGCAAGTACGTCGACTGGATGCGTCAGTACGCCCCGCCGGAGGCCCAGGGCATGACCTTCTCCGAGGCCGGGCCGGTGCCGGCGCAGGGCGCCATCGCCCAGCAGATCTTCTGGTACACCGCCTTTACCGCCGACATGACCAAGCCGGGCCTGCCGGTGGTCAACGAGGACGGTACGCCGAAGTGGCGCATGGCACCGTCGCCCAAGGGCCCGTACTGGGAGGAGGGCATGAAGCTCGGCTATCAGGACGCCGGCTCCTGGACCTTCCTCAAGTCCACCCCGGAGAAGCAGCGTCTGGCTGCCTGGCTCTACGCCCAGTTCGTCACCTCCAAGACCGTGTCGCTGAAGAAGACCCTGGTCGGCCTGACGCCGATTCGTGAGTCGGACATCAATTCCCAGGCCATGACCGACGCCGCGCCCAAGCTCGGCGGGCTGGTGGAGTTCTACCGCAGCCCGGCGCGGGTGCAATGGACGCCGACCGGCACCAACGTGCCGGACTATCCACGTCTGGCCCAGCTGTGGTGGCAGTTCATCGCCGAGGCCGCCAGCGGCGACAAGACCCCGCAGCAGGCGCTCGATGGTCTGGCCGCGGCGCAGGACACCATGCTCGGCCGCCTGGAGCGCTCCGGCGTGCTGGGTGAATGCGGGCCAAAGCTGAACGAGCCGCGTGATCCGCAATACTGGCTGGATCAGCCGGGTGCGCCGAAACCGAAGCTGGACAACGAAAAGCCCAAGGGCGAGACCATCGCCTATGACGAGCTGCTCAAGTCCTGGGAGCAGACGCGCAACTGATCGGTAAGGCAGAAACGACAACGGCACCCGCGGGTGCCGTTGTTCGTTGTGAGCGCTGCTTACTTATGCAGGTGTTCGGCGGCGTGCAGGGTGTTTTCCAGCAGCCCGGCGCGGGTCATCGGGCCGACGCCGCCCGGCACCGGGGTGATCCAGCCGGCGCGGGGCAGGGCAGTCTCGTAGACCACGTCGCCGACCAGCTTGCCGTCTTCCTGACGGTTGATGCCGACGTCGATGACGATGGCGCCTTCCTTGATCCACTCGCCCTTGACCAGACCAGGCTTGCCGGCGGCGACCACGACGATGTCGGCCTGGCCAACGTGGGTCGGCAGATCCTTGGTGAAGCGGTGGGTGACGGTGACGGTGCAGCCGGCCAGCAGCAGCTCCATGGCCATCGGCCGGCCGACGATATTGGAGGCGCCGACTACTACGGCATGCATGCCGTACAGATCGACGCCGGTGCTTTGCAGCAGGGTCATGATGCCCTTCGGCGTGCAGGGGCGCAGCAGCGGCATGCGCTGGGCCAGGCGACCGATGTTGTAGGGGTGGAAACCGTCCACGTCCTTGTCCGGGCGAATGCGCTCGAGCAGCAGGGAGGAGTCCAGGTGTTCGGGCAGCGGCAGTTGCACCAGGATGCCGTCGATGGCCGGGTCTTCGTTGAGTTCGTCGATCAGGGCGAGCAGATCGGCCTGGCTGGTCTCGGCTGGCAGGTCGTAGGCGCGGGAGAGGAAACCGACCTCTTCGCAGTCCTTGCGTTTGTGGGACACATAGACCTGGGAGGCGGGATCGGTACCGACCAGGATCACGGCCAGGCCCGGCGCGCGCAGGCCTTGCTGGCGGCGCTCGGCGACACGTTGGGCAATCTGCTGGCGGAGGCTGGCGGCGATCGCCTTGCCGTCGATCAGTTGTGCGGTCATTGCGCTGATTAACCATTAATAAGGATGAAAAAAGGACGCGCATTCTCGCATGGGCGCTCCCCCGGGCAAAGGCGCCTGCCGTCGTTTTCGCGTAACTCCTTTATATCGCTGAATTTTTTTGATTTTTTCTGTTGACGGGGTGTGGCCGCCTCTATAACATTCGCCCCGCTTGTCGAGCACAGCCAGTCGCTGGGTAAGACGGCAGCGGTAAAGCCCTTGTGGTAGAGCCTAAGCCGAAAGCTTTAAGTCTGCGCTTGCAGATGGATAGGCGCCCGTAGCTCAGCTGGATAGAGCATCCGCCTTCTAAGCGGATGGTCGCAGGTTCGAGTCCTGCCGGGCGTGCCATTTGGCAGCTAGGCATGCAAGCAAAAAAGCAATATGGTGGGCGTAGCTCAGTTGGTAGAGCACAGGATTGTGGCTCCTGGTGTCGTGGGTTCGATTCCCATCGTCCACCCCATATTCCAGAACGCCAGGCCCCAAAGCCTGGCGTTTTTGTTTTAAGGTTCCGACCACGCGGACGTGGTGAAATTGGTAGACACACCAGATTTAGGTTCTGGCGCCGCAAGGTGTGAGAGTTCGAGTCTCTCCGTCCGCACCATCTTTATCTAGCCCTCCCGACTGCCGCCTGCTTCTAGGGTGACTTCTGCACATCGACCCTCTAGAATGCATGCCCTTGATTCGGGGCCGGTTCGAGCCGGCTTATGTCTGTGCAACGAGGAATATCCATGCAAGTTTCTGTTGAAAGCACTTCTGCTCTTGAGCGCCGCATGACCGTCGGCGTCCCCGTCGAGCGCATCGAGACCGAAGTCAACAAGCGTCTGCAGCAGACTGCCCGTCGCGCCAAGGTTCCTGGCTTCCGTCCTGGCAAGGTGCCGATGAGCGTCATCCGTCAGCGTTACGAAGACGCCGCTCGTCAGGAAGCTCTGGGCGACCTGATCCAGGCCACCTTCTACGAAGCCGTGGTCGAGCAGAAGCTGAACCCGGCTGGTGCGCCGTCCGTCGAGCCGAAGTCCTTCGAGAAGGGCAAGGATCTGGAATACGTCGCCACCTTCGAAGTGTTCCCCGAGTTCCAGGTTGCCGGTTTCGACTCCATCGCCATCGAGCGCCTGCAAGCCGACGTGGTCGATAGCGACGTCGACAACATGCTGGACATCCTGCGCAAGCAGAACACCCGTTTCGAAGCCGTCGAGCGTGCCGCCGAGAATGGCGACCAGCTGAACATCGACTTCGTCGGCAAGATCGACGGCGAAGCCTTCGCCGGCGGCAGCGCCAAGGGCACCCAGTTGGTGCTGGGCTCCGGTCGCATGATCCCGGGCTTCGAAGATGCCCTGGTCGGCGTCAAGGCCGGTGAAGAGCGCGTGATCACCCCGACCTTCCCCGAGGACTACCAGAACCTCGACCTGGCCGGCAAAACCGCCGAGTTCACCGTCACTGTGAACAGCGTTTCCGCCCCGCAACTGCCTGAGCTGAACGACGAGTTCTTCGCCCTGTTCGGCATCAAGGAAGGCGGTCTGGAAGGCTTCCGCGCCGAAGTACGCAAGAACATGGAGCGCGAACTGCGCCAGGCCATCAAGTCCAAGGTGAAGAGCCAGGTGATGGATGGCCTGCTGGCCGCCAACCCGGTCGAAGTGCCGAAGGCGCTGATCAGCAACGAAGTGAACCGTCTGCGCGTGCAGGCCGTTCAGCAGTTCGGCGGCAACATCAAGCCGGATCAGCTGCCGGCCGAGCTGTTCGAGGAGCAGGCCAAGCGCCGCGTCGTGCTGGGTCTGATCGTCGCCGAAGTGGTCAAGCAGTTCGAGCTGAAGCCCGATGACGCCCGCGTGCGCGAGCTGATCCAGGAAATGGCGTCGGCCTACCAGGAGCCGGAGCAGGTCGTGGCCTGGTACTACAAGAACGACCAGCAGATGAACGAAGTTCGCTCGGTTGTACTGGAAGAACAAGTTGTAGATACTGTTCTGCAGAAGGCCAACGTGACCGACAAAACGGTCTCCTACGAAGACGCAGTCAAGCCGGCAGAAGCCCCGAAAGCCGACTGATCTCGCAACCTCGTTCGAGCACACCATAAGCCAGCCTTAGTGCTGGCTTATGCGTATTTGAGACATGACTATTTAGGGAGTGAGCGCAAGACATGTCCCGCAATCCTTTTATGCAACACATGCCCGACATCCAGGCCGCCGGCGGCCTGGTGCCCATGGTCGTCGAACAGTCGGCCCGCGGTGAGCGTGCCTACGACATCTATTCGCGCCTGCTCAAAGAGCGGGTGATCTTCCTGGTCGGCCCGGTCGAAGACTACATGGCCAACCTGGTGGTGGCGCAGCTGCTGTTCCTCGAAGCGGAGAACCCGGACAAGGACATCCACCTGTACATCAACTCGCCGGGCGGTGCGGTGACTGCCGGCATGTCGATCTATGACACCATGCAGTTCATCAAGCCGGACGTCTCCACCATCTGCATCGGCCAGGCCTGCAGCATGGGGGCGTTGCTGCTGGCTGGCGGCGCCGCCGGCAAGCGTTACTGCCTGCCGCATTCGCGCATGATGATCCACCAGCCGTTGGGCGGCTTCCAGGGCCAGGCCTCGGATATCGAGATCCATGCCCGCGAGATCCTCACCATTCGCGAGCGCCTGAACAAGATCCTCGCCGACCACTGCAACCAGCCGATCGAGGTTATCGCCAAGGATACCGACCGCGACAACTTCATGAGCGGCGAGGCGGCGGTGGAGTACGGTCTGATCGACAAGGTTCTGGACAAGCGTCAACTGGCGGTCTGAAGCACCGCGCCATAGAGCGGTCGGCGACGAGTCGGCCGCGTCGCGGGCTTGAAAATGCCCGCATTTGCCTTCATCTTGTGTTTCAAGCCTACCGTATTGGATTGATCGAATGACTGATACCCGCAACGGCGAGGACAACGGCAAGCTGCTCTATTGCTCTTTCTGCGGCAAAAGCCAGCATGAAGTACGCAAATTGATTGCCGGTCCCTCCGTATTCATCTGCGACGAGTGCGTCGACCTGTGCAACGACATCATCCGCGAGGAGGTGCAGGAAGCCCAGGCCGAGAGCAGTGCGCACAAATTGCCGGCTCCCAAGGAAATCAGCAGCATCCTCGATCAGTATGTGATCGGTCAGGAGCGGGCCAAGAAGGTGCTTTCGGTAGCGGTGTACAACCACTACAAGCGCCTCAACCAGCGCGACAAGAAAGACGATGTCGAGCTGGGCAAGAGCAATATTCTGCTGATCGGTCCGACCGGCTCGGGCAAGACCCTGCTGGCGGAAACCCTGGCGCGTCTGCTCAACGTGCCGTTCACCATCGCCGACGCCACCACCCTGACCGAAGCCGGTTACGTGGGCGAGGACGTCGAGAACATCATCCAGAAGCTGTTGCAGAAGTGCGACTACGACGTCGAGAAGGCCCAGATGGGCATCGTCTATATCGATGAAATCGATAAGATCTCGCGCAAGTCGGACAATCCCTCGATCACCCGCGATGTGTCGGGCGAGGGCGTGCAGCAGGCGCTGCTCAAGCTGATCGAAGGCACCGTGGCCTCGGTTCCGCCGCAGGGCGGGCGCAAGCATCCGCAGCAGGAGTTCCTGCAGGTCGATACGCGCAACATCCTGTTCATCTGCGGCGGCGCCTTCTCCGGCCTGGAGAAGGTCATTCAGGGGCGCTCGACCAAGGGTGGCATCGGTTTCAACGCCGAGGTGCGCAGCAAGGACACCGGTAAGAAACTCGGCGAGTCCCTGCGTGAAGTGGAGCCGGACGATCTGGTCAAGTTCGGTCTGATCCCCGAGTTCGTCGGTCGCCTGCCGGTGATCGCCACCCTCGAGGAGCTGGATGAAGCGGCGCTGGTGCAGATTCTCACCGAGCCGAAGAACGCGCTGACCAAGCAGTACGCCAAGCTGTTCGAGATGGAAGGGGTGGATCTGGAGTTCCGTCCGGATGCGCTGAAATCAGTCGCACACAAGGCCCTGGAGCGCAAGACCGGCGCCCGCGGCCTGCGTTCGATCCTCGAGGGTATCTTGCTCGACACCATGTACGAGATCCCTTCCCAGCAGGAAGTGAGCAAGGTGGTGATCGACGAGAGCGTGATCGAAGGCAGCTCCAAGCCGCTGCTGATCTACGAGAACAGCGAGCCGCAAGCCAAAGCCGCGCCAGACGTGTAACGCTCAAGTTACATGGTGCAATGAAGGGGCCCGCTGGGCCCCTTCGCTTTTCTGGCCGCAGTGCTTGTTTTTTGCCGGGCCTACCCCCATCTTAAAAGCCAAGGGTAATCCCATCTGTTTACGGCCTTATGGCCGCCGCTGAGCCGAAATCATGAAGACAACCATCGAATTGCCTCTCCTGCCATTGCGCGATGTTGTGGTCTATCCGCACATGGTGATCCCGCTTTTTGTCGGGCGCGAGAAATCTATCGAAGCCCTGGAGGCAGCGATGACGGGCGACAAGCAGATTCTTCTGGTCGCCCAGAAGAATCCTGCGGTCGATGATCCGGATGATCAGGATCTGTATCGGGTCGGTACCGTCGCCACCGTACTGCAGCTGCTCAAGCTGCCCGACGGCACCGTCAAGGTGCTGGTCGAGGGCGAGCAGCGCGGCGCCATCGAGCGCTTCATAGAGGTCGACGGTCATTGTCGTGCCGAGGTGCAGCTGATCGAGGAGGGCGACACCGCCGAGCGCGAGTCCGAGGTGTTCACCCGCAGCCTGCTGAGCCAGTTCGAGCAGTATGTGCAGTTGGGCAAGAAGGTGCCGGCCGAGGTGCTGTCCTCGCTCAACGGCATCGACGAGCCGAGCCGGCTGGTCGACACCATGGCGGCGCATATGGCGCTGAAGATCGAGCAGAAGCAGGAGATCCTCGAAATCACCTCGTTGTCCGCTCGTGTCGAGCATGTGCTGGCGCTGCTGGATGCCGAGATCGACCTGCTGCAGGTGGAAAAGCGCATTCGCGGCCGGGTCAAGAAGCAGATGGAGCGCAGCCAGCGCGAGTACTACCTGAATGAGCAGATGAAGGCCATTCAGAAGGAGCTGGGGGACATAGACGAAGGGCATAGCGAGCTAGACGAGTTGCGCAAGCGTATCGACAACGCCGGTCTGTCCAAGGAGGCGCTGACCAAGGCTAATGCCGAGCTGAACAAGCTCAAGCAGATGTCGCCGATGTCTGCCGAAGCCACCGTGGTGCGTACCTACATCGATTGGCTGGTCAACGTACCGTGGAAGGCCGAGAGCAAGGTGCGTCTCGATCTGGCGCGCGCCGAGAGCATTCTTGATGCCGACCACTACGGCCTGGAGGAGGTCAAGGAGCGCATCCTCGAGTACCTCGCCGTGCAGAAACGGGTGAAGAAGCTCAAGGGGCCGGTGCTCTGCCTGGTCGGTCCGCCCGGCGTGGGTAAGACCTCGCTGGCCGAATCCATCGCCACCGCGACCAACCGCAAGTTCGTGCGCATGGCCCTGGGCGGTGTACGCGACGAAGCCGAAATTCGCGGCCACCGCCGCACCTACATCGGCTCGATGCCCGGCCGCCTGATCCAGAAGATGACCAAGGTCGGCGTGCGCAACCCGCTGTTCTTGCTCGACGAGATCGACAAGATGGGCCAGGACATGCGCGGCGACCCCGCCTCGGCGTTGCTCGAGGTGCTCGATCCGGAGCAGAACCACAATTTCAACGATCACTATCTGGAAGTCGATTACGACCTGTCCGATGTGATGTTCCTCTGCACCGCCAACTCGATGAACATTCCCGGGCCGCTGCTGGACCGCATGGAAGTCATCCGCCTGCCGGGCTATACCGAGGACGAGAAGGTCAATATCGCCATCAAGTATCTGGCGCCGAAGCAGACCCAGGCCAACGGCCTGAAGAAGGGCGAGCTGGCGTTCGACGAAGGCGCCATTCGCGACATCATCCGCTACTACACCCGCGAGGCCGGGGTGCGCGGCCTGGAGCGGCAGATCGCCAAGGTCTGCCGCAAGGCGGTGAAGGAGCACCTGCGCGAGAAGCGCTTCCAGGTACAGGTCACGGCCGAGTCGCTGGAGCATTTTCTCGGCGTGCGCAAGTACCGCTACGGCCTGGCCGAGCAGCAGGATCAGATCGGCCAGGTCACCGGTCTGGCCTGGACCCAGGTGGGCGGCGAGTTGCTGACCATCGAAACCGCCGTGGTACCGGGCAAGGGCGTGCTGATCAAGACCGGCTCGCTCGGCGACGTCATGGCCGAGTCCATGACCGCTGCAATGACCGTGGTCCGCAGTCGCGCCAAGAGCCTGGGGATCGCCGCCGATTTCAACGAGAAGCGCGACGTTCACATCCATATGCCGGAAGGCGCCACGCCCAAGGACGGCCCCAGCGCGGGTATCGGCCTGTGCACCGCGCTGGTGTCGGCATTGACCCAGATTCCGGTGCGCGCCGATGTGGCCATGACCGGCGAGATCACCCTGCGTGGTCAGGTGTTGGCCATTGGCGGGCTCAAGGAAAAACTTCTGGCGGCTCACCGGGGCGGGATCAAGACGGTGATCATTCCGGAAGAAAACGTGCGCGACCTGCGGGAAATTCCGGAAAATATTAAGCAAGACCTGCAGATTAAACCGGTTAAATGGATTGACGAGGTCCTGCAAATTGCGCTGCAATACGCCCCGGAGCCCTTGCCCGATGCGGCTCCGGAGATGGTTGCAACGGATGACAAACGCGAGTCTGATTCCAAGGAGCGAATCAGCACGCATTAGCCGGGGGGCTTCCTTGACACATTTTTTGAGCCCTTGTTATAAAGCGGCTCTTATTGTGTCGGCAGGCCATCCAGCACCCGCTTTGCTTACACTAAAAATCAAGAAACAAACTCAACAGAAATAAGGGGACTTAGAGTGAACAAGTCGGAACTGATCGATGCCATCGCTGCATCTGCTGATATCCCGAAAGCTGTTGCTGGCCGCGCGCTGGATGCAGTGATTGAATCCGTCACTGGCGCTCTGAAGGCTGGCGATTCCGTTGTACTGGTTGGTTTCGGTACCTTCGCTGTCAAAGAGCGCGCTGCTCGCACTGGTCGCAACCCGCAGACCGGCAAGCCGATCAGCATCGCTGCTGCCAAGATCCCGGGCTTCAAAGCCGGTAAAGCTCTGAAAGACGCCGTCAACTAAGCGTCTTCCGGGTCTTTGCCCCGCCGCTGCACACAGGTTGCGCAGCGGTCGCGAAGCGCCAAGGTCGGCTCAGCCCGCATCAGCCGCTTCGCACGTTACGAGAAGGCGCATCCTCGGATGCGCCTTTCTTCTATCCGGACATTACCCACGCTGCGCGGCCGGTCATTCTTTACGGACGTTCTGGGGGAAGCATGCTGCAAAATATCAGGGACAATTCAAAGGGTTGGATTGCCAAAACCATCATCGGCCTCATCGTCCTGCTTATGGCCTTTACCGGCTTCGAGGCGATTCTCACCGGCACCAGCAACAGCCAGAATGCTGCCGCGGTCAACGGTGACGAGGTCACGCTCAACGAGCTGGGCCAGGCCGTGGAAATGCAGCGTCGTCAGCTGCTGCAACAGCTGGGGCGTGATTTCGATGCCTCGCTGCTCGACGAGCGCCTGCTGCGCGAGTCCGCACTCAAGGGCTTGATCGACCGCAAGCTGCTGCTGCAGGGCGCCGGCGATGCCGATTTCGCCTTCTCCCAGGCGGCGCTGGATCAGGTCATTCTGCAAACCCCCGAATTCCAGGTCGATGGCCGATTCGATGCCGCGCGCTTCGATCAGGTGATCCGCCAGATGGGCTACGGCCGCCTGCAGTTCCGCCGGATGCTGGAAGAGGAAATGCTCATCGGTCAGCTGCGCGCCGGCCTCGGTGCCAGCAGCTTCGTCACCGAGCAGGAAGCCCGTACGTTCGCCAGCCTGGAGCGGCAGACCCGCGACTTCGCCAGCCTGGCGATCAAGGCCGACCCGGCGACGGTCGAGCTGGCCGATGGCGACGTGCAGGCCTATTACGACGAACACGCCAGCGAGTTCATGAGCCCCGAGCAGGTGGTGCTGGAGTACGTCGAGCTGCACAAGGACAGCTTCTTCGATCAGGTCGAGGTCAGCGACGAAGAGCTGCAGCCGCTGTATCAGAGCGAAATCGCCAACCTGGCCGAGCAGCGCCAGGCGGCGCATATCCTGATCGAGGGCGACGACGAGGCGGCGCGTACCCAGCTCGAGGAGCTCAAGGCGCGTATCGACGCCGGCGAGGACTTCGCCGCGCTGGCCAAGGAGTTCTCCCAGGATCCGGGCTCCGCTGCCGATGGCGGCGATCTGGGTTACGCCGGCCCCGGCGTCTACGACCCGTCTTTCGAAGAGGCGCTCTACGCCCTGCAGCAGGGCCAGGTGTCTGCACCGGTGAAGAGCGAATTCGGCTGGCACCTGATCAAACTGCTCGGCGTGCAGGCGCCCGAGGTGCCGAGTTTCGACAGCCTGAAGGACAAGCTGGCGCGCGACTACAAGGCGCAGCAGGTCGAGCAGCGCTTCGTCGAGGCCACCAAGCAGCTGGAAGACGCGGCGTTCGAGGCCTCCGATCTGGCGCAGCCGGCGCAGGAGCTCGGTCTGGAGGTCAAGGTCAGCGAGGCGGTCGGTCGCGAAGGCGGCGCCACTGGTGTCACCGCCAACCGCCAGGTGCTGCAGGCGGCGTTCAGCCCGGAAGTACTGGAAGACGGCAACAACAGCTCCACCATCGAACTGGATCCGAGCACGGTCGTGGTGGTCCGGGTGAAGGAGCACAAGAAGCCCGAACAGCTGCCGCTGGAGCAGGTCGCCGAGAGCATTCGCAGCCACCTGTTGCAGGAGCGCGCCGCGGCCGCGGCCAAGGCCGAAGGCGAGAAGCTGCTGGCGGCGGTGCAGGCCGGCGAGGGCAGCAGCGAGAGCTGGCAGGTGCAGGAAGCGGCGACGCGCAGCCAGGAGGGCGTCGAGCCCAAGGTGCTGCAGGCGCTGTTCCGCATGCCCAAGCCGGTTGCCGCCGGCACGCCGACCTATGCCGGGGTGACGCTGAACAACGGCGACTACGTGCTGCTGCGTTTGGATGGGGTGAATGTGCCGGAGCAGGCGCTGAGCGCGGAGGAGCTGGGCATGTACCGCAACTTCCTGGCCTCGCGCGCCGGTCAGCAGGACTTCGCCGCCTACCGCAAGCAGCTCGAAGCCAAGGCCGATATCGAGCGTTTCTAAGCCTTTCCGGGCGCCTCGTTCGAGGCGCTCTTCGGGCAATAAAAAACCCGCACATCGTGCGGGTTTTTTATTGCCCGATGGGGCGTCTCAAGTCGTTCCCGGCAATCTGCTATTGCCGAGAACGAGTCCATCAGTCTTCCATCGCGCCCATGGCGGTGGTGTTGAAGCCGCCGTCGACGTACATGATCTCGCCGCTGATGCCCGAGGCCAGGTCGGAGCAGAGGAAGGCGCCGGCATTGCCGACTTCCTCGATGGTGACGTTGCGGCGCAGCGGGGTCTGCTTCTCGTTGGCAGCCAGCATCTTGCGGAAGCTGGCGATGCCGCTGGCGGCCAGGGTGCGGATCGGCCCGGCGGAGATGGCGTTGACGCGGGTGCCTTCCGGGCCGAGGCTGCCGGCCAGGTAGCGGACGCCGGCTTCCAGGCTGGCCTTGGCCATGCCCATGACGTTGTAGTTGGGCATGGTGCGCTCGGCACCCAGGTAGGAGAGGGTGAGTAGGCTGCCGTTGCGGCCCTTCATCATCTCGCGGCCGGCCTTGGCCAGGGCAACGAAGCTGTAGGCGCTGATGTCGTGGGCGATCTTGAAGCCTTCGCGGGTGGTCACCGCGGTGAAGTCGCCATTGAGCTGGTCGCCCGGGGCGAAACCGACGGAGTGGACGATGCAGTCCAGGCCGTCCCACTTCTTGCTCAGCGCTTCGAATACCGCGTCGATCTCCTCATCGCTGGCCACGTCGCAGGGGAAGCACAGGTCGGCGCTGGAGCCCCAGCCGGCGGCGAACTCCTCGACGCGGCCCTTGAGCTTTTCGTTCTGGTAGGTGAAAGCCAGCTCGGCACCTTCGCGGTGCATGGCGGCGGCGATACCCGAGGCGATGGACAGTTTGCTGGCAACGCCAACGATGAGTACGCGCTTACCGGTTAGAAAACCCATTGTGCTATTCCTCTTCCTGTTTCAAGGATCAGTGAGCGGTTGCCGGGGCCATGAAAGCGGCTTCCAGCAACTGCTGTGTATAAGGGTGTTGCGGTGCGCCGAAGATCGACTCGGCAGACCCCTGTTCGACCACCTGGCCCTGCTTGACCACCATCAGTTGGTGGCTCAGCGCTCTGACTACCGCCAGGTCATGGCTGATAAACAGATAGGTCAGGTTGTACTTGGCCTGCAAGCCGCGCAACAACTCCACCACCTGACGCTGTACCGTGCGGTCGAGCGCCGAGGTGGGCTCGTCCAGCAGGATCAGCGCCGGTTTCAACACCAGTGCCCGAGCAATGGCAATCCGCTGCCGTTGCCCGCCGGAAAACTCGTGGGGGTAGCGGTGCCGCGTCTGCGGGTCCAGCCCTACCTCCAAAAGCGCGTCGATGATCGCCTGTTCCAGCTCCGCCTCGTTGCCCATGCCATGAATGCGCAGGCCCTCGCCAACGATCTGGCCCACCGACATGCGCGGGCTCAGGCTGCCGAAGGGGTCCTGGAACACCACCTGCATCTGCCGCCGCAGCGGCCGTACCTCATGCTGGCTCAGACCCTGCAACTGCTGGCCTTGGAAGCGGATGTCGCCGCGACTGGCGAGCAGCCGCAGGATGGCCATGCCCAGGGTGGATTTGCCGGAACCGCTTTCGCCGACTATGCCCAGGGTCTGACCCTGGGGCAGGCTGAAGTTGATGCCGTCCACCGCCTTGACATGATCTACCGTCCGGCGCAGCAGGCCCTTCTTGATCGGGAACCATACGCGCAGGTCGTCCACTTCCAGCAGCGGCTGGCCCGCGGGGTTGGCCGCGGGCTCGCCGCTGGGTTCGGCGCCGAGCAGTTCCTTGGTATAGGGATGCTGCGGCGCCTGGAACAAGTTTTCACACGACGCCTGTTCGACGATGCGACCGTGCTGCATGACACATACGCGATGGGCAATTCTGCGCACCAGGTTGAGATCGTGGCTGATCAGCAGCAGCGACATGCCCAGGCGCGCCTGCAAATCCTTGAGCAGTTCGAGGATTTTCAGCTGCACGGTGACGTCCAGCGCGGTGGTCGGCTCGTCGGCGATCAGCAGCTCGGGCTCGTTGGCCAGGGCCATGGCGATCATCACCCGCTGGCGCTGGCCGCCGGACAGCTCGTGCGGGTAGGCCTTCAGGCGCTTCTTCGGTTCGGGAATGCCGACCAGCTCCAGCAGTTCCAGGGTGCGGGCGCTGGCGGCCTTGCCGCGCAGGCCCTTGTGCAGGGCGAGCACCTCGTTGATCTGCTTTTCGATGCTGTGCAGCGGGTTGAGCGAGGTCATCGGCTCCTGGAACACCATGGCGATGCGGTTGCCGCGGATGCCGCGCAGACGGCCCTCGCCGAGCTTGAGCAGGTCCTCGCCGGCGTACTCGATGCTGCCGGCCGGATGGCGCGCCAGCGGGTAGGGCAGCAGGCGCAGGATGGAGTGGGCGGTGACCGACTTGCCCGAGCCGCTTTCGCCGACCAGGGCCAGGGTCTCGCCCTTGCGGATGTCGAAGCTGACGCCTTCGACCACGCGCTGGCACTGCTCGCCCATGACGAACTCGACGGCCAGGTCGCGTACTTGCAGCAGGGTTTCGTGCTGGCTCATGTCATTTCCTCGGGTCGAAGGCATCGCGGGCGGCTTCGCCGATGAACACCAGCAGGCTCAGCATGATCGCCAGCACGGCGAAGGCGCTGATGCCCAGCCAGGGCGCCTGCAGGTTGCTCTTGCCCTGGGCGACCAGCTCACCCAGCGACGGCGCGCCAGGCGGTAGGCCGAAGCCGAGGAAGTCCAAGGCGGTCAGGGTGCCGATCGCCCCGGTGAGGATGAAGGGCATGAAGGTCATGGTCGAGACCATGGCGTTGGGCAGGATATGACGGAACATGATGGCGCCGTTGCCCATGCCCAGCGCCCGCGCGGCGCGCACGTACTCCAGGTTGCGCCCGCGCAGGAATTCGGCGCGCACCACGTCGACCAGGCTCATCCAGGAGAACAGCAGCATGATGCCCAGCAGCCACCAGAAGTTCGGCTGGACGAAGCTGGCGAGGATGATCAGCAGGTAGAGCACCGGCAGGCCCGACCAGATTTCCAGGAAGCGCTGGCCAAGCAGGTCGACCCAGCCGCCGTAGAAGCCCTGCAATGCGCCGGCGATCACGCCGATCACCGAGCTGGCCAGGGTCAGGATCAGGGCGAACAGCACCGAGATGCGAAAGCCGTAGATCACCCGCGCCAGCACGTCGCGGCCCTGATCGTCGGTGCCCAGCCAGTTCTGCGCCGAGGGCGGGGCGGGGGCGGGCACCTCCAGGTCGTAGTTGATGCTCGAGTAGCTGAAGGGAATCGGCGGCCAGAGCATCCAGCCGTCTTTTTCCGCGATCAGCTCCTGGATATAGGGGCTCTTGTAGTTGGCCTGCAGCGGGAATTCGCCGCCGAACACGGTCTCCGGGTAGCGCTTGAGCACCGGGAAGTACCACTGGCCGTCGTAGCGCACCGCCAGCGGCTTGTCGTTGGCGATCAGCTCGGCGCCCAGGCTCAGGCCGAACAGCACGAGAAACAGCCACAGCGACCACCAGCCGCGCTTGTGCGCCTTGAAACGCTCGAAACGCCGTTGATTGAGCGGGGAAAGCTTCATGTTCAGCCCTCCCGGCTTTCGAAGTCGATGCGCGGATCGACCAGGGTGTAGGTGATGTCACCGATCAATTTCACGATCAGCCCCAGCAAGGTGAAGATGAACAGGGTGCCGAACACCACCGGGTAGTCGCGGTTGATCGCCGCCTCGAAGCTCATCAGGCCGAGGCCGTCGAGGGAGAAGATCACTTCGATCAGCAAGGAGCCGGTGAAGAAGATGCCGATGAAGGCGGCGGGGAAGCCGGCGATGATCAGCAGCATGGCGTTGCGGAACACGTGACCGTAGAGCACGCGGTGGTTGGTCAGGCCCTTGGCGCGGGCGGTGACCACGTACTGCTTGTTGATCTCGTCGAGGAAGCTGTTCTTGGTCAGCAGGGTCAGGGTGGCGAAGTTGCCGATCACCAGCGCGGTGACCGGCAGCACCAGGTGCCAGAGATAGTCGAGAATCTTGCCGCCGAGGCTTAGCTCATCGAAGTTGTTCGAGGTCAGGCCGCGCAGCGGGAACCAGTCGAAGTAGCTGCCGCCGGCGAACAGCACGATCAGCAGGATGGCGAAGAGGAAGGCCGGGATGGCATAACCGACGATGATCGCCGAGCTGGTCCAGACGTCGAAGGCGCTGCCGTGGCGGGTGGCCTTGGCGATCCCCAGGGGGATGGAGACCAGGTACATGATCAAGGTGCTCCACAGCCCCAGGGAGATCGACACCGGCATTTTCTCGACGATCAGGTCGATGACCTTGGCGTCGCGGAAGAAGCTCTCGCCGAAGTCCAGCTGCGCGTAGTTTTTCAGCATGATCCAGAAACGCTCCGGCGCCGACTTGTCGAAGCCGTACATCTTCTCGATCTCGGCGATCAGCTGCGGGTCGAGGCCCTGGGCGCCGCGGTAATTGGAGCCGGCCACCGAGACTTCGGCGCCACCGCCGCCGATGCGCCCGGTGGCGCCGCCGGCGGCCGCATCGAACCCCTCCAGCTTGGCGATCATCTGCTCGACCGGGCCGCCGGGCGCGGCCTGGATGATGACGAAGTTGATCACCAGAATGCCGAACAGGGTCGGGATGATCAGCAGCAGGCGGCGAAGGATATAGGCCAGCATTATTGCTTCGCCTCTTCGGTCGCCTGTTGCTGGGCCTCGCTTGGCTCTTTGAGGCCAGGGCGTACCCACCAGGTGTGCAGGCCGATGTCATAGAGCGGCGTCACCTTGGGGTGTTCGAAGCGGTTCCAGTAGGCCACGCGCCAGGTCTTGATGTGCCAGTTGGGGATCACGTAGTGGCCCCACAGCAGCACGCGGTCAAGGGCGCGGGTATGGGCGATCAGGCTCTGGCGCGAGTCGGCGTTGATCAGCCCCTCGACGATCTGGTCGATGGCCGGATCCTTGAGGCCGATGAAATTGCGGCTGCCGGGATTGTCGGCGCTGGAGGAGTGCCAGTACTCGCGCTGCTCGTTGCCCGGCGAGTTGGACTGACCGAAGCCGCCGACGATCATGTCGAAGTCGCGCGAGCGCAGGCGATTGATGTACTGCGAGACGTCGACCCGGCGGATCACCAGCTCCATGCCGAGATCGGCCAGGTTGCGCTTGAACGGCAGCAGGATGCGCTCGAATTCGGTCTGCGCCAGGAGGAACTCGAAGCTCACCGGCTGACCGCTGGCATCCAGCATGCGGTCGCCGTCGATGCGCCAGCCGGCCTGTTGCAGCAACTGGTAGGCGCGGCGCTGCTGCTCGCGGATGATGCCGCTGCCGTCGGTGGTCGGCACGCGGTACTCCTCGCTGAATACCTCGGCCGGGATCTGGCCGCGCAGCGGTTCGAGAATGGCCAGCTCGTCCTCGCCCGGCAGGCCGCTGGAGCCCAGCTCGGAGTTGTCAAAGTAGCTGCGGGTGCGGGTGTAGGCGCCGTTGAACAGGCGCTTGTTGGCCCACTCGAAGTCGAACAGCAGGCCGAGGGCCTCGCGCACGCGACGATCCTGGAACTGCGCGCGGCGGGTGTTGAAGACGAAGCCCTGCATGCCGGTAGGGTTGCGGTTCTGGATCTCTTCCTTGACCAACTGGCCGTTGGCCACGGCCGGCACGCTGTAGGCGGTGGCCCAGTTCTTCGCGCTGGTCTCCAGCCAGTAGTCGAACTGGCCGGCCTTGAGCGCCTCCAGGGCCACGGTGTTGTCGCGGTAGTAGTCGATCTGGATGGCGTCGAAGTTGTAGAAACCGCGGCTCACCGGCAGGTCCTTGGCCCACCAATCCGTCACCCGCTCGTAGCGGATGCTGCGCCCGGCCTGCACCCGGGCGACCCGGTAGGGGCCGCTGCCGAGCGGCACCTCCAGGTTGCTCTTGCTGAAGTCGCGCTCGGCCCACCAGTGCTTGGGCAGCACCGGCAACTGGCCGACGATCAGCGGCAGCTCGCGATTGCCGGCGTGCTTGAAGACGAAGCGCACGCGTTGCGGCGATTCCACCTCGACCCGCTCGACGTCGGCGTAGTAGCCGCGGTACATGGGCGCGCCTTTCTCCATCAGGGTATCGAAGGTGAACTTGACGTCCTCGGCGGTGATCGGCGTGCCGTCGTGAAAGCGTGCCTCCTGGCGCAGGTGGAAGCGTACCCAGGCATTGTCGGGGGCCTTCTCGATCTTCTCCGCCACCAGGCCGTAGGCGCTGAACGGCTCGTCCTGGCTCTGCACGGTGAGGGTGTCGTAGATCAGGCCGATATCGTCGGCGGCGACGCCCTTGTTGATGAAGGGGTTGAGGCTGTCGAAGCCGCCGAAGCCGGCCTGGCGGAGGGTGCCGCCTTTCGGTGCATCGGGGTTGGCGTACTCGAAGTGCTGGAAGCCGGCCGAATACTTGGGCGCCTCGTCGTAGAGGGTGACCGCGTGTTTGGGGGCGGCGAGGGCGAGGCCTGCCAGGCCGAGCAGGATGAGGCTGCTACCGTGAAGCAGGAAACTGCGCAGCGGGTGGGTCATCGAGCGTTCTCCGTGGGCTTCAGCCACCAGGTGCGCAGGCCCAGGGTGTAGGGCGGCGTGGTGACGAAGGCGAACCGGTTGCGGTACGCCAGGCGGTGATAGTTGATGTACCAGTTGGGGATGCTGTAGTGCTGCCAAAGCAAGACCCGGTCCAGGGCGCGGGTGGCGGCGATCTGTTCGTCGCGGGTCTGCGCCGAGAGCAACTTGTCGATCATCGCGTCGACCACCGGGTGGGCGACGCCAGCGTAGTTCTTGCTGCCCTTGACGTTCACCTGGCTGGAGTGGAAATACAGCGACTGCTCCAGGCCAGGGCTCAAGGTTTGTGGCAGGGTCAGCAGGATCATGTCGTAGTCGAACTGGTCGAGGCGCTGTTTGTACTGGGCGCGGTCGACGGTGCGCAGGTTGGCGCGGATGCCGATGCTGGCCAGATTGGCGACGTAGGGCTGGAGGATGCGCTCGAGGCTGGGGTTGACCAGCATGATCTCGAATTCGAAACGCTCGCCGCGGGCGTTGCGCAGCTCCTGGCCGGCAGGCTTCCAGCCGGCGTCGGCCAATAGACCCAGGGCGCGGCGCAAGGTTTCCCGCGGGATGCCGCGGCCGTCGGTCACCGGTTGCACTATGGGCTGGCTGAACAGCCGCGCCGGCAGCTTGTCGCGGTGCGGCGACAGCAGCAGCCACTCGGCGCCTTCCGGCTTGCCGGTGGCGGAGAACTCGCTGTTGGGGTAGTAGCTGCTGGCGCGCACGTAGGAGTTGTTGAACAGGGTGCGGTTGGTCCACTCGAAGTCGAACATCAGTCCCAGCGCCTCGCGCACCTTGCGCTGGCCGAACAGGCCGCGGCGGGTGTTCATGAACAGTGCCTGGGTCTGGGTAGGGATCTGGTGGGCGATCTCGGCGCGGATCACCTCGCCGCGGGTGACGGCGGGAAAGCGGTAGCCGTTGGCCCAGTTCTTCGCCTGGTTCTCGATGTAGAAGTCGAATTCGCCGGCCTTGAAGGCCTCGAAGGCCACGTGGTTGTCGCGGTAGAACTCCACCTCGACGCGGTCGAAGTTGTACTTGCCGCGATTGACCGGCAGATCCTTGCCCCACCAGTCCTTGACCCGTTGGAACACCAGGCTTCGCCCCGGCACCACCTGAGCGATGCGGTAGGGGCCGCTGCCCAACGGCGGCTCGAAGGTAGTGGCCTTGAAGTCGCGGTCCTTCCAGTAGTGCTGCGGCAGCACCGGCAGCTCGCCCAGGCGCAGGATCAGCAGCGGGTTGCCGGCGCGCTTGAAGACGAAACGGATGCGCTGGCGATTGAGGATGTCGACCCGCTTCACCTCCTGCAGGTGGGTGCGGTACTGCGGATGGCCGTCGCTGCGCAGCAGGCGGTAGGAGAAGGCCACGTCGTAGGCGGTGATCGGCTTGCCGTCGTGAAAGCGCGCCTCGGGACGCAGGTTGAACACCACCCAGCTGCGGTCCTCGCTGTACTCCACGCTGGCGGCGATCAGCCCGTAGCTGGAGGCCGGCTCGTCGCCGGAGGGGTCGTAGGCGCCGGTGCCGACCATCAGCGGCTCGTTGAGCTCGTTGACCCCGTACTGCAGGAAATGCGCAGTGGAGATCGGGCTGCTGCCCTTGAAAGTGTAGGGATTGAGCGTGTCGAAGGTGCCCGAGGCCATGATCCGCAGGGTGCCGCCCTTGGGCGCCTCGGGGTTGACCCAGTCGAAATGGCTGAAGCTGGCGGGGTATTTGAGCGTCCCGAACTGGGCGTAGCCGTGGCTCTCGCTGATGGTCGCAGAGACGGGAAAGCTCAAGGCCAGGCTGAGGAACAGCGGGAGGGGGGAACGCATCGGGGGTGAGATCCGATCCATGGCGGCTTTTGGGCTTCTGGGTCGGTACAGTAACAGCTTGTATCGGCAGGAAAAAGACCGCCGTGCCAGGCAAGCAATGACGGCACTTTGGCATACACTTGGGGAAAGCTCAGCGAGGGTACCGATTTGCCAGAACGTAGCCATGGTTTGCAGTCATGGATCGATCGCTTGAACCAAGCCGAACTGCCCGCGCTGGCCGCCGTGGTGCAGGATTTGCAGCGCCTGGCGCAGCAGGATTCGGCCTCGGTGCAGCAATTGGCCGACGTGCTGCTGCGCGACGCGGCGCTGACCTCCAAGGTGCTGCGGGTCGGCAACAGCGTCTATTACAACCCCTCGCAGGAGGCCATCAAGACCATCTCGCGGGCCATCGTGCTGATCGGTTTCGACAACGTGCGGCTGATCGGCCTGTCGGTCAGCCTGATCGACGGTCTGCTCACCCGCGCCCCGCGCGAGCAGCTGCAGGAGCTGCTCGCGCGCTCCTTCCACGCCGCGGTGCAGGCGCGCAACATCGCCGGGTACGTGCTCTCCAAGCATGCCGAGGAAGTGTTCATCGCCGCCTTGCTCCACCACCTGGGCGAACTGGCGTTCTGGGGCTGCGGCGGCGAACAGGCCGACGAGCTGGCCGCCGCCCTGGCTCAGCCGGGGGTGGAGGTGGACGAGGCGGTGCGCGAGGTGCTCGGCACCAGCTTCCGGCAGTTGACCCAGGGCCTGGTGAAAAGCTGGAACCTGGGCGAAACCGTCAGCCTGGCGCATGCCGGCGCCAACCAGCACGACCCGGCGGCCTACGCGGTGCAGCTGGGCGTGCGCATCAGCGAGGCGGCGTTGCAGGGCTGGGATTCGCCGGAAATGGAGGCGGTGCTGGCGAAGATGGCCGTCTTCGTCGACCTCAGCCCGGAGGAAGCCCTGCAGCAGGTGCTGGCCAGCGCCGAGGAGGCGGTCAAGGTGGCCTCCACCTTCGGCGCCAGCAAGCTGTGCCGACTGATTCCCAATACCGACCCCGAACAGATCCGCCTGCAGCAGGAGGAGCGCAAGGCGCGCCTGTTGCAGCCGGATCTGCTGGTGCTGCAGCAGGCCTTGCAGGATCTCGGCCTGATGGTGAGCAAGCGCGGCGACGTCGGCCTGATCCTCGATACTCTGCTCAAGGGCCTGCATCGCGGCGCCGGCTTGGAGCGGGTGATGCTGGCGGTGCTGGCCGACGAGCAGAGCTGTTTCCGCGCCAAGCGGGTGATCGGCGACAAGACCGAGCAGTGGTTGAAGGATTTCGTCCTGCCGGCCGAGCAGGTGGAACAGCCGCATGTCTTCAGCTATGCCCTGCGCCATCGCGAGGCGATCTGGATGGGCGTGCCGGCCAGCTATAACCTGGCCGAGCTGGTCACCCAGCCGATCCGCCGCAGTCTGGGAGCGGGGATGTTCTTTATCGCGCCGATCATTGCGGGGACGCGGGAGATCGGCGTGCTCTACGCCGACAGCCGGTTGTCCGGGCGCGCGCTGCGTCACGAGCAGTTCGTCGCCTTCCAGCGTTTCACCCAGCTGACCGGGCGTTGTCTGGAGGCCTTGAGTCGGCGCTGATCAGGGCAGGTAGAGGGTCAGCATCTGTCCCGGGCGCAGGCTGCTGCTGCGCGGGTTCCAGGCCTGCAGGCGCTTGAGGTCGATCTTGAAACGCTTGGCGATGACGTACAGCGAGTCGCCTTTCTGCACCCGGTAGTAGGTGGCCTTGTCGCGCGAGGTGCTGCTGCGCGTGTTGCTGGCGACCTGGCTGCCCGTGTCGGCAGGCGCCAGGCTGAGGCGCTGGCCGACCTTCAACTGGTTGCCCCGCAACTTGTTCCAGCGCTGCAGGTCGTGCACCGAGACCTGGTGGGCGCGGGCGATCTGCCACAGGTTGTCGCCGTCTTTCACCTGATAGCTGCGCGCTGCCGGCGCCTGTGCCGTGCTGCGCTGGTACAGCGGTTCGCTCGGCTGCGCGCCGGGCTTGCCGGGAATGGTCAGCACCTGGCCGATACGCAGGTTGTTGCCACTGAGGCGGTTGACGTCCTTGAGCGTGTTCACCGTCAGGTGATGGCGGTTGGCAATACCATGCAGGCTGTCGCCGGCGCGCACGGTGTAGCTCTGCCAGGCGACCAGCTCCTGCGGTTTCATCAGGGCCAGGTTGGCGCTGAGCATCTCCGCCTTGTCCGTCGGCACCAGCAGGTGCTGCGGGCCGTCGAGGGTGACGCCGCGCTTGTAGGCGGGGTTGAGCTGCAGCAGCTCCTCCTCGTCGAGGTCGGCCAGGCGGGCGACACGCGACAGGTCCATGTGCTGCTTGATCGCCACCTGTTCGAAATAGGGCTCGTTGGCCACCGGCGACAGGCTCACGCCATAGGCCTCCGGGGTGAGTATCACCTGCGACAGGGCCAGCAGCTTGGGCACGTAGTCTTCGGTTTCCTTGGGCAGCGCCAGGTTCCAGTAGTCGCTGGGCAGGCCGAGTTTCTCGTTGCGCTCGATGGCCCTGCTGATGCGGCCTTCGCCGGCGTTGTAGGCGGCCAGGGCGAGCAGCCAGTCGCCGTTGAACATCTCGTGCAGGCGGCTCAGGTAGTTGAGCGCAGCCTGGGTCGAGGCGGTGACGTCGCGGCGGCCGTCGTACCAACTGGTCTGGCGCAGGTTGTAGTGACGGCCGGTGGAGGGGATGAACTGCCACAGGCCGACGGCGTGGGCGGAGGAGTAGGCCTGCGGGTCGTAGGCGCTCTCGATCACCGGCAGCAGCGCCAGCTCCATGGGCATGTCGCGCTCGGCCAGGCGTTCGACGATGTAGTGGATATAGGGGGCGCTGCGTTCGCTGACGGTATCGACGTGCTTGGGGTTGCTGGCGTACCACAGGCGCAGGCGTTCGATGCGCGGGTTGATGCCGATCTCGTCCTGCAGCTTGAAACCGTCGCGCATGCGCTCCCAGATGTCGGCGTATTCGCGAGGCTTGACCTGGCTGCTGAGCCACTCCGGTTCACGCTCCAGGCCGACGGCGCGCGAGGTGTCGGCGTCGGCCGGAGCGGACGGGGCCAGGCTCTGACAGCCGGCCAGGGTCATGCAGCACATCACCACGAGCACCTGAGTGCTTTGTGCCAATGCCTTTAAATTCAAGGGCTTGCGTGGTGATAAAGGCATTGGTCGAGGTGGTATTCCCGGCGAAAAGGTCGGGCGATTCTAGGAATCGAGCCTGGACTGGTCAAGTTTTCACCAGTCTTTTGTGACCGGCATCCCTGTCGGTCAGCCTGCCGGGCCGTCGCAGAGCGACGTCAATAAACGCTCCAGGCGTTTTTTTTTGCGCGCCCGTCGTGCTTTTAGAACTGGTCTTTCCAGGCGCGCAGGCTGGCGAACACGGCGCTTGGCTCGGCAAGGGTCCGGCCGTCGCGCCGTTCGGCGGCGCCGATCACCGCAGCCTCGGCAGTGCGCAGGAAGGGGTTGCTGGCCAGCTCCAGGGCGATGTTCGAGGGCAGGCTGATGCGCCCGGCCTCGCGCCAGCGGCTGACCTCGGCCAGACGGGCGGCGATCTGCGGATTGTCCGGCTCCACCGCCTGGGCGAAGCGCAGGTTGCTCAGGGTGTACTCATGGGTGCAATACACCTGGGTGGCGCCGGGCAGCGCCGCCAGGCGCCCGAGCGATTCGTGCATCTGCTGCGGCGTACCCTCGAACAGGCGCCCGCAGCCGCCGGCGAACAGGGTGTCGCCGCAGAACAGCAGGTGCTGCTCGGCCTGGTAATAGGCGATATGACCGAGGGTATGACCGGGCACGGCGATGACCCGAAACTTCAGGCCGAGCACCTCGATGCTGTCGTTGTCGCTCAGGCCCAGGTCCCGTCCCGGGATGTTTTCGTCTGCCGGACCGAGCACGCGGGCGCCGGTGGTGGCCTTGAGCCCTTCGATGCCGCCGACATGGTCGAAATGATGATGGGTGACCAGGATGTCGCTGAGCTGCCAGCCCGGATGGGCCGCCAGCCAGGCCAGCACCGGCGCCGCATCGCCCGGGTCGACCACGGCGCAGCGCTGGCTGGCGGCATCCTGCAGCAACCAGAGGTAGTTGTCGGTGAAGGCGGGCAGGGCGTCGATGCGGATCATTGCGGGTCGCTAAGCTGCTAATAAAGGTGCATCTTAGTCCCCATGCACGACGACTGTCATGAGAGGAATCCGATGAGCGATCAGGCATTCGCCCAAGCCGACCCCGACTGGCTCAAGCTGATCGGCGAGGCCCGTGACTGGCTGGCCGGGCCGCTCGGCCAGTTGCTGCTGGGCGAGGAGCGGCGCCTGCTGGAGGAGGAGCTGGCGAAATTCTTCGGCGGTTACCTGGTCAGCTATGGCCCGGGGGCCGAGCCACCGCCGGATGCCGGGCAGATCCAGTGCAACGTGCGCCTCGGGGCGCCGCTGCCGGGGGTGCAGATCGTCTGCGAGGAGCAGGCCTGGCCGCTCAGCGAGCACGCCGCCGACGTGGTGGTGCTGCAGCACGGCCTGGATTTCAGCCTGTCGCCGCACGGCCTGCTGCGCGAGGCGGCGCGCAGCGTGCGGCCGGGCGGCCATCTGCTGATTCTCGGCATCAACCCCTGGAGCAGCTGGGGCGCCTGCAGCCTGTTCGCCGGCGACGGACTCAAGCGCGCACGCTGCATCTCGCCCAATCGGGTCGGCGACTGGTTGACCCTGCTCGGCTTCGCGCTGGAGAAACGCCGCTTCGGGTGCTATCGTCCGCCGCTCGCTGCAGCGGCCTGGCAAGCGCGCCTGAGCCGACTGGAGCAATGGGGCGAGGCCTGGCAGTTGCCGGGCGCCGGCTTCTATCTATTGGTGGCGCGCAAGCTGGTGGTCGGCTTGCGCCCGCTGCGTCCGGCACGTCGCGAGCCCATGGGCAAGCTGCTGCCGATGCCGGTGGCCAAGGTCAGCCGGCGCAATGCCGAACGTTAGGCGCTCTACGAGCAGCGCCTGCGCGCGGCGATTTTCGTAGGCCTGGAAACGATGTCTGAAACCGATCAAGTCGTGATCTATACCGATGGTGCCTGCAAGGGCAATCCCGGCCCCGGCGGCTGGGGCGCTCTACTGGTCTACCGGGGGGCGGAAAAGGAACTCTGGGGCGGCGATCCCAGTACCACCAACAATCGCATGGAGCTGATGGCGGCGATTGCCGGGCTGGTCGCCCTGACCCGGCCCTGCTCGGTCAAGCTGGTGACCGACTCGCAGTACGTGATGAAGGGCATCCAGGAATGGCTGCCGAACTGGAAGAAGCGCGGCTGGAAAACCGCTGCCAAGGAGCCGGTGAAGAATGCCGACCTCTGGCAGAAGCTGGACGAGGAGGTCAACCGTCACCAGGTCAGCTGGCAATGGGTGCGCGGCCACACCGGCCATCCTGGCAACGAGCGTGCCGACCAGCTGGCCAACCGCGGCGTCGACGAGGTGCGCGCGGCGCGCTGAGCCGCTGGGTTAAGATGCCGCGCTGGCCGCGTGCGGCAAGCGATTGATGAGAGAGACGAGACGTGACAAGCGATAACAGTGTCATCCGCTACGTGGTGCTGGACACCGAAACCACGGGTATGCCGGTCGCCGAGGGGCACCGCATCATCGAGATCGGCTGCGTCGAGCTGATGGGCCGGCGCCTGACCGGGCGGCATTTTCACGTCTACCTCAACCCGGATCGCGAGATCGACGAAGGCGCCATCGCGGTTCACGGCATCACCAACGAATACGTCGCCGACAAACCGCGGTTCAAGGACGTGGCCGATGAGTTCTACGAATTCATCAAGGGCGCCCAGCTGATCATCCACAACGCGGCGTTCGACGTCGGCTTCATCAACAACGAGTTCGCCCTGCTGGGGCAGAGCGAGCGCGCCGACGTCAGCGATTACTGCACCGTGCTCGACACCCTGATGATGGCGCGCGAGCGGCATCCGGGGCAGCGCAACAGCCTGGATGCGCTGTGCAAGCGCTACGGCGTGGACAACTCCAACCGCGAACTGCACGGCGCCTTGCTCGACTCGGAGATCCTCGCCGACGTCTACTTGGCGATGACCGGCGGGCAGACCAACCTGTCGCTGGCCGGCGAAGGCGGCGACGGCGATGGCAGCGGTCGTCAGCAGGCCACTCCGATCCGCCGTCTGGACGCCGCGCGGCCGCGTACCCGGGTGATTCGCGCCAGCCAGGACGAGCTGGCCGCGCACCTGACGCGGCTGGCGGCCATCGAGAAATCCGCCGGTGGGCCGGCCTTGTGGGCGCAGTTGGAACAGGCGCCGGAATAAGCCAACAGCGCAATTGCGACCTTTTCGTATAGCGTGACGCATGGGGGGTTCCGCCCGTTCGGGCGAATCTCTACCCTGAGACGATGGGCAGGTCGGACCTGCCAGCCTTCAGGACGTCACAATGTACAAAGACCTCAAATTCCCCGTCCTCATCGTCCACCGCGATATCAAGGCCGATACCGTCGCCGGTGATCGCGTGCGTGCTATCGCCCAGGAGCTGACGCAGGACGGTTTCAGCATCCTGCCCACCGCCAGCGCCGCCGAGGGGCGCATCGTCGCCTCCACCCACCACGGCCTGGCCTGCATCCTGGTGGCCGCCGAGGGCGCGGGGGAGAACCAGCGCCTGCTGCAGGACATGGTCGAGCTGATCCGCATCGCCCGGGTGCGCGCGCCGCAGCTGCCGATCTTCGCCCTGGGCGAGCAGGTGACCATCGAGAACGCGCCGGCCGAGGCCATGGCCGATCTCAACCATCTGCGCGGCATCCTCTACCTGTACGAGGACACCGTGTCCTTCCTCGCCCGCCAGGTGGCGCGCGCCGCACACAATTACCTCGACGGCCTGCTGCCGCCGTTCTTCAAGGCGCTGGTGCAGCACACTGCGCAATCGAACTATTCCTGGCACACGCCCGGCCACGGCGGCGGCGTGGCCTACCGCAAGAGCCCGGTGGGGCAGGCCTTCCACCAGTTCTTCGGCGAGAACACGCTGCGCTCGGACTTATCCGTGTCGGTGCCGGAGCTGGGCTCGCTGCTCGATCACACAGGCCCCTTGGCCGAGGCCGAGGCGCGCGCCGCGCGCAACTTCGGCGCCGACCACACCTTCTTCGTGATCAACGGCACCTCGACGGCGAACAAGATCGTCTGGCATTCGATGGTCGGCCGTGACGACCTGGTACTGGTGGATCGCAACTGCCACAAGTCGATCCTGCATTCGATCATCATGACCGGCGCCATTCCGCTGTACCTGTGCCCGGAGCGCAACGAGCTGGGCATCATCGGGCCGATTCCCCTGAGTGAGTTCAGCAGGGAGTCGATCCAGGCCAAGATCGACGCCAGCCCGCTGGCCAAGGGGCGCGCGCCCAAGGTCAAGCTGGCGGTGGTGACCAACTCCACCTACGACGGTCTGTGCTACAACGCCGAGATGGTCAAGCAGGCCCTGGGCGATTCGGTCGAGGTGCTGCACTTCGACGAGGCCTGGTACGCCTACGCCGCCTTCCACGAGTTCTACGCCGGGCGCTACGGTATGGGCACCCAGTGCGACGAACATTCGCCACTGGTGTTCAGCACCCATTCCACGCACAAGCTGCTGGCGGCCTTCAGCCAGGCCTCGATGATTCACGTGCAGGACGGCGGGCAGCGCCAGCTGGATCGCGACCGCTTCAACGAAGCCTTCATGATGCACATCTCCACCTCGCCGCAGTACGGCATCATCGCCTCGCTGGACGTGGCCTCGGCGATGATGGAGGGCCCGGCTGGCCGCTCGCTGATTCAGGAAACCTTCGACGAGGCGCTGAGCTTCCGCCGCGCCCTGGCCAACGTGCGGCGCAATCTCGACGCCGATGACTGGTGGTTCAGCATCTGGCAGCCGGCGGCGGCCGACGGTGCCGATAGCCTGGCCACCGCCGACTGGGTGTTGCAGCCGGATGCCGACTGGCATGGCTTCGGTGAAGTGGCCGAGGACTACGTGCTGCTTGATCCGATCAAGGTGACCCTGGTGATGCCCGGGCTCAATGCCGCCGGCAAGCTGGAGGAGCAGGGCATCCCCGCGGCGGTGGTCAGCAAGTTCCTCTGGGAGCGTGGCCTGGTGGTGGAGAAGACCGGTCTGTATTCCTTCCTGGTGCTGTTCTCCATGGGCATCACCAAGGGCAAGTGGAGCACCCTGCTGACCGAGCTGCTGGAGTTCAAGCGCAGCTACGACGCCAACCTGCCGCTGACCCAGGTGCTGCCGTCCATCGCCCAGGCCGGCGCGGGGCGCTACCAGGGCATGGGCCTGCGCGACCTGTGCGACGCGTTGCACGGCTGCTACCGCGACAACGCCACGGCCAAGGCGCTGAAAAGCATGTACACGGCGCTGCCGGAAGTGGCGATCAAACCGGCCGACGCCTACGACCGCCTGGTGCGCGGCGCGGTGGAGGCGGTGCCGATCGAGCGGTTGGAGGGGCGCATCGCCGCAGTGATGCTGGTGCCCTATCCGCCGGGCATCCCGCTGATCATGCCGGGCGAACGCTTCACCGCGGCGAGCCGTTCGATCCTCGACTACCTGGCCTTCGCCCACACCTTCGACCAGGCCTTCCCGGGCTTCGATATCGACGTGCACGGTCTGCAGACCGAGGCTGGCCAGTACTGCGTCGACTGCCTGGTGGAGTGAGCTTGGCGCTCTGCCGAGGGGGCGAGACCCTTGGCAGATCAATCCCTTATTCACGATAGTCAAAGCAGTTCTTAACCTCCGGGGCGTGCCCTGCGTCACAGCGGCAAGCATCGACTTTTATGTCGTGCTTGTTATAGTTGCTCGGTTTTAATCACAAAATAATTGCGTGCGCTGCCGAGCAGCGGCTGAGGATGACTGCCGTGTCCGACTACCAAGCCTTTCGCGTCGAACTGGCGGACAAGATCGCCCATGTGCAGATCAACCGTCCGGATAAGGTCAATGCCATGAACGCCGACTTCTGGCGCGAGATCGTCGAGATCTTCCGCTGGGTCGACGCCACCGATGCGGTGCGCGTGGTGGTGCTGTCCGGCGCCGGCAAGCATTTCTCCTCCGGCATCGACCTGATGCTGCTGGCCTTGGTCGGCGCTCAGCTGGGCAAGGACGTCGGCCGCAATGCCGATGCCCTGCGGCGCAAGATCCTCGAGCTGCAGGCTTCCTTCAACGCTGTTGACCAGTGCCGCAAGCCGGTGCTGGCGGCCATCCAGGGCTACTGCCTGGGCGGCGCCATCGACCTGATCAGTGCTTGCGACATGCGTTATTCCACGCTGGACGCGCAGTTCTCGATCAAGGAAATCGACATGGGCATGGCCGCCGACGTCGGCACCCTGCAGCGCCTGCCGCGGATCATCGGCGACGGCATGATGCGCGAGCTGGCGTTCACCGGGCGCAGCATCGACGGCGTCGAGGCCCAGCGCATCGGTCTGGTCAACCGCACCTACGAGACCCAGGAGGCGCTGCTCGCCGGGGTGCTGCAGATCGCCGGCGAGATCGCGGCGAAGTCGCCGGTGGCGGTACGCGGCACCAAGGAAATGATTCGCTACATGCGCGACCATCGGGTCGACGATGGCCTCGAGTACATCGCCACCTGGAACGCGGCCATGCTGCAGTCCGAAGACCTGCGCCTGGCCATGACCGCGCACATGAGCAAGCAGAAACCGGAGTTCGCCGACTGATGCCGTATCCACTGTTGTCCGCAGCGAGCCGCGAGGTGCCTAGAGCATGGTGAGTGGAGCCACATCCCTGAGCCTGGTGCGCGACGAACTGTTCGTCACCATGGAAGAGGCCGAGCAGAGCCTCGAGCACTTCATCGCCGAACGGCACAACGGCAGCCTGTTGCAGCAGGCGGTGGAGAGCCTGCAGCAGGTGCGCGGCACGCTCAATTTGATCGAGCTGGCCGGCGCCGAGCTGCTGGCCCAGGAAGTGCTGGACCAGGCCACCGACATCCCCGCCGGCGCCGGCGAGGAGCGCGACGTGCAGCTGGCGGCGCTGAGCAACGCGCTGCACGTGCTGCGCCGCTACCTGGAAAACGTCGACGCCCATCGCCAGGAAATGCCCGAGCTGCTGCTGCCGGCGATCAACGACCTGCGCCAGGCCGGCGCCCAGCAGCCGCTGCCGGAAAGCTTCTTCTTCAGCGTGCGCCTCGACCAGGCCCGACCGCACAGCGCCAGCCTGGCACTCGACGGCGCGGCCAAGCTGGCCGAAGGCAAGCGCCTGCGCCATATGTACCAGGTGGGCTTGCTCGGCTTTATCCGCGAGCAGAACCCACAGGCCAGCCTCAAGCTGATGGTGCGCGCCATGGGCCGCCTGGACAGCCTGTTCGCCAACGAGCCGCGCGGGCGCATGTGCTGGATCGGCGCCGCCGCCATTGAGGCGCAGAGCGACGGCCAGTTGCTGCCGCGCAAGTCGCGCAAGCAGCTGTTCTCGCGCCTGGATCGCGAACTCAAGCTGATGCTGGGCAACCCGCAGTACGAGGCGCCGCGCAGCCTGCTCAAGGAATTGCTGTACCTGGTGGCCCTGGCTGACAGTCACGGCCCGCATGCCAGCGCCATGCGCCAGGTGTTCGGCCTGACCCCGCTACCGTTCACCGACCACCTGCTGGAAGCCGAGTACCAGCGCCTGGCCGGCCCCGGCAAGGCGGTGATGCGTTCGCTGTCCACCGCCATTCGCGAGGAGCTGGCCAGCGTCAAGGACATGCTCGACCTGATGGAGCGCGGCAACCTGCAGAGCGAGACCCTGGGCACGCTGCACGCCCTGCTCGGCAAGCTGGCCAAGACCCTGGGCATGGTCGGCCTGACCTCCGCCGGCAACGCCCTCGGCGCCCAGTTGCCACTGGTCGCCGCCTGGAGCGACGCCACGCCGCCGGCGCCTGCGCAGTTGCACAAGCTGGCCGATGCGGTGCTCTACGTCGAAGGCATGGTCGCCAGTCTGGAACGCGGCGAAAGCCGCGACACGCGACCGACCCCGGCCGAGCCGGGCAGCGAGGCTGATTCCTTCGCCAGCCACCAGCTCAACGAGGCGCGCATCGTCGTGGTCGATGAGGCTCAGGCCGGCCTGGCCCTGGCCAAGCGGGCGATCACCGCCTACCTCGAAGCCGGCGGCGACAGGATGCACCTGGCCAACGTGCCGTTCAGCCTGCAGGCGGTGCGTGGCGGCCTGTGGTTCCTCGAGCAGCGCCGTGCGGCGACCCTGGTCGGCGCCTGCGCCGACTATATCCAGACGCGCATGCTCGAGTCCGGGCAGATGCCCTCCGAGCAGATGCTGGAAACCCTGGCCGACGCCCTGAGCAGCCTGGAGTACTACCTGGAAGCCGGCGCCGTGCTGCGTCCGGAAACCCAGCCCAGCGTACTCGATCTGGCCGAGGAGAGCGTCAAGGCCCTGGGAATGCCGGTGGCGGCCTGATGGTCTGGCGCAACGCCTTTCTCGACCCCGCCCAGCCCGGCGGTTGGGCGCTGCTGTACTGCCGGCAGCAGTTTCTCGCCGACGCCAATGGTGTGCTGTTTCCCCGCGACTGGATCAAGCGCCAGGAGCTGGACATTCTCGCCGAGCAGGGCATCGGTCATTTCGGCGAGGATGCCGTCTACCTGCTGCAGGTTACGCCCTCCACCCAGCTGGACGGCGCCAGCTGGCAGAGCCTGCGCCAGTTCATGCTGCAGGGCGAGGCCGAGACCTTCCGCATGCTCGCCTACGCCGCGCAGATCGGCACCTGGTATGCCGAGCATCGTTTCTGCGGCAGTTGCGGCGCGCCGACCCGCCAGCTACCCGGCGAGCGGGCGATGCGCTGCGACGCCTGCGAGTCGCAGCACTATCCGCGCATCTCGCCGAGCATGATCGTGCTGGTCAGCCGTGGCGACGAAATCCTTCTGGCCCGTTCGCCGCGTTTCGTTGCCGGGGTCTACAGCACCCTGGCCGGCTTCGTCGAGCCGGGCGAGTCGGTGGAACATTGCGTGGCGCGCGAGGTGCGCGAGGAAGTCGGCGTCGAGGTGCGCAACCTGCAGTACATCGGCAGTCAGGGTTGGCCCTTCCCGCATTCGCTGATGCTCGGCTTTCACGCCGAGTACGCCGGCGGCGAGATCGTCATGCAGGCGGACGAGATCGAGGATGCCCGCTGGTTCCGCGTCGACGACTTGCCGCCGCTGCCGGCGTCGCGCTCCATCGCCCGCCACCTGATCGATCTCTACGTGGCACGCCGATTGGGTTTGCCCGAGCCTGTGCTGCCAGCGTAAGACCCCTTGTAGGAGCGGCTTCGGCCGCGAACCTCGGTTACCTTTTCGCGGCTCAAGCCGCTCCTACAAGATCCCGGATGGCCCGTCGGAGCTAGCCAAACCAGTGCTGCCAGGCCAGGCGCGCGGTCAGCGCCAGCACCACCAGGATGAACACCGGGCGGATGAACTTCGAGCCGCCCTTGATCGCCGTGCGCGCACCGAGGAAGGCGCCGACCATCAGCGCCGCGCCCATGCTCAGCCCCAGCACCCAGGCCACCTGCCCGAAGGCGATGAACACCGCCAGCGCCGCGGCGTTGCTGACGAAGTTCATGGTACGTGCCACGCCGCTGGCGCGAACCAGGTCGAGCGGGTAGAGCAGCAGGCTGCTGACGGTCCAGAAGGCCCCAGTGCCGGGGCCGGCGACGCCGTCGTAGAAGCCCAGGCCAAGGCCTTGCGGCCACTGGCGGCCGCGGGCAATGGGCAGGTTCTGCTCGCTCGGCGCCTCGGGCGTGCGACCGAACAGCAGGTACAGGCCGCAGGCGAACACCACCGCCGGCAGCATCTGGTTGAGCCATTCGGCCGGCAGCCAGTGGGCGATCAGCGCGCCGAGCAGGGCGCCGATCAGCGTGGCCAGCAGTGCCCCGCGCCATTGTCCGGGATCGAACAGCTTGCGCCGGTAGAAGGTCAGCGCCGCGGTGCCTGAGCCGAAGGTGGCGCACAGCTTGTTGGTGCCCAGCACCAGGTGCGGCGGCAGCCCGGCGGTGAGCAGCGCGGGAATGGTCAGCAGGCCGCCGCCGCCGGCGATGGCATCGATGAATCCGGCGATGAAGGCGACCAGCGCCAGGATGGCCAGGGTGCTGGGATCGATGGCGAGTTCGAGAGCGAAGGGCATATAAAGTGTCGACTTGTGGGCGAGTGCGCAGCCTGCCGACTGTTCGGCGTCCGGCGAGCTGCGCATAATGCCGGGATTTTCCGGCGGAAGGAACGCAATAGATGCAATACGACGGGTTGGCCTGGGCGGTGGCGCTGCTGGCGGTGCTGGCACTGCTGGTGGCGCTGCGCATTCTGCTCAATAGCGGCTGGTTTCTCGGCTGGCTGCGCGGCACCTGCGGCCTGGCGTTCCTCGCCCTGGCCGGCCTGGTCGGCCTGGTCGCCTACGACCTCTACAGCTACGCGCCGCTGCCGCAGGGCAAGCCGCTGGCGACGCTCAGTTTCAAGGCCGACGGCCCGCAGCGTTACCGTGTCAGCCTGCTGGAAGGCGGCCGCGAGCGCACGCTGATCCTGGAGGGTGATCTGTGGCAGCTCGATGGCCGGCTGATCCGCTGGAAGGGCCTGGCCGAGCTGATCGGCCTGGAGCCCGGCTACCGTTTCGAGCGCTTGTCCGGGCGCTTTCTCGCCATCGAGCAACAGGCCCTGGCCCAGCACGGTCGCGTGCAGCTGGCCGAGAGCCCCTACGGCGTCGACCTGTGGCGCTGGCTGCGCCTGAGCCAGCGCGACCTGCTGCTGTTCGACCCGCAGGCATTGCGCGTGACCTACCTGCCGATCGCCGCCGATGCGGTGTACAGCGTCAGCCTGACGCCGACCGGGCTGCTGGCCGAGCCGATGAATCCGGCAGCCGAAGCGGCATTGAAGGATTGGTAGCGGCCGCTTTGCGGCCATTTGGCGACCCGGAGGGTGTCCGAAGGGTGGGAGAGGAGAGCGAAATATTCTACGAAGCAAAAAGGCACCCTAGGGTGCCTTCGTCGTTTATGGCGTTTGACCTCAGGAGAGGAAACCGCCGTCGACGTTGAGCGCCACGCCGGTGGTGTAGCTGGACGCTGCGCTGGCCAGGTACAGCACCGCGCCGGCCATCTCGCTGGGGTCGGCCACGCGCTTGAGCGGAATACGCTGCAGCGCCATGTTGAGAATGGCGTCGTTCTTGGTCAGTGCCGAGGCGAACTTGGTGTCGGTCAGACCAGGCAGCAGTGCGTTGCAGCGGATGCCGAACTGCGCGCACTCCTTGGCGAACACCTTGGTCATGCTGATCACCGCGGCCTTGGTCACCGAGTAGATGCCCTGGAACTCGCCGGGCGAGACGCCGTTGATCGAGGCGACGTTGATGATCGAGCCGCCGCCGCCCGCCTTCATCAGCTTGCCGCCCTCGATGGACATGAAGTAGTAGCCGCGGATATTCACGTCCACGGTCTTCTGGAAGGCGCCGAGGTCGGTATCCAGCACGTTGCAGAACTGCGGGTTGGTGGCGGCGTTGTTGACCAGGATGTCGAGGCGGCCGAACTGCTCCTTGATCTGCGCGAAGACGCTGGCGATCTGCTCCATCTCGCCGATGTGGCAGGCGATGGCAGTGGCCTTGCCGCCCTCGGCCACGATGGCGTCGGCCACGGCTTGGCAGCCTTCGAGCTTGCGGCTGGAGACGATCACGTGCGCGCCTTGCTGGGCCAGCAGCTTGGCGATGGCCTCGCCAATGCCGCGGCTGGCGCCGGAAACGAAGGCGATCTTGCCGTCGAGGTCGAACAGTTGGGTCTTGGACATTGTGATTACCCCGGGGTTAGAGAGTGGATTTGCCGATGACCTGCAGGCTCATCTGTTCCAGCAGCTTGTTCATCTGAATGAACTGGGCGAAACGCTTGTCCTGGGTCTGGCCATGGTAAAAGCGGTAGTAGATCTGCTGGACGATGCCGGCCAGGCGGAATAGGCCGTACACGTAGTAGAAATCGAAGTTGTCGATGCGGATGCCGGCGCGCTCGGCGTAGTAGTCGACGAACTCGCGGCGGGTCAGCATGCCCGGCGCGTTGCTCGGCTGGCGGCGCATCAGCTGCACGGGGGGCGGGTCGTTCGCCTCGATCCAGTAGGCCAGGGTGTTGCCCAGGTCCATCAGCGGGTCGCCGATGGTGGTCATTTCCCAGTCGAGCACGCCGATGATCTGCATCGGGTTGTTCGGGTCGAGGATGACGTTGTCGAAGCGGTAGTCGTTGTGCACGATGCCCGGCTTGTGGTGGTCGGCCGGCATCTTGTCGCGCAGCCAGGCCTTGACCGGCTCCCAGGTGGGCGCATCGGGGGTCAGGGCCTTCTCGTAACGGCTGATCCAGCCGCCGATCTGGCGCTCCACATAGCCTTCCGGCTTGCCCAGGTCGCCGAGACCGCAGGCGTTGTAGTTGACGTTGTGCAGCTCGACCAGCTTGTCGATAAAGCTCTTGCACAGCGCGCGGGTCTGCTCGGGCGAGAAGTTCAGCTCGGTCGGCATCTCCGAGCGCAGGATGATGCCCTTGACCCGTTCCATCACGTAGAACTCGGCGCCGATCACCGACTCGTCGGTGCAGTGCACGTAGGCCTTGGGGCAGTAGGGGAAACCGGCATTGAGCTGGTTGAGGATGCGGTACTCGCGGCCCATGTCGTGCGCCGACTTGGCCTTGTGGCCGAATGGCGGGCGGCGCAGGACGAACTCCTGCTGCGGATACTCGATCAGGTAGGTCAGGTTCGAGGCGCCGCCGGGGAACTGGCTGATCTTCGCTGCGCCGCTCAGGCCGGGAATATGGGCCTTGAGATAGGCGTCGATGACGGAGGCGTCGAGTTCTTCGCCTGCGCGGATGCGGGTGGATTGGTCGGTGAGCGCCATGCTTATCCCTTCTACTTATGATGGGTGCCCTAGATAATTGGCTAATCTAATGCTGCACCCGAACCGTCACAAGCAATACGCGCCGTTATAGGCGGGCGTGTTGCACCACAATCAAGCTGCCTGATTCGCCCGCAGGCGGCGGCTGCGCATAAAAAAACCGGAGCCCAAGGACTCCGGTTTCGTCTGTGTCACGGTCAGCCTAGACGCTTAGACCGGGAACAGTTCGCCCAGCTTCATCGCCAGCATCATGTCGCCTTCGGCGCGCAGCTTGCCGGCCATGAAGGCCTGCATGCCGTCGGTTTCGCCGCTGGTGATGCCCTTGAGGGTTTCGCTGTCCATGATCAGGGTCACGTTGGCGTTCGGGTTGTCGCCTTGCTCGACGGCGCAGGTGCCGTCCTTGACGATCAGCGCGTAGTTCTCGCCGTCTTCGATATTGAACTGGAACACCAGATCCAGGCCGGCGGCGGCGCTGGCGTTGAACTTGGATTGCATGGTTTGGACGATGTCAGCAACGCTCATGGTCTTATCCTTTTTTCAGGTTTTTCGCGCAGCCTCGCGGCCGCAGTGGGCCAAAACTCATCGGTAGGTGATGAGCTCCGGCGCCTTCAGCAGCTGCAGATGCACATGGCTGTTGAAGGAAGCCAGACTCACCTCACGGCCGCGGAACTTCAGCTGGCTGAGCGAGGTGTTGACGATTTGCCAATTCAGTTCGAAGGCCTTGTCCGCCGGTACGCCGGTGATCAACCGGAGCAGGGCGGTGATGGTGCCGCCGGAGGTGAACACGGCGATGTTCTGTTTGCTCCGGGCCTGCTCGAGGATGCGGGCCAGGCCGCCTTCGACCTGCTCGACGTAGGCCTGCCAGCTCTGCAGACCGGGCTGCTCGTATTCGCCGCAAACCCAGCGGGCGATCAACTTGGAGAACAGGCGCTGGAACTCGGCCCGGTTCTGCGCGCCGTTACGCAGGATATGCAGGGCCTCGGGTTCTTCGGGCAGGATGCCCGGGAGCAGGGCGCGGATCACCGCATCGGCGTCGAACTCGTTGAAGGCCGCGTCGATGTCCAGTGGCGGGGCGTCGCTCATGCGCTGCAACGCGGCATTGGCGGTATGCTGCTGGCGGCGCAGGCTGCCGCTGACGCAGCGATCGAAGACGATGCCGAGCTGATTCAGGTGCTCGCCCAATACTTCTGCCTGGCGCACGCCGATGGCGGACAGGACATCGTAGTCGTCCGCGCCGAATGAGGCCTGGCCATGTCGAATCAGGTAAATGCTGCCCACGTCCGTTTCGGTCCCGGCGCGTTGAAAGTTCCGCGAGGGTATGAGGAAGCTCGGGGGCTGTCAACGAAAAAACATACGCTTGTTTGAATCCGCTGTACGGTGCCCGTCGACCTTCGTCGCGCTTGGCCGCCGGCCGATGGCGCCGGTATGCTTGAGCCTTTGCGCGCCTCGGCGCCGCCGCATTGTCCAAGGGGGATCTGTGGAGTTTCTTAGCGAGTACGCCGGCTTTCTGGCGAAAACCCTGACCCTGGTGGTCGCCATCGTCCTGGTGCTGGCGGCGGTCGCCGCTACGCGCGGCAAGGGCCGGCGCAGCAGCGGCCAGTTGCAGGTGCACAAGCTCAACGACTTCTACAAAGACCTGCGCGAGCGCCTGGAGCACAGCGTACTGCACAAGGACCAGCTCAAGGCCGCGCGCAAGGCCGAGGCCAAGGCGGCCAAACGGGAGAAGAAGCACCCGCCGAGCAAGCCGCGGGTGTTCGTGCTGGACTTCGACGGCGATATCAAGGCCTCGGCCACCGATCACCTGCGCCATGAGGTGACCGCGCTGCTGTCGCTGGCCAAGGCCTCGGACGAGGTGGTGCTGCGCCTGGAAAGCGGCGGCGGTATGGTGCACAGCTATGGCCTGGCCTCCTCGCAGCTGGTGCGCATTCGCGAGGCCGGCATCCCGCTCACCGTCTGCGTCGACAAGGTGGCGGCCAGCGGCGGCTACATGATGGCCTGCATCGGCCAGAAGATTCTCGCTGCGCCGTTCGCCATCCTCGGTTCCATCGGCGTGGTGGCGCAGCTGCCCAACGTGCATCGCCTGCTGAAGAAGCACGACATCGATTTCGAGGTGCTCACCGCCGGCGAGTACAAGCGCACCCTGACCGTGTTCGGCGAGAACACCGAAAAAGGCCGGGAGAAGTTCCAGGAAGACCTGGAAACCACCCACGAGCTGTTCAAGGGCTTCGTCGCCCGTTACCGCCCGCAACTGGATATCGACGCCATCGCCACCGGCGAGGTCTGGCTGGGCCTGTCCGCCCAGGAGCGCCTGCTGGTGGACGAACTGAAGACCAGCGACCAATACCTGGCCGAGCGCGCTGCCGAGGCCGAGCTGTTCCACCTGCATTTCGCCCACAAGAAGAGCCTGCAGGAGCGCGTGGGGCTGGCTGCCAGCATGGCCCTGGACCGCTTCGTGCTGACCTGGCTGAGCAGACTCAATCAGCAGCGCTTCTGGTAAGAGCACGCCACCGAACAACGACAAGAGGAGAAGGTGATGACTGAATTCAAGGCCTTGCTGGTCAGCGAAGGCGCCGATGGCGGTTTTCAACGCCAGGTGGTGGCGCGGCGGATCGAGGAGCTGCCCGCTGGCGAGCTGCTGATCCGCGTGCGCTATTCCTCGCTCAATTACAAGGACGCGCTGTCGGCCAGTGGCAACCGTGGCGTCACCAAAGCCTATCCGCACACGCCGGGCATCGACGCTGCCGGCGTGGTGGAGGCGTCCGCCGTCGCCGAGTTCGCCCCAGGCGACGAGGTGATAGTCACCGGTTACGACCTGGGCATGAACACCGCCGGCGGTTTCGGCCAATACATTCGCGTACCGGCGGCTTGGGCGATCAAGCGTCCGCAGGGCCTGTCCCTGCGCGAGGCGATGATCCTCGGCACCGCCGGCCTCACCGCCGCGCTGTGCGTGGACAAGCTGGAGCAGGCCGGAGTCACCCCCGAGGCCGGCACTGCGCTGGTTACCGGCGCCACCGGCGGGGTCGGCAGTATCGCCGTGGTGCTGTTGAAGGCGCTGGGCTACCGGGTCGCGGCCGCCACCGGCAAGGCCGAGCAGGGCGAATTCCTGCGTGGTCTCGGCGCCGACGAGATCGTCAGCCGCGAAGAGCTGCTGCAGGGCGTCGAACGGCCATTGCTCAAGGAGCGCTGGGCGGCGGCGGTGGACACCGTGGGCGGCGACATCCTGTTCAATGTGGTCAAGTCCCTACGCCATAGCGGCAGCGTGGCGTGCTGCGGGCTGACCGCCGGCGTCGGCTTCCAGGCCAGCGTGCTGCCGTTCATCCTGCGCGGGGTCAACCTGCTTGGCGTGGATTCCGTTGAGCTGCCGCTGGTGGTCAAGGCGTCGATGTGGGACAAGCTGTCGCTGCAGTGGAAGCTCGATCTCTCGGCGTTGTGCCAGGAAGTCGCCCTGCAAGAGTTGCCGGCGGCCATCGAGCGGATACTCGCCGGCGGCATGGTCGGCCGCGTGCTGGTGAGGCTGGATTGAGCGAGAGGCCCGCCTTCGACGGGCCTCTGCGTTTCACGCCCGGCTGACGTACATGGTGATTTCCGCGCGAAACACCGGCTTGTCGCCGACATAGGCCAGCACCGGCACCTTGATGTCGCCGAGCTGGCTCCAGTCCAACGCGCTGCCGTCGGCCACGGCGCGGATATCGCCGTCGGCCTTGGCCAGGTACTCCACCGTCATGCCCTTGGGAATCCAGCGACAGCCGGCCGGGATCGAGGCGTCGGTCATGCTGCCGGCGACCAGTTCGGCGGCGTTGCACAGGGCGATGGCGTGCACCGTGCCGATATGGTTGAGCACCTCGCGACGCTTGGGGAAGGTCAGCTCGGCATAGCCGGGGCGCAGCTCGACCATCTGCGGGGCGATGCTGGCGAAGTAGGGGGCGACCTGGCCGATCAGTGCGTTGAACTGCGCCGGGCCGGCTTGCTGGAACATCTGCAACATCTGACTCATGACTGTCTCCTGCGGGTTTGCGATTGAAGATGAGCGCGCGCCGGGGCAGTATACGAACGTTAGAAAATAATTCTAGAAAAATATTCTAGTCATCAGGGAGTGGCATGGCCCGTCCATCGCGTAAAGACGAGATTCTCCAGGCCGCGCTGGCCTGTTTCACCGAGCAGGGCGTCGATGCCACCACCATCGAGATGATCCGCGACCGTTCCGGCGCCAGCATCGGCAGCCTGTATCACCACTTCGGCAACAAGGAGCGCATCATCGGTGCCTTGTACCTGGCCGGCACCGCGCAGTACGCCGAACGGCTCGAGCACGGTTTCGCCAAGGCAGGCAGCGCCGAGGCCTGCGTCAAGCTGCTGGTGACCAGCTATATCGATTGGGTGGTGGCCAATCCGGACTGGGCGCGCTTCATCCTGCACAGTCGCGGTCGGGTCGAGGCAGGGGAAATGGGCGAGGCGCTGCGCGAGGCCAATCGCCTGCACTTCGCGCGGATTCTCGCGGCACTGGACGAGTACCGCCAGCAGGGGCTGTTCAGGGCCATGGCCGACGACTGCTTCGCCGCGGTGGTGATCGGCCCGAGCCAGGATCTGGCTCGCAACTGGTTGGCCGGCCGCAGCCAGAGCGAGCTGGGGGCCTGTCGCGAACTCCTGGCGCAGATCGCCTGGGAGTCGGTGCGGGCGACTTCCTAGGCGCAGGGAAGCAGGATCTTGCCGGTAGCCCGGCTGCAATTGGGGGTAAGCCGTCGCGCATTCGCGGAGCGCAGCTGCGCCACACCAAACGCAAAAGCCCCGCCAATAGCGGGGCTTTTGCGTACAAGCGGCGGCGATCAGGCGCGGCGGCGGAACAGCGGTTGTGGCTGGTCGGCCGAGGCCTGGTAGACCTCGCTGTAGTCCTCGAAGGCCTTGAGCGCGTCGTACGGGTCCTTGTCCGCGCGCAGGGCGAAGGCATCGAAGCCGACGCGGCGCAGGGCGAACAGCTGGTCGCGCAGCACGTCGCCGATGGCGCGCACTTCGCCTGTGTAGCCGTAGCGAGTGCGCAGCAGGTAGGCACTGGAGGAATGGCGACCGTCGGTGAAGGCCGGGAAGTCCAGGGCGATCACCTGGAAATGCGCGAGATCGTCGGCGATTTCCTCGACTTCGTCGCCGGCTTCCAGCCACACGCCCAGGCCGCCGTCGCGGGCCTTCAGCGCATGGGCGTGCTCGCGCCACAGCGCCAGCGGAACGATGATGTCGTCACAGTTGGGGATGGCGTCGAGGGTCACGTCCTTGGCCAGCAGGTGCCAGGTTTCGTCGATCACCTGGCCGTTCTTAATGATTCGCTGCATAGACGCGCTCCTTGAACGGGTCGATACCGATGCGGCGGTAGGTATCGAGGAAGCTTTCTTCTTCGGTGCGTTGCTCGACGTAGACCTTGATGATCTTGTCGATCACGTCCGGCATGTCGTCCTGAGCGAAGGACGGGCCGAGAATCTGCGCCAGGCTGGCTTCGCGACCGGCGCTGCCACCCAGCGAGACCTGGTAGAACTCCTGGCCTTTCTTGTCCACGCCGAGGATGCCGATATGGCCGACGTGGTGGTGACCGCAGGCATTCATGCAGCCGGAGATGTTCAGGTCGATGTCGCCGATGTCGAACAGGTAGTCGAGGTCGTCGAAGCGGCGCTGAATGGCTTCGGCCACCGGGATCGACTTGGCGTTGGCCAGCGAGCAGAAATCGCCACCCGGGCAGCAGATGATGTCGGTCAGCAGGCCCACGTTCGGCGTAGCGAAGCCTTGCTCGCGCAGCTCGCCCCACAGGGTCAGCAGCTGACGCTGCTCGACGTCGGCGAGGATGATGTTCTGGTTGTGGCTGTTGCGCACTTCACCGAAGGCGTAGCGATCAGCCAGGTCGGCGATGGCATCGAGCTGCTTGTCGGTGACGTCACCCGGCGCGGTGCCGGTGGGCTTGAGCGACAGGGTCACGGCGACGTAGCCGGGCTTCTTGTGGGCGAAGGTGTTGCGCTGGCGCCAGCGGGCGAAGCCCGGGTGCTCGGCGTCCTGCTGGGCGAGCAGGGCGTCTTCGTCGTTCAGGGCCTGATAGGCCGGGTCGACGAAGTGGCCGGCAACGCGCGCCACTTCGGCGTCGGTCAGGGTGCTCGGGCCATCCTTGAGGTGCGCCCATTCGGCGTTCACCCGCTCGGCGAATACCTCGGGGGTCAGCGCCTTGACCAGGATCTTGATGCGCGCCTTGTACTTGTTGTCGCGACGGCCGTAGCGGTTGTACACGCGCAGGATGGCGTCGAGATAGCTGATCAGGTGCTGCCAGGGCAGGAATTCGTTGATGAAGCTGCCGACGATCGGGGTACGGCCCAGGCCGCCGCCGACGGAAACGCGGAAGCCCAGCTCGCCGGCTGCGTTCTTCACCGCTTCCAGGCCGATGTCATGCACCTCGATGGCGGCGCGGTCGCTGACGGCGCCGTTGACGGCGATCTTGAACTTGCGCGGCAGGTGGCTGAACTCGGGGTGGAAGGTCGACCACTGGCGGATGATCTCGCACCAGGGGCGCGGATCGACGATCTCGTCCTTGGCCACGCCGGCGAACTGATCGGTGGTGGTGTTGCGGATGCAGTTGCCGCTGGTCTGGATCGCGTGCATCTGCACGGTGGCCAGCTCGGCGAGAATCTCCGGCACGTCTTCCAGGTCCGGCCAGTTGAACTGCACGTTCTGCCGGGTGCTGATGTGCGCGTAACCCTTGTCGTAGTCGCGAGCGATCTTGGCCATCATGCGCACCTGTGCCGAGGACATCAGGCCGTAGGGCACGGCGATGCGCAGCATGGGCGCGAAACGCTGGATATAAAGACCGTTCTGCAGGCGCAGCGGGCGGAATTCCTCGCCGCTCAGCTCTCCGGAGAGGTAGCGGCGGGTTTGATCGCGGAACTGCTTGACGCGATCCTCGACGATCTTCTGATCGTACTGGTCATATACGTACATGAAGGGTCCTGTTGTCAGGCTACTACTGCCAATCAGCGCGCACGGCCGCGCACTCCCCACGGAGCCGGGGCACGATACCAGCTCAGCTTTATGCGTAAAAGTGATGTTTGAGTATATAAACAGAACTTTGAGCAATAAGAGCGCGACGGAACATAACCTGAGGGCTTGAGCCCTGGCTCGGGCTGGTCTTAACTGCAGGGCGTGTCACCCATAAGCACAAGAACCAGGGGGAGTCATGCACGACCACAGCGAAATGGAAAAAACCGACAGCCGCGTCGACGCCTGGGCCATCTTCAGCCTGATCCTGATTGCCGTGGCCACGGCGGTGTTCTGGGTCAGCGGTCAGTAGCACCCGCGCCGGCATACAGGCCGACCCGCCACCGCGGTCGGCCTTTTTGCGCTTATGCCCTTATACTGCGCCCGGTTATTGGGAGGGGCGTCGTGATCAGGTGGGTGCTGGGGCTGTTGGCCATGTTGGGCTGGTGCGTTGCCGAGGCGCAGGGGCGGCCGCTTTCCGTGGTGTTTCTCAACCCCGGCCATGCCGCCGAGCCGTTCTGGGCCGATTATTCGCACTATATGCAGGACGCCGCTGGCGATCTGGGCATCGACCTGCGGGTGATCTACGGCGAGCGCGATACCGCACGCATTCTGCGCAACGCTCATGAGGTCCTGGAGCGGGGCGAGTTGCCCGACTACCTGATCTTCGTCAACGAGCAGTTCACCGGCCCGGAGATCCTGCGCCTGTTCGACGGCACCCAGGTGCGTCTGTTCGCCCTGCACAGCACCCTGACGCCGGAGCAGCAGGCGCTGGTCGGCGGCAGCCGCGAGCGCTATCGCCACTGGCTGGGCAGTCTGGTGCCCAACGACGAGGAAGCCGGCTACCTGATGGGGCGGGCGCTGATCGCCCTGGCCGGCGGTGAGCCGGCGCAGATGCTGGCGTTCACCGGCATCAAGCAGACGCCCTCGGCGACCCTGCGCATCGTCGGCCTGCAGCGAGCCCTGGCCGAGGCGCCGCATGTCCGCCTGCAGCAGGTGCTGTACGGCGAGTGGCGCCAGCAGCGCGCCTACGAGCAGTCGCTGGCCCTGTTGCCGCGCTACCCGCAGCTGAGCCTGGTGTGGTCGGCCAACGACGAGATGGCCTTCGGCGTGATGCAGGCGGCCGCCGAGCAGGGGCGGCAGCTGCGCTACGCGGCGTTGAACAATTCCGCGCGGGTGCTGCAGGCGCGCGTCGACGGGCGCATCGAGGTGTTGGCCAGCGGACATTTCCTGCTCGGCGCCTGTGCCCTGGTGATGCTCCACGACCACGCCAAGGGGCTGGATTTCGCCGCGCGCGGCGGCAAGGATCAGGTGGCCAGCCTGCTGCGCCTGGTCGATGACGAAGCTGCCGGGCGTCTGATGCGGCGCCTCGAACAGGGTGACCTCGACCTGGACTTCCGCCAGTTCAGTGCCACTCGCCAGCCGCAGATGAGCCATTACGCCTGCTCCATCGACAGCCTGCTGCGCTGATCAGCCGACCGCCAAGTGCAGCACCAGTTTCACCAGGGCCAGCAGCACCAGCACGAACAACCCGGTGAACAGCAGCCCGAGGAGGATGAAGTGGCTGGGTTTGCCGCGGCTGAAGTCGCGGCTGCGATTCTTCCCGCTCTGCACCCCGAAGGCGGCGGCCAGCACGCTCTGCAGCATTTCCCAGAACGTCAGTGGCGGTGGCGGCGGTTGCTTGTCCGGTTCGTTCATGTTCAATCCCCTCTTATATCAATTAGCCTAGTCGAGCTGCAGCCCGAGGCCCTGGTCAGGACGTGCGTTTCTGCTCATTGCCGGCGGCGTGCACCCTATGCATAAGGATGGCTATTTGGTGGCATGATTCTGATGGCGGGAGTTCTCGTGGCGGCAAGACCGGCTATAGTCATGCCAGAATGCTGTTTGGTAGGAGCGCAACACGGATGTCCAGTTTGCTACCCGTACCACTTCGCGATGCGCTTATCGCCCAGGTGCGGGGCCGTTTGCCGGTTATCCTGCATGAACTGCTCAAGGGCCTGGAGCATGCCTTGATAGAGCAGCGCATGCGCGCCTTCTCCAATCGAGAGGCGCAGGCCTGCGACGAATTCCTGCGCTTCTGCCACGGCCAGGGCGAGCGTGTGCTGCGTGCGACCTACCAGGCCGTGGCTCAAGGCATCCAGCGGATGGGCGGGATCCAGCCAACGGTGTTCGATGATCGCGGTGAATGGCGCCTGGTCGACGATGCCGAGGTCGAGGACATGCTCCTGGCTCGACGCCTGGTGCGGGTGCTGCGCGATACCCTAGGCGCCTTGGAGTGGCATATCTGTGGCTGTTACAACCGCCTGCTCGGCCACCACGTGACCGATGCCGATCATCCGCTGGCCTTCGAATTTCTGCTGCGCGAGCTACAGACCAACCTGCAGTTGCGTCATCAGCCAGCGGCAGTACGGGCGCTGTATCTCGGCGAGGCCGGGCGAGTCCTGCCCGTGCTGCTCAAGCCCTATCTGCAAACCCTGCTTGAAGCCTTCCAGAGCCATCAGGTCGAGCCCCTGCCGGAGCCCGAGGTGCTGGTACGCGGGCGCCAGGGGCCGGCACCCACACCCTCGGATAGCGCAACCTATCAGGCCATAGGCCAACTGCGCCAGTGCGCGCCGGAGTCGCCGGACGAGCCCCAGACCCGGGAACAGGGCAGTTCACTGGTGCCCGAGGAAGTGCTGGGCTACCTGCGTCGGCTCGAGGCGCCGCCCGGTGGCTGGAGTGCCCAAGTTCTGCTTGAGCAGTTCGAACAGCAGGCTTGCCACTTGAGTGCGCGCCAGCGCGAAGACACCCATCTGGTCAGCGAGCTGTTTCAGTACATAGTCCAGGGCGAGCAGCTGGTTCCGAGCATCCGGCCTGCGGTGGAGCGGTTGCTGCTGCCGGTGTTGCAGGCCACCCTCAGGGAGCCGGCAGCCATCTCCGACAGCGCCCATCCGGTACGCGCGACCTTGGATCGCCTGCTGCACCTGGCCCATAACAGCGAGCTGCCGAACAAGGCACTAGAACAGCGCCTGCAGGAGCTGATCGACCGCATCCTCAACGACTACCAGGGCGACAACGACGCCTTCGCCGCCTGCGACGGGGAACTGGACGAGCTGCTCAAGCTGCAGCAGCGCGCCTGTCGGCAAAACGTCGAGTGGCTCAAACAGCTGAACAAGGGGCGCGACACCCTGGAGCTGGCCCAGCGCGAGGTGGCTGGCGCGTTGGCCCAGATGAGTGGCGAGCGGGTGGCGCAATCCTTTCTCGACTGGCTCGCGGTTGGCTGGCGCGAGTTGCTGGTCCACGGCCTGATCCGCCTGGGTAGGGACAACTACCACTGGCGGCTGGACCTGTCGCTGACCAGCATGCTTTGCAGGCAGTTGCAGCTACAGGGGCAGAGCAGCAGCCACGGTGACCAGGTGGCACGGGTCTATGACGTGGACCATCAGCTGCAGATACTGCGCCGGCGCATCGAGGAGTTCAGTCCTGGCTTCTATCAACATGGTGTGGTGCTGGCGCGCCTGCGCGCCGAGCTGCTCGGCGAGGAACCTGTGCAGTTCGTCGCTGCTCCGCCTGCTCCACCTGCTCCTCCGGCGGTTCCCGAGGCGCTGCAGCGCTGGCACGAACGCCTCGACGCCCTGCAGGAGGGCGACTGGCTACATGATCGCGACGGCCAGCCGCTACAGCTGATCTGGAGCAACCGCGACCTGGATCACTATGTACTGGTCAGCGCCCAGGGCCGTGAGGTCGGCAGCTTTCGCGCCGCCGAACTGGCCAGCCAATTGGCCGAGGGCGCGCTGCTGATCGGCGAGGTCGTCAGCGAACCGCAGAGTCTGATCCAGCAGGGCATGCAGGACATAGTCGGGAGGCTGTATCGCGAGGTGGCCCATGCGCGCAGCCACGACGAGCTGACCGGATTGTACAACCGAAGGATTTTCGAGGGCCTGGTGGCGCAGAGTCTGGCCGAAGGGGCGCGGCCTTCCTTCATCATGATGCATATCGACCAGTTCAGCCTGCTCAACAACCTCGCCGGGCCGGTGGCCGGCGATGCCTGCCTGCGCCAGGTGGCCGGTCAGCTGCGCCATCGGCTCGCGGCTGCCAGTTGCGTGGCGCGTATCGGTGGGGTGGATTTCGCCGCGGTGCTGCCCGATTGCGGCGAGGCCGAGGCCATGGCGCTGGCCGAACAGGTTCGCTTGGAGGCGGAGAGCAGCGGATTCGTCTGGGCCGATCACCGTCACGGTATCACCCTCAGCATCGGCGTGGTCGAGGCAGCCGAGCGCCATGATGTGGCCAACCTGTTCTGCGACCTGCAGACCGCCTGCAACAGCGCCAAGGAGGCCGGACGCAACCGCGTGCACCGTTTCAGCGTGGCTGACGACGAGGTGCGCACCGGGCTGCAGGCCATTGCCGCGCGGGTCGACGACATAGTCGAGCGCGAGGAGCTGGCGCTGCGCGTCCAGCAGATCGCACCGACCGCCGAAGACGCCAACGAGTTGCCGCATTTCGAGTTGCTGTTGGTGATGCAGAACGAATTGCTGCTGCAAGATTTCATCGCCGCCGCCGAACGCTACCACCGCATGAGCAAGGTGGATCGCTGGGTGCTGCGGCGCATCTTCAGCGAACTGGAACGTCATCCGCAGTTGTGGGAGCGCTGCAGCGGCATGTCCATCAACCTGTCCGGCAGCAGTCTGAGCGACGACAAGCTGCTGGGGTTCATCGAGAGCCTGTTCGAACGCTATGCAGTGGATCCGCGGCGCATCTGTTTCGAGTTAACGGAGACCACGGCGGTGGCCAATCTGGCCAAGACCGCCGATCTGGTGCGCCACCTGCAGAGCGCAGGTTGCAGCTTCTCCATCGACGATTTTGGCGTTGGTTTCTCCTCCTACGAGTACCTCAAGCGCCTGCCGGTGGACTACGTAAAGATCGACGGCAGCTTCGTCAAGGAGATCGAGCGCTCGCCCAGCGACTTGGCCATGGTTCGCTCGATCAACGAAATCGCTCATGCCCTGGGGCGTCAGACCATCGCCGAGTATGTCGAAACCCCCACCATTCGCGCACGCCTGTTGGAAATGGGCGTGGATTACGTGCAGGGCTTCGCCGTGCACAAGCCGGTGCGCCTGGAGGACTGGCTCGAGATGAAGGCGCCGTGACCCGCGCGAGGGGCCCCTGGCATAGCCCTCTAGGCTGGCCAGGGCGAATCGGGCAAGCTGCAAGGCGCCCCTGAAACGATGCCCGCCATGTTCGACGACAATTTCCCTGACGACGCCGCGCAGACCGCGCGCACCCGCGAGACTGTCCTGCGCTATCACCTGAGCTGGAAGCAGCGCGACCTGGAGGCGGTGCTGGCGCTGTACCACCCGGACGTGGAGTACAACGACTTCTACCAGCAGCGCTGCATGCGCCTGGCCGAGCTGCGCGGCTATGTCGAGAGCAACCTGCCGCGTCACCCCGGCGAGGTGCTGGAGCATCTCGACCGCATCCGCATCGACGGCCACACCGCCTTCATCCAGTACCGCACCAGCCTGCAGGGCGGTGCGGGATTGGTGTCGTTCCGCACCGGCGAGGCGATCACCGTGCGCGACGGGCTGATCTGGCGCATCAACGAGTACGCCACCCTGGTGCGCGAGGCGAACCCTGCCGACCAGCCGGTCGGTGCGCGCCCGGCGATCAGCCGGCTGGGTCTGTCGCCCCGTCAGCTCGGCCAGCTGGCGCAGGACCTGCAGGAGTATTTCCAGCGCAGCAAAGCCTTTCTCGATCCCGAGCTGAACCTGCAGCAGGTGGCGGCGGCCACCGGCTACAGCCGCAACCAGATCTCCCATCTGCTCAACCAGGTGCTCGGCGAGAGCTTCTACCGCTACGTCAGTCGCGCCCGCCTGCAGCACCTGCTCGCCGGTCTGGAGGCGGGCAGCGACCTCAAGCGCATCGACGAGCTGGCCTTCGCCGCCGGTTTCAACTCGCTGTCGGCCTTCTACAGCTGCTTCAAGCGGCATACCGGGCTGTCGCCGAAGGCCTATCTTAGAGCCCGTCCAGGATCTGGCGAGCTATAGCCCGTTTTTAACGCAGCAGGGCCGACGCGCAGCAGATTCTAGGCGGGTTCTCTAGCAGATTTCCGCGCGGGTCCGCACGCAAGACAGCTACTGAGCCGTGCCGCTAGCCTTGGGGCATCGATCGATGACGGAGGCGTGGATGAATCCCTGGCGCAATATCAGTCTGTGGATGGATCGAATCGACGATCCGCTGCAGGCGCGACCCCGCCTGCAGGCCGATCTGCAGGCGGACGTGGCGATCATCGGCGCCGGCTATACCGGGCTGTGGACCGCCTATTACCTCAAGCGCCAGGCGCCGCAGCTGCGCGTGGCGATAGTGGAGGCCGAGACCGCCGGCTTCGGCGCCTCCGGGCGCAACGGCGGCTGGTTGATGGGTAACCTGCTCGGCGAGGATCGCCTGCTGGCGGGCCTGCCTGCCGCCGAACGCAAAGCTTCCTTCGATCTGCTGCATGGCATTCCCGACGAGGTGGCGCAGGTGGTGGCCCGCGAGGGTATCGACTGCGACCTGCGCCAGGGCGGGGTGCTCTACTGCGCGGCGCGCTATCCCGAGCAGGAAGTGCGCCTGCGCGAGTACCTCGGCGGCCTGCGCGCGCTCGGCCTGGGCGAGGACGACTACCGCTGGCTGGCGCCGAGCGAGCTGGCCGAGCAACTGCGCCTGGCCAACGCCTACGGCGCGCTGTACAGCCCGCACTGCGCCACCATCGATCCGGCCAAGCTGGTGCGCGGCCTGGCACGCTGCGTCGAGGCGCTCGGCGTCCAGCTCTACGAACGCAGTGCGGTGATCGACTGGCAGCCCGGTCTGGTGCGCACCGCGCAAGGCAGCGTGCGTGCCGACTGGGTGGTGCCGGCCATCGAGGGATACGCCGCCGGCTTGCCGCCGCTGGGCCGGCATCAGTTGCCGGTGCAGAGCCTGATCATTGCCACCGAGCCGCTGCCGGCGGAGGTCTGGGCCGACATTGGCTTGCAGCGCGGCCAGGCTTTCAGCGAGTTCAGTCGCCAGGTCACCTATGGCCAGCGCAGTCGCGACGACCGCCTGGTGTTCGGCGCGCGCGGTGGCTATCGCTTCGGTGGCCGCCTGCGCCGCGACTTCAACCTGACCGAGAACGAACGCAATCTGCGTCGCTACCTGCTGGGCGAGCTGTTCCCGCAGCTGCGCACGGTGCGTTTCAGCCACGCCTGGGGCGGCAATCTGGGCATGGCGCGGCGCTTCCAGCCGCATATGCTGCGCGACCTGAAGCAGCGCATCGCCCTGGCCGGCGGCTACGGCGGCGAGGGCGTCGGCGCCAGCAACCTGGGCGGGCGCACCCTGGCCGACCTCATCCTCGGTCGCGACAGCGAACTGCTGCGCCAGCCCTGGGTGCTACCCGACAGCTCGATTTCCCGCCTGCGCCGTTGGGAGCCCGAGCCGTGCCGCTGGCTCGGCTATAACGCCATCATCCGCAGCTTCGTCCACGAGGATCGGGTGCTGGCCAATCCGCACAGCCCGGCCTGGCGCCGGCGTCTGGCGCAGGCCGTGGCCGAGCGCATGGAACGTCTGATGAGTTGAGGAGGGCTTCGATTGCTGGTGCACGCGGCCTAGGCGGCCCGGCGCCACCCTGCGGGCGGGGTCAGCGAACCCGGCGCAGCGGGATCAGCTCGCTGGCGCGGGCGCGCAGCTGGCCGCAGCCGCCGTCGATATCCTGGCCGGCCGAGTTGCGCACCTTGGTCAGCACGCCGCGGCTGTGCAAGTAGCGCACCATCTGCACGATGCGCTCGCCGTCCGGGCGCTGGTAGTCGTCGGCTTCCAGGCTGTTGTAGGGAATCAGGTTGAGCACGGCGAACTTGCCCTTGAACAGGCGCAGGATGTTGTCCATTTCCTCCTGGCTGTCGTTGATGCCCTTGAGCAGGGTCCACTGGTACTGGATCGGGTAGTCGATGCAGCGGGCGTAGGCCTCGCCCAGTTCCACCAACTGCTCGGGATCGATGCGCGGCGCCTTGGGCAGCAGGCGCTGACGCAGCTCGGCGTCGGTGGTGTGCAGCGACAGCGCCAGGGCAGGGCGCACGCGTTGCTGCGGCAGACGCTCGAACACCCGCGGATCGCCCACCGTGGAAAACACCAGGTTCTTGTGGCCGATGCCGCCCTCGGTGCCGAGCAGGTCGATGGCCTCGAGCACGTTGTCGAGGTTGTGCGCCGGCTCGCCCATGCCCATGAACACCACCTTCTTCACCGGGCGAAAGCGCCGGCCGAGGGCGACCTGGGCGACCATCTCGGCGCTACTGAGCTGGCGCAGCAGGCCGCTCTTGCCGGTCATGCAGAACACGCAGCCCACCGCACAGCCGACCTGGCTGGAAATGCACAGGCCATCGCGCGGCAGCAGCACGCTTTCCACCATCTGCTGGTCGGCCAGCTCCACCAGCAGGCGCGCCGAGCCGTCGGCGCCGGGATGCTCGGAGCGCAGCCGGGCCAGCTTATCGAGGTCGGCGGCAAGCGCCGGCAGGCCCTGGCGTACGGACAGCGGCAGGAAGTTCTCGGTCTTCTGGTGCTTGGTGCCGGTGTCCAGCGCCTTGCCCTGCAGCCAGGCACGGGTGATCCGCCCGATGTGCTGGGGTTTGGCGCCAAGGGCGGCGAGGCGTTGAGTGAGATCGGCGAGCTGCATGGGGCGCGGATGCTATCAGGTGCCGGGGGCGTCGGCCACGTCGAAGCGCAGCACGCCGATCAGCTGCCCGGCCTCGGTAAGCACCTGCACCTGCCAGCGGCCCTGGGCCTCGGCGGGGAAGTTCTGCTTGTGGCTCCAGGCGCGGTAGCCCTCCTTGCGCCCGCCCTGGATATCCAGGGCGATGCGGTCGACCTCGCGGCCGTCGTGGCGCCAGACGTGGTAGATGCGTTCGTTCAGCCCGCGCGGCGCGTTGATCGCGGTGTAGGCGTAGAGCCCGCCGGCGCTCAGCTGGGCCGGGCTGATGCGTTCGATCGAGCGCCCCGGCGAGCGCTGCGCGCCGTCGAACTCGGCGGTCACCGCCACCTCGTTCAGCCAGAGCGTGGCCGGTGGCACCCAGGTGCGTGCCAGCCAGCCGCCGGCGCCGAGGATCAGCGGCAGCGCGGCCAGGGCCACGGCGCGGCGCCAGCCGACGAAGCCGATCAGCCCGGGCAGGCTCGGCAGCGTCAGTAGCGTGGTCAGGACCAGGGCGACGCGGTAGCTCTGCGGGGTGCTGAGGTGGAAGATGATCGGCAGCGCGGTCAGCATCACCGCGAACAGCGCCAGGCTGTGAAACATCAGCAACAGCCAGCGCCGGGCCGCCAGCCAGCGGTAGTAGAGCGGATCGGTAATGGATATCAGCGCGGCGACGGCGAGCAGGCCGCTGAACAGCAACTGGCCGCTATTCCAGGTGGTGGTGATGAAGAAGAACGGCAGGACGAAGAACAGGCTTTCCTGGTGGATCATCTGCGTCGCGTAGCGCAGCAGCGGGATCGGCAGCTCGAAGCCGAAACGCCGGGCGATGTGCTCGCGCAGTAGGTTTTCCAGCATCAGCCACAACCAGCTGGCCAGCAGCACCACGCCGAGCACCTTGGCCAGATTGGCCTGGCGCTCGACCAGCAGGAAGCTGGCCAAGCCCGAGCAGAAGCCGAAGGCGGCGACCAGGCCGGGGTAGCGGCGGACCCAGGCGAGCAGGGTGGGGATGCGGTCTAGCAGGATTTTCATGGCGGCGCTGTACGACGGCGTGGCCGCGCATGCTAGGGCCCGCTCCCCAGGGTGTCCAGCCCGGGCCGTGACTGCGCCGCGCTAACGGCCGTTGCCGCGGGGCGCCAGCGCTACGGCCTCGCCTGCCCATTCAGCCGTCAGCTATCACTGCGCCTCGACGCTGACGGCCACCGCCGAGGTCATGCGCAGCACCAGCTCGCGGCCCAGGTACTCGGGTTTCATCTCGACGTCGGGGCGCACCTTGACGGTACGCTGGCTGCCGTCGGCAAACTGCAACGTGGCGGTACGCTGGGTGCTGTCCATGGCCTTGATCACCGCGGTGATTTCCAGTGTCTCGGCCATCAGCAGGCCCGGCTTGCCCCCCTCCGGTGCGGTAGCTAGGATGCCGGCGGCGCCGTCTTCGCTGGTATCGCCCGGCTCGCGCAGCTGGACGATGCGTTCCAGGCCGATCATCGCGCGCACCTGGTCGCCGACCCTGAGCTGCTCGAAGTTGCGCATCTCCGGCGGCGCCTGCAGGGTGCGGCTGTGCCCCTGCTCGTCGGTGAGGGTAAAGCTGCGCGTGGCGGTATCGATGGCGCTGACCTTGGCGTGTACCTCTTCGGTTTCGAGCACCGCGCCGCCGGGCTTGCCCGGTTCGAAGGATTCGCTGCGGTCATGCTCGCCGCCGAGCTGCTCCTCGGCCTGGCGATAACCGCCGTGTAGCAGGCCGGCGACGAGAAAGGGGGCAAGGAAGCTGGATATCTTCATGGGCGGGCTCCTGCGAGAGGCGACGTGCTGCGTTTGCCGAAGGTGCTTGCCGCGCGCTCCGGCGCGGTGGCTGAAATCAGCCTAGCAGCGCTTGGGCAGGCGCGCCCCGTCGTCTCGGCGCTGCCCGCGGCGCGCGCTCGTGCTATCGTCGCGCCCCCGATCCAACCGGAAGCACGCATGAAATTCATCCATCAACGCGAACAGCTGAACGAGGGCGACCTGGTGGTCATCGAGTGTTCGCAGCCCTGCAACATCCGCCTGATGAACGACGCCAACTTCCGCGCCTTCAAGAACCGTGGCCGGCACAGCTACCACGGCGGCGCCTTTATCAAGTTCCCGGCGAAGATCCGCGTGCCGAGCAGCGGTTTCTGGAACATCACCCTGGATACCGTGAGCCGCCGTGCCGTCAGCGTGACGCGCAAGCCGCAGATGGAGTACTCGATCAAGATCGTGCGCAGCAGGGTCTGACGGCGCTCGGGCATAGTCCGGAAAGCGCGCAAGGCGTTTTCGATTGGCCAGGCAGCGGTGGGCGAACAGAGCGTTGCCCACCCTACGCAACGCGAGCCCGCGTCAGCCGTCGTAGCCCAGATTCGGCATCAGCCAGCGCTCGCTGACGGCGATGTCCTGGCCCTTGCGCTTGCTGTAGCTCTCGACCTGGTCCTGGTCCACCTTGCCGACGGCGAAGTACTGCGCCTCGGGGTGGGCGAAGTACCAGCCGGACACCGCGGCCGCCGGGAACATGGCGTAGTGCTCGGTAAGGAACACGCCGCTGCGCCCGGCCTGGTTGTAGCCGGCCTCGGGGTCGAGCAGCCTAAACAAAGTGGCCTTTTCGCTATGGTCCGGGCAGGCCGGGTAGCCGGGAGCGGGGCGGATGCCCTTGTACTGCTCCTTGATCAGGTCCTCGTTGGCCAGCTGCTCGTCGGCGGCATAGCCCCAGTACTCCTTGCGCACACGTTCGTGCAGCCACTCGGCGCAGGCCTCGGCCAGGCGGTCGGCCAGCGCCTTGACCATGATGCTGTTGTAGTCGTCGCCCTTGGCCTCGTAGGCCTTGGCCACTTCCTCGGCGCCGATGCCGGCGGTGGTGATAAAGCCGCCGACATAGTCGGTCTTGCCGCTCTCCTTGGGCGCGACGAAGTCGGCCAGCGACAGGTTCGGCTTGCCGTCCGCCTTGATGCTCTGCTGGCGCAGGTGGTGGAGCAGGGCGATGGGCTTGCCCTGGGCGTCGCGCAGTTCGATATCGTCGTGCGCCACCTGATTGGCCGGCCAGAAGCCGAACACCGCGCGGGCCTTGATCAGCTTCTCGTCGATCAGCTTCTTCAGCATGGCCTGGGCGTCGGCGAACAGCGCGCTGGCGGCTTCGCCGACTACCTCGTCGGTGAGGATGCGCGGGTACTTGCCGGCCAGGTCCCAGGAGATGAAGAAGGGCGTCCAGTCGATGTACTCGGCCAGGGTGGCCAGGTCGATATCCTCCAGCACCTGCGCGCCTATGAAGCTCGGCTTGGGCGCGTTGTAGCCGGCCCAGTCGAACTGCGGCTTGTTGGCGATGGCGTCGGCATAGCTCAGGCGTTCGGTGCGCGAGGCGCGCGCCGAGGTGCGCTCGCGCACCACCACGTATTCCTCGCGGGTTTTCTGCACGAAGTCGGCCTTGAGCTCCTTGGACAGCAGCTGGGTGGCCACGCCGACGGCGCGCGAGGCGTCGGTGACGTAGACCACCGCGTCGTTGCTGTACTGCGGGTCGATCTTCACCGCGGTGTGCGCCTTGGAGGTGGTGGCGCCGCCGATCATCAGCGGCAGCGTGAAGCCCTGGCGCTGCATTTCCTTGGCCACGTGGACCATCTCGTCCAGCGAGGGGGTGATCAGGCCGGACAGGCCGATGATGTCGCATTTCTCGGCAATCGCCGTCTGCAGGATCTTCTCCGCCGGCACCATCACGCCCAGGTCGACGATGTCGTAGCCGTTACAGCCCAGAACGACGCCGACGATATTCTTGCCGATGTCGTGCACGTCGCCCTTCACGGTGGCCATGAGGATCTTGCCCTTGGCCTCGGGTTTGTCGCCTTTCTCGGCTTCGATAAAGGGGATCAGGTGCGCCACCGCCTGCTTCATCACCCGCGCGGACTTGACCACCTGGGGCAGGAACATCTTGCCCGAGCCGAACAGGTCGCCGACCAGGTTCATGCCGCTCATCAGCGGGCCTTCGATCACCTCGATGGGGCGCGCGCACTGCTGGCGGCACTCTTCGGTGTCCTCGACGATAAAAGCGGTGATGCCCTTGACCAGCGCGTGTTCCAGGCGCTTGTTCACCGGCAGCGAGCGCCATTCCTCGTTTTCCACTTCCTTGGCGGCGCCGTCGCCCTTGTACTTGTCGGCGATGGCCAGCAGCGCCTCGGTGGCGCCGTCGTGGCGGTTGAGCACCACGTCCTCGACCGCGTCGCGCAGCTCCTTGGGTATCTCGTCGTAGATTTCCAGCTGGCCGGCGTTGACGATGCCCATGGTCAGGCCGTTCTGGATCGCGTAGTAGAGGAACACCGAGTGAATCGCCTCACGCACCGGGTTGTTGCCACGGAAGGAGAACGACACGTTGGACACGCCGCCGGAACTCAGGGCGTACGGCAACTCGTCGCGGATATAGGCGCAGGCCTCGATAAAGTCGACCGCGTAGTTGTTGTGCTCCTCGATACCGGTGGCCACGGCGAAGATGTTCGGGTCGAAGATGATGTCTTCCGGCGGGAAGTCCACTTCGTTGACCAGGATGTCGTAGGACCGCTTGCAGATTTCCTTCTTGCGCGCGGCGGTGTCGGCCTGGCCGACCTCGTCGAAGGCCATCACCACCACGGCGGCGCCGTAGCGCTTGCACAGCTTGGCGTGGTGCTTGAACTGCTCGACGCCTTCCTTCATCGAGATGGAGTTGACGATGCCCTTGCCCTGGATGCATTTCAGGCCGGCCTCGATCACCTCCCACTTGGAGGAGTCGATCATGATCGGCACGCGCGAGATGTCCGGCTCGCCGGCGATCAGGTTGAGGAACTTCACCATCGCCGCCTTGGAGTCGAGCATGCCCTCGTCCATGTTGATGTCGATCACCTGGGCGCCGGCTTCCACCTGCTGCAGCGCCACTTCCAGCGCTTCGGTGTAGTTTTCCTCGCGGATCAGTCGGGCGAACTTGGCCGAGCCGGTGATGTTGGTGCGCTCGCCGACGTTCACGAACAGCGAATTGCGGTCGATGGTGAAGGGCTCCAGGCCCGACAGGCGGCAGGCGCGCGGAATCTCCGGGATCGCCCGCGGCGGGTACTTGGCCACGGCCTCGGCGATGGCCTGGATATGCGCCGGAGTGGTGCCGCAGCAGCCGCCGATGATGTTGAGGAAGCCGCTGGCGGCGAACTCCTCGACCACCGCGGCCATTTCCGCCGGGGTCTCGTCGTACTCGCCGAAGGCGTTGGGCAGGCCGGCGTTGGGGTGAGCCGAGACATGGGTGCCGGCCTTGTTCGACAGCTCTTCCAGGTAGGGGCGCAGGTCGGCGGCGCCGAGGGCGCAGTTCAGGCCCACGGAAATCGGCTTGGCGTGCGCCACCGAGTTCCAGAAGGCCTCGGTGGTCTGGCCGGACAGGGTGCGGCCGGAAGCGTCGGTGATGGTGCCGGAAATCATGATCGGCAGCTCGATGCCGAGTTCCTCGAACACGCCCTGCACGGCGAAGATGGCCGCCTTGGCGTTGAGGGTGTCGAAGATGGTCTCGATCAGGATCAGGTCGGCGCCGCCCTCGATCAGGCCGCGGGTGGCCTCGGTGTAGTTCTCCACCAGCTCGTCGAAACTGACGTTGCGGTAGCCGGGATCGTTGACGTCGGGGGAGATCGAGCAGGTGCGGCTGGTCGGGCCGAGGACGCCGGCGACGAAGCGCGGCCTGTCCGGGGTTTCCAGGGTCTTGGCATCGGCCACTTCACGGGCCAGGCGCGCGCCTTCGACGTTCAGCTCGTAGACCAGCGCCTCCATGCCGTAGTCGGCCTGGGACACCTGGGTGGCGTTGAAGGTATTGGTTTCCAGGATGTCGGCGCCGGCATCCAGGTAGGCCTTCTCGATGGCCTGGATCACGTCCGGGCGCGACAGCAGCAGCAGGTCGTTGTTGCCCTTGACGTCGCTCGGCCAGTCGGCGAAGCGCTCGCCGCGATAGTCGGCCTCGTCCAGCTTGTAGCTCTGGATCATGGTGCCCATGCCGCCGTCGAGGATCAGGATGCGCTCCTTCAGGGCTTGCTGGAGGGCGTGGAGGCGGGCGCTGCGATCGGACATGGGAACTACCTGAGCAAAGCGGGAACAAAGGTGCGCGATGATAGCAAAGCTGCAGGGTTCTGGAGTGCCTGCGCCTTTTGCATGAATTGCGCTCATGTTGCAGGCGGCGACATCTGGCTAGAATCGCCGTTATCGTCATCAAGGAAGTTGCCATGCTCAAGCCCGCTGCCCTGTTTGTTCTTTCCTTCGCAGCCGGTCTGGCGCGGGCCGAGCCGATTTCCTACGCGAACGACGTCCAGCCCATCCTCACCCACAAGTGCGTGGCCTGCCACGCCTGTTACGACGCGCCCTGCCAACTCAACCTGGGCAGCGGCGAAGGGCTGATGCGCGGCGCCAGCAAGCAGCCGGTGTACGACGGCACGCGGACCAAGGCGCAAGCCACTTCGCGCCTGTACCTGGATGCCCGCGGCGAGGCCGCCTGGCGCCAGCGCGATTTCCACTCGGTGCTCGGCGACGGGAAAGGCCAGGCCGCATTGCTCAAACGCATGCTGGAACTGGGGCACAGCCAACCGCTGGAAGCGGGTGCCAAGCTGCCGGAGGCCCTGGACATCTCCATCAACCGCAGCAACAGCTGCCCGCTGCCCGGCGAGTTCGCCGCCTATGCCAAGAAAAATGCTCACGGCGGCATGCCCTTCGCCGTCGCCGGCCTGAGCGACGCCGAGTACGCCACCCTGCAGCAATGGCTGGAGCAGGGCGCGCCGGTGGCCGAGCAGGCCCTGTACCCCAACGCCACCGAGCGTCGGCAGATCGCCGAGTGGGAGGCCTTCCTCAACGCCCCCGGCGCGCGGCAGAACTTGGTGTCGCGCTGGCTCTACGAGCACCTGTTTCTCGCCCATCTGCATGTCGACGGCGGCGAGCCGGGGCATTTCTTCCAGCTGGTGCGCTCGCGCACGCCCAGCGGCCAGGCCATCGATCCGATTGCCACGCGCCGGCCCAACGACGACCCGGGCACCGCGTTCCACTATCGTCTGTGGCCGATCCAGGGCGTCATCGTGCATAAGACCCACATCACCTATCCGCTGAGCAGCGCCAAGCTGGCGCGGGTCAAGGAACTGTTCTTCGCCGAGGACTGGCCGCTGGACGCGGTGCCCGGCTACGGCGCGCAGCGCCGCGCCAACCCCTTCGAGACCTTCGCCGCGATCCCGCCGCGGGCGCGCTACCAGTTCATGCTGGATAACGCCGAGTACTTCGTGCGCACCTTTATTCGCGGCCCGGTGTGCCGCGGACAGATCGCCACCGACGTGATCCGCGACAACTTCTGGACACTGTTCCAGGACCCGCAGCACGACCTCTATATCACCGATGCCGACTATCGTGCCCAGGCCACGCCGCTGCTGGCGATGCCCGGGCAGTTCGACGAGATCGGCGACCTGCCCGGGCTGTGGCGCAATTACCGGGACAAGCGCAACCACTACGAGAACCTGCGCAAGGACGCCTACGCCGACGCGCCGCCGGCCGACTGGGCGCATATCTGGCGCGGCAACGACAACGCGCTGCTGTCGATCTTCCGTCAGCACGACAGCGCCTCGGTGCGCAAGGGGCTGCTCGGCGAGATCCCGCAGACCCTCTGGTGGATGGACTACCCGCTGCTGGAGCGCACCTACTACCAGTTGGTGGTCAATTTCGACGTGTTCGGCAACGTCTCGCACCAGGCGCAGACCCGCCTGTACTTCGATCTGATCCGCAACGGCGCCGAGGTCAACTTCCTCCGCCTGCTGCCGGCCCAGGCGCGCAAGGGCTACCTGGACGACTGGTACCAGAACAGCGGCAAGCTGAAGATGTGGCTGGATTACACCGCGGTCGACCACCGCACGCCCAGCGCGCTGGCGCTGGACGGCGGCGATCCCAAGCGCCAGTTCGCCGAGCAACTGCTGCAGCGCCTGGCCAAGCTCAATGCCCGGCCCGACCCGATCAACCGCTGCACCGGCGCACGCTGCTACCGCGAGGGGCTGGCGGCGGAGCTGCAGCACGCCGAGCAGGCGCTGGCGCGCCTGGCCAGTCGCCCGGCCGGCGGCCTGCGGGTGATCGAGCAGCTGCCGGAGGCGACCCTGTTGCGGGTCGAGCTGAGCGACGGCTCGCACGAGGTCTACAGCCTGCTGCGCAACCGTGCGCACAGCAACGTGGCCTTCATGCTCGGCGAAGAGCTGCGTTACCAGCCGCGCCTGGACAGTCTGACCATCTACCCGGAGGTGCTGAGCAGCTACCCGAACTTCCTGTTCAGCCTCAAGGCCGAGGAGATGGACGCGTTCGTTGCGCAGATGGAGCGCGCCGCCGATGCCAAGGCCTTCGAGCGCATCGTCGAACGCTGGGGCATTCGCCGCAGCCACCCCGAGTTCTGGCGCTATTTCCACGACCTGGCCGAGCATATCCGCGAGACCCAGCCGCTGGAGGCCGGCGTGCTGGACATGAACCGCTACCAGAACCTGTAGCTTGGGCTTCGTCAGCTCGGCACCCACCTGTGGCGACCAACCAATCCCGGCGGTCGCCATAGCTGCAATTAATTCCTACTAATTTGCTTGGGCTTTAACCGCGCAACGCACTGGCGTACACTGCGCCCATGTTTGCGAGGAGTTGCCATGAGCGCCATCACCATTACCCAAGCCGCCGAAGACTACCTGGCCGAGTTGCTGAGCAAGCAGGACACGCCGGGCATCGGCATCCGCGTGTTCATCACCCAGCCGGGCACGTCCTATGCGGAAACCTGCATCGCCTACTGCAAGCCGGGTGAGCAGAAACCTGAAGACACCGCCGTCGGCCTGGCCAGCTTCACCGCCTGGATCGACGCGGTCAGCGAGCCCTTCCTCGAAGACGCCGTGGTCGACTACGCCACCGACCGCATGGGCGGCCAGCTGACCATCAAGGCGCCGAACGCCAAGGTGCCGATGGTCAACGAGGACAGTCCGCTCAACGAGCGTATCAACTATTACCTGCAGACCGAGATCAACCCCGGCCTGGCCAGCCATGGCGGCCAGGTGACCCTGGTCGACGTGGTCGACGAAGGCATCGCCGTGCTGCAGTTCGGCGGCGGCTGCCAGGGCTGCGGTCAGGCCGACTACACCCTCAAGGAAGGCATCGAGAAAACCCTGCTCGAGCGCATTCCCGAACTCAAGGGCGTGCGCGACGTGACCGACCACAGCAACCGGGAAAACGCCTACTACTGAGGCACCCAGTTGCGAGTCAAATGAAAAGGCGACCCCATGGGTCGCCTTTTTGCTGCCTGGCTGGGTGCATCGGCTTAGCCGGCGGCCTCCAGCAGGCAACGCCTGGCCGGCAGCAACATCAGCATGGCCAGGCCTACCAGGGGCAGGATGATCAGGTTGATCGCGTCCCAGCCAAGGCCACTGATCAGCGCGCCGGCGGTGAACGCGGCACAGGCCGCCATCAGGCCGTTGAGCAATTCCATCAAGCCCTGGGCCTGGCCACGTTCCGTGTCGCTGTGGCCTTCGGCCAGCAGGGTGGTGCCGGCGACCAGCATCAGGTTCCAGCCCAGTCCGAGCAGCAGCGAGCTGAGCAGAAAGTGCAACTGCTGCAGGCCGGCCAAGGCTATGGCGGCACTTGCCAGCAGTATCACCCCGCCCAGCACGGCTACCCGTCGGCTGCCGAGGCGATCCACCAAGGGGCCCGCCAGAAAGGCCGGGAGGAACATGCCGAGCATGTGCCATTGAATCACCTGGGCGCTGCTGGCCAGGCCAAATCCGCAAAGGTTCATGGCCAAGGGCGTAGCATTCATCACCAAGACCATCAGCCCATTGCCAATCGCCGTGGTGGCGATCGCCGCGCGTACCACCGGGCGGCGCAGCAGCAGTCTCAGCTCACCGAGGCCAGCCTTGGCCCGGCGCGGTGCAGTGCCCTCCGGTAGCTTCATCATCAGCAACGCAGCGAGCGCTGCCAGGATCGCGATCAGCAGGTAGGCACCGACAAAAGGCGTGCTCAGGGCGGAGCGCGCCCACAGCGTCATACTCGGTACCAGCACGGCCGCCAGTACGCCACCACCAATCACATAGGCACTGGCGCGGCCCTTGTGCGCCTCTTCGGCGGCCTCCAACGCGGCAAAGCGGTAGTACATCGCCGACGCCTGATAGACGCCAATGGGCAGTGCACCCAGGCAGAACAGGGCGAAATCGGCCAGCCAGACGCCCAGTGCACTGAGCAAACCGCCCACCACGCCGGCACCGGCGCCGAGCAGCAAGCCGGGGCGACGACCATGGCGCTGCATAAACAGCGACAAGGGTTGTACGGCGAACAAGTTGCCCAGCATCCACAAGCCCAGTGGCAGGGTCGCCAGGGCATTCAAGGGGGCCAGTTGCAGCCCCACCAGCGCGGTCAGGGTGATCCCGATCATCGAGCAGGACCAATACAGTGCCTGGCCGGCAAACAGTATGCGGATCGAAGGGTTACGTATCAGCAGCATCAGCTGGCTCCAGATAACAGCTAGGGTCTCGAGGTGTCTTGCTTCTAGTCGCAGTTGGCGGACTTGAGCACCCGCTGACAGGAGGCCGGGAAACGCTCCAGCTTTTCGGCTGGACGGATCGGTCGCCTGACCAGTTCGCCGCCACAGTTCGGGCAGCTGCCGTGCAGAACCCGCTCATTGCAGGCACTGCAGAAGGTGCATTCGAAGGAGCAGATCAGTGCGTCCAGGCTGTCGGCTGGCAGGTCGCGGTCGCAGCATTCGCAATTGGGGCGCAGTTCAAGCATGGACGTTCTCCTGGCGCTGGCCGAAGCGCTGCAGGTAGTCCTGCGGGCTGACGGCCAGGTGTTTGTGAAAGCTGCGCCGCAGGTTCTCGGCATGACCGAAGCCGGTCAGGCGCGCCACCGTGGCGATCGAGGCCTGGGCGTCCTGCAGCAGGTTGCGTGCGGCCTCCAGGCGGACGCGCTCGACGTAGCGGCCCGGCCCCATGCCCAGTTCCTGGCTGAACACCCGCGACAGGGTGCGCGGGGTCATGCGTGCCTGGGCGGCGAGCGCCTCGAGCGACAGGTCGTCGCCGAGGTGGGCGGGGATCCATTCGAGCAGGGTCGCCAGGCGCGGCACGCGGCTTGGCTCCGGGCTGAGCAGGGCGCTGAACTGTGCTTGTCCTCCGGGCCGGCGCAGGAACATCACCAGGCGGCGAGCGACCGCCAGGGCCATGGCCCGCCCCAGATCGGCCTCCACCAGCGCCAGGGCCAGGTCGATACCGGCGGTGACCCCGGCGGAGGTGAAGAGGTGCGCGGCACCGCCCAGGTCGTGCGGGTCATAGGTGTGCAGGCAGTCGCCCAGCACCTCGACCTCTGGATAGCCCTGACGCAGGGTCTCTACGTCGGCCCAGTGGGTGGTGGCGCGGCGCCCGTCGAGCAGTCCGGCGGCGGCGAGGATCAGTGCGCCGGAGCAAACCGAACCGAGCCGGCGCACGCGCGGCTCGTTCTCGCGCAGCCAGGCCAGCAGCGGCGCGTTGACGCATTGCCGGCTTTCGCCCAGGCCGCCGGGAACCAGCAGGGTATCCAGGGTTGCGCCGTCGAGCTGGCGCCAACTGCCGTCGGCCACCAGCTGGAAACCGGCGGAGGTGCTCACCGGGCCGGCCTCGTCGGCCAGCAGGCGAATGCGGTAGCAGGGCGGCAGGCCCTGGCGCTGGCGTTCGACGTTGGCCGAGGCGAATACCTGCAACGGCCCGCTGACGTCCAGGCTCATGACGTCGGGGTAGATCAGGCAGGCGATGGTTCTGAGCGCATCCATGAGGGCCTCCTAGGGAATTGGAGGCAGTCTGCGCCGGCAGGATCATGGCAACAAGGACAATAAGCCCACAGATATTGCCAAGGGGTAGCAAAACTCAGGGGGCGCCGGGCGGCGCCCCGAACGGGCTTACTCCGGCATGCTCCAGGGCGCCAGGTCGAAGCCTTGGCGACGCAGTTCCTCGCGGGAGCGCTGCAGGGCATCGGCCAGTTGCTCCGGGTCGCTGTAGGTGGCGCTGGACAGCTGGGTGCGACCGAGCAGGCGGGTGCTGGTGCGGTCGATGACGCTGATGCTGACGACGCCGGTGCCGTCCTGCTGGGCCCAGGCCACGCACTGGAACGGGCGGAAGGCGCGATCGGCAATCAGCAGGGCTTCGTTAAAACGCAGCGGGGTGTTCATGGGGTCGGTATCTCCGAGTTGATCCCAGCAATAATGGCGGCCAGCGGTTTATTGAGTTGGCCTGTCAAAGCTGTTGATGAACGCAGTCGACCTATAAGTCACACGGTACCGAAAAAAGTTTTAACGCAGTTCGCAAAAGTGTCCGGTAAAGAAGTTTCAACGTCGCGCCCTTTACAACTTCCTGCCGCGAAAGTTCCTTTTTCCTGTTTCGCTCTACCGGCTGCAGGCCCGGAACCACGCGCCCTGTGGCTCAGGGCGCAGCATTGCGTTGATGGCGATAAGCGCTCACCGCCTCATATACCGCCTGGCGCAAACGGTTGATACCGCCAATCGGCCGATGTTCCGGCAGGGCATGCCAGGGATTGAAGGACAAATTGTCGCAGAACAGATTCTGTTCGCGACTATCGAAGTCCTGGGCCAGCACGCTGATACGTGCCACGCTTTCGAATGGCGCGATCTTTTCGTCCCACTCGACGCTGGTGTCTTCGATGGGCATGTAGTACTGCGGATTCTGCCTTTGCACCTGCAGTTCGAAGCAGGCCGGCGCGCGATCCAGCGACAGTTGCTGGTACAGCGCGTTGCGCAGGAAGTTGGGCAGGGCGCTGTTCTGCTCCGGCAGTTGGTAGGGTGGACAGTGCTGTGGCGCCGGCACCACCCGGTACTTGATGTTGTGCGGGCCGAGCTTGAACGGCGCGATGGAGTTGTAGGTGGTCGCCACTGGGCTTTCCGGCGCCGGCGCCAGGGTTTTCAGGGCGATGATCAGGTGGCGGATTTCCCAGCTGCGCGGATCCCAGCTGGGCAGGAAGGCCAGCACCTTCTTGCCGTCGGCCTGGGCGGCGAAGTTGCTTCGGTATTCGGCCACGTCGCGCACGAAGAACACCGGATGGTTGAACATCACGAAGTCCTGTTCGCCGGCATGCGCAGGGCTTTTCATCAGCTTCTCGCCTGGTACCTCGAGCAGCTTGATGGCCATGCCGCGGGCATCGCGGGCGCGGTCGAACTGCGGGTAGGCGTTGCCGTTGGACAGGCGCATCCAGGCTTGCCAAGTGTGCCCCGGTTCGCTGAATACGCCATGACGCAAGCTCTCGTCCAGATCGTCCAACACCTGCACTTCGGCCTTGACGCAGCCATGTGCCTTGGCGTGGGCATCGCGCAGCACACGGGTGTTGTCGCGGTGCTGTTCGACGATGCGCACGGCGTCTTCGATGATCAGTCGGGTCAGCGCCGCTTCGTCCGGCGGAATCTGTTCTTCGCTGGAGACCGGGCCGGAGAACTTCCAGGCGTAATAGAGTTCACCCAGCGCCCAGGCGAGGCCGGCGAGGATGAGCAGCAGGGCCAGCAGCCGGCCGAACAGACGGCAGAACCACAGCCAGAGCGTTTCGAGCATCGGATGTCTTCCTTCAGTCGGGTTCAGTTCAGGCCCGCGCACTCGGGCCCCGGTGTCCAGGCCTTGGCCGGCACGTTGCTGAGCTGGCTTTCCAGTTCGGCGTTGCCGAGCACCTTGAGGTACTCGATCAGCGCCAGGCGTTCCTCCGGCGCCAGGGCGCGACCGATCACGCCCTGCTGGCGGCAGCCGTCGCGGAACTCGTGGCCGCCGTTGCCGTTGCCGGTGATGCGGGTGTCGAACAGGAAACCGCCGGGGAAAGGTTCGCTGCGGTAGCCGACGCGCACCGGGTCGAACTCGAAGTTGCCGACCCAGAACTGCGTCTGCCGTTCGTACACCGGCGACAGCAGCTCGAACAGGTTGGCCACCGAGCCGTTGTGCAGGAAGGGCGGGGTGGCCCAGATGCCGTCCAGCGGACGGGCCTTGTAGCCGCGCTTCTCCTGCACGCCGATGGACAGCCCATAGCCGTCCATGCGCCAGCGCTGGCGCGGGGAGATGCCGGCGTCCTGATAGGCGCGGTTTTCCACGTAGGCGGTGATATAGGCCAGGCCCTTGGCGCTGGAGATGCGTTTGAAGTCGACCTCGTCGAGGCTGGCGCCGAACAGCTGGACGTCCAGCCGCGACAGCTCGGCCTTGGTCCAGCCCAGGCGGCTGATGTCGAAGCGGTGGTCGGCGATGTTGTCGGCGGTGGTCGGGTCGGTGCCGACGATGGCAGTCGGCACGATGCGCATCTTCCATTCCGGGTCGCGCGCCGGCGCCAGGCGCTGGTCGCGCGGCTTCGGATCGGGGGCGTGGCAGTAGGCGCAGTTTTCCGTGTACAGCGCCTTGCCGCGACTGGCCAGCGGCAGGTCGAGCTGACCGAAGACGGCCTGCGGCCACTTCGGCGGCTGCAGTTTCTTCAGGGTTTCTTCCAGGGTATGCAGGTCGTGCAGGCGCACGCTGGAGGCATAGCGCTCGGCCTCGGCGACGCCGCGGCCTTGCTCGTCGAGCAGGTGCAGGCTGGCGCCGACGCCGAGGGCCTCACCGACGTTGCGCGCCATAGGCTGCATCGCCGAGCCGTTCCACTGCACCCAGTCGAACTTCCAGATGTCCCACAGCTGCGGGTAGCTCACCGGGGCATTGGCGATGCGGTAGTTGGCCTCGTCGAGGGCGTCACCGAACACGGTATTGGCGATGCGGCCGAAGGCATCGGTGCGGCCGAAGCCTTCCTCGGTGGGATACAGGCCGCGGTGCCAGTCGTTCTTCGCCGTGGCCAGCAGGCGATCGAGCACCTGCTTGAGGTCCTTGCGCAGTTCGTCGCGCCCCTGCGGGTACTGCTCGCCGAGCACTTCGCGGGCGAAGCGGCGGAACTTCAGCGGGTTGTAGTAGGTGAAGGCCATGCTCATGCCCAGGGCCTGGCCGAAGCCGCCGCCGCGCAGGGTCGGCACGGTGGAGGCCAGCGAGTGCAGGGCGGCGCCGCCGTCGATGCGCACCGCCTGGCCCTGGTAACGCAGCTCGCCGGTGTGGCAGGCGGCGCAGCTGATGTCGAGGAAGTGCTCGCCGCTGTCGTCGTCCTGGTGGCGGGCGAAACCCACCGGCAGGTTGCCGGGGTTGAGGGGCGTGGCGCGCTGGTTCGGGTCGGTGAGAAAACCGAAGCGGGCGAGGTATTCGGGGCGGGCGAACTTGGCGCTGCCGAAGGGCATTTCCAGGGCACTGAACCAGTCGTAGCGCAGGCCTTTTACCGTAGTGCCCTGGGGTGTGTAGTAGTAGGTCTGACGTTCCTCGTCGCTCCATTGCTCGAGGTAATGCAGCCGGCTGGGTTGTTCGAAGGTCGGCAGGTTGGGGTTGGCGATGTAGTAAAGCACCACCGCCAGGCCGATCAGCGCCAGCAACAGGATGAGTTTCAGGGTACGACGGAGCAGACGCATCAGAGACTTCCTTGTGGCGTTCTTATTAATGGGCTTGTTATGCCAATACCGCAGGCGCTTGGCAAGTTGCCATCTTGACGGCTAAGAGAAGTTCGCCATAACCAGCCAGAACAAGTGATATAGAGAAATGTTCCAAGCGGCGTCAAAGTTCTTGCTAGCGTTACAGCTATGTGCGCCAAATCATTGTTTTTATTGGGATTACAAAATAATGGCGCCAAGGATGGGATATGTTGGAGGCTGTATCCGTCGCATCCCGCCAGTTACTGGTGATCGACCCCTGTGACGAGTGCGAACGCCTGCTGCCGCGTGTGCAGGCCGCCGGCTGGGCACTGCGCCGCTGTCGCCTGGACGAGTGCGACAGCCTGCACGGCGATGTCGTGCTGATCCGCCTGGGCGAGGCGCTGCTGCTACAGCCGCAGGGACTGCTTGCGCTGTTGCGGCGCAGCGCCGCCAGTTGCGTCGCCTTGCTCGATGGGCCGAGCCTGGCGCGGAGCGAGGTCGCCGAGCTGATCGGCGAATGGTTCTTCGCCGCCCATGCGCTGCCGTGCGAGGCCGAGGTGCTGCTCGAGTCGCTGGCGCAGGCGCAGGCCACCACGCGCCTGCGCAGCCTGCAGGGCGAGCGCCACCCCCGTCAGTTTCTCGGCAACAGCAGTCAGACCCGCGCACTGCGCAAACAGATCGAGCGCTGCGCCGGGCTGGAGGCGCCGCTGTTGCTCACTGGCGAACGCGGCAGCGGCAAGGCCCTGCTGGCGCGCCTGTTGCACGAGCGCTCGGCGCGCGCCGGCAAGCTCTATCTGCGTTTCGACTGTGCCGCGCCGCCCGCCGCACAGCTCGAGGCCCGTTTGTTCGGCGAAGGAGGCGCCCTGGCTGCAGCGGCGGGCGGCACCCTGGTGCTGGAGGGCGTCGCCGCGCTCGACGGCGCCGGGCAGCGCCGCTTGCTGCAGCATCTGCAGGCGCATCCGGGCCTGCACCTGCTGACCATCAGCCGCGGCGAGCTGGAGGAGGCGGTGCGCCAGGGCCGCTTGCGCGACGACCTGTACCGCCTACTGGCCAGCCAGCAGCTGCAGACCACGCCGCTGCGCGAGCACCGCGGCGACCTGCTGCTGCTGGCCGAGTATTTCGCCAAGGTCTATGGCGCGGTCATCGGTCGGCGCCATCGGCGGTTCAGCGACGAGGCGATCGACGCCATGGCCGAGCACCTGTGGCCGGGCAACGTGCGCGAGCTGTGCAATCGGGTGGTGCGCGCCCTGGTGCTGGCGCAGGGGCGGCAGATTCTCGCCCGCGATCTCGGCCTGGAGCCGGGGCAGGAGCAGAGCGCGGCGGTCGCCACCCTGGCCGACTACATCCTGCGCGCCGAGCGCCAGGCGCTCAACGACGTGCTGGCACGCTACGCCAACAATATGAGCCAGGCGGCGCGCAGCCTGGGTATTTCCCGCCCGACTTTCTATCGGTTGCTGCACAAGCACCGCCTGCGCTGACCCGCCGCGGCTGTATCGCTGGCGAAACACTGCTAAGGTGCAGGGCGCACCATCTTGCCAAGGAGATCGCCATGCACCCGTTCGACGCCGAGAAACCGCCGCAACTGGCCATGCTGCTGGGCTATGCCGGGCTGGTGCCCTTCGTCAGCGGAGCCTTGGGGATCTGGGTGATCCCGCTGGGCTGGCGGCCCTTCGTGCTGGCGGCGCTGCTGGATTTTGCCGCGGTGATCCTCGCCTTCATGGGCGCGATCCACTGGGGCCTGGCGATGCGCGCGGAGGAGACCGACGAGAATGCCCAACTGCAACTGGGCCTGTCGGTGATTCCGCCTTTGCTCGGCTGGGCCGCGCTGGCCAGCGGTCTGCCCATGGCCCTGGCGCTGCCGATCTTCCTCTTGGCCTTCATCGGCCTCTATCTGGCCGACTTGCACGCGGTCAAGGTGGGGCTGGCGCCGCAGTGGTACCCGGCGCTGCGCACGCCGTTGACCCTGGTGGTCTGCGCCAGCCTGCTACTGGCCTGGGCCAGCGTGCTGATCCGCTGAGTCCAGCAGCGCCTCGACCCGTTCCAGCGCGGTCTGGCGGCGTTGCGGCCAATCGCCGGACAGCTCGCAGAATGGCTGGCGGTTGTCCACCAGCCACTGTCGGCAGGCGCGCTGGAAGGCCAAGCGCTCGGCCAGCTGCGGCTGGCAGCGTTGGCCGTCGTCGACCCAGGGCACGCCCTGCGGGTCGAGCAGCAGGTGCATGTCGTAGCGGCGCGCGCGCAGTTCGTGTTCCAGCCACGGCGGGCAGTCTCCGAACAGGCAGCGGCTCCACAGCAGGTTGCTCAGCAGGTGGGTGTCGAGGATCAGCAGCGCCGGGCGTTCGGCCCGCGCGGCATCCTCCCAGGCCAGTTGGCCGCGGGCGATGGCCGGGATATCGGCGTAACAGGTGTCGCGCCGCTCCCGCTCGATGAAATGGCGCACGTACTCGCCCACCACCAGGCCGCCGAAGCGCGCCTGGATCTCGGTCGCCAACCAGCTCTTGCCGCTGGATTCGGGGCCGGTCAACACCAGTACCTTCATGCGCTGGCTCGCAGCGCCGTGGCGTGACGCCAGCTCAGCCAGCCGCTGACAGCCAGCGCGGTGAAGGCGGCGTACAGGCCGGCGGTCAGGTACAGCGCGCTGTGCAGGAAGAAGGCGACATAGCACAGGTCCACGACTATCCACAGCGCCCAGCACTGCAGACGCTTCTGCGCCATCCACAACTGGGCGATCAGGCTGAAGGCGGTGAGCGTGGCGTCCAGCCAGGGCGAACTGGCGTCGGTGTGGGTGGCCATCAGGTAGCCGAGCAGCAGGGCGCCGCCGGCTCCGGCGCTCAGTCCCGCGGCCAGGCCGGAAACACTGAGGCTGCTGACCTGGCGCCCGTCGTGATGCTCGCCGCCGCGGGTCCATTGCCACCAGCCGTACAGCTGCAGGCCGGCGAACAGCAGCTGCAGCAGCAGATTGGAATACAGCCGCCAGTCGAAGAACAGCCAGGCATAGAGCAGCACCATGACCAGGCCGATGGGCCAGCACCAGGGGTTTTGTCGTACCGTCAGCCAGACCGCGACGATGCCGAGACCGGCGGCGATGAGTTCGAGCCAGGACATCCAAGCTACTCGGGAGGGAAAGGGGGAGCGATTGTAGCGATCCGCCCGGCGTTCAGCACGCCAGGGTGTCGGCCAGGCGATAGAGCATCAGCAGCTTGCGGGTGATGGTCTGCTGGATGTCCTCGCGTTCGAAGCTGGACAGCCGCGGCAGGCGCGCCAGTTGCAGGCGGTGCAGGTGGATATAGGGCATCTGCTGATCGAATTCGCGCAGATCGCCCTTGATCAGCACCGGCAGGAACACATCGCCGACCTTCTTCTGGTTGCTGATGATCTGCGCCAGCGCCGGCTTGAAGGCCATGGTCTTGGGCGCCGGGCCGCCGTCCTTGAGCTGGGTGCCGAGCAGCAGGCCGGGTTTGCCCAGCACCTGGCCCGGCAGCACGCACAGGCCGGTCTTGCGTATGGCCTGGCTGTCGATGCCGTGCAGGGTGTCGTGGAAGGCGTAGGGGTTGGGCAGCACCACCATCTTGCGCCCGAGGTCGCTGGGGAAATGCAGGCTGTAGTTGGTGTACAGCTGGCCCACCGACTCGGAGTAGACGCACAGGCGGTTCTCGAACAGCTTGATGAAGCGCTCGGCCAGCTCGCGGCGGCCCATGCTGTCCAGGTCCCAGATCAGGTCCTGGTTCTGCGGCCGACTGAAGTCGACCTCCTGATGCTCCATGTTGCTCATGCTTGCCTCATACGCGGAACTGTCCCAGCAGGCGGCCCAACTGGTCGGCCAGCTGCTTCAGGTGCTGGCTGGCGGCGCTGGACTGCTCGGCGGCCGCGGCGGTGTTGTGCGCCAGGCCGGCGGTCTGGGTGACGTTCTGGTTGATGTCTTCCACCACGTGCGACTGCTCCAGGGTGGCGCTGGCGATCGAGGCGTTGAGCCCGGTCAGGTTGCGTAGCGATTGTGCGATCTGCGCCAGGCTTTGACCAGCCTGGCTGGCCTGTTCCACGGTCAGTTGTGAGGCGCGGCTGCTTTCGTGGATGACCTTGACCGCCGCCTCGGAGTTGCCCTGCAGACGTTCGATCATGCCCTGGATTTCCGCCGTCGACTGCTGGGTGCGCTGCGCCAGCAGGCGCACCTCGTCGGCTACCACGGCGAAGCCGCGGCCCTGTTCGCCGGCCCGCGCCGCCTCGATGGCGGCGTTGAGTGCGAGCAGGTTGGTCTGCTCGGCGATCGAGCGGATCACCTCGAGCACGCTGCCGATCTGCGTGCTTTCGCTGGCCAGCGACTGGATCACCGCCACCGCCTTGTCGATGGTGGCCGATAGCTGGTCGATCTGGCGCAGGCTGGCCTCGATGTTCTGCTGGCCCTGAATGGCCTGTTCCTCGGCGGCGTGCACCTCGCTGGAGGCGTGCTCGGCGTTCTTCGCCACGTCCTGTACGCCGTAGGTCACCTGGTTGACCGCTGTGGCCACCAGCTCCATCTGCTGCGCCTGCTGCTGGCTGTGCTGCTGCGCCTCGCTGGAAATGTCGCCGAGCGAGCGCGCGGCCTGATCCAGCGAGCCGGCCGAGTCGAGCAGCTGGCGGATGACGCCGCGCAGCTTGTCGGTGAAGGCGTTGAAATGGCTGGCCAGGGCGGTCAGCTCATCGCGCCCGTGGGTATCGAGGTTGCGCGTCAGGTCGCCTTCGCCGCTGGCGATATTGGCCATGGCGTCCACCGCGGCCTGCAGCGGCTGGGCGATGCTGCGGGCGATCAGCAACACCAGGGCGGCGAGCATCAGGGTGATCAGCAGACCGATGCCCAGGGCGCGCAGGGCCTGTTCCTTGAACACCGCCTGGACGTCGTCGACATAGACGCCGGAGCCGATGATCCAGCCCCAGGGCTGGAACAGTTCGACATAGGAAATCTTCGGCACCGGCTCGCTGGCGCCCGGCTTGGGCCAGCGGTAGTCGACCTGGCCGGCGCCCTGGCTGCGGGTGACGGCCACCATCTCGTTGAACAGCGCCTTGCCGTCCGGATCCTTGAAACCGGAGAGGTTCTGCCCCTCCAGCTTGGGGTTGGTCGGGTGCATGATCATCACCGGAGTCTGGTCGTTGATCCAGAAGTACTCCTGGCCGGCGTAGCGCAGCCCGCGGATCAGCTCCATGGCCTGTTTCTGCGCGTCTTCGCGGCTCAGGCTGCCGGCGCTCTCCAGGCCGTGGTAGTGCTTGAGGATGCCGGCGGCGCTCTGCACCACGTGCTCGGTCTTTTCCGCCTTGCCGGCATACAGGTCGAGATTGATCTGGCGCAGCATATAGGCGCCGAGCAGGATCAGGGTCAGGATGGCCAGCGCCAGGATCAGCCACAGGCGCCGGCTGATGGGAAGACTACGTAAGCTGTTCATGGACGAGTTCCTGATTCTTGTTGTTGTCGGGCCCGAAGCGGCCTGGCCGGGCGGCGCGAACTGCCGGTCACGGCGAGGCATTCTTTACTCTAGTTGTCTGATAGCATTTCGGCCGCTCGGCGCAGAACCTGAGTTTGCATCGGGCTAGAGGAGACGGGGAACCTCTGGGGCGCCTCCGTGTCCCAGCGCACGGCACAGCGTTCGACTGTGCCGGCCTATTTACTTGTGCGGCGTTCGCCGCGATTTCTGGGGGAATTCGATGGACTTCTGGGCGGCCATGCAGGCCTTGATTCTGGGCATAGTGGAAGGGCTGACCGAGTTCCTGCCGATTTCCAGTACCGGACACCTGATCGTGGTCGGCGACCTGCTGGACTTCAACGGCGAGACCGCCACCGCGTTCAAGATCATCATCCAGTTGGGCGCCATCCTCGCGGTGATGTGGGAGTTTCGCCAGAGGATCTTCGACGTGGTGCGCGGGCTGCCGAGCGAGCCGCAGGCGCAACGCTTCACCTTCAACCTGCTGCTGGCCTTCATTCCGGCGGTGATCCTCGGTCTGGCCTTCGCCGATCTCATCGAGCACTGGCTGTTCAACCCCATCACCGTGGCCACTGCCTTGATAGTAGGCGGCATCGTGATGATCTGGGCAGAGAAGCGCGAGCACGAGATCAAGGCCGAAACGGTCGACGACATGACCTGGAGCCTGGCCCTCAAGGTCGGCTTCGCCCAGTGCCTGGCGCTGATTCCCGGCACTTCCCGCTCCGGCGCCACCATCATCGGTGGACTGGTGTTCGGCCTGTCACGCAAGGCGGCCACCGAGTTTTCCTTCTTCCTGGCCATGCCGACCATGGTCGCCGCGACCGTCTACTCCCTGTTCAAGTATCGCGACATCCTGCAACTGAGCGACCTGCCCACCTTTGCCATTGGCTTCGTCACCACCTTTATCGTGGCGATGTTCACCGTGCGGGCATTGCTCAAGTTCATCGCCAACCACAGCTACGCTCTGTTCGCCTGGTACCGCATTGGCTTCGGTCTGCTGATCCTCGCCACCTGGCAACTGCAACTGATCGACTGGAGCACCGCGCAGGGATGATGGCCAAGGAGCGCGCGGGGCGCCTCACCAGCTGGAACGACGACAAGGGCTTCGGCTTTATCCAGCCGCAGGGCGGCGGCGCCAAGGTGTTCGCGCATATTTCGGCGATGCGCGGTGAGCGGCGCCCGCAAGTCGGCGACAGCCTGTTCTATGTCGAGGGGCGCGATACCCGCGGCCGGCCGCGGGCCGAGCATATGCGCCTGGCGGGCTCACCGAGTCTGGACCGGCCGGCGATCCGCCGCCAACCCAGGGCGCCGCGCCAGCCTGCAGGGGCGCGGGAGGCGCGCGGCGCGACTAACGGCGTTCGCAATCCGGGGCTGAAGCTCGCGCTGTTCGCCGCGCTCTGCGCGCTGCCGCTACTGGGGGCTTTGCAGCTGCTCGGCGCCGGGCTGCCGTGGGTGTTGCCGCTGTATCTGGCGGCCAGTCTGCTCGGCTTGCTGCTGTACTGGCTGGATAAACGCAGCGCCCAGGGCGGCGGCCGGCGTACCCCGGAAAACACCCTGCACCTGGTGGAGCTGGCTGGCGGCTGGCCCGGTGCGCTGCTCGCGCAACAGTTCCTGCGCCACAAGACGCGCAAGGCTTCCTACCAGACGGTTTTCTGGCTGATCGTCGCCGCTCATCAGGCGTTCTGGCTCGATTGGCTGCTGCTCGATGGCGCCTATATCGCCCGCCATTTACCGCTGTTCGTCCAGTAGCAGCCCCGGCTGCAGGCGCTTGGCCAGCTTGCGCACCACCAACTGGTGCGAGCGGGTGAGCAATCGCCGCAGTTCAGCTTCGCCCAGCGGCGGCTGCCGCCCGCTCATGCTGATCCAGTGTGCCCGCGCCAGGTACGGGGCCGGGCGGATGCCGGGGCGGTCGACGAAGCCGAGGAACAGGTCGCCGTCCACCTTGAACGCCAGGTCTTCGCCGAGAAAATCGAGGATGGCGAACATCTTGTTGCCGGCCACCGAAAATACCCGGTTGCGGCCCCACTTGAGGTCTTCGCGGACGCCGGGCAGGGCCAGACAGAAGGCGGCGATCTGATCGGAGGTCATTTCCGGCTCCAGGGCGATTGGCGGAGGACTAAGCTGGCAAGTCTATCCACCCACCTGGGAGTGCACCATGTCGCTGTCCATGTACCACGCTTCGATTCCGGTTTTCCTGCGCATGCTCGGCAATCTTGCGGCGATTCTCGACAAGGCCGAGCAGCATGCCCACGACCACAAGATCGCCGCCGAGGTGCTGCTGAGCGCCCGCCTGGCGCCGGACATGTACCCGCTGACCCGCCAAGTGCAGATCGCCAGCGACGCGGTCAAGGGCTGTGCGGCGCGCCTGGCGGGGATCGAGGTGCCCAGCTTCGCCGACACCGAGAGTAGCTTCGCCGAGCTGCAGGCGCGCATCGGCAAGACCTGCGACTTTCTGCGCAGCGTCAGCCCGCAGCAGCTCGATGGCAGCGAAAGCCGCGCCGTCAGCCTGAGTTTTCCCGGCCTGGAACTGCGCTTCAGCGGTCAGGATTATCTGCTCAATTTCGTCCTGCCCAACTTCTATTTCCACCTCAGCATCGCCTACGCCATCCTGCGCCATAACGGCGTGCCGCTGGGCAAGATGGATTATCTCGGTCACCCCTGAGGCATCCTGTATCTGCAGTGGCGGCGCTCCCCACGGCCATGCCTTCATCGGCAAAAAAAGCCCCAGGGTAAGGAGCCAACACCCTGGGGCCGGAGCGACTGGCGGTTGCCGGTCGGGAGAGAGGAAAGCGTCAGGCCTGTGGTTGCCAGCCGCCGCCGAGCGCCTTGTAGATGGCGACTATGCCGCTGTACAGCTCGACCTCGGCCAGCGCCTGGGCGTCTTCGGCGGCCAGGCGTTCGCGTTCGGCGTCCAGCAGCACGAGGAAATCCACCGTGCCTTCGCGGTAGCGGATCGCCGCCTGTTCGGCGGCGGCGCGGCTGGCCTCGGCCTGGCGCAGCAGCGAGAGCAGGCGCTGCTGACGCTTGGCGTAGTCGCTGAAGGCGTTTTCCGATTCTTCCAGGGCCAGCAGCACCTGCTGCTCGTACTGCGCCAGGGCGCCGTCGGCGTCGGCCTCGGCGCCGCGCAGGCGGGCGCGCACGCTGCCCAGGTCGAACGCCGCCCAGCTGATGCTCGGCGCCACGCCCCAGGCGCGTGCGGCCGAGGAGCCCAGCTGCGAGCCGCGCCCGGCGGTAAAACCGAGGAAACCGGACAGGCTGACCCGCGGGAACAGATCCGCGGTGGCCACGCCGATCTGCGCCGTGGCCGCGGCCAGCTGGCGTTCGGCGGCCTGCACGTCGGGACGGCGGCGCAGCAGCTCGCCCGGATCGCCGATCGGCAGGGCCTTGGCGATGGCCGGCAGCGGCCGGGCCGACAGGTCCACCTCCAGCTGCTCCGGACGCTGGCCGAGCAGGGTGGCGATGCGGTTCTGTGCGCGCACCTGTTCGGCCTGCAGCTGCGGCAGGCTGGCCTCGGTGGCGGCCAGGCGGGCGTCGGCGCGCAGCACGTCCAGCTCGCTGCCGACGCCGGCGTCGCGCAGCTGCTCGGTGATGGCCCGCGAGTCCTGCTGGTTCTTCAGATTCTCGCGGGCGATGTGCTCGCGCAGCTGGGCGCCGCGCAGGGTGCCGTAGGCATCCACCAGCTCGGCGATCAGGCTCACCTGCAGCTGGTAGTAGTCGGCCTCGGCCACCTCGATCTGCGCTTCGCTGGCCTCCAGCTGGCGCTGGATGCGGCCGAACAGGTCGAGTTCCCAGGCCATGTCCAGGCCCAGGTCGTAGCGTTCCTGACGGATGCGCTGCTCGCTGGTGGGCGGCTGCTGGGCCTTGCCGAACTCGCCGCTGGCGCGGCTGGTGACGGTGGGCAAGCGGTCGTTGGCGACATCGTCGCGGATCGCCCGCGCCGCGCGCAGGCGGCTGAAGGCCACGCGCAGCTCGCGGTTGTCCGCCAGCGAGCGCTGCACCAGGCGGTTCAGCGTCGGGTCGTCGAACTGCTGCCACCAGGCGGCCTCGAAACGGGTGCGGTCGTAGTCGCCGGCCTCCAGCGCGTCGAGGCGCGCCGGTTCGGTCTGCGGCGCGCGGTAATCCGGGCCGACCGCGCAGGCGCTGACCGCCAGGGCCAGCAGGCTGATCTTCAGGGCATTGGCAACGCGCTTCATGCGTGCACCTCGTGGGCAGCGGCTTGGGCTTTGCGCGCCTGGCGTTTCTCGACGAAGGCGCGGATCAGCACGTAGAACACCGGGGTCAGCAGCAGACCGAAGAAGGTCACGCCGATCATCCCGCTAAATACCGCCACGCCCATGGCATGGCGCATCTCGGCGCCGGCGCCAGAGGACAGCACCAGCGGTACCACGCCCATGATGAAGGCGATCGAGGTCATCAGGATCGGCCGCAGACGCAGGCGGCAGGCTTCCAGCACCGCACTGATGCGATCCAGGCCTTCCTCCTGTTTCTCCTTGGCGAACTCGACGATGAGGATGGCGTTCTTGCACGCCAGGCCCACCAGTACGATCAGGCCGATCTGGGTGAAGATGTTGTTGTCGCCGCCGGCCAGGATCACCCCGGTGATGGCGGAGAACAGCACCGTCGGCACGATCAGGATCACCGCCAGCGGCAGGCTCCAGCTCTCGTACTGGGCGGCCAGCACCAGGAAGACCAGCAGCACGCAGAGCGGGAAGATGAAGATCGCGCTGTTGCCGGCGAGGATCTGCTGATAGGTCAGCTCGGTCCACTCGAAGGTCATGCCGTTGGGCAGTTCTTCTTTCAGCAGCTTGGCGATCGCCGCCTCGGCCTGGCCGGAGCTGTAGCCGGGCGCCGCCGCGCCGTTGATCTCGGCGGTGAGGAAGCCGTTGTAGTGCATCACCCGGTCGGGGCCGGCGCTGTTCTCCACCTTGACGAAGGTGGACAGCGGCACCATTTCCCCGCGGTTGTTGCGCACCTTGAGCTGGCCGATCTGCTCCGGCTCCAGGCGGAACTGCTGGTCAGCCTGGACGTTGACCTGGTAGGTGCGGCCGAAGCGGTTGAAGTCGTTGGCGTACAGCGAGCCCAGATACACCTGCATGGTGTCGAAGATGTCGCTGATGGCCACGCCGTGGGTCTTGGCCTTCTCGCGGTCGATGTTGGCATCGATCTGCGGCACGTTGACCTGGTAGCTGGTGAACACCGACATGGGGTTGAGCTCCGGCAACTGGCGCGCCTTGCCCAGGATGTTCTGGGTCTGCGCGTACAGCTCCTCGTAGCCCAGGCTGCCGCGGTCCTGGATTTGCAGGCGGAAGCCACCGATGGTGCCGAGACCCTGCACGGGCGGCGGCGGGAAGATGGCGATGTAGGCGTCCTGGATTTCGGCGAACTGGGCGTTGAGCTCGGCGGCGATGGCGTTGGCCGACATCGACGGGTCACTGCGCTCGTCGAACGGCTTGAGCGGGGTGAAGACGATGCCGCTGTTGGGGCTGTTGGTGAAGCCGTTGATCGACAGACCGGGGAAGGCCACGGTGTTCTCCACGCCCGGGTGCTTGCCGGCTATCTCCGACATGCGCTTGATCACCGCTTCGGTGCGGTCCAGGGTGGCGGCGTCCGGCAACTGGGCGAAGGCCACCAGGTACTGCTTGTCCTGCTGCGGCACGAAGCCCGTGGGCGTCGTCGAAAAGCCCAGGTAGCCCAGCCCCAGCAGGCCGGCGTAGAGGAACATGGCCACGCCGCTGGTGCGCAGTACGCGCTGCACGGTGCCGACATAGCCGTGGCTGGCGCGGTCGAAGAAGCGGTTGAAGGGGGTGAATAGCCAGGCGCCGAACAGCTTGTCGAGCAGGCGCGAGAAGCCGTCCTTGGGCGCATCATGGCTCCTCAGCAGGGCGGCGGCCAGCGCCGGCGACAGGGTCAGCGAGTTGAACGCCGAGATCACCGTGGAGATGGCGATGGTCAGCGCGAACTGCTGGTAGAACTGCCCGGACAGCCCGGAGATGAAGGCGGTCGGCACGAACACCGCGCACAGCACCAGGGCGGTGGCGACGATGGGCCCGGTAACTTCCTTCATGGCTTGTTTGGTCGCCTCTACCGGCGTCTTGCCCAGGCCGATATTGCGCTCGACGTTCTCCACCACGACGATGGCGTCGTCCACCACGATGCCGATGGCCAGCACCAGGCCGAACAGCGACAGGGCGTTGAGCGAGAAGCCGAACATGTGCATCACGGCGAAGGTCCCGATCAAGGACACCGGCACGGCGGCCAGCGGGATGATCGAGGCGCGCCAGGTCTGCAGGAACAGGACCACCACCAGCACCACCAGCACGATGGCCTCAAGCAGGGTGTGCACCACCGCCTCGATGGAGCCGCGCACGAAGATGGTCGGGTCGTAGACGATCTCGTAGTCCACGCCCTGGGGGAAACTCTGCTTGAGCTCGGCCATGCGTGCCCGCACCGCATCGGAGATCTCGATGGCGTTGGAACCGGGGCGCTGGAACACCGGGATGGCTACCGCCGGCTTATTATTGAGCAGCGAGCGCAGGGCGTACTGGCTGGAACCCAGTTCGATGCGGGCGATGTCCTTGAGGCGGGTGATTTCGCCGTCTTCGCCGGCGCGGATGATGATGTTCTCGAACTCCTCCTCGTCGACCAGGCGGCCCTGGGTGTTGATCGACAGCTGGAAGCTGTTGCCGGCGTCTGAGGGCGGCGCGCCGAGCGAGCCGGCCGCCACCTGGCGGTTCTGCTCGCGAATGGCGCTCACCACGTCGGTGGCGGTGAGGCCCCGCGAGGCCACCTTGTTCGGGTCGAGCCACACGCGCAGCGAATAGTTGCCCAGGCCGAACAGCTGCACGTCGCCGACGCCGTCCAGCCGCGCCAGCTCGTCCTTGACGTTGAGCGCGGCGTAGTTGGACAGGTAGAGCATGTCGTAGCGGTCGTCCGGCGAGGTCAGGTGCACCACCATGGTCAGGTCGGGCGAGGCCTTGTCGACAGTCACGCCGAGGCGCTGCACCTCGGTGGGCAGGGTCGGCATGGTGCGGGTCACGCGGTTCTGCACCTGCACCTGGGCATTGTCCAGGTCGGTGCCGAGGGCGAAGGTGATGGTCAGGGTCAGCTTGCCGTCGGCGGTGGACTGCGACGACATGTAGAGCATGCCTTCCACGCCGGTGATCGCCTGCTCCAGCGGCGAGGCGACGGTCTCGCCGATCACCTTGGGGTTGGCGCCGGGGAAGTTGGCGCGCACCACCACGGTAGGCGGCACCACTTCCGGGTATTCGCTGATCGGCAGCTGGAACAGCGAGATGGCGCCGCCGATCAGGATGATCAGCGACAGCACCGCGGCGAAGATCGGCCGCAGCACGAAGAATTGCGAGAAATTCATGGGACTGTCCTCGGGCACGGGTGCGCCATGCGCCCCCTATGCAGGGAGCGCTGCGCGCACCAAGGCGTTATCAGCTGCGCGGCGTACCGGCGGCGTTGCTCTTGCTGGCCAGGCGCGGGGCCTGAGTGCCATCCACGGCCTGGCGCATCTGCGCCAGCTGGGCCAGGGTCGCGGGATCGGCCATGGGCACCGCCTGAGGATCGACGGTGGCGCCAGGCATGGCCCGCTGCAGGCCGTTGACCACTATCTTCTCGCCCTTGGCCAGGCCGCTGCGGACGATGCGCAGGCCCTCCAGCTTCGGCCCCAGCTCGATGGCGCGGTAGGCCACGGCGTTGTCCTCGCCGAGCACCAGGACGAACTTCTTGCCCAGGTCGGTGCCGACCGCCTCGTCCTTGATCAGCGCGGCGGGGTAGGCCGCACTGCCGACCAGTTTCAGCCGGGCGTAGAGGCCCGGGGTGAAGCGGCCATCGGCGTTGTCGAACACCGCACGACCGCGGATGGTGCCGGTGCGCGGGTTGACCTGGTTGTCGAGAAAGTCCAGCTGGCCCAGGTGCGGATGACCGTCTTCGCTGGACAGACCGAGGTACACCGGGCTGGCGCCGCGGGCGTCGCCGCCGGCCTGGCGGGCCAGCTCGAGGTACTTGAGGAACACTCGCTCGTCGGCGTCGAAGTAGGCGTAGACCTTGTCGGTGGAGACCACCGAAGTCAGCAGGCTCTCGCCGGCACCGACCAGGTTGCCTTCGGTGATCTCGGCGCGGCTGACGCGGCCGTCGATGGGCGCGGTGATGCGGGTGAAATCGAGGTTGAGGCGGGCGTTGTCCAGCTCCGCCTGGATCGCCGCGACCTGGGCCTGGGCCTCGGCGGCGGCGCTGGCGCGGGCGTCGGCCAGTTCGGCGGAGATGGCGTTGCTCTGGCGCAGACGTTCGCCGCGACGGGCTTCGCTGTTGGCTCGGGTCAGGTTGGCGCGGGCTTGCTGCAGCTGGGCTTCGAGGCGCTTGACCTCGGCCTGGAAGGGACGCGGGTCGATCTGAAACAGCAGGTCGCCTTTCTTCACCAGGCCGCCTTCGGCGAAGGCCACCTTGTCGATATAGCCGGACACCCGCGGGCGCACCTCGACCGACTGCGGTGCCTCGAGGCGGCCGGTGAACTCGTCCCACTCGTTGATCGGCTGCTCGATCACCTCGGCCACACTGACCTTGGGCGCCGGCAGCTGCTGCATGGCGTCCGGCGCCTGACCGCAGGCGCTGAGCACCAGGGTGGCGGCGAGCGCCAGGGGAAAAATCCAGATGTTCTTATGGGGCTGTTCCATGAGTGACTCCGCCAGTCGGATTTGTGAATGGGCGGAGTCTGCTGCGAGGGCTGGCCGACGACGAATCGAATGCCGCGAAGTTGAATATCAGCGGTAATGATGATTGGCAGCGCTCTATCGTCGAGGCTCGATGATGGTGCGCGAAGGCGTTGCGGCGCCCGTTATCGGTGCCTTTTCGCCTGGCGGCTACAGGCTGTCCGGATCGCCGCAGAACATCTGGATGCGCGAGCGCAGCCAGCGCTCGGCCGGGTCGTTGTCCTGGGCACCGCGCCAGGCCATGTGCAGCTCGAAGGACTGGGTCTGCAGCGGCAGCTCCTCGGCGCGCAGGCCACCGGCGGCGGTGAGCACGGCGGCGGTGTAGTCCGGCACGCTGGCGACTATGTCGGTGCCGGCGAGCAGCGTGCCTAGGCCGTTGAACTGCGGCACGGCCAGCACCACATGGCGCTTGCGGCCGATCCTCTCCAGTTCCTCGTCGATGAAGCCAGTGAGGTCGCCGGCGAACGACACCAGCGCATGCGGCCTGGCGCAGTAGTCGTCCAGGCTCAGCGCACCGGGCACGGCGTCGGCGCGCAGCAGGCGCGCCTTGCTGCGGCGCAGCACCTTGCGCTTGGCGTTGGCCGGCAGCTCCTCGGTGTAGGCGACGCCTACGGATATTTCGCCGGAGGCCAGCAGGCCCGGCATCAGCAGGTAGTTGGTGCGCCGCACCACCAGCACCACGCCCGGTGCCTCGGCGCGCAGACGGCGGAGCAGGGCCGGCAGCAGGGCGAATTCGACGTCGTCGGACAGGCCGACGCGAAACACCGCCTTGCTGGTGGCCGGGTCGAAGTCGGCGGCGCGGCTGACCGCGGTGGAGATCGAGTCCAGTGCCGGGGCGAGCAGGGCGAAGATTTCCTGGGCGCGCGGGGTCGGCTCCATGCTGCGCCCGGTACGCACGAACAGGGGGTCGTCGAACAGGCTGCGCAGGCGGGCGAGGGCGGCGCTGATCGCCGGCTGGCCGAGGAACAGCTTTTCCGCGGCGCGGGTCACGCTGCGCTCGTGCATCAGCGTCTCGAAGACGATCAGCAGGTTGAGGTCGAGGCGGCGCAGGTCGTTGCGGTTCATCCGGTTACCATCCGAGAGACCGGGCCTTGTCAGCACGGCGTGGCAAATGAGAGCCTTGCCGCGCAATAGTACGGGCAGTACGGGCGAGATTGAAAGGTGCCCGGCACGCTGTTGAATCACTGCCAGGCATGTGCACTATCGATGCCGGCGGGTGGTGCCAGCGGCGATCTGCGGATAGAGTCCACAGGCATTGAAGTGTTAATCCGTGATCGGAGCTCGAGGTATAGCGATGTCCCGCATGATCCGTTTCCATAAATTCGGCGATGCCGAGGTACTCCAGTACGAGGAAGTACCCACTCCTGTGCCGGGCCCCGGCGAGGTGCTGGTGCGCGTGCAGGCCGTGGGCCTGGGCTGGAAGGACGTGCTGTGGCGGCAGAATCTGGCTGCCGAGCAGGCGCAGTTGCCGGCCGGCATGGGCTTCGAACTGGCCGGTACGGTGGCTGCAGTGGGCGAGGGCGTCGACGACTTTCCGCTCGGCACCGCCGTGGCCGGTTTCCCCGCCAGCACGCCGAATCGCTACCCGACCTGGGGCGATCTGGTGCTGATGCCGCGCTACGCACTGACCCGTTATCCCGAGGTGCTCAGCCCGGTGGCTGCCAGCGTGCATTACACCGCACTGCTGTTCGGCTATTTCGCCCTGGTCGACCTGGCCCAGCTCAAACCCGGCCAGCACGTGCTGATCACCGAGGCCAGTCACTGCATGGCGCCGCAGACCGTGCAGCTGGCCAAGGCGCTCGGCGCCAAGGTCATCGCCGCCACCGGCTCGGCCGACGACCGCGAGTTCCTGCGCGGCCTGGGCGCCGACAAGGTGGTGGTCACCGAGGAACAGGACCTGGTGCTGGAAATCGAGCGCTACACCGAAGGCAAGGGCGTCGAGGTCATCCTCGACCAGTGCGCCGGGCCGCAGATGAAGCTGCTCGGCGACATCGCCGCGCCGCGCGGCAAGCTGATCCTCTACGGGGTCAACGGTGGCAACGACACCGCGTTTCCGGCCTGCGCCGCGTTCAAGAAGCACCTGCAGTTCTACCGGCACTGCGTGCTGGATTTCACCGGCCACCCGGAGCTGGGCATCGAGCCCAACGCCGAGGCGGTGCAGCGCGCGCTGCAGCACATCAACCAGATGACCGCCGACCGTTTGCTTACGCCGGTGATCGACAAGGTGTTCGCCTTCGAGGATTTCGTCGCGGCACACCACTATATGGAAACCTGTCCGAATCGTGGGCGGGTGGCCTTGGAACTGGCCGCGGATTAAAGTCCGCGGCCGTTCGGCCGCTATAACCTGCAGGTTTTCAGTCCAAGGATCCCTTCATGACCCTCGTCACCGGCGATGCCCTGTCGCTGCTGTTGTTCCGCCTGCACAGCGGCAGGCTGCTGGGCATCAACCTGCTCAAGGTCAACGAGATCATCCCCTGTCCGCCGCTGACCAAGCTGCCCAACCGCCATCCCAACGTGCGCGGCATCGCCACCTTGCGCGGCTCGGCGTTGACGGTGATCGACCTGGCTCGCGCCATCGGCGAACGCGGCGGCTCCAGCGAGGACGAGGGCTGTCTGATCGTCACCGAGTTGAGTCGCTCGCGCCAGGGTCTGCACGTCAAGAGCGTCGAGCGCATCGTGCAATGCTCGACCCGCGACGTACGGCCGCCACCTGCCGCCTCCGGCAGTCGCGCCTTCATCACCGGGGTGACCCAGATCGATGGCGCCATCGTGCAGATCCTCGATATCGAGAAGGTGTTGCACGACATCGCCCCGGCGCTGGACGATGCGCCGGTGGGGCAATTGCTCGAAGGCGACGACGGCCAGCTGTTGCAGGGCCGCCGCGTACTGATAGTCGACGACTCCCAGGTGGCCCTGCAGCAGACGGTCAATGTCCTGCGGCAGCTGGGCCTGGACTGCACCGCGGTGCGCAGCGCCCAGGCCGCGCTGCAAAAGCTGCAGGAGTATCGCCAGGCCGGCATGCCGTTCGAGCTGCTGGTTTCGGACATCGAGATGCCGGAGATGGACGGCTACAACCTGGTGCGGGAAATCCGCCGCAGTGCCGACATCGCCGACACCTACGTGCTGCTGCACACCTCGCTGGACAGCACCATGAACACCGAGAAAGCCAGGTCGGTGGGCGCCAACGCGGTGCTCACCAAGTTTTCCTCGGTCGACCTGAGCCAGGCCCTGCTCAACGCCTTTCGCCAGATCAGCGGCCAGCGCTAGGCCGCGTCTTCCTCTTCGCATTCCCTGCCCCGGCCCATCAAGGCCGGGGCAGGGCGCTGCTCAGAGAATGTTCAGCGGGTACTCGACGAAGGCGCGAATCTCGTTGAGATCCGGACCGACATCGGTGCTGGAGCGGTAGATGGAATTGCGCAGGCGCAGCGACAGGTCCTTGGCCGCACCGCTCTGCACGGTGTAGCTGACCTGGTTGAACAGCTCGCGCTCGGTGCCCTCGTTGTCGACGCCGGTGTCGATATTGTCGCCGCGTACGTAGGCGAGCTTGTAGCGCAACCCCGGAACACCATAGTCGCTGAAATCCAGCTCGTAGCTGGCCTGCCAGGAGCGCTCGTCCTTGCGGTTGAAGTCCGAGTAGTAGGAGTTGGCCAGGTAGATGCTCGCGCCACCGTCGCCGTAGTCGTAGGCGAAACCGGCATCGCCGCTGTTGCGCTGATGGGCGAGGATGAAGGCGTGGGCGCCGACGCTGTACTTGGCCGCCAGGCTCCAGATGCTGTTGCGATCGCCCTGGCCGTCGCCGCCGAAATCCAGCGCGGCGGTAGAGCCGTCGTCGTACTTGGTGCGGTAGAGGTTGAAGTCGAAATTCAGCGCCTGCTCGGCGGTCAGCGCCAGGTTGTAGTTGAGGTTGGCGTAATAGCGCTTGTACAGGTCCTCGATGTCGGAGTGGTACAGCGCCAGGCTCAGATCGTCGCTGACCGCGTAGCTGCCGCCGAGCACGTCGATGCTCTTGAGACGATTGGGATCGCGCGCCGGATCGCCCATCGGGCTGTCGGCGGTGAAGCGGCCGGCATTGAGTTCCAGGCCCTCGATCTCGTTGCTGGTGACCAGGGTGCCGGTGAAGGACTGCGGCAGCAGGCGGCTGTCGTCATGGGCCAGCACGGGCAGGGACGGGAACTGGTTGCCGTACTTGATCACGGTATCGGACAGGCGCAGCTTGACCGCGGCGCCGGCCTGAGACAGCTCGTCGACCGGGCGGCCCTCGCTGTCGGTGTCGAAGAAGGCGCGGTAGTTGCGCCCGCGGCCGCTGTCGAGTTTCACCCCCAGCAGGCCGAAGGCATCGACGCCGACCCCGACGGTGCCCTGGGTGAATCCCGACTCGAAGGTGGCGATGAAACCCTGGCCCCAGGACTTGGCGTCGTTGGTACGGTCCTTGTAGTCGCGGTTGAAGTAGGCGTTGCGCAGCAGCAGATCGAGGCTGGCATCTTCGACGAAGCCGTTCGATTGTGCCTGGCTGCTGGCATGAGCCAACGGCGTGCCGAGCGCGAGGCTGCATGCCAGCGCGAGACAGTGCTTGTTGTACATGGGGGCTCCCGGTGTCGGTGTTTTATGCGAGCAGGCCTGACAGCGAGGTCAGGCCCGGCCCAGAGGGGCCGCTAAGAGTTATCACCGGGCTGGCGAGCGGACCATTGACGCTGATCGATGATCACTATCGATTGCTTCGATAAGCCGAACGGGACGAACGGCGCTAGCCTGCACGCGATGAAGATTCCATGAGCCGCGCGTTCGGCGCGGCTCGCTGACTGCGCTTCATCTCCTTGGTTAAGACTTAGCAGCCGCCTGGGTTTCCAGTGCGGCTTTTTTAATGTGCATCCCTTCGTACATAACGGCTTATGTTAAGGTTCGCATAATATCCGTGACGTTACGTTTAATCGCGTCGGGACAATGCTGGTAAGCTCCCGGCGCGATTGAATGTAACGTCCATTATGCGATGCCAGTCCTCGACCTTCCTGAATATCTGTTACGTAACGCACGCCTCTACGCTCCAGGTCGTGACGATCTGGGCGCTGTCGCGCATGTGCTTGAGGACTATGGCCGGCTTGTCGGTGATGTTCGCCAGCTGCGCCGCCGGTTAGCGCAGATGGACGAGGAGGGCGCCGCCCTGGACGCCCGAGTATCAGCCCTGCAGGACGCCTGCCGGGCTATTTTGGAGCTTTGACCCTGTACAGATGCCCCATCGCCCCTGCCTGATCTGCCAACGCTATATTGGCCTCTGCGGCGGTATCGTATTTCGCGACCGTTCGCCACTGCCCCTTCGGCGACTGACGCTGAATCGCCCATTCTCTGATATCTACTGGCGGGTCGTCCCTGTGGCGTTTCTTGCGTGGATTACTGAGCTGCGCTTTGACGATGGCCAGCTCGTTGCCCATTGCGTCGGCGCGGGCCTCGGCCAGCTCTACGCGCTTCATCAGCTCATTATCGTTACGTTGCGCTAACTCTTCTGCCACTACCTGCCTGGCTCGCTCAGCTGCTCTTGCCAGCTTCTTCCATCGCTCTACTTCGGCCTCTGCTTTTTTGCAGCGCTCGCCTAGCTCCTGGGCAATCGCTACCACTTCTTCATAGGGCGCCTTGTGGCTGTCCGGTTTTTCGTTACGTTGCGCTTTTTGGCGCTCGCGGTAGAGGCGTTGACGCTCGGCATTGCTGAGTGCCTGCCCGGTAGCTGGACGGCCGCGCCCGCGCTTCGGCTCCAGGGGGAGGGATTGGGTTTGCTTGTCCAGGTGGTCGATCATGATCTCAGCTCCAGTGCGTTTCGCTATGGAGTAATTATAGTTACGTAACGATAAATAGGCTATCGTTACGTAACGATAATTCGACCGCTCGTCGGAATATCTGTTACGCCATTCCGTAACGTCAATTCGCGCGCCTCGCTCGCCTGGTCAAGTGCCGCCGCACCGGCTCGGCGGGCAGCGCTTCACCGCCCGCAGAACGGAGCGCCGGGCGAAGCGAACACTTGAACTTCCCTCGACCAGGAACAGCCTCTGCTCGTGAGTAGGGAGGGCGCTTTTCCCTCCCTGCTCCCGAGCCCTCGGCGGCGAGAGCGGGTTGTAGGGCAGCGCCCTACGACGTTTGCGGCACCCCTGGCGACGCCGGCTGAGGGGTGGGGGTGCTGTAACACCCCCACTTTGCCCCGGAATCCCGGGGTTATTTCATCTCGCACTTGCTTTCCAGCCCCGACAGAAGCATTTGATTCAGGGCCTCTTTCTCATCGGGATTTTTTGCCTTTCCTGCCACCAGCTGGATCAGCATTCCTGCCTTCCTGCATTCCTGCTCGGACGGGAATAGACCGATCTCCAGGGGCGCCATATCGCCCCCTGTTGCCCACAGCAGCAGGGCCCATTTCATCAGTCCTTCCCCTTGACCAGTCGCTGAAAGTCGTCCTCGTTGATCTCCTCCAGACCCTTGAGGATCAGCCAACGCAGCATCTGCGTTTCTTTCACTGATCGCTTGGTTGCGATGGTCGCTTTCACGGCTGCCTGCTCCACCTTCCGCCAGGTTTCGTCGTCGATGTGCTTGGTCGGCACTGCCAGTCTCCCGTCAATTTTCTGGTATCGGATTTTAGGCTTATTTTCTAAGGCCCTTGACAATGAGATTCTCAGAAACTAATTTCCGCTCGGAATCTAATTTCTTAGAAGTTGAGAAACGGAATGTTCTTCGATTGGATCAAGGCCTTTCAGGACTATGACTACGACCTCCCTCAGGTCGGCGATGTCATTACCCGACGCTTTGACGCTGAGACTGAGGCCCTCCTTTCGACGTCCGTTCCCGCCTTTTTCGCCGAAGGGAGCTACTGCACCACGTTTCGCATTCATGTTTGCGGCCGCCGAATCACAGTCGACGGCAACCCGTCCCGGATCAACCGCCTGGATAACGTGTTCGGCATCGACAGCCTCGACGGCTGTTTCCGCGTCATCAACGCGCTGCTTGCTGAGTATGGATTGCCGCCGCTGACACGATGCACCAGCGTCCAGCGTTTGCAGGACGGTTCGGCCATTGCCAATGGCGCCGTTCTCCAGCGCCTCGACCTGACCTCGAATTTCTACGTAGGGCAGGGCAACGAAAGGGCGTATATGCGCGCCATTTCCAGCCAGCGCTACCGCAACTCGATTGCGTATCTCTACCCGGACGGCAATACCTGCGTCTGGACTCCCAAGGGCGGCGAGAAGGCCGGCCGCTTGGTCTACCCGGGCAACTACGCGAAAGCCGCCGAGCTCGATGCTCACCTCTTGCCCAAGGTGAAGCGCTCTTACGGCGAAGACTCTGACGAATACCGGTACGTCCGGGACCTGCGCGACTGGTGCGCCTCTGTCGGCATGGTGCGCTCCGAAATCAAGTGTCGATCAGAGTTCTTGAAACGGGAGGGCCTCAGCTTCTGGGGCCTCTTTGACGAAACCAAGCTAGTGGAAATCCACAAGGGGTTCCTCATGGTCGGCAACCGATTGGAAGTGACCAACTACGACGAACTGACCATCGCGCAACAGCTGGTTGCCGAAGGCATCTGCAAAAACACCAAAGCGGCTTACACCACGTCGCAGTACGTGTCGCTCTGGCGCGCCGGCCAGACTTTCGACTTTAACAAGTCGGCTGTTCAGGAGCATCGCGCCCGGCTTCGTCGGCTGAATATCGACATCAAGGTGCCCTACGACCAGACCCGCCATGGGACGGTGTTCACGTTCACCCGCAACGTGCGCGAGGTTGAGGTCACCTTCGACCATCAGGTTCCTGCGTTTTACCGCCATGCGGTCGTGCCGCGCCATCTGCAACTGGTGGCCGCATGAGCGACATAACAGAAGTCCTGTTCGCCTTGTCTGTGGCCATTTTGTTGCTCGCCTGTGTTTCCGGCTTCACTTGGCTACTCGCCCCGCTGGTGCCCGCATGAAACGTGTATCCCATCAGGGAATGAGCCTTTCCGCCAGCCAGCGCCGCCGCCTGGAGCTTGAGCGCGCCATGCGTCCTGGTAACTACGCCGAGCCCGACTGGCCGGCCCTGCGCGAGCGCTTTCCGGTGCTCGTAGGCCCTCCAGCCCCGCGCCCCAAGCTCACCGCCCAGCAGGACGATAGCGCTTACTGGTCGATGGTCGATTCGTTCGAGAAATACGGTCGCCTCGTCACCGAGGAGTCCTTTACCGGCGCCCCGTTCTGTGGTGACCGATCCACTACGCAAGAGGAAAACCCCCAATGAAAATTCTGCGCGGCTTCGTCAAAGGTGTCGTCACCAAGGGCAGCGAGCAAAAGCCCTGGGCGCTCGTTGGTATCGAGTCCATCAGCCAGGATCGCGACGGTTTCGATCAGGTCCACCTGCACAAATTCATGGTCGCCGGCCAGCAGTTCAAGGACGGTCTCCATAACGCCTATCGCGCCCTGGAAGGCTCCGAGGTCTACGCGCCTTTCTCCGACGAAATCGACGAATACAACGGCAAGTCCCGTATTCGTTACAGCCTCGCCGGCATCCCGCTGCGCCTCCAGGAAGTTGCCCGCGAGCGACCTGCTGCTGTAGCTCCGTCCGCTCCCCAGCAGCAGGCCAAGCCTGCCGCCGCAGCGGCCAGCTAAGGGGAGGGCGCCGCCATGTTCCGTTATCTCTCGATGTTCGCCGTGGGTCTGGTCTCCGGCTACGTGTGGGCCTTCGCTGATTTCGCCCTGGCGGCTGCCCTATGACGTTCCGTCCTCGCTACTTCGTTGCGTTGCTCTGGCACTGGTCCATCCCGTTCCTGATCGGCGCTATTACCTCGTGGCTCATCTGGTCTTGGCAGGTTGTCGAGCTTATTCCGCTGCTCGATGAATCCTTCACCAGCGCTATACGCGAGGCCTGCAAATGAGTTCCGGCGTCCTCCGCTGTGACGGTTCGGTAACCGTCGCCGGGGATGGCGCTCCCTTGTGTTCTGGTGTCTGGGAATTGGTCCCGGTGCCTGAGCCGTTCAGCCTTGAACACCTCGACCCCGCCATGTTGGCGGCCGCGTTCTCGGCTGGATTCGTGATCCTGGGTACCTGCTGGTTTGCCGGCAAGTGCTTCAGGGTTCTTCTCTCGATGATCAAGTGAGGTTTCAAACATGGAAGCAATCGTTACCGCTGTATCCGTTACCGACGTCGTCACTGGCATCGGTGGCATCGCTGCTGTCATCGCCCTGGCTCTGGTCGCCCGCATGGGCGCTCGCAAGCTGCTGGGCATGATCAAGTAACGGCGCCCCTGGGCACCACGGGGGCTTTTGCCCCCGTTTTCATTTGAGGGCTTCGCTATGGATCAAGTCTGGTACCTGACCCTGTTCATCTTCGGCGGCGGGGCTGCCTTCCTTGCGTTTCAGGGGTGGTGATCCATGTTCAGGTTTTTATCGTCAATCCTGTTCCTGTTGGTCTCCGGTGTCGCGTCTGCCGCTTCTTGGTACACCGAAACATACCCGAGCACGCCAAAGTCCTCCCCCGACGCGGCCTGCTCCTATCTTTTCAATAATTCCCCTTATCGATCAGGCGGTTATACGCTTGTTCCGGAAAATGACTATTTCCGCTGTCGCTTCAAGTTTTCGACGTTCCCTGGCGGCCCCCTTTACGACAAGAACGATAAGACCTATACGCCAGCTCCCCCGGCTTGTCCTGACGGTATCGACCCGCTGACCGGCGAATGCATTGCTCCCCCTGCGCCCGGTGGAGAGCAGTGCGGCGTCAGCGACACCACTGGCCTTCCGAAAATCATCAACGCGACAGGCGATTGTGTGGAGTTCGAGACCGCCGATAAGCCTTCCCAGTGCGCGCATTTCGCTCAGGAGACTCGATTCACTACTACGTACGTCAACTTCGACGGTGACGGCAATCCGATTCCGCCGCCTCCGGTCATAGAACAGGGCTGTGTTGCCACCGTTCTTGATGTGACCAACTGCAAGGCCCCGGCGACTCGCGCAACTGGCACTATCACTCTTGGCCCGCCGGCCCAGCGCTGTCGCGTTGCGGTCAACTTTTCCGGCGAGGTCGCTGAGGGTGATTCTCCGCAATTCAACACTTCGCCCACTGTTCCGGACGTCTGCGCTCCCGGTGACGACTGCGCTCTCCCGGATGAGCCTGTCATCACGGAAAGCGAGCCGTGCAGCTACTACGCGGACGGTGAGGGCATGGTGTCTTGCAGCTCCCTGGACTACCGAGGCGTCCCTGGCGAGTCGACCGATTGCGGTAGCGTCAACGGTGAGTGGCAGTGCATCACCGCCAAAAAGCCTACTTCCACTGGCGCCAAAATCGACACGACTGTGCAGACAAAGGCGAACCCGGACGGAACTACCACCGTAACGAAAACAGACGTCCGCACCGATGTGAACTGTACCGGCGTCAACGCCTGCCAGTCAGTCACGACAAAAACGACAAACGTGACCATCAAGGACGGCAACGGCAACACGGTCTCCAGTAGCACCGATTGCACTGGTGCCAAATGCGGCACCGGCAAGTCAGGGGACGGTGACGGCGACGGGGAGGGGACTTGCATCGTTGACTGCGATGAAGATGAGGGCGGCGAGGTGGCCGGTCCTGAGCTCGATGACGTTCCAGGCTATGGCGAATCGGTTGAAAACTTCGTTTCGGCTGTCGAGGGCTCTCCGATCATGACCGCCATCAGCGGCATCGGCGTAAGCGGTAGCGGCTCCTGCAACATGGGCAGCACCAGCACCGCGATTGGGACTATATCCCTGGATTACATCTGTCAGAACTCTAACTGGCTCAACGATCTTTACTACGTCTTCCTCGCGGTCTGGGCACTCGCTGCCGTCCGCGTCCTGATGAGCGCATAGGTGACGACATGGCCGAAATGATCAACAAGGTGTTGGAGTGGCTGAAAGACTTCTTCGCGTGGCTGTTCCAGACGATATGGGCGCAAATTCTTGAGGGGTTGGCGGCTGTCATCGCTGCTATCCCGGTGCCTGATTTCGTCTATCAGGCGCAATCGGCGTTCGGCTCGCTGTCGGGCAACGTGTTGTTCTTCGCGCAGAAATTCGCGTTTGGTGAAGGGGTCGCAATGGTTCTCGCGGCCTACGGTATCCGCTTTTTGATCCGCCGCATTCCGCTGATCGGGTGACCTATGGCTATCGATGCATACACTGGCAACCCGCGCAGTGGCAAAAGCTACAGCGTGGTAAAAAACGTGATCCTTCCTAGCCTCCGGGAAGGTCGGCACGTCTACACGAATATTCCGATGACGCAGAAGGCGCACGACGAGTTTCCCGGTCAGATTCACCAGCTGGCTAAGGACTGGTTTAGTTCGCCCGATCTGGCTGACCTGTTTCCGGCCGGCGCGGTTGTTGCGCTGGACGAACTCTGGCGCCGCTGGCCGTCCGGCATGAAAGCCAACGTGTTTCCGTTCAAGGATAAGGAGTTTCTCGCAGAACACGGCCATAACGTGGATGAGAACGGCAACACGACGCGCGTGGTGCTGGTTACTCAGGATTTGGCGGATATCGCTGCCTTCGCTCGGGGCAAGGTCGATAAGACCTATCGCAGCCAGAAGCTCGATGCTGTGGGCGCTGACAACCGGTTTCGAGTCGATATCTATGAGGGTTGTGTAACCGGGCAGAAGCCGCCGAAGTCGCAGTTTATTCGTTCGATCTTCGATAAATACGACCCTGCTTACTACGCCTACTACTCGTCTTCGACCAAGAGCAAAACGGGCGACGTTGGCAATGAAAAGCGGGCCGACAAGCGTGCCAACGTCTGGCGGTCGCCCTGGTTGATAGCCTCGTTTGTCGCGCCTGTGCTGCTGATTCCTTTGCTGCTCTGGTGGCTGGTGGGCTTCTTCACGTCTGGCTTTGGTCTGGTCGAAGAGGGGGCCGAGCAATCGGCTCCGGCACCTGCGATTGTCGGTAACGTGAACCCGCCGCCGCCTGGCTCCAGCTCCTCGCCTGCTCAGGCAGTATCGGTGCCTGTCGAGGTCGTTCCGGCCGGCCCGGTCGATTCGATCATCTGGCGTGTCGCCGGCTACATCCGCCGCGGCGAAAAGGGTGATGCTGGTCAGGCTGGTTGGTCTTCGGTTGGTGGCTACAACGGCGTTCAGGCCGAGGGCAAGCGCGGTACGATGCCCGATCTGGTGATTCTGCACTCTGAGATTCACGGCCTGCGCTACGTGGTCTCGACTGAGTGCGAGGCGTTCCCTGATGGCGTGAATTGGCATTGCCAGGTGGACGGCATGCGGGCCACGCCCTGGAGCGGTCGGGGTGATTCCACGCACTGGGCAAGCGACTCCCGCAAGCTTGTTGGCCGAACTGCTACTGTCGCGAGCGGAGCGACCGACAGCAGCAGTTCCGGCCAACAACTGACGAACCCAGCTCCACACCAGCTTTGATCGCCCAAAAGCTCCCAGGGCGACCCACTCCCGCACAACCAAGGCTTCGCATAATATCCGTGACGTTACGTTTAATCGCGTCGGGACAATGCTGGTAAGCTCCCGGCGCGATTGAATGTAACGTCCATTATGCGATGCCAGTCCTCGACCTTCCTGAATATCTGTTACGTAACGCACGCCTCTACGCTCCAGGTCGTGACGATCTGGGCGCTGTCGCGCATGTGCTTGAGGACTATGGCCGGCTTGTCGGTGATGTTCGCCAGCTGCGCCGCCGGTTAGCGCAGATGGACGAGGAGGGCGCCGCCCTGGACGCCCGAGTATCAGCCCTGCAGGACGCCTGCCGGGCTATTTTGGAGCTTTGACCCTGTACAGATGCCCCATCGCCCCTGCCTGATCTGCCAACGCTATATTGGCCTCTGCGGCGGTATCGTATTTCGCGACCGTTCGCCACTGCCCCTTCGGCGACTGACGCTGAATCGCCCATTCTCTGATATCTACTGGCGGGTCGTCCCTGTGGCGTTTCTTGCGTGGATTACTGAGCTGCGCTTTGACGATGGCCAGCTCGTTGCCCATTGCGTCGGCGCGGGCCTCGGCCAGCTCTACGCGCTTCATCAGCTCATTATCGTTACGTTGCGCTAACTCTTCTGCCACTACCTGCCTGGCTCGCTCAGCTGCTCTTGCCAGCTTCTTCCATCGCTCTACTTCGGCCTCTGCTTTTTTGCAGCGCTCGCCTAGCTCCTGGGCAATCGCTACCACTTCTTCATAGGGCGCCTTGTGGCTGTCCGGTTTTTCGTTACGTTGCGCTTTTTGGCGCTCGCGGTAGAGGCGTTGACGCTCGGCATTGCTGAGTGCCTGCCCGGTAGCTGGACGGCCGCGCCCGCGCTTCGGCTCCAGGGGGAGGGATTGGGTTTGCTTGTCCAGGTGGTCGATCATGATCTCAGCTCCAGTGCGTTTCGCTATGGAGTAATTATAGTTACGTAACGATAAATAGGCTATCGTTACGTAACGATAATTCGACCGCTCGTCGGAATATCTGTTACGCCATTCCGTAACGTCAATTCGCGCGCCTCGCTCGCCTGGTCAAGTGCCGCCGCACCGGCTCGGCGGGCAGCGCTTCACCGCCCGCAGAACGGAGCGCCGGGCGAAGCGAACACTTGAACTTCCCTCGACCAGGAACAGCCTCTGCTCGTGAGTAGGGAGGGCGCTTTTCCCTCCCTGCTCCCGAGCCCTCGGCGGCGAGAGCGGGTTGTAGGGCAGCGCCCTACGACGTTTGCGGCACCCCTGGCGACGCCGGCTGAGGGGTGGGGGTGCTGTAACACCCCCACTTTGCCCCGGAATCCCGGGGTTATTTCATCTCGCACTTGCTTTCCAGCCCCGACAGAAGCATTTGATTCAGGGCCTCTTTCTCATCGGGATTTTTTGCCTTTCCTGCCACCAGCTGGATCAGCATTCCTGCCTTCCTGCATTCCTGCTCGGACGGGAATAGACCGATCTCCAGGGGCGCCATATCGCCCCCTGTTGCCCACAGCAGCAGGGCCCATTTCATCAGTCCTTCCCCTTGACCAGTCGCTGAAAGTCGTCCTCGTTGATCTCCTCCAGACCCTTGAGGATCAGCCAACGCAGCATCTGCGTTTCTTTCACTGATCGCTTGGTTGCGATGGTCGCTTTCACGGCTGCCTGCTCCACCTTCCGCCAGGTTTCGTCGTCGATGTGCTTGGTCGGCACTGCCAGTCTCCCGTCAATTTTCTGGTATCGGATTTTAGGCTTATTTTCTAAGGCCCTTGACAATGAGATTCTCAGAAACTAATTTCCGCTCGGAATCTAATTTCTTAGAAGTTGAGAAACGGAATGTTCTTCGATTGGATCAAGGCCTTTCAGGACTATGACTACGACCTCCCTCAGGTCGGCGATGTCATTACCCGACGCTTTGACGCTGAGACTGAGGCCCTCCTTTCGACGTCCGTTCCCGCCTTTTTCGCCGAAGGGAGCTACTGCACCACGTTTCGCATTCATGTTTGCGGCCGCCGAATCACAGTCGACGGCAACCCGTCCCGGATCAACCGCCTGGATAACGTGTTCGGCATCGACAGCCTCGACGGCTGTTTCCGCGTCATCAACGCGCTGCTTGCTGAGTATGGATTGCCGCCGCTGACACGATGCACCAGCGTCCAGCGTTTGCAGGACGGTTCGGCCATTGCCAATGGCGCCGTTCTCCAGCGCCTCGACCTGACCTCGAATTTCTACGTAGGGCAGGGCAACGAAAGGGCGTATATGCGCGCCATTTCCAGCCAGCGCTACCGCAACTCGATTGCGTATCTCTACCCGGACGGCAATACCTGCGTCTGGACTCCCAAGGGCGGCGAGAAGGCCGGCCGCTTGGTCTACCCGGGCAACTACGCGAAAGCCGCCGAGCTCGATGCTCACCTCTTGCCCAAGGTGAAGCGCTCTTACGGCGAAGACTCTGACGAATACCGGTACGTCCGGGACCTGCGCGACTGGTGCGCCTCTGTCGGCATGGTGCGCTCCGAAATCAAGTGTCGATCAGAGTTCTTGAAACGGGAGGGCCTCAGCTTCTGGGGCCTCTTTGACGAAACCAAGCTAGTGGAAATCCACAAGGGGTTCCTCATGGTCGGCAACCGATTGGAAGTGACCAACTACGACGAACTGACCATCGCGCAACAGCTGGTTGCCGAAGGCATCTGCAAAAACACCAAAGCGGCTTACACCACGTCGCAGTACGTGTCGCTCTGGCGCGCCGGCCAGACTTTCGACTTTAACAAGTCGGCTGTTCAGGAGCATCGCGCCCGGCTTCGTCGGCTGAATATCGACATCAAGGTGCCCTACGACCAGACCCGCCATGGGACGGTGTTCACGTTCACCCGCAACGTGCGCGAGGTTGAGGTCACCTTCGACCATCAGGTTCCTGCGTTTTACCGCCATGCGGTCGTGCCGCGCCATCTGCAACTGGTGGCCGCATGAGCGACATAACAGAAGTCCTGTTCGCCTTGTCTGTGGCCATTTTGTTGCTCGCCTGTGTTTCCGGCTTCACTTGGCTACTCGCCCCGCTGGTGCCCGCATGAAACGTGTATCCCATCAGGGAATGAGCCTTTCCGCCAGCCAGCGCCGCCGCCTGGAGCTTGAGCGCGCCATGCGTCCTGGTAACTACGCCGAGCCCGACTGGCCGGCCCTGCGCGAGCGCTTTCCGGTGCTCGTAGGCCCTCCAGCCCCGCGCCCCAAGCTCACCGCCCAGCAGGACGATAGCGCTTACTGGTCGATGGTCGATTCGTTCGAGAAATACGGTCGCCTCGTCACCGAGGAGTCCTTTACCGGCGCCCCGTTCTGTGGTGACCGATCCACTACGCAAGAGGAAAACCCCCAATGAAAATTCTGCGCGGCTTCGTCAAAGGTGTCGTCACCAAGGGCAGCGAGCAAAAGCCCTGGGCGCTCGTTGGTATCGAGTCCATCAGCCAGGATCGCGACGGTTTCGATCAGGTCCACCTGCACAAATTCATGGTCGCCGGCCAGCAGTTCAAGGACGGTCTCCATAACGCCTATCGCGCCCTGGAAGGCTCCGAGGTCTACGCGCCTTTCTCCGACGAAATCGACGAATACAACGGCAAGTCCCGTATTCGTTACAGCCTCGCCGGCATCCCGCTGCGCCTCCAGGAAGTTGCCCGCGAGCGACCTGCTGCTGTAGCTCCGTCCGCTCCCCAGCAGCAGGCCAAGCCTGCCGCCGCAGCGGCCAGCTAAGGGGAGGGCGCCGCCATGTTCCGTTATCTCTCGATGTTCGCCGTGGGTCTGGTCTCCGGCTACGTGTGGGCCTTCGCTGATTTCGCCCTGGCGGCTGCCCTATGACGTTCCGTCCTCGCTACTTCGTTGCGTTGCTCTGGCACTGGTCCATCCCGTTCCTGATCGGCGCTATTACCTCGTGGCTCATCTGGTCTTGGCAGGTTGTCGAGCTTATTCCGCTGCTCGATGAATCCTTCACCAGCGCTATACGCGAGGCCTGCAAATGAGTTCCGGCGTCCTCCGCTGTGACGGTTCGGTAACCGTCGCCGGGGATGGCGCTCCCTTGTGTTCTGGTGTCTGGGAATTGGTCCCGGTGCCTGAGCCGTTCAGCCTTGAACACCTCGACCCCGCCATGTTGGCGGCCGCGTTCTCGGCTGGATTCGTGATCCTGGGTACCTGCTGGTTTGCCGGCAAGTGCTTCAGGGTTCTTCTCTCGATGATCAAGTGAGGTTTCAAACATGGAAGCAATCGTTACCGCTGTATCCGTTACCGACGTCGTCACTGGCATCGGTGGCATCGCTGCTGTCATCGCCCTGGCTCTGGTCGCCCGCATGGGCGCTCGCAAGCTGCTGGGCATGATCAAGTAACGGCGCCCCTGGGCACCACGGGGGCTTTTGCCCCCGTTTTCATTTGAGGGCTTCGCTATGGATCAAGTCTGGTACCTGACCCTGTTCATCTTCGGCGGCGGGGCTGCCTTCCTTGCGTTTCAGGGGTGGTGATCCATGTTCAGGTTTTTATCGTCAATCCTGTTCCTGTTGGTCTCCGGTGTCGCGTCTGCCGCTTCTTGGTACACCGAAACATACCCGAGCACGCCAAAGTCCTCCCCCGACGCGGCCTGCTCCTATCTTTTCAATAATTCCCCTTATCGATCAGGCGGTTATACGCTTGTTCCGGAAAATGACTATTTCCGCTGTCGCTTCAAGTTTTCGACGTTCCCTGGCGGCCCCCTTTACGACAAGAACGATAAGACCTATACGCCAGCTCCCCCGGCTTGTCCTGACGGTATCGACCCGCTGACCGGCGAATGCATTGCTCCCCCTGCGCCCGGTGGAGAGCAGTGCGGCGTCAGCGACACCACTGGCCTTCCGAAAATCATCAACGCGACAGGCGATTGTGTGGAGTTCGAGACCGCCGATAAGCCTTCCCAGTGCGCGCATTTCGCTCAGGAGACTCGATTCACTACTACGTACGTCAACTTCGACGGTGACGGCAATCCGATTCCGCCGCCTCCGGTCATAGAACAGGGCTGTGTTGCCACCGTTCTTGATGTGACCAACTGCAAGGCCCCGGCGACTCGCGCAACTGGCACTATCACTCTTGGCCCGCCGGCCCAGCGCTGTCGCGTTGCGGTCAACTTTTCCGGCGAGGTCGCTGAGGGTGATTCTCCGCAATTCAACACTTCGCCCACTGTTCCGGACGTCTGCGCTCCCGGTGACGACTGCGCTCTCCCGGATGAGCCTGTCATCACGGAAAGCGAGCCGTGCAGCTACTACGCGGACGGTGAGGGCATGGTGTCTTGCAGCTCCCTGGACTACCGAGGCGTCCCTGGCGAGTCGACCGATTGCGGTAGCGTCAACGGTGAGTGGCAGTGCATCACCGCCAAAAAGCCTACTTCCACTGGCGCCAAAATCGACACGACTGTGCAGACAAAGGCGAACCCGGACGGAACTACCACCGTAACGAAAACAGACGTCCGCACCGATGTGAACTGTACCGGCGTCAACGCCTGCCAGTCAGTCACGACAAAAACGACAAACGTGACCATCAAGGACGGCAACGGCAACACGGTCTCCAGTAGCACCGATTGCACTGGTGCCAAATGCGGCACCGGCAAGTCAGGGGACGGTGACGGCGACGGGGAGGGGACTTGCATCGTTGACTGCGATGAAGATGAGGGCGGCGAGGTGGCCGGTCCTGAGCTCGATGACGTTCCAGGCTATGGCGAATCGGTTGAAAACTTCGTTTCGGCTGTCGAGGGCTCTCCGATCATGACCGCCATCAGCGGCATCGGCGTAAGCGGTAGCGGCTCCTGCAACATGGGCAGCACCAGCACCGCGATTGGGACTATATCCCTGGATTACATCTGTCAGAACTCTAACTGGCTCAACGATCTTTACTACGTCTTCCTCGCGGTCTGGGCACTCGCTGCCGTCCGCGTCCTGATGAGCGCATAGGTGACGACATGGCCGAAATGATCAACAAGGTGTTGGAGTGGCTGAAAGACTTCTTCGCGTGGCTGTTCCAGACGATATGGGCGCAAATTCTTGAGGGGTTGGCGGCTGTCATCGCTGCTATCCCGGTGCCTGATTTCGTCTATCAGGCGCAATCGGCGTTCGGCTCGCTGTCGGGCAACGTGTTGTTCTTCGCGCAGAAATTCGCGTTTGGTGAAGGGGTCGCAATGGTTCTCGCGGCCTACGGTATCCGCTTTTTGATCCGCCGCATTCCGCTGATCGGGTGACCTATGGCTATCGATGCATACACTGGCAACCCGCGCAGTGGCAAAAGCTACAGCGTGGTAAAAAACGTGATCCTTCCTAGCCTCCGGGAAGGTCGGCACGTCTACACGAATATTCCGATGACGCAGAAGGCGCACGACGAGTTTCCCGGTCAGATTCACCAGCTGGCTAAGGACTGGTTTAGTTCGCCCGATCTGGCTGACCTGTTTCCGGCCGGCGCGGTTGTTGCGCTGGACGAACTCTGGCGCCGCTGGCCGTCCGGCATGAAAGCCAACGTGTTTCCGTTCAAGGATAAGGAGTTTCTCGCAGAACACGGCCATAACGTGGATGAGAACGGCAACACGACGCGCGTGGTGCTGGTTACTCAGGATTTGGCGGATATCGCTGCCTTCGCTCGGGGCAAGGTCGATAAGACCTATCGCAGCCAGAAGCTCGATGCTGTGGGCGCTGACAACCGGTTTCGAGTCGATATCTATGAGGGTTGTGTAACCGGGCAGAAGCCGCCGAAGTCGCAGTTTATTCGTTCGATCTTCGATAAATACGACCCTGCTTACTACGCCTACTACTCGTCTTCGACCAAGAGCAAAACGGGCGACGTTGGCAATGAAAAGCGGGCCGACAAGCGTGCCAACGTCTGGCGGTCGCCCTGGTTGATAGCCTCGTTTGTCGCGCCTGTGCTGCTGATTCCTTTGCTGCTCTGGTGGCTGGTGGGCTTCTTCACGTCTGGCTTTGGTCTGGTCGAAGAGGGGGCCGAGCAATCGGCTCCGGCACCTGCGATTGTCGGTAACGTGAACCCGCCGCCGCCTGGCTCCAGCTCCTCGCCTGCTCAGGCAGTATCGGTGCCTGTCGAGGTCGTTCCGGCCGGCCCGGTCGATTCGATCATCTGGCGTGTCGCCGGCTACATCCGCCGCGGCGAAAAGGGTGATGCTGGTCAGGCTGGTTGGTCTTCGGTTGGTGGCTACAACGGCGTTCAGGCCGAGGGCAAGCGCGGTACGATGCCCGATCTGGTGATTCTGCACTCTGAGATTCACGGCCTGCGCTACGTGGTCTCGACTGAGTGCGAGGCGTTCCCTGATGGCGTGAATTGGCATTGCCAGGTGGACGGCATGCGGGCCACGCCCTGGAGCGGTCGGGGTGATTCCACGCACTGGGCAAGCGACTCCCGCAAGCTTGTTGGCCGAACTGCTACTGTCGCGAGCGGAGCGACCGACAGCAGCAGTTCCGGCCAACAACTGACGAACCCAGCTCCACACCAGCTTTGATCGCCCAAAAGCTCCCAGGGCGACCCACTCCCGCACAACCAAGGCTTCGCATAATGTATATTATGTTAAATAACGTGCCATTTCAGATATGTGCATGAATGTACCAGCCCCTGTAGTACCCGGAAGTGAAGATCCAAATTTCTGTGTATCAATAATCCAAATCGCGGAATTTCCCCCAGCTTCGGATTTTTACTTCCCTCAGCGCCGGCACTCTGATTTTTTCGTCAGCCTTTCATGCTTGAACTCAATATGACCGAATGCAGTTGGATCACTACTTCCCGTCCTGCGCAAGACGTATTCCCCGTACGCTTACTGGTCACCTACTCAAATGACCTTCAGCGAGGCACCGGCAGCGGTGTATTGCTGCTAAGGCTGTCGGCCCAGGCCTGAACTGCTTGGTGATCGATCACGCGGCCTGCGTCCACATCGGCCAGGGCCGCTCGGGTCAGGCGGCCGCGCTCTTCTTCCTGATCAATCCATGTGGCCAAGGCTTGCTTGAGAATCCAGTCCGTGGAGCGGCCCAGATGTGCGGCCATCTGATCGACTCTCTCAGCTAGCTGTACTGGGACGTGAGCCGTGATAACCCGGGTTTCGATTGGGCAGATCATGATGGGCTACTCCTACGCAACGAAGGGCTGCGGACTGTCGTCCATTATGACTGGCCATTTCGTTACTGCCGAGCCGAAAGCAGTCTCGCCAACCAGATGTCTTTGCCGCCGCCCTTGAATGCAGTATCTAAGTGACACATGCATACAGCAACTGATCGGCTTCTTAGGCAGCGCCGGGCGCTCTAGAACCGGGTTTATAGTCGATTATAGAGTGATTATAGAACATTATAGAATTAGCTTTGGGTGCCTGATTGGGGACGCCCGAAGCAGGCAGCTCCTGCACCTCGCCTAACCACAGATGTTTGACTAGGACCCAAACACCCACTAGGGGCTCGACTTGACGGCTAGCGAGGCCGGTCTTGTGCTAGCGCGCCGAATGGGCGGTGCGAACCCTACGAGCTTGAGAAATCCGGTTAAACGGAGCTACTAGGGAAGGTCTGAAGTAGCCCTGTATTTCCGGTCAACTTCAGCCCTCGCTGCTTTTGAAAGCGGGCCGTCGATCAAAATCGACCAGGTAACCCG
>NZ_JBITVF010000007.1:0-312611 GCF_044542855.1 Pseudomonas sp. NPDC077649 | reverse complement strand
GCCGGCACAGCAGCGCTATGCAGCTATCGCCAGTGGAGTTTGAAAAGCGTTATTTCCAGAGCTTGGAGAGTGTCTAGGAAAGCCGGGGCGATTCAGTTTGCCCGGTCCTGTGCTGCTTGGCTTGGCCTCAATTGAGCTCAATGGTGGCTTCCGCTACGGCGGATTCAAGACATATGGCGGTGACTGCCCTGAGAAGATCTCGCTGAAATCAGGCGATCTTTACGTCTCCCTGAAAGACGTCACGCAGTCAGGTGACTTGCTCGGCTCAATCGCTAGGGTGCCTTCGGATATCGCATCTGGTCGCTTAACTCAGGACACAGTTAAGCTTGTTTTCGACGGTGATCCCGTCTCAAGGGATTACATCTACTGGCTGCTCAGAACTCCGGCTTATCGTGAGTATTGCCGTGGGTGTGCGACAGGCACCACTACGCTAGGCCTATCCCGCGACGATTTTCTAGATTTCCCTGTACCTTCTCCTGCACCTGCAGATGAGTTGCTGATTGAGCTTTTAGAGGGTGTAGAGAAGCGCATCACCCTGTTACGCGAAACCAACGCCACCCTGGAAGCCATCGCCCAGGCGCTGTTCAAATCCTGGTTCGTCGATTTCGACCCCGTACGCGCCAAGGCCGAATTCCGCCAGCCGGAAGGCATGGACGCCACCACCGCCGCCCTGTTCCCCGATAGCTTCGAAGAGTCCGAACTGGGCTTGGTGCCGAAGGGGTGGACAGTTAGGCCAATCGGTGAACTTGTTGAGGGGATTTACGACGGTCCACATGCCACGCCGGCTGAGTCGGCAGATGGCCCTGTCTTTCTTGGCATCAAGAATCTAACTGGCACCAGCCTTGATCTGTCTGATATTCGCCATATCAGCGAGAGCGATTGGAAGCAATGGACACGCCGTGTTGAGCCGAGGCGCGGAGATATTGTGTTCAGCTACGAGGCGACACTTGGTTTCTTTGCTTTGATTCCGCCAGGTGTACGTTGTTGCTTGGGACGGCGGCTCGCGTTGGTGCGTCCGCATGCAGAAAACGGTGCCGGGATGTTCTGGTTTCACCAGTTCATCTCAGCCCCATTTCAACAATTGCTTGATAAGCACACGATCCACGGCGCAACGGTCAATCGGATTGCTCTCAAGGCTTTCCCAAGCTACCCGGTGCTCAATCCGCCCGAACCTTTAAAGTCGGCATTCGTTGATTCGGTGGCTCCGCTCTGGGCTGCCATTCACGAGAACCAAGTGCAAGCCCAAACCCTCACCCAACTCCGTGACACCCTCCTACCCCGGCTGATCTCCGGCCAGCTGCGCCTGCCGGAAGCGGAGGCACTGATGGCCGAGGTGGCCTCGTGATGCCTCTAGAAGCTATCAAGGCAACGCCTGAGCAAAGGTTGGAAGTGCTAGGGCATTTCAACGCCATCAAGGACTTGTCGGTACGTCTGGAGTTGGCGGGTGCGACTCAGGCCTTTTGCAATCTGGTTTTGGCTTTGCATCAGCGTGGGCTGGACTGGTGGATCACCGAGGCGGGAGCAATTCATGCCGGATGTAGTGAGGATTTCCGTGTTTGGCAGGTGGCGCTGGCGCTGCGGGTGGATGTTGGGGCAGAGGTCACTCGGGTCGCTTTATCCGGAGCCGGAGAACTGAACTGGCAACGCCTTGATGATGCCTTGGTCGGCTCGTTGATTGCGGCTGTAGCGAGCCGGTCAGACCTCGCCCCTGCGACCACCCGTCAGGGCTACTGGCCGGATGACTACGACGCCATGGCTGGGCGGCTGGTGGTTACGCTGACGGATGGTGCTATTCGCAATGGGTATCTGAAGGTACCCAAGCTGCAGCAGCTGTTTCCGGATGATTGCTGGGGCGAGAGTGAGCGTCCCGCCCGGCAACTGTTCACCCTGCGCCTGCCCGATGGCAGCAGCCAGCAAACCCAGGTGCTGACGCAGTACCAGCGCATTCAGGCCCGGTTGCAAAGCCTGTTTTCTCGCGAGCAGCTGAAACCGGGTGATCAGGCCGTGATTGCGCGCCTTGCCGACTATGACTACCAACTCTCTTTCAAGCGTGCGGGGCAGGTTGCTGATACGGAGGCTTTCCCTGCCAGCCCTTCAGGGATGGATGATCGAATGAACGAAACCCCACTAAATCAGATTCTGTTCGGCCCACCGGGCACCGGCAAAACCTACCACACCATCAACCAGGCGCTGGCGATTCTGGCGCCGGACCTCCTGGTGCAGAACAGTGGTAATGACCCGGAGACGCGCAAGCGTCTTAAAGCGGAGTTCGACCGTTTCGTGAGCGCCGAGCGGGTGCGCTTTGTGACCTTCCACCAGAGCTTCAGCTACGAAGACTTTGTCGAAGGGCTGCGGGCGGATTCCGATGCGGAAACCGGGCAGGTCAAGTATTCCGTTGAGTCGGGTGTGTTCAAGCGCATTTGTGATGATGCCCGCACGCGACCGGCGTCTGACCTGGGGGTGCGGGGCAATCCAGCGATCTGGAAAATCTCCATTAATGGCACCGGCAGTTCACCGACCAAGAGTTACTGTCTGGACAATGGCGAAGCGCGAATCGGCTGGGGTGAAACCGGTGATCTGCGTGGGGACTATGAGCAGAACGCTTATTACCAGTCGCTTGGCGCTGGCGATAAAGGCACGCTCAGTTACTTCGCCGAGCAGATGGTGGTGGGTGACATCCTGCTGTGTATCCACTCGGCCGAGCAGATCGGCTCGATTGGCGTGGTGACCGGCGACTATCGTTATGAGGCGCAGGTGCCGGCCGGGGTTATCGGCGACTATCAGCATGTGCGCTCGGTGCGCTGGTTGTATCGGGATATCAACCTGTCCATTCTGCCGCTCAATGACGAGCGCCAATTCACGCTGAAAACCGTGTATGCGATGAGCCGCTTCACCTGGGCGGATCTGCTCTCATACGTGCAGCAACAGAAGGCGAACCCGGTAGAGCCAGTGACGGCGGCCGAGGTAGAGCGTGAGCCCTATGTGCTGATCATTGATGAGATCAACCGGGGCAATGTGTCTCGCATCTTTGGCGAATTGATCACCCTGATCGAGGAGTCCAAGCGCGAGGGCGCCGATGAGGCGCTGAGCGTGAAACTGCCCTATTCGAAAAAGCCTTTCAGCGTGCCGAAAAACGTTTACCTGATCGGCACCATGAACACCGCCGACCGCTCGTTGGCCGGGCTAGATATTGCTCTGCGCCGGCGCTTCGTGTTCCGCGAGATGCCGCCCCGGCCCGAACTGCTGGATGATATCGAGGTGGCAGGGCTGAATATCGGTCAGCTGCTGAGGGTGATGAACCAGCGCATCGAGGTGCTGCTGGATCGGGATCATTGCCTGGGGCACGCCTACTTTATGCCGCTGAAAAAGGATGGCTCACAGGCTCGGCTGGAGCTGATCTTCCGCAACCAGATTCTGCCGTTGCTGCAGGAGTATTTCTTCGAGGATTGGCAGCGCATCGCCTGGGTTTTGAATGACCAGCGTAAGGCGCCGAACGATCAGTTTATTCAGGAGCGAACCAGCCTTGCTGAAGGACTGTTTGGCCGGGACGTGGGGCAAGGTCTGGCGGGTAGCTACTGGACGCTTAATGATGAGGCGCTCGAGCGAATGGAGGCCTATCTCAGCATTCTTGATGCTTCGCTCGTCGGCGGTAATCAAGCCGTGAAGCGTGAGGTGGTGCAGGGCGAGATCACGCTGCGAGAGCTGGCCAGTGGCTCTATTGAGGTGTGGCGCGCGGGTGCCTTGCAGCAACCGACCAAGCCTGTTTTGCGTGAGCTGGCCGAACAGCTGGGCCTCGCTCTGGAAAGTGTCAGTGGCAGCCTGCTGACCACTCGCGGTCTGGGACGTCAACTGATTGATCGACTGAGCCAGGGCGCGGCGTGATTACCACCGTCACCATCCGCGAGTACGCGCGGCTGACCACGGCCGAGGTCGATCCCTCGCTGGATGTGGCTCAGGTGTCGGCCAGTGCGTTCGACTGGCTCTGCGAGTTGAATGCCAGTTTCAACCGCAACGGCGCCACGCTGTTGCAGGTGGACGGGCGGCGTGCGCTCAAGTGGGATTCCTACGTGGGCGTGCTGGAAACGCCCTGTGGCACGCGGCTGGAGATTCTGCCCAAGCACCATGAGCAGGACGACTGCCTAGCGAAGAGCCGGCAGTTGCTGCGCAAGCTGATTCAAAGCGCCTTGCAGCTCAAGCCGCGCGAGGCTTCGGTGGCCAGCTTGGAGCTGTTCGATGCGCCGCTCAGCGAGTGGGTGATAAGGCAGTTTCTTTCGGAGCTGGATCTGCTGGTCAAGCGCGGCGTACGCTTCGACTACCAGCGCATCGAGGAGGAGCAACGTTTTCTCCGTGGCCAGCTCAATGTGGTGGCGCAGATGCGCCAGCCGCCGGGGCGCCAGCATCACTTCCAGATTCGCCACGATGTATTCCTACCTGATCGTGCCGAGAACCGCTTGCTCAAGCTGGCTTTGGAGCTTGTGGCCAAGAGCACGCAGGACGCCACCAATTGGCGCCTGGCCAACGAGTTGCGCGCCATGCTGGCGGAGGTGCCCGCTAGCCGGCAGGTGAGTCAGGATTTGCGTGCCTGGAGCTGTGACCGGCTGATGGCGCATTACCAGGCGATCAAGCCCTGGTGTGAGCTGATCCTCAATCAGCAGATGCCGATAGCCGTGAGTGGTGAGTGGTGGGGGATAAGCCTGCTGTTCCCCATGGAGAAACTGTTCGAGTGCTATGTGGAGGGCTGGCTGCGGCAACGCTTGCTACACGGTGCGAATCTGACCTCACAAGCCAGCCGGCACCACCTATGCGGGCATGACAGCGGAAAGATGTTCTGCCTGAAACCGGACTTGCTGATCGACACGCCGAAGCAACGCTGGATTCTCGACACCAAGTGGAAGCGCATCGATGCCGGTAAACCTGAGAAGAACTACGACCTGAGTCAGAGCGATTTCTATCAGCTGTTTGCCTATGGCCACAAATACTGCAATGACACTGGCATTCCGACGCTCGTGCTGATTTATCCGTGTTGGTCTGGTTTACGCAAGGCGCTGCCGGTGTTCGACTACGGTGAGGGGATGAAGCTTTGGGTGTTGCCGTTTGAGCTGGATGGGGAAGGCTGCCTAGTGGATGCCGAGGCGGCCGGTCTTGCGCTATGTCGCGATAGGGTCAGTCGAAATCCGCTGTGGCTGAGCGCATGAGACTAATTCAGCGATTAGATCCGGTAGCAGATATTCATGACATGTTGCGTTGCTTGTCCCTCGTAAGTTGCAAGAGCACTGTTCGAGGTGTTTCTGGCATGATCCAATCCGTTTATTTGCGCGGCGTGGCAGATGGCATTCCCTGCTCGCTAGTCAATGGAGATTACTCATGCTGAAAAGCTTGTTGCTTGAAGGCGTAGGCCCAGCCAAAACCTTTGGCCCGGTAGACTTTGCGCCACGGCTTAACTTCATCACCGGTGATAACGGCTTGGGCAAGAGCTTTTTGCTGGATATCGCCTGGTGGTCGCTGACTCGCACCTGGGCGCGGGGCGTGCCTGCGGTGCCGCCGACCAGCAGCAAGAAGAGCAGCATTACCTACGCCTTCAGTAAATCGACATCAGGTGACTTTGCAGAGACCAGTCTATTCAAGCGCAGTGATCAGCTATGGCCAACAAAGCAGGGCCGACCAGCTATTCCGGGTGTGGTGATCTACGCCGGGGTCGATGGCAGCTTTTCCGCTTGGGACCCCGCGCGCAACTACTGGCAAAGCGATGATGCGGCAGAGCGCCCCAGGGCGTTCAACTTCACCCCGGAGCAGGTGTGGAACGGGCTTGAGGGGCCGAACGGCATTCGCTACTGCAACGGGCTGATCCACGACTGGGTGTTGTGGCAGAAGGGGCGGGATGAGGCTTTTTCAGACCTGATCAAGGTCTTGGCTGCACTGTCTCCCTCGGGCGTTGAACATCTTGAGCCGGGCCAACCTGTGCGGCTGGGGCTAGACGTTAAAGACTACCCTTCGCTACGCATGAGCTATGGACAGGATGTGGCGTTGGTACATGCTTCCGCCGGTATGCGCCGAATCGCCGCATTGGCTTATTTGTTGGTTTGGACCTGGCGCGAACATCGCCTTGCGTGTGAGCAGACCGGGCGTAAACAGGCCAAGGAAATCGTCTTTCTAATCGATGAGATCGAATGCCATCTGCACCCGCAGTGGCAGCGTCGGGTGGTGCCTGCATTGCTGCGGGTAATGCAGGCGCTGACCGGCAAGAAGGTGCCGGTGCAGCTGATTGTGGCCACCCATTCCCCGCTGGTGCTGGCGTCGGTCGAGCCTGAGTTCGATGAGTCGAAAGATGCCGTATTCAACATTGGTTTGCGCGATGGGCAGGCTGAAGTCAGTAAAGAGCCCTGGGCCAAGCAAGGGGATGTGGTGAATTGGCTGGTGTCAGACTCGTTTGGCTTGCGCCAGGCTCGATCTGTCGAGGCGGAGCAAGCCATCGAAGCCGCCGAGGCCTGGATGCGTGGTGAGCAAGCCGCTCTACCACAGAAGTTGCATTCTCAGGGCGCCATCCACAAGGAACTGATGCGTGTACTCCCGGGACATGACGACTTCTGGCCACGCTGGCTGGTTGAGACTCGGCAACTACCGCGCAGGTCGGGTGATGCATGATCGAAATTGATCAGAGGCTTATGGCTGAGCCCGCTGAGTTCGATGACAAATGCCGCAGGAAGGGCGCTCAGTGGCTCGCGGCGCATCCCAAGGCGAGCAGGAAGCCAGGGAAGACGCGGCCCAAAGACTTCTGGACCCCTTTCAAGCCTGCGCTGGCAGATGCGTTTCGAGAACTGTGTGCGTATAGCGCTATGTACGAGCCAGTTGGCACCGTGGATCACTTTCTGCCAGTCGATGCCGATGAGGCGTTGGCCTACGAATGGAGCAACTACCGCTTCGCATCGGGCTGGATCAACAGCAGCAAGAACAAGGCTGTCACCATCCTCGACCCACTTGATGTGCGTGAAGGCTGGTTCGAGGTGCTGTTGCCTTCGTTGCAGCTCGTCGTGGTGCCCGAGCGGGTGCCCGAACCATTGCGTGAGTTGGCGGTGAAGACCCTTGAGCGCCTGCATCTGCAGGATGATGAGCGCGTACTGCGACAGCGTCGTGGCTGGTATCGCAAATATCAGGAGGGCAAGCTGACGCTCGAAGGGCTGCGTGATGTTGCGCCTCTGATTGCGCGAGCCGTAGAGACGCAGAACGTTGCAGTTCTGCCGTGAGCGAACAAGTACCGATCAAGTAACCGAGCATGTAACGCTCGCTCGCCGCGTGATCGTGCCACGCCATCCGAGTGATGCACCCGCCAGGTAAGGCAGTGAAATGACCGAAGATCAGTTGGAAAAAGAAGCACTCGAATGGCTCGGCGAGTTGGGCTACACGCATCTCTACGGCCCGGACATTGCCCACGACGGCGACAATCCCGAGCGCGCGAGCTATCGCGATGTGCTGTTGACCATGCGCCTGCGCACGGCCATCGCCCGGCTCAACCCGCAGATCCCGCTGGCGGCGCGTGAGGACGCCTTGCGCCAGGTGCTGGAGCTGGGCGTGCCGGTGCAGCTGTCCGCCAACCGCCTGTTTCATCGTCTGCTGGTCGGCGGTGTGCCGGTGCAATACCAGAAGGACGGCGAGACCCGCGGTGACTTCGTTCGCTTGATCGACTGGGCCGATGTGCGGGCCAACGAGTGGCTGGCGATCAACCAGTTCAGCATCCAGGGGCCTAAGCACACCCGTCGGCCGGACATCATTCTGTTCGTCAACGGCCTGCCGCTGGTGCTGCTGGAACTGAAGAACCCGGCGGATGTGAATGCCGACCTGGTCAAGGCATTCGACCAGCTCCAGACCTACAAGGAGCAGATTCCGGACGTCTTTCACTACAACGAGATTCTGGTGATCAGCGATGGCAGCGAGGCGCGTATGGGCTCGCTGTCTGCGGATATCGAGCGCTTCGCCCGCTGGCGCACCATCGATGGGGTCACGGTGGATTCACTGGGTGAGTTCAACGAGCTGGAGACGCTGGTGCGTGGGGTGCTGCAGCCGGCGATGCTGCTGGATTACCTGCGCTACTTCGTGCTGTTCGAGGATGACGGTCGGTTGGTGAAGAAGATTGCCGGCTATCACCAGTTCCATGCCGTGCGTGCGGCGATCCAGCAGGTGGTCAGCGCCTCGCGCCCCGGCGGCACGCACAAGGGCGGGGTGGTCTGGCATACCCAGGGCTCAGGCAAGAGCATCACCATGACCTGCTTCGCCGCCCGGGTGATGCAGGAGGCAGCGATGGAGAACCCGACCATCGTGGTGATCACTGACCGCAACGACCTGGACGGCCAGCTGTTCGGCGTGTTCTCGCTGTCGCAGGATCTGCTGCGTGAACAGCCAGTACAGGCGCTGACCCGCGGTGACCTGCGCGAGAAGCTGGCCAACCGCCCCAGTGGCGGCATTGTCTTCGCCACCATCCAGAAGTTCATGCCGGGCGAGGATGAAGACAGCTTCCCGGTGTTGTCCACGCGCTCGAATATCGTGGTGGTGGCCGACGAGGCGCACCGCACCCAATACGGCTTCAGTGCTTCGCTGAAGGTGCCGGACCTTAAGGTGGCCGAGGCCAGTGCCCGCTATCAGGTGGGTTATGCCCAGCATCTACGCGACGCTCTGCCCAGCGCTACCTTCGTGGCCTTTACCGGCACGCCGGTGTCCAGCGAAGACCGCGACACCCGGGCGGTATTCGGCGACTACATCCACGTCTACGACATGCAACAGGCCAAGGAAGATGGCGCCACCGTGGCCATCTACTACGAGTCGCGGCTGGCCAAGCTGTCGCTCAAAGACTCGGAGCTGGCGCATATCGACGATGAGGTCGACGAACTGGCCGAGGATGAGGAGGAAGATCAGCAATCACGCTTGAAGTCGCGCTGGGCCGCGTTGGAAAAAGTCGTGGGGGCCGAGCCGCGTATCAAGAGCGTGGCGGTCGACCTGGTGGCGCACTTCGAGGAGCGCAACCAGGCGCAAAGCGGCAAGGCCATGGTGGTGGCCATGAGTCGCGAGATCTGCGTGCACCTGTACAACGAGATCATCGCCCTGCGCCCCGAATGGCACGACGAGGATCCGGAGAAGGGCGCGGTGAAGATCGTCATGACCGGCAGTGCTTCGGACAAGGCACTGCTGCGCCCGCATATTTACCCCGGCCAGGTGAAGAAGCGCCTGGAGAAGCGTTTCAAGGACCCTGCCGATCCGCTGCAACTGGTGATCGTCCGCGACATGTGGCTGACTGGCTTCGATGCGCCTTGCGTGCATACCCTGTATGTCGACAAACCGATGAAGGGCCACAATCTGATGCAGGCCATCGCCCGGGTGAACCGGGTGTTCAAGGACAAGCAGGGCGGCCTGGTGGTGGATTACATCGGCATTGCCAACGAACTGAAGGCGGCGCTCAAGGAATACACCGCCAGCAAGGGCAGAGGGCGGCCCACCGTCGATGCCCATGAAGCCTACGCGGTGCTGGAGGAAAAGCTCGATGTGTTGCGCAGCCTGCTGCACGGCTTTGGCTACAGCGACTTCCTGACCGGCGGGCACAAGCTGCTGGCCGGTGCTGCCAACCATGTGCTGGGGCTGGAGGACGGCAAGAAGCGCTTTGCCGATAATGCGTTGGCCATGAGCAAGGCCTTTACCCTGTGCTGCACGCTGGATGAGGCCAAGGCGGTACGCGAGGAAGTGGCCTTCCTGCAGGCGATCAAGGTACTGCTGACCAAGCGTGACATCAGTGCCCAAAAGAAAACCGACGAAGAACGTGAGCTGGCGATCCGCCAGATCATCGGCAATGCCGTGGTCTCGGGCGAGGTGGTGGATGTGTTCGAGGCGGTCGGCCTGGACAAGCCCAACATCGGCCTGCTCGATGACGAGTTTCTCGCCGAGGTGCGCAACCTGCCGGAGAAGAATCTGGCGGTTGAGCTACTGGAGCGCCTGCTTGAAGGCGAGATCAAGAGCAAGTTCTCCAGCAACCTGGCCCAGGAGAAGAAGTTCTCCGAGCTGCTCGATAGCGTGATCAAGCGCTACCAGAACCGCTCCATCGAAACCGCCCAGGTCATCGAAGAGCTGATCGAGATGGCCAAGAGGTTCAGTGCTGCCAGCAAGCGCGGAGATCAGCTTGGGCTCAATGACGATGAGCTGGCCTTCTACGATGCCTTGGCCAACAACGAGTCTTCGGTACGCGAGCTGGGTGACGAAACGCTGGCCAAGATCGCCCACGAGTTGACTGAAAGCCTGCGACAGAACGTGACGGTCGATTGGAGCAATCGCGACAGTGTGCGGGCCAAGTTGCGTCTGTTGGTCAAGCGCATCCTGCGCAAATACAAATATCCGCCAGATCAGCAAGAAGAGGCCGCACAGTTGGTGCTGGCGCAGGCAGAGGCGCTGTGTGAGGCGTGGATGTAGTAGGAGTCAACATGCAGGGGTCGCTGTTTGATGAGATAGCGCTGAGCTGTACTGATCTGCCATCGCAGGCACGGATGCCGATCAATCTCTCGGCTCGTAAAGTCTATTCCGTGTTGATGCCGGATTTGTGCGGACCTGGCGATGCGTTGGTCATTACCGGCTACAGCGGTCTAGATCAGCTGATTCAGCTCATTAATCAGCGTGGCGCCTGCGAAAAGCCTCTGCGTCTGATCTTGGGGTCTGAGCCCGTTTCAGCGAAGCGCGCGGGGCTCAGTCTTAAGCGTTACGACTTCCCCGCAGAGGTGAGGGAGTACTGGCTCAAGCGTGGCATCTCGTTATCACTCAGCGGTTCGGTCATCCACTGCATTGAGTTGATTCGAGGCGGGTATGTACAAGTCCGTTACCCCACGGGCACCTACCGACTGCATGCAAAACTGTATTGCAGCGACGACGCTGTCACCCTGGGCTCGAGCAACTTCACGGAGCCTGGATTGTTTTTCCAGCACGAGGCTAATGTCCGCTTCACTAGTAAGGAGAAGGCTCGCTTCGATGAGGGTTGGAGGCTAGCGGAGTACTTCTGGAATTTGGGCGAAGATGCCAGCGGTGAGTTATTGGCTTTGCTGGATCAGCTTCTCAAATTTGTGACTTGGCAGGAGGCACTGGCGCGAGCTTGTGCAGAGCTTTTAGAGAGCGACTGGGCTGCTCACTACCTGCGGTCCTTGGCTGGATTTCAACAAGTCAGTCTCTGGCCGTCGCAGCAGCATGGTATTGGCCAAGCTCTTTATTTGCTCGATACGGTTGGCGGGGCGCTTGTCGCAGACGCTACGGGCTCTGGTAAAACCCGCATGGGGGCTCACTTGCTACGTGCCGTGCATGATCGAAATTGGTCATCTGTACGGAGCCACAAGAGCTCCATGCTCATGGTCTGCCCACCGTTGGTGAGCAACAACTGGGAGCGGGAGGTGGCTAAGTGCGGGTTTAACCTCGCGATAGCGTCCCAAGGGTTACTGAGCCGTTTGGACGATCGAGAGGGCTCTGCGCTGGCAACACAGCTCGCCTCCGCTCAGACTTTGGCAGTCGACGAGGCACACAACTTTCTCAGCCAAACTTCCAAGCGCACACGTCATTTGCTGCACAACTTGGCAGACCAGGTGGTGCTGTTCACGGCCACTCCAATCAATCGCTCATGTGCGGATCTGCTCAGGCTAATTGATATTCTGGGCGCCGATAATTTCGAGGATGAGGTCCTGGGGATTTTTGAGAGGTTAAGCCGTGGCAGTACAGCGCTCTCGGATGTACACCCTCAAGATTTGGCCGCACTGCAGGCGGCTATTGCCAGCTTCACCCTGAGGCGTACCAAAGCGCAGTTGAATGCGATGGTCGACAGGGACGAGGAGTCCTATCGCTTGCCGAGTGGGCGTGTATGCCGCTATCCGAAGCATGTATCCCTGACGTATGAATTGGGCGAGTCTGAGCAGGATCAGGCGCTGGCTGAGCAGATCCGAGTATTGGCTCGCAACCTAAAAGGCATAGGCCATTTTGAAAAGCCTCTGGTCCTGCCCGAAAGCTTGGCCCGTTACGGGATGACTGCAGATAGCTATCTGCAGATGCGATTGAACGCAGCTAGCTCATTGGCCGCCCACCATGTGATGGCCGGTTTGCGCTCATCACGACTTGCTCTGTACCGGCACATCCTGGGAGAGAAAGCGGCACTTGAGCAGATGGGCCTGCCGGGCAAGTTCGAGAGCTCTGCGGATGACGCCACCGGTGACATGCTGCAGCGTATCGCTCAATTGATGGGGCGCATTCCCGAGAACCGACTCGGAATAGAGCTGCCGTCATGGCTCAGTGATGAGATGGCACACCGCCAGGCATGCGAGGCTGAAATTACAATCTATAAGCTCATTCTGAAGCGCTTGACGAAGCTCAGTGGTGGTCGGGAGGAGCGCAAGGCACAGCATTTGCTCGACCTAGTAGAGCGTCACGATCAGGTGATTGCATTTGATCACTACCCACTGACTTTGCGTTACATCAAGTACCTACTGCAGAACTCTGCCCGCCCGGCAGGGATCGAGGTGATGCTGGGGATTGGTGGTGACAAAAAAAATAACGAGCGACTACAAAAGCGGCTGGATCCCGATTTAGGAGGAGGGCGCTTGATCGCTCTATGCAGCGATGCCTTATCTGAGGGGGTGAATCTTCAGCGAGCATCAACTTTGGTGCATTTGGACATGCCTAGCGTGGTTCGCTTTGCAGAGCAACGGGTAGGACGTATCGATCGCATGGATAGCCCGCATGATCAAATTGAGTGCTGGTGGCCAAAGGATGCTGTGGCCTTCGCGTTGAAATCAGACGAGCGTTTTGTAGCCAGAGTCGAAGAAGTCGATACGCTCATCGGTGGCAACTTGCAGCTACCTGATGAGATGCGTGCCACGAGCGAGCCTGCTGTGGTTACGCCGGAGGATATCGACAAGGAACTACGTGAACGAGAGCGCCGTTCGTGGGATGGAATCGAAGATGCTTTTACGCCTGTCAGAGAATTGATTGAGGGGCAGGCATCACTGGTGGATGCTGATCTGTATCGAGCCTACCGAACGGAGCAGGCTAAGGTGCTTTCGCGGGTAAGCCTTGTACGTGCAAGCGAGCCGTGGCTGTTTCTGTGCTTGGCAGGTGAAGAGTCCAGAACACCTCGCTGGGTCATGATGACGGAGCAAGACGCAAAGCCACTGACCAATTTGCGCGAAATCGGACAACAGCTTCGTCTTCGGCTCTCCGAGGATGTAGAAAGTCTTAAGCCCACCAGGGGCGCAATGTCTGCTCTCGAACAATTCTTAAGCCGTTTAACCGAGATGGAAAAATTATTGCTGCCGAAGCGTAAGCAGCGCGCGCTGGAGCAGATGAGCTGGGCTATTGCTTTATGGGCACGTGACCGTCAATGGATCACGAGTGTTGAAGAAGCAGATCAGTGCAAAGAGTTGCTTGATTTAATGCAGGGGGTTCGCCTGCACGAATGCCCAGATTGGGGGCAACTGGCTGACTGTTGGCTCGATCTGGTTCGCCCTCGTTGGGCGGAGTACTTGCATGAGAGAGGGCGAAAGGCAGGGGTAATGCGTTTACGCGACCTCCAGACCAGTTTGAAGGCGAAACCAATTGCAGCTAGTCAGTTGTTTGGCCGGGTGTCGGGAATTGACCTTCGACAGCGCTGGGAGGAGCGGATAGTTGCCTGCATCTTTGGGTACGGGGCGTCTTGAGGGCAATTGCAGCGGCAGGGGGCTGGCCTATGCCGAGCAGCTTAGCCGTGATGAGGATGCGGGGGGCCAAGGATACTGAGCTTGCGGAACGTTGCCTGCTGCATGTGGCTGCGACACGGGCTAAGAGAAATCTGTTTGTACTAAGTCGGGGTTGATGTGAGCCGAAAGCTGCTGACTCAGGTAGGATTCTAACTGGCGATGGCGCCATCAGCATTGCCCCAGAAGCGCTCTGTTATCTTGCTGCTACAGCTTTGCTCGAATGACGGTAGAGGCGACGGTATGGCTCCATTGCAATCACAACGAATCCCTTTAGCCAAGCGGGCTCGGGTGGCTTGTTGATGATCGAGTGGGAGTGAAGTGACCGACAGGGGCAGCGCAAGCTGCCCTTGTCGTTTCTGTCGGCCGCTGCGGCAACCTGTCTCGTATCCGGGGTCGTCAGCCTGGCGTTGGAAATGAGAAGATGTCGCAACTTATATCCCGGATGCCAGCCGGGTGCGGCCTTCCCGGATTGCCGCCGGGCCACGGATACGACCATGATCTTTACCCGCAGACAAATTCTCGCCGGCCTCGGCGGCGTCAGCCTGCTCGCCCTCGGCGGCGCCGGTTACTGGTTGCGCCGCAGCCAGAGCGCCAGCCACGACTACGAGTTGATCGCCGCGCCGCTGGATATCGAGCTGGTACCCGGGCACCAGACGCCGGCCTGGGCCTATGGCGGCCAGGCGCCGGGGCTGGAGTTGCGCGCACGCCAGGGCGACTGGCTGCGGGTGCGCTTCATCAACCAGTTGCCGGAGCCCACCACCATTCACTGGCACGGCATTCGTCTGCCGCTGGAGATGGACGGCGTGCCCTATCTCTCGCAGTTGCCGGTGCTGCCGGGGGAGTATTTCGACTATGTGTTCCGCGTGCCGGATGCCGGCAGCTTCTGGTATCACCCGCATACCGCCAGCGGCGAGCAGCTGGGGCGGGGTCTGGTCGGCCCGCTGATCGTCGAGGAGCGTCAGCCCACCGGCTTTCGCCATGAGCGCACGCTGAGCCTGAAGAGCTGGCACGTGGACGGGCAGGGCGCCTTCACCGCCTTCAGCGTGCCGCGCGAGGCGGCGCGCGGCGGCACGCCCGGCGTGCTGAGCACGGTCAACGGCGTGCATGCGCCGACTGTGGAACTGCCGGCCGGCCAGGTGGTGCGCCTGCGTCTGCTCAACCTGGACAACACCCTGACCTATCGCCTCAACCTGCCGGGCGGCGAGGCGCGCATCTACGCGCTGGACGGCAATCCGGTGACGCCGCGGCCGCTGGGCAGGGAGTACTGGCTGGGGCCGGGCATGCGTATCGAGCTGGGCCTCAGGGTGCCGCCGGCCGGCCAGGCGTTGTCGCTGCGCAACGGCCCGCTGCGTCTGGCCACCCTGAGTTCGGTGGCGTCCAGCGAGCCGGCCGGTGACTGGCCGGCGGCGCTGCCGGCCAACCCGGTGGCCGAGCCGGACCTGGCCAGTGCCGAGACCCTGCGCTTCAACTTCGAGTGGGCCGGCGCCGTCTCGGTCGGCCTAGAGCAGGGCGCCGGGCACAGTTTCTGGCAGATCAACGGCCAGGCCTGGGATATCGCCGACAAGAACTGCTACGAGCTGCCCATCGCCACCCTGCAGCGCGGCCGGAGCTATATCCTCGAGTTGCGCAACCTCAGCCAGTACCAGCACCCCATTCATCTGCACGGCATGACCTTCAAGGTGCTGGGCTCCAACCGCCGACGCATCGCGGAGCCCTGGTTCACCGATACCTATCTGCTGGGCAGGAACGAGACCGCCAGGGTGGCGCTGGTGGCCGATAATCCCGGGGTGTGGATGTTCCACTGCCACGTCATCGACCATATGGAAACCGGGCTGATGGCGGCGATCGAAGTGGTGTAGGGTGGGCGCCGTTTTGGCAGTCGCAAGCTTGATGGGTGGAAACCGCCGCGCGGTTTTCCGCCCTACGGATTGATTCAATGAAAAGACCGCAGATCATCGACCGCTCGCGCGACGAGCATTTCATGCGTGAGGCGCTGGCCCAGGCACGCCTGGGCGCGGAGCAGGGCGAGGTGCCGGTGGGCGCGGTGCTGGTGCAGGCGGGCGAGGTCGTCGGCCGCGGTTTCAACTGTCCGATCTCGCGCAGTGACCCCAGCGCCCATGCCGAGATGGTGGCGATTCGCGCAGCAGCCGAGTCCGCGCAGAACTACCGCCTGCCCGGCAGCACCCTGTACGTGACCCTGGAGCCCTGCAGCATGTGCGCCGGGCTGATCGTGCATGCGCGCATCGCCCGCGTGGTCTACGCCGCCAGCGAGCCGCGGGCCGGGGTGGCGATCAGCCAGGGCCAGTTCTTCGAGCAGGGCTTTCTCAATCACCGGGTGCTGGTGGAGGGGGGGCTGCTGGCGGAGGAGAGCGGGGCGTTGCTGAAGGCGTTTTTCAAGGTTCGGCGCGGCTGAATTAGAGCGGCGGGGTCTCTTCGCTGGGCTGGCGCTTGTCTATGCCCGGCAGGTGCACGCCGCGCTCGGCCACCTGGGTGCCCTCCAGCTGCGGCTGGGTCACCCAGGTGAGAATGTCGTAGTAGCGGCGGATGTTGCGCACGAAATGCACCGGCTCGCCGCCGCGGGCGTAGCCGTAACGGGTCTTGCTGTACCACTGCTTCTGCGCCAGGCGCGGCAGGATCTTCTGCACGTCGGCCCACTTGTTGGGGTTCAGTCCCTCGGCTTCGGTGAGCTTGCGCGCATCCTCCAGGTGGCCGCCGCCGACGTTGTAGGCGGCCAGGGCGAACCAGGTGCGATCCGGCTCCTCGATGCCTTCCGGCAACTGCTCGTAGACCTGGACGAAGTAGCGTGCACCGCCATCGATGCTCTGCTTGGGATCGAGGCGATTGGACACGCCGACCGACTGCGCGGTGCGCTGGGTCAGCATCATCAGCCCGCGCACGCCGGTCTTGGAGGTGGCGTTGGGTTGCCACAGCGATTCCTGATAGCCCATGGCGGCCAGCAGGCGCCAGTCCACCTGGTTGGCGCGGGCGGCCTGGCGGAACATCTGTTCGTACCGCGGCAGGCGCTTTTGCAGGTGCTGGGCGAAGGTGTAGGCGCCGACGTAGCCGAGCACGTCGACATGGCCGTAGTAGCGCTCCTTCAGGCGTTGCAGGGTGCCGTTGGCCTCGGCCCGCTCGAGGAAGGCGTTGGCCTCCTGCAACAGGCTGTCGTCCTCGCCGGGCGCCACCGCCCAGCGCATATGGTTGGCCTCGCCGAGGTCGAAGGCGACGCGCACGTTGGGGAAGTACACCTGGTTCATCGCCAGCTCGTTGGAGTCGACCAGGGTCAGGTCGATCTGGCCCTCGTCGACCATGCGCAGCAGGTCGACCACTTCCACCGCGTCGGATTCCTCGAAGGCCAGCTCCGGCACTTCCAGCTTGAGGGCGGCCAGCTGTTCGGCGTGGCTGCTGCCGGCCAGCACCAGGATGCGCTTGCCGACCAGGTCGGCGGCCTTGGTCGGGCGTGGCTGGCCCTGGCGGTAGACGACCTGCGGGGTGACTTCCAGATAGGGAATGGAGAAGCGCGCCTGGCTCTGCCGCGCCGGTGTTTCCACCAGCCCGGCGGCGGCCAGCACCGGACCGTTGGGGCGGCCGAGGCTGGCGAACAGGCTGCCGAGGTTGTCGGCGGTTTCGACCTTCAGCTCCAGGCCCAGATCGGTGGCGAAGCGCTTGGCCAGCTCGTATTCGAAGCCGGTATCGCCGTTGCGGTCCTGGAAATAGGTGGCCGGGCTGTTGCGGGTGATCACGCGCAGCTCACCCTCCGCCTTTACCTGCTCGAGTACGCTGGGCTTGAGTTCTTCGCCACAGCCGCCGAGCATCAGGAGGATTCCAATCGCCAACAGCCCTGTGGCGCAACGCATGCGTATCGCAGGTCGTGCAAACATCGGCGCAGTATACGCAAAGCGCTGGCGGCGCCATATCTCGACAGCGGCGCGCTTCTCTGCTAGCGCGCATCCGTCTTGAAAGCGCCAGGCCACGGGTGCCGCGGGCGGCGCTTTAGGCTAGAATGCACGGCCTCTAGCACTCCCCCTTCCCAGAGGCTGTTCCGACGATGTTGATTCTGCGCGGCGCTCCCGCCCTTTCCGCTTTCCGCCATGGCAAATTGCTCGAGCAACTGACCAGCAAGGTGCCGGCCGTGACCGGGCTGTACGCCGAGTTCGCGCATTTCGCCGACGTCACCGGCGTGCTCAACGCCGACGAGGAACAGGTGCTCGCCCGTCTGCTCAAGTACGGCCCCAGCGTGCCGGTGCAGGAGCCCAGCGGCAAGCTGTTCCTGACCATCCCGCGCTTCGGCACCATCTCGCCCTGGTCGAGCAAGGCCAGCGACATCGCCCGTAATTGCGGTCTGGCCAAGATCCAGCGCCTGGAGCGCGGCATCGCCTATTACGTGGCCGGCGAGCTGAGCGAGGCCGACAGCGCCGCCGTCGCCGCCTTGCTGCACGACCGCATGACCCAGCTGGTGTTGAACGCCCTGGAAGACGCCGCGGCGCTGTTCAGCCATGCCCAGCCCAAGCCGCTGACCGCGGTGGACATCCTCGGCGGCGGCCGCGCCGCGCTGGAGCAGGCCAACCAGGATCTGGGCCTGGCCCTGGCCGAGGACGAGATCGACTACCTGGTCAAGAGCTTCACCGAGCTGGGGCGCAACCCGCACGACATCGAGCTGATGATGTTCGCCCAGGCCAACTCCGAGCACTGCCGACACAAGATCTTCAACGCCAGCTGGGACATCGACGGTCAGGCTCAGGACAAGTCGCTGTTCGGCATGATCAAGAACACCTACGAGATGAACCGCGCAGGCGTGCTGAGCGCCTACAAGGACAACGCCTCGGTGATCGAAGGCTTCACCGCCGGGCGCTTCTTCCCCAACCCGGAGACTCGCGAGTACGGCGCCAGCGTCGAGCCGGTGCATATCCTGATGAAGGTGGAAACCCACAACCACCCGACCGCCATCGCCCCCTTCCCCGGCGCCTCCACCGGCTCCGGCGGCGAGATCCGCGACGAGGGCGCCACCGGTCGCGGCGCCAAGCCCAAGGCCGGCCTGACCGGTTTCTCGGTCTCCAACCTGAACATCCCCGGTTTTGAGCAGCCCTGGGAGAAGCCCTACGGCAAGCCCGAGCGCATCGTCACCGCGCTGGACATCATGATCGAGGGCCCGCTGGGCGGCGCCGCGTTCAACAACGAGTTCGGTCGCCCGGCGCTCAACGGCTACTTCCGCACCTTCGAGCAAGCCGTGCAGAGCCCGCGCGGCGAGGAAGTGCGCGGTTACCACAAGCCGATCATGCTCGCCGGCGGCCTCGGCAACATCCGCGAAGACCATGTGCAGAAGGGCGAGATCTCGGTCGGCGCCAAGCTGATCGTGCTCGGTGGCCCGGCCATGCTGATCGGCCTGGGCGGCGGCGCCGCCTCGTCGATGGCCACCGGCGCCAGCTCGGCCGACCTGGACTTCGCCTCGGTGCAGCGCGAGAACCCGGAAATGGAACGCCGCTGCCAGGAGGTCATCGACCGCTGCTGGCAGCTGGGCGAGGCCAACCCGATCAAGTTCATCCACGACGTCGGCGCCGGCGGCATCTCCAACGCCCTGCCGGAGCTGATCAACGACGGTGGCCGCGGCGGTCGCTTCGAGCTGCGCAAGGTGCCCAACGACGAGCCGGGCATGAGTCCGCTGGAAATCTGGTGCAACGAATCCCAGGAGCGCTACGTGATGTCGGTCGACGCGGCCGACTTCGAGCGCTTCAAGGCCATCTGCGAACGCGAGCGCTGTCCCTTCGCCGTGGTCGGCGAGGCCATTGCCGAACCGCAGCTGACCGTGACCGACAGCCACTTCGGCAACACGCCGGTGGACATGCCGCTGGAAGTGCTGCTCGGCAAGCCGCCGCGCATGCACCGCAGCGTCGCCCGCGAAGCCGAGCAGGGCGATGATTTCGACGCCGCCGGCGTGGCGATCGACGAAGCGCTGGAGCGCGTGCTGCGTCACCCGGCCGTGGCCAGCAAGAGCTTTTTGATCACCATCGGCGACCGCAGCATCACCGGCCTGGTGGCCCGCGACCAGATGGTCGGCCCCTGGCAGGTGCCGGTGGCCGACTGCGCCGTGACCGCCACCAGCTTCGACGTCTATACCGGCGAAGCCATGGCCATGGGCGAGCGCACCCCGCTGGCGCTGCTCGACGCCCCGGCGTCGGGCCGCATGGCGGTGGGCGAGACCATCACCAACCTGGCCGCGGCGCGTATCGGCAAGCTGTCCGACATCAAGCTGTCGGCCAACTGGATGGCAGCCGCCGGCCACCCCGGCGAAGACGCCCGTCTCTATGACACCGTCAAGGCGGTCGGTATGGAGCTGTGTCCGCAGCTCGGCATCACCATTCCGGTGGGCAAGGACTCCATGTCGATGAAGACCCGCTGGCAGGACGCGGGCGTCGACAAGAGCGTCACCGCGCCGCTGTCGCTGGTGATCTCCGGCTTCGCCCCGGTGCAGGACATCCGCCAGACCCTGACCCCGCAACTGCGCATGGACAAGGGCGAGACCGACCTGATCCTGATCGACCTCGGCCGCGGGCAGAACCGCATGGGCGGCTCGATCCTGGCGCAGGTCTATGCGCAGATCGGCCAGCAGGCGCCGGACCTCGACGACGCCGAGGACCTCAAGGCCTTCTTCGCCGTGATTCAGGGCCTGAACGCCGACGGCCATCTGCTGGCCTACCATGACCGCTCCGACGGCGGTCTGCTGACCACCGTCTTGGAAATGGCCTTCGCCGGTCACTGCGGCCTGGCGCTGAACCTCGACGCGCTGGCCGACGCCAGCGCCGAGCTGCCGGCCGTGCTGTTCAACGAAGAGCTGGGGGCGGTGATCCAGGTGCGCCAGGACGCCACCCCGGAAGTGCTGGCGCAGTTCAGCGCCGCCGGTCTGGGTGACTGTGTGGCGGTGATCGGCCAGGCGGTGAACAACGGCGAAATCGGCATCAGCTTCAACGGCGAGCCGGTGTTCGCCGGCGAGCGTCGCCTGCTGCAGCGTCAGTGGGCCGAGACCAGCTACCGCATCCAGCGCCTGCGCGACAACGCCCAGGGCGCCGATCAGGAGTTCGACCTGCTGCTGGAAGAGGACAACCCCGGTCTGTCGGTCAAGCTCGGCTTCGACGTCAACCAGGACGTGGCCGCGCCCTATATCAAGAAGGGCGTGCGGCCGCAGGTGGCGATCCTCCGCGAGCAGGGCGTCAACGGTCAGGTGGAGATGGCCGCGGCGTTCGACCGCGCCGGCTTCGCCGCCGTCGACGTGCATATGAGCGACATCCTCGCCGGCCGCGTTAGCCTGGAAGAGTTCAAGGGGCTGGTGGCCTGCGGTGGCTTCTCCTACGGTGACGTGCTTGGCGCCGGCGAGGGCTGGGCCAAGTCGGTGCTGTTCAACGCCCGCGCGCGCGATGCCTTCCAGGGCTTCTTCGAGCGGCGCGACAGCTTCGCCCTCGGCGTGTGCAACGGCTGCCAGATGATGAGCAACCTGCACGAGCTGATTCCCGGCACCGAGTTCTGGCCGCACTTCGTGCGCAACCGCTCCGAGCAGTTCGAGGCGCGCGTGGCCATGGTGCAGATCCAGGAATCGGCGTCGATCTTCCTGCAGGGCATGGCCGGCTCGCGTCTGCCGATCGCCATCGCCCACGGCGAAGGCCATGCCGAGTTCGAGAGCGAGGAGGCGCTGCTGGAAGCCGATCTGTCCGGCACAGTGGCCCTGCGCTATGTCGACAACCACGGCAAGGTCACCGAGAGCTACCCGGCCAACCCCAACGGTTCGCCGCGTGGCATCACCGGCCTGACCAGTCGCGACGGCCGTGTGACCATCATGATGCCGCACCCGGAGCGGGTGTTCCGCGCTGTGCAGAACTCCTGGCGCCCGGACGAGTGGCAGGAAGACGGCGGCTGGATGCGCATGTTCCGCAACGCCCGCGTCTGGGTGAACTAAAAGCGGCCGCGCAGCGGCCTTCCGCTGACCCTCTCCCGCATGCGGGAGAGGGTTTGCAAATCCCCTCGCCGGATGCAATCCGGGGAAGCACGTGCAATCCCTCCCGGATTTCATCCGGGCTACACCGGCAGGCCCCCCATGGCCGACGATGCTCCACCCATCCTTCCCGAAGTCCGCCTGGTTCGTCCGGGGGATTGCCTGCGCCTCTGCCGCTGCGGAGCTTCCTCGGCCTTGCCCGACTGCAACCGCACCTGCGCCGAGGCGTTGCGGCTGACCGCCGAGCGCGAACAGCGTCTGCTGCTCTGCCGCTGCGGCCGTTCGGCCGATCTACCCTATTGCGATGGCAGCCACAGTCCGCCGGCGCCCGGTCTGGGCGACAAGTGGCGGCGCTTTATCGGCAAGGCCTGAGGCCGCGGAACGCCTGCCCGGGCGGCGAGTCGAAACTAACGAACGAGCTGGCGGATGCGGAATTTCCGAGGTGGTTCTCAGTATTGCGCTGAGGCAAAATGCCATCATTTCAGCATCATGGCTTGTCTGTTGTTCGGTTGCCCCATCTGCGGAGAACTTGATGTACAAACTGTGTTTTTACGTGCCGGAAAGCCATCTGGAGCCGGTGAAGAAGGCGGTGTTCGCCGCCGGCGGCGGCCGCAGCGGCCGCTACGACAGCTGCTGCTGGCAGGCGCTCGGCCAGGGCCAGTTCCGTGCGCTGGAGGGCAGCCAGCCGTTTCTCGGCCAGATCGGTGGCGTCGAGCAGGTGGCGGAGTGGAAGGTCGAGCTGGTGGTGGCCGACGAGCTGATCCACGACGCGGTCAAGGCGCTCAAGCAGGCCCATCCCTACGAGACGCCGGCGTTCGATGTCTGGCGCCTGTCGGATCTGCAGTTCTAGTAGGGGGCGATGCGGAGATATCGTTCATGCGGTGCGCATGGCCTGGGCGGCCCCGCGACACCTAGGGGCGGATCTCTATCAGCGTGCCGTCCTTGACCAGCTCCCACACCTCGCGCATGTCGTCGTTCTTCATGGCGATGCAGCCTTCGGTCCAGTCCAGGGTATGGAAGAACCACTCGGGGTATTCCTCGTCCAGCGGCGTGCCGTGGATCATGATCATGCCGCCCGGCGGCACGCCGGCCTGGCTCGCGTTGGCCAGGTCGCGGGCGTTGGGGTAGGAGATGTGCAGCGATAGCTGGTACTTGTCGCTGGCCTTGCGCCAGTCGATCCAGTAGAAGCCTTCCGGCGTGCGCAGGTCGCCTTCGCGCTGCTTGGCGCCGTTGGGCTGCTTGCCGAGGGAGATGCGGTAGGACTTGATGGTCTCGCCGCGTCGCTGCAGGTGCAGCTGGCGTTCGGATTTGAGCACCAGCACCTTGTCCACCTGGCGCGTGGCGTCGATGGGGGTGGCGTTGGCCTGCACGTTCAGGCTGAGGGTCAGGCACAACAGGGGCAACAGCCAGCGCATCGGAATACTTCTCGGCAAGGGGTCAACGGGGTCGGTAATGAGCGCGCAGGGCTTCCAGCGGCTCGTTGCGCACCGGAAACAGGTTCTGCCGGCGGTCGGCGAAGAAACATTCTAAGGTACGGCCTATGGTCGGGAAAGCCAGCTCCGACCAGGGGATTTCCGCTTCGGCGAACAGGCGCACCTCGAGGCTTTCCTCGCCCACGGCGAAATCCAGGTCGACCAGCTCGGCGCGAAACAGCATGTACACCTGGCTGATATGCGGCAGGTCGAACAGGGTGTAGAGATTGAGGTCGCGCACCCGCGCGCAGGCCTCTTCCAGGGTTTCCCTTGCCGCCGCCTGCTCGATGGTTTCGCCGTTTTCCATGAAGCCGGCCGGCAGGGTCCAGTAGCCGCGGCGCGGTTCGATGGCGCGGCGGCACAGCAGCACCTGCTCGCCCCACACCGGCAGGCAGCCGGCAACGATGCGCGGGTTCTCGTAGTGCACCGTATGGCAGTGGTTGCACACGTGGCGCAGGCGGTTGTCGCCGGCGGGGATCGCCCGGGTCAGCGGCTGGCCGCATTGGCTGCAATATTTCATGGCTTGTCCTCGGCCTGTTGGGACTATCTTGGCGCGCCTGTGGCATGGCCGGCAAGCCTGCCAACTCGGCCGCCTTGCCCTGTCTTCGGGCTTGGGCGCGGCGACGCTTTCATGCCATGATGCCGGGCATAACAATCCCCGAGTGTGCCCATGCTGGACGAGTTGCTCCATCGCGTGCGCGGTCATCGGCCGCGCCCTCTGGAGACCGAGCGCAGCTTCCCCGAGGCGGCGGTGCTGGTCCCCATCACCCGCAGTGACGAACCCGAACTGGTGCTGACCCTGCGCGCCAGCGGTTTGTCGACCCACAGTGGCGAGGTGGCCTTCCCCGGCGGTCGGCGCGACCCGGAGGATCGCGACCTGGTGCATACCGCCCTGCGCGAAGCCGAGGAGGAAATCGGCCTGCCGCCGGGGCTGGTCGAGGTGATAGGACCGCTCAGCAGCCTGGTGTCACGCCACGGCATCCAGGTCACCCCCTATGTCGGCCTGGTGCCAGACTATGTGGAGTACAAGGCCAACGATGCCGAGATCGCCTCGGTGTTCTCGGTGCCGCTGGCGTTCTTCCGCGATGACCCGCGCGAATTGACCCACCGTATCGACTACCTCGGGCACAGCTGGTACGTGCCGTCCTACACCTATGGCGAGTACCGCATCTGGGGCCTGACCGCGATCATGGTGGTGGAGCTGGTCAATCTGCTGTACGACGACGCGCAGATCGCCCTGCACCAGCCGCCCGAACACTTCATTCATCTGCGTTGAACCCGTCGAGGAAAACCGAGCCATGAAATACCGCCTGGGAAGCTCCCGTGTCGAAGCCCACCCCGACAGCTGGGTCGCGCCGAGCGCCGACCTGATCGGCAAGGTGCGCCTGGAGGCCGGTGCCAGCGTCTGGTTCGGCGCCGTGCTGCGCGGCGACAACGAACTGATCCATATCGGCGAGCACAGCAACGTGCAGGACGGCAGCGTGCTGCACACCGACATGGGCTTCCCGCTGACCCTGGGCAAGGGCGTCACCGTGGGGCACAAGGTGATGATGCATGGCTGCACGGTGGACGATTACAGCCTGATCGGCATCAATGCGGTGATCCTCAACGGCGCGAAGATCGGTAAGTACTGCATCATCGGCGCCAACAGCCTGATCCCCGAAGGCAAGGTGATTCCCGATGGCAGCCTGGTCATGGGCAGCCCCGGCAAGGTGGTGCGCGAACTGACCGAGCAGCAGAAGAAGATGCTCGAGGCCAGCGCCGCCCATTACGTACACAACGCCCAGCGCTATGCCCGCGAACTGGTGCCTGACGATGAGTGATGTGGAAAAGCCGGTGCGCTCGCCCTGCGTGCAGGTCTGCGCGCTGGACGAGCAGGACGTCTGCATCGGTTGCCAGCGCACGGCTGACGAAATCACCCGCTGGGGCCGCATGGACAACGCCGAGCGGCGTGCGGTGTTGCAACTCTGTCTGCAGCGTGCCCGCGCCTCCGGTCATCTGCTGATGCCTTCCTGATTCTCTGTTCGAGGAGAGCCCTTCATGCCCCGTATTGGAACCCCCCTGTCGCCTTCCGCGACCCGCGTGCTGCTGTGCGGCTGCGGCGAGCTCGGCAAGGAAGTGGTGATCGAGTTGCAGCGCCTGGGCTGCGAGGTGATAGGCGTGGACCGTTACGCCAACGCCCCGGCCATGCAGGTGGCGCACCGCAGCCACGTGATCGACATGCTCGACGGCGCCGCCCTGCGTGCGGTGATCGAGGCCGAGCAGCCGCATTTCATCGTGCCCGAGATCGAGGCCATCGCCACCGCCACCCTGGTCGAGCTGGAGGCCGAGGGCTTCAACGTGGTGCCCACCGCACGCGCCGCACAGCTGACCATGAACCGCGAGGGCATCCGTCGCCTGGCCGCCGAGGAGCTGGGCTTGCCCACTTCGCCCTACCATTTCGCCGACACCTTCGAGCACTACGCCGCGGCGGTGAAATCCGTCGGTTACCCCTGCGTGGTCAAGCCGATCATGAGTTCTTCCGGCAAGGGCCAGAGCGTGCTGAAGAGCGACGCCGACCTGCAGTGCGCCTGGGACTATGCCCAGGAAGGCGGGCGCGCCGGCAAGGGCAGGGTCATCGTGGAAGGGTTTATCGACTTCGACTACGAGATCACCCTGCTTACCGTGCGCCACGCCGGCGGCACCAGCTTCTGCGCGCCGATTGGCCACCGTCAGGAGAATGGTGACTATCAGGAGTCCTGGCAGCCGCAAGCGATGAGCGCGCAGGCGCAGGCCGAGTCCGAGCGCGTGGCGCTGGCGGTGACCGAGGCGCTCGGTGGTCGCGGGCTGTTCGGCGTCGAACTGTTCGTCAAGGGCGACCAGGTGTGGTTCAGCGAGGTTTCTCCACGGCCGCACGACACCGGCCTGGTCACCCTGATATCCCAGGAACTGTCCGAGTTCGCCCTGCACGCGCGGGCCATTCTCGGCCTGCCGATTCCGGCGATCCGCCAGATGGGCCCGTCGGCGTCGGCGGTGATTCTGGTCGAAGGCGACTCGCAGCAGGCCAGTTTCGCCAATCTGGGCGCGGCGCTGAGCGAGGCGGACACCGCGCTGCGTCTGTTCGGCAAGCCCGAGGTCAAGGGCCAGCGGCGTATGGGCGTGGCCCTGGCGCGCGACGAGTCGATCGAGGCGGCGCGGGCCAAGGCGCTGCGCAGCGCCCGCGCGGTACGCGTGCAGCTGTGAGCCGGCACGCGCTGTGGTGGCTGGCGACGCTGCCGCTGCTGCCATTGGCGCTGCCGCTGGCATTGCATACCCGGCGCACGGCGTTACGTCTGCCGCCAGCGTCGGGAGCGACGCACGGCCTGTGCGGCGCGCAGTGGTCCGGCGAGCCGCTGCGCCTGCTGCTGATCGGCGAGTCCACCGTGGCCGGCGTGGGTGTGGCGAGCCTGGAGCAGGCCCTGGCCGCCTGTCTGGCGGCGGCGCTGGCCGAGCGTCTGCAGCGCCCGGTGCGCTGGCGGGCCTGCGGCGAGAACGGCATCACCGCGGCCCAGGCTCACGAGCGCCTGCTGCCGCAGGCACTGGCCGAGCCGGCCGAGTTGGCCTTGCTGGTATTCGGCGTCAACGACACCACCCATCTCACGCCGAGTGCGCGCTGGATGCAGGCGCTTGCCGGCATGGCCGACGGCTTGCGCGGGCGCGGGGTGCGCGTGGCGTTCAGCGCGGTGCCGCCGTTGCAGCACTTCAGCGCCTTGCCCTGGCTGCTGCGCCAGCTGATGGGCTGGCGCGCGCGCCTGCTCGACGCCGAGCTGCGCAGGCTCAGTGGGTGTCTGGGGGCAGAGTATTGCGCGCTGGAGTTGCCGTTCGAGCCGCGTTACCTGGCCGAGGACGGCTATCACCCCTCGGCGCTGGGTTACCGGCTGTGGGCCGAGGGCCTGGCCGAGCGTCTCACTCCGCTGCTGCGGCGTCCGCTTTGAGCTTTTCCGTCTGCCAGACCCGCACGCTTTTCACCCGGTTCTCCGTCGCCTGCAGGATCTCCAGGCGGTAGGGACCGATCTTCAGGCACACGGCGCTGTCGGGAATGCTCTCCAGCGCCTCGGTGATCAGGCCGTTGAGGGTCTTGGGGCCCTCGCTGGGCAGGTGCCAGCCGAGGGTCTTGTTCAGTTCGCGAATGTAGGCGGCGCCGTCGATCACGTAGGTGCCGTCGTCCTGCGGGTGGATGTCGGGGCTACGCAGGCTGTCCTGGTTGCTGAAGTCGCCGACTATCTCCTCGAGGATGTCTTCCAGGGTGACGATGCCGATCACCTCGCCGTACTCGTCGACCACTATGCCGATGCGCCGCTTGTGCTTCTGGAAGTTGATCAGCTGGGTCGACAGCGGGGTGTTCTCCGGCACGAAGTAGGGTTCGTGGCAGGCTGCCAGCAGGGCTTCCTTGGTCAGCTGGTTGTGGCTGAGCAGGCGGGCGATCTGGCGCATGTGCACCACGCCCTCGATCTGGTTGATGTCGCCGCGGAACACCGGCAGGCGGGTGTGCGGGGTGGTGCGCAGCTGGCCGACGATGCTTTCCAGGTCGTCGTCCAGGTCGATGCCGGCCACCTCGTTGCGCGGGATCATGATGTCGTCCACCGTCACCCGTTCCAGGTCGAGGATGCCCAGCAGCATGTTCTGCCGGTTCTTCGGCAGCTCTGCGCCGGATTCGCGCACCACGCTGCGCAGTTCCTCGGTGGACAGGCTGTCGCTGGCGCGTTGCGCCGGGTCGATGCCGAACAGGCGCAGCAGGCCGTTGCTGATCGCGCTGGTCAGCCAGACCACCGGGTAGAGCAGGCGCTGCAGCAGGTTGAGCAGGCGGCTGGCGGGGAAGGCCACCAGTTCCGGGCGCAGCGCGGCCAGGGTCTTGGGGGTGATCTCGCCGAAGATCAGCACGACGATGGTCAGGCCGGCGGTGGCGATGGCGATGCCGGCCTCGCCCCACAGGTCCACCGCCAGCACCGTGGCGATGGAGGCGGCGAGGATGTTGACCACGTTGTTGCCGACCAGGATGGTGCCGAGCAGGCGGTCCGGGCGATCGAGCAGGCGGGTCACCCGCTTGGCGCCCTTGTGCCCTTCCTTGGCCAGGTGCTTGAGCCGGTAGCGGTTGAGGCTGAGCATGCCGGTCTCGGAGCTGGAGAAGAACGCCGAGCAGAGGATGAGAAAGATCAGCAGGCCGAGCAGGTAGCTCGCATGAAGGTCGTCCAAGGAAGGCGCCTCAGATGTGCAGGATGAATTCGCGCACCAGCTTGCTGCCGAAGTAGGCCAGCATCAGCAGGCAGAACCCGGCTAGGGTCCAGCGAATGGCCTTGTGCCCGCGCCAGCCCAGGCGGTGGCGACCCCACAGCAGCACGGCGAACACCACCCAGGCGAAGCTGGAAAGGATGGTCTTGTGCGCCAGGTGCTGGGCGAGCAGGTCGTCGAGAAACAGCGCGCCGGACAGCAGCGACAACGACAGCAGCAGCCAGCCGGCCCAGAGGAAACCGAACAGCAGGCTCTCCATGGTCTGCAGCGGCGGGAAGTTCTTGATCAGCCCGGAGGGGTGCTTGTGCTTGAGCTGATAGTCCTGCAGCAGCAGCAGGATCGACTGGAACACGGCGATGGTGAGCATGCCGTAGGCCAGGATCGACAGCAGGATATGGGCCAGGATGCCAGGGTGTTCGTCGATCGGGCGGATGGTACCCGAGGGCAGGAACTCGGCAGCCAGCACGGTCAGCCCGCCCAGGGGGAACAGCAGCAGCAGCAGGTTCTCCACCGGGATGCGCAGACAGGCCAGCAGGGTCAGGGCGATCACCGCGTAGGCGATCAGGCTGGCGGCATTGAAGAAGTCCAGGGTCAGGCCGTGGACGTCGTGCAGCTGGAGGAACAGGCTGCCGCCGTGGAAGCACAGGGCGAGCACGCCGAGCAACGCCAGCAGGCGCTTGTCGGGGGTGCTGCGCTGAGTCAGGCGCAGGCCCTGGTAGGTGGCGGCGCCGGCGTACAGGCAGGCGGCGGCGAGGCTGGGCAGCAGAGGGTGCATAAATCCGTGTAAGGCGAGCCCGAAAGGCGCTGAGTGTGGCACAGATGATCGCCCGCACGAAAGACCGCTGGCGGTGTCGGTGGCGCGGCGACTTGGCTATAATCCGCCGCCTGTCGTACACCCGACTCCGGTCGAGCCGCACTTCCAAAGGAACGCGCATGTTCGAAAATCTTACCGATCGCCTGTCCCAGACCCTGCGTAACGTCACGGGCAAGGCCAAGCTCAGCGAAGACAACATCAAGGACACCCTGCGCGAAGTGCGCATGGCCTTGCTCGAGGCCGACGTGGCCCTGCCGGTGGTCAAGGACTTCGTCGCCAAGGTCAAGGAGCGCGCGGTCGGCACCGAGGTGTCGAAGAGCCTGACCCCGGGCCAGGCCTTCGTGAAGATCGTCCGCGCCGAGCTGGAAGAGCTGATGGGCGCGGCCAACGAGGATCTGGCGCTGAATGCCGCGCCGCCGGCCGTGGTGCTGATGGCCGGCCTGCAGGGGGCGGGCAAGACCACCACTGCCGGCAAGCTGGCCAAGTTCCTCAAGGAGCGCAAGAAGAAGTCGGTGTTGCTGGTCTCGGCCGACGTCTACCGTCCGGCGGCGATCAAGCAGCTGGAAACCCTGGCTGGCGACCTGGGCGTGACCTTCTTCCCCTCCGATGCCAGCCAGAAGCCGGTGGACATCGCCAATGCGGCGATCCGCGAAGCCAAGCTGAAGTTCATCGACGTGGTCATTCTCGATACCGCCGGTCGTCTGGCCATCGACGCCGAGATGATGGCCGAGATCCAGGCCCTGCACGCCGCGGTCAAGCCGGTGGAAACCCTGTTCGTGGTCGATGCCATGACCGGCCAGGACGCCGCCAATACCGCCAAGGCCTTCAGCGACGCGCTGCCACTGACCGGCGTGGTGCTGACCAAGGTCGACGGCGACGCCCGCGGCGGTGCCGCGCTGTCGGTGCGGCATATCACCGGCAAGCCGATCAAGTTCATCGGCATGGGCGAGAAGAGCGACGCGCTCGAGCCCTTCCACCCGGATCGTATCGCCTCGCGCATCCTCGGCATGGGCGACGTGCTCAGCCTGATCGAACAGGCCGAGCAGACCCTCGACCGCGAGAAGGCCGAGAAGCTCACCAAGAAGCTGAAGAAGGGCAAGGGCTTCGATCTCGAGGACTTCCGCGACCAGCTGCAGCAGATGAAGAACATGGGCGGCCTCGGCGGCCTGATGGACAAGCTGCCGACCATCGGCGGGGTCAACCTGGCGCAGATGGGCAACGCCCAGGGCGCGGCGGAGAAGCAGTTCAAGCAGATGGAGGCGATCATCAACTCGATGACCCCGGCCGAGCGTCGCGACCCGGACATCATCAGCGGCTCGCGCAAGCGCCGTATCGCCCTGGGTTCCGGCACCCAGGTGCAGGACATCGGCCGGCTGATCAAGCAGCACAAGCAGATGCAGAAGATGATGAAGAAATTCACCGCCAAGGGCGGCATGGCCAAGATGATGCGCGGCATGGGCGGCATGTTGCCCGGCGGCGGCATGCCGAAATTCTAGGGCCTGCGCCCCGGCCGATGGCCGGGCGGAAAAAGAGATTTGCAAACCGCCGCATAATCCTTAAAATATGCGGCCTTTCGGGCCTAGGCCCATTTTAAGTGTGTGCCTTAAGTTAGCACCGACTACAGGAACGATGTTCACATGGTAACCATCCGTCTTGCTCGTGGCGGCTCCAAAAAGCGCCCCTTCTACCACCTGACCGTGACCAACAGCCGCAATGCGCGCGATGGTCGTTTCGTTGAGCGCATCGGCTTCTTCAACCCGATCGCTGCCGGTGGCGAAGTGCGTCTGTCCGTCGACCAGGAGCGCGCGACCTACTGGCTGGGCCAGGGCGCTCAGCCGTCTGAGCGTGTTGCTCAGCTGCTCAAGGAAGCTGCCAAGGCTGCCGCCTAAGCACTTTTATGAGTACGACGCCGGCCGTCGCCGAGGATCTGGTGGTTCTCGGCAAGATTGTTTCGGTGCACGGCGTCAGGGGCGAAGTGAAGGTCTATTCCTTTACCGATCCCATCGATAACGTGCTCGATTACCCGCGCTGGACGCTCAGGCGTGACGGCGAGGTAAAGCAAGTGGAACTGGCCAGCGGCCGCCTGCAAGGCAAGGTGCTGGTTGCCAAGTTGAAAGGTCTGGATGATCGCGAGATTGCGCGTACCTACGCCGGTTTCGAGATCTGCGTGCCGCGTGGCGAGCTGCCTGACCTGGATGATGGCGAGTTCTACTGGTACCAGTTGCAAGGTCTGAAGGTCGTCGATCAGGCGGGGCAGTTGCTCGGCGTGGTCGATCATCTGTTCGAGACCGGTGCCAACGATGTGATGGTGGTCAAGCCCTGCGCGGGCAGCCTGGATGAGCGCGAGCGCCTGTTGCCCTATACCGGGCAGTGCGTGCTGGCGGTGGACCTGGCAGCCGGCGAGATGCGGGTCGACTGGGATGCGGACTTCTAAGGCCTATGCGCGTCGAAGTCATCACCCTGTTCCCGGAAATGTTTGCCGCCATCGGCGAGTACGGCATCACCAGTCGTGCGGTCAGGCAGGAGCTGCTCAAGCTGCACTGCTGGAATCCGCGGGACTACACCACGGATCGCCACCATACGGTGGACGACCGCCCCTTCGGCGGTGGCCCGGGGATGGTGATGAAGATCAAGCCTCTCGAGGACGCCCTGGCCAGTGCCAGGCAGGCCGCGGGGGAGGCGGCGAAGGTGATCTACCTGTCGCCGCAGGGGCGTCGTCTGAATCAGGCGGCGGTCCGCGAGCTGGCGCAGGAGCAGGCACTGATCCTGATCGCCGGTCGTTACGAAGGTATCGACGAGCGTTTCATCGAAACGCATGTCGACGAGGAATGGTCGATTGGCGACTACGTCCTGTCCGGCGGCGAGCTGCCGGCCATGGTGCTGATCGACGCGGTGACGCGCCTTTTGCCTGGTGCATTGGGTCATGCCGATTCGGCCGAGGAGGACTCCTTTACGGATGGCCTGCTCGACTGCCCGCACTACACCCGTCCGGAGGTGTATGCGGATAAACGTGTTCCCGAGGTGTTGCTTAGTGGCAACCACGAACACATCCGGCGCTGGCGTTTGCAGCAGTCCCTTGGGCGGACCTGGGAACGTCGCACCGATCTTCTGGATAGCCGCTCGCTTTCTGGAGAAGAGAAAAAGCTGCTGGAGGAATACATCCGCCAGCGGGACGATAGTTAACGTATCGATGGCAGGCCGGGAGGCTTGTCTTAGGAGCGCAGCATGACCAACAAGATTATCCAGATGCTCGAAGCCGAGCAGATGAACAAAGAAATCCCGAGCTTCGCCCCGGGCGACACCGTGATCGTTCAGGTGAAGGTGAAGGAAGGCGACCGTCAGCGTCTGCAGGCCTTCGAAGGCGTCGTCATCGCCAAGCGTAACCGCGGCCTGAACAGCGCCTTCACCGTGCGCAAGATCTCCAGCGGTGTGGGCGTCGAGCGTACCTTCCAGACCTACTCGCCGCTGGTCGACAGCCTGAGCGTCAAGCGTCGCGGCGACGTGCGCAAGGCCAAGCTGTACTACCTGCGCGACCTGTCCGGCAAAGCCGCGCGCATCAAGGAAAAGCTGTCCTAAGTTCGGACGCCTTTCTGAAAGAAGCAGCCTACGGGCTGCTTTTTTCGTTTCTGGGCCCGTCGACCGGCGGGTTTCGCGGCCCGGCCGAACCACATCGATTGCGAGCAGTAGTGGCATGAGTCCGAGAGAGCAAGAAATCCAGCGGCGCATCGCGCTGTCGGAAACCCGCGTGACCAAGGCGGTGTTCCCGCCGAGTACCAATCACCACAACACCCTGTTCGGCGGCACGGCGCTGGCCTGGATGGACGAGGTGTCCTTTATCGCCGCCACGCGGTTCTGCCGCTTGCCGCTGGTCACCGTGTCCAGCGACCGCATCGACTTCAAGCATGCGATTCCGGCCGGCTCCATCGTCGAGCTGGTCGGGCGGGTGAGCAAGGTGGGCAACACCAGCCTCAAGGTTGCGGTCGAGGTGTTCGTCGAGGGGCTGTATCAGGAAGGGCGCGAGCACGCCATCAGCGGCAGTTTCAGTTTCGTCGCGGTCGACGAGCGGCAGAAGCCGGTGCCGGTGCTGCCGGGCTTTGCGCCGGAGGCGGGCGTCAGGGACGCAGGCTGATCTTCAGGCTGGCCTGCGACAGGTCGATGTTGTGCAGGCTGAGGCTGCCGAAGCTCTGTCCGGCGGGGGCGTCCTTGACGCGGATATTGTCGAAGCGCAGTTCGCCGATGGAGCTGGGCAGGTTGACGTTGAACGAGCCGTCGTCGTTCAGCGTCGAACGCAGCTTGCTGGTGTCGTACTGCGCGTCGCGCAGGCCGGTCTCGGCATCCAGGTTGTCCAGCACCGGCATCACCAGCTTGGCCAGCTGCTTGACCGTGCCCAGGCCGTCGCCGCTTTCGGCGCGCAGCAGCAGACCTTGCAGGGCGTCGTCCAGACCCTGGGCGCTGACCGCGCTCATTTCCGTGTCGCTCAGCGCCTGCATGCCCGGCGCGGTCTCCTGGCGGCTGATGCTGCTGGGCGGCTGCAGCCGCTGGATGTCGGCGCTGGCCATCTGGAAGGGGCTCATCAGGGCGGCCACCAGGGTGGCGGCCAGGCGCAAGTTGCTCTGCTTCTTCAGGGCCTTGCTCAGCTGCTTCTGGGTCAGCAGCCCTTGCTCGATCAGTACTTCGCCCAGGCGTTTGTGGCTGACGAGTTGCACTTTGATCGCCGCGTCCAGCTGTGCGGGGGTGATCAGACCCTTGTTGATCAGGATCTGGCCGAGACGGGAGTGGGCGTGGTTGGGCATGGCGCTACCGGTGGCGTGATGGCAGGGTGCAATCATGGCGTCACCCACTCCGGCTGTCACCCAACCAAGGATAGGCTTGCCGGGCCACTGGTCGTATGACGCGTCGCGACGACCGACCGACGGTTGTCCGGCTGTTTCCATTGGTTGCACTCGTCCTGTCGGTCTCGGCTGTGGAACACTAGGCGCCCTCTGCCTGCGAAGAGTCCTCATGGCCACCCTGTCCCATCCCTTGATCGAGCGTTTCCTCGAGGCCCAGTGGTTCGAGAAGGGGCTGTCCGCCCATACCCGCGCCGCCTACCGCAGCGACCTGGAACACTTCAACGCCTGGCTCGACGCGCGCGGCCTGGCGCTTGCGCAGATCGGCCGCGAGGCGCTGCTCGATCACCTGGCCTGGCGCCTGGAGCAGGGCTATCAGGCGCGCTCCACCGCGCGTTTTCTCTCCGGGCTGCGCGGCTTCTACCGCTTTCTGTTGCGCGAGGGGCTGATCGGCGAAGACCCCAGCCTGCAGGTCGAGTTGCCGCAGATCGGCCGGCCGCTGCCCAAGTCGCTGTCCGAGGCGGACGTCGAGGCGCTGCTGCAGGCGCCGGATCTGGACGACCCCATCGGCCTGCGCGACCGCGCCATGCTCGAGGTGCTGTATGCCTGTGGCCTGCGGGTGACCGAGCTGGTGTCGTTGAGCCTGGAGCAGGTCAATTTGCGCCAGGGCGTGCTACGGGTGTTCGGCAAGGGCAGCAAGGAACGCCTGGTGCCACTGGGCGAGGAGGCCATCGCCTGGATCGAGCGCTACAGCCGCGAGGCGCGTCCGCTGCTGCTCGGCGGCAAGCCCAGCGACGTGCTGTTCCCCAGCCTGCGTGGCGAGCAGATGACCCGCCAGACCTTCTGGCACCGGATCAAGCATCAGGCCCGGGTGGCCGGTATCGCCAAGCCGCTGTCGCCGCACACCCTGCGCCATGCCTTCGCCACCCACCTGCTCAACCATGGCGCCGACCTGCGCGTGGTGCAGATGCTGCTGGGCCATAGCGACCTGTCCACCACGCAGATCTACACCCATATCGCCAGGGCGCGCCTGCAGGAGTTGCACGCGCTGCACCATCCGCGCGGCTAGGCCTGCCGTCCGGTCGCCGGCGAGCTGCCTGGCCGGCCATCTGTGGTAGGCTGTGCCGATCTTCGCCCGTCCCTCGTTCGACAGGAGTGTTCATGTCCCTGACCCGTATTTCCGTTGCCCTGGCGCTGGTGCTGGGCAGCAGTTTCAGCCTGGCCGCCGATCCCGATCAGGCCATCCGCCAGAGCCTGACCTCGCTGGATGCCAGCCTGCCGATCGAGGCCATCGCCGAGAGCCCGATGCCGGGCATCTATCAGGTTCAGCTCAAGGGCGGGCGCCAGCTCTACACCAGCGCCGACGGCCAGTTCCTCATGCAGGGCTACCTGTTCCAGGTCAAGGACGGCAAGGCGGTCAACCTCACCGAGATCGAGGAAAGCCGCGCGGTGGCCAAGCAGATCAACGCCATTCCGGCCAAGGAAATGGTGGTGTTCGCGCCCAAGGCGCCGAAGACCCATATCACCGTGTTCACCGACACCGATTGCGGCTACTGCCAGAAGCTGCACAGCGAAGTGCCCGAGCTCAACCGCCTGGGCGTCGAGGTGCGCTACGTCGCCTTCCCGCGCCAGGGCCTGAGCAGCCCGGCGGCCCAGGAGCTGGTCAACGTCTGGTGCGCCAAGGACCAGCAGGAAGCGATGAACCGCGCCAAGGCCCGCCAGAGCGTGGCCGAGGCGCAGTGCGACAACCCGGTGGCCAAGCAGTACGAGCTGGGCCAGATGATCGGGGTCAACGGCACGCCGGCCATCGTCCTGGCCAACGGCAAGATGATCCCGGGTTATCAGCCGGCGCCGCAGCTGGCCAAGATCGCCCTGGAGTCCAACTGAGCCGTGGATTGACTAACAAACAGCCGCTTCGTAAGGTGCGGCTCTTTATCCGCGGCCGGGGCATGCTCCGGCCGTTTCGTGCAGTGCTGATGGGGAATTGAGTGTGAAGCCGGTCAAAGTGGGCATCTGTGGGTTGGGTACCGTCGGTGGCGGTACCTTGAATGTACTCAAGCGCAACGCCGAGGAGATTACTCGGCGCGCCGGTCGCGGCATCGAGATTGCCCAGATCGCCATTCGCTCGCCCAAGCCGCAGTACGACATTACCGGCATCGCCACCACCGATGACGTGTTCGCCGTCGCGAGCAATCCCGAGATCGATATCGTCATCGAGCTGATCGGTGGCTACACCCTGGCCCGCGATCTGGTGCTCAAGGCCATCGACAACGGCAAGCACGTGGTCACCGCCAACAAGGCGCTGATCGCCGTGCACGGCAACGAGATCTTCGCCAAGGCGCGCGAGAAGGGCGTGATCGTCGCGTTCGAGGCCGCCGTGGCCGGCGGCATCCCGGTGATCAAGGCGATCCGTGAGGGCCTCGCCGCCAACCGCATCAACTGGCTGGCCGGGATCATCAACGGCACCGGCAACTTCATCCTGACCGAAATGCGCGAGAAGGGCCGCGCCTTCGACGACGTGCTCAAGGAAGCCCAGGCGCTGGGCTATGCCGAGGCCGACCCGACCTTCGACGTCGAGGGCATCGACGCCGCGCACAAGCTGACCATTCTCGCCTCCATCGCCTTCGGCATCCCGCTGCAGTTCGACAAGGCCTACACCGAAGGCATCACCCGCCTGACCACCGCCGACGTCAACTACGCCGAGGCGCTGGGCTATCGCATCAAGCACCTGGGCGTGGCCCGCCGTACCGAGGCCGGTTTCGAGCTGCGCGTGCACCCGACGCTGATCCCGGCCGATCGCCTGATCGCCAACGTCAACGGCGTGATGAACGCGGTGATGGTCAATGGCGATGCCGTGGGCAGCACCCTGTATTACGGCGCCGGCGCCGGCATGGAGCCGACCGCCTCGGCGGTGGTGGCCGACCTGGTCGACGTGGTGCGTGCGCTGACCACCGACCCGACCAACCGCGTGCCGCACCTGGCCTTCCAGCCGGATTCGCTGTCCGATCACCCGATCCTGCCCATCGAGCAGTGCGAGAGCGCCTACTACCTGCGCATCCAGGCCAAGGACCATCCGGGCGTGCTGGCCCAGGTGGCGAGCATCCTCTCCGAGCGCGGCATCAACATCGAGTCGATCATGCAGAAGGAAGCCGAGGAGCAGGACGGCCTGGTGCCGATGATCCTGGTCACCCATCGCGTGGAGGAGGCGAGTATCCTCGATGCCATCGCCGCCATGGAAGCGCTGGACGGCGTGGCCTCGCCCATCGTCCGTATCCGCGTCGAGCAGCTCAACTAATCCCGTGTCCGCCCGCAGGTCTTGGCCTGCGGGTGCAGCAGAACGAAGGTTTATCCCATGCGCTATATCAGTACCCGCGGCCAGGCGCCGGCCCTGAATTTCGAAGACGTGCTGCTGGCCGGCCTGGCCAGCGACGGCGGCCTCTACGTGCCGGAAAATCTGCCACGTTTCACCGTCGAGGAAATCGCCTCCTGGGCCGGCCTGCCCTATCACGAGCTGGCGTTCCGGGTGATGCGCCCGTTCGTTGCCGGCAGCATCGCTGACGCCGACTTCAAGAAGATTCTCGAGGAAACCTACGGCATGTTCGCCCACAACGCCGTGGCGCCGCTGCGCCAGCTCAACGGCAACGAGTGGGTGCTGGAGCTGTTCCACGGCCCGACCCTGGCGTTCAAGGACTTCGCCCTGCAGCTGCTCGGCCGCCTGCTCGACCATGTGCTGGCCAAGCGCGGTGAGCGCGTGGTGATCATGGGCGCCACCAGCGGCGATACCGGCTCGGCGGCCATCGAAGGCTGCAAGGCCTGCGACAACGTCGACATCTTCATCATGCACCCGCACAACCGCGTGTCCGAAGTGCAGCGCCGGCAGATGACCACCATCCTCGGTGAGAACATCCACAACATCGCCATCGAGGGCAACTTCGACGACTGCCAGGAGATGGTCAAGGCCAGCTTCGCCGACCAGGGCTTCCTCAAGGGTACCCGCCTGGTGGCGGTCAACTCGATCAACTGGGCGCGGATCATGGCCCAGATCGTCTACTACTTCCACGCTGCGCTGCAGCTCGGCGCGCCGGCTCGCTCCATCGCCTTCTCGGTGCCGACCGGCAACTTCGGCGACATTTTTGCGGGGTATTTGGCTCGCAACATGGGCCTGCCGGTCAGCCAGCTGATCGTCGCCACCAACCGTAACGACATCCTGCACCGCTTCATGAGTGGCAATCGGTATGTGAAAGAGACCCTGCACCCGACCCTGTCGCCGTCGATGGACATCATGGTGTCGTCCAACTTCGAGCGCCTGCTGTTCGACCTGCATGGCCGCAACGGCGCCGCCATCGCCGGGCTGATGGAAACCTTCAAGCAGGGCGGCGGCTTCAGTGTCGAGGACGATCGCTGGACCGAGGCGCGCAAGCTGTTCGACTCGCTGGCGGTGGACGACGCGCAGACCTGCGAGACCATCGCCGAGGTCTATGCCGAGTGCGGCGAGCTGCTCGACCCGCACACCGCCATCGGCGTGCGCGCCGCCCGCGAATGCCGGCGCAGCCTGGCCACGCCCATGGTGGTGCTGGGCACCGCGCACCCGGTCAAGTTTCCCGAAGCGGTGGAAAAGGCCGGCATCGACGCGGTGCCGGCGCTGCCGCCGCACCTGGCCGACCTGTTCCAGCGCGAGGAGCGCTGCACCGTGCTGGCCAACGACCTGAAGACCGTGCAGCAGTTCGTCGCCGCTCACGGCAACCGCGGCAAGCCGCTGTAAGCGTTATCCCTGGCAACGCAAACCGGCGCCCTCGTGGCGCCGGTTTCGTTTCGCTGGCTGGCGCCTCGCCCCGAGCGCAGCGATCCCCGGGGTCGATGGCCGAGTCAGCCGCCGAAGATCAGTGCCAGCAGTGCGCTCAGGCCGATCAGCGCCAGCCAGATCAGGGCGTTGAGCCTGCTGGCGAGGAGGATGGCCGGCCCGCGCGGGCGAATCGGCGGATTCTCTTCCAGATACAGATCAACGCGCCGGGTCGCCTCTTCCTCGCTCAGGCGCTGACGCAGGCGCAGCAGCTCGATGGCCGCCTCGCGCTGCTCCAGGCGCAGCAGGCGGCGTACCTCCTCCGGCAGCTCGTCCACGGCCTCAGATCGCGCCCGAATCGCGCAGTGCGGCGATCTGCGCGGCGTCGTAGCCCAGGCTGGCGAGCACCTCGGCGTTGTGTTCGCCCAGTGTCGGGCCGGTCCATTCCACCGAGCCGGGGGTGTCGGACAGCTTGGGCACTATGCCGGGCATCTTGAACGCCTTGCCGTCGGGGAGCTTGGCCGAAAGGAACATCTCGCGGGCGAGAAACTGCGGGTCGTCGAGCATGTCCGCCGCCGAGTAAATGCGGCTGGCCGGCACCTCGGCGCGCTTGAGCAGCGCTTCCACCTCGCTCAGCGGCAGGCTCGCCGCCCAGCGGTCGATCACCCCGTACAGCTCGTCGCGCCGCGCATCGCGCCCGGCGTTGTCGGCCAAGTCCGGGGCCTCGGCCAGATCGGCGCGGCCGATGGCGCGCATAAAGCGCTGGAAGATCGCATCGCCGTTGGCGCCGATCTGGATATGCCGGCCGTCGGCGCAGGTGTGGATGGAGGAGGGGGTGATGCCGGGCATGATATTGCCGCTGCGCTCGCGCACGAAGCCGAACACGTCGAACTCCGGCACCATCGACTCCATCATGGCGAACACCGCCTCGTACAGCGCCACGTCCACCACCTGGCCGCTGCCTCCGTTGACCTCGCGTTGGCGCAGCGCCATCAGCGCGCCGATCACGCCCCACAGCGCGGCGATGGAGTCGCCGATGCTGATGCCGGTACGCACCGGCGGGCGATCCTCGAAACCGGTGATATAGCGCAGCCCGCCCATGGACTCGCCGACCGCGCCAAAGCCCGGCTGATCCTTCAGCGGCCCGCTCTGGCCGAAGCCGGACAGGCGCACCATCACCAGCTTGGGGTTCAGCGCGTGCAGCACGTCCCAGCCCAGGCCGAGCTTCTCCAGCACGCCGGGGCGGAAGTTCTCGATCAGGATATCGGCGTCCGCCAGCAGCTGTTTCAGTACCTCCAGGCCCTGCGGGTGCTTGAGGTTAAGGGTGATCGAGCGCTTGTTGCGCGCCTGCACGAACCACCACAGCGAGGTGCCTTCGTAGAGCTTGCGCCACTTGCGCAGCGGGTCGCCACCGTCGGGCGATTCCACCTTGATCACCTCGGCGCCGAACTCGGCGCAGATGCGCGCGGCGAAGGGGCCGGCGATCAGACTGCCGAGTTCGATCACTTTCAGGCCGGCGAGGGGTTTGCTGGGCGCGCTCATGGTGGCTCCTGTGGCTGCAATGCCTGCAAGCCTATTGCATTGGCGGTGGCCTGGCCACGGGCGCATCGCTAGGGCACGGGTCGAAGGATCAGGGTAGACTTGCCGCCTTTACGACCAGCCAAGAAGCCCGCCATGGCCCTGCCATCGACCACCTACAAGATCGACCTGAACCTCACCGACATGGACCGCAGCGTCTACGAGAGCCTGCGTTTCACTGTCGCCCGGCACCCTTCGGAGACCGAGGAGCGCCTGGCCGCGCGGCTGATCGCTTATGCGCTGTTCTATCACGAGCAGTTGGCCTTCGGCCGCGGTCTGTCGGACGTCGACGAGCCGGCGCTGTGGGAGAAGAGCCTGGACGGCCGCGTGCTGCACTGGATCGAGGTCGGCCAGCCGGACAGCGAGCGCATCACCTGGTGCTCGCGGCGTACCGAGAAGTTCAGCCTGGTGGCCTACGGCAACCTGCGCGTGTGGCAGAGCAAGGAACTGGACCCGGTGCGCAGCCTGAAGAACATCAACGTGGTCGCCCTCGGCCAGGAGGCCTTGGCCGACCTGGCGCTGGACCTGCCGCGCTCGCTGTCCTGGAGCCTGATGATCAGCGACGGCGAGCTGTTCGTCACCGACGAGCGCGGCCAGCATGAGATTCCCCTGGAGTGGCTGGCCGGCGAGCGCGGCTGAGGCGGCTTGCGGGAGCGGTGGCTCAGGCGCACCACTGCGCCAGTATGCGACGCTGCTGACGCTGCGCCTCGTCGAGGGCGATGGGCCGCAGGCGCACCCGACTGCCAGGCAGGCATTGCGCCAGACGCGCCACCGCCAGCGGGGTGAGGGCGCCCAGGCGCGGGTAGCCGCCGATGGTCTGGCGGTCGTTGAGCAGGACGATGGGCTGGCCGTCGCTGGGCACCTGGATCGCCCCCAGTGGCACGCCCTCGGACACCATCGACCGGCGCGCGCACTGCAGCACTGGGCCGCGCAGGCGGATGCCCATGCGGTCGGCGCGCTGGTCGACCCGCCATTCGAGGTTGAACGCATCGAACAGGCTCTGCCCGCTGAAGTCGCCGATCTGCGCGCCGAGGATCACCGGCAGCAGGGCATCGCCGTCGAACCGGGCGATCTGCGCGGCGGCCAGGGCGCGTGGCGCCGGCGCCGGGCCCTGCCACTGCAGGCAGTCGCCGGCCGTCAGCGGGCGGCCGTCGCCGTGCAGGCCGCCGAGCGCTTCGCGGCGCACCGTGGCGCAACTGCCCAGCACCGCTTCGGCGCGAAAGCCGCCAGGCGCCGCCAGGTAGGCGCGCACGCCCTGGCGCGGCTGGGCAAAGCGCAGGCGCTGGCCCTGGCCGATGCGGAAGCTGCGCCCGGGCGCCAGCGCCTGGCCGTCGAGGCTGGCGCCGAGGTCGGCGCCGGTCAGCGCCAGGCAGCTGTCGCGCTCGGCGAGCAGCTCGAAATTACCCAGGACGATCTCCACCACCGGCGCCGCCAGCGGGTTGCCCAGCAGCCAGTTGGCCCAGTGGTGCGAGCACCAGTCGGCGCTGCCGCCCTGGGTCACGCCGAGGTGGCGCACGCCGAAGCGGCCGCCGTCCTGCAGGCTGGCGAGGGCGCCGCTGCGTTCGATCAACAGGCTCATGGCGTCTCCTCGAAGGGGCTGTCGTCGCCGCCCAGGCGCACGAACTCGTCGCGCTCGATCGCCACGAAACGCACCCGGTCGCCCGGACGCAGCAGGCTGTAGCCGTCCAGCCGGCGGTCGAACAGTTGGCTCGGGCTGCGTCCGATCAGGTTCCAGCCGCCGGGTGAGACCTGCGGGTAGATCGCGGTCTGACGGTCGGCGATGCCCAGGCTGCCGGCCGCCACGCGTTGGCGCGGGGTGCTCAGGCGCGGGCTGGCCAGGCATTCGTCGACCAGCCCCATAAAGGCGAAGCCGGGGGCGAAACCCAGGGCGAATACCTGGTAGCTGTGTGCACTGTGGCGCTCGATCACGCCGCCGATGCCCAGCCCGCTGCGCTGGCCGAGCAGCGCCAGCTCGGGGCCGACGCTGGGGTGGTACCACACCGGAATCTGCAGTTCGCGACCGTTGGTATCGGCCTGTGGAGAGAGGTTTTCGAAAGCCTGGGCGATCCGCGCACGGGCCTGGCGGTCGTCCAGCTGCTGCAGGTCGTAGTGCAGCAGCAGGGTGGTGTAGGAGGGCACCAGGTCCACCAGCGCCGGGCCGAAGGCGGCGCGCAGCCGTTCGCCGGCGGCCAGCAGCCAGGGCATGTTGCTTTCCTCGATCCGCTCGAACAGGCGCAGGATCAGGCAGTCGATGCCGACCACCTCGATGCGCGGGGTCATGGCCGCAGGCTCCGCGTCCCCGGGGCGGTGGGCGGCGAGCTCGGCAACGGGGAAGGGGCGCTGCATCGGTGTCCTCTGGCGGCCTGCCTGGGCCTGGGGCCGGCGGATGGAAAGGTCGCCCTCATTCTGAGAGAGGCCAGCGGCCGCTCGCAAGCCGTGGCCGGGCTGCTTTGCTGTATGCTTGCCGACTCGCGGCCCGGGCGGCCGGACGCAGGGGCCGTGCCCAGCGCCGCCGCTTGGCCTTGACCCCGTTGCCTGCGCCCACGATGGCGCGCGCCGCCATGCCGGAATCCGATTGATGCGCATCGACCTTCGCCCGCTGCCCGTGCAACTGCCCGACCTGGGCAACCTGCCGCCGCTGCTGACCCGCCTCTATGCCGCCCGTGGCGTGCAGTCCGCCGAGGAGCTGGACAAGGGCCTGGCGCGGTTGATCCCCTTTCAGCAGCTCAAGGGCATCGAGGCGGCGGTGCAGTTGCTGGTCGAGGCGCTGGAGCAGCGCCAGCGCATCCTCATCGTCGGCGACTTCGATGCCGACGGTGCCACCGCCAGCTCGGTCGGCGTGCTCGGCCTGCGCCTGCTCGGCGCCGCGCATGTCGATTACCTGGTGCCGAACCGCTTCGAATACGGCTACGGCCTGACCCCGGAAATCGTCGCGGTGGCGCTGCAGCGCCAGCCCGACCTGCTGCTGACGGTGGACAACGGCATCTCCAGCGTCGACGGCGTGGCCGCGGCCAAGGCCGCCGGGCTCAGGGTGCTGGTCACCGACCACCACCTGCCGGGGGCGGAGCTGCCGGCGGCCGACGCCATCGTCAATCCCAACCAGCCGGGCTGCGACTTCCCGAGCAAGGCCATGGCCGGCGTCGGGGTGATGTTCTACGTGCTGCTGGCGCTGCGTGCGCGCCTGCGCGAGCTGGACTGGTTCACCAGCCGCGCCGAGCCGAATCTGGGCGAGCTGCTCGACCTGGTGGCCCTGGGCAGCGTCGCCGACGTGGTGCCGCTGGACGCCAACAACCGCATCCTGGTGCACCAGGGCCTGGCGCGCATCCGTGCCGGCCGGGCACGACCGGGGCTCAAGGCGATCCTCGAGGTGGCCGGGCGGCAGGCGGCGCGCATCAGCTCCACCGACCTCGGTTTCATCCTCGGCCCACGGCTGAACGCCGCCGGCAGGCTGGACGACATGAGCCTGGGCATCGAATGCCTGCTCTGCGACGACGAGGCGCTGGCGCGCGACATGGCGGTGCAGCTCGATCAGCTCAACCAGGACCGCAAGGCCATCGAGCAGGGCATGCAGCGCGAGGCCCTGGCCCAGCTCAAGGACTTGCCGCTGCAGGACATGCCGTTCGGCCTGTGCCTGTTCGAGGCCGACTGGCACCAGGGCGTGATCGGCATCCTCGCCTCGCGCCTGAAGGAGCGTTACCACCGCCCGGCCATCGCCTTCGCCGACGCCGGCGACGGCCTGCTCAAGGGCTCGGCGCGCTCGGTGCCGGGGCTGCATATCCGCGATGCGCTGGACGCCGTGGCCGCCCGCCACCCGGGGCTGATCAGCAAGTTCGGCGGGCATGCCATGGCCGCCGGGCTGTCGCTGCCGCAGGAAAATTTCGGCGCCTTCGCCGCCGCCTTCGACGCCGAGGTGCGCCGCCAGCTCAGCGAGGACGACCTGACCGGGCGCCTGCTCTCCGACGGCCAGCTCGACGCCACCGAGTTCCACCTGGAGCTGGCCCGCGCCCTGCGCAATGCCGGGCCCTGGGGCCAGCATTTCCCCGAGCCGCTGTTTCATGGTGTGTTCCAGATCGTCCAGCAACGCATCGTCGGCGAACGTCACCTCAAGCTGGTGCTCAAGACCGAATGCGGCAGCGTGCAGCTCGACGGCATCGCCTTCAACATCGACCGTGAGGTCTGGCCCAACCCGACGCTGCGCTGGGCCGAGCTGGCCTACAAGCTCGACCTCAACGAGTTCCGCGGCAACGAGAGCGTGCAGCTGCTGGTGGCACATATCGCCCCGCGCTGAGGGGCAGGGCGAAATCCGCTGTAACCAAAGGCGCCGGCCGGCGGCGTCGAACTCTGCTAGAAACTCCTGGCGCCAGCGCCCAGTGCGGGCGCCTGGAACATCCGGAATTTCCCTGCACGGCCAGGGTCGGATGCTACGCCGCCCACCTGCAGGAGAACCCGTGATGAACACCAGCAATCTGCTCGACCAACTGCTCAAGGCTGGCCAGCAGGCCATGCAGAAATCCTCCTCCGGTCAGACCCAGGGCAGCGCCGGCGGCCTGGGCGGGCTGCTCTCCGGCAGCGGCCTCGGCAGCCTGCTCTCCGGGGCCGGTGGCGGCGCCCTGGCCGCCGGCGCGGTAGGCCTGCTGCTGGGTAACAAGAAGGCGCGCAAGATGGGCGGCAAGGCGCTGACCTATGGCGGCCTGGCCGCGCTCGGCGTGATCGCCTACAAGGCCTACGGTAACTGGCAGGCGCAGCAGGCTGCTCAGGGTGGCCCGCAGCCGGTGGAGCCGCAGACCCTGGATCGCCTGCCGGCGCCGCAGGTCGAGCAGCACAGCCGCGCCATCCTCAAGGCGCTGGTGGCCGCCGCCAAGGCTGATGGCCATGTCGACCAGCGCGAGCGCCAATTGATCGAAGAGGAGCTGGGCAAGCTGGCACAGGACGCCGAGCTGCAGCAGTGGCTGCACACCGAGCTGAACAAGCCGCTCGACCCGGCCGAGGTGGCGCGCGCCGCCAGCACCCCGGAGATGGCCGCGGAGATGTACATCGCCAGCGTGCTGATGGTGGACGAGGAGCACTTTATGGAACGCGCCTACCTCGAGGAATTGTCCCGCCAGCTCAAGCTCGATCCGGCGCTCAAGCGCGAGCTGGAAGCCCAGGTGCGGGTCGAACTGAGCGCGGTCTGAGTCGGGGCGCCGGGCGGGGCTATCAGACCAAAAGATCATTCATCCTCGCCCCCGGCCTGTTCTAGGCTGGTGGCCGATGACCAGAACGACACGCGAGGATGCCCATGTCGCCAGCGCCCCTGGATGCCTATGACTACCTGATCGTCGGCGCCGGTCCTGCCGGCTGCCTGCTGGCCAACCGCCTGTCCGCCGACCCCGGCGTCAGCGTGCTGCTGATCGAGGCCGGCGGGCGCGACAACCACCCCTGGATCCATATTCCGGTCGGCTACCTCTACTGCATCGGCAACCCGCGCACCGACTGGTGCTACAGCACCGAGGCCGAGCCCGGCCTGCACGGCCGCGCGCTGAAGTACCCGCGCGGGCGGGTGCTCGGCGGCAGCTCGTCGATCAACGGCATGATCTACATGCGCGGCCAGGCCGCCGACTACGACGCCTGGGCCGCGGCGGGCAATCCCGGTTGGGCCTGGCGCGACGTGCTGCCGCTGTTCAAGCGCACGGAAAACCACTTCGCCGGCGCCAGCGCGCTGCACGGCGGTGCCGGCGAGTGGCGGGTCGAGCGCCAGCGGCTGTCTTGGGAGATCCTCGAGGCCTTCCGGGAAGCCGCGGCGCAGAGCGGTATCGCCAGCGTCGAGGACTTCAACGGCGGCGACAACGAGGGCTGCAGCTACTTCCAGGTCAACCAGCGGCGCGGCGTGCGCTGGAATGCGTCAAAGGCCTTCCTGCGCGGTATCCGCCAGCGCGCCAATCTGCAGGTGCTGACCGGTGCCGAGGTCGAGCGCCTGGAACTGGCCGAGGGACGGGCCCGCACCCTGCAGCTGCGCTGGCGGGGGCGCACGCTCGGCGTGGCGGCGCGTCGCGAGATCGTCCTGTGCGCCGGCGCGATCGGCACCCCGGCGCTGTTACAGCGCTCGGGCATCGGCCCCAGGCCCCTGCTCGAACGCTTGGGCATCGGCGTGCGCCATGAGCTGCCTGGGGTCGGCGCGAACCTGCAGGATCACCTGCAGCTGCGCCTGATCTACCGGGTCAACGGCGTGAAAACCCTCAACCGCATCGCCGCCAGTTCCTGGGGCAAGCTGGGCATGGGCCTGGAGTACCTGCTCAAGCGCAGCGGGCCATTGTCGATGGCGCCCAGCCAGCTCGGCGCCTTCGCCAAATCCGACCCCGGCCAGGCCCGCGCCAACCTGCAGTATCACGTGCAGCCGCTGTCGCTGGAGCGTTTCGGCGAGCCGTTGCACGATTTCCCGGCCTTCACCGCTTCGGTGTGCAACCTGCGTCCGCACAGCCGCGGGCGCATCGAGATCGCCGCGGCGGAGGCCGGCGTCGCGCCGTCGATCCGGCCCAACTACCTGAGCGACGAACGCGACCTGCAGGTGGCGGCCGACGCCATCCGCCTGACCCGGCGCATCGTCGCCGCCCCGGCGCTGGCGCCCTACGGTCCGCAGGAATACAAACCGGGGCCGGATTATCGCAGCGAGGACGATCTGCGGCGGGCGGCGGGGGAGATCGGCACCACCATCTTCCACCCGGTGGGCACCTGCGCCATGGGCCAGGGCCGCGACGCGGTGGTCGACGCCCGCCTGCGCGTGCACGGCATCGCCGGGCTGCGCATCGCCGATGCCTCGATCATGCCGAGTATCGTCTCCGGCAACACCTGCTCGCCGGTGCTGATGATCGCCGAGAAGGCCGCAACGCTGATCGCCGAGGACGCGCGGCGGCCGGCGCTGGCCGCGTCGCCTCGGGTTGTCGCGGTTACGGGCTGAGCGCAGCCGCCTGACGCTGGAATTCGGCGCGATTGCGCCCGCCCTGCTTGGCCCGGTACAGCGCCTGGTCGGCCAGTTGCAAGGCCTCGTCCAGCTCGGCGTGATCCAGCGGCCAGATGGCGCCGCCGATGCTGCAGCCGATGGCGACGCGCCCGACTTCCAGCAGCACCGGCTGGCCGAGCGCGGCGATGGCCCGCTCGGCGACCAGGCTGGCATGCTGCAGCGCCTCCTGGCCGGGCACCTGCAGCACCATGAGGAACTCGTCGCCGCCCAGGCGCGCCACCATGTCGCCGTCGCGCAGGCAATGGCGCAGGCGCTGGGCGATTTCGCGCAGCAGGTGGTCGCCGGCGGCGTGGCCGAAGCTGTCGTTGATCGGCTTGAAACCGTCCAGGTCGAGATAGAGCAGGGCCAGGCAGCCCTGTTGCAGGCGTGCGCGCTGCTGCGCCTGGGGCAGGAATTTCTCCAGCGCCATGCGGTTGGGCAGGCCGGTGAGGACGTCGTGGTGGGCCAGGGTCTCCATGGCGCCGAGGGCGGTCTGCTGCTGGGTCAGGCTTTCCACCAGGTGGCGGATCGACTGGCTCAGCTGCTCGATCTCGCGGCTGCCGCGCAGGTCGGGGATCTCGGTGATCTCGCCGGCGCTGAGGCGGTCGGCGGCGTCGGCGATCTGCCGCAGCGGACGGATGAAATAGCCGCTGAGCAGCCAGCCGAGCACGGCGAACAGCAGGGCCAGGCCGCTGCCCCACAGCAGGATACTGAACAACAGGCGGCGCGCCGGGGCGTAGGCCTGCTCCAGCGGCTGGCGCGCCACCACGGTCCAGCCCAGGCCGGGGTAGTCGTGATAACCCTGGCTCAGGGTCAGGCCGGTGAGGTAGTCGACGCCGTCCGGCCACTGCTGCACCGTCCACTGGCTGTTGCCCGGGGCCAGCTCGTCCAGCGTCGGCAGGTGCAGGCGCTGGCCGATCATCGAGCGCGGGCCGAGGAGGATGTCGCGGTCCCGGCCGATGACGAAGAACTCGACGCTGCGGCGATCCTGCATGGGTCCGAGGATCGACTGGCGCACCTCGTCGGCCCAGCCCCAGGACAGGTGGCAGGCCAGCACGCCGCTCAGGCCGCCGTCGCCGGCTAGCACCGGCAGGCTGATGTCGACGAACTTCATCGCCTCGCCGCTGGGGTTGGGCAGCAACTTGGCCAGCAGCAGCGCCTCGTGCACGTCACCGATGAACAGGCCCTGGCGACCCTCCAGGTACACCGGGCGCTGGGCGATGCTGGCGCCCTCCAGCACGCCATTGCTGGAGGCCTGCACGTTGCCCTGTGGGTCGGTGAAGCCGATCCAGGCGATGCTGGGTATTTCCTGCTGCAGGCTGTCTAGCAGGCGCCGTACCTCGCCGATATCGTCCGGCTGGCGCAGCGCCTGCAGGTTGCCCAGCACCCGCAGCACGGCGGCGCGGGCGGCCATGTCGCGATCCAGGCGGTCGACCATGACGTAGGACAGCTCCGCCAGGTCGCGGCCGACCTCGTTGCGCAGTTGTTCGCTGCTGTACTGGCCGATCAGGGTGCCCAGCAGCCAGCTGAGGGCGCCGACCAGGAGGGCGATAAGGAGGGCGATACGGCTGCGCAGGCTGTGCGATGCGGGCATGACGGGGGATTTCCAGGGGGGCGGCCACTGCTGTCGGCTGTTGCCCAAGTATAGTGCGCCGTTGATCCAGAACGCTGTGATCGGTTGCCGATGATGGGCTGCCAGGGCGCATGCGCTCGGGTATAATCGCCGGCTTTTCCGTCCGATTTGCCGCGAGCGCCGACTACCATGGAAATCAATCCGATCCTCAACGCCATCAAGGACCTGTCCGAGCGGACCCAGAGCATTCGGGGGTATCTTTGACTACGATCACAAGCATGATCGTCTGGTCGAAGTAAACCGCGAGCTGGAAGACGCCAGCGTCTGGAACAACCCCGAGTACGCGCAGAACCTGGGCCGCGAGCGCGCCATGCTGGCGCAGATCGTCGAGACCATCGACGACCTCACCGGCAGCCTGGCCGATTCCAAGGATCTGCTGGAAATGGCCGCCGAAGAGAACGACGAAGGCGCGGTGAACGACATCGTCGCCGAAGTCGAACGCCTGCGCGACATCCTCGAGAAGCTGGAATTCCGCCGCATGTTCAGCGGCGAGATGGACCCCAACAACTGCTACCTGGATATCCAGGCCGGCTCCGGCGGCACCGAAGCGCAGGACTGGGCCAATATCCTGCTGCGCATGTACCTGCGCTGGGCCGACAAGCGCGGCTTCGACGCCACCATCATCGAACTGTCCGAAGGCGAAGTCGCCGGCATCAAGGGCGCCACCGTGCACATCAAGGGCGAGTACGCCTTCGGCTGGCTGCGCACCGAGATCGGCGTGCACCGCCTGGTGCGCAAGAGCCCGTTCGACTCCGGCGCCCGTCGCCACACCTCGTTCTCGGCGGTGTTCGTCTCGCCCGAGATCGACGACAAGGTGGAGATCGAGATCAACCCGGCCGACCTGCGCATCGACACCTACCGCTCCTCCGGCGCCGGTGGCCAGCACGTCAACACCACCGATTCGGCGGTGCGTATCACCCACGTGCCGACCAACACCGTGGTGGCCTGCCAGAACGAGCGTTCCCAGCACGCCAACAAGGACACCGCGATGAAGATGCTGCGGGCCAAGTTGTACGAGCTGGAGATGATGAAGCGCAACGCCGCCTCGCAGGCCCTGGAAGACAGCAAGTCGGACATCGGCTGGGGGCATCAGATCCGTTCCTACGTGCTCGATGACTCGCGCATCAAGGATCTGCGGACCGGCGTCGAGCGTAGCGACTGCCAGAAGGTCCTCGATGGCGACCTCGACCAGTACCTCGAGGCCAGCCTCAAGCAGGGCCTGTAACCCTCCCAACCCCCCTTTGCATTTACGCGTCAGGCAGATAACGACCATGAGCGACCAACAACTCGACCCGCAAAGCCTCTCCCACGAAGAACGGCAGCACGAAGAAAACAAGCTGATTGCCCAGCGCAAGGAAAAGCTGGCTGCCGTCCGTGAGCAGGGCAATGCCTTCCCCAACGATTTCCGCCGCGACAGCCTGTGCGCCGAGCTGCAGAAAGAGTACGCAGAGAAGACCAAGGAAGAGCTGGAAGCGGCCGCCATTCCGGTCAAGGTCGCCGGGCGCATCATGCTCAACCGCGGCGCCTTCATGGTCATCCAGGACACCTCCGGGCGCCTGCAGGTCTACGTCAACCGCAAGACCCTGCCGGCCGAGCAGCTGGACGCGGTCAAGCACTTCGACCTGGGCGACATCATCGCCGCCGAGGGCACCCTGGCCCGTTCCGGCAAGGGCGACCTGTACGTCGACATGCAGAACGTGCGCCTGCTGACCAAGTCGCTGCGCCCGCTGCCGGACAAGCACCACGGCCTGACCGACACCGAGCAGCGCTACCGCCAGCGCTACGTCGACCTGATCGTCAACGAGGAGGTGCGCGACACCTTCCGCGTGCGTTCCCAAGTGATCGGTCATATCCGCCGCTTCCTCAGCGAGCGCGGTTTCCTCGAAGTGGAAACCCCGATGCTGCAGACCATCCCCGGCGGCGCCGCGGCCAAGCCCTTCGAGACCCACCACAATGCCCTGGACATGCAGATGTTCCTGCGCATCGCCCCGGAGCTGTACCTCAAGCGGCTGGTGGTCGGCGGCTTTGAGAAAGTCTTCGAGATCAACCGCAACTTCCGTAACGAAGGCGTCTCCACCCGGCACAACCCCGAGTTCACCATGCTCGAGTTCTACCAGGCCTACGCCGACTACGAAGACAACATGGACCTGACCGAGGAGCTGTTCCGCGAGCTGGCCCTGGCCGTGCTGGGTACCACCGACGTGCCCTACGGCGACAAGGTGTTCCACTTCGGCGAGCCCTTCGTGCGCCTGTCGGTGTTCGACTCGATCCTTAAGTACAACCCGGAAATTACGGCGGCAGATCTCAACGACATTGATCGCGCCCGTGAAATTGCCAAGCAGGCCGGCGCCAAGGTGCTCGGCTTCGAAGGCCTGGGCAAGCTGCAGGTGATGATTTTCGAGGAGCTGGTCGAGCACAAGCTGGAGCAGCCGCATTTCATCACCCGCTATCCGTTCGAGGTTTCGCCGCTGGCCCGGCGCAGCGACGACGATCCGAGCGTCACCGACCGCTTCGAGCTGTTTATCGGCGGCCGCGAGATCGCCAACGCCTACTCCGAGCTCAACGACGCCGAAGACCAGGCCGCGCGCTTTATGCAGCAGGTGGCCGACAAGGACGCCGGTGACGACGAGGCCATGCACTACGATGCCGACTTCGTCCGCGCCCTGGAGTACGGCATGCCGCCGACCGCCGGCGAAGGCATCGGCATCGACCGCCTGGTGATGCTGCTGACCAACTCGCCGTCGATCCGCGACGTGATCCTCTTCCCGCACATGCGCCCGCAGGCCTGAGGTTCTCGCCACAAGCCGCCTTCGGGCGGCTTTTTGTTGCGCCCGGGCCGCCTGCCTGGCGCCGGCAACTGCGCAATCTTTTGCTTGTCTACCGAACCCATTACTCTGCTATGTCATAACCGGAACGTAGAGGATCGACCTGCCGTGAGCCGTGCGCCTGCCCCCCCGAGTGCCACCCAGGCGGCCAATGCCGTCGCCGAAAGCGTCCAGTACCAGGGCCGCAAGGCCAGCCGTCAGGGCAGCGAGCAGCGCCGCCAGGCAATTCTCGACGCCGCCATGCGCATCATCGTGCGCGACGGCGTGCGCGCCGTGCGCCATCGCGCGGTGGCGGCCGAGGCGCAGGTGCCGCTGTCGGCCACCACCTACTACTTCAAGGACATCGACGACCTCATCACCGACACCTTCGCCCAGTTCGTCGAGCGCAGCGCGGCGCAGATGGCGGCCTTCTGGGACAGTACCCAGGGCCTGCTGGCGAATCTGGTCGGTCGTCTGGACGGCAGTGAGGCGGCGCGCCGGCAGCTGGCCGACGAGATCGCCGCGCTGGCGGTGCAGTACGTGCAGCGCCAGTTGCGCGAACGCCGCGACCACCTGATCGCCGAGCAGGCGTTCCAGCAGGAGGCGCTGCTCAATCCGCGCCTGCGCGATCTGGTGCGCGCCCACCGGCAGATCCTCCAGCAGGGCGTCACCCACTTCTTCGAGGTGCTCGGTTCGCGCCAGCCGGAGCAGGATGCCGTGCTGTTGACGGCCACCATCGTGCGGATGGAGTATCAGGGCCTGCTGGACGGCGTCGAGCATCTGGACAGCGAGGGAATGCTGGCCATCCTTAAACGCTATATGAACCTGGTTCTGGGGTTGTAAACCGTCGGCCACGAGGTCGAACGGTCTTCACAAGGAGAGCGAAATGAAAGCCTGGCGCGCAGTGGTCGCCTTGTCCTTCCTGCTGTTGACTGGTTGCCTGGTCACCTTCAAGGACCCGATTCCGGCCAACGAGGCGGCGCCCATGCCGCTGCTGGGCGAGTGGACCCGTCAGGACGAGTGGGGCGAGCAGCTCTATCTGGAGGTCAGTCGGGCCGGCTCCAATCTGTACAAGGCCCGCATCTACGAGGGCAACCCGGACAACCTCGACAGCCTCGAGGAGTTCGGTTTCACCGTCGCCCACCACGGCCGCCGCTGGTACCTGTCCGCCGGCTTGCCGAAGAGCCTGGGCGCCAACTTCGCCATCGCCGGTTTCGAGCTGACCCGCAGCAACGAGCTGGTGGTGTACAACCTGGATACCGAGCGCATCCTCCAGGACATGAGCAAGGGCCTGCTGGAGGGCGAGACGGTAAGCATGCCCGAAGGCGACGGCGCGCTGATCACCAGCTCGCTTGACCAGGTGTTCGCCTACCTCGACGACCCGGCCAACGCCGATCTGTTCGTCGAGGTGGCGCGCTACCAGCGGGCCGGCGACTAGGAATTGCGATGAACAGCCAGCAGAAACTGGACGACTACCAACTGGGCATCCGTGCCCTGAGCGACCGCATCGTCGAGGCGCAGACGCCAATCCGCGTGCTCGATGCGGTGAAGTGGGACGATGGCGTCCGCGATGCCTTCCTCAAGGCCAAGGGCAAGGCCCTGCCGGCGGTGGATCGTGACTATTACCTGGGCCGCCCGCTGGCCTTCGACGCCGCGGCGAAGAAGCTGGAATTCCAGAACATCGAGCGCGACATCACCCGCCAGCTCGGCCAGTTCAACCCGGTCGGGCAGATCATGCGGCGCATGTGCAAGGAGTACCGCATGGTCATCCGCATGCTCGAGGCGCGTGGTACCGAGGACTTCGGCCTGATCAGCCAGGAGCTCTACGGCGCCGCCTCCGATGCCTTCCATGCCGGCGACCCGACCCTGGCCGATCTCGGCCTGATGCTCTCGGACTACCTCAACAACATCGCCGCCCGTGGCGACCTCGAGGACGAGCCCAAGCTGCTCGGCGCCACCGATGCGGTGAGCATCCTGCAGCAGCGCCTGGCCGGGGTGTTCGGCGACGACACCATCCGCGTCTTCGAGTCCGACGGCATCCTCGCCGATGCCGCGGCCGGCGCCGACTACATCAAGATCCGCAGCGACGCGCGCTTCAACGAGCGCGACGTCAAGGCGCTGGAGGTGCACGAAGGCCTGGTGCACGTCGGCACCACGCTCAATGGACTGGCCCAGCCGATCTGCACCTTCCTGGCCAAGGGCCCGCCCTCGTCGACGGTGACCCAGGAGGGCCTGGCGATCCTGATGGAGGTGATCGCCTTCGCCTCCTACCCCACGCGCCTGCGCAAGCTGACCAACCGCACCCGCGCCATCCACATGGCCGAGGAGGGCGCCGATTTTCTCGAGGTGTTCGAGTTCTTTCGCGAGCAGGGCTACGGCCTGGAAGGCGGCTACAGCAACGCCAGCCGGGTGTTCCGCGGCTCCTTGCCGACCGGCCTGCCGTTCACCAAGGACCTGTCCTACCTCAAGGGTTTCATCCTGATCTACAACTACATCCAGCTGGCGGTGCGCAAGGGCAAGCTGGAGCAGATCCCGCTGCTGTTCTGCGGCAAGACCACCCTGGAAGACATGCGCACCCTGCGCAAGCTGGTGGACGAGGGCCTGGTGCGGCCGCCCAAGTACCTGCCGCCGCAGTTCCAGGACATGAACGCGCTGTCGGCCTGGATGTGCTTCTCCAACTTCCTCAACCACCTGAGCCTGGATCGCATCGAAGCCGACTACGCGAACATCCTCTGAATCACGCCACAGGTAGGGTGTGCCGCGCGCACCACTCGCCAGCGGCGTAGGTTGGGTTGAGGCGCGCAGCGGCGAAGCCCAACTTCGCTCAGCCCGACGCCCGGATTGCCGCCGGGCTTACCTGCAAGGAGCTGCTTGATGCCCAGCCATCAACTCGACTACGAAATCCTCGGCAGCTCGGCGCAGTCGGTGGAGATCGTCCTCGACCCCGGCGAGACGGTGATCGCCGAAGCCGGGGCGATGAACTACATGACCGAGGGCGTGCGCTTCGAGGCGCGCATGGGCGACGGCTCGGCCAGCGGCCTGCTGGGCAAGCTGTGGGGCGCCGGCAAGCGCCTGCTCACCGGCGAGTCGCTGTTCATGACCCACTTCAGCAATGCCGGCAAAACCCAGGCGCGGGTCGCCTTCGCCGCGCCCTATCCGGGCACCGTGGTGCCGATCGACCTGGCCCAGGTCGGCGGCCGGCTGATCTGCCAGAAGGACGCCTTTCTCTGCGCCGCCCACGGCACGCGCATCGGCATCCGCTTCAACAAGCGCATCGGCGCCGGTTTCTTCGGCGGCGAGGGCTTCATCCTGCAGCAGCTCGAAGGCGACGGCCTGGCCTTCGTGCACGCCGGCGGCACGGTGATCCGCAAGCAGCTGAACGACGAGACCCTGCGCCTGGATACCGGCTGCCTGGTGGCCTTCAGTGACGGCATCGACTACGACATCGCCCTGGCCGGCGGGCTGAAGAGCATGCTGTTCGGCGGCGAGGGCATCCTCCTGGCCACGCTCAAGGGCAGCGGCACGGTGTGGATCCAGAGCCTGCCGTTCTCGCGCCTGGCCGAGCGCGTCTACGCCGCCACCTTCCAGGCCCGCGAAGAGGTGCGTGGCGGTGGCAAGTAAACTGCGCCTGCTGCTGGTCGGGCTGCTCGGCGGCCTGCTGAGCGGCTGCAGCGGCCTGCTGTTCTATCCCGAACCGGGGCTGCCGTTCACCCCGGCGCGGGCCGAGCTGGAGTACCGCGATATCCACCTGAGCGCCGCCGACGGCACGCGCCTGCATGCCTGGTGGTTGCCGGCCAAGCCGGGAGTGGCGGTCAAGGGTACGGTGCTGCACCTGCACGGCAACGGCGGCAACCTGGCCTGGCACCTGGGCGGTGCTTACTGGCTGCCGGCCCAGGGCTACCAGGTGCTGATGCTCGATTACCGCGGTTACGGCCTGTCCGAGGGCAAGCCCAGCCTGCCGGCGGTGTACCAGGACATCGACGCCGCCTTCGCCTGGCTGGAGCAGGCGCCCGAGGTGCAGGGCAAGCCGCTGATCCTGCTCGGCCAGAGCCTGGGCGGCGCGCTGGCCGTGCACTACCTGGGCGAACGCCCGCAGCGCCGCGCGGCGCTGCACGCCCTGGCGCTCGACGGGGTGCCGGCCAGCTACCGCGGCGTCGCCCGCCATGCCTTGAGTCGCTCCTGGCTGACCTGGCCGCTGCAGGTGCCGCTGTCCTGGCTGATCCCCGACGGCGACAGCGCCATCCACGGCATCGCCGCCCTCGAAGGCCTGCCGCTGCTGATCCTGCACAGCGCTGACGACGAGGTGGTGCCATTTGCCAATGGTCGCCTGTTGTATCAAGCTGCGCGCCCGCCGCGCGCCTTCCAGGCGACCCGCGGGCAACACGTGCAAACCTTCGCCGAGCCGGCCTGGCGCCAGCTGCTGTTGGAGTTCGTCAGCGCCCCGCAGGCCTTCGTCGAACGCCGGCCGCCGGCCACCGAATCCGCAATCGAGAGTCCGCAATGACCGAACGTGACCCCATTCCCCTGATCCTTACCGGCATCGCCAGCATAGTCGGCACCATCGGCGTGCTCTGGTACTACGGCTACCTGCACATGGCCAAGCCCGAGGACGCCTTGTTGCTGTCGGATTTCACCATGCTCAAGACCGTGCCCGGCGAGGACTACAAGGTCTCGCTGAAGCCGGCCAGCCAGGTGGCGCAGTGCATCGACGGCGTGCTGGTGCTGTTCGACACCCAGCAGAAGGGCCTCACCGGCGTGCTGGTGGACAACAAGAAGCAGGCCGTGCGTTGCATGGGCCAGGACACCCCGGCGCTGCAGTAAGGCGCGTCGCCGGCGGCGCACCGCCGCTGCCGCGGCACGCCGGCGGACTAGCGGGCGTTCAGTGCGCCGCGCCCTTGGCCTGGGCGCTCAGCTCGCGCAGGTACTTGCGCGACAGGGCGAGAAAGCGCGGGGTGGGGCCGATGTCCTCGTACAGCGGGTCGCCCTGTTCGTCCTGCGCCACCACCTGACTGCCCTGTACGTAGGGCAGGCTGGCCTCCAGCTCTTCCAGCGCCGCGCCGATCAGCTCGCCGAGCAGTTCCTCGGCGTGATGCTTGGGATACATCTCGGTCAGGGCCGCCAGGCGCGCGGCGGCTTCGATATCCAGGTGGATGTGGTATTGACTCGGGGTCAGGCGGCCCCGGGCGTTCTGTTCCCAATGGTTGACCAACTCTCGAATTTTCATGATAGGGCTCCTGATGGACGGCGCCGGCGGTGACCGGCTGGCGGACGCCGCAAACGCCTATCTCAAGCCTAGACCCACTACGCGCGGCCGCCGCGCCGTGCGTCGCGCCCTTGTAAGAAGTTGGCGCGCTGGGCACTCTTGAGGCCTGTGTGGCGCAAGCCGCGGCTTGGAAGGAGAGGGCGATATGGCGGAAATCGATGCGCGCCTGCGTGAAGAGGTGCACCTGCTCGGCGAACTGCTCGGACAAACCATCAGCACCCAGCTGGGCGCCGAGTTTCTCGACAAGATCGAGCGCATCCGCAAGGGCGCCAAGGCCGGTCGGCGCGGCTCGGCGGCCGGCGCCGAGCAGCTGGCCAGCACCCTCGGCGACCTCGCCGACGACGAACTGCTGCCGGTGGCGCGGGCCTTCAACCAGTTCCTCAACCTGGCCAATATCGCCGAGCAGCAGCACCGCGTGCGCCGCCGCCGCGGCGGCGAGCCCGAGCCGTTCGAGCTGCGCGTGCTCGACGAGCTGCTGGCGCGCCTGCTCGCTGCCGGGCAGAAGCCCGACGAGCTGGCCCGTCAGCTCGGCCGCCTGGATATCGAGCTGGTGCTCACCGCCCACCCCACCGAGGTGGCGCGGCGCACCCTGATCCAGAAGTACGACGCCATCGCCGCACAGCTGGCGGCGCTGGATCACAGCGACCTGCTGGCGGACGAGCGCGAGCGCAGCGTCCAGCGCCTGCAGCGGCTGATCGCCGAGGCCTGGCATACCGAGGAGATCCGCCGCAGCCGGCCGACCCCGGTGGACGAGGCCAAGTGGGGCTTCGCGGTGATCGAGCACTCGCTGTGGCAGGCCGTGCCGCAATTTTTGCGCCGCGCCGACCGCAGCCTGCAGGCCGCCACCGGCCTGCGCCTGCCGCTGGAGGCGGCGCCGATCCGCTTCGCCTCCTGGATGGGCGGCGACCGCGACGGCAACCCCAACGTCACCGCCCGGGTCACCCGCGAGGTGCTGTTGCTGGCGCGCTGGATGGCTGCCGACCTGTACCTGCGCGACGTCGACCAGCTGGCCGCCGAGCTGTCCATGCAGCAGGCCAGCGCCGAGCTGCGTGCCCAGGTCGGCGACAGTGCCGAGCCCTACCGGGCGCTGCTCAAGCAACTGCGCGAACGCCTGCGCGAGACTCGCAGCTGGGCGCAGCAGGCGCTCGCCGCGCAAGTGGCGCCGAGCGCCGCGGTGCTGCAGGACAACCACGACCTGCTGGCGCCGCTGCAGCTCTGCTACCAGTCGCTGCACGCCTGCGGCATGGGCGTGATCGCCGACGGCCCGCTGCTCGACTGCCTGCGCCGTGCGGCCACCTTCGGCCTGTTCCTGGTGCGCCTGGACGTGCGCCAGGACTCCAGTCGGCATGCCGCGGCGCTCACGGAAATCACCGACTACCTGGGCCTGGGCCGCTACGCCGAGTGGGACGAGGCGGCGCGGCTGAGCTTTTTGCAGCGCGAGCTGGACAACCGTCGGCCGCTGCTGCCGAGCGACTACCGGCCCTCGGCCGACACCGCCGAGGTGCTCGCCACCTGCCGCGAAGTGGCCGCTGCGCCGGCTGCCTCGCTGGGCTCCTACGTGATCTCGATGGCCGGCGCCGCCTCCGACGTGCTGGCGGTGCAACTGCTGCTCAAGGAGGCCGGGTTGCGCCGGCCGATACGCGTGGTGCCACTGTTCGAAACCCTGGCCGACCTGGATAACGCCGGCCCGGTGATCGACCGCCTGCTCGGCCTGCCGGGCTACCGCGCGCGTCTGCACGGGCCGCAGGAGGTGATGATCGGCTACTCCGACTCGGCCAAGGACGCCGGCACCACCGCCGCCGCCTGGGCCCAGTACCGCGCCCAGGAAGCGCTGGTGCGCCTGTGCCGCGAGCACCAGGTCGAGTTGCTGCTGTTCCACGGCCGCGGCGGCACAGTCGGTCGCGGCGGCGGTCCGGCCCACGCGGCGATCCTGTCGCAGCCGCCGGGTTCGGTGGCCGGACGCTTCCGCACCACCGAGCAGGGCGAAATGATTCGTTTCAAGTTCGGCCTGCCGGATATCGCCGAACAGAACCTCAACCTCTACCTGGCCGCCGTGCTGGAGGCCACCCTGCTGCCGCCGCCGGCCCCCGAGCCGAGCTGGCGGGCGATGATGGATCGCCTGGCCGCCGCCGGCGTGAGTGCCTACCGCGGCGTGGTGCGCGAGCACCCGCAGTTCGTCGAGTATTTCCGCCAGGCCACCCCGGAGCAGGAGCTGGGGCGCCTGCCGCTGGGCAGCCGTCCGGCCAAGCGCCGCGAGGGCGGGGTGGAGAGCCTGCGGGCGATTCCGTGGATCTTCGCCTGGACCCAGACGCGGCTGATGCTGCCGGCCTGGCTCGGCTGGGAGCAGGCCTTGGGTCAGGCCCTGGCCGGCGGCGACGGCGAGCTGCTGAAAGGCATGCGCGAGCACTGGCCGTTCTTCCGCACCCGCATCGACATGCTCGAGATGGTGCTGGCCAAGGCCGACGCCAGCATCGCCGCGCTGTACGACGAGCGCCTGGTCGAGCCGGCGCTGCGTCCGCTGGGGGCGCAGTTACGCGACCTATTGTCGCAGGCCTGCGCCGCGGTGCTGGAGTTGACCGGGCAGTCGCGGCTGCTCGCGCACAGCGCCGAGACCCTGGAATCGATCAGCGTGCGCAACACCTACCTCGATCCCCTGCACCTGTTGCAGGCCGAGCTGCTGGCGCGCTGCCGGCTGCGTGAACAGGCGCCGGAGAGCCCTCTGGAGCAGGCGCTGCTGGTCAGCGTGGCGGGTATCGCCGCCGGTTTGCGCAATACCGGTTGAGCCGCCGCGCGGCTCCGCGGACACCCGGGCAAGGCGCGTCCGCAGCGGCGTCCGAGCCGTCGGCAGGAGGGTTTTTATCCGACTTTCGGCGGCTTGTGTGCCTGGGGGGCGCTGTGTATCTTGATCAACCTTTTGGCCGCCACAGCTGCCGCACAACATCCAAGAGACTGGCCCTTTGAGGCGGTCCGACCGATTTCTACATAAATCTTGAGGAGCACATCGATGCGCGTGATTCTGCTGGGGGCGCCCGGTGCCGGCAAAGGTACCCAGGCTCGCTACATCACCGAGAAATTCGGTATTCCGCAAATCTCCACCGGCGACATGCTGCGCGCGGCGGTCAAGGCGGGCACCGAGCTCGGCCTGAAGGCCAAGAGCGTGATGGACGCGGGCGGCCTGGTCTCCGACGACCTGATCATCAACCTGGTCAAGGAGCGCATCGCCCAGCCCGATTGTGCCAAGGGCTTCCTGTTCGACGGCTTCCCGCGCACCATCCCGCAGGCCGAGGCCATGAAGGAAGCCGGTGTGACCATCGACAACGTGGTCGAGATCGCCGTCGACGACGAGGAAATCGTCAAGCGTCTGTCCGGCCGCCGCGTGCACCCGGCCTCGGGCCGCGTCTACCACACCGAATACAACCCGCCGAAGGTCGCCGGTAAGGACGACGTCAGCGGCGAAGACCTGGTGCAGCGCGAAGACGACAAGGAAGAGACCGTGCGTCATCGCCTGTCCGTGTACCACTCGCAGACCAAGCCGCTGGTGGACTTCTACCAGCAGCTGTCCGCCGCCACCGGCACGCCGAAGTACAGCCACATCCCGGGCGTCGGCAGCGTCGAGGAAATCACCGCCAAGACCCTGGCCGCGCTGGCCTGAGTTTTCCCGCCAGCTGCCCATGGACAAAGGCCCCGCAAGGGGCCTTTGTCGTTTGTGGTGCATGGATAAGTCCGGGTCGCTCTCGGGCATGGCTGTGCTCGTCAGCCTTTCTACCATCGGCGACGCTAGTCTCCGGCTGCCCGGCGCTTGCCATGGGCATGTCGATCCGTGAACCACTAAGGAAGAGAGGGCGTGCAATGACCGAGAAAACAGGAAAGGGTGTCATCTGGCTGGGCCTGGCGATAACGCTGCTGGGCAGTTGCGCGGCGTTCGCCGACAGCAAGGCACAAGCCAAGCAGGAGTGCGCGGTTGCCGAGTTCGCCATGGGCCTGCGTTTCCAGCAGCAGTCGGCGGAAATCCAGGCGCTGCAGCTGCAGGCCTACAATATCGCCACGCAGAAGCTGGATGCGGCCGTGGCGGCGGCGAAAGACCCGTCCAAGCTGGCCATCGTCACCGACCTAGACGAAACCGTGATCGACAACAGCGCGCTGCTGGCGCGCGACCTGGCCAATTGTCACCAATACGACGCCTGGGACACCTGGCTGCCCTGGGAGCGCGACGGCACGCCCGCGCTGATCCCAGGTGCCAAGCAGTTCCTGCAGCACGCCGACCAGCTCGGCGTGACCATCCGCTATATCTCCGACCGCGCCGACGAGCAGAAGCAGCACACCCTGGCCACCCTGAGCAAACTCGGCCTGCCCCAGGTCTCGGAAGAAAGCGTGCTGTTGCTCGGCCCGCCTAAGGTCGAGCGGCGCGCCATCGTCAGCGCCGAGCACCAGATCGTGCTGCTGCTCGGCGATACCCTGCACGATTTCGACGCGCGTTTTCGCAAGACGCCGCTGGATCAGCAGCGCACTACCGTGGCCAGCGAGGCGGGCAAATGGGGCAGCGAGTGGATCGTGTTCCCCAACGCGACCTACGGCACCTGGTCCAAGGCGCCGCTGCAGGCCTGGGAAGCCGAACCGGTGGTCGAACCCTGGTAAGGGCGTCCGCCGGTCGCACGCTAGCGGCCTGTGACCATCCTGGTGCTGGAAAAAAAAGCCTCGAGCCGGTCTAATGCCGGCTCTTTTTTCTTCAGCCATGCGAACCCGATGACCACGATCCTGGCCCTGGATACCGCCACCGAAGCCTGTTCCGTTGCCCTGCTGCACGATGGTCGCGTGCTCAGCCACTACGAGGTGGCGCCGCGCCTGCACGCCCAACGCCTGCTGCCGCTGATCCAACAACTGCTGGGCGAGGCCGGCATCGCCGCCGCGCAGCTGGATGCCATCGCCTTCGGCCGCGGCCCGGGCGCCTTCACCGGGGTGCGCATCGCCATCGGCGTGGTCCAGGGCCTGGCCTTCGCCCTGGAGCGTCCGGTGCTGCCGGTGTCGAACCTGGCGGTGCTGGCCCAGCGCGCGCTGCGCGAGCAGGGCGCGCGCCAGGTGGCGGCAGCCATCGATGCGCGCATGGACGAGGTGTACTGGGGCTGCTACCACGCCGAGGCCGGCGAGATGCGCCTGCTCGGCCAGGAGGCGGTACTGCCGCCGGAGCAGGCCGAGGCGCCGCGCGGCGCCAGCGGCGACTGGTTCGGCGCCGGCACCGGCTGGGGTAGCTATGCCGCGCGCATCGCGCTCAAACCGGCAGCCATGGACGGCAGCCTGCTGCCCCACGCCGAGGATCTGCTGAGTCTGGCGCAATTCGCCTGGGCGCGCGGCGAGGCCGTGGCGGCCGACCAGGCCCAGCCGGTCTACCTGCGCGATCAGGTGGCCACGCCCAAGGCGCCGCCGGCATGACCCGCGGTCGCCCGGCAGGGGCAGAAGGCCCGGCGGTATTTGCCAAGCCCGCCGTGCGCCGCTACATTGCCAGCACTGTCTACTTTCCAGCCGAGCCCACCGAGCAGTTGTAGATGCGCATCGACGCCTACCTACCTTCCTATTCGCCGGATCGCGGCCCCCGTTCGGGGACTGCGGTCACGCCCTATCGCGAGGCGCAGCGCGAGGTCGAGGTACAACGCGAGCAGCCGGCCGCCCCGGCCAGCAGCCAGGGCCTGGAACAGACCCCGCAGATCCGCCGGGTGCAGGCCAGCAGCGGCAATGGCGACAGCCTGCCGGTGCGCGCCCAGGATATCGGTTACCCGCAACCCGCGCTGAGCAACCGCGCCGCCCAGGCGCTGGCCAGCTACGGCGCCACCGCCAGCTACGCCAGCGAGGCTGACGCGCAGCAAGTGCTCGGTCTCGACCTCTACGCCTGAGAACGTGTTTAGGATCTCGCGGGCTAGAGCCATGCAAGGCGAAATCAGGCGAGGAAGCGGAGTTTACTGTTGTAAATGAGCATTCCGAGCCTGGTTTCAACGCAGCAGGGCCGACGCGTAGCAGATCGTAAACAGGTTCTGATGTTGCCGTACTACCTCGGCTGCCCCTCCTGGAGCGAGGCGGCCTGGCGGTCCACGCTCTACCCCGGCGACACCCGAGCGGCCGACTTCCTCAGTCATTATGCCCAGGTATTCAACGCCGTGGAGGGCAATACCACCTTCTACGCCCGCCCCAGCGAGCAGACCGTGGCGCGCTGGGCCGAGCAGATGCCGGCGCACTTTCGTTTCTGCGCCAAGCTGCCGCGCGATATCAGCCACGGCGACGACCTGTGCCAGCAACTGGAGGCGGTCGAGCGTTTTCGTCGGTTGCTGGCGCCGCTCGGCGAACGCGTCGCACCCTACTGGTTGCAGTTGCCGGCCAGCTTCGGGCCGTCACGGCTGGACGAGCTGGCGGCCTTCGTCGAGTGGTGGGGCGCTTGGCCGCTGGCCATCGAGGTGCGTCATGCACAGTTCTTCGCCAAGGGCGAGGCCGAGCGCGCCTTGAATCGCCTGCTGCTGGAGCGCGGCATCGAGCGTATCTGTCTGGACTCGCGCGCCCTGTTCAGCTGCGCGTCGCAGGCGCCGGCGGTACTGCATGCCCAGGCCAAGAAGCCGCGTCTGCCGACCCGCCCCACGGCCTTCAGCCAGAGCCCGCAGCTGCGTTTTATCGGCCATCCCGAGCTGCTCGCCAACGACCCCTTCATGACGCCCTGGCTGGACAAGGTCGCCGCCTGGATCGAGGAGGGGCGACGCCCCCATGTCTTCGTCCACACCGCCGACAATCGCCTGGCGCCGCAGTTGGCACGGCGTTTCCACGAGCAGTTGCGCCTGCGCCTGCCTGGCCTGGCGGAGCTGCCGACCTTGCAGGTCGAGGCGGAGCTGGAGCAACTGGGGTTGCTCTAGCGCGTAGCCCGGATTCAGCGTTGGGCCAGCAGCAGATCGGCGGCCTGGCCGCTGCGGCCGTCGGCGAACTCGAAGCGGCCGAGCTGGGCGATCTGGTCGTAGGCACCGAGGGCGATGCTGACGTCGCGCGCCTTCAGCTCGATGGCGCCGACCCCGGCCTCGACCAGGCTCTGGCTGTGCTGGCGGCCGGCGGCGTCGAAGCGCAGCAGGCGCAGGTCGGCGAATACCGCATCGGCGGTGTCGATGCGGCCGTCGCCGTTGTCGTCGAACCTGGCCAGTTCGGCGAAACCGTTGGCGGCGCCGTGCTGGTCGCCGAACAGCTCGCGGCCGTCGTCGATACGGCCGTTGCCATTGCGATCCAGGGCCAGCAGGGCGTCGTCGCCGGTGGGCACGCTGATCCAGTCCTGGCGGCCGTCGCCGTCCAGGTCGAAACGCTGCGGCCGCTGCAGGCCGCTGGTGGCGAACCCGTCGCCGGCCAGATCGAGCACCAGCGGGTCGGTCTGCTGCGCCTGGCCGTCGGCCGTGACGTTCAGCTCCAGGCTGCGTTGCTCGACAAGCGCCTGACTGACCCTGGCCGCCGCCGCGCTGACCGCCGGCGGTGTGGCGGCCGCGCGGATTTCGCGGGCGGCCTCGCCCGGTGCGTCCTGTTCGGCGATGCCGAGGGTGCGACGGAGGATCTGGTAGTCGAGCGATTCGCGCACGCCGGCGTCGAGTTGTCCTCGCGGGTGGGTGTGCGTGTCGGGCTGGCGGCGGGGCGCGGGGCGGAGAGGGCGTCGAACATGGGCAAACTCTTTGCGGCGCAGGGGGCTGGGTCTGGCAGAATGCCGCTGGTTGAGGTTGTCGGCCGCGCGGTCGATCAGTTGAACGTTTTTTGAGCAGATTTCCCGATGAGCGACGAGCGGCATAGCGCCCGCATCCGCATGGATGCCCTGCAACCTTTCTACGCCGAGGCGGCGGCCCGCTGGGCGGCGCGTCTCGGCCTGGCGCTGGGCGGCGACGCCGAGTTCGCCCTGCAACTGGGCGCGGACGGCCTGCAGCTGGCGGAGCTGGGCGACAAGGCGCCGGGGCCGGTGCGGGTCGACTTCGTCGAGGGCGCCATGGCCCATCGCCGTCAGTTCGGCGGCGGCAGCGGGCAGATGATCGCCAAGGCGGTCGGCGTGCAGCCGGGCATCCGTCCGCGGGTGCTGGACGCCACCGCCGGGCTGGGGCGCGATGCCTTCGTCCTGGCCAGTCTGGGCTGCAGCATGACCCTGATCGAGCGTCAGCCGTTGATCGCCGCCCTGCTCGAGGACGGCCTGGCGCGTGCCGAGCTGAGCCTGGAGGTGGCGCCGATTGCCGCGCGCATGCGCCTGCTGACGGGCAATGCCATCGAGCTGATGCGCCAGTGGCAGGGCGAGCCGCCGCAGGTGATCTACCTCGATCCGATGTTTCCCCATCGCGACAAGAGCGCGCTGGTGAAGAAGGAAATGCGTCTGTTCCGCCCGCTGGTGGGCGACGACCTGGATGCCCCGGCGCTGCTGGAGGCGGCCCTGGCGCTGGCCAGCCATCGGGTGGTGGTCAAGCGCCCGCGCAAGGCGCCGGCCATCGACGGGGCGAAGCCCGGCTACGTGCTGGAGGGCAAGTCCAGCCGCTACGACATCTACCCGAAGAAGAAGCTGGAAGGGGCTTAGGGCGCAGCCGGTTGCTGGCGGCGCCCCCCAGGAGCCCGGGCTTCAGCGTCGATAGGCGCGCAGGAACAGTCCCACCGCCTCGCGCACGTGCCGCTCGGCGGCCTCGCCTTCCAGCGGGGCGCAGCAACCGATCAGCAGGCGAAAATGCGCGCCGCCCTTGACCAGGCTGAAGAACTGGTCGGCCGCGCCCAGCGGGTCGGCGATCTGCAGCAGGCCGTTGGCGTTGGCCCTGCGCAGCAGCGCCGCCATCTCCTGCAGCACGCGCTGCGGCCCGGCCTGGTAGAACATCAGCGCCAACTTGGGATCCTGACTGGCCAGGCTGACCATCATGCGGTGCAGCTCCACCGATTCGCGGCTGCTGACCAGGGCATGGAAGCCGCGGCCGATGCTCAGCAACACCGTCTCGATCGGCACGCCCGCCGGCAGCTCGAACAGCAGCTCGGGCAGCTGCTCCTCGCACTTGGCCTTCACCGCGGCGGAGAACAGCCTCTCCTTGTCGGTGAAATGGCTGTACACCGTGAGCTTGGACACCCCGGCTTCCGCGGCGATGGCGTCCATGCTGCTGCCATCGTAGCCATGGCGCAGGAACAGGGTCTTGGCCGCTTCGAGAATGGCCTGGCGTTTGGCGGGGTCCTTGGGGCGACCGGGACCGGCGGGCGGTAACAACTTGTTAGGCATCGGCGGATTTTAATACTGGACTGGTGAGTTTGCTATTTTTACTATACCCGCCAGTACAAATATTCCAAACCTTCGTCGTCACAGGTCATTCGCCATGTTCCGCCATGCCATGCCTCTTGTAGCGTCCCTCACCCTTGCCCTGCTGCTGTCCGCGTGCGGCAACGGCGAGCAGGTCGAGCAACCCATTCGTCCGGCCATGGTGGTGCAGCCGCAACCGGCCGGCGCCCTGGTCGACAGCTACCCCGGCGAGGTGCGCGCGCGTTTCGAGCCGGACCTGGCGTTTCGCATCGGTGGTAAGGTGGCCAAGCGCCTGGTGGACGTCGGCGCGCGGGTGAAGAAGGACCAGCCGCTGGCCGAGCTCGACCCGCAGGACGTGCGCCTGCAGCTGGAGGCCATCCGCGCCCAGGTGGCCGCCGCCGAGGCCAACCTGCAGACCGTGCGCGCCGAGCGCGATCGCTACAAGACCCTGCTGGCGCGCAACCTGGTCAGCCGCTCGCAGTACGACAACACCGAGAACCTCTACCGCGCCGGCGAAGCGCGCCTCAAGCAGATCAAGGCCGAGTACGACGTGGCCCGCAACCAGGCCGGCTACGCCGTGCTGCGCGCCTCCCAGGACGGCGTGATCGCCCGCCGCGCGGTGGAAGTGGGGCAGGTGGTGGCCGCCGGACAGACCGTCTTCACCCTGGCCGCCGATGGCGAGCGCGAGGTCTCCATCAGCCTGCCGGAGCAGAGCTTCGGTCGCTTCGCAATCGGTCAGCCGGTGGAGGTGGAGCTCTGGTCGCAGCCTGATCAGCGCTTCCCCGGGCGCATCCGCGAGATGGCGCCGGCCGCCGATCCGCAGTCGCGCACCTTCGCCGCGCGCGTCGCCTTCACCGAGGGCAAGGTGCCGGCCGAACTGGGGCAGAGCGCGCGGGTGTTCATCGCCAGCAACGGCGAGGTGCCGCTGGCGGTGCCGCTGTCGGCGCTCAGCGCCGAGCAGGGTCAGCCCTTCGTCTGGGTGGTCGAGCCCAGGGAACACAAGGTGCAGCGCCGCCTGGTGCGCGTCGGGGCTTACGGCGACGACCGCGTGCCGGTGCTCGAAGGCCTGGCGGCGAGCGACTGGGTGGTGGCCGCCGGCGTGCAGGTGCTGCGCGAGGGCCAGCAGGTGCGCCCGGTTGACCGCGACAACCGCAACGTCGAACTGGCCGCCAAGGAGTAAGCCCGGATGAGCTTCAACCTGTCCGCCTGGGCGCTGCGCCACCGCCAGATCGTCCTCTACATCATGCTGCTGCTGGCCGTGGTCGGCGCGCTGTCCTACACCAAGCTGGGGCAGAGCGAGGACCCGCCCTTCACCTTCAAGGCCATGGTGATCCGCACCAACTGGCCGGGCGCCAGCGCCGAAGAGGTGTCGCGCCAGGTCACCGAGCGCATCGAGAAGAAGCTGATGGAGACCGGCGAGTACGACCGCATCACCAGCTTCTCGCGCCCCGGCGAGTCGCAGGTGACCTTCATGGCGCGCGATTCCATGCGCAGCTCGGAAATCCCCGAGCTGTGGTACCAGGTGCGCAAGAAGGTCGGCGACATCCGCCACACCCTGCCAGCCGGCATCCAGGGGCCGTTCTTCAACGACGAGTTCGGCACCACCTTCGGCAACATCTACGCGCTGACCGGCAACGGCTTCGACTACGCGGTGCTCAAGGACTACGCCGACCGCGTCCAGCTGCAGCTGCAGCGGGTCAAGGACGTCGGCAAGGTGGAGCTGGTCGGCCTGCAGGACGAGAAGATCTGGATCGAGCTGTCCAACACCAAGCTGGCCACCCTCGGCCTGCCCCTGGCCGCAGTGCAGCAGGCGCTGGAGGCGCAGAACGCGGTGGCCGCCGCCGGCTTCTTCGAGACCGTCAGCGACCGCATCCAGCTGCGCGTGACCGGGCGTTTCGAGTCGGTGGAGGAAATCCGCGACTTCCCCATCCGCGTCGGCGACCGCACCTTCCGCATCGGCGACGTGGCCGAGGTCAAGCGCGGCTTCAACGATCCGCCCGCGCCGCGTATGCGCTTCATGGGCGAGGACGCCATCGGCCTGGCGGTATCGATGAAGGCCGGCGGCGACATCCTGGTGCTGGGCAAGGCCTTGGAGGGCGAGTTCGCCCGCCTGCAGCAGACCCTGCCGCTGGGCATGGAGCTGCGCAAGGTGTCGGATCAGCCGGCGGCGGTGAAGACCGGAGTCGGCGAGTTCGTCCGCGTGCTGGTCGAGGCGCTGGTGATCGTGCTGCTGGTCAGCTTCTTCTCCCTCGGCCTGCGCACTGGCTTGGTGGTGGCGCTGGTGATCCCGCTGGTGCTGGCGATGACCTTCGCCAGCATGTACTACCTGGGGATCGGCCTGCACAAGATTTCCCTCGGCGCCCTGGTGCTTGGCCTCGGCCTGCTGGTGGACGACGCGATCATCGCGGTGGAGATGATGGCGATCAAGATGGAGCAGGGTTACGACCGCTTCAAGGCGGCCAGCTACGCCTGGACCAGCACCGCCTTCCCCATGCTCACCGGCACCCTGATCACCGCCGCCGGCTTCCTGCCGATCGCCACCGCGCAGTCCGGCACCGGCGAGTACACCCGCTCGATCTTCCAGGTGGTGGTGATCGCCCTGGTCGCCTCGTGGATCGCCGCGGTGATGTTCGTGCCCTACCTGGGCGACAAGCTGCTGCCTGACCTGGCCAAGCTGCACGCGGCCAAGCACGGCGGCAGCGACGCCGGCCACGATCCCTACGCGACGCCCTTCTACCGGCGCGTGCGGGCCACGGTGGAGTGGTGCGTGCGCCGGCGGCGGACGGTGATCCTGCTGACCATAGGCCTGTTCGTCGCCGCCGTGCTGCTGTTTCGTTTCGTCCCCCAGCAGTTCTTCCCGGCCTCCGGGCGCCTGGAGCTGATGGTCGACATCAAGCTGGAGGAGGGCGCCTCGCTCGCCGCCACCGAGGCCCAGGTCAAGCGTCTGGAGGCGCTGCTCAAGACGCAGCCTGGGATCGATAACTACGTGGCCTACGTCGGCACCGGCTCGCCGCGCTTCTACCTGCCGCTGGACCAGCAACTGCCGGCGGCCAGCTTCGCCCAGTTCGTGGTGCTGGCGGGCAGCATCGAGGAGCGCGAGCGCCTGCGCAGCTGGCTGATCCAGACCATGAACGACGAATTCCCCGGCTTGCGCAGCCGCGTCAGTCGCCTGGAGAACGGCCCGCCGGTGGGTTACCCGGTGCAGTTCCGGGTCAGCGGCGAGCATATCGACGAGGTGCGTGCGCTGGCGCGCCAGGTGGCGGCCAAGGTGCGCGAGAACCCCCATGTGGTCAACGTGCACCTGGATTGGGAGGAGCCGAGCAAGGTCATCTACCTCAACGTCGACCAGGAGCGCGCACGCGCCCTGGGGGTCAACACCGCCGAGCTGTCGCGCTTCCTGCAGAGCGCGCTGTCGGGTACCAGCGTCAGCCAGTACCGCGAAGGCAACGAGCTGATCGAGATTCTCCTGCGCGGTACCGTGCAGGAGCGCCAGTCGCTGAGCCTGCTGCCGAGCCTGGCGGTGCCCACCGACAGCGGCCGTAGCGTGGCCCTGTCGCAGGTGGCGACCCTGGAATACGGCTTCGAGGAAGGCATCATCTGGCACCGCAATCGGCTGCCCAACGTCACCGTACGCGCCGACGTCTACGGCAAGGAGCAGCCGGCCAGCCTGGTGGCGCAGATCCTGCCGACCCTGGAGCCGATCCGCGCCGAGCTGCGGGACGGCTACCTGCTGGATGTGGGTGGCACGGTGGAGGATTCGGCGCGCGGGCAGAAATCGGTGAACGCCGGGGTGCCGCTGTTCATCGTGGTGGTGCTGACCCTGCTGATGCTGCAGCTGAAAAGCTTCTCGCGCTCGGCCATGGTGTTTCTCACCGCGCCGCTGGGGCTGATCGGGGTGACCCTGTTCCTGCTGATCTTCCGCCAGCCGTTCGGCTTCGTCGCCATGCTCGGCACCATCGCCCTGGCCGGCATGATCATGCGCAACTCGGTGATCCTGGTCGACCAGATCGAGCAGGACATCGCCGCCGGCCTGGACCGCTGGCACGCCATCATCGAGGCCACGGTGCGGCGTTTCAGGCCCATAGTGCTGACCGCGCTGGCCTCGGTGCTGGCGATGATCCCGCTGTCGCGCAGCGTGTTCTTCGGGCCGATGGCGGTGGCCATCATGGGCGGCCTGGTGGTGGCCACGGCACTCACCCTGCTGTTTTTGCCGGCGCTCTACGCCGCCTGGTTCCGGGTCAAGGAGGAGGAAGCGCGCTGAAGCTCCAGGGTGGGGGGCGCTTTCGCGGCGATCCTCGTCGCGGCCACGACTGCATGGATGCAGGAGGTAGCGCCGCGCCCGTTCCTTACGGGCTGCGGCATTCACCACATCCCCGTGGATTGCGAGGCAGGATGCCCGAGCCGAAAGCCCCTCCCACGACCTTCTTGAACAAGTGAACAGCAGCAATAAAAAACGGGAGCCACTGGCTCCCGTTCTTCATCTGGCCAATAGGGTTTATTCGTCCATTTGCGACTGCAGGTAGTTCTGCAGGCCGACCGCCTCGATCAGCCCCAGCTGGGTTTCCAGCCAGTCGATATGGTCCTCTTCCGAGCAGAGGATTTCTTCCATCAGTTCGCGGCTGGCGTAGTCGCCGATGCTCTCGCAGTAGGCGATACCGGCCTTGAGGTCGGTGTGGGCCTTGTGTTCGAGCTTGAGGTCGCACTCGAGCATTTCCTTGGTGTTCTCGCCGATCAGCAGCTTGCCCAGGTCCTGCACGTTGGGCAGGCCTTCGAGGAACAGGATGCGCTTGATCAGCTTGTCGGCGTGCTTCATCTCGTCGATCGACTCGTGATACTCGTGCTCGCCGAGCTTCTTCAGCCCCCAGTCCTCGTACATGCGCGCGTGCAGGAAGTACTGGTTGATGGCCACCAGCTCGTTGCCGAGGATCTTGTTCAGGTGTTGGATGACCTTCTTGTCGCCTTTCATGATCGCTCCTGCCGTGTTGCGGTGAGATTGGTAACGTCAAATCTTCTGCCCCAATTCGCCGCCTGTCAAACCTAAGTACTTGAAACTTAAATAAAAATAAAACTGAATACGAATGTTTTAATTCCGCATCAAAGTGCCAAGTCGTTGAATTGACGCGATAAAAACTTTGGCCCGGGTTCATTGGGCGAATAAGCGGGCGAGTACCCCGGAACATAAAAAAGCCCCGCGGAGCGGGGCATGGGGCACGCAGAAGTTCAGGCGGCGTGGGCCGAATGGGGTTGCAGGTACTGCTGCAGGCGGGCCTGCTGCGCCGGGGTCATGAACAGGCCGAGCTTGCTGCGGCGCCAGAGGATATCGGCGCTGCTGCGCGCCCATTCCTCGCGGCGCAGGTAATCCACCTCGCGGGCATAGAGCCCGGCGCCGAGGTGTTCGCCGAGGTCGGTGAGGTTGTGCACGCCGTCGAGCAGGCGCCAGCTGCGGCTGCCGTAGCTGGCCGCCCAGCGTCTGGCCAGGCTGGTCGGCAGCCAGCCATGGCGGGCGCAGAGCGCTTCGATCAGGGCGCTCTGGCTGTCCAGCTGCTCGCCGCCGGGCAGCGGCGCGCTGGCGGTCCAGCTCGGGCCCAGCTTGGAGAAGAACGGCGCCAACTGGTTCATCGCGGCTTCCGCCAGCTTGCGGTAGGTGGTCAGCTTGCCGCCGAACACCGACAGCAGCGGCGCCTCGCCCGGCGCGCCGGCCAGCGCCAGGGTGTAGTCGCGGGTGATGGCCGAGGGCTCGTCCGATTCGTCGTCGCACAGCGGGCGCACGCCGGAGAAGCTGTGCAGCACGTCGGCGCGGCTCAGTTGCTGCTTGAAGTGGGCGTTGACCACCGCGAGCAGGTAGTCGGTTTCCTCGGTGCTGATGCTCACCTGCGCCGGATCGCCCCGGTACTCGCGGTCGGTGGTACCGATCAGGGTGAAGCGCTCCAGGTAGGGAATGGCGAAGACGATGCGGCGGTCCTCGTTCTGCAGGATGTAGGCCTGCTCGCCGTCGTGCAGACGCGGCACCACGATATGGCTGCCCTGGATCAGGCGGATGCCGTAGGGCGACTGCTGCTTGAGGTCCTCGCCGATGAAGCGTGCGACCCAGGGGCCGGCGGCGTTGACCAGGGCGCGGCTGCGGATGGAGAACAGGCTGCCGTCGGCACGCTCCAGGTGGATGTGCCACAGGCCCTTGCTGCGCCGCGCGCTGATGCAGCGGGTGCGGGTGTGGATATGCGCGCCGTGCTCGCGCGCCGCCATGGCGTTGAGCACCACCAGGCGGGCGTCGTCGACCCAGCAGTCGGAGTACTCGAAGCCGCGGCCGATCTCGGCCTTGAGCGGGCTGCCGGCGCCGAAGCGCACGCCGCGCGAGCCAGGCAGCCGCTCGCGCTTGCCCAGGTGGTCGTAGAGGAACAGGCCGGCACGGATCATCCAGGCCGGGCGCAGGTGCGGCCGGTGCGGCAGCACGAAGCGCATGGGTTTGACGATGTGCGGTGCCTTGGCCAGCAGCACCTCGCGCTCGGCCAGGGCTTCGCGCACCAGGCGGAATTCGTGGTGCTCCAGGTAGCGCAGGCCGCCGTGGATCAGCTTGCTGCTGGCCGAGGAGGTGTGGCTGGCCAGGTCGTCCTGTTCGCAAAGGAACACCGCCAGGCCGCGGCCGGCTGCATCCGCGGCGATGCCCACGCCATTGATGCCGCCGCCGACCACGGCGAGGTCATAGACTTCGGCGACAGGGCTGGCGAGAGGATCGTGGGGCATGGCAGGGCACTCGCTATTGAATTCGAATGTGGTTATGTTCACTTTCGAAAATATGCTAGTCGAATGCGCGCAGGTACGCCAGCTCGGCGCGCGCTTTCGCGCCGAACGGTGCTGGCGCGGATTCAGACCAGGTCGAGGTGGACCTTGTGCTCGTGCAGCAGGCGGGCTACGGCGGCGGGTGGCGCGCAGTCGGTGAACACGCGGTCGACCAGGGCGATCGAGCCCAGGCGCACCACGGCGTTGCGGCCGAACTTGCTCGAGTCGGCGGCGAGGAACACCTGGCGGGCGTTGTCGATGATGGCCTGGGACACGCGCACTTCCTGGTAGTCGAAATCGAGCAGGCTGCCGTCCTCGTCGATGCCGCTGATGCCGACTATGGCGTAGTCCACCTTGAACTGCTGGATGAAGTCCACCGCCGCCTGGCCGACGATGCCGCCGTCGCTGCGCACCGTGCCGCCGGCCACCAGCACCTCGAAGTCGGCCTTGGCGCTGAGCTGGGCGGCGACGTGCAGGTTGTTGGTGATGATCTTCAGGCCCTGGTGACCGAGCAGCTCGCGGGCGATGGCCTCGGTGGTGGTGCCGATGTTGATGAACAGCGAGGCGTGGTCGGGGATGTGCGCGGCCACGGCCTCGGCGATGCGCTGCTTTTCCTCGCGCATCTGCCCGGCGCGCATGCCGTAGGCGGTGTTGTGGATGCTCGATGCCTCGCAGGCGGCGCCGCCATGGGTGCGCCGCAGCAGGCCGTGTTCGGCCAGCTGGTTGATGTCGCGGCGGATGGTCTGCGGGGTCACGGCGAAGGCCAGGGCCAGTTCGTCGATGCTGACGTAGCCGCGTTCGCGGGCGAGGTTGAGGATGTCGTGTTGGCGAGGGGCCAGGTTCATGGCGGCTTCCTTTGGTGGCTTGCCATTATAGGCTGCCCGCGAAAAGGGATTTCGGCTAAGGTACGGCAATCTTTTCAGATTATTTTCACATTCGAACATGACTCCAGCGATCGATCTGTTGAAGAAGGCCAAGGCCGAACACCGGGTGCACAGCTACGCGCACGACCCCAAGGCACCGTCCTATGGCCTGGAGGCCGCGGAAAAGCTCGACCTGCCGCCGGCCCGGGTATTCAAGACGCTGCTCGCCGCCAGCGACAAGGGCGAGCTGCTGGTGGCAGTGGTGCCGGTGGCCGGCAGCCTCGACCTCAAGGCACTGGCCCAGGCCGCCTGCGTGAAGAAGGCCGACATGGCCGACCCGGCCGCGGCCCAGCGCGCCACCGGCTACCTGCTCGGCGGTATCAGCCCGCTGGGGCAGAAGAAACGCCTGCGCACCTTTATCGACAGTTCGGCGCGCGAGCATGGCAGCATCTTCGTCAGCGCCGGCCGCCGCGGCCTGGAGGTGGAACTGGCGGCCGAGGTGCTGGCGCAGCACACTCAGGGCAGCTTCGCCGCCATCGGTCGCGAGTGATACCGACAAGGCTCCTACGGCCAACACCCGCATAACAACAAGGAAACGCGCATGTCCCAGTACCTGCTAGCCATCGACCAGGGCACCACCAGTTCCCGCGCCATCATCTTCAGCGCCCAGGGCCTGCCGGTGGCGCGCGCCCAGCAGGAGTTCCAGCAGTATTTCCCGCAGGACGGCTGGGTCGAGCACGACGGCCAGGAAATCTGGCTGTCCACCCTCAAGGTCTGCCGCGAGGCCATCGCCAGCAGCGGCCTGCAGCCCGATGCGATTGCCGCCATCGGCATCACCAATCAGCGCGAGACCACCCTGGTGTGGGACGCCGTCAGCGGCACGCCGATCCACCCGGCCATCGTCTGGCAGGACCGTCGCACTGCCGACTACTGCGCCGGGCTCAAGGCTGCCGGTCACGAGGCCATGGTGGCGGCCAAGACCGGCCTGCTGATCGACCCCTATTTCTCAGCCACCAAGTTGCGCTGGGTGCTCGACAACGTGCCCGGCGCGCGGGATCGGGCCGAGCGCGGCGAGTTGCGTTTCGGCACGGTGGACAGCTTCCTGCTGTGGCGCCTGAGCGGCGGCAAGGTGCACCGCACCGACGCCAGCAACGCCTCGCGCACCCTGATGTTCAATATCCACAGCCAGCAGTGGGACGCGGAGCTGCTCGACCTGTTCGACATTCCCGCCAGCCTGTTGCCCGAGGTGCTCGACTGCGCCGCCGAGTTCGGTCACACCGACGCCGAGCTGCTCGGCGCCAGCATCCCGGTGCTGGGCATGGCCGGCGACCAGCAGGCGGCGCTGATCGGCCAGGCCTGCTTCGAACCGGGCATGGTCAAGAGTACCTACGGCACCGGCTGCTTCATGATCCAGAACACCGGCAGCACGCCGGTGGTGTCGAAGAATCGCCTGTTGACCACCGTCGGCTACCGCCTGAACGGCGAGGTCACCTACGCGGTGGAGGGCAGCATCTTCGTCGCCGGCGCGGCGGTACAGTGGCTGCGCGACGGCATCAAGCTGATCGGCCACGCGCGCGATACTGAGGCCCTGGCCGAGCAGACCGGCGATGCCTGCGGGGTCTACCTGGTGCCGGCCTTCACCGGCCTCGGCGCGCCCTACTGGGACCCCAAGGCGCGTGGCGCGATCTTCGGCCTGACCCGCGACACCGGGATCAAGGAGATCGTCACCGCCGGCCTGCAGTCGGTGTGCTACCAGACCCGCGACCTGCTCGAGGCCATGCGTCAGGACGGCGCCGCGCCTCCCAGCGCGCTGCGCGTGGACGGCGGCATGGTGGAGAACAACTGGGTCATGCAGTTTCTCGCCGACATCCTCGGCGTCGGCGTCGAGCGCCCCGAGGTCACCGAGACCACCGCGCTCGGCGTCGCCTACCTGGCCGGCCTGCAGCTGGGGCTGTACGCCGACCTCGAGGCCATCGCCAGCCACTGGCACCGCCAGCAGCGCTTCGAGCCGCGGATGAACGAGGCGCACCGCGAGCGCCTCTACGCCGGCTGGCTGGACGCGGTGAAACGGGTGCGTAGCGAGCCCTGAAGCACCCCAGGAGCGTAGGAGCGGCTTCAGCCGCGATGCTCTCAGAGCATCTGGAAAACAGGAACTGTATCTGTTGCGGCTTACCCTGCGCAGGCATGCTGGCGGCTCTCATCTGGCCAGGAATGCAGCATGCCTCTCGAATTCCATCAAGTCGACGCCTTTACCGAACAGCCCTTCGCCGGCAATCCGGCCATGGTCTATCGCCTCGAGGCCTGGCTCGACGAGGTGCTGATGCAGCGTATCGCCGCCGAGCACAACCTGGCCGAGACCGCCTTCGTGGTGCGCGAGGGCGAGCGCTGGCATATCCGCTGGTTCACCCCGACCAGCGAGGTGCCGCTGTGCGGCCATGCCACCCTGGCGGCGGCCTGCGTGCTGTTCGATCTGTATCAGGAGCCGGGCCAGGCGCTGGAGTTCGTCTGCCGCTCCGGGGCGCTGCGCGTCACCCGCCAGGGCCGGCTGCTGGAGCTGGATTTCCCGGTGCGCCGCGCCGTGCCGGTGGAGCAGGCGTTGCGGACGGTGGTGGAGCAGGCCCTGGGCCATGCGCCGCAGCAGGTGCTGGCGCTGCGCAATGGCGACGGCAGCGTGCAGGAGCTGATGGTGGTGCTGGATTCGGAGGCCGAGGTGCGCGGCTTCGTCCCGAACCTGCTGGCGCTGGCCGAACTGCCGGGTCTCGGCGTGCTGATCAGCGCGCCCGGCGAGCGCCACGACTTCGTCTCGCGCTACTTCGCGCCGAGCATCGGCATCGACGAGGACCCGGTCACCGGCTCCACCCACTGTATCCTGGTGCCTTACTGGGCCGAGCGTCTGGGGCGAGGCGCGCTGAGCGCCTGGCAGTGCTCGGCGCGTGGCGGCGAACTGCTGTGCAGGCTGGAGGGCGAGCGGGTGAAGATCGCCGGCCATGCCCGGCATATCGCCAGTGGCCGGCTGTTTCTGTAGCCGGGCACGTCTGCAGGGCGTTGGGGCGCAGGGCCCAGGCGGCCCCGCGACAGCCTATGGACGTTGCCGGGGTCAGTTGCTGCTGACCCGGCGCACGCCGCCCGACTCGCCCAGCGGCACATGGGCCGCCACGCTGCCCAGGGCCGGGAAGGCCACCAGGTGGTCGGCGGCGACGCGGATGCCCACCTCGTCGCCCGGCAGGTGGTCGGCGTGGCTGGGGAAGATCGACTCCAGCTGGCTGCCGGTGGCCAGTTGCAGGCGGTAGAGGGTGGCGGCGCCGAGGAAGGTCTTGCCGACGATACGTGCCGTAAGTGAACTCTGCGGGTCCGGCACTATATCGTCGGGACGCAGCAGCACGTCCACCGCGCTGCCGCTGGGCCAGGTGTAGGCGCGATTGCCGCGGATGGCGCCGAGTTCGGTCTGCACCGTGTCCGGGCCGAGCAGCTGGCCGCGGATGAAATAGCCCTGGCCGATAAAGCTGGCGACGAAGGGTGTCGACGGCTCGTGATAGAGGTTGAAGGGGGTGTCCCACTGCTCCAAGCGGCCATCCTTGAACACGCCGACATGGTCGCTGACGGCGAAGGCTTCCTCCTGGTCGTGGGTGACCAGAATGGCGCTGGTGCCGCGCGCCTTGAGAATCTCGCGCACCTCATGGCTGAGGCGCCGGCGCAGCTCGCCGTCGAGGTTGGAGAAGGGCTCGTCGAGCAGCAGCAGCTGCGGCTCCGGCGCCAGGGCGCGGGCCAGGGCGATGCGCTGCTGCTGGCCGCCGGACAGCTCGTGGGGGTAGCGCTTGGCCAGGTGGCCGAGCTTGACCAGCTCCAGCAGCTTGGCGGTGACGCGTTCGGCGCCCTCCTGCTGGCGGATGCCGAAGGCGACGTTGTCCGCCACGCTCAGGTGGGGGAACAGCGCGTAGTCCTGGAACACCATGCCGATGCGGCGCTTCTCCGGCGCCAGGGTGAAGCCGGCGCGGGAAATCACCGTGCCGGCCAGTTCGATCTCACCGTCGAGCACCGGCTCGAAGCCGGCGATGGCGCGCAGGGTGGTGGTCTTGCCGCAGCCGGAGGGGCCGAGCAGGCAGCCGATGTCGCCGGGGTTCAGATGCAGGTCCAGGTCCTGCACCACCTTGTGCGCGTGGTAGCCGCAGTTCAGCCCGCGCAGTTGCAGCAGCGGCTCGCTCATGCGTGGTGGTACGCCGGTTCGACCAGCAGTTCCAGCAGCGCCTTCTGCGCGTGCAGGCGGTTCTCCGCCTGATCCCAGGCCACCGAGCGTGGGTCGTCGAGCAGGTCCTCGCTGATCTCCTCGCCGCGGTGTGCCGGCAGGCAGTGCATAAACAGCACGTCCTTGGCCGCCAGGTCGAGCAGCTCGCGGCTGACCTGGTACGGCTTGAAACGCTGCAGGCGCAGCTGCGCTTCGTCTTCCTGGCCCATCGAGGCCCACACGTCGGTGCTCACCAGATGGGCGCCGGCCACCGCCTCGCGTGGGTCGCGCAGCACCTGTACGCGCTCGCCGGCCAGGGCGAGGAAGCGCGCGTCCGGCTCGTAGCCCTCGGGGCAGGCAACTTTCAGCTGGAAGTCGAACTGCATGGCCGCCTCGATGTAGGAGTTGCACATGTTGTTGCCATCGCCGATCCAGGCCACGGTCTTGCCGGCGATGCTGCCGCGGTGCTCGAGGAAGGTCTGCATGTCGGCCAGCAGCTGACAGGGGTGCAGGTCGTCGGACAGGCCGTTGATCACCGGCACCCTGGACTTGGCGGCGAACTCGGTGAGGTTGCTGTGGGCGAAGGTACGGATCATCACCGCATCGAGCATGCTCGACATGACGATGGCGGCGTCGCCGATCGGCTCGCCGCGGCCCAGCTGGGTGTCGCGCGGGGAGAGGAAGATGGCCTGGCCGCCGAGCTGGATCATGCCGGCCTCGAACGACAGGCGGGTGCGGGTCGAGGCCTTCTCGAAGATCATGCCCAGCACGCGGTTCTTCAACGGCTCGAACAGCACGCCGCGATTGCGCAGGTCCTTCAGCTCGATGCCGCGGCGGATCAGCCCCACCAGTTCGTCCGGTGTGTAATCCATCATCGAGAGAAAGTGTCTGGCGCTCATCGTTAACTACCTTTTTCACTACAGGTCGCAAGCCCGCGTCGGCGACAAAAACCGGGAAAACAGCGAGGCTTGCGGCAGGAGGCCGCAGGGTGCGACGAAACAGGGGGAAGGCGCGATCTTATAAGGAAATGACGAGAAGGCGCAAATTGCCCGCCTGGCCATGACAAAGGGCTGTTTTGTAAGCCTTTTCCCAAAGCTGCGTGCGAGATGTCACAAAACTGACATCCCTGCTTGCGCCGCTCTGCGACGCGCTCCTAGGATGCCGCCGCCTTTCCTAGGCAATGCATTGCCCCCGCAATGGGGTACCCATGGAATATATGTGCAAAGGAGTTTTGCATGAAACACGTAGCCTACGCCGCCGCTTTCTCCGCCCTCGCCCTGCTGACTGGCTGTGCCAGCCAGAACGTCAGCCAGCCGGCCGTTCCGCTGAACGGTACCGTCAAGACTAACCTGCAGGCCGACGTGAAAGTGGGCGAGCCCATCTCCGGTCAATCTTCGGTGAACATCCTGTTCGGTGTGTTCAAGCTGGGTGGCGATACCCAGTTCGCCGACGGCGTGACCTACGGTGGTGGCGAGGGTGGTTTCGCCCTGGGTCTCGACCCGGTGGCTTCCGCCAAGTCCGCAGCTGCCTACAAGGCAGTCAAGGCCTCGGGTGCCGACGTGATCGTCGCCCCGCGTTACGAAGTGAACGTTGAGGATTACTTCGTGTACAAGACCGTCAACGTCAGCGTGACCGGCCACAAGGGCACCGTGACCGCCATCCGTTGATTCGGATAGTCGCGACCCTGAATCGGCAGGCATGATGCCTGCCGATTCATGAGACGAACGCTGCTGGCGTCGTCCTCTTGCCCGGCCCATAGTTCGAAGTCTGCGACCTGACCGGTCGTCTCGCATCAGAACAAGAGGCCAGGCCATGACCAAGTCCCTCCATTACCGTGCATGCCACCTGTGCGAAGCCATCTGCGGCCTCGCCATCGAAACCGAAGCGCAGCCTGACGGCAGCACGCAGATCCGCTCGATCAAGGGCGACGCCCAGGACAGCTTCAGCCGCGGCCATATCTGCCCCAAGGCGGTGGCGCTGCAGGACATCCAGAACGACCCCGACCGCATCCGCCAGCCCATGCGCCGCATCGGCGAGCAGTGGCAGGCCATCGCCTGGGACGAGGCGTTCGAGCTGGTCGCCGAACGCCTCAGCGCGATCCGCGCGGAGCACGGGCAGAACGCCGTGGCCGTGTACCAGGGCAACCCCAGCGTGCACAACTACGGGCTGATGACCCACAGCAATTACTTCCTCGGCCTGCTGAAGACGCGCAACCGTTATTCGGCCACCTCGGTCGACCAGCTGCCGCACCACCTGACCAGCCACCTGATGTACGGTCACGGCCTGCTGATTCCGATTCCGGACATCGACCACACCGACTTCATGCTGATCCTCGGCGGCAACCCGCTGGCCTCCAACGGCAGCATCATGACCGTGCCGGACGTGGGGAAGCGCCTGAAGGCCATCCAGGCCCGCGGCGGCAAGCTGGTGGTGGTCGACCCGCGGCGCAGCGAGACCGCCGCCATCGCCGACCAGCACCTGTTCGTGCGTCCCGGTGGCGACGCGGCGCTGCTGCTGGGGTTGCTCAATACCCTGTTCGAGGAAGGCCTGACCCGCGCCAGCCACTTGCCGGTGGAGGGGCTGGAGTCCGTGCGCGCGGCCATTGCCGAATTTACCGCCGAGGCCATGAGCGAGCGTTGCGGCGTGCCGGCTGCGACCATTCGCCAGCTGGCGCGGGATTTCGCCGCCGCCGACAAGGCGGTGTGCTACGGGCGCATGGGCGTCTCCACCCAGGCCTTCGGTACCCTCTGCCAGTGGCTGGTGCAACTGATCAACCTGGTCACCGGCAACCTCGACCGGGTCGGCGGCGTGCTCTGCACCACGCCTGCGGTGGACCTGGTGGCGAGCACCTCGGGCGGGCATTTCAACCGCTGGCAGAGCCGCGTGTCCGGCCTGCCGGAATACGGCGGCGAGCTGCCGGTCTCGGCCCTGGCCGAGGAGATGCTCACCCCCGGCGAGGGGCAGATCCGCGCGCTGGTCACCGTGGCCGGCAATCCGGTGCTGTCCACGCCCAACGGCCGCCAGCTGGAGCAGGCGCTGGACGGTCTGGAGTTCATGCTCTCGGTGGACTTCTACATCAACGAAACCACCCGCCATGCCGACCTGATCCTGCCGCCCACCGCGCCACTGGAGCACGACCACTACGACACCACCTTCAACGTCTTCGCCGTGCGCAACGTCACCCGCTTCAACGAGGCGATCCTGGCCAAGCCGGACGGCGCGCTGCACGACTGGGAAATCTTCGTCGGCCTGGCCAAGGCCTTCGCCGCGCGCAACGCTCTGGAACTGAAACCGACCATGGCCCCCGAGCAGATGATCGACATGGGCCTGCGCTTCGGCCCCTATGGCGATCGCAGCGAGCGCAAGCTCAGCCTGGCTGCATTGCGCGATCATCCGCACGGGCTCGACTTGGGACCGTTGCAGGCGAACCTGGCAGAGCGGCTGAAGACCGCATCGAAAGCCATCGAGGCCGCTCCCGAGCTGCTGCTGGGCGATCTCGCGCGCTTCGCCGCGCAGCTACCGCCAGCGGCGGACCAGCTGCTGCTGATCGGCCGCCGCCACGTGCGCAGCAACAATTCCTGGATGCATAACTACCACCGCCTGGTGAAGGGCAAGCCGCGTCATCAGTTGCTGATGAATCCGGTGGATCTGGCCCGCCGCGGCCTGGTCGACGGCCAGCGCGTGCGGGTGCGCTCGCGGGTCGGCAGCATCGAGGTGGAGGTGGCCGCCAGCGACGAGATGATGGCCGGCGTGGTCAGCCTGCCGCATGGCTGGGGCCATGCCCGCCCCGGCGTGCAGATGGCGATTGCCCGCGAGCAGCCGGGCGCCAGCGCCAACGACCTGACCGACGAACGTCAGCTCGATGCGCTGTCCGGCAACGCCGCGCTCAATGGCCTGCCGGTGGAGGTGGTGGCCGCGTAGCCCGGATGCCGTGGCAAGGCCGAGCATTGCGCTCGGCTTTTCGCTACAATCGCGCCACCGTGCCGACCGAGGGGTCGGGAAGTCTACGCTGAGGTGCCCCATGGATATCATCGAAACCATCAAAGAGCAGATCGCCAACAACACCGTTCTGCTGTACATGAAAGGCTCGCCCAACGCGCCGCAGTGCGGCTTCTCCGCCCGCGCCGCGCAGGTGGTGATGGGCTGCGGCGAGAAGTTCGCCTACGTCGACATCCTGCAGAATCCGGAAATTCGCGCCAACCTGCCGAAGTACGCCAACTGGCCGACCTTCCCGCAGCTGTGGGTGGCCGGCGAGCTGGTCGGCGGCAGCGACATCCTCACCGAGATGTACGAGAAGGGCGAGCTGCAGACCCTGATCAAGGATGCCGTGAGCAAGGCCGGCGCCTGATCGCTGCGCTTGCAAACGAAAGAACCCGCCTCGGCGGGTTCTTTGCTTTTGGGCTCCGGCTGGGCAGTGGCTACTTCTTCAGCCACTGCCCGTTCAACTGGATGAACTGCCCCTGGGGCGTGCGGTCGATGGCCTTCTTGCCGGCGATGGCTTCCACGTCGGAGAGGGCGATGCCGTTGTCTTTGGCCACCTTCTGGTACTCGGCGCGGCGCGCCTGGTTGATCAGGCGGGCGATCTCCTCGGCCTGGCCGTCCGGCTTGACCACGCCGAGGTAGCCGTTGGGCTGCTCGCCCAGCTGGCCGCTGGCCTTGGCGGCGCCGAGGGCGCTCATGGCCTGGTTGAGGTTCAGCGCATAGGCCGGCAGGCTCAGGCAGAGCGCCAGCAGCAGGGTCGAAATATGGCGAATCATCGGGTTTCTCCTTAGAACAGGCCGCTGTCTTCGTTGAAGACGTTGTCCAGGGCCTTGTCCACCTTGATATAGATCTCGTGTTCGACCTTGACGTTGAGGTTGATATTGATCGGCTCGTTGGGCATGGCCAGTTGTACCGTCGGGGTACAGGCCAGGCACAGCAGGCCCAGGCTCAGGACTGCGAGGAAGCGGCACAGGCGCATGGCGCTACTCCTTGGTTTCTTGGGGGACACGCTGGCGCATCCGTTGCTGGATCCGTTGCTGGATGATCTCGCTCACCTTGGCGGTCAGTTGCAGGCTGGCCAGCAGGGTGGGGATGTCCTCTTCCAGGTTGATGTTGAAGTGGATCGGCCGGCCCTGCTCGATGGCCGGGTTGCGTCCCTGCAGGCGCATGCCCAGCCTCAGTGTGCCGGACTGATCATAGTCGAGGCTACTGCCGAGCAGGTCGTAGTGGAAGTCTTCCAGGGCGTCGGTGACCAGTTTCATCCCCGGGTTGGCCTGGCCCATGGCGCGGATGCGCGGCGAGTGAAAGCGCAGGCGGCCGCCCGGTGCGCGCGCCTCGATCAGGCCCTGCTCGACGCTGGGGCCGCCGGCGCCCAGGCGCAGGGGGATCAGGCCGTCGAGCAGGCCGCTGCCTTCCAGGCCCTCGGCCGGGTAGACGCGAAACAGCTGCTGCAGGTCCAGGCCGCTCAGGCGTAGCGGCAGCACCTGGCTGGGGCTGTCGAGCCGCCATTGGTGCGGCGCCAGGCTCAGGCTGCCGCCGAGTATGCCGAGCTCGGCGCGCTGCTGGCTCAGCACGCCGGCCAGCGGCCGGGCCAGCGTCGCCTGGTAGCGGGCTTGCAGCTGCAGGGGACCGAGGGCGATGCCGGGATCGATCTGTCGCGCGCTCAACTGCGGCAGGTGCAGGTCCAGGCGCTCGCCCTCGAGCGCCAGGCGCAGCTCGCCGTCGAGGCCGGCGAAGCTGCTGCGGTCGTAGATGCCGCTCAGCCCCCGGACGTTGAGGCTCAGCTGCGCCTGCAGCGGCTGGCCCGGCGGCAGGCGCAGCTGCGCCTCACCCTGCAGGCGGCCGTTGTCCAGCGACAGCAGCGGCGGCCAGTCGGCGAGGAGCTGCGGCAGCGGGTTGCCGGCGCGCAGGAACAGTTCTTCGAGCGTCGCCGCGGTGCGCAGCTCCCCCGCGGCGTCGCGCTCCAGTTGCAGGGCCAGGCCCAACCCGGCGTCGCCCAGCAGGCTGCCGGCGAGGCGCTGGCGCTCGCCCGTGGCCTGCAGCTGGCCCTGCCATTGCCAGCCTTGCGCCTGCAACCGGGGGTGCTGCAGGCGTTGTGTGCGCAGCGTTAGCGGCCCTTCGAGCTGCGGCGTCTGGGGCGTGCCGTGCAGGTGCAGGGCGCCCAGCTCGGCGCCCAGCTGCTGCAGTTCGAGCTCGCCGCTGCGCAGGCGCCGGAGCGCGATTCGCGAGCCTTCGCCGAGGACGACGTCCAGGCGTTGGGCATCGGCCAGGCCGCTTAGCCGCAACCGCAGCTGCAGGTCGTCGAGCCGGTTGCCGGCCAGGCGGACCCGGGCGGCGTCGGCATCGAGGCGCAGGTGCGCCAGGGTCAGCGCCCAGTCCTTCTGCAGCTGCAGCTCGATATCGGCCTCGCCCTGCAGTCGCAGCGGTCCCTGACCCTGCAGTTGCGCGTGCAGGGCCAGGCCGTCGGACGTGCTGGTGGGCGTCGCGCGCGGGGCGATCTGCAGGCGCAGCTGCTGCGGGCGCAGTCCGTCGGGCAGCGCCGTCAGCCAGGGCGCTCCCTGGGGATCGAGCAGCAGGTCGGCGTGCAGTTCGCGGGCCTGCCAGCGGCCGGCGGCGTTATGCAGATCCACCGCCAGCTCGCCGCTGACCAGGCCCAGCGCAGGCAGCGGCCAGGGGTGTTGCAGCAGGGCATCGAGACGCAGCCAGCCCGGCGCGGCGAGCAGGTCGTCCAGTTGCCAGGGGCCGGGCGCCAGTTGCACCTGCCACTGCGCGGCGAGGCGCGCCTGCTGCGGGGTGGCCGGCAGCGCTGTGGGCGTGCTCAGCAGCCACTGGCTCAGCCAGTCGCCGAACCAGGCCACCTCGCCCAGTTGCGGCATGCTCAGCCGGCCGCTCCAGCGCGTGGCGTCGGCCTGCCTCTGCAGCTGACTGTGCAGTTGCAGCTGGGCCTGGTCGTCCAGCCGCAGCTCGGCCTGCAGCTGCAGCGGGACGTCGCGCGCCGGCATCTGCAGCTCGGCCTGCAGTTCGGCGCGGTGCGCGTCGTGCAGCAGCCGGCTATGCAGCTGCAGGCCGGCGCTGCGTACCTGCACGCTGGCATCGCCGCGCAGCGTGCAGCGGCCGCTGGCGCAGGGCAGTTGTGCTTGCACGGCTTGCAGTTCGAGGCGTCGCGGCAGCCAGGGCAGGGCGGCGTCGAGTCGCGCGAGCAGGGCCTGCAGGTCGCCGGGCGGCGCTGCGGTTGCGTCCGCCGGGCCCGGCTGCCAGTCCAGTTGCAGATCCTGCAGGCGCAGGCGGTAGCGCGGCGCCTCGCTGGCCAGCCAGTCCAGCTGCAACTGGCCGGCGTGCAGTTGCAGGCCGGCGGCGGCGCCGACCTGCTGCAGGCTGAAGCCGTCGAGGCGCAGGCCGCGCGGCGACAGGCTCAGCGCCTGCCAGCCGAGGGCGATGCCCTGTTCGCTCAGCAGGCGCTGGACGCGGTAGCCGGCGTAGCTGCCAAGAATCAGCAGCACGCCCAGTACGCCGGCGCAGGTGCCCAGCCAGAAGCGCCGGCGGCCCATGCTCTCTCCTTGCTCGGTGTCTGCCGGGACGGTACCCCAATGCCCGGGCGAGTGCCAAGCCGTTGTAGGTGTTGCTGTGCATTTGCAGCTTTTACTATTACTATTGATACAAACACACGGAGGAATGCGCGATGAGTGCAGTGACTCGCAGCCTGCCCGACGCCGATGCGGTGCTGGCCAAGGCCCTGCTCAATACCCGTGAACAGCTGGGGCTGACGCAGCAGGAGCTGGCCGATATCGTCGGCGTGCACCGCAGCGCGGTCAGCCGCTGGAACGAGCAGGGCGGCCTGCGTCCGCAGAGCAAGACCGGCGAGCTGGCGCTGCTGTTGATCCGCGTCTACCGCGCGCTGTTCGCCCTGTTCGGCGGCAATCAGCAGGACATGCGCCACTTTCTGCGCACCGAGAACCGCCACCTGGCCGGCGTGCCGCTGCAGCAGATGAGCCAGGTGCAGGGCCTGGTGCGGGTGGTGGAGTACTTGGACGCCATCCGCGGCAAGGTCTGAGAACCTTTTCACGACCTGCTGCGCGTCGGTTAAACGGTGTTGAAAACGGTCTCGAAATGCTCATTTACATGCGTAAACTCCGCTTTCTCGGCCGTTTTCGCCACCGTTTACCTCTAGCTCTCAAGCTCGTAAATAGGTTCTAGGCACGACATAAACCAGGGAGGGCGATGGCATGGATATCTGGCACAGTTGCGACGGCGCTCGGCAGATCCGTCCGTTGCGCGGCAAGCTGCTGCGCATGGTGGAGAGCCAGGTGCAGGTGGCGACCCTGCAGCTGGTGGACAACCTGGCCGAGCAGGCGCTGCTCGAAGAACTGCTGGAAAGCAGCAAGCCGCCGCTGCCGAGCGCGGCCGAGCCGCTGCATTACCTGCTGAAGACGCCGTTTCGCTACCCGCCGCTGCGCTGGGGCTCGCGTTTCGGCGGCGTGCACGAGCCGAGTCTGTTCTATGCCGCGCAGCGTCTGGAGACGGCCATGGCCGAGGCCGCCTACTACCGCTTCGTGCTGTGGCACGGCATGGCCAGCCCGCCGCCCAGCGGGCGCATCCTCTCCGAGCATTCCACCTTCGAGGCGCGTTACCGGGTCGAGCGCGGCATCCAGCTGCAGCGCCCGCCGTTCAGCGAGCATCAGCGCCTGCTCGCTCATCCCAGCGACTACCGGGCGACCCAGCAGCTGGGCGCGGCGATGCGTGCGGCCGGGGTGCAGGCCTTCGAGTACCGTTCGGCGCGCTGCCCGGACGGTGGCAGCAATGTCGCGCTCTATGCGCCGCAGGCCTTCGCCGAGACGCGTCCGCGCAACCTGACGCCCTGGCTGTGCGAAACCACCGCCGCGTACGTGGCGTTCAAGCATGCCCAGGCCCCGGACCAGCCGCGGCTGTTTCGCTGGGAGCAGTTCTTGGTGCAGGGACGGCTGCCGCAACCGGCCTGAAACCCTGCGCCAAGCGCCTGGCGATGCCCCGAAACAGAGCGTTGCGCGGTTATGCCGCAGCGAGTTGTGCACATTGATGAAGCAGCCTGTCACGTCACTGTCAGAATCGCCGGTAACCGCTTGATTTTCCGCGCTTGATTTTTAAGTCAATGAAAAATATGCAATTTTTTCGTTGGTGAAAAAATCGACAGTTTGTCTGCGAGGCCCATGGCATCGGGCCTGAAGCGCCTTTCGCCCAAGTTGTGCACGGAGTTATCCACAGCTTCTGTGGATTGTCCCAAGCGCTTGCTCTAGAACGCCGCTCGGCGTTTTTGCCAAGGCTTTACCTTGGCGAAAAAAGGAGTAGAGTGGCGCGCCCTTGCCCCAGCCCCCCAGTCTTATGTCCCGCGCTTTATCCGCCACCTCCCTCGATACGGTTCCCGTCAGTTCGCGCCTGCCCATGCGCGTCGCCCTCTGGCTGCTCGACAGTCCGCGCCTGGGCCATGCCCACAGCGTCAAGCGTTTGGCCGGCAACCTGCTCAAGCAGCCGGCGCGCAAGGGTTGCGTGCAGGCGCAGAGCCGCCTGGGCCAGTTGCTCTGCCGCGACTGCGGCAACCCGCGCGACCGCCGAATCGGCTTCGAGCTGCTGCGCCAGGCCGCCCGCGCCGGCGACCGCCGCGCCCAGCTGGAGCTCGGGCGGCTGTGCAGCCAGCCGGGTGCCGGCGAGCCGCAGCAGGCCCGTCACTGGCTGGAGCAGGCCGCGGCCCAGGGTTCCCACGAGGCCAAGCGCCTGCTCGCACGCCTGCCGCGCTGACCCTGGTTGCACCGCTGGTTATACTGCCCGGCGGTTCCACTGGGAGTGTCTATGTCTTTCGATCCGTTATCCCTCGCGCTCGGGTTCGCCGCTGCGCTGCTGCCTCTGCTGGCCGGGCTGTGGGCCTGGCAGCGGCGTCTGGCGCGCGCCGAGCGCGAGCAGGCGCTGCTGCAGGAACGTCTGGAGCATGCCCAGCTGACCCAGGCCGGGCTGACCGCTCAGCTCGACGACTGCCGCGCCGAGCTGGCCGAGGTCAGCGAGATCAAGGTCGAGCAGCAGAGCGAGCTGGCCGGCCTGCGCCGCGAGAACGAATTGCTCCAGCAGGAGCGACAGATCGCCCGCGAGGCGGCGCAGAGCTGGAACCAGCAGCGTGAGCGCAACGAGGCCGAGCTGCGCCGGCTGACCGCCGAGTGCGCGGCGCTGAGCGCCGAGCTGCAGGAACAGCGGGACAACCAGCAGCAGCGCCTGGACGACCTGCAGGGCGCGCGCGACGAGTTGCGCGCACAGTTCGCCGAGCTGGCGACGAAGATCTTCGACGAGCGCGAGCAGCGCTTCGCCGAGAGCAGCCAGCAGCGCCTCGGCCAGTTGCTCGACCCGCTCAAGGAGCGCATCCAGGCGTTCGAGAAACGCGTCGACGAGAGCTACCAGCAGGAGGCGCGCGAGCGTTTTTCCCTGGGCAAGGAGCTGGAGCGCCTGCAGCAGCTCAACCAGCGCCTGGGCGACGAGGCGACCAACCTGACCCGCGCGCTCAAGGGCCAGAAGACCCAGGGCAACTGGGGCGAGCTGGTGCTGGAGCGGGTGCTGGAGCATGCCGGTCTGGAGAAGGGCCGCGAATACCAGACCCAGGTCAGCCTCAAGGGCGCCGGCGGCGAGCGCTTCCAGCCCGACGTGCTGATTCGCCTGCCGGGCGACAAGCAGGTGATAGTCGACGCCAAGGTCAGCCTCAGCGCCTATCAGCAATATGTCGCCGCCGACGACGAGGTGCTCCGTCAGCAGGCGCTCAAGCAGCACCTGGTGTCGCTGCGCAGCCACCTCAAGGGCCTGTCCGGCAAGGACTATCAGCGCCTGGAAGGCCTGCACAGCCTGGATTTCGTCCTGCTCTTCGTGCCCATCGAGGCGGCCTTCGCCGCGGCGTTGCAGGCCGAGCCGAATCTGTTCCAGGAGGCCTTCGAGCAGCAGGTGGTGATCGTCAGCCCGACCACCCTGCTGGCCACCCTGCGCGTCATCGACAGCCTCTGGCGCCAGGAGCGCCAGGGCCAGAACGCCCGCGAGATCGCCGAGCGCGCCGGTCAGCTGTACGACAAGTTCGTCGCCTTTATCGCCGATCTGGACGAGATGGGCAGCCGCCTGCAGCAGCTGGACAAGGCCTACGCCGGCGCGCGCAACAAGCTGGTGGAGGGCCGCGGCAACCTGATCGGTCGCGCGGAGAATCTCAAGCTGCTCGGCGCCCGCGCCAGCAAGAGTCTGCCGGCCGAGCTGTTGGAGCGCGCCGCCGACCTGCCGGCGCTGGACGAGCTGGGCGAGTAGCCGGCGGCGAGGCGATAGGTTACGGCCGCAGGGCGCGCCGCGGCCTTGCTTCTTCGCGCTGGGTCGGCCGCCAGCGGCCTATCTCGATACGCCCTGAGCGCTCTCCATCCGGCCGACATGTTCGCGCAGCCAGTTGGCCAGCGCGCTCGGCTCGGCCAGCAGTTGCCAGTGGCCGCCGCGCACCTCGCGGCGGGTCAGCAGCGGCGCCCAGTGCGCCAGGTCGTCGAACAGCTGCGGGCGGACGAAGCGGTCGCCCAGCGGCACTATCAGTTGCACCGGCACCCGGGTGCTGCGTGCGCGCGGGCGCAGCAGGCTGCGGATGAAATTGGCGCGGTACAGCTGCACGCCGCGCATGCCGTCGCCGCGCTGGCTGCTGCTCGGCGGCAGACCGCGTACCCCTTCGAGGCGGCGCAGCAGCCAGGGCCAGGCGCGATCCAGGCCCAGGCGCCAAGTCAGCTCCGGTAGCCACGGGGTGTGGAAGAAGGCGATATACCAGGAGCTGAGCAGCTGCCTGAGCGTCTGCACCAGCGCCAGCGGGCGGCGCAGGCTGAGGCGCTCGCGCAGCCAGTGGCCGACGTGGTCCAGGCAGGGCCCGGAGATGCTGGTGTAGGAGGCCAGCAGCGGCTGGATGCGCGGCTCGGTGACCGCCTCCCAGCTCTGGATCGAGCCCCAGTCGTGGGCCACCAGATGCACCGGGCGCTGCGGGCTGACGGCGCGGATCACCGCTTCCAGGTCGTTCGCCAGCCGGTCCAGGCGGTAGTCGCGCAGGCGCCGCGGCACCTGCGAGGCGCCATGGCCACGCACGTCGTAGGCGACGATGCGGTATTCGGCGGCCAGCTCGCGTACCAGCGGCAGCCAGATCTCGTGGTTGTCCGGGTAGCCGTGCACCAGCAGCAGGGTCGGGCCGTCGGCCCGGCCCCACGCATAGGTTTGCAGGCGCACGCCGTCGCCCTGGACCTCCAGGCGCTGCGCTGGCGGCTCGTGGCGGGGCAGCGGCGCGTTCACGGGGCGAATCCGGCAGGGGTGGATGAGGCGGGCATGGCAGGCTCCGGCAAGTGACGGTTACATCGCTCGATGTCATCGTCATTGTTCAGGGCCGCTGCGCGCTTGCCTAGCCGATCCGGCGCCTGGCAGGTGGCCGCGTTACGGCGTTACCGAGCGCCTTGCAGCCGCTCTAGATCAGGGGTTATAGCGCCTGGCGCGACTTTGCCGCGGGAGCCGGGCAGGGCAAGTCCAGCCCTTGGTTGGGGGCGCCGGCGCGGTTGTTGGCGGGCGAAGCGCGCGGCTATGATCGCGCCATGACCCAAGCCTCCCTGTTCTTCCAGCGCCTGCTCGGCAGCGCCGCCCCCATGGCCACGGCGGCGGCCGCCGAATACACGGTCGACGAGCTGGCCCAGGCCGCGCAGACCACCGTGCGCAACGTGCGCGCCTATCAGGATCGCGGCCTGCTGCCGCCGCCCGAGCGGCGCGGGCGAGTCGGCATCTACAGCGGCGAGCACCTGGCGCGGCTGCAACTGATCGGCCAGTTGCTCGAGCGCGGCTACAGCATCGCCAGCATTCGCGAGCTGTTCGAGGCCTGGGCCCAGGGCCGCGACCTGGCCCACGTGCTGGGCCTGGAGCAGGCCATCCGCGGCCCGGGCGAGCCCGAGCAGCCCGGGCGCCTGGAGTTCGCCGAGCTGCAGGCGATCTTCGGCGCGGATCTGGATGACGTGGTGATCGACCGCGCCCAGGCCCTCGGCCTGCTGCAGTTCGCCGGCGATCACCTGGCAGTGCCCAGCCCGCGGCTGCTGGCCGCCGGGATCGAGCTGTACCGCGCCGGCATCCCGCTGCCGGCGCTGCTGGACGAGCTGGAGTCGATTCGCGGCCACGTCGAGCAGGTCGCCACCGGCATCGTGCAGATGATCGTCGGCCACCTGGTCAACCCGCTGCTGCAGACCTCGCTGCCGCATGCCGACCAGCTGGAACCGCTCAGCGCCCAGCTGCTGCAGCTGCGCCCGCTGGTCGAGCAGGTGGTGGAAGCGGAGCTGGCGCGCGGCCTGCCGGTGGCCGCCAACCGCGAGCTGAGCGAGCGGGTGCATCGCCTGTTGCAGGGGTTCTTGCAGCGCCCCTGAGCGGCGTCCGGTGCTCAGAACAGCAGCAGCGCCGCGCCGACCAGCAAGCCGCCGAGCATCACCGGCGCCGTGCGCAGCGCTAGCTGGCGGCCGCCGATCAGGGCGATCAGGCCGGCCTTGACCAGGCTGTTGCTCAGCGCGGCGAGGAAGATGCCGCGTACCGCCACCTGCTGGTCGAGGTCCATCTGCGCGCTGCGCGCCAGCGACAGGGTGATGGCGTCGACGTCGGCCAGGCCCGAGACCAGCGCCACCAGATACACCCCGGCATCGCCCAGCCAGCGCCGCGCGCCTTCGACCAGAAACAGGATCAGCAGCAGCAGGGCGGCGAAGCGCAGCGCCGGGCCCAGCTCGAAGGGGTTCTTCAGCGGCGGCTCGCCGCTTTCGTCCGATTCGCGTCCGGCCAGGCGGTAGTAAGCCAGGGCGCCGCCGCTGTAGACCAGCGCGGCGGCGGTCAGCGGCCAGAACAGCTGCGCCAGCAGCGCCGGATTGATCAGCCCGACCTCCAGCAGCACCCGCGGGAACATCAGCGCCGAGGTGGCCAGCAGGCCGCAGGCCAGCAGCGCCTGCAGGCGGCGTTCGCCGTGCAGGCGGGCGAGGGTGAGGGTCATCGCCGTGGACGAGACGATGCCGCCGAGCAGGGCGGTGATCAGCAGGCCATGGCGGGTGCCGACCAGGCGGATCGCCACGTAGGCGGCGAAGCCGATGGCGGCGATTAGTACCACCATCCACCAGATCACGTAGGGGTTGAACGCCTGCCAGGGGCCGTAGCCCTGGTTCGGCAGCGCCGGCAGCAGCACCAGGGAGATGAACAGCAGCTTCAGCGCGCCGAGCACTTCGCCCTCGCTGAGGCGGCGCAGGGCGCCGTGCAGCGCCTGTTTCAGCCCCAGCAGCAAGGCCACCGCCACCGCGCCGGCGGCGGCCAGCGGCGCCTGGTCGGCGACGGCCAGGCTGCCGAGGAGAAAGGTGATCAGCAGCGCCATCTCGCTGGTCAGGCCGCGGTCGCCCAGCTGCAGCAGGTCGCCGGCATAGGCGGTCAGTACCAGGGCGGCGAAGCCGAGGAAGATCGCCGCCCAGGCGAGCACGCCGAAGTGCTCGCCGAGCAGCAGGGCGAAGCCGCCGAGCAGGCCGACCAGGCCGTAAGTGCGAATGCCCGCGGCCAGGCGGGTGTCGTCGCCATGGCGTTCCTGCCAGCCGCGCTCGGCGCCGATCAGCAGGCCGGCGGCCAGGGCGCTGGCGAAATTCAGCAGAGTCTGCAGCTCGTCGGGCATGGCGCGTCCTTGGGCGGGGGATGCAGGCAGTCTAGTCGGCCGGCGCCGGCGGGTATTGCGGCAGATCAGTTGGTCGGGGGGCAAACCCGAGGCAGCCCGGATGCCGCCCGGGGCAGGCACTCCCCGGATGGCATCCGCGCCGCGCGCGGAAGTCGCTTCACAGCGGCTGCAGCGGCGAATCGCGCGCTTAGCCGCGCAGGCTCAGATGACGGCTGAGCAGGGCGCGCAGGGCGGCCGGCTTGACCGGCTTGGGCAGGTAGTCGAGGCCGGCGGCATGCACCTCGGCCACCAGCTCCGGGCGGCCGTCGGCGCTGATCACCACGCCGGGCACCGGCTCGCCCAGGCGCGTGCGCAGCCAGGCCATCAGCTCGGTGCCGGTCTCGCCCTCGTCGAGGTGGTAGTCGATCAGCGCCAGTTGCGGGCGCACGTCCTCGCTCAGCAGGTGTTCGCATTCCAGGCGATTGCGCGCCGTCCACACCTGGCAGCCCCAGCGCGACAGCAGGCTGTGCATGCCGGTGAGGATGCTGTCCTCGTTGTCGATGCACAGCACCTGGGTGCCCTGCAGCGGCTGGCCGTTAAGCTCGCTGCCGACCGCCGCCTTGGGCTTGGCCGCCGGCTGGCGCGCCAGCGGCACGCTGACGCTGAACACGCTGCCCTTGCCCGGCCAGGAACGCACCTCCAGGCGGTGGTCGAGCACCCGGCACAGGCCGTCGGCGATCGCCAGGCCCAGACCCAGGCCCTTCTCGGCGCGGGTCTGGTGGCTGTCCAGGCGCTTGAACTCCTCGAATATCACCTTGCGCTTGTCCTCGGGGATGCCGGCGCCGCGGTCCCACACCTCCAGGCGCAGATGCTGGCCCTCGCGGCGCACGCCGAGCACCACGCGGCCCTTGGCGTAGCGGAAGGCGTTGGTCAGGAAGTTCTGCAGGATGCGCCGCAGCAGCTTGCTGTCGCTGTCGACCCACTGCTTGCTGCCGCGCACGCGCAGGTCGATACCCTGTTCGGCGGCCAGCACGCCGAACTCGGCGGCGAGGGTGTCGAACAGGCTGGCCAGGGCGAAGGGGTGGCGATCCGGAGCGATGCGGCCGTTCTCCAGGCGCGAGATGTCCAGCAGGTCGGTGATCAGGTCTTCGGCCGAGCGCAGCGCGCTGTCCAGATGGCGCACCAGTTCCTGCGCCTCGTGCGGCAGCGCCTCGTCCTGGTGGGCCAGCGCCGCGGAGAACAGCCGCGCGGCGTTGAGCGGCTGCATCAGGTCGTGGCTGACCGCGGCGAGAAAGCGCGTCTTCGACTGGTTGGCGGCCTCGGCGTGGGCCTTGGCCTCGGTCAGCGCCTGGTTGAGCTTGGACAGCTCCTGGGTACGCTCGGCGACGCGCCGCTCCAGGCTCTCGTTGGCTTCCTTGAGCGCCCGCTCGGCCTCGCGGAATTCGGTGATGTCGGTGAAGCTCATGACGAAGCCGCCGCCGGGCATGGGGTTGCCGATCAGCTCGATCACCCGGCCGTTGGGGAATACCCGCTCGTAGCTGTGCGCGGTGCCCTGGCGCATCCAGTACAGGCGCTTGGCCACGTTCTCCTCGACGTCGCCGCCGCCGAGCATGCCGCGTTCGGCGTTGAAGCGGATGATTTCGGCAATCGGTCGGCCGACGTAGATCAACCCCTCGGGGTAGTCGAACAGCTCCAGGTAGCGGTGGTTCCAGGCCACCAGGCGCAGGTTCTGGTCGACCACGCTGATGCCCTGGGTGATGTTCTCGATCGCCCCCTGCAGCAGGGCGCGATTGAACTGCAGCACCTCGGACGCCTCGTCGACGATGCGCACCACGTCCTCGACCTGCATCTCGCGGCCTTCGATGGCCGCCTTGACCACCGCGCGGGTACTGGAGGCGCCGAGCACGCCGGCCAGCAGGCGTTCGGTGTGGGCGATCCATTCGCTGTTGGCCGGCTGGTTGGCCTCGAACGGCTTGCCCTGGCGCTCGGCGAAGCGCACGAAGCTCTGCCGCGCGCGCTCCTCGCCGACGAAGCGGCTGGCCAGCAGCAGCAGGTCCTCGACCTGCACCGCCAGCAGGCTGCGGTTGCTCGGTTTGGTGCCCAGGTCATGGCCGATGAAGCGCCCGGCCTGCCAGTGCTCCGACACCCGCGTGCGGGAGAACCAGGAGACCCAGGCGAACAGCAGCAGGTTGCCGGCCAGCGACAGCACCACGCCGCGGGTCAGCGGGTCGACCTGCAGACCGATGGGCGCGTAGAGCAGGGTGCTCAGCCCGGGGAAGCTGGCCAGCGACCAGCCCATGCCGCGCGCCGCCAGCGGCAGGACCAGGGTGTAGAACCACAGCAGGGCGCCGAAGATCAGCCCGGCGAACACGCCGCGACGGTTGGCCTGTTTCCACACCAGGGCGCCGAACATGGCCGGCGCCAGCTGGCCGATGGCGGCGAACGACACCTGGCCGATGGTGGCCAGGCTGGCGCCCTCGCCGAGCAGGCGGTAGCAGACGTAGGCCAGCAGCAGGATCAGCACGATGCTGACCCGGCGCGCGGTGAGCATCCAGTGACGGAAGGCCTCGAACGGCCGCTCGGTGCTCTGTCGGCGCAGCAGCCAGGGCAGCAGCATGTCGTTGGAGATCATGGTCGACAAGGCGACGGACGCGACTATCACCATGCCGGTGGCGGCACTGGCGCCGCCGATGAAGGCCAGCACCGCCAGACCCGGATGGGCCTCGGCCAGCGGCAGGCTGATGACGAAGGAGTCCGGGGTGATGCCGGCCGGCAGCAGCATCTGCCCGGCCAGGGCGATGGGCACCACGAACAGTGCGGCCAGCACCAGGTAGGCGGGGAACACCCAGCGCGCCAGGCGCAGGTCCTTGGGTTCGATGTTCTCCACCACGGTGACGTGGAACTGCCGCGGCAGGCAGACGATGGCGATCATCGCCATGCCGGTCTGCACCAGCAGCGCCGGCCAGTTCACCGCCTCGTTCCAGAAGGCGTCCAGTTCGGCGGTGTTGTGCGCCTGATCGAGCAGGTCGTTGAAACCGTTGTACAGGCCGAAGGTGACGAAGGCGCCGACGGCGAGGAAGGCCAGCAGCTTGACCAGCGACTCGAAGGCGATCGCCAGCACCATGCCGCGGTGGTGCTCGGTGACGTCGAGGTTGCGCGTGCCGAACAGGATGGTGAACAGCGCCAGCGCCAGCGACACGATCAGCGCGGTGTCCTGGGCACTGGTGCCGGTATCCAGCGCGTGCTCGCCGATCAGCAGGTTGACGCCGAGGACGATGCCCTTGAGCTGCAGGGCGATATAGGGCAGCACGCCGACCAGGCAGATCAGCGCCACCACCACGGCGAGCGACTGGGATTTACCGTAACGGGCGGCGATAAAGTCGGCGATCGAGGTGATGTTCTCCTGCTTGCTGATCATCACCATCTTCTGCAGCACCCAGGGCATGCTCAGCAGCAGGATGATCGGCCCCAGGTAGATCGGCAGGAACGACCACAGCTGCTCGGCGGCCTGGCCGACCGCGCCGAAGAAGGTCCAGCTGGTGCAATACACCGCCAGCGACAGCGAGTAGACCCAGGCGCGCACCTTCGGCGGCATGGGCGTGCTGCGCCGGTCGCCATAGAAGGCGATGGCGAAGAGGATGGCCATGTAGATCAGGGCGACCGCGGCGATCAGCCCGGGGGACAGCGACATGCGGACTCCGGAACGCAGGAGAGAACGGAACACCGGCACGGCCGGCGGCGATAAGCAGCAGTGTTGCACCAAAGCCCGCGCGCGTCAGTTGCGACCAAGGTCGCAGCGAGCGGGGCAGCGCAGGCCAATTGTGCCGCAGGCGCGCGCCTGATAGCGTGACCGGCTTGCGAGGCTGTCCGAGGAGGGACCCTATGTTCAAGCCGCAACTGGTGACTCTGCAACGCGGCGCCCTGCGCCTGGAGCCGCTGGCCGACGCCGATATCCCGGCGCTGGTGGCGCTGGCCGAGGCCAATCGCGACGAGCTGCTGTACATGAGCGGCACCCAGCGCCTGGACTGGTATCGCAGCGCCCTGAGCGATCTGCGCGAGTTGCGCGCCCTGCCGTTCGTCATCCGCCTCGGCGAGCAGCTGGTCGGCACCACCCGCTTCGGCGACTTCATGAACAACCTGCCGGCCTGCGAGATCGGCTGGACCTGGCTCGACCGCGGCCAGCACGGCAGCGGGCTGAATACCAGCATCAAGTACCTGATGCTCAAGCATGCCTTCGACAACTGGGGCATGGTCCGCGTGCAACTGAAGACCGCCGCCAGCAACCTGCGCTCGCAGCGCGCCATCGAGAAGCTCGGCGCCGTGCGCGAGGGGCTGCTGCGCAACCACCGGCGCCTGGCCGACGGCCGCCTCGACGACACCGTGCTGTACAGCATCACCGATCAGGAGTGGCCGCAGGTGCGCGAGAAGCTGGAGGCGCGCTTCGGCGCCTGAGCCATGCAGCCACTGGCGGGAGGCGAACGCGCGCGGTTCAGCGCCAGCGACGATCTGCACGGGCTGGAGCTGCTGTCCGCGCGCTTCATCGAGCACCGTTTCGCCCCGCACGTCCACGACGGCCATGTGATCGCCGTGCTCGAAGCCGGCGCCGAGCGCTATCGCTATCGCGGCGTCGACCACCTGGCGGGCGCCGGCAGCATCGCCTTGCTCAATCCGGACGAGGTGCACACCGGTTCCAAGGGCGTCGAGCAGGGCTGGCAGTACCGGGTGTTCTACCCGCAGCCCGGCACCTTCGAGGTGCTGATGGCCGAACTCGAGCTGCCGCCGGCTGCGCCGCCGATGTTCCACGACAGCGTGCACCATGATCCGGTCCTGGCGTCGCGGTTGAGCGCACTGCACCGCTTGTTGGAGGATCCGCACAGCGAGGCGCTGCAGCGTCAGACCCTGTGGCGCGAGGCGATGCTCGAGCTGCTGCAGCGTTACGCGCGCCAGCCGGTGCCGCGTGGCGTCGGCGAGGAACCGCGGGCGGTGGCGCTGGCCAAGGAACTGCTGGCCAGCCAGCTGAGCGAGCCGCCGTCGCTGGAGGCGCTGGCGGCGGCGGTCAATCTGTCGCCCTTTCACTTCGCCCGGGTGTTTCGCCGCGCCACCGGCCTGCCGCCGCATGCCTGGCTCAAGCAGCGCCGCCTGGAGCAGGCGCGCGCCCTGCTCAAGGGCGGCTGCAGCGCGGCCGGCGTCGCCGCGCAACTGGGCTTCGCCGACCAGAGCCATCTGACGCGGCAGTTCAAACAGGCCTATGGCGTGGGGCCGGGCGAATACCGCAGGGCCTGTCGCCAGTAAATCCGCGAGATCGGCCCCGACTCGCTGCGCACGGTGCCCCCTGGCGGCGCAAGATCGTTCAAGAACCTGCCCGCGGGCGCTGGTTAGACTGAGCGGCCCAAGGAGGTTCCATGTCCCGTCATCTCGAATTCACCCAGGGCGCCCGCGATATGCTGCCGATGCTGCTCGGCGCCATGCCCTTCGGCATCATCTTCGGCAGCCTGGCTGGCGCCGCCGGACTCAGCCCCTGGCAGACCCTGGGCATGTCGGCGCTGGTGTTCGCCGGTTCGGCACAATTCATCGCCGTCAGCCTGCTGGCCGGCGGCGCCGGCATGGCGGTGGTGCTGCTCACCACCTTCGTGGTCAACCTGCGCCATGCCCTGTACAGCGCCAGCCTGCAGCCCTACGTGCGCCACCTGCCCAAGCGCTGGCGCATGCCGCTGGCCTTCTGGCTGACCGATGAGGCCTATGCGGTGGTGCTGCAGCGCTACGCCCGCGGCGACAGCGCGCCGTATCGGCACTGGTACTTTCTCGGCGCCGCGCTGGCGATGTACGGCAACTGGCTGCTGTGCACCCTGATCGGCGTGCTGTTCGGCCAGGCGGTGCCGAATATCGGCGACTGGGGGCTGGACTTCGCCATGCTGGCGACCTTTATCGGCATCGTCGTGCCGATGCTCAGGAGCCAGCCGCAGGTGGCGGCAGCGCTGGTCGCCGCGGCGGTGGCGCTGGCCTGTCATGCGCTGCCCTACAAGCTCGGGCTGATGGCCGCGGCGGCCAGCGGCATTGTGGTCGGGGTGTGGCTGGAGCGGCGCGAGCCGGACTTGCAGGAGGAACTGGTGTGATGGATATCTGGTTGCTGATCCTGGGCATGCTGGCGATCACCTTCGCCACCCGCTACAGCCTGTTCGCCTTTCCCGACCTGCGTTTCCCGCCGCTGGTGCGCCAGGGCCTGCATTACGTGCCGACGGCGGTGCTGAGCGCCATCGTGGTGCCCGGCATGCTGCTGCCGGACGGCACGCACTGGGCGCCGAGCCTGGACAACGCCTACCTGCTCGCCGGCCTGGCGACCATCGCCATCGCCGCCTTCACCCGCCACCTGCTGGCGACCATCGGCGGCGGCCTGCTGGTGTTCTTCCTGCTGCGCTGGGCGTTCGGGCAATTGCCGATCTAGCGCTACGCGCTAGACCAGGGTGCTGATCTTCAGCCCGCGCTGGCTCATGCGCAGGTACTGCTCGCTGGCCTTGAGCAGCAGGGCCTGGTCGTCCACCGTCAACTCGCAGCTCGGCTTGCCCTCGGCCTGGCTGCGGTAGAGGTTTTGCCCCGGGCGGCGCTGCAGGAACTGGTAGTGCTGGCGGCGCGGCTCGATCCGCAAGCTGAGCAGGTCGACGTAGGCCACCTGGACCTCATCGCTCTGCCCGGTTTCCAGGGCGCAGCGTTGCAGCAGCGGGGTGTGGGTGAAGGGCGAGGCGGACAGCATGACGTGCTGGCAGCCCTGCAGATCGGGGCGCGGCTCGCCGTTGTGCAGCCAGTTGCCGCGGAGATCGCGTTGCAGGCAGAGCTTGCGCGGGCCGTGGTTGTCCACCTTGAGCCAGAGGCGGCGAAAGCGCCAGCGCGGGTCGCAGTCGAGCAGGTAGCTGGCGACTATGCTGTCGCCCCTGAGGCTCTGCATCAGGTGGCTGCTGGCATGGATGCCGGCTTCGTCCTGACTCAGGCGCAGGGTCTCCACGCCGGGGTTGCTCCAGGGTTTCCATACCAGGGTTTGCTGCATCGGGCGACTCCATGCCGTGTACGCACCACGGGAAGTGCCGCACGGATCGCGCCGAGCCCCTTCCCTGGTGACTCTCATGGCGCGCAGGATAAGCGCTTGGTTTTGTGATGTCTGTCAGCTTTTGCCGACAGTTGCGCAAATTGTTGCGCGGCTGGATCAGTCCTGGCGGCGCAGCGGCGCCTGCTCGAACCGTACGCCATTCAGGCCGTGGGCCATCAGCGCACGGATATTGCCGTGATCGCTGCCGTCCGGGGTGGCCAGCACGCTGCGGTAGTGCTCGCCGAAGCAGCGCAAGGTTTCGTCCAGGCTGAAGCCTTCGAGCCGGGCCAGGCCGAGGGTCTTGCACGAGCCTTCGTTCTGCCCGGCGGCGTTGTCCACGCTGCCGTTGCGAAAGGCGCTGGGCTGGTAGTGGTAGTGCGCGGCGACGAAGGCCAGGGTCTCGGCGAAGGCGAAGTCGTCCTGCTGCAGGCGGCGGCGGAAGTCGGCGAGGGCGCTCATGCCTTGTTCCCCTTGTCGAAGGCGGCCTGCTGTTCGGGTGTGGCGTCCTTCTGGTACTTGGCCTTCCACTCGGCATAGGGCATGCCGTAGACCGCTTCGCGGGCCTGTTCGGGGCTCAGCTCGACGCCGAGGTCGTCGGCGGCGGCCTTGTACCACTTGGACAGACAGTTGCGGCAGAAGCCGGCCAGGTTCATCAGCTCGATGTTCTGCACGTCGGGGCGGGTGCGCAGGTGCTGCACCAGGCTGCGGAAGGCGGCGGCTTCCAGTTCGAGGCGTTCTTGCTCGGTCATCTCGGGCTCTCCGGGGCGGGCGGTGGCGGCGATGATAAGAGCCCCTCGCGGGGCCGGCAAGCCGACCGCGGCGCCGCTTAGCGGTGGCCGGCCAGGGTGATGGACACCGACTCGGCGAAACGCAGGGCGTGCGGTTTGTCCACTTCCACCTCGGCGTAGCGCACCGCCTGGTGGGCCATGACCAGGTCGAGGATTTCCTGGGTCAGGCGTTCGAGCAGGGCGAAGCGGTTGCCCTCGACGTGGGCGATGATCGCCTTGGTGATGGTGCGGTAGTTCAGCGCGTGGTCGATGTCGTTGACCTGCACGGCGTCGACCGCCGGATAGAGGATGGTCAGGTTGATCAGCACGTCCTGCTTGTTGTTGATCTCCTCCTCCTTGATGCCGATATAGGTGCGCAGGCGCAGGTCCTTGACGCGGATGCGCGCCATTCCGGGTTCCAGTCGCGGCATTACTTGTTCCGTCCGATCAGTTGCAAAAATTCGTGGCGAGTGTTGCAGGACTCGCGGAAGGCGCCAAGCATCACCGAGCTGCTCATCACCGAGTTCTGCTTCTCCACCCCGCGCATCATCATGCACATGTGCTTGGCCTCGATCACCACGGCGACGCCGGCGGCGTTGGTCACGCGCTGGATCGCATCGGCGATCTGCTTGGTCAGGTTCTCCTGGATCTGCAGGCGGCGGGCGAACATGTCGACGATGCGCGCCACCTTGGACAGGCCCAGCACCTTGCCGGTGGGGATGTAGGCGACGTGCGCCTTGCCGATGAAGGGCAGCAGGTGGTGCTCGCACAGCGAGTACAGCTCGATGTCCTTGACGATCACCATCTCGTCGTTGTCCGAGGCGAACAGCGCGCCGTTGACTATCTCTTCCAGCGACTGCTGGTAGCCGTGGCAGAGGTACTGCATGGCCTTGGCCGCGCGCTTGGGGGTGTCGAGCAGGCCCTCGCGCTCGGGATTCTCGCCCAGGCCGATGAGGATCTCGCGGTAGTGCTGGGGCAGTTGTGGGTGCATGGCAGTTGTCCTTGGCGCCGCCTCACTTGAGGTGGCGGCCGCCGTTGAGGGTCAGGGTGGTGCCGGTCAGGTACGGGTTGTCCAGCAGGTAGCGCAGGCTCAGGTAGAAGGCTTCCGGGCCGGGCTCGATGCCCAGCGCCGACTTGGCCAGGGTCTGCTGGCGATACTCGGCGTCGTCGTCCTGGTTGAACATCAGCAGCGCCGGGGCGATGCCGTTGACCTTGATGTGCGGCGCGAAGCGTGCGGCGAACGACAGCGTCAGGCTCTCCAGGCCGGCCTTGCTGGCGCAGTAGGCGGGGCGCTTGGCGCTGCCCTTGCGCGTCACGTCGTCGCTGACATGGACGATGTCGGCCGGGCTGGCGCGCTGCAGCAGCTCGGCGCAGTGCAGGTTGATCAGGTAGGGCGCGAGCATGTGCACGGCGAACAGCTGCTGAAAGGCCGCCGCCTCGTCGCCCGGCGTCTCGCTGAGCCAGTCCGAGGCGTTGTGGACGATGGCGCGCAGACCGTCGGTGTGGCATTTCACCGCGTCGACGAAGGCGAGGATGCTGGCCTCGTCGCGAAAGTCCGCCGGCAGGCACAGGGCGCCGCGTTGACGCAGGCGCTGCACGCCCTCGCGTTCGTGGCGGTAGCTGAGGATCACTGGCTGGCCGGCATCGAGCAGGCGTTCGGCGCAGTACAGGCCGACTCGCTGGCTGGCGCCGGTGATCAGGATGGGAAGGCTGGCAGCGCTCATTTCGGGCCCTGGCGGAATAAGGGAGGGTTCAGCGGCACCGCTTCGGGTTACCTGACCAGTAGGGAAACGGCACCGGCCGAACCTGGAGTAAAGCTATACCAGCTCGGCAGCTTGTACAACCATGCCGCGCCTGTGGTTTTTCAGGAAAAGCGCTTGTTTTCGCTATTTCATTGAGATTCAAGGGTTTTTAATTTTCTCTGGCCTGTAGAAAATTTGCTCTTTTCATGTACAAAAAACTTATCTCTGTATAGGTGTGAGGTGTGGATGAGCTGGCGTGAGTTGCGTGTGGCCTGGCGCGCGGGGAGCGTGCTGCGCATCGAGGTGCTGGTGCTGCGCGCGGCGGGTTACCGTGCGCGGGCGCTGTGTGCCGACGGGCGTCGCCATTGGCTGGGGCCGCCCAGCCTGGCGCTGGCGCCGCTGAAGCGGCGTCTGCGCCAGTGCGGGGTGGATGCTCTGTACCCGCTGCAGAGCGAGGCGCACGACGAAATCATCGCTCGACCGGCGTTGCGCCAGGCTCACGCCGGGTTGCGCCTGCCGCTCTGATCAGGGCTTGCCGGGTAGGCCCTGACGTCCGTCCAGGCGTCCGCTGTCGGCCAGCAGCCAGGGCGCCAGCAGGCGGCTAGCCAGGGGGATGAACAGGTAGGTCATCAGCGGGGTCAGGGCCAGGGTGCTCAGCAGCACCCGGACGACCAGCGAGAGGTCGTCCAGCGCCGGGCCGAACAGCAGGTTGAAGGCCAGCGAGACCGGGAAGAACGCCAGCCAGATGGCGATGCTCTGCTTCCAGCGCGGCGGCTGGCGGTGCGCGCTGCCGAACCAGGCGTCGAGGCCGACGGCGCGTTTTTCCTGGGGCTGGGCGAACAGCCCGCTGCCGCGCTGCAGCCAGGCCTGGCGCGAGGCGGAATGCTCCCAGGAGGCCATGGTCTGCTCGTCGCTGAAACGAAAGACGATCTGGAATTCGTCGTCGCCGGACGGCGGCGCCAGCACGCCGGAGCCGAGGTAGCCGGGGAAGTCGGTGGCCAGGTGTTCGCCTTCGCGCAGCCAGGCGATGAAGTCGTGATAGCGGCCGTGGGCGACGCGGCGCGCCACCATCAGGGTAACCGGGGACATCGTGTATCTCCTCGAAGCTGGCCCGTGGCCGGGGTGTGGCCTGGGGCGTACGCGGCGCGGGGTGATGCGCCGGGTAGGAATGCAGCAAGGATTATTCCGGTTTTGCGCCAATTAGCCAGCGTCGTGCGATGGCGGGCGTGGCGGCGTGCAGGCCGCGTTCTGCCGGCAGCGCCGCGCACCATCGGGGTGCGGCAGCCGCGCCAGGTGCGGGCGCAGACGGCAGAACAGCCGATAGCCCCACTCCAGCAGCGGGCGCAGCGCGCGCCAGCCCAGCGGCGCGACCCAGGCGCCGAGGCCGGCGGCCTGCCAGCTGGCCAGGCTGGCATCGAGCCCGACCAGCCAGCGGCCGTCGGCCCAGCGTGCATGCAGGCGGGCCTGCAGGGTCGACAGTGCCAGGCCCAGCGGCTGCGGGTCGAAGTCCGCGGCGGCGATATCCACCAGCCGCAGCCGTTCGCGGGCGGCATGGCGGCGCAGCAGGGCGATCTCGCGGGCGCAGAGCGGGCAGGCGCCGTCGTAGTAGAGGGTGAGTGGCCAGGTGGGATCGCGCATGGGGATGCCTTGTACAGGTTTTGTACAATGTAAGCGCGTCGGGGCCTGGGTTACAATGCCGGCACCTTTTCTGCCGCGATGCCCGAAGCCATGCCTGAACTCGCCGGTGCCCCTCTGCTCGCGTCCAGCGCCCTGAAACAGGAAGAGTTGTTTCCGATCCGTGAAGTCTCGCGCCTGACCGGCGTCAACCCGGTCACCCTGCGGGCCTGGGAGCGACGCTACGGATTGATCCAGCCGACCCGCACCGACAGCGGCCATCGCCTCTATTCGCAGGCCGACATCGAGGCGGTGCGCAGCATCCTGGCCTGGATCGAGCGCGGCGTGGCGGTGAGCAAGGTCGGCAAGATCCTGGCCAAGAGTGCCGGCGCCCGCAGCGCGGCGACGCCGGCCTACGAGGAAGTCAGCGCCGGCGAATGGAGCGAGTGGCAGGGGCAGGTCCGCCGCGCCCTCGGCGATTTCGACGAGCTGCGCCTGGAGCGCCTGTACGGCCAGATCTTCTCCTCCTACCCGCTGCCGGTGGTGTTCCAGGACATCCTCATGCCGGTGTGGCAGACCCTGCTGCTGCGCCAGGACGAGTTCGGCCAGTGCAGCGAATGGCTGCTGCTCGACAGCTTCCTGCGCGGACGTTGCCTGCAGCGCCTGCAACTGGGCCGCGGCAGCGTCGAGGAAAGGGTGCTGCTCGCCGCCTTGCCGGGGCATTGTCGCGAGCTGGAGCTGCTGGTCGCCGCGCTGCTGCTGGGCAGCCTCGATATCGGCGTCAGCGTGCTCGGCGTCGGCCAGCCGTTGGCCGAGCTGCCGCTGGTGTGCGAGAAGATGCAGCCGCAGGCGCTGGTGCTGTTCAGCAACCAGCCGCCCAGCGACGAGCTGCCGCGGCAGCTGTCGCGCCTGGCGCTGGCGCTGGACTGCCCGCTGTTGCTGGCCGGCGACAGCGCCGACCTGGCCGAGGAGAGCCTGGCCGGTTCGCCGATTGCTTGCCTGGGCAATGAAGGGCGGCTGATGCAGCGACGCCTGCAGCAGTTTCTCGCCGGTCACCTCGATACCTGATCCCCGTCCGCACGTGCCGCTTATCCCGTCTGCCGGGAGCCGGGCGCGTGAGCGTGCGCGAAAACGCTTGTCGGTGACGAAAATTAGTTGTACAAGAATTGTACATTGTGATCGTGTGTAGGGCTTACCGTCGCGACTCGCGGCCGCTGAGGCTGCACGGCGGAAGCTCGACCGACTGCGCAATCCGATAGCCAGCCCTCTCCTATCCCCTTCGGCTATCGGATTTTTTCTTCCGCGGCGGCGCTCAGGTGACCGGGTCGCTGCGCCGCTGGCGGTCGCTGTGCTGTTCGAAGAGGTATTGGCGCAGCGTCTGCTCGTCTTCGTCGTGCAGGGTTTGCAGGCTATAGGCGTAGCGGGCCTTGCCGATGCGCCGTACCAGGCGGGCGCGCAACTGCACGCGGCGCTGTTGCGGCAACAGCAGCTGCAGCAGCTGATCCTTGGCCGGGTTGCCGGGATTGTTGTGCTGCACCAGCATGCCGTTGTTCGACAGCTCCACGACCTGCAGGCCGCTGGGGCGCTCTCGTCGGTCCAGCAGGGGCAGCGGGGCGGTGAGGGACAGGCGCCATGGACGTTCGCTGACGCCTTGCTCGAAGATCAGCGGTGCGTCCAGCTCCAGGCGCGAACCGCTCTGGCCGTCCTGGATCAGGCGCAAGGGAAAACTCAGGTGCTGATTGTCGCTGTGGGTGTCCAGGCTGAGCTGTTCGTCGCTGCTCAACTGGTTGAGCAGCTCGCGCAATTGTGCGCCGATGGCCAGGCGCCGTGTTTGCGCTTCACTGGGGCGGCGTTTGCGGGGTTGTGGCGAGCTGAGTTGCTGGATGAAATCCAACTCGGCTTGGGTCAGCAGCGGGTCGCTTTGCATGGCGGATACTACCTAGAGTCCAGCACCTTCAGACCGCGTCCCGCAGCGAGAGTTGTGTGCGTTCGTCAGTTATCCAGGCGTGCCCTGAGTTCGGCCAGCTCCGCCTCCAGCGCTTTGACGCGCTGCTGGGCCTCGACCTGCTCGGTGACGTCCTTCTGGATACCTATATAGTAGGTCAGCTGGTCGCCTTCGTTGAAAACCGGGGTGATCGACAGCTCGTTCCAGAAGGCGCTGCCGTCCTTGCGGTAGTTGCGGATGATCTGCCGGCACGGCTGCTGCGTCTTGACCGCCTGGCGGATGGCGTCCAGGCCGGGTTGGTCGCGGTCGTCGCCCTGCAGGAAGCGGCAATCCTGGTAGAGGATGTCTTCGCTGGCGTAGCCGGTGAGGCGCTCGAAGGCCGGGTTGGCGTAGATCAGGATGTTGTCGTCACCCTCCTGCTCGGCCACCACGATGCCGTCGTTGGAGGCGTCGATTACCAGTTGCAGCAGTTTGGCGTTGATCATGGGCGCGGTTCCGCAGGGTATGTGCGCTGCATTCTAAAACATCGGGTCGGGCTGTCCACTTGCGGCATAATGCGCCGCCTTTGCCACTGTTTCAGGAGTTGTCATGAAAGTCGCCATCCTCTCGGGGTCGGTCTACGGCACCGCCGAAGAAGTTGCCCGCCACGCCGAGCGCCTGCTCCAGGCCGCCGGGCTGGAGGCTTGGCACAAGCCGAACCTGAGCCTGGAAGAGCTGCTGGCCTTCGGCCCCGAGGCCTTTCTCACCGTGACCTCCACCACCGGCATGGGCGAGCTGCCGGACAACTTGCTGCCGCTGTACGGCGCCATTCGCGATCACCTGCCGGCCTGGCAGGGGCTACCCGGCGCGGTGCTGGCGCTGGGCGATTCCAGCTACGACAGCTTCTGCGGCGGCGGTGAGCTGGTGCGCGAGCTGTACGCCGAGCTGGGTCTGCGCGAAGTGGTGGAGATGCTGCGCCTGGACGCCAGCGAGACGGTCACCCCGGAACGCGACGCCGAGCCCTGGTTGCAGGCCTTCGCCGCCGCGCTGCAGGGCTGACCCCGCAGGCGGCCTACGGCGCCGGGGACTCGTCCAGCAGCTCCAGCCAGGCCTGCGCCGCGCGTGACAGGTAGGCGTCGCGCCGCCAGATAAAGGCGATATCCCAGCGCAGATCCGACTCCAGCAATGGCCGGCGCACCACGCCCCGCCGTTCCAGCGCGGCGAGAAAGTTCGCCTGGCCGCTGCGGCCGCCTTCCTGCGGGGGCAGGCCGCGCCGCTGCTGATCGCCCTGCTTTAAGGCCCCTTTGTCGATGATTGGCCGTGGAAGCGGCTTCAGCCGTGACATTCGCGGATAAATCCGCTCCTGCAAAACCGCGTGCCCTGTCGACGCAGAATGGAGCATGGCCTTCCATAAGAGCGGCGAATGACGCCTTATCGCAGCCCGTACGCTCGAGTCATTGACCCGCAGGGTCAGCAGCTTGGCTGCCAGGGCAACTATCGCAGGGCCCATGCGCGGCTAGACTGCGGACACCGCCGAACCACAACAAGATCGAGGTGACCGCCGTGAACGCTCCGCTGAATCTGCCCGACGTGAAGAACCAGGTATCCGCCGCCGAATGGCAGACCCGCGTCGACCTGGCCGCCTGCTACCGACTGATCGCCCTGTACGGCTGGGACGACCTGATCTTCACCCACATCTCGGCCAAGGTGCCGGGCACCGAGGACTTCCTGATCAACCCCTACGGCCTGATGTTCGACGAGATCAGCGCCTCCAGCCTGGTCAAGGTCGACCTGGCCGGCAACAAGCTGATGGACAGCCCCTTCGACATCAACCCGGCCGGCTACACCATCCACAGCGCCGTGCACGAGGTGCGCCACGACGTCGGCTGCGTGCTGCATATCCATACCGCCGCCGGCATCGCCGTGTCGGCGCAGCAGCAGGGCCTGCTGCCGCTGTCGCAGCAGTCGCTGTTCGTCCTTTCCAGCCTGGCCTACCACGGCTACGAGGGCGTGGCGCTGAACCATGACGAGAAGGCGCGGCTGCAGGCCGACCTGGGCGAGAAGAACTTCATGATCCTGCCCAACCACGGCCTGCTCACCGCCTTCGGCAGCATCGCCGACGCCTTCCTCGGCATGTTCACCCTGCAGCGCGCCTGCGAGATCCAGGTCATGGCGCAGAGCGGTGGCGGCGAGCTGATCCATATCCCGCAGCAGATTCTCGACGGCGCCCGGGCGATGCTCGCCGGGGTGATGAAGAGCTCGCAGGGCATGGGCGGCGCGCTGCCCTGGCCGGCGCTGCTGCGCAAGCTCGACCGCTGCAACCCGGGCTACGCGCAGTGACGGCGTTGCCCGGCATCGCCCTGGACGCCTGGCGCGCCCAGGGGCAGGAGCTGCGTTTCGGCCCGCACGCGATTCGCTACTGGACGGCGGGCGAAGCGGCAGCCGAGCCGCTGCTGCTGATCCACGGGTTTCCCACCGCCAGCTGGGACTGGCACCGCCTGTGGCAGCCGCTGGCGCGCCAGTACCGGCTGATCGCCTGCGACATGCTCGGCTTCGGCTACTCGGCCAAGCCGCGCGGCCATGCCTACAGCCTGCTGGAGCAGGCCGACCTGCAGCAGGCGCTGCTGGCCCACCTGGGCGAGACGCGCCCGCTGCATGTGCTGGCCCACGACTACGGCGACAGCGTGGCCCAGGAGCTGCTGGCCCGCCATCAGGACGGATGCATCCAGTTGGCCAGCTGCGTGTTCCTCAACGGTGGCCTGTTTCCCGAGACCCACTATCCGGTGCTGACCCAGAAACTGCTGCTCGGCCCGCTGGGGCCGCTGCTCGGCCGGTTGTTCTCGCGGCGCACCCTGGCGCAGAACTTCGCCAAGGTGTTCGGCCCGCATACGCCGCCCAGCGAGGCCGAGCTGGACGCCTTCTGGGCGCTGATCGCACATAACGACGGGCCCAAGGTGATGCACCGGCTGATCCGCTACATCCTCGATCGCCGCGCCAGCCGCGCACGCTGGGTGGCGGCCATGCAGGAAACCACGGTGCCCATGCGGGTGATCGACGGTGCGGTCGATCCGATCTCCGGCGCGCATATGGTGGCGCGCTACCGCGAGCTGATCGAGCAGCCCGACACGGTGCTGCTCGACGGCATCGGCCACTACCCGCAAACCGAGGCGCCGGAGCTGGTGCTCGCCCATTACCTCGAGTTTCGCCAGCGGCTGGAGACCGCAGCATGCAGCGCCGCACCCTGTTGAAAGGCGCCGCCGCCAGCGGCGTGGCGGCCCTCAGCGCTGGTTTCTGGGCGCTGCCCGGCGGCCCGGCGCCGGCTGCCGTCGAGCTGGCGGCGGCGCAGCGCCTGCTGGCCGAGCTGGCCGGCCGGCCACTGGTCAGCCTGCAGGGCTGGAGCCCGAGCGAGGTATTCAACCACTGCGCGCAGAGCATCGAGTATTCCCTGGACGGTTTTCCGCAGCTCAAACCTGCCTGGTTTCGCCACAGCCTCGGCCCGGCCGCCTTCGCCCTGTTCAGCGCCCGTGGCGGCATGCGCCATCCGCTGACCGAGGCGATTCCCGGCGCCGCGCCACTGGCCGAGCCGGCGAGCCAGGCGGCTGCCCTGCAGCGTCTGCAGGCCGCCTTCGAGCGCTTCGCCGCGCACACTGGCGCCCTGCAGCCGCATTTCGCCTACGGCGCGCTGAGCCACGCCGAGTACGCCCAGGCCCATGTGCTGCACCTGTACGACCATCTGCGCCTGATCCGTCCGGCCTGACCATCCCGGCGCCTTATCGCGCACCATTCAGCGTCAGGCCGGTTCGTTGTGAGCGCAGCGGCCCTGCGTGACACTCGCTGCCATTGCCCACTGCCGAGGAGTTTCTGCCATGAGTGAAGCGGTTCGTTTCGAGGATCAGGTCGTCATCGTCACCGGCGCCGGCGGCGGTCTGGGCCGCGCCCACGCGCTGCTGTTCGCCCGCCATGGCGCCAAGGTGGTGGTCAACGACCTCGGCGGCAGCACCCACGGCGAGGGCGCCAATGCCTCGGCGGCGGACAAGGTGGTGGAAGAGATCAGGGCCTTCGGCGGCGATGCCGTAGCCAACCACGACTCGGTGACCGACGGCGACAAGATAGTGCAGACCGCGCTGGATCACTTCGGCCGCATCGACGTGCTGGTCAACAACGCCGGCATCCTGCGCGACAAGAGCTTCCACAAGATGGAGGACGCCGACTGGGAGCTGGTCTACAAGGTCCATGTCGAAGGCGCCTACAAGACCACCCACGCCGCCTGGCCGCACCTGCGCGAGCAGAACTACGGGCGGGTGATCTTCACCTCGTCCACCTCCGGCATCTACGGCAACTTCGGCCAGAGCAACTACGGCATGGCCAAGCTCGGCCTCTACGGCCTGACCCGCACCCTGGCCATCGAGGGGCGCAAGAACAACATCCTGGTCAACGCCATCGCCCCCACCGGCGCCACCCGCATGACCGAGGGGCTGATTCCGCCGCAGGTGTTCGAGCAGCTCAAACCCGAGCTGGTCAGCCCGCTGGTGGTCTACCTCGGCAGCGCCGCCTGCCAGGACAGCGGCGGCCTGTTCGAGGTCGGCGGCGGTTGGGTCGGCAAGGTGCGCTGGGAGCGCAGCCTGGGCGCCGGCTTCGACCCCAAGGCCGGCTTCAGCCCGGACGACGTGGCCGCGCAGTGGCAGCGCATCTGCGACTTCGAGGGCGCCGCGCACCCGGCCGACAACGTCGAGGCGCTCCGGGAAATGATGGCGAATCTGCACAAGTACGCCCTCTGATCGGCCAGCCGGGCTGACGCGCCCGCGCAGGCGGATTAGGCTCGAAGGCCGGCAGCGATGCCGGCCTTTTTTCGTTCAGCCAGCGGAGTGCAGCTTAATGTCGGTGATAGTCGAGAAGAACGGCCCGGTGACCACCCTGAGCATCGACCGGCCGCAGGCGCGCAACGCCGTCGACCGCCCCACGGCCGAGGCGCTGGCCGCGGCCTTGCGCGCCTTCGAGGCGGACGATGAAGCGCGCGTGGCGGTGCTGACCGGCAGCGGCGGCACCTTCTGCGCCGGCGCCGACCTGGCGGCGGTGGCCGAGGGCGGCGAGCGTGCCAATCGCCTGGACGAGCAGGGCGATGCGCCCATGGGGCCGAGTCGCATGCAGCTCGGCAAACCGCTGATCGCCGCCATCGAGGGCCATGCCGTGGCCGGCGGCCTGGAGCTGGCGCTGCTCGCCGACCTGCGGGTGATGGCGCAGGATGCGCTGCTCGGGGTGTTCTGCAGGCGCTTCGGCGTGCCGCTGATCGACGGCGGCACGGTGCGCCTGCCGCGTATCGTCGGCCAGGGCCGGGCGCTGGACCTGATCCTGAGCGGCCGCCCGGTGGCGGCGGACGAGGCGCTGCAGATGGGCCTGGTCAACCGCGTGGTGGCCCCCGGTCAGGCGCTGGCGGCGGCGCAGCAGTTGGCGGCGCAGCTCGCCGCCTTCCCCCAGCGCTGCCTGCTGGCCGACCGCGCCAGTGTCTATGCGCAGTGGGACCTGCCGCTGAACGAGGCGCTGGCCGGCGAATTCCGCGGCGGCCTGGCGGTGGTGGCCAGCGGCGAGACGGCGGAGGGCGCGCGGCGCTTTCGCGACGGCAAGGGGCGCCACGGCGCCTTCTGAACGGGCCGCACTTTTGTCGGGTGTTGCCCGTGCGCGGGCCGGCTAAGCTGCGTGCATGCCCCTCACAAGGAATGCTCGATGCGCCGCCTGCTGCTGCCCTTGCTCGCCGTCCTGCTGGTCGGCTGCTCGACCCCCGGCGCCTTCTTCGGCGACCTGGACGGCGAAGCCTTCGCCCCCCACGCGCTGAGCGACGAGAATCACTCCCTGGTCTATCTGTACCGCCCGCGCAACGACTGGGCCGATCAGGAGCTGGAGGCGCCGGGGCTGTTTCTCGACAACCAGATGATCGGCAGCCTGCCGAGCAACGGCTACCTGGTGCTGGAGTTCGAGGCGGCCAACCATCGACTGGAAATGCGTCGGCCGCTGGCCGGCAGCTTCTGGACCCTGCTGGCCGACGGGCCGCTGGACTTCACCCTGATCTCCAGCTTCAGCCTGGATGCCGCCGTGGGCGGCACCTACTACCTGCGCTACGACGAGGACGGCCCGCCGCCGCACAGCGGCGCCCTGGACGGCGGTGGCGATGGCCCGCTGCAGCTGGTGTCGGCCGAGCTGGCCGAGCGCGAACTGGGCGCCACCCGCCTGGTGCAGCCGCCGGCTCGCATCGCTGCCCATCACCAGCAGGGGGAGCGCCCGCAGCGCGGCTTCTGGCGCTCGGTCGGCCAGGCGCTGGACAAGATCGGCATCTGATTTGGCGGCGCCGCGCGTACCAACCCGCGGCAACGACCATCGGCCTGCACGGGCGCACGGGAGTAGTACCGGGCTGTTACCTGTCGGAGCAAGTAGGGGCGAATAATGGCTCCGTTGCATCCACCCCCAGGAGACGATCATGGCTGCCAAGAAGATTCTGATGCTGGTCGGCGACTACGCCGAAGACTACGAAACCATGGTGCCCTTCCAGGCCCTGCAGATGGTCGGTCACAGCGTGCATGCGGTGTGTCCGGACAAGGTCGCCGGGCAGACCGTGCGCACCGCCATCCACGACTTCGAGGGCGACCAGACCTACAGCGAGAAGCCGGGGCACAACTTCGCCCTCAATTTCGACTTCGCCAAGGTCAAGGCCGAGGATTACGACGCGCTGCTGATTCCCGGCGGCCGTGCCCCGGAATACCTGCGCCTGAATGGCGAAGTGTTGGCGCTGGTAAAAGCCTTCGCCAAGGCCGACAAGCCGATCGCCGCGGTCTGTCACGGCGCCCAGCTGCTGGCCGCCGCCGGCGTGCTGGAGGGCCGCGAATGCAGCGCCTACCCGGCCTGCGCGCCGGAAGTGACGCTGGCCGGCGGCCGCTACGTGGATATCCCGGTGGATCAGGCTCACGTGCAGGGCAACCTGGCCACCGCGCCGGCCTGGCCCGCGCATCCGGCCTGGCTGGCCGGCTTCCTCAAGCTGCTCGGCACCGAGATTCGCCTGTAGTCGAGCCGTAGCCCGGACGCCATCCGCGGCGCATCATTGCCGATATTCCCCGGATTGCATCCGGGCTACGACGCTGCCACAAGTTTCCAGGAGGCGACGCTCATGTGCGAACTCTATGTAAAGGCCGACCCCATCCTCTACGAATCGCGCTCGCGTTCGCTGCGCATCCACGGCGTGGTGACCACCTTGCGCCTGGAGAACCAGTTCTGGGACATCCTGCGCGAGATCGCCGAAGTCGACGGCATGACCACCAACCAGCTGATCGCCAAGCTCTACGACGAGGTCATGGACTTTCGCGGCGAGGTGGTCAACTTCGCCTCCTTCCTACGCGTCAGCTGCACCCGCTACCTGGCGCAGAAGGCCGGGCGCGCGGTGCCGCTGCGGGTGGTCGGCGCCGGTTGAATCACTGGTACATCCAGAAGTTCGGATGCTCCGGCACGGCCGGCGCTGCCGGCTTCGGGGCCGGGCGGGTTTGCTGGAAGAGGCGTTTGAGCATGGTCATGGTGGGGATCCCTGAGTGATATGGCTGACAGGGATGCATGATCGGGCACTGCTCGACATTGATGAATTCGATTGTGGCTATGGCATCCATAACATAATGGCTATGGATGCCCGGTTGCCGCCTGCGCGCGTCTAGAGCACCAGCATCTGCAGTTCGCGGGTCACGTTGACGTTGATGCCGCCACCGCTGCTGCGCAGCGTCTGGCTGGTGCCGCGCAGCGGGTTGTGCAGGGTGCCGCTGCCGCTTCGTTGCAGGCGCACCGTACCGGCCTGCTGGGCCCAGAACAGCCAGAGCCAGCGGCCGTCGGCGCGTTGCCAGGCGATGCTGAGCATGCCCGTCGGGGCGTCGGCGAAGGCCGGCGGAGTCAGTGGTGTCAGGCTCGGGCCGGCGATCTGCAGAAAGCGTTTGAGCGCCAGGTAGGCGGGTTTTTCGCTGCCGTCCAGGCGCAGCAGGCCGTAGAAGCGGTCGCGCGGCGTGGCGCGGGCGTCCAGGTCGCTGAGGGTGAAGAGGAACACCTTGTCGAAGTCCATTGCGCTCATCAGCGCCAGGCGCCGCAGCAGGTAGTCGGCCTGGCCCTGTTCGCCGATGATCGGCTGCAGCTCCACCGGCCCGGCGTAGCTCGACCAGCCGAACTCGGTGGCCCAGATCGGCCCGCTGCCGAGCAGGCGCAGATGCTGGTTGAGGGTGCCGGCGTTGAGCAGGAAGTCGCCGGCACCGGGCACGTCGCCCTCTGGTTCCTGCGAGTAGGGGTGATAGGCGGTGACCCGGTTCGGCTTGAGGCTACCGAGGTGCATCAGCGCCTCGAGCATCAGCCCGCCGCGTACCGGCATCTGGCTGTAGTAGGCGTGGCCGCCCATCACCTGGGTGGCCTGCGGACGTACCGCGCCGAGGGCATCGAGGCTGCTTTCCAGCAACTGGCGATAGTGCAGCGGGTCTTCCGCCGGCTGCCAGAACGGCGGGATGTTCTGTTCGTTCCACACCTGCCAGGCCTCGACCTGCGGATAGCGCCCGGCCAGGTGGGCCAGGCTGCTGGCGAACAGCTGCGGGTTGCTCGGCGGGTACTGGTCGACATTGCTCGCCCCGGCCGGCGCCGAGCTGGCGAAGGCGGGCGAACCGACCAGGTACATCAGCGGTTTGAGCTGCTCCTCGTGCATCACCTGGATCAGCCGGTCGAGCTCGTCCAGCCGCCATTGACCGGGGCTCGGCTCCAGCAGCATCCAGTGCAGGCCGAGGCGCACCCACTGCAGGTTGAGCGCCTTGAGCTTGGCGATCTGCTGGCGATAGGCGCTTTCCGAGAACCAGTGCAGCTGCGCGTTGAGGCCGAGAAAGTCTGCCCAGACCAGCGGCCGCGGCGCTTTCAGCGAGTGCGACGGGGCGGCCAGGGCCAGTTGGCTGCTCAGCAGCAGGGTGGCAAGGCCAGCCAGCAGCGGCCGGCGAAGAAAACTGACGAAACTGGACATGGCGCTCTCCCTGCGGCGGAACTCTGAGAGTTGCAGCATAGGGCTTTTATAGCGCGCGAACCGCTCTAGGACGGGGCGGAAGACGAAGGGCGCGAGAAATGCGACTGACGGTTTAGTGGCATTTTGCCGAGCCAAAATACCGTCGCTGCGGATGCGCACTTAGCGCTGTCGGGGCCAGAAACGACAAACCCGGCACGCGGCCGGGTCTGTCATCTGCGTTGGCGCTTACTTCACTTCCACCGCCAGGCTTTCGGCGATCTTCTTGTTCCAGATCGCCGGGCCGGTGATATGTACCGACTCGCCCTGGGTGTCGACCGCCACGGTCACCGGCATGTCCTTGACCTCGAACTCGTAGATCGCCTCCATGCCCAGTTCGGGGAAGGCCAGCACCTGCGACTTCTTGATCGCCTGAGCGACCAGGTAGGCGGCGCCGCCGACGGCCATCAGGTACACGGCCTTGTTGTCGCGGATCGCATCGATGGCGATCGGACCGCGCTCGGACTTGCCGATCATGCCCAGCAGGCCGGTCTGCTCGAGGATCTGCCGGGTGAACTTGTCCATGCGCGTGGCGGTGGTGGGGCCGGCCGGGCCGACCACTTCGTCACGCACCGGATCGACCGGGCCGACGTAGTAGATGAAGCGGCCCTTGAGGTCCACCGGCAGTTCTTCGCCCTTGTTGAGCATGTCGACCATGCGCTTGTGCGCGGCGTCGCGGCCGGTGAGCATCTTGCCGTTGAGCAGCACGGTCTCGCCCGGCTGCCAGCTCTGCACCTCTTCCGGGGTCAGGGTATCGAGGTTGACCCGGCGCGCGCTCGGGCCGGCTTCCCAGACGATTTCCGGGTAGGCGGACAGGTCCGGCGCTTCCAGCTCGGCCGGGCCGCTGCCGTCCAGCACGAAGTGGGCGTGACGGGTGGCGGCGCAGTTGGGGATCATGCATACCGGCAAGGACGCGGCATGGGTCGGGTAGTCCATGATCTTGACGTCGAGCACGGTGGTCAGGCCGCCCAGGCCCTGGGCGCCGATGCCCAGCTGGTTGACCTTGTCGAACAGCTCCAGGCGCAGCTCCTCGATGCGGTTCTGCGGGCCGCGGGCCTTCAGCTCGTGGATGTCGATGTGCTCCATTAGCACTTCCTTGGCCATCACCGCGGCCTTCTCGGCGGTACCGCCGATGCCGATGCCGAGCATGCCCGGCGGGCACCAGCCGGCGCCCATGGTCGGTACGGTCTTGAGCACCCAGTCGACGATCGAGTCGGACGGGTTGAGCATGGCCATCTTCGACTTGTTCTCCGAGCCGCCGCCCTTGGCCGCGACGTCCACTTCCACCTTGTCGCCGGGGACGATGGAGTAGTGGATCACCGCCGGGGTGTTGTCCTTGGTGTTCTTGCGGGCACCTGCCGGGTCGGCCAGGATCGAGGCGCGCAGGACGTTCTCCGGCAGGTTGTAGGCGCGGCGCACGCCCTCGTTGATCATGTCGTCGACGCTCATGGTGGCGCCGTCCCAGCGCACGTCCATGCCGACCTTGATGAACACGGTGACGATGCCGGTGTCCTGGCAGATTGGACGGTGGCCGGTGGCGCACATCCGCGAGTTGATCAGGATCTGCGCCATGGAATCCTTGGCGGCCGGCGACTCTTCCTTCAGGTAGGCCTCGTGCATGGCCTGGATGAAGTCGACGGGGTGGTAATAGGAGATGAACTGCAGGGCGTCGGCGACGCTCTGGATCAGGTCGTCCTGCTTGATCACGGTCATGGGGGCGCTCCTCTATCAGGGAACATCTATAAGGAAGCGCCGAATCATGACCCGGCGCAACGGCGAAAAATGGTCGGGAACGGTATTTCACCTCGCCCCGCGACGGTCTGCTCAGGTGGCCGCCAAGCTTGGCGGGCCACAAAAAATGCCGGGAGCAATTTTGACGTCGCTCCGCGACGGCCCCTTGGGTTGCCGCCAGGGTTGGCAGGCAACAAAAAAGGCGCGGCAGTATAGCGCGCCGGTCGCACAGGGCACAGCCGCCGAAGGTCGATGCTGCTAGCTGTGGGCGGTTATCGGCGCGCTAGGCAATTTGTGATCACGGGGGTAGAGTAACGGCCAGATGCCAGTATGGGATGGAGCCCATGAGCCCAACCAGCCACCGGGTAACGCAACGCAGCCTGCAGAGCCTGCTGCTCAAGCGCTTCGCCATGGCCTTCGCCACCTACGCGATGATGGCGCTGGTGTGCTGGTTCGCCGTTCTCGCCGGCCTGTTTCGCGGTTCCCTGGCCACGGCTGTCGGGCTGACTCTGGGCATATTTGCCAGTCAGCTGGTGCTGCTCTGGCTGTTTCTGTCCGGGCGCAACCTGCGTTTCGAAGACCCCAGCCTGACCGAGGTGCAGGTGCTCCTGGCGCTGGCCTGGCAGCCGCTGCTGTTGGCCTTCTTCGACAGCGCGCGTGGCAGCCTGCTGGTGTTCTACGTGCTGATCCTGCTGTTCGGCGTGTTCCAGTTGCCGCCGCGGGTGTTCGCGCGCTGCGCGGCGTTCGCCTTCTTCGGTTTCGCCGGCATGATCCTGATCCAGGCTTACCGCGAGCAGCTCGGCGATCCTAGCCTGGCGCTGCTGCAAGTCGGCGTGCTGTTCATCCTGCTGGTCTGGCTGTGCCTGTTCACCGGCTATGTGCAGGCCATGCGCCAACGCATGCGTCAGCGCCGCTTCGCCCTGCAGGCGCACCAGGACACCCTGCGTGGCATGATGCGCCAGCTCGAGGACCTGGTGGCCACCGACGAGCTGACCGGGCTGTTCAACCGCCGGCATTTCCTCCGTCTGGCCGGCCGCGAGCTGCAGCATCTCGGCGCCGGTCGTCAGCACGGCCTGGCGCTGATCGATCTGGACCACTTCAAGCGCATCAACGACGCCCATGGCCACGCCGCCGGCGACCGCGTGCTGCAGACTTTCGCCGCGGTGGCGCGCGCCTGCCTGCGCGACGGCGACGTCATCGCCCGCTACGGCGGCGAGGAATTCGTCCTGCTGCTGCCCAATACCGATGCCGACCAGTTCACCGCCTGCTGCGAACGCCTGCGCGAAGCCTTCGCCCAGGCTGAACCGGTGGGGATAAAGGTGGATAATCTCAGCCTGTCCGCCGGCATGACCCTGCTCGCCGCCGGCGACGACCTCGAGGAGGCCTTGCAGCGCGCCGACCAGGCGCTGTACCAGGCCAAACGCGGCGGCCGCAATCGCTGCGATGCCAGCTGGGAGAGAGCGGGTGCCTGAATTGCGCGTTGGCGCCAAATTATTGCAGGTGGCCGAACAGGCCAATCTGCTCGATGCCCTGCTGGCCGGCGGCATCAAAGTGCCCTACAGCTGCCGCGCCGGCAGCTGCCGCGCCTGCCTGGTGCGCTGCCTGGCCGGCGAACCGCTGGATCTGCAGCCCGAGGCGCTGGCCGCCGACAAGCGCGCCGAGGGCTGGCGCCTGGCCTGCCAGTGTCAGGTCGGCGGCGATCTGCAGGTCGAACCCTTCGACCCGCAGCGCGACGGCCTGGCCGCCAGGGTGGTCGGCCTCGACTGGCTGAGCCCCAGCGTGCTGCGCTTGCGCCTGCAACCCGAGCGACGGCTGCGCTACCAGGCCGGCCAGCACCTGCTGCTGTGGAGCGCAGACGGCGTGGCGCGGCCCTATTCCCTGGCCAGCCTGCCGGGCGAGGACGCCTGGCTGGAATTCCATCTCGACTGCCGCCAGCCCGGCGCCTTCTGCGACGCCGCGCGACGCCTGCAGCTCGGTGACGACCTGCGCCTGGGCGAGTTGCGCGGCGGCGCGCTGCACTACGATCCCGATTGGCAGGCGCGGCCGCTCTGGCTGCTGGCCGCCGGTACCGGCCTGGCGCCGCTCTACGGCGTGCTGCGCGAGGCGCTGCGCCAGGAGCATCGCGGCGCCATCCGCCTGCTGCATGCGGCCCATGAGCCGGCCGAGCACTACCTGGCCGGCGAGCTGCAGGCGCTGGCTGCCGAGCATGCGCAGCTGCAGATCGAGCTGGTGACGGCGGCGCAGTTGCCGGCTGCTTTGGCCGAACTGCGGCTTGTTTCGCGGCAGACCCTCGCCTTACTCTGCGGCCATCCCACGACGGTCGACAGCTTCGCGCGGCGCCTCTATATGGCCGGTTTGCCGCGTAGCCAGATGTTTGCCGACCTGTTTCTAACCCGTATGTAGGATGCGCGGGGCCATCCAGGCTGGGCACACTGGCGCCGATCACAGCGGGCCTCCGGTGCGCGGCTCAGACGGATCCATGCGCCTACGACCTCGGAGCATCTATGAGCGAATTCCTGCAAATCGAGCGCGACGGTGCGCTGTTGACCCTGCGCATGCAGCGCCCGGACAAGAAGAACGCGCTGACCCGCGCCATGTACGCCGGCATGGCTGAAATCCTGTACGAGGCCGACCGCGACCGCTCGGTGCGCGCCGTGCTGCTCACCGGCGGCGAGCAGTGCTTCACCAGCGGCAACGACGTCGCCGACTTCATCCAGGCGCCGCCGAGCGGGCTGAACAGCGAGGTGTTCCAGTTCATGCGTGCGCTGTTCGAATTCAGCAAGCCGGTGGTGGCGGCGGTGGCGGGGCCGGCGGTGGGCATCGGCACCACCTTGCTGCTGCACTGCGACCTGGTCTACGTCAGCCGCGACGCGCAGCTGAAGATGCCCTTCGTCAACCTCGGTCTGTGCCCGGAGTACGGCTCCAGCCTGATCCTGCCGCGTCTGCTCGGCCACGCCCGCGCCGCCGAACTGCTGCTGCTCGGCGAGAGCTTCAGCGGCGAGCAGGCGGCGGCCTGGGGCATCGCCAACCAGGCGCTGGACGACGGCGCGGCGACCCTGGCCAAGGCACGCGAGATGGCGCTGCGCTTTCTCGACCTGGCGCCCGCGGCGCTGGCCGACAGCAAGCGCCTGATGCGCGCACCGGATCGCGAGCAATTGCGCCGGGTGATCGAGGAGGAGGGCGCACTGTTCGGCCAACGCCTGCGCTCGCCCGAGGCCATCGAGGCGCTGTCGGCCTTTATGCAGCGCAGAAAGCCGGATTTCTCCAGGTTCGCGTAGGGGGTGGCGTCGCGCGCACCGCCGCTAAAGCGCCTCCCACAGAAAAGCAAAAGGCCGCTCGTTCGAGCGGCCTTTTGCGTTCAGCTGTGCCTTAAACCAGCGGATCGCCGACATGCAGGATCTTCATGGTGTTGGTGCCGCCGGTGCCGTGGTAGCTGTCGCCCTTGGTCAGGATCACCCAGTCGCCGGGCTCGACCACGCCGCGCTTGAGCAGCTCGTCCACCGCCGCCTGGCTGACCTTGTTGGCCGGCAGTGCGGCCGGGTCGAAGGGCACGGTGTAGACGCCGCGGAACAGCGCCACGCGGGCCTGCGCCTCGCGGTGCGGGGTGAAGGCGAAGATCGGGATCGACGAGCGGATGCGCGACATGATCAGCGGGCTGTAGCCGCTTTCGGTCAGGCTGATGATGGCCTTGACGCCCGGGAAGTGGTTGGCGGTGTACATGGTGGCCAGGGCCACGCTCTCGTCGCAGCGCTCGAAGGTGCGGCCGATGCGGTGGCTGGACTTCTGGCTGGTCGGGTGCTTTTCCGCGCCGAGGCAGACGCGGGCCATGGCTTCGACCGCTTCCACCGGGTATTCGCCGGCGGCGCTCTCGGCCGACAGCATCACCGCGTCGGTGTAGTCCAGCGCGGCGTTGGCTACGTCGGAGACCTCGGCGCGGGTCGGCATCGGGCTGTGGATCATCGACTCCATCATCTGGGTGGCGGTGATCACCGCTTTGTTCAGGCGGCGGGCGTGGGCGATGATCTTCTTCTGGATGCCGACCAGCTCGGCATCGCCGATCTCCACGGCGAGGTCGCCGCGAGCCACCATCACCGCATCGCTGGCGCGGATCAGGCCGTCCAGCGTCTCGTCGTCGGCCACCGCTTCGGCGCGCTCGATCTTGGCCACCAGCCAGGCCGTGCCGCCGGCCTCGGTGAGCAGGCGGCGGGCATATGCCATGTCGGCGGCGTCGCGCGGGAAGGACACGGCGAGGTAGTCCAGGTCCATTTCGGCGGCCAGCTTGATGTCGACCTTGTCCTTCTCGGTCAGCGCCGGCGCGGTGAGGCCGCCGCCACGGCGGTTGATGCCCTTGTTGTCCGACAGCGGGCCGCCAATCAGCACGCGGCAGTGCAGCTCGTCGGCGCCCTTGAGCTCGACGCGCATGACCACCCGGCCGTCGTCCAGCAGCAGCTCGTCGCCAACGTCGCAGTCCTGGATCAGCGCCGGGTAGTCGATGCCGACCACGTCCTGGGTGCCGGCCGTGCGCGAGTGGCTGGAGGACAGGCGGAACAGGTCGCCTTCCTTGAGCTCGATGCGCTTGTTCTCGAACTTGGCGATGCGGATCTTCGGCCCCTGCAGGTCGCCGAGCAGCGCCACGTGCCGGCCGTGCTTGGCCGCCAGGTCGCGCACCAGCTGGGCGCGGGCCTTGTGGTCGTCGGGCGTGCCGTGGGAGAAGTTCAGGCGGGCCACGTCGAGGCCGGCGAGAATCAGCTGCTCGAGCACTTCCGGCGAGTTGCTGGCCGGGCCCAGGGTGGCGACGATTTTGGTGCGGCGAAAGGTCATGCGCGGACTCCCTAATGGAATGTGCCGGCGAGGCTACTACGGCGATTCGCTGTAGTCATTGTTCCGTTGCACTACGTGACGAATCCGCCTTGAGCACCAGCAGGTCGCACTCCACGGCCTCCAGCACCCGCTCCGCGGTGTGGCCGATCAGGGCAGTGTCGAGTTGGCCGCGGGCGATGGCGCCCATCAGCAGCAGGTCGATATTGTGCTCGCGCACGAAACGAGGCAGCACTTCCTCGGTGAAACCTTCCAGCAGGTGGGTGTCGGGCAGGGCGATGGGGTACTGGCCGAGCAGCTGCTCGAAGGCCTCGCGGTGGCTTTTCGCGCTGTCGCGCACATAGTTGTCGTAGTCGGCGACCATCGCCGCATCGAACACCAGGGTGCGCGGCAGCGGCGCGTGGCAGTGCAGGTAGTGGGCCTGCAGGGCGAAGCGCTGGCTCAGCTCCATGGCCGTGCGGATCAGCTGGTGATCCAGGGCCGCCGGCTTGTCGGCACTGTGCAGCGGATCGAGGGCGGCGCACAGGCTGCGCCCCTGCCACTCGGCGTGGTGCACCAGCCACAGCGGCACCGGGCAATGGCGGATCAGCTGCCAGCAGCTGTCGGTCAGCAGCAGGCGGCGCAGCAGGCTGTTGTGCGCAGCGGACTTGAGCACCAGGTCCGGCTGCAGTTCGGCGACCTTGGCCAGCACCTCCTTGTCCAGGCGTTTGCCCCAGCGGATGTCCACCTGCACCTCGAGACCGCCGCTGCGCAGCGGCGCGATGCGTTGCTCCAGCCATTGGCCGTGCTGCTCCAGCAGCGCGGCGCGGCCTTTGGCCTGGATCGCACTGTCGAACAGGCGGCCGTCGAGGCCGGCGTGATAGTCCACCAGCAGCAGGTGCAGCTGCGCCGGGTTGTGCCGGGCCAGCCAGGCGGCGCGTTGCAGCGCCGGCTGGCTGTCGCGGTTGGGGTCGATGACCACCAGCAGTCGTTGCAGTTTCATGGTCTGTACCTCGCGAGGGTGACCCGGGCATTGCAGCGCGCCTTGCAGGCGCCTGTCTTGATATGGGTCAGCTTAGTCCCAGGAGGTGAACGAAGGGCGGGCGCCGCTCAGCGCACGGCCGGATTCAGCACCATGTCCAGGTGGCGGGCGGCCTTGGCGCTGAGCTCGCCGTCCGGGTACTGCACCAGCAGGCGGCGCAGGTAGGCGATGGCCTTGGCGCGGTCGGCGTCGGGGTTGTCCGCCGCCATGTGCATCAGCGCCAGCTGGTACAGCGCCTTTTCCTTGATCCCGGCCGGCACGTGCGGGTCGGCCAGGCCCAGCAGGTAGAGCTCCTCGGCCTCGGCGACGCGGCCCTTGAGCACGGCACGGCGCGACAGCAGGGTCATGTCCGGATCGAGGCTGCTCTGGTACAGGTCGAGGTTCTGGCTCGGCTGCCAGTGCGCCAGCAGCTCGCGCGAGGTCTTGTGCAGCGGCTCCTCGCTGCGCTGGCGGATCAGCGTGATGCGTTGCTCGGCCCGGCCGGCGGCCCGGCTGGCGGGAAACTCGTTGAGCACCCGGTAGAAGTAGTTGAGCGCCTTGGCGTCGTCGCGCTGCTCGTTGAAGCGGTTCATGTAGATCAGGCCGATCTGGTACAGGGCGATGGCGCGCACCTCGCCGCTCAGCTGGCGGTCGCGGTAGCCGTCCAGGTACAGGGCCTCGGCCTTGTCGCTGTGGGCGTCGCGGATGGCCATGGCGCTGTAGGTGAGCAGGTCGCCTTCCTCTTCGATGGCGGCGGTCATGCGCTTGGTCTTCAGCGCCTTGTACTCGACCACCTCGTTGGTGGTGACCTGGGCGATAAACAGCGGCGTCGTGGGGGCACAGGCGCTCAGCAGCGCGGCGAGGGCGATAAATGGGATCAGGCGAGTGCGCGGCATGCGGGCTCCTTGGCCGGAGTCGGCCGATGCGCCGCAGTCTAGTCAGCCGCCCGCCCAGCGCCAAGGCGGGCGCGGCACAACCCATCGGAGGTTTGCGGCGGTTCAGTTTTCCCGGCGCCAGTCGATACACTGCTCAGCGGAGGAATTGCCCATGCGAACCCTGATCATCCTGACCCTGGCGCTGGTCGCCACGGGCTGCACCCGTTGGTCGCTCGACCATCACCTGAACAACGCCTATCGCGCCTACGAGGATGGCGACTGCGCCTGCGTCGCCCTGGAGCTGTCGAAGGCCGAACGCAAGAGCCGTTCGCGCGGCTACCTGCAGCCGGAAATCTCGCTGCTGCGCGGCCAGTGCCTGGAGCGCGAGAACCTGTTCGTCGACGCGGCGCAGACCTACCAGTTCATCATCAGCCGCTACCCGACCAGCGAGTACGCCTACCGCGCTCGCGCGCGTCTGCAGACCCTGGAGCAGCTCGGCCACCACAACCCGGCGGAGCCGGCCAAGGCTACGCCGGCGCCATTGTGAGCCGATCGTCAGCCATTTGCGCCGGCTGCGCGGCGGTTTAAGCTGGGCCACCTGTTCACGGAGGATCAGCATGCGCAGCCTGCTGCTTGTCGCCCTGTTGCTGCCGGCCCTGGCCGCAGCGGAAATCTATCGCTGGACCGATGCCCAGGGCCGCGTGCATTTCGGCCAGCGCCCGGGCGCCGGCGCCGAGCCGGTGGAGGTCAAGCCTCAGGTGGTCGAACGCGACGAACACACCCGCGAGCGCGAGGCGCGCAGCCAGCGCTTCTTCGATGCCCGCCGCGAGGAGCAACAGCAGGCCGCCGCCGCCGCGGCCGAACAGCGCGAGGCGCGCGCCGCCGAGTGCCGCGACCTGCGCCGGCGCCTGGCGCAGATTCCGGAAGGCTTCAGCTACTACCGCACGGACGCCAATGGCGAGCGCATTTATTACAGTGATGAAGAGACCGACACCGCTCGTCGCCAGCTGCGCACGCGCATCGCCGAGCGCTGTGGCTGAGGCTGGTTAAGCGGCGGCTTCGGGGCCATACTCAAAGCCCCTTGTAGCGATTCGCCAGCATGCGCAGCCAACGTCGAATCGAACGCCATCAGTTGCCCTATTACCTGAAGGTGTTCAACCGCATCACCGACAAGCCGATGGGCTCCATCGGCAATGTCTCACTGGACGGCCTGATGCTGATCAGCCAGCTGCCGATGCTGGTGGGTGCGCGCTTCGACATGCGTCTGAAGATCCCCGGCCAGCACGGCCAGCACTTCGTCGACTTCTCCGCCACCTGCCAGTGGTGCCGCGAGGACGTCACCCCCGGCAGCTACGACTCCGGCTTCGCCCTGGTGGCGCCGCCGGCCGACTACGTCGAGATGGTCGACGCCCTGCGCTACTACTTCAGTTTCCACAGCCTGGCCGCCTCGGCCTGAGCGCGGGCTCAGGGCCGCGAGTTGAGCCGCAACATCAGCCGACTCTGCTCGCTGAGCTCGCCGAAGAACCGGCGATAGAGCGCCTCGCCGTCGCCGGAACGGTTCAGCCGGCTGAGCGCAGTATCCACCAGCAGGCGGAAGTCCTCGTCGTCGCGGGCCAGCGGCATGGCCACCGCTTCCACTTCGAACAGGCGCTCCGGCACCCACAGCTGTGCGCCCTGCGGATGCTGGGCCTGGTAGTTGAGCAGCACCAGACGGTCGGCGAAGAAGGCGTCGACCCGGCGGCTGACCACCTGCTCGACGCCCTCTCGATTGCTGTCGACCTCGACCAGCTCGGATTGCAGGCCGAGCTGGCGAATGCGCGTGCGCGCCCAGTCGACGCTGACCGTGCCCTCGAGCACGGCGAAGCGGTGGCGGTTCAGGCCCTGATTGATGGTGGCGCGCCAGGTCGGGCCGCTGTGCGCCGCCTCGCCCTTGAGCGGCAGCAGTAGCGTCGCCGGAGCGTCCTGACGCACCACCACGCCCAGGCCGGCGGTGAAGATCGGCAGGGAGAAGCTGACCTGGCGGCGCCGTTCCAGGCTCTCCACCACGGGCGCGCAGAGGATATCGACGCGTCCGGCGGCCACCGCGTCGAGCATGTCGCCGGTGGTCAGCGGCTGGTAGCGCAGCTGCAGGTGGGGCATGGCCAGCTGTTCCTGTACCTGACTGGCGACGCGGCGGCACAGCTCGATGGCATAGCCGTCGGCCTGCCGGGCGTCGCCGTCGGAGAAGGGTGGGTTGCCGGGCACGAAGCCCAGTACCAGCTGGCCGCTGTCGCGGATGCGCTCCAGGGTGGCGGCGTTGGCAATGGCAGGCAGCCAGGCGCAGAGGAGCAGCAGCCGGGCCAGGTAGGGAATGGGCATGCCGGTTCTCCTAGGGGCGTCCAAGGCTGTCGAGGGCACCGACGAAGCGCTTGGCGATGGCGCCGAACAGCAGGTAGCCGACCACCATCACCAGCGCCGCGCCGAACACCGCATCCAGGCCCGAGGCGTACAGGGCATAGAAGCAGTAGAGCATGGCCACCAGCAGGATCAGGCTGTTGCGGCGGAATACCTGGGGCGTCACCCGGGCCTTGTGCATGATCACCAACAGTCCGGTCAGGGAGGTGACGTAGGGGATGATGTTGGTCACCGCGGCCAGACCCACCAGCTTGTTGAACTGGGCGCTGGCGTTGGGCGAGATGGTCGACAGCGCGATCAGGCTTTGCAGCACGCCGCAGAACAGCAGGCCCAGCAGCGGTGCCTCGCGCGAGCTGACCCGGGTGAACAGCTTGGGGAACATGCCCTGTTCGGCGGTGACCTTGGCCGTCTGCGCCAGGGTGAACTGCCAGCCGAGCAGGGAGCCGAGGCAGGCCATCACCGCCAGGGCCATGATGACGTCGCCGACGCCGTCGTTGAACATGCGCGCGTAGACCAGGGCGAAGGGCGCGCTGGAGTTGGCCAGCTCCGGGTTGGGGATGATGCCCTGGATCACACTGGTCGACAGCACGTAGACCACCGCGGCGCCGAGGGTGCCGAGCAGGCAGGCCAGCGGCACGTTGCGCTTGGGATTGTCCACCGCATCGGAGTTCTGCGCCGCCGACTCCATGCCGAGAAAGGCCCAGAGGGTCAGCGGGATGCTCTGTGCGATGGCATCGCCGACGGCCAGGTCGTTGGGGTTCCAGGCCTCGCGGAACAGGCTGGGCTGGAACCAGAACCAGCCGATCAGGCCGAGGCCGGCCACCGGGATGATCACCCCCCACACGGTCACGGCGCCGAGGCGCCCGGTGAGGCTGGGGCCGCCGAGGTTGGCCAGGATGGTCAGCCAGATCAGGCCGACGGTGCCGAGCACCAGGGCGCCGGCGCTGCTGCCCAGCCAGGGGAAGAAAGGCGTGAGGTAGCCGACCGCGGAAATGCCGATGGCCACGTTGCCGATAACCAGCGACAGGAAGTACAGGTAGGAGCAGAGGAAGAACGCGGACTTGCCGTGGGCTTCCTCGCTATAGGCCGACATGCCGCCGGGCCGCGGGCAGTAGATGCCGCATTGGGCGAAGCCGTAGGCGATGGCCATGGAGCCGACCGCCGTGACCACCCAGGACAGCAGCGACACCGCGCCGAGCTGGGCCATGCTCGAGGGCAGCATGATGATGCCGGAGCCCATCATGTTGACCGCCACCAGGGTGGTCAGGCCGGTCAGGCCCATCTTCTTGCTGGCGTCGGCCATGGCCTGATCCTCGCGCTACGCGTGGGTGGAGGGATACGAGCGGCGGGCGCAGGGTCAGCAGCCGTCCTTGTCCAAGTGGTCGAAGTCCACCGGGTCGCCGGGGTTGACGTTGAGCTTCTTGCGGATGTCCGCGAACATCGCGTCGTACTCGCCGTGGCTGCGCATGATCGGGCTGGCGTTGGGCGGCAGTCCCAGTTTCACTGCAGCCTTGGCCAGGCGGCTGGCGAAGTTGAAGGCGGTGTCGCGGTGCATGTCGAACTCTTCGGCGACGCTGCGGCCGGCGACCTGGCCGGACAGCTTGAAGTGCAACAGCACACCCTCCTTGGGGTCGTGGCGCACGTCGTAGTAGACGTCGATGTCGTAATCGGGGACGCCCGGCATGCCGGGTTGTTTCTTGCGGTTGAGGTGGCCGGGTTCGAACATGATGGACTCCTCTGTGTCATGGCGCGGCGCCTGTGCCAGGCGTCGCCGGGTGGGTTGCGGGCGTCAGTGGAACGGGAAGATGTAGTTCATCCAGGCCGCCATGCGCAGGAGCACCTTGCGCAGGATCGCCACATGGGGGAAGTGCTCGGAGTAGAGCGCCGCCTGGCCGTAGGCGCCGCCCGGTATCAGCTCCTTGTAGGGCTCGAAGGCCGGGTCGATGATTTCCAGCACCACCGGCACGCGTCCGGCCGGCATGGCGCCGGTCACGCCCACCAGATTGCCGCCAGGCTGCACCTGGCCCTCGGCAATCACCGGTTGCACCTGCTTGACCCGCGCCTGGAACACCTGGCCGGGCAGGCCGTCGAGGGCGATCTCGGCGGAATCGCCCAGGGTCAGGCGCAGCTGGCTGTTCTGGCGCATCCAGGCCACGTAGAAATACTCTTCCTGGGGAATGAAGATCGCCGACGGACGCAGCGGCATCTTCACCGCATAGACCCCGGGGCGCAGCACCACCTGGGTCACGTAGCCACGTGACGGCGCCCGCACCACCGTGTTGTCCAGCTCGAACTGGGCGATATTGAGTTGCGCCTGCAGATCGTCCACGCGCGCCGTGGTGATGTCCAGATCGCGCCGATTGCCCAGGTTGCGCTTGACCAGCTCGCTGGCGCGGAACTGGTCACCCTTGGCCGAAACCAGCTGAGCCTTGATCGAGCGCACGCGGTTCTCGAAGGGGGTGGGGTCGATGCGGAAGATCACGTCGCCCTTTTCCAGCAACTGGTTGCCACGCACCGGTACCTCTATCACCTGTCCGCTCACCGCCGGCACTATGGGGGTACTGACGAAGTAGCTGCGCGAGACCTCGGAATAGGGGTGGTTGTAGTTCATCAGGAAAATCAGCGTGCCGATCAGCACGATGCCGCCCAGTACCGCGGTGGGCACCGTCCACTTGTTCAGCGGGATCTTGAAGATCTTGAAGATGGCGACGCAGATGGCGGTGTAGGTGAGTATCAGCAGCAGGTCCATGGCTCAGTCCCTCGCCTCCAATGGTGCTTCGGCGGGTGGCTGTTCCAGCGCATCCAGACGGGCCTGGAGCGCTGCCACCTGCTGTTCCAGCTGTTGCAGGCGCGCCGTATCCGCCTTGGCCGTGGTGGCGAAGCCCCAGCCGCGATCCTCGCGGTAGAGCGTCGCCCAGATCCACAGGAAGGGCCAGATCGCATGCAGGGTGAACAGGCTGACCCAGCCCGCCACATGAATGGCGTCCTGCTGGGGGTGGTTGCGATGCACCGCGATCTCGTAGGGAATATCGTGGATCGCGATGACGCCGTAGAACAGCACCACGGCGGCGAAGATCAGTACGCCCAGGGCGAAGTAGTCCAGCATGTTGCCTCCCTAATGCGGCTGTTCTGCGTACGGCACCGCTCGGACGATCCGCAGCGGTGCCGGCAGACTAGTTCTCAACGCTTGGCCTTGAGCTGCTCGACGGACTGGCGCATGTCGTTGGCCCAGACATCGATCACCGGCTTGACGTTGTCGAGGCTGATCACCTGCTCGTCGTTCTCCAGGTCCAGGCCGCTGCCCTTGCGTACCACCTGGGCGACGACGCGGCTGTTCTGCGCGTCGATGACCGCGGCCTCGACGGCGATCTCCACCTGCTGGTCGCGGGTGCCGGCCGCGGTGCTGGCGGCGGCCACCACCAGGGCGATGGGAATGACTTCGTAGGGCTTGAGGCCTTCGGTCGAGGCCGAGACCGCGGTGATGGCCGGGCGCAACACCAGGGTGCCGGCGGTGGGCGAGTCGCTGAGCGGCATGACCTTGCTCAGCTCGCGGCGCAGCGCGGTATCGAAGTAGCGAGTGATGCCGTGCAGGGTCTCCTGGGACAGACGGGCGCTGGGTTGCGGCTGCGGGTAGAACTGGCTGGGTTCCAGAAAGAGCTGGTTGTAGCGGGCGATCTGCAGATCCGGGTCGATCCAGCGCGCCACTTTGGCGCCGGACGGCGATTGCTGCTCGCTCAGGCGGCTGTAGTCCTGCAAGAAACCCGAATACTGCTCGGGGGCCACCAGGGTGCTGCTGCAACCGGCAGTGCTCAGAACGGCCGCCAACAGCGACAAACCAAGGAGTCTTTGCATGCTATTTCCCTTCGTGGAGTCATTCGTGCGTTCGTGGTGTTCGCTGCGTTGGCAGAAGGCCGAACAAGCGAAAGTGTAGGCGGGAAATATCCAGTTACACGGGCCGGTCGAAAGATCGTGCGGGGCGCTGCAGAACGTTGCGCGGTTTGCCGCTCAGGCGCCGCTCAATGCAACGCCGGCGCACTGTCCAGCTTGCGCAGGCGCTGGCTCAGCTGCAGGCGCAGGGCGGCGTCGTCGCACAGCAGCAGGGCGCGTTCGAGGTCGTAGCGTTCGCCCTGTGGACAGGCCAGATTGCGGTAGATGTCGGAGCGCGCCAGATGGTCGACCATGCTCGCGGGACCTATCTGCAGCACCCGTTCGGCGTCCTTGAGGGCGGCCAGGTCGTCGTCCTGCTGCAGGTGCAACAGGCGCAGGTTGCGCGACAGGCGCTGCAGCATGGCGCGGGCGTCGGCGCTGTGCAGGTGCGTGGCGCTGAGCGCGACATCCGGGCCTAGCTGGCGGTAGAGCAGTTCGCGGCAGTCGCGGGTGTACAGGCGGCGACCGCCGCAGGGGTCGAGCAGGTGATCGGCGCCGGGCACGCGCAACAGGAAATGTCCGGGGAAGTTCACCCCCTGCAGGGGGATGTCCAGGCGCCGAGCCAGCTCCAGGGCGATCAGCGCCAGCAGCAGCGGTTGTCCGCGGCGCCGGCGCAGCACCTCGTGGAGCAGCGCATGGCGGGGGCGGGTGACGCCTTCGTCGTCTTCCTGAAAGTCCAATTCGGCGAGCCGGCGCAACAGCGGCTGGGCCAGTTCGCGCGCCGGCAGGGCGGGTAGTCCGGCGCTGACCTGCAGCTGCAGGCCGTGCAGTTCGCCGAGCACCTGCGCCGGCTGCACTTGCCCATCGTGTTCGGCGGCGATCCACAGCGCCGCCTCGAACGGTTCGGGCGGATCGCGCTCCAGGCACAGCAGGCAGGCTTGGCGTGGGCTCATCGCTTTCTCCGGTGACTCCTGCTCTTGTAGCCCTTCGGCCGATCCGCGTCCAGTCTCCGCCCAGCCACCTATACTGAGGCCTAAAGTCAGACCGGGAGCTCGCCCATGTTCAGCATGATGGAAGCCGCCCGCCTCGAGGCCCTGCACCTGGCGCAGGATCCGGCCACTGGCCTCAAGGCCGTCATCGCCATCCACAACACTCGTCTCGGCCCGGCCCTCGGCGGCTGCCGCTACCTGGCCTATCCCGACGAACAGAGCGCCATCCGCGACGCCATTCGCCTGGCCCAGGGCATGAGCTACAAGGCCGCCCTGGCCGGCATCGCCCACGGCGGCGGCAAGGCGGTGATCATCCGTCCGCCCCACGTGGCCAACCGCGCGGCGCTGTTCGAGGCCTTCGGCCGCTTTATCGAGACGCTGAACGGGCGCTATATCACCGCCATGGACAGTGGCACCTCCAGCGTCGACATGGATTGCATCGCCCAGCACACCCGCCATGCCACCAGCACCACCAGCGAGGGCGATCCCTCGCCGCATACGGCGCTGGGGGTGTTCGCCGGGATTCGCGCCACTGCCCAGGCGCGCCTTGGCAGCGACGATCTGGAGGGGCTGCGCATCGCCATCCAGGGCCTCGGCAACGTCGGTTTCGCCCTGGCCGAGGAACTGCATGCGGCCGGCGCCGAGCTGCTGGTCAGCGACCTCGACCCCGGCCGGGTGCAGCTGGCGGTGGAGCAGCTCGGCGCCCATCCGGTGGCCAGCGAGGCGCTGCTCACCACCCCCTGCGACATCCTCGCGCCCTGCGGCCTGGGGGGCGTGCTCAACGGCCAGACCGTCGGCCAGCTGCGCTGCGCGGCGGTGGCCGGGGCGGCCAACAACCAGCTGGCCAACCCGGAGATCGCCGACGAGCTGGAGGCACGCGGCATCCTCTACGCGCCGGACTACGTGCTCAACGCCGGTGGGCTGATCTACGTCGCGCTGCGCCATCGCGGCGAGGAGCTGGCGGCGATCACCGCCCATCTGGCGCAGATCAGCCTGCGTCTGACCGAGATCTACGCCCATGCCCAGGCCGACAAGCGCTCCCCGGCGCGGGTCGCCGACAGCCTGGCCGAACGCTTGCTTTACGGGCCCTGATGGCCCGCTGCGCGCGCCACGCCCACCCGCGTGGCGGCGCATCCGGCCCCAGGCCACCAGCCCGGGGCCAGCAAGGTGTCCACAAGATGCCGAGGAGACTGCCATGTCCGAACAGCCGAAACTGCCGCATACCCGCTACCTTGCCGCTGACGGCACGCCCTGCGCCGAGCTGCCGGCCTGGAGCGACGACTTCGAACTCTTGATCCGCTTGTACCGGCAGATGCTGCTGACCCGCCTGTTCGACCAGAAGGCGGTGGCCCTGCAGCGCACCGGGCGCATCGGCACCTACGCGCCGACCATCGGCCAGGAGGCCATAGGCGTGGCCATCGGCGCGACCATGCGCGCCGACGACGTGCTGGTGCCTTATTACCGCGACACCGCGGTGCAGGTGATGCGCGGTGTGCGCATGGAGGAGATCCTGCTCTACTGGGGCGGCGACGAGCGCGGCAGCGCCTATGTCGACCCGGCGGTGGCCGAGGACTTCCCGCTCTGCGTGCCGATCGCCACCCAGGCCCTGCACGCCTGCGGCGTGGCCAGCGCGTTCAAGATCCGCGGCCAGCACCGCGTCGCCGTCACCACCTGCGGCGACGGCGCCACCAGCAAGGGCGATTTTCTCGAGGCGCTCAACGTCGCCGGCGCCTGGCAGCTGCCGGTGGTGTTCGTGGTCAACAACAACCAGTGGGCCATCTCGGTGCCGCGGCGCATCCAGTGCGGCGCGCCGACCCTGGCGCAGAAGGCGATCGGCGCCGGCTTCCCCGGCGAGCAGGTCGACGGCAACGACGTGCTGGCGGTGTACGACCGGGTGCAGGCGGCGCTGGAGCGGGCGCGCCAGGGCAAGGGGCCGACCCTGATCGAGTGCCTCAGCTACCGCCTGGGCGACCACACCACCGCCGACGACGCCACCCGCTATCGCCCGGCCGAAGAGGTCAAGCAGGCCTGGCGCGAGGAGCCGGTGGCGCGCCTGCAGGCCTTTCTGGTCAGCCATGGCGTGTGGAATGCGCAGCGCGAGCAGGCCCTGGTCGGCGAGTGCCAGGCCGAGGTGCAGCGCGCGGTGGAGGCCTTCGAGGCGACGCTCATGCCGCCGGCCGAGGCGGCGCTCGAGCATGTCTACGGCCAATGGCCGCAGGCCCTGGCCGAGCAGCGCGAATGGCTGCGCGAGCGCGCTGCGCGGCGGGAGGAGAGCGGCCATGAATGACAAACCAGCTATGAGCGAGAAGAAAGTCAGCCTGTTGGAGGCGGTCAACCTGGCCCTGCACCGGGCCATGGCCGAGGATGAGAACGTGGTGCTGCTGGGCGAGGACATCGGCGTCAACGGTGGGGTGTTCCGCGCCACCGCCGGGCTGCGCGAGGCGTTCGGCTTCAAGCGGGTGATCGACACCCCCCTGGCCGAGACCATGATCGCCGGGCTCGGCGTCGGCATGGCCGCGCAGGGGCTCAAGCCGGTGCTGGAGATCCAGTTCATGGGCTTCATCTATCCGGCCCTGGATCACCTGATCTGCCACGCCAGCCGGATGCGCAACCGCACCCGCGGCCGCCTCAGCTGCCCGCTGGTGTTGCGCACGCCGATGGGCGCCGGGATTCGCGCGCCGGAGCACCACAGCGAGAGCACCGAGGCGCTGCTGGCGCATATCCCCGGCCTGCGCGTGGTCATGCCGTCTTCGCCGGCGCGCGCCTACGGCCTGCTGCTGGCCGCCATCGACGACCCCGACCCGGTGGTGTTCCTCGAACCCACCCGGTTGTACCGGATGAACCCGCAACCCTTGGCCGACGATGGCAAGCGCCTGCCGCTGGACAGTTGCTTTACCCTGCGCGAAGGCAGCGACCTGACCCTGATCAGCTGGGGTGCGAGCGTGCACGAGACGCTGCAGGCCGCCGACCGGCTGGCCGAGCGTGGCATCGCGGCCGAGGTGATCGACGTCGCCTGCGTCAAGCCGCTGGACCTCGACACCCTGGAGGCCTCGGTGCGCAAGACCGGGCGCTGCGTGATCGTCCACGAGGCGCCGAAGAGCTGCGCGGTCGGCGCGGAAATCGCCGCCAGCCTGTACGAGCGTGCGCTGCTCGACCTGCAGGCGCCGATCCAGCGGGTCGCTGCGCCGGATATTCCGCCGCCGCTGTATCGCCTGGAGCAGCTGTATATCCCTGGCGTCGAGGACATCCTCGCCGCCTGCGAGACGGTGTTGAACTATGCCTAGGGGCTGCCCTCTCCCCAGCCCTCTCCCATTAATGGGAGAGGGGGCCGGCCGCGACGTGGATTCTGGCGCGTGCGTCTTTTGCTCCCCTCTCCCGCATGCGGGAGAGGGGCCGGGGGAGAGGGTCTAGACGAGCAGAAGACCCAAGGAGCACCACGATGAAATATTTCAAACTGCCCGACCTGGGCGAGGGCCTGCAGGAAGCCGAGATCGTCGAGTGGCACGTCAAGGCCGGCGACCAGGTCAAGGCCGACCAGTTGCTGGTGTCGGTGGAAACCGCCAAGGCCATAGTCGATATCCCTGCGCCCTATGACGGGGTGCTGGTCAAGACCTTCGGCAGGGAGGGCGACATCCTGCATGTCGGCGAGCCGCTGGCTGCCTACGAGGGTGAAGCCGACGCCGGCACGGTGGTCGGGCGCCTGGAGGGCGGTGGCGAGGCCGGCGCGGACAGCTTTTTCGTCGGTGCCGCGCCGAGCACCCGCGAACACCTGGCGCCGCGCGCCACGCCGGCGGTGCGCCAGCTGGCGCGCCAGCTCGGCGTCGACCTGGCCACCGTGCCGGGCAGCGGCGCCGACGGCCTGATCACCCGCGCCGACGTCGAGGGCGCCAGCCAGGGCGCGCGCGAGCGTTTCGGCGGCGAGAAATTGCGCGGCGTGCGGCGCAGCATGGCGCTGAACATGGCGCGCGCGCATGCCGAGGTGGTGCCGGTGGTGATAGTCGGCGACGCCGACCTGCATCGCTGGCGCGAGGCGCGCGACCCGTTGGTGCGCATCGCCCAGGCCATCGCGGTGGCCTGCGCGGCGGAGCCGGTGCTTAACAGCTGGTTCGACGGCAAGGGTTTGTCGATCAGGCGCCATGCCCAGCTCGACCTGGGGATAGCCGTGGATACCCCCGACGGCCTGTTCGTGCCGGTGCTGCGCAATGTCGGCGCGCGCAGTGCCGAGGATCTGAAAGAGGGCGTCGCGCGCCTGCGCGCCGACGTGCGCGCACGCTCCATTCCGCCGCAGGAGATGATGGGCGCGACCCTGACCCTGTCCAACTTCGGCACCCTGTTCGGCCGCTACGCCAACCCGGTGGTGGTGCCGCCGCAGGTGGCGATCATCGGCGCCGGCGGCATCCGCGACGAGCCGGTGGCGGTCGATGGTCAGGTGGTGGTGCACCCGATCCTGCCGCTGTCGCTGACCTTCGACCACCGCGCGGTCACCGGCGGCGAGGCAGCGCGCTTTCTCAAGGCGCTGGTCGAGGCGCTGCAGCAGCCGGATTGAACTCAAGCGCCGTCGAACTCACCCCGATAGCACACCGGCGAGCTCGGTGTGCCATGGCGCTCCAGCTCGTCCTCGAGAAACTCCGCCAGCACCCGGGCGTTGTTGTGCGCCTCGTCGCGGGCGGCATAGAGCAGGGTCAGGGGGCCGTCTGCGGCCCAGTGCAGCAGCTGTTGCCAGTGCTCGGGATGGCCGGCCAGTTCCTGCAGATAGGCGCGGCGAAAATCCGCGAAGGCGCCGATCTTATGACCGAAGGCCTTGCGCAGTGCGCTGGTGGGCGCCACCTGCGGCAGCCAGGCGTCCAGCTGCAGCTTTTCCTTGGCCAGGCCGCGCGGCCACAGGCGGTCGACCAGCACGCGGCGGCCGTCGCCCGCGGCGGCGCCGAGATAAACCCGTTTGCACTGGATCATGCTGTGCCTCCTCGCTCAGAGCCTAGCCCATGACCCTGCGGCAATCCTGCACTTGGCGCCGCGGCGCCGCTGGATTAGCGTGGCGGGCGAGGAGGCATGCCATGGACTACTTCATCATCGTCGTCACCACGGCCGCCGGGCTGTACTTCCACTGGTGGCTGTATCGGTGCATCCGCCGGTGGAGCGACCGCGACCTGGCGCTGTCGCTGGCCGCAGGCGACGCGCCGATGCGCCAGTACATGCTCGAGCAGCTGGCCCGGGCGCAGCGCGAAGGCGTGCGCCGGCGCGAACTGCCGGCCTGGCTGGAACGCGCCGCGGCGCAGTACCGGGCGAGCGATAGCGGCGGAGCGGCTTGATGCTATGAAAAAAGCCCCGCGTCCAGGGCGGACGGCGGGGCCAGGGGGATAGGGTCACTCGTCGGCGGCGTCGCTTTCCAGCTCGTCGAGGGCATCGGGCTGGCTCTTGAACGCCTTGGCGAAGACCTCGCGATTCTTCGCCATGAAGATGCCCAGCTCCTCGCCCTGTTCCTCGCTCAGCGACGGCACCGCCTTGTGCAGCACCTGGCTGAGGCGCTCGGCCAGTTCCAGCATCTTGTCGTGACGGTCGGCTTCGGCCTTATCCATAAACAAGCGCTCCGGATCGCGGCTGCTGCGGTACACCACTTCGACGGCCATTCATCACCTCGTCTGCCTTCATGCGTGTCGATCAGTTTTTAACTGGTTATTTGTACAGTGCTGGCGAGCATAAAGAACTCGCTGCCGTTTGGCCAGCATTGAATAGCTCGGCATTCGCGGTAAGTCATGTCTTGGCCCCCTCGGGGCCTGAAAGGGCCGTGCCGCGCGATAAGGCAGAGTGACAGTATTTTTCAAATGCAATATATTCGCATTCGCTCTTTACTGTCTCTCGGAACATTCCAGCGATGGCCCACTCCGCTTCGAACGACTCCCTCGCCACGCTCTATCGCGGCCATCACGGCTGGCTGCTCGGTTGGCTGCGGCAGCGCCTGGGCTGCCCGCAGCAGGCGGCCGATCTGGCCCAGGACGCCTTCGTGCGCCTGCTGCTGCAGCGCGAGGCACCAGCGGTACGCGAGCCGCGGGCCTTTCTCGCCACGGTGGCGCGCGGCCTGCTGATCGATCATTACCGTCGCGCCAGCCTGGAGCGTGCCTATCTGGAGGCGTTGGCGCAGTTGCCCGAACCGCAGGTGCCCTCGCCGGAAAGCCAGGCGCTGGTCATGGAAAGCCTGGTGGCCATCGACCGCCTGCTCGACGGACTCAGGCCGGCGGTGCGCGAAGCCTTCCTGCTGTCGCAACTGGACGGCCTGACCTACCCGCAGATCGCCGAACGCCTGGGCCTGTCGGTCAGTTCCGTCCAGCAGTACATGACCCAGGCCTTCGCCCATTGTTACCGGGTGGCTTACCCATGAGCGCGCTGGACGAGGTGGTGCAGCAGGCCATCGCCTGGCGCGTGCGGCTGTCCTCGGGAACCGCTACGGCGCAGGAGTGGCGGTTGTGCGCCGACTGGCGGGCGGCCGATCCGCAGCACGAGCAGGCCTGGCAGCGCCTGGAGCAACTGGGCCAGCCGTTTGCCGGGTTGTCCGCGCCGCTGGCTCGCCATGCGCTGGCCGGTGCGCAGGTGGATCGCCAGCGGCGGCGCAGCCTCAAGCAACTGGGCCTGTTCGGCACCCTGGTGGCCGCGGGGGTGCTGGGCCAGCACCTGCAGCCCTGGCAGCCGTTGCTGGCGCAACAGCGCACCGGCACCGGCGAACGCCGCCGCCTGCAATTGGCCGACGGCGGCACCCTGCACCTCAACAGCGATACCGCGCTGGATATCCACTATGGCGCCGAGCGCCGGCTGATCCAGCTGTACCAGGGCGAGATCCTGGTGCAGACCGCCGCTGATCCGCTCGGTCGACCGTTCCTGGTGAGTACCGAGCAGGGCCTGCTGCGCGCCCTCGGCACGCGCTTTCAGGTGCGTCAGCAGGCGGATACCTGCGAACTGTCGGTGTATCAGGGTACGGTCGAGGCACGGCCGTGGGGCGGCGTGACGCAGCGGGTCGAGGCCGGGCAGCGGGTAAGGCTGAGCGAAGGCGCGCTGCAAGCGCTGGGCGCCGCCGATGTCGACCGCGGGCGCTGGGCAGACGGCCTGCTGGTGGCCCACGACATGCCGCTGGCGGAGTTTCTCGCCGAGCTGGGGCGCCAGCGACCGGGTGTGCTGCGCTGCGCCCCGGAGGTGGCCGGGTTGCGCATCTCCGGGGTCTTCCCACTGGACGACGGCGACCGTGTACTGGCGATGCTGGCCCGCACTCTGCCGGTGCGGGTGGTCTATCGCACCCGTTTCTGGGTCAGTCTGCAGGCTGCATGAAAATAATTCGCAGATTCCTTTGCAGGTTTTTCGCGTTCGTCCGGCTTCCCAGGCAATCGTTACCTAACGCTATGCCGAAGGAGTCGTCATGCCCCGCGTTGTTCGTCGTCCCCAGCCCCTGGCGCGTGCCGTACGCGCCGCGCTGCTGAGTCTAAGCCTGCCGCTGGCGTTGTCGCCCGCGGCGCCTGTGGCCTGGGCCGCACAGTCCTACCAGATCGGTGCCGGCGGCCTGGAGGCGGCGCTGACCGAGTTCGCCCGCCAGTCCGGCGTGCTGCTCAGTTTCGACCCGGCGCTGACCCGCGGCCGCAGCAGTTCCGGTCTGCAGGGCGAATACGGGGTGGCGCAGGGCTTCGCCCAGCTGCTGGCCGGCAGCGGCCTGCGCGTGGTGGCGGACGGGCAGGGCGCCTATCGCCTGGAGCCGGCGCCGCGGGCGGCGTCCGGCAGTCTCGAGCTGCAGAGCCAGACCGTCACCGCCCAGCTTGCCGAGCGCGCCAATGGGCCGGTCGGCAGCTATGTCGCCACTCGTAGCGCCACCGCCACCAAGACCGACACGCCGCTGCTGGAAACCCCGCAGGCGATCAGCGTGATCAGTCGCGAGCAGATGGACGCGCGCGGCGTCACCACCCTCGAGGAGGCGCTGCGCTACACCCCGAGCATCAGCGTGCCCTACGGCTTCGACACCCGTTACGACTGGTTCAGCATCCGCGGTTTCGACGCCAAGACCCGGGTCTTCCGCGATGGCCTGGTGCAACCGGCCAGCACCTATGGCCTGCCGCGTCTGGACAGCTGGGCGCTGGAACGTATCGAGGTGCTGCGCGGCCCGGCCTCGGTGCTCTACGGCCAGGCCGAGCCGGGCGGCATCGTCAACCTGGTGAGCAAGCGGCCTAGCGAGACCGCGCACAACGAAGTGCGCGTGCGCGCCGGCAGCGACGACCTGGCGGAACTGGCCGGCGACTTCAGCGGGCCGCTGACGGACGACGGCAGGCTGCTCTACCGCGTGGTGATGCTCGGCAACGACGCCAATGCCCAGGTCGACAAGACCGGCATGCAGCGCCAGTTGCTGGCGCCGAGCCTGACCTGGCGCCCGAACGCCGACACCGAGCTGACCCTGCAGGCCGCCTACCAGAAGGACGAAGGGCGCTACGGCTTCAGCACGCACTTCTCGCCCTACCTGCGCGAGGCCTTCAATCTGCCCTACGACCGTGACGCCGACTTCTTCGATGGCGAGCCGGACTTCAACGACTTCCAGCGCAGCTACTATTCGGTCGGCTATCAGCTGTCGCACCGTCTCGACGACACCTGGACCCTGCGGCAGAACCTGCGCTACGACGACGTCGACCTCGACTACCGCTATATCAATGCCTACGCCGTGCTGCCGTCCGACGGTCGCACCCTGCTGCGCAACGCCGGCATTCAGGACGAGCACATGAGCGGCTGGGGCGTGGACAACCAGGCCGAGGCCAGCTTCGCCACCGGCAGCGTCCAGCACAGGTTGCTGCTCGGCCTCGACTGGCGCCGCAGCCGCTCCAACGAGGCGGCCTACTACGGCGCCGCGGTGCCGCCGCTGGACCTGCTCGACCCGCAGTACGGCCGGCCGGTGGCGCCGCCGGGGATCGACCGCAAGCAGAGCCTGCTGGTGCGCCAGACCGGCCTCTACCTGCAGGATCAGCTCGAGTTGGGCGAGCACTGGCGGCTGTTGCTCGGCGGCCGCTACGACTGGGCGGTGAACCAGACTGACGACGCCTTGCGCGCCGACAGCAGGGCCACCAGCGAGGCCTTCAGCGGCCGTGCCGGACTGGTCTACCTGTTCGACAACGGCCTGGCGCCCTATGTCAGCTACAGCGAGTCGTTCAACCCGGTCAGCGGCAGCGACAGCCTGAGCGGCAAGCCCTTCGACCCGGAGCGCGGCAAGCAGTACGAGGTCGGGGTGAAGTACCAGCCCGAGGGCGCGCGCAGCTTCGTCAGCCTGGCACTGTTCGACCTGACCAAGCAGGACTACGTGCTCAACGATTCCAGTAGCGATCCGGGGCGCAACCTGCGCCGTCAGGTGGGCGAGGTCAACTCGCGCGGCGTCGAGATCGAGGCGTTGGCCAGCCTGGCCGAAGGCCTGGACCTGACCGCCTTCTACAGCTACACCGACGCCTTCGTCAGCAAGAGCCCCAACCCCTGGGAGGAGGACAGCCGCCTGCCGCGCACGCCGCGCGACTCGGCCGGCGCCTGGCTCGACTACACCCAGCCGAGCGGTGCGCTCAAGGGCTTGGGCGGCGGCATCGGCGTGCGATACGTCGGCGAGAGCCGGCACACCGGGCGCAACGCCGCGCGGGCGTTCAACCCGGCCCTGGAGCCCATCGTCAGCGTCGAGTCCGAGGCCTACAGCCTGGTCGACGCCAGCCTGCACTACCAGCTGGACGGCATGCGCCTGGCGCTCAACGCCAGCAACCTGCTGGACAAGGAGTACGACACCTCCTGCAGCGAGGTGACCTGCTACTACGGCTACGGCCGCACCCTGACTGCCAGCGCCAGTTACAGCTGGTAAGTGGAAAAGGCCGCCAGGCGGCGGCCATTTTTACGACTGATATTTCAAATAAAAACACTTCTCACTAATATGGCGTCGCCATACAGACTGTTTACATTACTCAAGCTCGGCGCCCGTCCTGCGGGCGCCGGCCCCAGCCCGATCAGCGAACAACGAGCCGACCGTGAGCAAGCAACCTTCCCCGACCCCCTGGAGCATCGCCTCGCGAATACTGGCCGCACTGTTCGGTGGTTATGCCCTGGCCTACGGTTTTACCGCGTTCTTCGCCGTCTACCTGCCGCTGGCGCGCGCCGACCGCGTGGTGTTCGCCAGCCTGCTGTGCTTCGCCGTGTGGACCGCCGCGGTGATCTACGTGTTCGCCGCGCGCAGCGCCCTGCGCGCCTGGTCGCTGCCGCTCGGGCTGGCGCTGTTGCTGTGCCTGGCCGCCTTCCTCCCCGCCGAGTTCGGAGCGCGCCCATGAGCCTGCGTCAATCCATGGCCGGTTTGCACACCTGGGGCGGTCTGCTGCCCAGCTGGCTGTTGTTCGTCATCCTGTTCAGCGGCACTGTGGCCTGCTTCGACAAGGAGCTGGAGCGCTGGATGCGTCCGGCGCTGCACCGGCCGCAGGCGGCCACGCTGAGCGCCGAGCAGCTGCGCGGCTGGCTGCAGGGCAACGTCGCGGACCGGCTGCATGCCTTCTGGATGGTGCCGCCGAGCGCGCGCGAGCCCTTCTGGCAGCTGGCCTGGGAAGTGGACGGCAGCGAGCGCATCGAGCGCCGCGCCTTCGCCCCGCACAGCCTGCAACCCCTGCCCGAGACCCAGGGCGGCGACTTCTTCTTCAAGCTGCACTACGAGCTGCACGGCGGCATGGCCGGGCGCTACCTGGTCGGCCTGGCCGGCATGTTCATGCTGGTGGCGCTGGTCTCCGGGGTGATCATCCACCGGCGCATCTTCAAGGATTTCTTCACCCTGCGCCCGGCCGCCAACGGCCAGCGCGCCTGGCTGGATGCGCACAACCTGTTCGGCGTCGCCGGCTTGCCCTTCCACCTGGTGCTGGCCTACACCGGCGTGGCAGTCTTCGTCGCCTCCTATATGCCGGCCGGCGCCCAGGTGGCCTACAAGAGCGACATCGAGCACTTCTTCAGCGAGGTGATGGGCGGCTATCACCGCGAGGAGCTGCAGCGTCCGGCACCGGCGCCGGTTTCCCTCGACCTACTGATCGAGCGCGCGCGCGACCACTGGCAGGGTGGCGAGCCGGGGCGGATCAGCGTGCACCACCCGGACGACGCCTCGGCGGTGGTGGAGATCCGTCGCGCCGATCGCTCGCGCATCGCCATCCCGGCCGACACCCTGAGTTTCGATGCCAGCAGCGGCGAGTTGCTCCACGCGCAGCGCGCGCCGGCCGGCTACGGCGCCTACCTGTGGCTGGTCGGCCTGCATATGGCGCAATTCGGCGGCGCCCTGGTGCGCGGCCTCTACCTGCTGCTGGGCCTGGCCGGCTGCGCCATGCTGGTGGCCGGTAGCCGGGTCTGGCTGAGCAAGCGCGCGGCCCGCGGCGGGCCTGGCATCGGCCTGGTGCGGGCGCTCAACGGCGCGGTGTTCGCCGGCCTGCCGCTGGCCAGCCTGGCGCTGCTGTGGGGCAATCGCCTGCTGCCGGACGACCTCGCGGCGCGGGCCAGCGCCGAGGCCTGGGTGTTCGTCGCCAGCTGGGCGCTGCTGGCGTTGTGGGCCGTGTGGCAACGGCACAGCGCGCAGCTGCTGCGCCGGCAACTGCGCCTCGGCGCGCTGCTGGCCCTCGGCCTGCCGCTGCTGTCGGCGCTGCTCGCGCCGCAGGGCCATCTGCTGGCCAGCCTGGCGCGCGGCGACTGGGCGCTGGCCGGGGTCGACGCGTTCCTGCTGCTCGCCGGCCTGCTCTGCGCCCTGTGCGCCTGGCGCCTGGGCGCGCAACCGCTGGCCAGGCCGGTGCCTGCGCCGCGCAAGCCGGCCGGGGAGGCGCTGTGATGTTGCTCGCCTTCGCCCTGGCCTATCTCGGCATGCTCGCCCTGTGCCTGGCCATGCCGCGTCACCACAAGCCGCTGCTCGGCGGCGAGCCGGGGCGCGTGCGCCAGCGCGGCCTGCGCCTGGCTGCGGCGCTGTGCTTCGGCCTCGCCCTGGGGCTGTGCAGCCTGAGCCAGGGCGGCGAGATCGGTGCGCTGCTGTGGCTGTGCCAACTGATGCTCGCCGCCTTGCTGCTGGTCGCCCTGCTGGCCTGGCGCCTGCGCTGGGCGCTGCCGGCCGCCGCGCCGCTGCTGGCCGCCGGGGGGCTCGGCTGGCTGTTGTAGCGCGCCTGCGGCAATCTGCGCCTGTGCCTTTTGCGCGTCCGCCGGCATCATCCTGAGGCTGGTGTTTTTCCTGCATGATCGCTGGGGGCGGGCATCCATGTCGGATGTCCGGGCCGTCATGCCAGGCTTTGGGGAGTGACACGATGAATTGGGCGGAACGTCTGCGCGCGGGCATGCATGGCCTGGCCGAATCCTTGGGCAACCTGCTGATGGAGGCCTTCCACTACCTGGCGCTGTTCGCCATCGGCGCGATCACCGCCTGGGGCGGGGTGATGACCTTTATCGGCATGCTCGACAACGGCCAGATCACGGTGGACGACATCCTGCTGTTGTTCATCTACCTGGAATTGGCGGCGATGGTGGGGATCTACTTCAAGACCAACCACATGCCGATCCGCTTCATGATCTATGTGGCCATCACCGCGCTGACCCGCCTGCTGATCTCCGACATCTCGCACAACCACAAGCCGGACTGGGGCGTGGTGATGGTGTCCGGCGCCATCCTGCTGCTGGCGTTGGCGATTCTGGTGGTGCGCTATGCCTCGGCCCGCTACCCGGCGGTGGCCGCCCCGGCGGCGCGCGGCAAGGCGCGCAACCGCGCCGATGCCGAAGCCGAGCGCGACGACACCTCCGATTGAGGCGTAGGGTGGATCAGGCTCTTTGCATCCACCTATGCCGGCGCCATGGTGGATCGATAAAGCGTGATCCACCCTGCGACGACAAGGGCCAGGGCCTTTAGCAGGCTGTTGAAAAACTACCTGCGTTGCCATTGCTGCGTTAAAAACAGGCTCAAAATGCTCATTTACAGCTCGTAAACTCCGCTTTTTCGCCTGTTATTGCCTTGCACTGGCTGCCTCGCCTACGTTTTTCAACGGCCTGCTAGTCGAGCGGGGCGAACAGCGCCGCCAGGTCGGCCTCGTTCAGCTGCCACTGACCCTGGCTGCCGCCCTCCAGCACGCCCTGGGCCAGGCTGGCCTTGGCCTGTTGCAGCTGCTGGATCTTCTCTTCGACGCTGCCGCGGGCGATCAGCTTGTAGACGAACACCGGCTTGTCCTGGCCGATGCGGTAGGCGCGGTCGCTGGCCTGGGCCTCGGCGGCCGGGTTCCACCAGGGATCGAAGTGGATCACAGTGTCGGCGGCGGTCAGGTTGAGGCCGCTGCCGCCGGCCTTGAGGCTGATCAGAAACACCGGGAACTCCCCGGCCTGGAAGCGCTGCACCGGCGTGCGCCGGTCCTGGGTGCTACCGGTGAGCTTGGCGTAGGCGATCTGCCGCGCCGCCAGCTCCGTCTCGATCAACGCCAGCATCGAGGTGAACTGGGAGAACAGCAGCACCCGGCGGCCTTCGTCCACCAGTTCCTCGAGCATCTCCAGCAGGGCGCTGAGCTTGCCTGAGTCGGCGGCGCTCAGCTCGGCCGCGCCGTCGCCCAGCAGGCGCAGGTCGCAGCAGCTCTGGCGCAGGCGCAGCAGCGCCTCGAGGATGACGATATGACTGCGCGCCAGGCCCTGGCGGGCGATCTCCGCGCGCACCTTCTGATCCATCGCCAGGCGCAGGGTCTCGTAGCGGTCGCGCTGCAGCTGGGTCAGCTCGACCCAGTGGGTGATCTCGGTCTTCGGCGGCAGCTCGCGGGCCACCTGTTCCTTGTTGCGGCGCAGCAGGAAGGGGCGGATGCGCCCGACCAGGTGGGCCAGGCGCTGGGCGTCGCCGCGTTTCTCGATCGGCGTGCGGTAGTCGCGGGTGAAGGCCTTGGCGTCGCCCAGCCAGCCGGGCATGAGGAAGTGGAACAGCGACCACAGCTCGCCCAGGTGGTTTTCCAGCGGCGTGCCGGTCAGGCACAGGCGCAGCTCGGCGCGCACCTGGCCGGCGGCGGTGGCCGCCTTGCTGCGCGGGTTCTTGATGTTCTGCGCCTCGTCGAGGATCAGCAGGCGATAGGCATGCCGGTTCAGCGCCTTGAGGTCGCGCGGCAGCAGGGCGTAGGTGGTGAGGATCAGGTCGTGCGCTTCGATCTCCTCGAACAGCGCGCGGCGCCTGGCGCCGTGCAGGGCCAGCACGCGCAGCTCGGGGGCGAAGCGCGCGGCCTCGTCCTGCCAGTTGGGAATCAGGCTGGTGGGCATGACGATCAGCGCCGGCTGGCTCAGGCGCCCGGCCTGTTTCTCGCAGAGGATATGCGCCAGGGTCTGCAGGGTCTTGCCCAGACCCATGTCGTCGGCCAGCACGCCGCCGACGCGCAGCTCGGCCAGGGTCTGCATCCAGTTCAGGCCCTGCAGCTGGTAGGGCCGCAGCTCGGCGCGCAAGCCCTCGGGGGCGACCACCTCGCGGCTCTGCAGTTGCTGCAGGCGCTGGGCGAAGCCGCGCAGTTCGTCGCCGCCCTGCCAACTCAGTGCCGGGCCGGCGGCCAGCTCGGCCAGGCGCGCGGCGTCGGCGCGGCCCAGGCGCAGGCGGCCTACATCCTCGCCGGGGTCGCGGAAATACAGCTCGCCGAGGGTGGCCAGCAGCGGCTTCAAGCGGGCGAAGGGCAGGGCGATGCGCTTGCCGCCCTGCGGCAGGCTGACCAGCAGGCGGTCCTCGTCGGCGCGCTGGGCCAGCGTCTCGGGGGCCAGCAGCCAGGGCGTACGGCGGATGGCCTGGAGCAGGATCGGCAGCAGGCTCAGGCGCTGCCCCTCCACCTCGATGCCCAGCTCCAGGTCGAACCAGTTCTGCTGTGGGTCTTCCTCGACCTCGGCGTACCAGTCGTCGACCTCCGCCAGGTTGTACTGGAAGTCCGGGCGCATGTGGATCTGCCAGCCCTCGGCGCGCAGCTGCGGCAGCTGCTGCTGGACGAAATCCAGCCAGTCGCGCTCGCTGTCCAGCTCGAACGGCTCGCCGGCCTCGGCCGGCAGCGCCTCGCTCTGCCGTAGCGCCACCTGCAGGCCGAGGCCTTCCAGGCGTTTGCGCAGCGCCGCCTCCGCTTGCGCGTCGCGGATCAGGCGCAGGTTGGTGTCGGCATCGAGGCGCTTGACCAGATCCTTGGCCGGCTTGCCGAACACCCGGTGCCCGGCGTAATCGAAGGCCAGCGCGGCGCGGTGCTGGGTCTGCTCCTGCATGCGCCCCTTGCGCGCGTCGAAATGCACGCGCACCTGGCTGCCGAGGCTCAGCTGCGGGGTCGGGGCGATGCCTTCGAGGCGCTGCTCGGCCACTTCCTTGGTCGCCACGATGATCTCGGACAGATCGCCGCCGCCGCGCTGTTGCGCCTCCAGGGTGAGCAGGGCGGCGACCACGTGCTTGCAGTTGAAGCCCACCGGGCAGTTGCAGTGGCCGGTGACGCTCCAGCGGCGGCCATAGGGGTGCAGGGTGATGCGCTGCTGGTAGGTGTGCCCGACCGCGCCGCGGCAGCTGGCCAGCAGGCTGTTGTCCTTGAGGCTGAGCAGCTTGCTGCGCTTTTCCTCGGCGTAGGCGATGCCGCGGCGCAGGTCGCCGGCGCCGAACTCGGAGCGCCAGTCCTCCTGGCGCAGCTGGTGAATATCCAGGGGCATCAGCGAAACCCCGGGGACGCAGGTGATAGGCGCATGACTCGGCCGCGGCAATGCAAAGCCGCAGATTTTCGCACAGCCGCGGCGCGATTAGCAGACGCCGCGAGGCGATTGCCGACGTGCAGTCGGCTCAGGGCTCGAAGGCGGCGCGGTACTGCCCCGGCGTCGCGCCCAGGGCCTGGCGGAAGCGATTGCTGAAGTGGCTGGCGCTGGCGAAGCCGCAGGCCAGGGCGACCTCGCCCAGCGGCAGTGCCGATTGGCGCAGCAAGTGGCAGGCGCGGGCCAGGCGCCGGGCCAGCACGTAGCGGTGCGGCGGCAGGCCGAAGCTGGCCTGGAACATGCGCGCGAAGTGGTATTCCGACAGCGCGCAGAGCGCGGCCAACTGGCCCAGCGGCAGCGGCTCGGCCAGGTGCTGCTCGATAAAGTCGCGCAGGCGTTTGCGCAGGGCAGGCGCCAGGCCGCCCTTCAGGCGCAGGCCGTGGCGCAGGCCGACCTGGGTGAGCAGGGCATGATCGAGCAGCTCGTGGGCCAGGCTGCTGGCCAGCAGGCGCTCGCCCGGCTCCTGCCAGTCGAGCGCACAGAGCCGGCGAAAACGCCTGGCTTGCGCGGCGTCCTCGAGAAAGGTCGCCTCCTCCAGTTGCAGGCTGCGCGGTTCGCGGTCGAGCAGGGCGACCGCGCCGAGGGCGAAGCGCTCCTGCTCGACATAGAGGTGGGCCAACTGGATCTCGCCGTTGATGATCCAGGCCGACTGGTGCTCAGCCGGCAGGATGCACAGCTTGTCCGGCGCGCCCTTGGCACCCGGTCGCTCGCGGCGGAAGGTGCCGGTGCCGCCGGCCAGGTAGCAGGACAGGGTGTGATGGCTGGGCGCCAGGTAGTCGCGGGCGTCGTGGGCATTGCTCCAGCGCGCCACCGCCAGGCCCTGGCCCAGCTCGGCGAGGGCGTGCAGACGCGCATTGGCCGAGCGGCTCATGCTCTGGAAGACCTGCAAGTGATCGAGTTGCGCCATCGTCATCTCCGCTGATGCCGCCATGCTACGCCGCCGCTGCCGCCTCGCCAGCCCCCGGGGGCGAAAAAGCGCAACTTTGTGCAAGCGCGGAATTTTTCCCCGCCCCCGGCGCGCGCCGCTTGGAGTCGGAGTATCGTGGCGGCAATTTTGCCCAGCCCTTGCGCCCGGATGCCGCCCTCGATGAAACGCCTGCGCCACCTGCTGTTCGCCACCCTGATCGCCGCACCCGGCCTGCTCCTCGCGGCGCCGCCGGTGGCCGAGCGCGAGGCGCTGATCAGTGAGCTGATCGCACGCATGAGCCTGCAGGAGAAGATCGGCCAGCTGCGCCTGATCAGCATCGGCGGCGACATGAGCGCCGCGCGCATCCGCGAGGAGATCGCCGCCGGGCGCATCGGCGGCACCTTCAACTCGGTGACCCGCCAGGACAACCGGCCGATGCAGCAGGCCGCGCTGCGCAGCCGCCTGGGCATCCCGCTGTTCTTCGCCTACGACGTGATCCACGGCCATCGCACCACCTTTCCCATCGGCCTCGGCCTGGCCTCCAGCTGGGACCTCGAGGCGATCGAGAACAGCGCCCGCATCGCGGCGCTGGAAGCCAGCGCCGACGGCCTGGACATGACTTTCGCGCCCACCGTGGACATTTCCCGCGACCCGCGCTGGGGGCGCACCTCCGAAGGCTTCGGCGAGGACCCGCAGCTGGTCTCGCGGATCGCCGCGCGCATGGTGCGCGGCTTCCAGGGCGTCGCGCCGAGCGATCCGCAGCGCATCATGGCCAGCGTCAAGCACTTCGCCCTGTACGGAGCGGTGGAGGGCGGGCGCGACTACAACGTGGTCGACATGAGCCCGCTGCGCATGCACCAGGACTACCTGCCGCCCTACCGCGCGGCGTTGGAGGCCGGCGCCGGCGGGGTGATGGTGGCGCTCAACGCGATCAACGGCGTGCCGGCATCGGCCAACAGCTGGCTGCTGCGCGACCTGCTGCGTCGCGACTGGGGCTTTCGCGGCGTGGTGCTGAGCGACCACGGCGCCATCTCCGAGCTGATCCGCCACGGCGTCGCCGCCGACGGCCGCGAGGCCGCGCGCCTGGCGCTCAAGGCCGGTATCGGCATGAGCATGGCCGACAGCCTCTACCTCGAGGAACTGCCCGGCCTGGTGCGCAGCGGCGAGGTGGACGAGGCGCTGCTCGACGAGGCGGTGGCCGCGGTGCTGGGCGCCAAGTACGACCTCGGCCTGTTCCACGATCCGTTCCGGCGCATCGGCCGCGCCGCCGACGATCCTGCCGAGGTCTACGCCGAAAACCGTCTGCACCGCGCCGCGGCGCGGGCGATGGCGCGCGACGCCCTGGTGCTGCTGGAAAACCGCGACGCCACCCTGCCGCTGCGCAAGGACAGGCGCATCGCCCTGATCGGTCCGCTGGCCGACTCCCAGGTGGACATGCTCGGCAGCTGGTCGGCGGCCGGCCGCGCCGAACAGGCGGTGACCCTGCGCCAGGGCATGGCAGCCGCGCTCGGCGGCCAGGGCCAGCTGCTGTACGCGCGCGGCGCCAACGTCACCGACGATGCGCGGGTGGTCGAGTACCTCAACCACCTCAACTGGGACCGCCCGGAGGTGGTGCAGGACGCGCGCAGCCCGGCGGCCATGCTCGACGAGGCGGTGCGCGTGGCGCAGCAGGCCGACGTTATAGTCGCCGCGGTGGGCGAGGCCCGCGGCATGTCGCACGAGTCCTCCAGCCGCACCCGCCTGGACCTGCCGGACAGCCAGCAGGCCCTGCTGCGCGCGCTCAAGGCCACCGGCAAGCCGCTGGTGCTGGTGCTGATGAATGGCCGGCCGCTGTCCCTGGGCTGGGAGCAGGCCAACGCCGACGCCATACTCGAGACCTGGTACAGCGGCATCGAGGGCGGCCACGCCATCGCCGACGTGCTGTTCGGCGCGCACAACCCGGCGGGCAAGCTGCCGATCTCCTTCCCGCGCTCGGTGGGGCAGATCCCCACCTACTACAACCACCTGCGCCTGGGCCGGCCGTACGGCGGGGATCCCGGCAACTACACCTCGCAGTACTTCGAGGAGCGCAACGGCCCGCTCTATCCGTTCGGCTACGGCCTGAGCTACAGCGACTTCTCGCTGTCGCCGCCGCGGCTGTCCGCCGAGCGCCTGCGCCCGGGAGAGAAGATCCAGGTCAGCGTCACCCTGCACAACCGCGGCCCGCGCGCCGGCGCCACGGTGGTGCAGCTGTATCTGCACGACGAGGCCGCCTCGGTGATCCGCCCGGTCAAGGAACTCAAGGATTTTCGCAGGGTCAAGCTGGAAGCAGGCGAGGCGCGCGAGCTGAGCTTCGAGATCGACGAGAGCATGTTGCGTTTCTTCGATGCCGAGCTGCGTTACATCAGCGAACCGGGGACTTTCCGCGTGCAGCTCGGGCTGGATTCGGCCACCGTGCAGGAGGCGCGCTTCGAGCTGCTGCCGCGCGACTGAGCGGGCGCTGCGGGCAGGCGAAAATATAGCTGTGCGGGCCCCTGTACCGGGCACCGCGATCTGCTAATAATGCGCAGAAAAATCGCGCATGCAGGGGCGTCGCCGTCCGGTCGACCGTCTGCACGGCGCTCGCGTTGTCTTTGCATCATTCGCCTGATTCCAATTTCCGTGCAGCGGCGTCCCGTGGGTCGGCCGCTGCCCGTCAATCCGTGTCGCCCCGGAGGCCCTGTGTCAATGAGTCGTTGTTCTGCAACCCGTCTGGGCAAGGCCGGCAAGCTGGCCCTCTGGGCGGTTCCCCTGCTGTTCGCCGCCCACAGCTGGGCGTTCGATCTGGACGATGTGGCGGTCAAGGCCAAGGCCCTGGCCGCCGAGGGTTACAACGCGCCGCAGAGCAATCTGCCGGGGGCGCTGCGCGAGCTGGCCTTCGCCGACTATCAGAAGCTGCGCTTTCGCGAGGACCAGGCGCACTGGCGCGACGGCAAGACGCCGTTCCAGCTGTATTTCTTCCACCAGGGCATGCACTTCGACCTGCCGGTGAAGATCAACGAAGTCACCGCCAAGGGCGTGCGCGAGATTCGCTACGATCCGGCCATGTTCGACTTCGCCGATCTGCCGGTGCAGCCCGGCGAACTGGAGAACCTCGGTTTCGCCGGCTTCAAGGTGATCCACCCGCTGAACGCGGCGGACAAGCATGACGAGCTGATGAGCGTGCTCGGCGCCAGCTACTTCCGCGTCGTCGGCAAGGGCCAGGTCTACGGCCTGTCAGCACGCGGCCTGGCGATCGACACCGCATTGCCGTCCGGCGAGGAATTCCCGCGCTTCAGCGAGTTCTGGATCGAGCAGCCGCAGGCCGACCGACGCAGCCTGGTGATCTACGCGCTGCTCGACTCGCCGCGCGCCACCGGCGCCTACCGCATGGAAATCAAGCCGGGCGCGGACAGCGTGCTCGACGTCGAGGCCAAGCTGTATCTGCGCGACTCGGTGGAGAAGCTCGGCATCGCACCGCTGACCAGCATGTACCTGTTCGGCGCCAACCAGCCCTGGCCGCGGCCCAACTACCGGCCCGAGCTGCACGACTCCGACGGCCTGGCCATCCACGCCGGCAACGGCGAGTGGCTGTGGCGCCCGCTGAACAACCCGCAGCGGCTCAACGTCAGCAGCTACCGCATCGACAACCCGCGCGGCTTCGGCCTGCTCCAGCGCGGCCGCGACTTTGCCCAGTACCAGGATCTCGACGACCGCTATGAGCTGCGTCCCAGCGCCTGGGTCGAGACCCTCGGCGACTGGGGCCCGGGCCACGTCGAGCTGGTGGAGATTCCCACCCCCGACGAGACCAACGACAACATCGTCGCTCTGTGGCGCCCCGATACGTTGCCCGCGGTCGGCCAGCCGCTGGATATCGCCTACCGTCTGCACTTCAGTCGCGACGAGGCGGCGCTGCACGACCCGCAGCTGGCCTGGGTCAGCCAGACCCGGCTGTCGGAGGGCGACGTCAAGCAGGCCAACCTGATCCGCCAGCCCGACGGCAGCACCGCCCTGCTGGTGGATTTCGTCGGCCCGCGGCTGGCCAAGCGCAAGGCCGAGGCGCCGCCGACGGTGCAGGCCAGCGTCGACGGCAACGCCGAGCTGCTGGAAAACAGCCTGCGCTACAACCCGGTGAGCCGGGGCTGGCGCCTGACCCTGCGGGTCAAGATCAAGGACCCGGCGCAGCCGGTGGAAATGCGCGCCGCCCTGGTCGAGGACGGCAAACCCCTGTCGGAAACCTGGAGCTATCAGCTGCCTGCCCATGAATAACTCCCCTGACGCCACGCTGATCCAGCATTACCTCGACGAACTGCCGCTCGACCCCGAGCGCCAGCAGGCACTGGCGCGCCAGCTCGAGCAGGGCGGCGACCTGGCCGCGTTGCACCACGCGCTGCAGACCCCGGAGCCGGCGTCGCCCGAGGCGCTCGGGGAGACCCGCGAACTGCTCGACTCGGTGCCGGCGCGCCTGGCGCTCGGCTGGCCGGATGCGCTCGAACGCGGCTGCCGCATCGTGCAGGATCACCAGGGCCGTCCCGCCATCGATTCCACCCCGCCGATCAAGCGCACGCGCATGGTGCCCGAGCCCTGGCAGACCAATATTCTGCAGCGCGGCTGGCGCCGCCTGAAGGGCGAGCAGCCGGCGCCGCGACCGCGCACCCGCGAGGCCGAGGATTTCAGCGAGGCGCACTGGCGCCACGTCGCCGCCGTGCGGCGCAGCGCGCTGCTGGTGCTGATGCTGGTGCAGACGGTGGTCGCCACCTGGTACATGAAGTCGGTGCTGCCCTACCAGGGCTGGTCGCTGGTCGACCTGGGCCTGGTGTTCGAGCAGCCCTGGCAGGAATCGGCGCGGCAGATCCTGCCGTATCTGGTGCAGACCAGCATCCTGGCGCTGTTCGCCCTGCTGTTCTGCTGGGTGTCGATGGGCTTCTGGACCGCGCTGATGGGCTTCCTCCAGTTGCTCAAGGGGCGCGACCGCTACAGCATCTCGGCCAGCAGCTGCGGCGACGAGCCGATCTCGCCGCGGGCGCGCACCGCGCTGGTCATGCCGATCGCCAACGAGCACGTGCCCAGGGTGTTCGCCGGCCTGCGCGCGACCTTCGAGTCGCTGCGCGAAACCGGCCAGCTCGATCATTTCGACTTCTTCATCCTCAGCGACAGCAACGACCCGGACATCTGCGTCGCCGAGCAGCAGGCCTGGCTGGAGCTGTGCCGCGAGGTGGAGGGCTTCGGCCAGATCTTCTACCGCCGTCGCCGGCGGCGGGTGAAGCGCAAGAGCGGCAACATCGACGACTTCTGCCGCCGCTGGGGCAGCAACTACCGCTACATGGTGGTGCTCGACGCCGACAGCGTGATGAGCGGCGAATGCCTGACCCGCCTGGTGCGCCTGATGGAGGCCAACCCCGGCGCCGGCATCATCCAGACCGCGCCCAAGGCCTCGGGCATGGACACCCTCTACGCGCGCCTGCAGCAGTTCGCCACCAGCGTCTACGGCCCGCTGTTCACCGCCGGGCTCAACTTCTGGCAGCTCGGCGAGTCGCACTACTGGGGTCACAACGCGATCATCCGGGTCAAACCCTTCATCGAGCACTGCGCCCTGGCGCCGCTGCCGGGCACCGGCGCCTTCGCCGGGGCGATCCTCTCCCACGACTTCGTCGAGGCCGCGCTGATGCGCCGCGCCGGCTGGGGGGTGTGGATCGCCTACGACCTGCCGGGCAGCTACGAGGAGCTGCCGCCGAACCTGCTCGACGAGCTCAAGCGCGACCGCCGCTGGTGCCAGGGCAACCTGATGAACTTCCGCCTGTTCCTGGTGCGCGGCATGCACGCGGTGCACCGCGTGGTATTCCTCACCGGCGTCATGTCCTACCTGTCGGCGCCGCTGTGGCTGCTGTTTTTGCTGCTGTCCACCGGCCTGCTGGCGATCCACACGCTGATGGTGCCGGAGTATTTCCTGCAGCCCAACCAGCTCTACCCGCTGTGGCCGCGCTGGCAGCCGGAGGAGGCCATCGCGCTGTTCTCCGCGACCATGATCCTGCTGTTTTTGCCCAAGCTGCTCAGCGTGCTGCTGATCTGGATCCAGGGCGCCGAGGCCTATGGCGGGCGCCTGCGGGTACTGCTGTCGATGCTGCTGGAGGCGTTCTGCTCGGTGCTGCTGGCGCCGGTGCGCATGCTGTTCCACAGCCTGTTCGTCACCGCCGCCTTCCTCGGCTGGTCGGTGCAGTGGAATTCGCCGCAGCGCGTCGACGACGCCACGCCCTGGAGCGAGGCGCTGCGCCGGCACGGCTCGCAGGTGCTGATCGGCGTCGCCTGGACCGCCCTGGTGGCCTGGCTCAACCCGGATTTTCTCTGGTGGCTGGCGCCCATCGTGGTGTCGTTGATCCTTTCGCCGCTGGTCTCGGTGCTAACCAGTCGTACCGCGCCGGGGCTGGCCACCCGCCGCGCCGGACTGTTCCTCATCCCCGAGGAACACCAGGTGCCGCGCGAGCTGCGCAGCACCGCCGAGTACGAACGGTTGAACAGTGCGCGGGCGCTGCAGCAGGGCTTCCTGCGCGCGGCGGTCGACCCGCTGTACAACGCCCTGGTCTGCGCCATGGCCCGGGCCCGCCACGCCAAGGTGGTGCCGGCAGCCGAGGCGCTGCGCGAGGCGCGCCTCGCGGAAATCCTCGCCGCCGGCCCGCATGGCAGCGTCGAGGCGACCCGCTGGCGGCTGCTCAACGACCCCGACGGCATGGCGCGCCTGCATGCGCGCATCTGGCAGGATGCCCGGCAGCAGGCGTGGCGAGACGCCCACGCCGCGCTGCGCGAGCGCTGAGCCGGCGCCCGGTGCGCCGGGCGTCGACACAGTTGTTTACATCTGGGCGCGGCCGGCGGCCCGTGACATGCGGCACCCTGTGCGCCGAACCGGGTCGGTAATGACCCCGGCCGCCGGCCTTGATCGAGGTCAAGGCGCTGCGCCGGGGTTATGCCTGAGCCTGTGTTCACCCGCTTCTGACATTCGAGAGGAACCACGATGTCGTCACTCCACGACTCCGCCCAGCACTACGGCCTGGTCAGCCGCATCCTGCACTGGGGCATGGCCGCGCTGTTGGGCTGGCAATTCTTCACCACCCTCGTTCACCTGCTGCTGGCGGAATCCAGCCTCGACGAGTTCGCCTGGGCCACGCACAAGCCCACCGGCGTGCTGCTGATGGCGCTGGTGCTGGTTCGTCTGCTCTGGGCGCTGGCCAACCGCAGCCGGCGGCCGGCCTCGCTCAACGCCATGGCGCGGCTCGGTCACCTGGCACTGTATGCGCTGATGCTGCTGGTGCCGCTGCTCGCGCTGCTGCGCCAGTACGGCTCCGGACGCCAGTTCAGCGCCTTCGGCATCGAACTGATGGCCGGTTTCAGCGGGCCGAAGATCGAATGGCTGATGGCCCCGGCCAACCTGCTGCACGGCAACCTCGGCTGGCTGCTGCTGGCGCTGATCCTCGGCCACGCGGCGATGGCCCTGATCCATCGCCGTCAGGGCGAGGCAGACGTGCTGGGGCGGATGATCGGGCGGGCGCGCTGAGGCGCTATAGCCAATGTCTTACACGCGCCGACGGCATTGGCCGCTGTCGCCACCCCAGCTGGCGCCTTAATCTACACCCATCCCCTGCAGCGACGGATCGCTGAGGATCAAGGACGATGACCAGGCCCGGATGGCCACCGACAGGATGTCGGATGGTTGGGAAGAAACCCGCTTCGGCGGGTTTTTTGTTGCCTGCCATCCATGGCGGCAACCCTTGGGGCCGTCGCAAGCGACGTCAAAAATCGTTCCTGACGATTTTTTGTTGCCTGCCATTTGACCGCCAGGGATGGCGGAAATGCCGGTTTTGCAGGAGCGATAACCGGCCTTGGCGGCACACCTCGGGGCCGTCGCGGGCGGCGTCAGGAGCTGCTCCAGGCAATTCTTGCTTGCCGGCGAAAAAGTCCCGGCGCATTGCTCGGCGTCGGCTCAGCCGCCCTGAAGCGCGCGCGTCGCCCCCTGCGCCTTGCGCGTATACCAGAGCACCCGGCTCACCCCGCGGGTGATGGCCACGTAGGCCAGGCGCAGGGTCTCGTCCTGCATGGCCTGATCGTAGCTGCCGGCGAAGAAGCCACAGTGAGCGTAGAGGGCGTTGCGCAGCGGGTGTGGCTCCGCCGGCAGGCAGTCGTCGAGGATGATCGCCACCTCGGCCTGCAGGCCCTTGGCGCGGTGGATGGTCATGGTCTTGACCGGCAGTTGCTTGTCCAGCTGCGCGCGGATCTGCTGCAGCGGCTCGTTGCGCCGGCTCAGCAGCAGCACGGCGGTGCGGTCGGCGTTGGCGCGCGTGGCGACGTGGGCGCATTGCGCGCCGATGTCTGCGAGCAGGCGCGGCATGCCGCTGGCCAGCTCGAAACGCTGGATCAGCTTGACGCCGTGATCGCCCGGCTGCATGGCCTTGTGCGCGATGCTGGTCTTGTCCTGCTTGCGTGCCACGCCGGCCAGTACCCGTTCGCCGTCGCGGATCACCGCCTCGACGCTGCGGTAGTTGGTACTTAATAGCAGGGTGGTGCTCTTGCCGCGGCCCTTGCAGGGGAAGTGGCGGTCGAAGTCGATGAACAGCTCCGGCGAGCTGCCGCGCCAGCCGTAGATCGACTGCCAGTCGTCGCCGATGGCCATCAGGCTGAGCGTCTCGCCATGTCGGGCGAGTTCTCTGTGTACGGCTTGCAGCCACTGCAGGATCTGCGGCGAGATGTCCTGGAATTCGTCGATCAGCAGATGGCCGAGGGCGAGCAGGGCCTGGCCCGGTTTGCCGCCGTCCCGCTGCAGGCGCTCGCTCAGTCGCTGGAAGGCGCCGTTGAAGCTCATCAGCCCCTGGCGTTGCAGCAGGGCGTCGAAGTGCCCGTGGAACAGCTGCATGGCCTCGATGAAGTCGCGCTCGCGCACGCCGCAGTCGAGCGCCTTGACGTCCAGACGGTCGAGACGCAGACCCAGGCTTTCGGCGAAACCGGCCTGACTGTGTAGCAGCTCGAACAGCGGCTGCGCGGCGAATTCGCCGGCCAGCTTGCAGGCGTCCAGCGGCGCCTTGGGCTTGCCCTGCGGCGGCTCCTGCGGCGCGGGCAGCCTGAGCAGGCGATGCACCAGGGTGCGAAAGCGCGCGTCCGCGGCATAGGCGCTCTGGTAGGCCTGCTTGAGCAGGCGCTGCTGCGCCGGACGCAGGCGGCCGCCGGCCAGCGGGTTGTCCGGTTCCTCGCCGGGTTCGTCGAGTTGCTCGAACCAGCGCGGGTTGCCCAGCTCCTCCTTGGCCAGCGTCGCCATCGCCGAGTGGAAGGTGCGCACGCACTGGCGCGTATCGTGCGGGTAGCGCCAGAAGTCCAGCAGCCGCTGCAGGCGTTCGCGCAGCTCGGCGCAGGAGGCGTTGGTGAAGGAAATCACCGTCAGCCGCGCCGGGTCGATATGCAGGTGGCAGAGCATGAACACCACGCGCAGTACCAGGGTGCTGGACTTGCCCGAGCCGGCGCCGGCGAAGATGCGCGTCAGCGGCGCGCGGCAGAGGATCATCGCCCATTGCTCGTCCGAGGGGGCGCCGATCAGCCCGGCGCGCACCGCCTCGGCGACGCGCTGGCGCATGGCCTGGATCTGCGCATCGTCCACCTTGAGCCTGGCAGCGGGGTAGATACCCGCGGGGCCGGGGTTGTCGGCCTTTTGCTGGCGCTTGCCGGCTTTGCCGCCGGCGGTTTTCCTCTTCGCCGGTTTGCGCGCCGGCTGGCGCGGCTGGGCGGCCTCGCGCTCGGCGCGCAGGTAGGCGGTGGTGCGGGGGAAGTAACGGGCGAGGGCGCTGGACAGCAGTTTCTGGTAGCGCGCGACGGCGGATAGCATGCGGAGGGAATGACCTGATCGGCAAAGCCCGCATGATAAAGCCTGGGCGGCGATGGCAGGCAGTGATGGCGCAGGTTTAAAAGCGCAACTTTATGCAAGCGCGCCCCCGCGGGCTGGCCGCAGACTGGCGGCAGTCATGGGAGATGCTCGATGAATCTGTCGCTTTACCTGCTTACCGTGCTGATCTGGGGCACCACCTGGATCGCCATCAAGTTCCAGATGGGCGAGGTGGCCGTCGCCGCCTCCATCGCCTACCGCTTCGCCCTGGCCGCCGCGGTGCTGTTCGCCCTGCTCTGGCTCAGCGGGCGGCTGCAGCGTCTGGATCGGCGCGGCCAGGCGATCTGCCTGGTGCAGGGGCTATGCCTGTTCTGCCTCAATTTCCTCTGCTTCTACACCGCCAGCCAGTGGATACCTAGCGGCCTGGTGGCGGTGATCTTCTCCACCGCGACGCTGTGGAACGCGCTCAATGCGCGGCTGTTCTTCCGGCAGCGCATCGCCGCCAACGTGCTGCTCGGCGGCGCGCTGGGGTTGGTCGGATTGGGGCTGCTGTTCTGGCCGGAGCTGGCCGGCCACGAAACCAGCCGCGAGAGCCTGCTGGGCATCGGCCTGGCGCTGCTCGGCACGCTGTTCTTCTCCGCCGGCAACATGCTTTCCAGCCTGCAGCAGAAGGCCGGGCTCAAGCCACTGACCACCAATGCCTGGGGCATGCTCTATGGCGCGCTGATGCTGGTGGGCATCTGCCTGGTCAGCGGTACGCCGTTCGCCTTCGAATGGAACGCGCGTTACGTCGGCTCGCTGCTGTACCTGGCGATTCCCGGCTCGGTGATCGGCTTCACCGCCTACCTGACCCTGGTCGGGCGCATGGGGCCGGAGCGCGCGGCCTACTGCACCGTGCTGTTCCCGGTGGTGGCGCTGAATATCTCGGTGTTCGTCGAGGGCTACCAGTGGACGGCCCCGGCGCTGCTGGGCCTGGCGCTGGTGATGGCGGGCAACGTGCTGGTGTTTCGCAAACCCAAGGCGGTGCTGGCAGCGGCGCGCACCGCCTGAGTCAGCGACGGCCGCCTGGCGCGGCCGTCGCTGGGCGACTCAGAAGTCGAGCTGATAGCCGAGGGTGAAGGTGCGACCACGGCCGGCGAAGTACTGGTCGTTGCGGGTGCTGGCCGCCTGCGCGTAGTAGGTCATGTAGTCGCGGTTGAGCAGGTTCTCCACGCCCAGGCTGGCTTCGCCCACCGGCAGGCGGTAACCGACCGAGGCATCCACCAGGCTGTAGCCGTCGAAGTCCAGGCCGGGGGTGTCGAAGCTGCGGCTGGCGTAGTGGTTGGCCTGCACCCGGGTGTTGAGCTTGTCGCTCCACTTGGCCTGCCAGCTCATGCCGTAGCGGTCGGGGGCGATATTGGCGCCGTCCAGGTCGGTGTCCACCTTGCCGTCGCCGTCGGTGTCCGACTGGCCGTTGAGCTTGGCGTAGCTGGCCTGCAGACGATGCACGGCGTCGATCTGCCAGCCGGCGCTGGCCTCGATGCCATCGATCTCGGTGCGTTCGCGACGCACCTGATACACGCCGCCGACGCTCTCCAGGCGCGAGCCGAGGTCGGAGTCGGATTCGAAGTAGCTGATTTCGGCATCGAAGGGGCCATGGTTCAGGCGCAGGCCGATCTCGCGGTTGTCGGTGACGATCGGCTGCAGGTCGAGGAAGCTGTCCACGCTCAGGCCGGGCTGGTTGATGCCACGCAGCACGCGGCCGACGTCGGGCATGCCGAAGCCTTCCGAGTAGTTGGCGAACACCTGCGCCCAGTCGCTGGCCTGGAACACCAGGCCGACGTTGTACAGGGTTTCCTCGAAGTCCGGTTCGCCGCCCTCGACGGATACGCCGCCCGGCGGCGTGGTGGTGGAGGCGATGGTGCGGAACGGATCGACCTCCAGCTTGGCGAACTCGTGGCGCACCCCGCCGTGCAGGGTCAGGCGCTCGTGGGCACGCACCTCGGCCTGGAGGAAGGGCGCGAGGTTGTTGAACACGGTTTCCGGCACCCACTCGCGGTCGGTGGCGATCAGCATCTGGCTGGTGGTGTCCTGCAGGAAGTCCAGGCCGCCGGTGAGCTTGAGCAGGCCATCGAACATGTCGTCGCGGCTCAGCGAGAGCTTGCCGCCGTATTTGTCCGACTCGTTCTGCGACTGGTCGAACAGGGTGCCGACCGGGGCGATGGCCGGGTCCTGGAAGCTGGGCAGGATGTTGCCGCCGTAGCGGGCGCGGAAGCGCTGGCTGTACAGCTGGGCGGTGAACTGGTTGCCGGCCAGGTCGGCGTTGCTGTAGGTCAGGCTGGTGGCCAGCACTTCGTTCTGCGGCGCCTTGCCCGGCGGTTGGCCCTTGCGCGAGGTGGTCGGCACGTCGGCGGCGCGGTTGCCGGGCACGTTGACGTAGTCGTGCTCGCCCTCGAGCTGGAAGCGGTTGACCATCAGTTCGAGGTTCTGCTCGGCGTCGAACCAGTAGCCGAGCTTGACCAGCAGGTCGCTGCTGGTGGAATCCATGATGTCGCCCTGGGTGTCGTCGACGCCGATCAGCTCGCCGTCGGCGTCGTAGAACATGCCCCGGGTCTGGCCGCTGATGGCGGCCAGGTAGTCCCAACTGCCCTGGTTGCCTTCGACGCGGTAGTCCAGCTTGTAGCCCAGGCCGTCGCCGTCGAAGTCGTCGCCCGCCTCCAGGCTGACGCCGGCGTGCTGTCTGAGGCTGCCGCCCTGTGGCCGGCGGGTGACGTAGTTGATGATGCCGCCGGTGGCGCCCAGGCCATGCTCGGCGCTGGCGCCGTGGATCACCTCGATGCGCTCGACCATCGCCAGGTCGATGGTGTAGCCGTCGCGGCCGCCGGCACGCAGCGGCGTGGACTGCGGCACGCCGTCGATCATCACCAGCGCGGCGCGGCCGCGGAAGGTCTCGCCGGCGTTGCTCAGCTTCTGCCGGCTCGGCGAGTAGGAGGGAATCAGGTTGCTCAGCACCTGGCCGTGGTCGCTGGTGATCGCCAGTTGCTGTTCGATCTGCTCGCGGCTGATGACGGTGATCTTCTGCGGCGTCTTGCCCACCTGGCTGTGGCCGCGGGTGGCGCTGATGGTCATGGCGTCCAGTTCGAGCTGTTGCTCGCGGTTGTCTTCGGCCAGGGCGCTGCTGCCCAGGCAGGCGAGGCTGATGGCGAGGCAGAGGCGGGTCTTGCGGTGCATGCGACGGCTCCGATACGGCAGGAGGGGTTAGAAAGAGCTTGTAAAGATAATGTAAATACGAATTTGTTTCATTAGGTATTTTCGGCGAGCAGCCACCAGCCCCGCGACGCAGTGTCGCGGGAAGGTGCCAGGAAGGGACTTACTCGCCGCGAATCAGGCGGCGCAGGGCAAAGCGATTGGGGTGACAGGCCTCGGCCACCGCGCGTGGCAGCGGCAGGGGTTCGCCTTCCAGCCAGGCGGCGATCAGCTCGCCGGACAGCGGCGCGGTAATCAGCCCGCGCGAGCCGTGGCCGCTGTTGACGTACAGGCCGGGCAGCCAGGGGCAGGGCGCCTGTGGCACCTGGCGGGCGTCCTTGGCCAGCACCGCGTAGCGTTCGGCGAAGGCCTCGGCATCGGCCAGCGGCCCGACTATGGGCAGGTAGTCCGGGCTGGTGCAGCGGAAGGCGGCGCGGCCTTCGAGCTGCGCCGGGTCGAGCTGGTCGGCCTGCAGACGCTCGGCCAGATCGCTGGAGATATCCTTTAGCAGCTCGAGGTTGCCGGCATGTTCGGCGACGCTCGGCGTCAGGTCGTCGCTGTGGAAGTCGAAGCTGGCGCCCAGGGTGTGCTCGCCGTCGCGTGGCGGAGCGACATAGCCGTCGGCGCAGACCACGGTGCGCAGGGCGCGGCTGGCCGAATTGGCCGGCAGACGGCTGATCTGCCCGCGGATGCGCTTGAGCGGCAGGCCGGCGCTCTGCGCGAATCGGCGGATTTCCGCGGCAGCGGCCAGCACCAGCACCGGCGCGCGGGCCAGCTCCTGCTGGCCTGCCAGTACCTGCCACTGGTCGTCATGGCGCCGCAGCTCCAGCGCCTCGCTGTGCGTCAGCAGGTCGATCGAAGGATGCGCGGCCAGCAGCCGGCATAGCGCCGGCGGGTGCACCCAGCCGGCGTCCGGGTAGAACAGGCCGCCAGCCGGCAGGCCAATGCCGGCCAGGGCCTCGGCCTGCTCGCGCGTCAGCGGCGTCAGCAGCTCGCTGGGAAAGGCCGCGGTCAGCTTGGCCTGGCGCGCGGCTTCCTTGGCATCGAAGGCCAGTTGCAGCACGCCGCAGGCGTCCCAGTCGGCGCCGCGTTGCAGGCGTTCGAGCTGGCGCCGGGTGTGGCCGAAGCCGGCGACTATCAGTTGCGACAGCGCCGTGCCGTGGGCCGAGAGCTTGAGGTAGAGCACCCCCTGCGGGTTGCCCGAGGCCTCGGCGGCCACCTCGCCGTGGCGTTCCAGCAGGCTTACCCGCCAGCCGCGTGCGGCCAGGCTGGCGGCCGTGGCACAGCCGGCCAGGCCGGCGCCGATCACCACCGCGTGTTTGTCCCGCGCCGGGCGGGGAGGACGGGCGAACCAGGGTTTGGTCTCGTCTCCCGTGGCGCCGATGAAGCGCCCCTTGAGTACCTCCCATTTCTTGCCCAGGCCGGGTACACGTTTCATCCGGAAGCCGGCGTCGTTCAGCGCCCGGCGCACCACGCCGGCGCTGCTGAAGGTGCCCAGGGTCGCGCCGGGAGCGGACAGCCGCGCCAGTTCGGCGAACAGCTCGGGCGTCCACATCTGCGGGTTCTTCGCCGGGTTGAAGCCGTCGAGGAACCAGGCGTCGATGCGTGCATCCAGTTGCGCCAGCTGCTCCAACGCGTCGCCGATCAGCAGGGTCAAGGCGATGCGGCCATCGGCCAGCAGCAGGCGCTGGTAGCCGGGGTGAATGGCGCGGTACTGCACCAGCAATTGCTCGGCCTGGGGCGCCAGCTCCGGCCACAGGGCCAGGGCGCGCTGCAGGTCGGCCAGTTGCAGCGGGTACTTTTCCACGCTGACGAAGTGCAGGCGCGCACCGGCCGGCGCCTGCTGTTCGAACAGCTGCCAGGCGCAGAGGAAGTTCAGCCCGGTGCCGAAGCCGGTTTCGCCGATGCACAGGCACTCGCCGTTGCCGAGGGCGGCGAAGCGCGCCGCCAGGTCGTTGTTGGCGAGGAAGACGTAGCGGGTCTCTTCCAGGCCGTCTTGCTGGGAGAAGTAGACGTCGCCGAAGTGACGCGACAGGGGTTGGCCGCGTTCGTCCCAGTCGAGCTGGGCGTGATGAGGTTCTGACATGGAGGGGTTCCGCTGGATCGTGCGGCGATTCTACCGCGCCGCGCCGACGGGCAAAGGCGGGCATCATCCGTTACGCTGTGGTGATCATTCCAGGGAGGTTGCCGCATGTTCGAATCCGCCGAAATCGGCCGCAGCATCGATAAAGCCAGGTTCGAAGCCGAAGAGCCGGCGCTGCGCGAGGCGCTGCTGGAGGCGCAGTACGAGTTGAAGCAGCAGGCGCGTTTTCCGGTGATCGTGCTGATCAACGGCATCGAGGGCGCCGGCAAGGGCGAGACGGTCAAGCTGCTCAACGAGTGGATGGACCCGCGGCTGATCCAGGTCAGCACCTTCGACGTGCAGACCGACGAGGAACTGGCCCGGCCGCCGGCCTGGCGCTACTGGCGTCAGCTGCCGCCGAAGGGGCGCATCGGCGTGTTCTTCGGCAACTGGTACAGCCAGATGCTTCAGGGCCGGGTGCATGGGCGCTTCAAGGACGCCGTGCTGGATCAGGCCATCGATGGCGCCGAGCGCCTGGAGCGCATGCTCTGCGACGAGGGCGCGCTGATCTTCAAGTTCTGGTTCCACCTGTCCAAGCAGCATATGAAGGCGCGCCTGGAGGCGCTCAAGGACGACCCGCTGCACAGCTGGCGCATCAGCCCGCTGGACTGGCAGCAGTCGAAGACCTACGACAAGTTCGTCCACTACGGCGAGCGTGTGCTGCGCCGCACCAGCCGCGACTACGCGCCCTGGTACGTGGTCGAGGGGGTCGACGAGTATTACCGCAGCCTGACCGTCGGGCGCATCCTCCTCGAGGGGCTGCAGGCGGCGCTGGCCAGCCAGCAGCGCGCGCAGCGCCAGCCGCATGCCGCGCCGCTGGTGTCGAGCCTGGACAGCAGCGCTCTGCTGGCCAGCCTGGACATGACCCAGGCGCTGGACAAGGACGACTACAAGGAGCAACTGACCGTCGAGCAGGCGCGTCTGTCCGGTTTGATGCGCGACAAACGCATGCGCAAGCACGCGCTGATCGCGGTGTTCGAGGGCTACGACGCGGCCGGCAAGGGCGGCGCCATCCGCCGCGTCACCGGCGCGCTGGATCCGCGCCAGTACCGCATCGTGCCGGTGGCCGCGCCCACCGAGGAAGAGCGCGCCCAGCCCTACCTGTGGCGCTTCTGGCGGCATATCCCGGCGCGCGGCAAGTTCACCATCTTCGACCGCAGCTGGTATGGCCGGGTGCTGGTGGAGCGGGTCGAGGGGTACTGCAGCGAGGCCGACTGGCTGCGCGCCTACGGCGAGATCAACGACTTCGAGGAGCAACTGAGCGACGCCGGGGCGATCCTGGTCAAGTTCTGGCTGTCCATCGACCAGGACACTCAGCTGGCGCGTTTCCAGGAGCGCGAGCAGATCCCCTTCAAGCGTTTCAAGATCACCGAGGAAGACTGGCGCAACCGCGACAAGTGGCCGCAATACGCCGACGCGGTGGGCGACATGGTCGACCGCACCAGCACCGAGATCGCCCCCTGGACCCTGGTGGAAGCCAACGACAAGCGCTTTGCCCGGGTCAAGGTGCTGCGCACCATCAACCAGGCGATCGAGGCGGCCTTCGCCAAGGATTGAGGTGCATACGCCGGATCAATGATGGTCGCGCCCTGGGATCGGACGGATTTATCTTCGCCATATCCGCCATCCAATAACAACGAGGTGCGTCATGCGTGAAGTGGTGATAGTCGACAGCGTGCGGACTGGCCTGGCCAAGTCCTTCCGCGGCAAGTTCAACCTGACCCGGCCGGACGACATGGCCGCCCACTGCGTCGACGCGCTGCTGGTGCGCAACGGCATCGATCCGAAGCAGGTCGACGACTGCATCGTCGGCGCCGGCTCCAACGAGGGCGCGCAGGGCATGAACATCGGCCGCAACGTCGCGGTGCTCTCCGGCCTGGGCAACCCGGTGGCGGGCATGACCCTCAACCGCTTCTGTTCCTCGGGCCTGCAGGCCATCGCCATCGCCGCCAACCAGGTGGCGTCCGGCTGCAGCGATATCATCGTCGCCGGTGGCGTCGAGTCCATCACCATGACCCTGAAAAGCATGAACATGGACAAGCTGTTCAACCCGCTGCTGCAAAAGGACAACCCCGGCATCTACTACCCCATGGGCAAGACCGCCGAGATCGTCGCCAACCGCTACGGCATCTCCCGCGAGGCCCAGGACGCCTACGCCCTGCAGAGCCAGCAGCGCACCGCCCGCGCCCAGGCCGAGGGGCTGTTCGCCGACGAAATCGTTCCGATGGCGGTGAAGTACCAGGTCGAGGACAAGGCCAGCGGCGAGAAGAAGATTCTCGACGGCGTGGTCGAGGCGGACGACTGCAACCGCCCGGACACCAGCCTCGAATCCCTGGCCGCGCTGCAGCCGGCCTTCGATCCGGCCGGCAGCGTCACCGCCGGCAATGCCTCGCAGCTGTCCGACGGCGCCTCCATGACCCTGGTGATGAGCCTGGAGAAAGCGCTCGAGTTGGGCCTGACGCCCAAGGCGTATTTCCGTGGTTTTACTGTGGCTGGCTGCGAGCCGGACGAGATGGGCATCGGCCCGGTGTTCTCGGTGCCCAAGCTGCTCAAGGCCAAGGGCCTGACGGTCGACGACATCGATCTCTGGGAGCTCAACGAAGCCTTCGCCTCGCAGTGCCTGTACTGCCGCGACAAGCTGGAGATCGACAACGCCAAGTACAACGTCAACGGCGGCTCCATCTCCATCGGCCACCCCTTCGGCATGACCGGCTCGCGCCAGGTCGGCCATCTGGCGCGCGAGCTGCAGCGCCGCCAGCTGCGCTACGGCATCGTTACCATGTGCGTTGGCGGCGGCATGGGGGCGACGGGGCTGTTCGAGGCTTATCGCTGAGTCCAAGGTTCTTCGCCCCAACGAAAAACCGGATCCTCGATCCGGTTTTTTATTGGCCTGGCGTATGCCGCATGCAATCGGGACGCCTGCCCCGGATTGCATCCGGGCTGCGGGTGCGCGTTTGTAGCGGCCTTGGCGGGGGCACCGGGATGGCAGGGCATAAAAAAACCGGATCGCCGATCCGGTTTCTTATGCGAGCGGGCTGACTCAGGCGGCGACGAAGCCGGCGGGGTAGGCCAGGGCGGCCTGGCTGCTCTGCACTTCGCCGATGGTTTCGCGGACCACCTGCTTGGCCAGGCAGGCGCACTTGCCGCACTGGCTGGCGATGCCGAGGGTGCTGCGCACTTCACGGTAGCTGCAGCAGCCTTCATAGACCGCGTCGCGGATTTGCGTATCGGTGACACCTTCACAGAGGCAGACGTACATAAGCAAGGCTCGTCTTGGTGGATCTGTTTGATGCGACGGATACTAATGTTAATGAGAATGCTTGTCAAAGAACTCTTGCAAATGCCCGCGCTAGAGACCTGGCTGGCTGACGAACGGTTGCCGCCGTGGCGGCCGCGGCCAGAAAAAATCCGGAAGAGTTTTTGACTGCGCCTGGCGACGGCCGGCAGCAGGCAAAAGGGTCGAGTGGCCGCGGCGGGTGGTGCGCATCACTGGGCTGCAGCCTGCGAGGCCGGGCGGCCAGACGCGATGGGGCATCGGCAAAAAACCGGCGCGAGGCCGGTTTCTGGTGGGGACTGATTGCCGCGCAACGGCTTACTGGTCGAATTCGTCCCAGCCGCCCATTTCCTTCCAGCGGTTGACGATGCCGCAGAACAGCTCGGCGGTCTTCTCGGTGTCGTAGCGCGCCGAGTGCGCCTCCTTGCCGTCGAACTCGATGCCGGCGGTCTGGCAGGCCTTGGCCAGTACGGTCTGGCCGTAGGCGAGGCCGGCCAGGGTGGCGGTGTCGAAGCTGGAGAAGGGGTGGAAGGGGTTGCGCTTGATGCCGCAACGGGCCACCGCGGCGTTGAGGAAACCCAGGTCGAAGCTGCTGTTGTGGCCGACCAGGATGGCGCGCTTGCAGCCGGCCGATTTGATCGACTTGCGCAGGCCCTTGAAGATCTCGCCGAGGGCGTGTTCTTCGCTCACCGCCATGCGCAGCGGGTGATCCAGCTTGATCCCGGTGAACTCCAGCGCCGCCGCCTCGATATTGGCGCCTTCGAACGGCTCGATGCGGAAGAAGTGGGTGTGATCCGGGTAGAGGAAGCCGCTCTCGTCCATGGCGATGGTGGTTGCGGCGATCTCCAGCAGGGCGTCGGTGGCGCAGTTGAAACCGCCGGTCTCGACGTCCACCACCACCGGCAGGTAGCCGCGAAAGCGCGCCGCCATGGGCGTGCGCGGGCCGGACGGCAGGCTGGGATCGAGTTCGTCGTCGTAATGCTCTTCGCTCACGCCTGGCCCTCCAGCAGCTTCCAGCGCAGGGTTTCGCCGGCGCGCAGGGGGATCACCGTCTGCTCGCCCAGCGGCAGGCTGGCCGGGGCGGTCCAGTCCTGGCGCACCAGGGTGATCGAGTCGCTGTTGCGCGGCAGGCCGTAGAAGTCCGGGCCGTGGCAGCTGGCGAAGCCTTCCAGCTTGTCCAGCGCACCGCGCTGCTCGAAGGCCTCGGCGTACAGCTCGATGGCGGCATAGGCGGTGTAGCAGCCGGCGCAGCCGCAGGCGGCTTCCTTGGCGTGCTTGGCGTGCGGCGCCGAGTCGGTGCCGAGGAAGAACTTGCGGCTGCCGCTGACGGCGGCGTCGAGCAGGGCTTCCTGGTGCACGTTGCGCTTGAGGATCGGCAGGCAATAGAAGTGCGGGCGGATGCCGCCGACCAGCATGTGGTTGCGGTTGTACAGCAGATGATGGGCGGTGATGGTGGCGCCGACGTTGGCCGGCGCGGCCTCGACGAACTGCACCGCGTCGCGGGTGGTGATGTGCTCGAACACCACTTTCAGCGTGGGGAAGCGCTCGACCACACGGCGCAGGTGCTCGTCGATAAAGGCCTTCTCGCGGTCGAACACGTCGATCTCGGCGCGGGTCACCTCGCCGTGCACCAGCAGCGGCATGCCCACCTCGGCCATGGCTTCCAGCACCGGGAAGATCTTTTCGATGCTGGTCACGCCCGAATCGGAGTTGGTGGTGGCGCCGGCCGGGTACAGCTTGGCGGCGTGGACGAAGCCGGCGGCCTTGGCCTGGCGCACGTCCTCGGGGCTGGTGTTGTCGGTGAGGTAGAGCACCATCAGCGGCTCGAAGCGGCTGCCGGCCGGGCGCGCGGCCAGGATGCGCTGGCGATAGGCGTCGGCCTCGGCGGCGTTGCGTACCGGCGGTACCAGGTTGGGCATGATGATGGCGCGGGCGAAGGTGCGCGCGACGTCGCCGACGGTGTGCGGCAGCACCGCGCCATCGCGCAGGTGAATGTGCCAGTCATCGGGACGCAGGAGAGTCAGGCGGTCGGACATGGGGGCTTCCAGGCGGGTAAAACGTGAGCGGAATGCTACCGGAAACCGCCGGAAAATGCGCTGTGGGCGGGACGGACGACGTCGCGCCGGCGGATTTTGCGTGCCGACACGAGCGGTGCGCGAAGCAATTCGCCCCTACAGTTTTTCGCCAAGGCACCGATACCTAGGGAGAACCGTGTATTCGTGGAGCCCGTCGTGCGCCAGCCCCGTCTTGTCCTTTCCTGTCTGCTGGCCGGCCTGGCCCTGAGCCTGCCGGCGCACGCCGTCAGCTTTCAGACCCGCCTGGAACAGGTGGAATGGAAGGTCGAGGGCGATCAGTTTGAGTGCCGCCTGAGCCAGCCGATCAGTCAGTTCGGCAGCGGCGAGTTCGTGCGCCGTGCCGGCGAGCAGGTGACCTTCCGCCTCAAGGCGCGTGAACGCTGGCTCGGCGCCGGCTCGGCGACCCTGCTGGCGGCGGCAGCGCCCTGGCAACCGGGGCGCGGCGACATCCACCTGGGCGTGGTCAGCGTCGGCAACGGCGAGGTACCGTTCAACAGCTCCCATGAGCAGGGCGCGCGGCTGCTCACCGGTCTGCTGGAAGGGCGCAGCCCGCTGGTGCGCCACCGCACCCTCAACGGCGGCGATAGCCTCGAGGTACGCCTGCTGCCGGTGAAGTTCCACAAGGCCTACGAGGACTACCAGGCCTGCACGGCCAAGCTGCTGCCGGTCAACTTCGAGCAGATCCGCCAGGCGCAGATCGGCTTTCCCGGCGGCGGTGTCGAGCTGGACGCCATGGCCCGCGCCAAGCTGGACATCGTGCTCGACTTCATCAAGGCCGACCCCAGCATCAACAGCTTCCAGATCGACGGTCACGCCGACAACAGCGGCAACCGCCTGACCAACCGCGACCTGTCGCGCCGCCGCGCCCTGGCGGTGCAGGAGTACCTGGTGGCCGGCGGCGTGCCGGTCGAGCAGATCACCCTGCGTTTTCATGGCGAGCGTTACCCGCTGGCACCCAACAACAGCGAGGCCAACCGCGCCAAGAACCGCCGCGCCACCCTGCGCCTGGAGCGCCTGCCGCCGGCCGAGGTCGCGCCGCCGAGCACGGCGCCTGACACTGCGCCGAGCGCCCCGGTCGATCCGGCCGGCAGCACGCCGTCCTGAGGCGAAAAACGGCGTCGCTTCGTCGTCACAAGCTGTCGCGCCCCTGTAAATTGGCCCGCAGGGTCAGTAGAATCACAGGTTTTACCGTACAACCCGTGGAGTGATGGCATGGCGGACGTCAAAAAGGTAGTTCTGGCCTATTCCGGTGGCCTGGACACCTCGGTGATCCTCAAGTGGCTGCAAGATACCTACAACTGTGAAGTGGTGACCTTCACCGCCGACCTCGGCCAGGGCGAGGAGGTCGAGCCGGCCCGTGCCAAGGCCCAGGCGATGGGCGTCAAGGAAATCTACATCGACGACCTGCGCGAAGAGTTCGTCCGCGATTTCGTCTACCCCATGTTCCGCGCCAACACCATCTACGAAGGCGAGTACCTGCTGGGTACCTCCATCGCCCGTCCGCTGATCGCCAAGCGCCTGATCGAGATCGCCAACGAGACCGGCGCCGACGCCATCTCCCACGGCGCCACCGGCAAGGGCAACGACCAGGTGCGCTTCGAGCTGGGCGCCTACGCACTGAAGCCGGGCGTGAAGGTCATCGCCCCCTGGCGCGAGTGGGACCTGCTGTCGCGCGAGAAGCTGATGGACTACGCCGAGAAGCACGCCATCCCGATCGAGCGTCACGGCAAGAAGAAATCGCCGTACTCCATGGACGCCAACCTGCTGCACATCTCCTACGAGGGCGGCGTGCTGGAAGACACCTGGACCGAGCACGAAGAAGACATGTGGAAATGGACTGTCTCGCCTGAGGCAGCTCCGGACGCACCGACCTATATCGAGCTGACCTACCAGGCCGGTGACATCGTCGCCATCGACGGCAAGGCCATGACGCCGGCTCAGGTGCTGGCCGAGCTGAATCGCATCGGCGGCGCCAACGGCATCGGCCGTCTGGACATCGTGGAAAACCGCTATGTCGGCATGAAGTCGCGCGGCTGCTACGAGACGCCCGGCGGCACCATCATGCTGCGCGCCCACCGCGCCATCGAGTCGATCACCCTCGACCGCGAAGTGGCCCACCTGAAAGACGAGCTGATGCCGAAATACGCCAGCCTGATCTACAACGGTTTCTGGTGGAGCCCGGAGCGTCTGATGCTGCAGCAGATGATCGACGCCTCCCAGGCCAACGTGAACGGCGTGGTGCGCCTGAAACTGTACAAGGGCAACGTCATCGTCACCGGCCGCAAGTCCGACGACTCGCTGTTCGACGCCAATATCGCCACCTTCGAAGAAGATGGCGGCGCCTACAACCAGCAGGACGCGGCCGGCTTCATCAAGCTCAACGCCCTGCGCATGCGCATCGCCGCCGGCAAGGGCCGCAAGCTGATCTGATAGACTGCTTGCACCGTGTCAGAGGAACCCCGGCCACGAGCCGGGGTTTCTTTTTAGGGCCGAGATCACGGCCAATCGTTGAGGAGAAACCTGATGAGACTGCTGCATACCATGCTGCGCGTCGGCAACCTGGACAAATCCATCGCCTTCTACACTGAAGTGCTGGGCATGACCCTGCTGCGCCGCAAGGACTACCCGGACGGCGAGTTCACCCTGGCCTTCGTCGGTTACGGCGACGAGGCGCACAACAGCGTGATCGAACTGACCCACAACTGGGGCGTGGACAGCTACGAGCTGGGCACCGGCTACGGCCATATCGCCCTGGAAGTGGCCGACGTCTACAAGGCCTGCGAGGACATCCGCTCGCGCGGCGGCAAGATCACCCGCGAACCGGGGCCGATGAAGCACGGTTCGAGCATCTTGGCCTTTGTGGAAGATCCGGACGGCTACAAGATCGAGCTGCTGTCGCCGTCGCGCAAGGACTGAAGTTATCGCCGCCACGAAAAAGCCCCGCATTGTGCGGGGCTTTTTTTATCCGACTCGACCTTCAGATGTCGAAGTCGTACTCGGCCAGCTGCTTGTGCAGGCGTCGCTCTTCGAGGAAGTTGTCGATGATGCGGCGCTTGGTCAGGTTGGTCTTGGCGACTTCCACCGCAGGCTCGGCATCGTCCGATTCTTCCGCGACAAAGTCTTCGTCCAGTTCGAGGTCTTCTTTGTCAGTGCTCATATGTTCCACTCCAGGCTCCGGGGCCATTTGCGCACCTTATAGCGGCAAAAATAGAGCGGGTAAAAAAGATTTTTTCAATCGGACGATCGCTCGGATCAATGGTCGATCAATCGTCCGAGGTCTTCGCCTTGTACTCGCACAGATCCTCGATGCGGCAGGCGCCGCAGCGCGGTTTGCGCGCGGTGCAGACGTAGCGGCCATGCAGGATCAGCCAGTGGTGGGCGTCGAGCAGATAGTCCTTGGGCACGAACTTGAGCAGCTTCTTCTCCACCTCCAGCACGTTCTTGCCGGGGGCGATGCCGGTACGGTTGCTGACCCGGAAGATATGGGTGTCCACCGCCATGGCCAGCTGGCGGAAGGCGGTGTTGAGCACCACGTTGGCGGTCTTGCGGCCGACGCCGGGCAGGGCTTCGAGGTCTTCGCGGTTGTCCGGCACCTGGCTGCCGTGCTTCTCGATGAGGATGCGGCAGGCCTCGATGACGTTCTTCGCCTTGCTGTTGTACAGGCCGATGGTCTTGATGTACTCGCTAAGCCCTTCGACACCCAGGGCATGGATGGCCTCCGGGGTGTTGGCTACCGGGAACAGCTTGGCGGTGGCCTTGTTGACGCTGACGTCGGTGGCCTGGGCTGACAGGGTGACGGCTACCAGCAGCTCGAAGGGCGTGCTGTAGGCCAGCTCGGTCTTCGGCTCCGGGTTGTCCTCGTGCAGACGGCGGAAGATTTCCAGGCGTTTGGCGGCGTTCACTCGATCACTCCGGTCACTCGCACGCGACGGCTTGGCGCGGGCGCCTCGGGGGCTGCGGCCTTGGCCCGCTCGGCCAATACCTGGTCGATGCGGTTCTTGCCGGCGATCAGCAGGCCGAGGACGATAAAGGCGCCCGGCGGCAGGATGGCCAGCAGAAAACCCTTGTAGTCGCTGACCAGGGTGATCTGCCAGTCGGCCGCAACCGGGCCGAACAGCAGGTGCATGTTGGCCAGCAGGGCGCCGGTGCCGAGCAGCTCGCGGGCGGCGCCGATCAGCACCAGCACCGCGCCGAAGCCCAGGCCCATCATCAGGCCGTCGTAGGCGGCGCGCGGCGGCGCGTTCTTCGCCGCGAAGCCGTCGGCGCGGCCGAGGATCACGCAGTTGGTGGTGATCAGCGGGATGAAGATGCCGAGGATCTGGTACAGCTCGTAGGTGAAGGCCTGCATCAGCAGCTCGATGCAGGTGGTCAGCGCGGCGATGATCATGACGAAGGCGGGCAGGCGCACGGCGGTGTTGACCACGCCGCGCACCAGCGACACCGCGGTGTTGGAGCACACCAGCACCACCGCGCTGGCCAGCGCCAGGCCAAGGGCGTTGACCGTGGAGTTGCTCACCCCCAGCAGCGGGCAGAGGCCGAGCAGTTGCACCAGCGCCGGGTTGTTCTTCCACAGGCCGTTGATTGTGATCTCGCGGTAGCTGGTCATTGCGCGTCCTCCGCCAGGCCCAGCAGCTGGGCGCGGTGTGCGTCGAAATACTGCAGGGCGCCGTGCACGGCCTTGACCACCGCGCGCGGGGTGATGGTGGCACCGGCGAACTGGTCGAACTCGCCGCGATCCTTCTTCACCGCCCAGCCCTCTGCGCCGGGGTTACTCAGGGATTTGCCGTCGAAGCTGCGAATCCACTGGCTCTTGGCCAGTTCGATCTTGTCGCCCAGCCCCGGGGTTTCCTTGTGGCCGAGCACGCGCACGCCGGCCAGGCGGCCGTCAGCGAAGATGCCGACCAGCAGGTGGATGGCGCCGCTGTAGCCGTCCGGGGCGGTGACCGGCAGGATCAGCGCGCTGGGCGCCCCGTCCTTGAGCGCCAGGTAGGCCGACTGCGGGCTGCGCTGGCCGAGTTCGCGGGCGTTGACCTCGATGCGGTTGTCCAGCAGGTGGTTGTCGTAGCTGCCGGCCGGCAGGATCTCGCCCAGGGCGCGCACCTGCGCCTCGCGCTCGGCGGCGGCGATGCGGCTGGCGGTGGCCTGTTGCAACAGGGCCACGCTGCCGACGGTGGCGATGGCGAACAGGCCCAGCACCAGGGCGTTCTTCAGCATCGAGCGGCTGATTTCCGGCAGCATGCTCATTCTCCCAGCTTGAAGCCGCTATTGGGCTTGCGGTGGCCGTAGCTGCGCGGCCGGGTGTAGTAGTCGATGGTCGGTGCCGCCAGGTTCATCAGCAGCACGGCGAAGGCCACTGCGTCCGGGTAGCCGCCCCAGGCGCGGATCACGTAGACCAGTACGCCGACGCCGATGCCGAACACCAGGCGGCCGCGGTTGCTGGTGGCGCCGGACACCGGGTCGGTGACGATGAAGAAGGCGCCGAGCATGGTGGCGCCGCTGAGCAGGTGAAACAGCGGCGAGCCGTTGGAGTCCGAGCCGCTGCCGTTCCAGAACAGCAGGCTCATCACGGCCAGGGCGCCGAGCATGCCGACCGGCGCGTGCCAGCTGAAGATGCGCTTGTGCAGCAGGTACAGGCCGCCGGCGAGAAAGGCCAGGTTGACCGCCTCGCTGCCGGCGCCGCCGAAGTGGCCGAAGGCCGGGTTGGCGGCGCGCAGCTCGTCCATGGTCAGGCTCTTGTTGACCTTCAGCGCGTCCAGCGCGGTGGCCTGGGCCCAACCGTCGGGCAGCGCGGCGATACCGAGGATGTGCTGCAGGCCATCGAGCAGGGCGACGCCATGCGGCACGGGCCAGCTGGTCATCTCCACCGGAAAGGAGATCAGCACCACCACGTAGCCGAGCATGGCCGGGTTGAAGGGGTTCTGCCCAAGGCCGCCGTAGAGCTGCTTGCCGAAGACGATGGCGAAACCCACTGCCACCAGGGTCAGCCACCAGGGCGCGTAGGGCGGCAGCGCCAGGGCCAGCAGCACAGCGGTGACCAGGGCGCTGTAATCCTTGAGGAAGAACGCCAGCGGACGCTGACGCGCGGCCAGGATCGCCGCCTCGAACGCCAGGGCGAACAGGCTGGCCAGGGCCAGATTGAACAGGGTGCCTGCGCCGAACAGCCAGGTCAGGGCGAGAATGCCCGGCACCGTGGCCAGCAGCACCTGCAGCATGACCTGCTGGGTGCGATTGCTGCCCTTGGCGTGGGGCGAGGTGATGCGGGGCAGGGCCATTGGCGCTCCGGTCGTTGCTGTCGCTGCGCTGTCGGGTGTGGTGTTTGTCCCCGGATTGCGTCCGGGGTGGATGTCAGGGTTGGTATTCGGCCAGTTGGCGTTCGGCCTCGGCCAGGCGCGTGCGGGCCTGTTCCAGCGCCTCGCTGGCGGCGTTGTCGTCGCGCTCCAGCTTGCGTAGGTCGGCGCGGGCGAAGGCCACTTCGGTTTTCAGGGCTTTCAGCGTTTCGTCCACGCCGGGGCGTTCGCGGCGTACCAGCTCCGGCGCCGGCTTGTCCGAAGCCGCCTCGGCGGCGTGCAGGGCTTGCTCGGCGGCGACCAAGGCATCGCGCAGCGGCTGCAGTGCGGCTTCGTCGGCGCCGGCCTTCTTCAGTTCGGCACGCTTCATCGCCAGCTCGACCTTGGCCTTTTTCAGGGCCTCGTCGCCGGCCGGCTTGGCGGCGGGGGCGGGCGCCTGGCTTTCCAGGCTGGCCAGGGCCTTCTCGGCTGCTTCCAGCTGCTGGCGCACACGGGCGAGTTCGGCCTGCTGGTCGTCGTCCGGGTTTTCGATCTTTTCCAGTTTGCGCAGCTGGGCCTTGAGCATGGCGGCGTCGATCTTGGCCTTTTTCAGCGCCTCGTCGCCGGCCGGCTTGGCGGCGGGGGCGGGCGCCTGACTTTCCAGGCTGGCCAGGGCCTTCTCGGCTGCTTCCAGCTGCTGGCGCAGGCGGACGAGTTCGGCCTGCTGGTCGTCGTCCGGGTTTTCGATCTTTTCCAGCTTGCGCAGCTGCGCCTTGAGCATGGCGGCGTCGATCTTGGCCTTTTTCAGCGCTTCGTCGCCGGCGGGTTTGGCGGCCGGGGCGGGCGCCTGGCTTTCCAGATCGGCCAGGGCCTTCTCGGCTGCTTCCAGCTGCTGGCGCAGGCGGGCGAGTTCGGCCTGCTGGTCGTCGTCCGGGGCCTCGAGCTTCTCCAGCTTGCGCAGCTGCGCCTTGAGCATGGCGGCGTCGATCTTGGCCTTTTTCAGCGCTTCGTCACCGGCCGGTTTAGGCGCCGGGGCAGGGGCAGCCGCTTGTGCGTCGGCCAGGGCCTTCTGTGCGGCTTCGGCAGCGGTGCGCAGCTCGGCGACCTGGGCCTGCAGCTCCGGCGTGTCGTGGGCTGCCAGCTGTTTTTCCGCCTTCTTCAGGGCGACCTGGGCCATGCTGGCCTCGATCCTGAGTTTCTTCAGCGCCTCGTCGGCCGGGGCGGCGGCAGCCGGCGGCGCCTCGGCCTGCGCCGCCTTGGCGCGGGCGGCCTTCTCGGCGCGCGCCTTGCGTTCGGCTTCCTTCTGTTCCTCGGCGCGGCGCAGGCGCTCCTGGCGCTGCTCGAAGCGCTGCTTGGAGTGCTCGGCCTTGAGCTGCTTCTGCTCCAGTTCGCGGATTTCCGCCTTGGCCGCGCGGTAGTACTGCACCAGCGGGATGCTCGAGGGGCAGACATAGGCGCAGGCGCCGCACTCGATGCAGTCAAACAGGTTGTGTGCCTTGAGCTGCTCGTGCTCCTGGCCCAGGGCGAAGAAATGCAGCTGCTGCGGCAGCAGGCTGGCCGGGCAGGCTTCGGCGCATTCGCCGCAGCGGATGCAGGGCAGCGCCGGCGGCGGTGGCGGCAGCTCGGCGGCGGTGCTGGCCAGCAGGCAGTTGGCGGTCTTGATCAGCGGCACTTCGAGGCTGGGCAGGGTGAAGCCCATCATCGGTCCGCCCATGATCAGGCGATTGAGCTTGCTCCGGTCGAGCCCGGCAAATTCCAGCAGCTCGCCAACCGGGGTGCCGAGCAGTGCCTCGACGTTGCCCGGGCGCGCCAGGGCCTCGCCGGTCAGGGTGGTGATGCGCGAGATCAGCGGCTTGCCGTGCACCACGGCCTCGTGCACGGCCACGCAGGTGCCGACGTTCTGGCAGAGTATGCCGATATCGGCCGGCAGGCCGCCCGATGGCACCTCGACACCGGTGAGGATCTGGATCAGCTGCTTCTCGCCGCCGGAGGGGTACTTGGTGGGGAACACCCGCACCTGGTAGCTGCGCTCGCGGCAGGCGCCGCGCACCGCGGCAATGGCCTCGGGCTTGTTGTCCTCGATGCCGATCAGCACCTGCTCGGGCTGGATCAGCTGCACCAGGATATCGATGCCGGAAACCAGCTCAGCTGCGCGTTCGCGCATCAGCAGGTCGTCGGCGGTGATATAGGGCTCGCACTCGGTGCCGTTGATGATCAGCGTGTGGATCTTCTGCGTCGGCCGCGCGGTGAGCTTCACCGCGGTGGGGAAGCCCGCGCCGCCCAGGCCGCTGATGCCGGCCTCGCGGATCAGCGCCAGCAGTTCGGCGGAGTCCATATGCCGGTAGTCGGGATGCGGGGTCAGGTCGATCCACTCGTCCAGGCCGTCGCTGTCGATCACGATGGCCGGCGCCAGCATGCCGGAGACATGCGGGTAGGGCTGCGGGCCGATAAAGCTGACCGTGCCGGAGGTCGGCGCATGCAGCGGCGCGCTGACGAAACCGGTGGCCTCGGCGATCTTCTGCCCCTTGCGCACCCGCTCGCCGACCACCACGCAAGGCTCGGCGACGGCGCCGATATGCTGGCCCAGCGGCAAGCTCAGGCGGGCCGGCAACGGCGCCTGCTGGATTGGCGTGCGGTTTGACAGTTCCTTGCGCTCGGCCGGATGGATGCCGCCGGGGATATCCCAGATACGCTCTTGTGCGCTCATGCCGCCTGCTCCCGGTCGCTGGCGATCAATTGGCCGGGCGCCAGCGGCTTGTCCCATTTCCAGCTCTGTACGCTGCCGCCCACTTCGAGCATGTCGATGCAGTCCACCGGGCAGGGCTCCACGCACAGGTCGCAGCCGGTGCATTCGCTGGCGATCACCGTGTGCATCTGCCGCGCCGCACCGACTATGGCGTCCACCGGGCAGGCCTGGATGCACTTGGTGCAGCCGATGCACTCGGCCTCGCGGATATAGGCGACCATCTGCGGCTTCTCGCCTTCCACCGCGTCCAGCGGCTCGGGCTCGACGTCGAGCAGGTCGGCCAAGGCGGCGATGGTCGCCTCGCCGCCGGGCGGGCACTTGTTGATCTTGTCGCCGCCGGCGATTGCCTCGGCGTAGGGCTTGCAGCCGGGGTAGCCGCACTGGCCGCACTGGGTCTGCGGCAGCAGGGCGTTGATCTGCTCGGCGATGGGGTCGCCCTCGACCTTGAAGCGCACCGCGGCGAAACCGAGGATGGCGCCGGCCAGCAGGCACAGGCCGAGCAGGGCGAGGACGGCGACGAGAACCAGGTTCATAGCTTGATCAACCCGGTAAAGCCCATGAACGCCAACGACATCAGGCCCGCGGTGATCATGCCGATGGCCGCGCCCTGGAACGACTTGGGCACGTCGGCGATGGCGATGCGCTCGCGCATGGCGGCGAACAGCACCAGCACCAGGGAGAAGCCCAGGCCGGCGGCGAAGCCGTTGGCGGTGGCGCTGACGAAGGTGAACTCGGCCTTGTTGGCGTTGAGCAGGGCCACGCCGAGAACGATGCAGTTGGTGGTGATCAGCGGCAGGAAGATGCCCAGCACGCGGTACAGCAGCGGGCTGGTCTTGTTCACCACCATCTCGGTGAACTGCACGGTCACCGCGATCACCAGGATGAAGCTGATGGTGCGCAGGTACTCCAGGTCCAGCGGTCTGAGCACGTACTGCTGCACCAGATAGCTGCACATGGCGGCCAGGGTCAGCACGAAGGTGGTGGCCAGGGACAGGCCGATGGCCGTCTCGATCTTCTTCGACACGCCCATGAAGGGGCACAGGCCGAGGAACTGCACCAGCACGAAGTTATTGACCAGGATGGCGCTGACCATGATCAGGACGAGTTCGGTCATCGGGTTGCCGTTGTGCTCGAAAAGGCCATAGAAAAAGGGCGCTTATTATCGGGAAGCGCGCAGAAGCAAACAAGCCGGCATTGGCCGGCTTGTTCGACGCCTATAAGCCTAGCTGGCGCTTACTTGACGCGCTGGCCCGGTTTGGCGCCGCTGTCCGGGCTGAGCAGGTAGATTTCCTCGCCGCCGGGACCGGCGGCCAGCACCATGCCTTCGGACACGCCGAACTTCATCTTGCGCGGCACCAGGTTGGCCACGTACAGGGTCAGGCGGCCTTCCAGCTTGCTCGGGTCCGGGTAGGCGGACTTGATCCCGGAGAACACGTTGCGCTTGGCGTCGCCGATATCCAGCGACAGGCGCAGCAGCTTGTCGGCGCCCTCGACGAACTCGCACTTCTCGATCAGGGCGATACGCAGGTCGACGGCGGCGAAGGCGTCGAAGGCGATCTCGGCGGCTAGCGGGTCCTTGGTCAGCTCGCCGTTACCGGCAGGCTTGGCGCTTTCTGCGGCCAGGTCTTCCTTGGAGGCTTCGATCATGGCGTCTATCTTCGCGGGTTCGATACGGGTCAGCAGCGGGTTGAACGGGTTGAGCTGGTGGTTGGCCAGCGGCTGCGTCAGGTCGGCCCAGGTTTGCGGGGCGACATTGAGGAAGGCTTCGGCGTCGGCGGCCAGCTTCGGCAGCACGGGTTTCAACATGATCACCAGCTGGCGGAACAGGTTGACGCCCAGGGCGCAGATTTCCTGCACTTCGGCCTGCTTGCCTTCCACCTTGTTCAGCGCCCAGGGCGCCTTGTCGGCGATCCAGGCATTGGCGCGGTCGGCCAGGGCCATGATTTCGCGCATGGCGCGGGAGAAGTCGCGCGCCTCGTAGGCCTCGGCGATGCTCGGTGCGGCGGCTTGGAAGGCGGCCCACAGCTCGGGCTCGGGATTGGCGGCGACCAGCACCCCATTGTTGCCCTTGTGGATAAAGCCCGCGCAGCGGCTGGCGATATTGACCACCTTGCCGACCAGGTCGGAGTTGACCTTCTGCACGAAGTCCTCGAGGTTCAGGTCGAGGTCATCGACACCGCGGCCCAGCTTGCTGGCGTAGTAGTAGCGCAGGTATTCCGGGTTCAGGTGATCGAGATAAGTCCTGGCCTTGATAAAGGTACCGCGCGACTTGGACATCTTCTGCCCGTTCACCGTCAGGTAGCCGTGCACATTGACCGCGGTGGGCTTGCGGTAGCCGGCGCCTTCGAGCATGGCCGGCCAGAACAGGGCGTGGAAGTTGACGATGTCCTTGCCGATAAAGTGATACAGCTCGGCGGTCGAATCCTTGTTCCAGAAGGCGTCGAAGGAAAGCTCCGGGCGGCGCGCACAAAGATTTTTGAAGCTGGCCATATAGCCGATCGGTGCGTCCAGCCAGACGTAGAAGTACTTGCCCGGCTCGTCGGGAATCTCGAAGCCGAAGTAGGGCGCATCGCGGCTGATGTCCCATTCCTGCAGGCCGCCGTCGAGCCATTCGGCGATCTTGTTGGCCACCGCCTCCTGCAGGCTGCCGCTGCGGGTCCACTGCTTGAGCATGGCCTCGAAGTCCGGCAGCTTGAAGAAGAAGTGCTTGGAGTCCTTGAGTACCGGCACCGCGCCGGAGATCGCCGAGCGCGGGTCCTTCAGCTCGGTGGGGGCGTAGGTGGCGCCGCATTTCTCGCAGTTGTCGCCGTACTGGTCCTCGGCCGCACACTTGGGGCAGGTACCCTTGATGAAGCGGTCGGCGAGGAACATGCCCTTCTCGGGGTCGAAGTACTGGGTCACCGAGCGGGTGGCGATATGCCCGGCGTCGCGCAGCTTGAGGTAGATCGCCGCCGACAGCTCGCGGTTCTCCCGCGAGTGGGTCGAGTGGTAGTTGTCGAAGTCCACGCCGAAGTCGGCGAAATCGGCGGTGTGCTCGGCCTGCACATTGGCGATCAGCTGCTCGGGGGTGATGCCTTCCTTCTCGGCGCGCAGCATGATGGCCGAGCCGTGGGCATCGTCGGCGCACACGTAGATCGCCTGGTTGCCGCGCAGTTTCTGGAAGCGCACCCACATGTCGGTCTGCACGTACTCGAGCATATGGCCGAGGTGGATCGAGCCGTTGGCGTAGGGGAGGGCGCTGGTAACGAGAATCTTGCGGGCTTCGGTCATGGTGATCGGCTGCACTGGTAAAACGAGGGAAGTCGGCAACTATAAGGGAAGCGACAAGCTTCAAGCTACCTGCGCCACGGAAAAGCGCCGTGCTCCATCGCCCGATGGCGCTGCTGCTATGATGGGCGCCTGTTTCTGCCCTGCCTTGTTCTTGGAGTTCTTGCATGAGTGCCGTCACCCGCGAAGCGGTCGAAGCCTGTCTGCGTCGGTTCACCGACCCCCATCTGGACCAGGACCCGGTTAGCGCCGGCTGTCTGCGCGAGGTCGAGATCCAGGGTGGCCAGGTCAATGTGCGTCTGCAGCTGGGCTACGCCGCCGGGCTGTTCAAGAACGGTTGGGCGCAGATGCTGCAGATGGCGCTGGAGAACCTCGATGGCGTCGACAATGCGCGCGTGCAGGTCGACTGCGTCATCGACTCGCACCAGGGCCAGGGCCAGGTGCCGGCGCTGGCCGGGGTGAAGAACGTGATCGCCGTGGCCTCGGGCAAGGGCGGGGTGGGCAAGTCCACCACCGCGGCCAACCTGGCCCTGGCCCTGGCCCGCGAAGGCGCGCGGGTGGGCATTCTCGATGCCGATATCTACGGCCCCAGCCAGGGCATCATGTTCGGCATCGCCGAAGGTACGCGGCCGCAGGTGCGCGAACAGAAGTGGTTCGTACCGCTCGAGGCGCATGGCGTGCAGGTGATGTCCATGGCCTTTCTCACCGACGACAACACGCCGATGGTCTGGCGCGGGCCGATGGTCAGCGGCGCGCTGCTGCAGCTGATCACCCAGACCGCCTGGAACGACCTGGATTACCTGGTGGTGGACATGCCGCCGGGCACCGGTGACATCCAGCTGACCCTGGCGCAGAAGGTGCCGGTGGCCGGCAGCGTGATAGTCACCACGCCGCAGGACCTGGCCCTGCTGGATGCCAAGAAGGGCGTGGAGATGTTCCGCAAGGTGCATATCCCGGTGCTGGGTGTGGTGGAGAACATGGCCGTGCACATCTGCTCCAACTGTGGCCATGCCGAGCACCTGTTCGGCGAGGGCGGCGGCGAGAAGCTGGCGGCGCAGTACGGTGTCGAGCTGCTGGCGTCCCTGCCGCTGTCGATGGCCATCCGCATGCAGGCCGACGACGGCAAGCCGACCACCATCGCCGATCCGGAAAGCCAGATCGCCATGATCTATCAGGACCTGGCGCGCAAGGTCGGCGCGCGCATCGCCCAGGCCGGCCAGCCGGCGATGCCGAGCATCGAGATCAGCGACGACTGAAAGCGGCCTTCTGATGACCCTCTCCCATTTATGGGAGAGGGTGCCCGAAGGGCGGGAGAGGGCTTGATCTGAATCGCCATGCCTCCTCTGGCATTCCTGCAGTCGTCTCCCATTGGCCGGTATTTCCTCTGGCCATAAAAAAGCCCCGCACTAGGCGGGGCTCTTTTCAAGCGGGTCAGCTCAGGTTAGACAACCTGAACTTCCTCAGCCTGCATGCCTTTCTGACCGCGGGTGGCCACGAAAGTCACTTGCTGGCCTTCTTTCAGGCTCTTGAAACCATCGCTCTGGATGGCTTTGAAGTGTACGAACAGGTCGTCACCGGATTGCGGGGTGATGAAGCCGTAGCCTTTCTCATCGTTGAACCACTTAACGGTGCCAGTCTGACGATTGGACATGTGATGTCTCCTAACAAAAGTAATAACAGCCCTGGAAAAGCCCAGGCCGGGACTGAGTGCAACGAGTACTAGGAGTCGGACGATGTTTGGATCGAGATCTAGGCATCTAGTAGCGATTCGCGGTGACACATGCAGCACAGTGGGCACACCATACGTGTTTTTATCGTCGAGTGCGAATGCTGCGTGCGTCTTTCTTGCAAATAACTCGCGGCGGCCGGTCGTGACGCCGGTCGACAGCCTTTGAAGCGGGGCGCCGGGGTCGGTAAGATGCGCTCACTTTTTTCGCCACCGCCCATTCAGGACACCTCGCCATGAGCATCAAATCGGACAAGTGGATTCGCCGCATGGCTCTCGAGCACGGCATGATCGAGCCCTTCGTGGAGCGCCAGGTGCGCACCGAAGGCAACGAGCGGCTGATCTCCTACGGCGTGTCCAGCTACGGCTACGACGTGCGCTGCGCCGACGAATTCAAGGTGTTCACCAACATCAACTCGGCCACCGTCGACCCGAAGAACTTCGACGAGAAGAGCTTCGTCGACGTGAAGAGCGACGTCTGCATCATCCCGCCGAACTCCTTCGCCCTGGCCCGCACCGTGGAGTTCTTCCGCATCCCGCGCGACGTGCTGACCATCTGCCTGGGCAAGAGCACCTATGCGCGCTGCGGCATCATCGTCAACGTCACGCCGCTGGAGCCGGAGTGGGAAGGCCACGTGACCCTGGAGTTCTCCAACACCACCACCCTGCCGGCGAAGATCTACGCCAACGAGGGCGTGGCGCAGATGCTGTTCCTGCAGTCGGACGAGGCCTGCGAGGTGTCGTACAAGGATCGCGGCGGCAAGTACCAGGGCCAGCTGGGCGTGACCCTGCCCAAGGCCTGAATGGCCGCTGCATCCGAAAAAGCCGAGCCTCTGCTCGGCTTTTTCGTCTTTGCCCCGCTCGATAAGCGGCTGGCGACGAGCGGTTAGCCGTTTGCCAGCCGGCGCAGTGCCTCAGGGCTCCTGTGCGGTCTTGCGCTGCTGGGCGTAGTGCTTGAGCACGTCGCCGAGTGCGGCAGTCAGCACGGCCGTGGAGACGCCGAACATGAGGATGCCGTTGGCCGCCTCCAGTGCGCTCAGCAGCTGCCGCGGCGGGGAGAGCACCAGATCGCCGTAACCCAGGGTGGAAAAGGTCACGCCGGAGAAGTACAGGGCCTGGGCAAAGGTTTCGAATTCGCCGAGCACGACGTACAGCCCGGCCCAGATGCTCATCTGCAGGAAGTTGCCGAACAGCATGAACAGCATCACCAGGCTCAGGGTCAGGATGGTGCTGCCGAGCGATGGCCGGCTCAGGCCATGCCGATAGTCGATATAACGACGCAGGCTGAGGGCGACCATCACGGCCTGCAGCAGCAGGCACAGCATGGTCATGGGCAGGCCGATCAGCAGGTTCAGGAGCATGGCTTTTCCTCAGAGGGCATGGTGACGCGCCGGTCGATCAGGTAAACCGCCGCGCAGGCGTACAGGGTGACGAGGACGAACAGGCCCATGCGGATGGCGAAGGCGCTGTAGACATCCTTGCCGAGGGCGCTGTCCTGCACCGACTGGCCCAGCAGGATGATCAGGGTCATCGCGCTGTTCAGCCAGAAGCCGGGGCTCAGGCGGTTGGCCACCAACTGGTAGAGGCGCCGCGCCAGCAGCAGGATGAACAGCAGCATCAGCAGGAAGAACAGCCACAGGTGCGGCAGGATGCTCAGCAGTGCCCAGAAGGCTATGGCCAGCGCGCCGCCGAGCAGGGTCGAGCCGAGCAGTTCACGGCCGGCGTCGCGGGCGCTGGTGCCGCACACCTGCTGGCCGAGGCTGGCCGCTTTCATCACCAGCGGTATGTAGCTGGCGGGGTCGATCAGCGCCAGCAGCCAGGCCGGCAGCACCACCAGCATGGCGCGCAGGGCGATCCACTCGGAACGCGCCTGACCCATGGCCGCCGGCTTGGCCGCGGGCGGCAGTCCTGCGGGGTCGGGAAACAGCCAGTGGCCGATCGCCACGCACAGGGTGGTCAGCAGCACGGCCTTGATCAGCGCGATCACCACTTCCTGGCCGAGCGCCATGGAGCTGGTGCCGGCAGCGGTAATCAGGGTCAGGCCGATGACCTGCAAGGTCGACAGCAGGCCATTGCCGCCGCGCAGGGCGAAACGAAAGCTGAAGAACAGGCCGAGTGCCACCAGCAGCACGCCGCTGAACGGCGAGTGACGCAGCAGCGGGCTCAGCAGCAGGCCGCTGCCGCAGGTCAGGGCGGCCACCAGGGCCAGGCTCAGGCCGGCCCTGAGGGTCAGCGGCTGGTTGCTCATCGCCAGCAGGAGCAGCACCAGCACCGGCGTGAGAAACGGCAGCGGCAGGCCCAGGCCGAAGCCCAGCACGGTGCCACAGGCCACCCCGCAGGCCAGGCGCAGGGCGCGCTGCGGGCGCGGATCGGTCGGGCCGGCCATCAGTAGGCGAACGACAGCCAGCTCATCACGCGCAGAAAGGCGCGGCCGAGCAGGTTCAGCGGGTTGCCTTCGCTGGGGAAGGCCATCACCTCGGCCTGGCCGCCGACGCGCAGGCCCTGGTAGTCGCCCAGTTCGCCCTCGGCGAACTCGATGATCACCGGGAAGCGTTGTGCCGCGCGCAGCCAGTCGCGGCTGTTCTCCACCGTCGGCAGGCTGCCGGGCGGGGTGCTCTGGCCGACGCTGATGCCGTAACCGATGCTGCGCACACGGCCGCGATAGACATGCCCGGGGCGGGCGTCGAGGACGATGGCAACCGCCGTGCCGGGCTGCAGGTGGCCGAGGTTGTTCTCGCTCATCTCGGCGCTGATCCATAGGTCGTTGAGGCCGATCAGAGTCATCTGCGGGCTGCCGGCCGCCGCATACTGGCCGACTTCGCTGCGCAGGTCGGTGATCAGCCCGGCGGAGGCGGCGCGTACCTGGGTCTTGCTCAGATCCAGCTCGGCCTGCTCGAGTGCCGCGGCGGCGCTGCGCAGGCGGGCGTTGTCCGCACCGCTACCGCCCTCGCTTTCGCGGGCGCGCTGCACTTCGGCACGGGCCGCGGCCACCTGGCTGATGGCCTGCTGCAAATTGGCCCGGGAGATTTCCAGGCGGCGCAGGGAGATGGTCCCGGGGTCTTCGCGATACAGGCGTTCCAGACGCTCGCGATCCTGCCTGGCTTCCAGCTCGCCGGCCTCGGCGGCGCGCTGCGAGGCCAGGGCCGAGTCGATGGCGGCGGTGCTGGCGCCGACCTGGCCGCGCATGTTTTCCAACTCCGCGCGGGCCTTGGCCACGGCGATCTCGTAGGGCTGCGGGTTGAGTTCGAACAGCACCTGGCCGGCCTCGACCGTCTGGTTGTTGCCGACCAGCACCCGCTGGATGCGCCCGGCCACCTCCGGTGCCACCGCGACCACGTAGGCCTGCACCCGCGCCTGCTGGGTATAGGGGGTGAAGCGGTCGGCCAGCAGGTACCAGACCAGGGTCAGGCCGATCGCGGCGAGGGTGATCTGCACCCCGCGGCGGCTGGGATCTTGCTCCTTGCCCGCGGGTTTGGCGGCTGGCTGGTCGGTGGTTTCCGGGCTGTCGATCATGGCGTGGCTGCCTGGGCGGACGGTGGTGATTGCTCGTCGAGCAGCTCGCCCCAGTCGGTGCGCTGGCGCATCTGCTCGCGGGTGGCACTGTCGAGCAACGGCTGGTTGCTGTGCCAGCCGCCGCCGAGGGCGCGATAGAGGTCGATCAGGTTGCTCAGTGCGGCGCTGCGCGCCACCAGATAACCATCCTGTTGGGCGAACAGGGCGCGCTGGGCGTCCAGCACCCGTTGGAAGTCGGAGTAGCCCTCACGGTACTGGGCGCTGGCCAGGGTCAGCGAGCGCTGGGCCGAGAACGCGGCCTCGCGCAGGATGCGCTCGCGCTCCAGGGCTTTGCTCAGGCCGGTGGCGGCGTCGTCGGCTTCGCGCGCGGCCTGGCGCACGCGGTCGCGGTAGGCCTCGATCAGTTGCTGCAGGCGCGCATCCTGCACGCGCACGTTGTTGCGCAGGCGGCCGTGGTCGAACAGGTTCCAGGTCAGGCTGGGGCCGGCGCCGAGGCTCACCGTATCGGGGCTGCCGGCCTGGCTGCTGGCCGACCAACCGATGCTGCCGAGCAGGCTGAGCGAGGGGTACAGGTCGCTCTCGGCCACCCCGATCAGGGCGGACTGGGCGGCCACCTGGAGTTCGGCGGCGCGTACATCGGGGCGGCGCAGCAGCAGGTTGGCCGGCACGTCGTCGAGCAGGGCCTGGTCGACCAGCGGCACCAGGCCGGTCTGCGCGCTCAGCTCGGGCAGGCTGCCCGGCGGCTGGCCGATCAGCACGGCGAGGGCGTTGCGCGTCTGCGCCGCCTGGGCCTCCAGCTCGGGCACGCTGCTCAGGGTGCCCAGGTACTGGGTCTTGGCCTGCTGCAGGTCGAGTTCGTCGCTGTTGCCGCTGTTGAACAGGCGTTCGGTGATCTCCAGGCTGCGCTTCTGCAGCCTGGCGTTGTCGCGCGCGATGCCCAGGCGCGCCTCGGCGGTTCGCAGGGCGAAGTAGGTCTGCGCCACCTGGGCACGCAGCAGCACCAGGGCATCCTCGTAGTTGGCCCGGGCGGCGAAGTAGCTGGCATCGGCGGATTCGATGGCGCGGCTGTAGCGACCCCAGAAGTCCAGCTCCCAGCCGATGTCGAAGCCGGCGCCGTACTGCCAGGCACTGCTGTCCAGCTCGGTGTCGCCACCGTACTGGTTGCGGTCCAGGTAGAAGGCGTCGGCGCTGGCCTGCTGCAGTTGCGGGTAGCGCCCGCTGCGGGCGATGCCGAGCTGGGCGCGGGCCTCGATGATGCGCAGGGCGGCGATGCGCAGGTTGGGGTTGTGGACGTCCGCTTCGGCGATCAGGCGCTCGAGCAGCGGGTCGTCGAACTGCGTCCACCATTGCCGGTTGTCCGGCTGCGGGTGCTGTTGGCTGGCCGCGTTCAGCGCCTGGCTGTCCCAGTGGTCGATCCAGGCCTGCCGCGGTGATTGGAAGTCCGGCCCCAGGCGCACGCAGCCAGCCAGGCTGGCTGCGGCCAGCAATGCCCAGGCGCGGCGCTGCTTAATCGCCATCCCGCGGGCCAGCCGCGCTGCTGGCGGGCGGGGTGTCGACCCATTGCCAGAACAGTTTGTAGCCCACCGCCAGCAGCACCGGGCCGATGAACAGGCCGATGATGCCGCCGCTGACCATGCCGCCCAGGGCGCCGACCAGCACCACCGGCATCGGCACGTCCACGCCGCGGCCGAGCAGCAGCGGCTTGAGCACGTTGTCGGCGAGGCCGGCGACGAACACGTAGATGGCGAAGACGATGCTGGCCAGGGTGGCGCCTTCGTTGAAGAAGACGAAGGCGATCACCGGCAGGGTAATCAGCGTGGCCGGCAGCTGCATGATCCCCAGCAGCAAGACGGCCAGGGCCAGCAGGCCGGCGCCGGGAACGCCCATGAAGATGAATCCGGCGCCGATCAGCAGCATCTGGATGAAGGCGATGCCGATCACGCCCTGGGCCACGGCGCGGATGGTGGCTGTGCACAGCTCGACCAGCTGATCGCTGCGACCCGGCTCGAATATCCGCGCCGAGATGCGGCGGGCGCTCTGATGACCGTTTTCGCCGTAGGCCATGATGATGCCGGCGATCATCAGCGCGGCGATGAAGACCAGCATGCCGACTCCCACCCCGGCAAGCCTGCTGAGCAGGCCCAGGGTCATGTCTTTGAGATGCGGGGCCAGGCGTTGCAGGACGCCGGTCAGGTCGGAGGCGAGCTGTGCCCAGAAGCCATGCAGTTGCTTGCCGATCAGTGGCCACTGGGCGACCGCATCCGGTGGCGGCGGGATATGCACGGCGCCCGACTTGACCGTGGCAATTGCCACCTGCACCGACTCGGTCAGCGAGGTGCCGAGCAGGTAGATGGGGATCAGCAGGACGGCGATCGCCAGGATCACGATCAAGGTGGCGGCACGGCTGTCGCTGCGGCCCAGGCGGGGCTTGAGCAGGTTGTGCAACGGATAGAGGGTGACGGCGAGAATCAGCGCCCAGAACATCAGGCTGAGGAAGGGGCTGAACACCTCGAAGCAGGCCACCACCAGGGCGGCGATCATGCCAGCGCGGATCAGGGTGTCGAGCAGGGTACGGTTAAAGATCCGTTCTGGCGTGGCGTTCGGCGACATGCGGCGTACCCCTGCTGAAGTGGCTCGAGCCCGCGCGACTAGGGGCGGGCCGTTACTTCAAAAAAGCGTAGCCTGCCGCGGGCATTCCAGCCCGCGGCGCAGTCACTCAGGGCACCAGCGGCAGCTCGCGTTTGTGGCGGGTGGCATCGAAGGTGCGGACGATGGTGGCATAGGCCGCCTCGCTGACCCTTTCGCCGTGCAGGAAGGCGTCGATCTCGGCGTAGCTGACGCCATGGGCTTCCTCGTCCGGCTTGCCCGGGCGCAGTTCTTCCAGGTCGGCGGTCGGGGTCTTCATCACCAGGTGCTGCGGTGCGCCCAGGTGCTTGGCGATGGCGCGTACCTGATGCTTCACCAGGCCGGACAGCGGCGCCAGGTCGCAGGCGCCGTCGCCGAACTTGGTGAAGAACCCCATCACCGCCTCGGCGGCGTGGTCGGTACCTATCACCAGGCCGTTGTTGGCGTTGGCGATGGCGAACTGGGCGACCATGCGGATGCGTGCCTTGATATTGCCGACCACGAAGTCGCGGCGCGCGTCGGTCAGTTTCTGCAGGTGGGTGACCTGCTCGCCCAGTCCCAGCACGCTGCTGGCGATATTGACGGTGTCCTCTTCATCGGCGCGGATGAATTTCAGCGAGTCCTGGGCGTCGTGCTCGTCGTGCTGGGCGTTGTGCGGCAGGCGCACGGCGATAAAGCGGTACGCCGAATCGCCGGTTTCGGCGCGCAGCTCCTCCACCGACAACTGCGCCAGGCGCCCGGCGGTCAGCGAGTCGACGCCGCCGCTGATACCGAGCACCAGCACCTTCAGCCCCGAGTTGCGCAGGCACTGCTTGATAAAGGCCTTGCGCCGTTCGATCTCGGCGACCAGGGCGGTTTCGTCGGCAAAGGGCGGCACCACCTCCAGGGCGGCGGCGATTTCGGCTTGGCGGTTGCTCATCTCGGGCTCCTTGATGCGGGTCGGCGCTGCAAAGCGGGGAAACGGAAAGCGCTAGAGCTTACGTCGATCCAGGGGAAAAGTGCAGGCTAGAGAGCGACGGGCGCGAGGAGCGGACAAAAAATGCCCGGGAGGCATTTTCAACGTCGCGTAGCGAAGGCCCGTAGGGGGCGCCAGGGATGGCAGGCCATAAAAAAATAGGCGCCAGAGGCGCCAGGAGCTTTCAATCGATGCACAGGTTCCGAACCCGGCGTCGGCGGTAAGTTCAATTCGATGATGTAAAAAGGCCATCTTTTGGCTGCGACTTTTGCGCAGGCAAAAGAAAAGGCGCCAGAGGCGCCTTAAACGATGATCTATGGAGTAAGTCGAATAGTCTGAGTGAGGCACCGACGGAAAGGTTCAGCGCCACCCGACGAACGGTCGTCACCTGGCCGGCATCAGCAGCAGGCGCTGGTTGCCGTAGACCTTGTCCAGGTTCTCCGCCCGGAACGGGAAGCTCATATAGCCGCCCTTGAGCCAGGCCTCGATGCCGTCGGCATAGTGCGGGCTGGCCGGGTTGCCCGACTGGCCGGAGCTGTTGACGCCGCGCAGCGGCTCGGCGGCGGCGAAGTCGACGACGATGCGCATGGCCGGGATCAGCCAGGTGTCGAAGTCCTGGCCCCAGGCATAGGCCGAGACGTTGAGCGTGCTGTGGTCGCCGCCGGCCGGGTAGGGGCCGCGGTCCAGGTAGCTCTTGAGCGCATTGATGCTGGCGCGCTGGCTGGCGCTCATATAGGGCGCCAGGCGGGTGGTCTCGGTGATCCATGCGTAGCTGTGCAGCTTGCCCCATTGCCAGGCGCTGCGCTCCTGGCCCAGGCGGCTTTCCAGCAGCTCGATGCTGGCGGCCAGGCTGCGCGCGAGGATGGCCGGCTTGTCTTCCTGCTGCGGGGTGCGCAGGTCGTTCCAGAACGGGCTGTCGGGGCGGCCGAGCAGGTGGTCGGCTTGCGCCGAGTAGGAGGTGTTGGCGGTCTGCACCAGTGCCTGCCAGGCCGGGCTGCTGTCCGGGCCGAGTTCGTCGAGGAAGGTCTGCCGTGCGCTTTCATGCAGGAAGGCGGCGTAGATCGCCGCATCGGCGGAGCTGGCGGCCAACCTGCCGTCGAAGGCCAGCAGGCGTTGCAGGGCTTCCTCGGCGCGCGGGCGCTGGGCGGCCGGCAGGGCGGCGATGGCGTCGCGCAGCGGGCCCTGCATGCCCGGGTCGTTGAACATGGCCTGCAGCTTGGCGACGAAGGGCGAGGTCTGGTCGTACTGCATGGCGATCATGCTGCGGCCGTCATGCTGACCGCTGCCGGCCAGTTCGGCGATGCGTTCGGCGCGCTCGGGGTAGTACCAGGAACTGGACAGCTGCATGCCGTAGCCCGGTTGCACGCTGCGCTGGTTGGCGCTGCCCAGCCAGCCCTGCGGCGGGTCCTGGTCGTAGGGGTGGAGCATCGGGTCGGTGAAACCGTCCCAGGCGTAGCGTGCGTCCCAGCCGGGCGAGGGCAGCAGGCCGCGGCCCTCGCGGCGGTTCGGGTAGCGCCCGGTGACCTGCCAGCCGATGTGCTGGGCGTCGGCGAAGACGATGTTCAGCGGCATGGCGCGGATTTCGCGGGTGGCCTCGAAGGCCGCGTCCACCGACTGCGCGCGGGACAGGTCGAAGAAGGCGTCGAGGCTGGCGTCGCGCTCGAACTGGGTGGTCTTCAGCGCCAGGCCGTAGCCGCTCTCCAGGCGCATTGGTTGCAGCGCGTGTTTGCGCTCGCCCAGCACCGAGTTCAGCAGCGGGCCGTTGCGGGTCTCGTAAAGTGTCTCGCGGATCGGCCGCTGGCCCTTGATAAAGAAGGTCTCCTGGCGCTCGCCGGCCAGCAGCCACTGGCCGTCGGCCAGGTACAGCAGGCGGCCGCCCTCGCGCTTGACCCGTTCGAGGAACAGGTCCTGGTTGTCGCCCATGACCATGGTCATGCCCCAGGCCAGCTTGCCGTTGTAGCCGGCGACCACGGCCGGCACGCCGGCCAGCGAGATGCCGGCCGCCTGGTACTTGGGCGAGCGGATCTGCACGAAATTCCACAGCGAGGGCATCGCCAGCGGCAGGTGGGTGTCGTTGGCCAGCAGGCTCTTGCCGCCGCGCGTACGCTCGGGAGCGATGGCCCAGTTGTTCGAGGCGGCGACGCCGAGCATGTGCTGCGCGGCGATCTGCGCCGCGGCCTGGCCGACGGCCTGCAGGCCGGGCAGCTGGCCCTTGAGGTCGAGGCCGGCGAGCTTTTGCGCCTCGTCGAACGGCAGCGCCTCGTCGGGGTAGATCGGCAGCAGCCAGGGCAGCTGGTCGGCGCCGACCTGCTGGGCCATGACCAGCGCGGCGATCTCCTCCTGCAGATTGACCGCCAGGCCGAAGTTGAGCAGGCAGAACAGCAGAACCGAGTCCTCCGGCTTCCAGTAGGCCGGCCGGTAGCCGGACTCGGCCAGGTCCATCGGCAGGCGCTCGCGGTAGCGGAACATGTAGGCGTTGACGCCGCGCGCGTAGACCTCGAAGAAGCGTTTCAGCCGCGGCGAGGCGCCGGCATAGAGCTCCTCGGCGCTGCGCTTGAGGTTCACCGCGCGCATGAACCTGTCCATCTCCAGCACGCCGGGGCCGGCCATTTCCGCCAGGCGCCCTTCTGCCAGCAGACGCATGCCGACCATCTGGCTGAGGCGGTCGCCGGCATGCACGTAGCCCAGGGCGAACAGCGCATCGTGGAAGGTGCCCGACTCGATCAGCGGCATGCCGAGGGCGTTGCGGCGGATCGAGGCGCTTTCCGCCAGGCCCTGGATGCGTTCCACGCCGCGCGTCGGCGGCACGCTGTCGGCATAGCGACTGTTGAGCAGGGACTGGCAGCCGGCGAGGCCGGTCAGCGAGGCGGCAAGGGTCAGGCAGGCCAGCGTGCGCATGGCGAAATTCCTTGGCAGGCAATAGGTCGGGGTGCGGCGGCTGCGCGCGACGGGCCGATCGCTGCCGATCGGCCATGAAGTCGCCACGGTAATGAGGGGCGCAGAGCCTGGCAAGAGGGGGTTCAGGCGTTTCGCCGAGCGCTCTTCAGCCCTTCGTCGAGCAACCAGCGGGCGGCCGTACGGGCGGCGGCCTTGTGCTGCAGCTCGAGCTCGTTGAAGCGCTTCTCGAAGCGCCGCCGCTCGTGCTTGTCCAGCGCCTTCCAGGCGCCATGGGTGGGCACCTCGGCGGTGGCCTCGAACAGCAGGTGGAACACCTGGCAACGGCTGTCGCGGCTCAGTTCGCTGTCGTAGTTGTCCAGCAGCACCTTGATGCGGATGGCGCCTTCGATCAGCGGCAACTGCTCGTCGAGCAGGCTGCCGGCGAGAATCGTCAGGTCGCCGCCGAGGCGCTGCTGGCGCTCCTGCTGGGCGGCGGCCTGGCTGCGTTGCTGCGCCCAGACGCGGCGCCAGAGATGCCAGGCATAGGCGGCCAGAGCCGCGATCAGCAGCAGACCGGCGAGCAGCAGGGCGAGGGTCGGCGCATTCATCGGGGCTTCAGGCGCCGTGGCATTTCTTGAACTTCTTCTGGCTGCCGCAGGGGCAAGGGTCGTTGCGGCCGACGTCCTTCAGCGCGTTGCGCACCGGCTCCTGATGGCCGTGGTTGCAATGCGGGCCGTGGACGTGGTCATGATCGTGATGATGGTCGTGATCGTGGTTGCAGTCGGGGCCGTGGACGTGGGGTTGGTTGCTCATGGCGGTTACTCCGGGATGAAATCGCCGGGAATTATCTCGCCATTGCGCGACATGTGCACGCTGCGGCCGAACAACATGCCGGTTTTCACTTCGCCCTGCAGGCGATAGCGGATCGGCTGGTCGGGTTTCTCCAGCATCTTCACGATCTGCCGCACGTGGCGCCAGAGGTTGGTACGTACCGGCACCTCGAAGCTGTGGTGGCCATGCGCGGGCACGGTGAACCACTCATTGGAATAGCCCTCGGCCAGTTTCATCTCGTTGAGGTGTACGGCGTAGTCGAGGCCGCGCACCGGCAGGCTGAAGCCATTGGGGTTGTCGATCCGAAAGCGCAGGCGGAACTCCTGTTCGAGCAGCCTGGCCTTGATTACATCAACTTTGATGAGCTGGACGTCCGGGTCCTTGAAACCACCCGTCATCCAGGTGGAGCATCCTGCGAGGCCCGAGCACAGGCCGAAAAACATCAATAGGCTGATAATTCTTATCATTTGCGCCTGATAAAGCATGTCATACCCCCGATAACGCCCCCAGTGTAACAAGCAACCGCTCGGCTGCAACCTGGGCACTCCATCATTATTTTTTGCCGCGAGGTTGCCGCAGGTTCCTGTCCAAGTCGGTGGAAAAGCGGTGGATGAGACGCCTGCGGTGTTAGCGCCAAAAAACCTGCGCCATACTGAGGGCCGAATAGGACAGGAGTGTGACCATGAGTCGCTACGAGATCGCCTTTTCCGGGCAACTGGTACCGGGTGCCCAGCCGGAGCTGGTCAAGGCCAATCTGGCCAAGCTGTTCCAGGCCGATGCCCAGCGCATCGCCCAGCTGTTTTCCGGGCGGCGCATCGTGATCAAGAACAACCTCGATGCCGCCGGGGCGGAGAAGTATCGCGCCACCCTGGAGCGCGCCGGCGCGCGGGTCGAGGTGGTGGACATGGATCTGCCGGTGGAGGAGGTGGAACTGGCGCCGCCGCCCGCCGCCGAGCCTGCGCCTGCAGCGCCGTCGGCGAGCGCCGCTGGCGGCCGCCTGCGGGTGGCGCCGCGCGACGAGTACATGGCCGCCTTCAGCGAGGTGGACGCGCCGGACTTCGGTATCGCCCCGGTCGGCGCCGATCTGCAGGACGCCAAGCCCGAGGCCGCCGCGCCGCAGGTCGATCTATCGCAGTTCAGCCTGGCGCCGGTCGGCAGCGACATGGGGCAGGCCAAGGCGGCGCCGGCCGCGCCGCCGCCGGATACCTCGCACCTGAAACTGCAGGAATGACACCGGGCCCGCCACTGCGGGCCCGATCGTTTCAGCTTGCCTGGCACTTGGCCTCGGCCTCTGCGGGCTCGAGCTTGCGCACCGAGACGTAGAACAGCTCGCAGGTCTGCAGCTGGTCGTTGACCTGCCATTTCTGCAGGCAGCTGGCGAGCGTCTGCTGCGGGTCGGCGGCGGGCTGCCGGCCCATGCCGGCTTGCCAGCAGGCGGCGCTGAGATCCTGGCCCATGACCCGGATGCCGGTGGCATCGGCCTTGGCCTGGCTGCCCTGGTTGTTGGCCGGATCGGCGGCGTACCAGATATAGCTGGGGTGGTTGGCGCCCAGCACCGAGACCTGCTGCCCCGGCGCGGCCTCGATCTGGCCGAGGCCGAGCACCGCCAGCTGCACGCCATACTGCTGCTTGACCCAGTCGCGCACCGGGCTGCCGAAGGCGACCATGGGCAGGCTGCCGCCGCCCTTGCCGGCGCTCAGCTCGCGCACCATGCGCTGCTGGTAGTCGTTGAAATAACCGTAGACCCCTTGCAGGGCGCTGCCGGCGTTGGCCGGCGCGGCGATCGGGGCGATATCGACGATGGTTTGGTAGGCCGGGGTCTGCGTCGCCGGCACGCCGTTGCTGACCAGCAGCGCGGCCCAGCGATCGGTGGTGCTGGAGCGCAGGTAGTCCTGCGCCTGGGTCAGCGAATAGTCCGGGGGGAAATGCAGCAGCTCGACGCTCTTGCGGTTGTCCAGGGCCATGCCCAGGGGCAGGAAGAAGTACCAGTCGTACTGCCATTTGCCGTCGCGGTTGAGCTGGTTGGCGCCATCGTAGGCCAGGTCGCCGGCGTCGAGCAGTTGCTTGAGCGGTTGCCCGTAGCCCTTGGGCGTGCCGGCGAAGTCGGCGTAGAGGCGCTCGCCCTGGCGCTGGATGGTCACCCGGGCGTCGGCGTAACCGTCGCGCGCCAGGCTCTGTTCGAGGTAGTGCTGCACCGTCTGCTCCAGCGTCCAGTCGCGGTAGCAGATCACGCTGCAGTTGTTGGGATAGGCGAACAGGCGGCTGACGCGCGCGCTGTCGCCCAGATCGAGGCGCTCCCCCTGCTGTCCGGACAGTTGGCTGGCGCAGCCGAACAGCAGACTGGCCAGGATGATCGCCACACCACTTTGCTTGTGCATGCCCTTCTCCTTGTTGAGCGTCCGCGCCCGGCGGTGTGCCGGCGCGGGCGCCCACAACTCAAGCAGAAAAGGCCGCAGGCGTCAGGTACGTGCGTTCAACCCAGGTAGCCGGCGCAGCATTTCTTGAACTTCTGTCCGCTGCGGCAGGGGCAGGGATCGTTGCGTCCGGCTTTCAGCGGCACGCTCGGGTCGAGGAAATACCAGCGCCCGCCGACCTGGACGAAGGCCGAGCGTTCGCGGTGGCTGTGCTCGCCCTGCGCATCGTGCCAGCGGGCGACGAAGCAGACCTGCGCATGCTCGGGCTGGCCGCCGAACAGCTCGCTGCTCTCCACCTCCAGGCCGAGCCAGGTGCTCTGCGCGCTCCAGGCGGCCATGGCGGCGCGATCCAGCGCGCTCTGCTGGGCCGGCAGGGTGGTGGCGACCAGGTAGTCCACCAGGCCCAGCACGTAGGCGCTGTAGCGCGAGCGCATCAGCAGTTCGGCGCTGGGCGCGGCGGTGCCGGCATGGTAGGGGCCGCAGCAGTGGCCGAGGGGGTTGCCGCTACCGCAGGGGCAAACGGGGTCGAGTGGATTCATGGCGTTACCACCAGTACTTGCCGAAGTTTTCCGGGTTGGCCCAGAACTTGGCGTTCAGCCAGTCAGGCACCTGCTTGTAGTCGAGCAGGTCGTAGGTGAACAGGTGCAGAGTCTGGCCTTCGCGCTGGAACTGCTCGCTGGCCTGCATGGCCAGGGCGAAGAAATCGGTTTCCCGCCAGTCTGCGGCCTGCAGGTCGACCAGCACGGCGACGCGGCTGGCGTTGAGGTTGCGGATGCCGCCGAGCAGTTGCAGGCCGTCGCGCTTGCTCAGGTGTTCCAGGCAGTCGACCAGCAGCGCCAGGTCGAAGCGCTGGGCGGCCAGCTCGGCCGGCAGGGCGGCGGCCGGCGCCGTGGCCACCCGGCACTGCGGGTGAGCGCCGTGGAAGGCGCTCAGCGCGGGCAGTTCGCTGGCCCCGACCAACAGCAGTTTCTCCGGGGTATAGCGGGCGAGCAGGGCGGCCAGGGCCTGCTGCGGGGTACGGGAAGAGTGGTTGGCAGTCATCGAACATCCTCGAACAGGGCGGCAAAGACTAACGTGGCGCCGGCAATCGGCCTAGAGCGAGGAGAAATTATGCGCTATGCCTTCTATAGCTGGCGGATTGCATAACTCCTGTCTTTACTACTCTTGAGTCGGTTATGGGCCGATGAACATTGGAGACCTAAAGTATGAGCATCACAAGGAAAGCTGTACCCCTGATTCTGGCCAGTACCCTGTTGACCGGCTGTGCCGGCCTGCAGAAGTCCGACTGGCCCACCTGTGCGGCGGTGGGCGGTGTTGGCGGCGCGGCGCTGGGGGCCATCGAAAGTTCCACCTGGGCCGGCGGCGGCGCCGTGCTCGGTGCCGGTATGGCCGCGGCCTACTGCTGGGTGCATGGCGCCGAGGAGCAGGTTGCCGTGGTCGAGGAAGTGGTGGTCGAGGAGGTCGTGGTGGCCGAACCGGCCGAGGCGGTGCGGGTCGAGCTGGACGTCAAGTTCGACTTCGACAAGGCTCAGGTCAAGGAAGAGAGCTATGGCGATATCAAAGCCCTGGCCGATTTCATGAAGCAATACCCGCAGACCAGCACCGTGGTCGAAGGACACACCGACTCGGTGGGGAGCGATGCCTACAACCAGGGGCTGTCCGAGCGCCGTGCCGGTGCGGTGCGTGACGTGCTGGTCAACCAGTACGGGGTCGAGTCCGGTCGCGTGCAGGCCGTGGGCTATGGCGAAAGCCGCCCGGTGGCCGACAACGCCACCAGCGAGGGGCGCGCCATCAACCGCCGGGTGGAAGCCGAGGTCGAAGCTCAGCCCTGAGCCGGCCCCGCGTGGCAACCGAGCCCGCGCTGTCCAGGGTTGCCTGGGCAGTGCGGGCTTTCTTGTGCAGCGGGGGGCGGCCGTCTTTACTCCAGTGATACCGGCATAAGGCCGGTAACACAGGAGAACCCCACCATGAGAGCGAACCTTCCCAGGTTTATCCCCCTTCTCTTGGTCAGCAGTGTTCTTTCCGGTTGTGCCACGACTTCCAGTACGGGAGACGCGCCGCTCAACCAGGGGAACTGGCCCCTGTGCAGTGCGATTGGTGCCTTGGCCGGTGGCGGCCTGGGCGCAATCGAGAGTTCCACCTGGGCAGCCGGCGGCGCGGTCGCCGGTGCGCTGCTCGGTACCATCGTCTGCTATGCGCAGGACGGCGACGAGGACGGCGATGGCGTATTCGACCGCCGCGACCGCTGTCCCGACACCCCCGCCGGTACCGCGGTCGGCCATAACGGCTGCCCGTTGCCGCAGTACCCGGCCAGCGTCGCCGAGGCGCCGCCGATGGAGACGCCGCAGGCCGAGGTCATCGTCCTTAGCGATCTGGGCAACGTGCTGTTCGCCTTCGATTCGGCCGAGCTGACCGGCGAGGCGCGCGGTTTGCTCGCCGACGTCGCCACGCGCCTGACCGGCGCCAACCTGGTCAGCGTCCGGGTGGTCGGGCATACCGACTCGGTGGGGAGCGATGCCTACAACCAGGGCCTGTCCGAGCGGCGCGCGCGCAGCGTGGCGGATTTCGTCATCGCCCAGGGTGTGCCGGCCGGCAAGGTCAGCACCGAAGGCCGCGGCGAGAGTCAGCCGGTGGCGGACAACGGCAGCGATGCCGGGCGTGCCGAGAACCGGCGCGTCGAGCTGCACGTGTCGCGCTAGCGGTGCGGTGTTGCCAATGGGGGCCGCAAGGCCCCCGTGTTTTTTCTGGCTCTGGTCATGCGGAGGGCAAGCGGTTAAGGTGCGGCACAACTAGAAAAAGAGCAGGCGAGGGCGGGGATGCAAGCACTGACGATGCTGGGTAAGGCGCTGGCCGGATTGTTCTGGCTGGCATTCGGCGCGGCCCTGGCGAAATGGCTGGGCAGCCCCTTCGAGCAACTGCTCTATCTACTGGCGGCGCTGCTGCTGGTGATCCATGGCCTGGAACTCTGGCTGTTCGCCGCCCTGCTCAAGGGGCGCACCAATCCCTGGCAGGATCGCGTGCAGATCCTGTTGTTCGGCGTGTTCCACCTGCTTGCCCTGCAATCGGCCATGCCGGAGCAGGAGCCGGCGCTGCTCGGCGGCGAGGAGGTGGCCCATGCGTAACCTGGCCCTGCTGCTGTGCCTCGCCAGCGCTTCGGCCTGGGCCGAAAACCACCTCAGCGTCGCTTCCCACAGCCTGTTGCGCCTGCCCGCGACCGAGGCGCGGCTGCAGCTGGCACGCCTGGAAGTGGCCGAGCAGGGCACCCTGCTGATTCCGGCCGGCGTCACTGAGCTGCATATCGGCGAACTGCATCTGGGGCCCGCGGCGCGCATCGGCATCGCCCCCGGCGAGCAGCCGCTGCGTCTCGAGGTGCTCCAGGCGACGGTCGCCGCGGACGTCTGGATCAGCGCTCAGGGCGCGCCGGGCGGGGTGCTCAAGCCGGCCACGGCGGGACGCGAGCTGAGCCTGCGCCTGCAGCAGGCCAGTATCCAGTCGTTGACCCTGGACGTGCGCGGCGGTCGCGGGGCGCCGGGCTATCGCGGCCTGGACGGCGCCAACGGCCAGGCCGGCGGCTGCACCTGGGGGCGCGCCAGCCATGGCCACGAAGGCCAGAACGGCGGCGACGGCAAACCCGGCGCCGCGGGCGGTCGGGTGCGCCTGGAGGTACCGGAGGCGGCATCGCTGGAGAGCATCCAGGTGCTGCTCGATGGCGGCGCCGGCGGTGTGCCCGGCGTAGGCGGCAAGGCCGGGCGCGGCGGTGCGAGCAAGGGCTGTCTGCTGTACAGCGTCGATGGCGCCGCCGACGGCCAGCCGGGCCTACCCGGCCGGCAAGGCAGCCCGGGGCGCGAAGGCGAACTGCAGGTGGTGCGCTTCTAGCCGCGCGCCTCTGCCCGCCCGGTGCGCGATGCGCGCCGATGGGTAGGTTGGCGCTGAGCCCGGCGAAGCCCAACAGGCAGCCTGCAGGGCTTGGCCCGGCGATCCCCTGTCGGTGGCGTCGGCTCGCCTCAGAAGCCCGGCCGCAGCGCCGCGATGCTCACCAGGAGCAGGCCGATCAGCAGGTTGCCGCCCACCACCTTGCGAATCCTGCCCAGGACTTCGCCGCCGGCCGGCCAGTTCTCGGCTTCCACCGCGCGGCGCAGTTCCGGCAGCTGCAGGGCCTGGATGCGCAGGAACAGCGCCAGCATGGCCAGGTACAGCCCCATCATGATGTGCACGTAGCGCGGCGCCGCATCGAAACCGCCGTAGCCCAGGTGCAGCATGCCCACGCCGCTGACCGGCAGCACCAGCACCGCCGCCCACACCCAGACGAAGAAGCGCTGGAACACGCTCAGCCACAGGCGCAGCCGCGCCGGCGCCTCCAGCACCTGAACCGCGGCCGGGCGCAGGATCATCCAGGCGAAGAACATGCCGCCGACCCAGATCAGGGCGGCCAACAGGTGCAGGGTGTAGAGCGGGGCGTAAGGCGTCATGCGGCGTCTCCGGTCGAGGCAGGGGCGGCGCGATGGAATCTGCGCCGAAGCGATTAGCGCGCTATGATAGCGGCCGATGCTCAAACACTGAAAATTTATCCAGCCTTTTTCGCCCTAGATCCCATGCTCAGCACCGAACTCAAGTCCCAGATCCAGGGCGCCTATTCCCGCTTTCTCGAGGCCAAGTCGCTCAAGCCGCGCTATGGCCAGCGCCTGATGATCGCCGAGATCGCCAAGGTGCTCGGCGCGATCAAGACCGACGACGAGGGCAAGCGCCTGGGCGAGCCCGCCGTGGTCGCGGTGGAGGCGGGCACCGGTACCGGCAAGACCGTGGCCTACAGCCTGGCCACCATTCCTACCGCCAAGGCGGCCGGCAAGCGCCTGGTGATCGCCACCGCCACGGTCGCCCTGCAGGAGCAGATCGTGCACAAGGACCTGCCGGACCTGTTGCGCAACAGCGGCTTGAATTTCAGCTTCGCCCTGGCCAAGGGCCGTGGCCGCTACCTGTGCCTGTCCAAGCTCGACCACCTGCTGCAGGACGGCGCCGCGCAGAGCGCCACTGCCCAGCTGTTCGAGGAGGAAGGCTTTCGCATCGACGTCGACGAGCAGGGCCAGAAGCTGTTCACCGCGATGATCGAGAAGCTGGCCGGCAACAAGTGGGACGGCGACCGCGACAGCTGGCCCGAGGAGCTGGAGGACAGCCGCTGGTCGCAGCTGACCACCGACCACAGCCAGTGCACCAACCGCCATTGCCCGAACTTCCAGCAGTGCGCCTTCTACAAGGCCCGCGAAGGCATGGGCAAGGTCGACGTGATCGTCACCAACCACGACATGGTGCTGGCCGACCTGGCCCTCGGCGGCGGCGCGGTGCTGCCCGACCCGCGCGAGACCATCTACGTGTTCGACGAGGGCCACCACCTGCCGGACAAGGCCATCGGCCACTTCGCCCACTTCACCCGCCTGCGTTCCACCGCCGACTGGTTGACCCAGATCGACAAGAACCTGACCAAGCTGCTGGCGCAGAACCCGCTGCCGGGCGATCTCGGCCGCTTGATCGAACAGGTGCCGGAGCTGGCCCGCGAGCTCAAGACCCAGCAGCAGTTCATGTTCGCCGCCTGCGAGCAGCTCGCCGACTTCAAGGCCGGCGAGGACATGGAAGGCCGCGAGCGCCCGCGTCACCGCTTCGTCGGCGGCGTGGTCCCCGAGCACCTGCGCGAGCTGGGCCTGGAGCTGAAAAAGGGCTTTTCCAAGCTCAACGATCTGTTCACCGGCGTCACCGAACTGCTCAAGGAGGCCATGGACGGCGAGGGCGCCAACGGCATCGCCAGCCACCAGGCCGAGGAGTGGTACCCGCTGTTCGGCAGCCTGCTGGCGCGGGCCAAGGGCAACTGGGAACTGTGGCTGGCCTTCACCGCCGAAGACCCCGAGGAAAGCCCGCCGATGGCGCGCTGGCTGACCCTGGCCGATGGCGGCGCGCTGTTCGACATCGAGGTCAACGCCAGCCCGATCCTCGCCGCCGAGACCCTGCGGCGCAATCTGTGGAACGTCGCCCATGGCGCCCTGGTGACCTCGGCCACCCTGACCGCCTTGGGCACCTTCGACCGCTACCGCATGCGCGCCGGCCTGCCCAAGGCGGCGGTCAGCGCCGTGGTGCCGAGCCCCTTCCACCATGCCGATGCCGGCGTGCTGCGGGTGCCCGACCTCAAGGCCGACCCGCGCGAGGCGGCGGCGCACACCGCGGCCATCGTCCGCGAGTTGCCCGGCCTGGTGGCGGGTAGTCGCGGCACCCTGGTGCTGTTTTCCTCGCGCAAGCAGATGCAGGAGGTGTTCGACGGCCTCGACCGCGACTGGCGCAAGCGGGTGTTCATCCAGGGCAACCTGTCCAAGCAGGAGACCCTGAACAAGCACAAGGCGCGGGTCGATTCCGGTGAGGAGAGCGTGTTGTTCGGCCTGGCCAGCTTCGCCGAGGGGGTCGACCTGCCCGGCGCCTATTGCGAGCACGTGGTGATCGCCAAGATCCCCTTCGCCGTGCCGGACGACCCGGTGGAGGCGGCGCTGGCCGAGTGGGTCGAGGCGCGCGGCGGCAACCCCTTCATGGAAATCGCCGTGCCCGACGCTTCCCTGCGTCTGGTCCAGGCCTGCGGCCGCCTGCTGCGCACCGAGGCCGACCGCGGCACCATCACCCTGCTCGACCGCCGGGTGGTCACCCAGCGCTACGGCAAGGCGATTCTCAATGCGCTGCCGCCCTTTCGTCGGGAAATTCACTGAAGCCCGCGGGCTGCGGGCTGATTGCCGATTGCCAGCGGTTCCCAAGGCGCCCGCGGGCTGGAACAATGCGCGGCAATTCAGTGAGCTAGGAGTCAGGCGTGCAGGTTCAGGGTTATTTCGACTTGCGCTTCGAAGCGGTGAAGGAGGCCTTCGCCGCGCTCTTCGACGACCCGCAGGAGCGCGGCGCCGCGCTCTGCGTGCAGATCGGCGGCGAGACCGTGGTGGACCTGTGGGCCGGGGTGATGGACAAGGACGGCCAGCAGGCCTGGCACAGCGACACCATCGCCAACCTGTTCTCCTGCACCAAACCCTTCGCCGCCGTGGTCGCCCTGCAGCTGGTCGGCGAGGGCAAGCTGGAGCTGGACGCGCCGGTGGCGCGTTACTGGCCCGAGTTCGCCGCCGCCGGCAAACAGCGCATCACCCTGCGCCACCTGCTCTGCCATCAGGCCGGCCTGCCGGCGCTGCATCAGATGCTGCCGGCCGAAGCGCTGTACGACTGGCCGACCATGACCGCCGCGCTGGCCGCCGAAGAACCCTGGTGGCCGCTGGGCGAGGGCCATGGCTACGCACCCATTACCTATGGCTGGCTGATCGGCGAGCTGATCCGCCGCGTCGAAGGGCGCGGGCCCGGCGACAGCATCGCCGCGCGCATCGCCCGCCCGCTGGGGCTGGATTTTCATGTCGGCCTGGCTGACAGCGAATTCGATCGCGTCGCCCATATCGCCCGCGGCAAGGGCAACCTCGGCGATGCCGCGGCGCAGCGCCTGCTCAAGGTGATGATGAGCGAGCCGACGGCGCTGAGCACGCGCGCCTTCACCAACCCGCCGTCGATCATGACCAGCACCAACAAGCCCGAGTGGCGGCGCATGCAGCAGCCGGCGGCCAATGGCCACGGCAACGCGCGCAGCCTGGCCGGCTTCTACGCCGGCTTGCTCGACGGCAGCCTGCTCGATGGCGAGCTGCTCGGAGAAATGACCCGTGAGCACTGTGTCGGCGAGGACCGCACGCTGCTCACCAGTACCCGCTTCGGCCTCGGCTGCATGCTCGACCAGGCCCAACTGGCCAACGCCACCTACGGCATGGGGCCCTACGCCTTCGGCCATCCCGGCGCGGGCGGCTCCAGCGGTTTCGCCGACCCGGAGCGCGACGTGGCATTCGGCTTCGTCACCAACAATCTGGGACCGTTCGTCTTGATGGACCCACGTGCGCAGAAACTTGCGCGCGAGTTGGCGCAATGCCTGTAACGGCCGGTCTACACTGCCCGGCAACATAAGTTGTGAATAAATCCGCTTTGACTGTTAGAACCTGGGGGCTTCATGCGCGCCAATAAGATCTTCGCTTTCACCTGCTGCCTGCTGATCGCCGGTTGCGCCGGCTCGGAAAAGAAGGAGGTCGCCAAAGCGGCGGTCATGCCGCCGCCGCAGGTGACCCGCGCCTGGCTCGACGAGTACGAACCGCGCCTGCGCGAGGCGGTCAAGGGTAGCCACTTCGAGTTCGAACGGCGCGAGAACCTGCTGGTGGTCACCGCCCCGGTGCAGGGCTCGTTCAACCCGGACCGCCCGCACATGCTGCTGCCAGTGAGCCTCGGCCCGATCACCCGCGTGGCCAAGCTGCTGGAAGCCGACGAAGACGTCGCGGTGGTGGTGCTCGGGCATGCCGACAGCAGCGGCGATGCCAGCCGCAACCGCGAGCTGAGCGACCAGCGTGCGCGCGCCGTGACCTCGATCTTCCGCCTGAGCGGCCTCAAGCAGAACCGCCTGCAGGTGCTGGGCCTCGGTTCCGATGCGCCGCGTGCGGCCAACGACAGCGCCGCCGGCCGTGCCCTCAACCGCCGCGTGGAAATCCTCTTGACCTCGCGCGACACCATGCATGGGCTGATCGCCAAGTACAGCCGGCCGGCCAAGGCAGACCCCGCCGCCGGACCCAAGGTGGCTGCCGTAGATCAAGGAAAAAGCAGCAAGTCGGAGTAAGCTTGGCGGCATTTCCCCATCGTGAGGAACTGCCATGACCCAGACGCTGGCCGATATGCGCCGCGACTACACCCGCGACGGCCTGAGCGAAGCCCAGGCCCCGCTGGAACCCTTCGCCCTGTTCCACCAATGGTTCGCCGAGGCGGTGAAGACCGAGCAACTGCCGGTCGAACCCAATGCCATGACTCTGGCCACGGTGGACGAGGAGGGCCGCCCGCACTGCCGGGTGCTGCTGCTCAAGGGCCTCGACGAGCGCGGCTTCACCTTCTTCAGCAACTACGACAGCGCCAAGGGGCGCCAGCTGGCGGCGCGTCCGTTCGCCGCGATGACCTTCTTCTGGCCCAGCCTGGAGCGCCAGGTGCGCATTGAAGGGCGGGTGGAACGGGTCACCCCCGGCGAGTCCGACGCCTACTACCAGGTCCGTCCGCTGGGCAGCCGCATTGGCGCCTGGGCCTCGCCGCAGAGCCGGGTGATCGCCGGGCGCGACGAGCTCGAAGGGCTGCTGGCCGAGACCGAGCGGCGCTTTCATGACCAGGCGCCGCACTGCCCGCCGTACTGGGGCGGCTACCGCCTGCTACCCGAGCGCATCGAATTCTGGCAGGGCCGCCCGAGCCGCCTGCACGACCGCCTCAACTACCGCCTGCAGGGCGAGGGTTGGCTGCGCGAGCGCCTGGCGCCCTGATAGGCAGGCCGGTATGGCGAGCGCGCCGGGCAATGGCTTGCTGGTTTCTAAAGCGCCTTCTGAACAGCAACCCGCTCGCCTTGGGGCGGGATGCTTTGAGGTTGTTTTGAGGATGGCTGCTTTCGGCCAATAACGGACAGTCAACTACTACTTCATTGGTGCATACAATGCATCAATGAAGTGCATGAGTACCAGATTGCTCAGATTCTAATGCACCCACATACTTGGCTCACCATCCTCAACTCCGTTGTGCGCCATGAGTCCTGAGCCCTTGGAAACCCGCCATAGCGATGAAATCGCAGCCCTGCTCGCAGTTGCCGAAAACGGTTCCTTCGTGGCCGCTGGGCGAGCTTTGCAAAGACACCCTTCCATAGTGTCCAAGCGGGTGGCTGCGATGGAAATGCGTTTGGGGGTACGGCTTATAGAACGCTCCACGCGCCAGGTGCGACTCACTCCGGCTGGTGCTCAGTTGACCCAGCGACTGAGAGGCGCCCTGGATGCCATTACCGAGGCACAACAGGAGGCTTCGCTGGGGGCAGCAGAGGCCCGTGGGCAATTGCGTGTGGCCTTGCCTTCGGCCATGGGGCGAATGTGGCTGGCACCCTTGTTACCCCAGTTTTTACAGCGCCATCCGCATATCACCGTAGTAATCGATTACAGCGACCGCTACGTCGACATCATCGCCGAAGGCTTTGATGCAGCAGTACGCATAGGCGAGCTGAACGACAACAGACTGATTGCCAAAAAGCTCAGCGAACACCGCCGGATTCTCTGCGCGTCTCCCGACTATCTTGCCCGTTACGGCGAGCCAGCTCAGCCCAAGGACTTGGTTGAACACAACTGCCTTCGCTTCAGCGGTTTTGCGTCATTCCCTGAGTGGTGTCTGTCGCGCAATGGTCGTGGGGAAAGAGTGCTGGTCAACGGCAACCTGACAAGTAATGACGGCGAATCGCTTCTGGCAGCGGCGCTGCAAGGTGCTGGAATCGTCGCCGGTGGCGAGTGGTTGATGGCACGTGAAATTGCAGCGGGACGACTGGTACAGGTGTTGCCCGGCTGGAGTCTGGACGAACAGGGGGGCATCTATCTGTTACGCCCCTCGGCACGCTTTGCGGCGGCCAGCACATTGGCATTCAAGGAATGGGTCGAGGGTGAGTTTGCCCAAGGGCCGCCCTGGAAGTCCGCTTCTCTCTGACATAAATAGTCCCCATTACTAGAACTGGAGGCACCCGTGTTCAAAGGTGTTGTCTTGTCCCTTGGCTCGTCCTGCATATTTGCCGGCCTGTACTTCTACGCCACGTTGCTGAAGCCGTTGAATGGCGAGGAAATCTTCGCGTGGAGGATGTTGTTGACGCTGCCCTGCGTCACGCTATTCATGCTTCTTGGCCGGGAATGGCACCATGTGGTGGATATCTTCCAACGTATTCTTCGTCGCCCTGTCCTGATAGTCGGACTGCTTTGCAGCAGTGCGCTGCTGGGGATTCAACAGTGGTTGTTTCTCTGGGCTCCGGTCAACGGTCGTGGCTTGCAGGTGTCCCTGGGTTACTTCCTGCTCCCCCTGATCATGCTACTGGTAGGTCGCGTGCTTTACGGCGAGCGATTAACCGCATTACAGAAAGCGGCAGCCATGACCGCAGCGGTCGGTGTCGGGCATGAGCTATATCAGGTGGGTGGCTTTTCATGGGAGGCCCTGCTGGTGGCTCTGGGTTTCCCTGTGTACTTCATGCTGCGGCGCAAACTTGCAACGGGTCACTTAGGTGGCTTGTGGTTCGACATGTGCCTGACGCTGCCCGTCGCCTGCTGGTTTATTGCCGGCCAGCAATCGACACTCGCTCACCTAGCCCAAACGCCCCGGCTGTATCTCTTGATCCCGATCCTGGCAGCTTTGAGTGCGGCGGCTTTTATGGCCTATACAGTCGCCAGTCGGGTGCTGTCCTTCAGCCTGTTCGGTCTATTGGGGTATGTAGAACCTGTGCTTATGGTGGTGGCTGCGTTGCTCATTGGTGAACAGATTCAGAGCCAGCAATGGCTGACCTACATACCTATCTGGATTGCGGTTGCCTTGCTGGTTGTCGAGGGTATTCAACATCTGCGAGCTGTGGTGATTCGACGCGAGATTGAACGCTGACCGGCGTTACGTCCGCTTCTGGCCGAAAACCGCCCTCCATAAGTCTCTGCGGCCTGTCCATCACCTACCGCCGGGCACGCCAGCCGCCAATAAGGCTGTAAGAAACGAGCACATAAGATACCTTTGCGCCACGAATCAACCAGGACAATGCGAACCGAACGATGGGTTTTGAACAATTAGCTGAGCTACGTGACCGCCTGCGGGCTGAAAAAGAGCAGATAAAGACCGCAAGCGCGAAGCCGCAAAAGCGCAAGGCGCCGCAGAAAGCCAAGCCACGCGAGCAGGATCCTACCGTCGAGGCGATCTGGAGGTTGCAGAAGCACTTCCCCTTGGCTTTCCCGGTCAATCCGGCACCCAAGGTGCCGCTGAAAGAGGGCATTCTCAAGGATGCCGAGCAGCATCTGCAGTTGCTCGGCATCACCGGTGAGCAGCTCAAGCTGGGCATTGCCGCCTGGTGCCGGGGCGGTCGCTACTGGGCTGCCATGACGGAAAATGCGCCGCGTCTGGATCTGCAAGGTCAGCCTGCTGGCGTGGTGACGGCGGCGCAGGCGCTGCATGCCAGGCAGCAGGCCAGGCGGCAACGTGCCGAAGCACGGCGCAATCAGGCCAAGGCGAAAGCGCCAGCGGACGACAAGGCCGTCGAGAGCGTTGCGCAGCCAAGCGCGGAGTAAGCCCTCTGGCAGCCTGATGGCTTTTCGACTCACTTGCGTCTCGATGGCCGCATCGTGAGGGCCGCTGATCGGCCTACAATGGCGGCCTTCCCCGCGAGGCCGCCCGCATGCTCGAACTCGACTCCACCCTGGCGCAGCACATAGTCGACCGCGCCATGGCCATCCTGCCGCACAACATCAATGTGATGGATGCCCAGGGCATGATCATCGGCAGCGGCGATCCCAGTCGCCTGCACACCCGTCACGAAGGCGCGCAGCTGGTGCTGGCCAACCGCCGCGTGGTGGAGATCGACGCCCAGGCCGCCGCCTGCCTGCGTGGCGTCAAACCCGGGGTCAATCTGCCGCTGCTGCATGGCGAACGGCTGATTGGCGTGCTCGGCATCACCGGCGACCCTGAGCTCGTGCGGCCCTACGCCGAGCTGGTGCGCATGGCCGCCGAGATGCTGGTCGAGCACCGCGTGCTGCAGGCCGAGCGCCACTGGCAGCGCCACCAGCAGGAGGCCTGGCTGCGCCAGTTGCTCGATCCGCAGCAGAGCCTGGCCAGCCTCGAGGTCGAGGCCGAGCGCCTGGCGCTGCAGCTCGCCTGGCCGCGGCAGATGTGCCTGCTGCGGTTGAGCGAGGAGGGCGACCCGCTGCCGCGCCAGGCGCGTCTGCTCGCCGCCCTGGGCGGCAAGGGCGAGCACCTGGTGGCGCCGCTGGGGCGGCGCGAACTGCTCTGGTGCCGGCCCCATAGCGCCAGCCGCGACGACCGCGCCTGGCTGGTCCAGGCCGACGAGCGCGAGTGGGGCGTGCAATCGCTGGCGCTCAGCGATCCGCTGCAGGACCTGGCGGCCCTGCGCCAGGCCAGCCTGGCGCTGCGCGACCTGCAGGCCTACGGTCAGGCGCGCTTTCCCGAGAGGCGTCTGCTGCGCCTGGACGAACTGCGCCTGCCGACTCTGCTCTACGCCCAGCGCCACAGCTGGCTGCTGCAGGGCTGGCTGGCGCCGCTGCGCCGGGTGCTGGCGCAGGACGCCCAGGGCACGCTGCGCGCCACCCTGGAGGCCTGGTGCGCCCACGACGGTCAGGTGCAGACCTGCGCCCAGGCCCTGGGCATTCACCGCAACACCCTGCGCTATCGCCTGGAGCGCATCGGCGAGCTCAGCGGCCTGGACCTCAACCGCTTCGACCAGCGCCTGCAACTGTCGCTCGGCCTCGGGCTGCTGGAGCCGGACGAGGGCTGACAGCGCCGTGCCGGCGCCGCTGCTAGGCTGCTGGGCGAGGTAGTCAGGGAACCGCTCTTGTGCGCCTGCACAGATCGGGGTGTTTGCTGGTCGGGCTTTTGGTGCTTGCGCACAGGGTCTGGGCGGGGCGGGCTGAGCCACAATGGCGCGCCTGTCGGCATTCCCGTCCGGGCCTCGCGCCCGCCATAACAACAATGAGGAGACTGGTCATGGGCCTGGTCCTGATCCTGGTGGCACTGATCGCGTTCATCGTGCTGTCCACCACCCGTTTGAAACTGCATCCCTTTCTCGCCCTGCTGGCCGCCGCGCTGATCGCCGGTTTCGCCTATCAGGTGCCCGCCGGCGAAATTCTCAAGACCATCGCTGCCGGCTTCGGCGGCATTCTCGGCTACATCGGCATCGTCATCGTGCTCGGCACCGTCATCGGGGTGATCCTCGAGCGCAGCGGCGCGGCCATCACCATGGCCGAGACGGTGATCCGCCTGCTCGGTCAGCGCTTTCCCACCCTGACCCTGTCGATCATCGGCTACCTGGTGTCGATCCCGGTGTTCTGCGACTCCGGCTACGTCATCCTCAACTCGCTGAAGAACGCCCTGGCAGCGCGCATGAAGGTCTCCGTGGTGGCCATGAGCGTGGCCCTGGCCACCGGTCTGTACGCCACCCACACCTTCGTCCCGCCGACCCCGGGGCCGATCGCTGCGGCCGGCAACCTGGGCCTGGAGGCCTCGCTCGGCCTGGTGATCCTGGTCGGCCTGCTGGTCGCCGCGGTCACCGCCTGCGCCGGCATGCTTTGGGCCAATCGCTACCTCAAACAGGACGACCATCAGCTGCTGGAGGAAGCGCCCAGCGAACTGCTCGCCGACGACGTCGACTTCGAGGCGCTCAAGGCCCGCTACGGCAAGCTGCCCAGCGCCTGGCAGGCGTTCTCGCCGATCTTCGTGCCGATCGCACTGATCTGCCTCGGCTCGCTCGCCGCCTTCCCCAGCAAGCCGCTCGGTGAGGGTATGCTGTTCGACCTGCTGAGCTTCCTCGGCCAGCCGGTGGCGGCATTGCTGGTGGGCCTGGCGCTGGCCTGCACCCTGCTCAAGGGCGAGGACAAGCGTCAGCAGTTCCACGACCAGGTGGCCGACGGCCTCAAGGCCGCCGCGCCGATCCTGCTGATCACTGGTGCCGGCGGTGCCTTCGGCGCCATGCTCAAGGCCACCGCGCTGACCGGCTACCTGGGCGACAGCCTGTCGGCCCTGGGCATTGGCCTGTTCATGCCGTTCCTGGTGGCGGCGGCGCTGAAGACCGCGCAGGGCTCGTCCACCGTGGCGCTGGTCACCACCTCGGCGATGGTCGCGCCGCTGCTGGCCAACCTCGGCCTGGACAGCGAGATGGGCCGGGTGCTGACCGTGATGGCCATCGGCGCCGGCGCCATGACCGTGTCCCATGCCAACGACAGCTTCTTCTGGGTGGTGACCCAGTTCAGCCGCATGAAGGTGGCCACCGCCTACCGTGCGCAGACCCTGGCCACCCTGATCCAGGGGCTGGCCGGCATGCTCACCGTCTGGCTGCTGAGCCTGGTTCTGCTGTAATCCGCTCTATCGGCGGACGGCCGGCGGCCGTCCGCCTCCGTCGAGGTTAGCCATCATGAAAATCGTCATCGCCCCGGACTCCTTCAAGGAGAGCCTCAGCGCACCTGAAGTGGCCGTCGCCATCGCCCGCGGCTGGCAGCAGGTGTTCCCCGACGCCGAATGCCTGTTGCGGCCGATGGCCGACGGCGGCGAGGGCACGGTGGACGCGCTGCTCGCCGCGGTCGGCGGCGAGCGCCGCGAGTGCCGGGTACGCGGGCCCATGGGCGCGCCGGTGGCGGCGCACTGGGGCTGGCTCGGGCAGGGCACCGCGGTGATCGAAATGGCCGCCGCCAGCGGCCTGCACTGGGTGCCGCGCGAGCAGCGCGATGCGCGCCTGGCCAGCAGCTTCGGCACCGGCGAGCTGATTCTGCAGGCGCTGGACGCCGGCGCCACGCGGATCATCCTCGGCCTCGGCGGCAGCGCCACCAACGACGGCGGCGCCGGCCTGCTGCAGGCCCTCGGCGTACGCTTTCTCGACGTCGCCGGACGCGAGCTGGCGCCCGGCGGCGCGGCCCTGGCGGCGCTCGATCAGCTCGACCTGAGCGGCCTGGACGCGCGCCTGCTGAAGGCGCAGGTCGAGGTCGCTGCCGACGTCGACAACCCACTGTGCGGACCGCGCGGCGCCTCGGCGGTGTTCGGCCCGCAGAAGGGGGCGACGCCGGCGCAGGTCGCCGAGCTGGATGCCGCGCTGGGGCGCTACGCGCGCATCGTCGCCGCCACCCTGGGCGAGGATCATGCGCAGTTCCCCGGCGTCGGCGCGGCCGGCGGCCTCGGCTTTGCCGCCCGCGCCTTGCTCAAGGCCAGCTTCCGCCCCGGCATCGAACTGGTCGCCGAGCTGTCCGGGCTGGCTGAGGCGGTGCTCGGCGCCGACCTGGTGATCACCGGCGAAGGGCGGATGGACGCGCAAACCCTACACGGCAAGACGCCGGTGGGCGTGGCGCGAGTGGCACGCGCCGCCGGGGTGCCGGTGATCGCCCTGGCCGGCAGCCTTGGCGAGGGCTACCAGGCGCTGTACCAGGCCGGTATCGAGGCGGCCTTCAGCCTCGCCCCGGGGCCGATCTCGCTGGAGCAGGCCATGCGCGGCGCCGCCGCGGAACTCGAGGCGCGGGCGGTGGACATCGCCAGGCTGTGGCGTCTTAGCTGAACTGCGTCTGTCCGAATCGGCTATTGTTGAGTCACGGCCGTGACAGCCGCGTGGACGCGGCGTCTAATGGATTGAGAAACTTCTGGAGGAACTGCTATGCGTAAACCCACTCTGCTCATTACCTCGCTGGCCGCGTTGCTGGCCCTCGGCGGGTGTGCGTCCAGCCTGACCGGCGACACCTACAGCCGCGACGAGGCCCGGACCGTGCAGACGGTGCGCATGGGCACCATCGAGTCGCTGCGTCCGGTGAAGATCGAAGGCACCAAGACGCCGATCGGCGCCGGCGCCGGTGCGGTGATCGGCGGTATCGGCGGCAGCACGGTCGGCGGCGGCCGCGGCAGTGCGGTGGCGGCGGTGATCGGGGCGGTGGCCGGCGGCCTGCTCGGCGCCGCGGCCGAGGAGGGCATCACCCGCACTCAGGGGGTGGAGATCACCGTGCGCGAAGACGACGGCACCCTGCGCGCCTATGTGCAGGAGGTCGAGCCGAACCAGATCTTCCGCGTCGGCGAGCGCGTGCGCATCATGACCGTCAACGGCACCAGCCGCGTCACTCACTGAGGTGCAGTGTACGAGCCGGAGCAGCCCCAGGTTGCTCCGGCTTTTTTGTGGCCCGTACGGGCCGCTGCCACGAGGCTGGGCGATTGGCGCGCCGCGCGTGTATTTAGTAATAATTCAATGCATGACGATGTGTCGATAGGTATGGATAATCGGCGCTTATTCGTGTCACGACAATGACTTAGCTCGACCGCTCGGTCAGGAATCGAATACCGTCAGGGGAGTTGCGACTCCAATTCACGCCGCCGGGTTCTGCAAGCCCGGCGGGCTTGCATAAGGGGTTTTTGCCGATGGCGCTTGCGCTGATTGTCGCCTTGCCATTTCTTGGACTGTTTCTGCCGGTGCTGGCTGACCGCCTGGGGCGTTCCGCCTGTGCCGTGGCCGCCGCCCTGGCGCCGCTGCTCGCCCTGGTGCTGCTGTTCAGTCAGCAGCCGGCGGTGTTCGCCGGCGAGGTGCTGCGGGTCAAGCTGGAGTGGCTGCCGCAACTGGGGCTGAACCTCAGCCTGCGCCTGGATGGCCTGGGCTTTCTGTTCGCCCTGCTGATCCTTGGCATCGGCCTGCTGGTGATCCTCTACGCCCGCTATTACCTGGCCAAGAGCGAGCCAATGGGGCGCTTCTTCGCCTTCCTGCTGCTGTTCATGGGCGCCATGCTCGGCGTGGTGCTGTCGGAAAACCTGCTGCTGATGCTGGTGTTCTGGGAGCTGACCAGCCTGTCGTCGTTTCTCCTCATCGGTTTCTGGGGTTCGCGCTCGGAGGCGCGCAAGGGTGCGCGCATGGCCCTGGCGATCACCGGCGGCGGCGGTCTGGCGCTGCTCGCCGGCATCCTGCTGATCGGCCATATCGTCGGCAGTTTCGAGCTGTCGCAGGTGCTCGCCGCCGGCTATGCGATCCGCGCCCACGAGCTGTACCCGCTGGCGCTGGTGCTGGTGCTGCTCGGCGTGTTCACCAAGTCGGCGCAGTTCCCCTTTCATTTCTGGCTGCCGCATGCGATGGCGGCGCCGACCCCGGTGTCGGCCTATCTGCACTCGGCGACCATGGTCAAGGCCGGGGTGTTCCTCCTGGCGCGCCTGTATCCGGCGCTGGCCGGCTCCGAGTGGTGGTTCTACCTGGTCAGCCTGACCGGCCTGGCGACCCTGCTGGTGGGTGCCGGCATGGCGCTGTTCCAGCACGACCTCAAGGGCCTGCTGGCCTACTCGACCATCAGCCACCTGGGCCTGATCACCCTGCTGTTCGGCCTCGACTCGCACCTGGCGGCGGTCGCCGCGGTGTTCCACATCATCAACCACGCCACCTTCAAGGCCTCGCTGTTCATGGCCGCGGGGATCATCGACCACGAGACCGGCAGCCGCGACATGCGGCGCATCAACGGCCTGTGGAAGTACATGCCGCATACCGCGGTGCTGGCCATGGTGGCGGCCTCGGCGATGGCCGGGGTGCCCTTGCTCAACGGCTTCCTGAGCAAGGAGATGTTCTTCACCGAGACCCTCCACCAGCACCTGCTGGGCAGCTTCAGCTGGGTGATCCCGGCGGCGGCGACCCTCGCCGGGGTGTTCTCGGTGGCCTATTCGCTGCGCTTCATCCACGACGTGTTCTTCAACGGCGAGCCGATCAACCTGCCCAAGTACCCGCCGCACGAACCGCCGCGCTACATGAAGGTGCCGGTGGAGATCCTGGTGTTCCTCTGCCTGCTGGTGGGCATGCTGCCGGCCTACACCGTGGCGCCGCTGCTGGCCACGGCGGCCTCGGCCACCCTCGGCGGCACGCTGCCGGAGTACAGCCTGGCGATCTGGCACGGAGTCAACCTGCCGTTGATCATGAGCCTGATCGCCACGGTCGGCGGCATCCTCATCTACACCCTGCGTCAGCCGCTGTTCCGCTGGTACGCCGGGATGCCCAGCGTCGACGCCAAGCTGATGTTCGAGCGCGTGGTGGTCAGCCTGTTCGCCGCCGCCACGGCGCTGACCCAGTGGCTGGAGAACGGTTCGCTGCAGCGCTACCTGGCCTGCCTGCTCGGCGCCGGCGTGCTGGTGGTGGTGCTCGGCCTCGGCCCGCTGCCGCAGCTGAGCGGTTCGGTGGCGCTGAGCCCGGTGGACGGCATCACCGCGCTCGGCCTGGGTATCCTCTCCCTGGCCGCGCTGGTCACGGTGATCTTCCACCGCCAGCGCCTGGTCTCGCTGCTGATGCTCAGCGTGGTCGGCCTGATGGTGGCGCTGGCCTTCGCCCGCTACTCGGCGCCGGACCTGGCGCTGACCCAGCTGTCGGTGGAGGTGGTGACCATCATCCTGCTGATGCTGGCGCTGTTCTTCCTGCCGGCGCAGACCCGCGTCGAGTCCAGCAGCCTGCGCGCGTTGCGCGACTTCAGTCTGGCCATCGGCAGCGGGGTGATGATCGCCATGCTCGCCTTCGCCGTGCTCACCCGTCCCTACGACAGCATCGCCAGCTACTTCCTGGCGAACAGCGTGCCCGGCGGCGGCGGTACCAATGTGGTCAACGTCATCCTGGTGGACTTCCGCGGCTTCGACACCCTCGGCGAGATCAGCGTGCTGGCCATCGCCGGCGTCGGCATCTACGCCATGCTCGACGGCCTGCGCCTGTTCCAGCCCAATGCCGACGCCCAGGGGCGCAGCTGGGCGCGCGACCGCCACCCGCTGATCCTCGCCACCCTGTCGCGGGTGCTGCTGCCGATGGCGCTGCTGATTTCGGTGTTCATCTTCCTGCGCGGCCACAACCTGCCCGGCGGCGGCTTCATCGCCGGTCTGGTCACCGCCGTGGCGCTGATCCTGCAGTACGTCGCCAGCGGCGTGCAGTGGACCCAGTCGCGCCTGCCGCTGAACTACCACCGCATGGCCGGCGCCGGGGTGCTGATCGCCGCCGCCACCGGCCTTGGCAGCTGGCTGTTCGGCCGGCCGTTCCTAACCTCGGCCTTCGGCCATTTCCACATTCCCTTGGTGGGGGAGATCGAACTGGCCACCGCCATGCTGTTCGACCTGGGCGTGTACCTGACCGTGGTCGGGGCGACCCTGCTCATCCTCGCCAACCTGGGCAAGCTGACCCAGGAAAAGCCCGGACAGGAGGTACTCTGAGATGGAAGCACTGTTTGCCGTAGCGCTCGGCATCCTCACCGCCAGCGGCGTCTACCTGCTGCTGCGCGCCCGCACCTTTCCGGTGGTGATGGGCCTGACCCTGATTTCCTATGCGGTCAACCTGTTCCTCTTCGCCATGGGCCGCCTGCAGGGCGGCGCCTCCACGGTGATCGGCCAGGGCAGCCACTACGCCGACCCGCTGCCGCAGGCGCTGGTGCTCACCGCCATCGTCATCGGCTTCGCCATGACCGCCTTCGTCGTGGTCCTGGCGCTGCGTAGCGTCGGCGAGCTGAGCACCGACCATGTCGATGGCCGGGAGCCTCATCGATGAACCATGCGTTGATCCTGCCCGTTCTGCTGCCGCTGTTCGTCGGCAGCCTGCTGCTGTTCGCCGCGCGCCTGAGCATGCCGCTCAAGCGCCTGGCCTCGGTGAGCGCCACCGCCTTGCTGGTGCCGGTCAGCCTGTACCTGCTGCTGCAGGCCGACCAGGGCGCCATCCAGTTCTACGCCCTGGGCAACTGGCAGCCGCCGTTCGGCATCATCCTCGTGCTCGACCGCCTCAGCGCGCTGATGCTGCTGGTCACCGCGGTGCTGGCGCTGTTCGCCGTGCTCTACGCCATGCGCGGCGACGACGAGCGCGGGCGCAACTTCCACGCGCTGTTCCAGTTCCAGCTGCTGGGCATCAACGGCGCCTTCCTCACCGGCGACCTGTTCAACCTGTTCGTGTTCTTCGAGATCCTGCTGATCGCCTCCTACTCGCTGCTGCTGCACGGCGGCGGCAAGGACCGGGTACGCGCCGGCCTGCACTACGTGGTGCTCAACCTGGTCGGCTCGGCCTTCTTCCTGATCGCCGTCGGCGTGCTCTACGGCATCACCGGCACCCTCAACATGGTCGACATGGCCGAGCGGGTGGCGGCGGCCGACCACGACCAGGCGGCGCTGATCGGCGCCGCCGGCATGCTGCTGCTGGTGGTGTTCGGCCTCAAGGCGGCCTTCCTGCCGCTGTATTTCTGGCTGCCGAAGGCCTACGCCGCGGCCACGGCGCCGGTGGCGGCGCTGTTCGCGATCATGACCAAGGTCGGCCTGTATTCGATCCTGCGGGTGTACACCCTGATCTTCGGGGACAACGCCGGCGAACTGGCCGACATGGCGCTGCAGTGGCTGTGGCCGCTGGCCCTGCTGACCCTGGGTCTGGGGGTGATCGGCGCCTTCGCCGCCACCAGCCTGCAGGGGCTGCTGGCCTACCTGGTGGTGGTGTCGGTGGGCACCCTGCTGGCCGGCATCGCCCTGGGCACCGCGGAGGCGCTGCAGGCCGCGCTGTTCTACCTGATCCACAGCACCTGGATGGCCGGCGCGCTGTTTTTGATCGCCGACCTGATCGCCCGCCAGCGCGGCGTCAAGGGCGGCCAGCTGGTGCAGGGCGCGGCACTGCAGAACCCGCATCTGCTCGGCGCGCTGTTCTTCGTCGGCGCCATCGCCGTGGCCGGTCTGCCGCCGCTGTCCGGTTTCCTCGGCAAGCTGCTGCTGCTGCAGGCGGTCGGCCCCGGCTGGCAGGGGCTGTTCCTCTGGCCGCTGGTGCTGATCGGCGGCCTGGTCACCCTGGTCAGCCTCAGCCGCGCCGGCAGCACGCTGTTCTGGCGCGTGGGCCTGAGCCAGCTGGACAGTGCCGAACTGGACAAGGGCCGTCTGCTGGCCGCCACCGGCCTGCTGCTGACCGGGCCGCTGCTGGTGGCTCTGGCGCAGCCGGTGCTGACGTACCTCGCCGCCACCGTGGCGCAACTGCACGACCTGGAGAGCTACCGCATGATCCTGCAGAGCGGAGGTGCGTCATGAAGGCGCGCCGCTGGTTGCCCCACCCCCTGCTGAGCCTGTGCCTGCTGTTCGTCTGGTTGCTGCTGGTCAACGATTTCGGCCTCGGCCACTGGCTGCTCGGCGCCTTCCTCGGCTGGCTGATCCCGCTGGTCACCCAGGTGTTCTGGATCAACCCGCCGCGGGTGCGCAAGCCGCTCAAGCTGAGCCTGTTCCTGCTGCGCGTGCTGCTCGACATCGTGGTCGCCAACCTGCAGGTGGCCAAGCTGATCCTCGGCCCGATCAGCCGCCTGCGTCCGGCCTTCGTCGAGGTGCCGCTGCAGCTGAGCGACGAGCTGGCGCTGACCATGCTCGCCAGCATCGTCTCGCTGACCCCCGGCACGGTGTCGGCCGACCTCAGCGACGACAAGCGCATGCTGCTGGTGCACAGCCTCGATGTCGACGACGAACAAGAGCTGGTGCGCAGCATCCAGACCCGTTACGAAGCGCCGCTGCTGGAGGTGTTCGCATGCTCGCCTACGTGATCCCGATCTGCCTGACCATCATGGGCCTGGCCCTGGTGCTGACCCTGGCGCGCCTGATCAAGGGCCCGGACATGCCGGACCGCATCCTCGCCCTGGACACCCTGTACATCAACGCCATCGCCCTGATCGTGCTGTTCGGCATCTGGCTCGGTTCCGACCTCTACTTCGAGGCGGCGCTGCTGATCGCGGTGATGGGCTTTATCGGCACCGTGGCAGTGGCCAAGTACCTGCTGCGCGGCGATATCATCGAATAACGACCTGCTATGGAGACTGCTGCATGGACACCCTGATCGAAGGCCTGGTCGCCCTGTTCCTGCTGCTCGGCAGCCTGTTCGCCCTGGTCGGCGCCATCGGCCTGTACCGCCTGCCGGATTTCTTCATGCGCCTGCACGGGCCGACCAAGGCCACCACCCTGGGCGTCGGCGGCATGGTCATCGCCTCGCTGATCTACTTCGGCAGCCGCGGCAATGGCCTCAGCCTGCACGAACTGCTGATCACCCTGTTCCTCTTCATCACCGCCCCGGTCAGCGCCCATATGCTGGCCAAGGCGGCGCTGCAGCAGAAGCTGCCGCTCAGCGAGCAGACCCGCGGGCGGCCCTGGGAACAGTAGTTGAGCGGGATCCATAGCCGAGCGGCCCGCGCCTCGCGCACGGGCCCAATGCCTGGAACCATTTGCCCGTACGCAGTCACCTCGCGGCCATCGCCGCGGTGCGACCCTGTGCTGCCGGAGGCGTTAAGGCTTTAGCCCGAGCATATCGCGCGCCACCGCTTCGGCCACGCGGATGCCGTCGACCCCGGCGGAAAGAATGCCGCCGGCATAGCCCGCGCCTTCGCCGGCCGGGTACAGGCCCTTGAGATTGAGGCTCTGCAGGTCGTCGCCGCGGGTGATGCGCACCGGCGAGGAGGTGCGCGTCTCGATGCCGGTGAGCACCGCGTCAGCCAGGTCGAAGCCCTTGATCTGCTTGGCGAAGGCCGGCAGCGCCTCGCGGATGGCTTCGATGGCGAAGTCCGGCAGCGACGGCGCCAGGTCGCCCAGCTTGACCCCCGGTTTGTACGAGGGTGTGACCTCGCCCAGGGCGGTCGACGGCTGGCCTTTGATGAAGTCGCCGACCAGTTGCCCCGGCGCCTCGTAGTTGCGCCCGCCGAGCACGTAGGCGTGGGATTCCAGACGCTCCTGCAGTTCGACGCCGGCCAGCGGGCCGCCCGGATAGTCCTGCTCGGGGGTGATGCCGACGACTATGCCGGCGTTGGCGTTGCGCTCGTTGCGCGAATACTGGCTCATGCCGTTGGTGACCACCCGCTCCGGCTCTGAGGTGGCGGCGACCACGGTGCCGCCCGGGCACATGCAGAAGCTGTACACCGAGCGGCCGTTGCTGGCGTGGTGCACCAGCTTGTAGTCGGCGGCGCCGAGCTTGGGATGGCCGGCGTACTTGCCCAGGCGCGCGCGGTCGATCAAGGACTGCGGGTGCTCGATGCGGAAGCCCACCGAGAAGGGCTTGGCCTCCAGGTACACGCCGCGGGCATGCAGCATGCGGAAGGTGTCGCGCGAGCTGTGGCCGAGGGCGAGGATCACGTGGCGGCTGAGGATCTGCTCGCCGCTGTCCAGCACCACGCCGGTGAGCTGGCCGTCTTCCATCAGCAGGTCGCTGACGCGCTGCTGGAAGCGCACCTCGCCGCCCAGGGCCTTGATCTCCTCGCGCATGGTGGCGACCACGCCGGTGAGGCGGAAGGTGCCGATATGCGGCTTGCTGACGTAGAGAATCTCGTCCGGCGCGCCGGCCTTGACGAACTCCTGCAGCACCTTGCGCCCGTGGTGGTGCGGGTCCTTGATCTGGCTGTAGAGCTTGCCGTCGGAGAAGGTGCCGGCGCCGCCCTCGCCGAACTGCACGTTGGACTCGGGGTCGAGCTGGTTCTTGCGCCACAGGCCCCAGGTGTCCTTGGTGCGCTGGCGCACTTCCTTGCCGCGCTCCAGCACTATGGGGCGCAAACCGGCCTGGGCCAGGATCAGCGCGGCGAAGATGCCGCAGGGGCCGAAGCCGACGACGATGGGGCGCTCATCCAGCGGCGCCTTGGCCTGGCCGACCGGCTTGTAGGCGATATCCGGCGCCGCGCCGACCTGCTTGTCGTGCGCCAGGCGGGCGAGCAGGGCGGCTTCGTCCTTCACCTCGCAATCGAGGGTGTAGATGAACGGCATCTCGCCGAATTTCTTACGCGCATCGTAGCTGCGCTTGAATACGCTGAAATCGAGCAGCTCGGCGTCGTCTATGCCCAGGCGCTGGACGATGGCCGGGCGCAGGGCGTCGTCGGCGTGGTCGAGGGGCAGTTTCAGTTCGGTCAGGCGAATCATGGCGAGTATCCCGCAGGGCCGGTGGCGATCCGGCAGAGTGAAAAAGGCCGGCGATTGTACAGGATCGCCGCCCGCAGGTCGTCAACCGGCCTGCGGCAGCGGCCAGGCCAGCAGCACGTCGAGCATGCGGTTGGCGAAGGCCCATTCGTTGTCGTACCAGGCCAGCACCTTGACCAGCTCGTCCTGCACCCGGGTGTGGTTGAGGTCGACCACGCAGGACAGCGGGTAGCCGTTGAAGTCGCTGGACACCAGCGGCAGCGCGTTGCACTCCATCACCCCGGCCGGCAGCGCCGCCGCCCCGGCCTGCAGCGCGGCGTTGATCGCCTCGCGGCTGGCCGGCCGCTCGGCGGTGAAGGTCAGGTCGAGCAGCGATACGTTGGGCGTCGGCACCCGCACCGACAGGCCGTCCAGGCGCCCGGCCAGCTCCGGCAGCACTAGGCCGATGGTCTTGGCCGCGCCGGTGCTGGTGGGAATCATCGACAGCGCCGCGGCGCGGGCGCGGTAGAGGTCCTTGTGCGCCTTGTCCAGCAGGTTCTGGTCGTTGGTGTAGGCGTGCACCGTGTTGATCAGGCCCTGGCGGATGCCCACGGCCTGGTGCAGCACCTTGGCCAGCGGCGCCAGGCAGTTGGTGGTGCAGGAGGCGTTGGAGACGATCTGCTGATTGCCCAGCAGCTCATGGTTGACGCCGTAGACCACGGTCAGGTCGGCGCTTTCCAGCGGGTGCGAGAGCAGCACGCGCTGGGCCCCGGCGGTCAGGTGTTGTTCGACCTGTGCGCGTTTCTTGAACTTGCCCGAGCACTCCAGCACCAGGTCGACGCCAAGGTGGTTCCACGGCAGGTTGAAGGCCTCGCGCTCGCAGAGCAGGTGGATCGACTGGCCGGTCAGGTGCAACTGGTCGCCCTGCAGCTCGACCTCGCCGGGGAAGCGGCCGAAGGTCGAATCGAAGCGGGTCAGGTGGGCGAGGGTGGCGTGGTCGCCGAGATCGTTGATCGCGATCAGGCGGATGCGTTGCTGCAGATCGCGCTGCACCAGGGCGCGCAGCAGGGCGCGGCCGATGCGCCCGTATCCGTTCAGGGCTACTCGTAGCATGGCGGTCTCCTTCCGGCTTTGCTCTGTGCAGCTTAGGAGCCAGTTGGCGAGCCTGCCGCGCAGGACTGTGGCAAAAAATCACCGGGAGTGATGTTTGACGTCGCTTGCGACGGCCCAAAGGGGCACCGCCAGGGACGGCAGGTGACAAAAAACTTCCGGGAGAAGTTTTTGACGTCGCCTGCGAGGGCCCACAGGGTGGCCGCCAGGGATGGCAGGCCACCAAAAATCGCCGGGAGTGATTTTTGACCTCGCTGGCGACGGCCCGCGGGATACCGCCAGGCATCGCCGGCAAGCCGGCGCCTACGCGGCGGGGCTCAGTTGCGCGCGCCGCCGAAGTGGGCGCAGCCGCGCTGCACCTGGCCGTCCAGGCGCAGTTCGGCGCTGAGGTGGCTGACCGCGCCGCTCATGCCGTCGACGCAACGTTGCGGCGCCACCCACAGCTCCAGGCGGCGGCCGTTGGCCTCGCTGCTGAAATTCAGGCGGCCTTCGGGCAGCTGCTCTTCCAGGTAGGGCAGGGCCAGCGGCGGCTGGTCGGGGCGGTTGAGCACCAGGCCCTTGCCGCCGACCTCCACCTGCCAGAACGGCTCGTTGCCGCTGGCACGCAGGGTCAGGCGCTTGAAGTTGAGGTCGTCGCAGCCATGGCCTTCGCCCTGGATGCGGTACAGCTGGCTGACCTCGAAACGACCGTCGCTGCCGTTGCCCTGGCTGCCGCCCAGCCGGCCGGCGAGGTCGGCGAACAGCGCAGCCTGGCCGTCGGCCAGCAATTCGGCGGCTGCGCGGGTGACGCCGGTATTGCCCGTGTCGACCAGGGCGAAGCGGCGCTGCTCCTGGCAGGGGGTGAAGAACAGCTGGCCGCCCTGAGCCTGCAACTGGCCCTGCAGGCGCGTGGCCGGCGGCGGGCCTTCGGGTTTGCCGGTGTAGACCTGGCAGGCGGTGAGCAGGGGCAGCAGGGCGAAGCTGGCGAGCAGGGTGCGGGTGATCGACATGAAGGCCTCCGAACGGAAGCCGCCACCTTAGCCACAGGCGTGCGCCGGCTCAAGCCGTTTGCTTTTGACGGCGCGCGCGGGCTGCGGCCTAATGCGCCGGATCAGCCGTTGCCCCGAGTTCGTTCTGCCATGTCCAGCCCCGCCATGCGCCCCAGTACCCTGCACCTGCCTGAGGGCGAGTGGGCGACGGTGCTCGACTGTCTGTGCGATCACTTTCCCGCCATCGACCGCGCCACCTGGCTGCAGCGCATGGCCCGCGGCCGCGTGCTGGATGCGGCAGGTGCGCCGCTGGGCCCGCAGCATCCCTATCGGGTCGGGCTCAAGGTGCGCTACTTCCGCGAGGTGGCGCAGGAGACGCCGATTCCCTTCGAGGCGCGCGTGCTGTGGCAGGACGCACAGCTGCTGGTGGCGGACAAGCCGCATTTCCTGCCGGTGATGCCGGCCGGCGAGTACGTCGAGCAGACCCTGCTGGCGCGGCTGGTCAGGCTGACCGGCAATGCCGAGCTGGTGCCGATCCATCGCATCGACCGCCTCACCGCCGGGCTGGTGCTGTTCTCGGTCGAGCCGAGCAGCCGCGGCCGCTACCAGGCGCTGTTTCGCCAGCGTGCGGTGGAAAAGCGCTACGAGGCCATAGCCCCGGCCTTGCCGCAGCTGCAGTTTCCCCATGTGCATCGCTCGCGCATGATCGAGGGCGAGCCGTTCTTTCGCATGCAGGAAGTGGCGGGCGAGGCCAACAGCGAGACGCGTATCGAGGTGCTGGAGCGCCGCGGCGCGCTGTGGCGCTACGGCCTGTCGCCGGTGACCGGGCGCAAGCACCAGCTGCGCGTGCACCTGGCCGGGCTCGGCGCGCCCATCGTCGGCGACGATTTCTACCCCGAGCTGCACGACAGCCGCGGCCAGCCGGACGACTACGCCAAGCCGCTCAAGCTGCTGGCACGCGGCCTGCGCTTCGTCGACCCGCTCAGCGGGCAAGTACGTGAATTCGAGAGCCAATTGCAGTTGCAGTGGTAGCCCTGGTGCGCAGGGCGCACCCTACGGAACGGTGTAGTCGTAGGGTGCGCCGTGCGCACCAGAAGCATCATAAAAAAAGCCCGCACAAGGCGGGCTAAGCGTGGCTCTTGCACCAGAGCTTGAATAAGGGCTCGGCGAGAAACATCACCAGAAACAGCCGCAGCACCTGCAGGGCGGTGACCAGCGCCACCGCCAGCTGCAGCGCCTCGGCGGTCAGGCACAGTTCGGTGATGCCGCCGGGCATCATGCCCAGCATCAGCGACAGGCGATCCTCGCCGGCCAGCCAGCCCAGCGCTTCGCCGAGCAGAGCGGCGGCGAGCATGGCCAGCAGGGTGAACAGCAGTACACGGGCGAGAAAGCCCGGCGCGCTGCGAAAGAAGGCGCGGTCGAAGTGACAGCCCAGGGCGCAGCCGATCAGCCACTGGCCGAACTGACCGAAGCCCGGCGGCAGTCCCAGGTGCAGATCGAAGCTGGCGCTGGCCACGGCGCAGGCGGTCAGCGGGCCGAGCATCCAGGGGTTGGGCTGTTTCAGCCGCGTCCACAGCAGCGCCAGCACCGCGCCGGCGGCCAGCAGGACGAGTAGCCAGGCCCAGTCCACCTGTGCCGCCGGCGGGGCGTCGACGGCCGGCAGGCTCCAGGTGAACAGCGCCGGAATCAGCAGCACTACCAGCAGCAGGCGCAGGCTGTGGGCGGCGGCCACGCGCGCCGGCTGGGCGTCGTGGCGCAGCGCCAGGTTGACCATCTCGCTGGCGCCGCCGGGCATGCTGGCGAAGAACGCGGTGGCGCGGTCGACGCCGCCGCGGCGCAGGATGGCGATGCCGATCAGGCTCAGCAGCAGGGTGACGCAGGCGCCGCCGACTATGATCGGCAGGTGGCTGACGACCTGCGCCAGCACCTCGCTGGTGAAGTGCAGGCCGATGCCGCTGGCCACCAGCCACTGGCCGACCTTGCGCCCGCCGGGCAGTTCGCTGAAGGCGCGGTTGCTGATGCAGCGCAGGGCGATCACCGCCAGCAAGGATCCGACCATCCACGGCAAAGGCCAGCCGGCGAGGCTGGCCAGGTAGCCGCCGGCCGCACCGGCCAGCGGCGTCACCCACAGATCAGGCGGTAGCCGCATCGGCTTGCGCCTTGACCTGCTTGCGCCGGCGCAGCCAGCGGATGCCCGGCAGGGCCAGCATCAGCACCACCAGCGCCCAGAGCACCAGGGTGATCGGGCTGCCCCAGAGGATGCCCAGGTCGCCGGCGGAGATCGACAGCGCGCGGCGCAGGTTGTCTTCCATCAGCTCGCCGAGGACGAAGCCGAGGATCAGCGCCGACAGGGGGAAGTCCAGCTTGCGCAGGATGTAGCCGAACACGCCGAGCACGATCATCAGCACCAGGTCGAAGGTGGTGCTGTGCACCGCGTAGACGCCGACCATGCTGACCACGGTGATCGCCGGCACCAGCACCCAGTTCGGCACGCTGAGCATGCGCGAGAACAGGCCGACCATCGGGATGTTCATCACCAGCAGGATGACGTTGCCGATGAACAGCGAGGCGATCAGGCCCCAGACCACGTCCGGCTGCTGCTCGAACAGCAGCGGGCCGGGGGTGATGTTGTACAGGGTCAGCGCGCCGATCATCACCGCGGTGGTGCCCGAGCCCGGCACGCCGAGGGTCAGCATGGGGATCAGGGAGCCGCAGGCCGAGGCGTTGTTGGCCGCTTCCGGGGCGGCCAGGCCGCGCAGGTCGCCGTCGCCGAAACGGCCCTTGCTGCCGGCCAGGCGCTTCTCGGTCATGTAGGTCATGGCGCTGGCGATGGTCGCCCCGGCGCCGGGCAAGGTGCCGATGACGAAGCCGGCCAGGGCGCTGCGGATCATGGTCCAGAAGCTCAGGCAGAACTCCTTGAAGTTGAACAGCAGACGACCGCTGGCCTTGACCGCCTTCTGCCCGCCATGGGTCTTCTCCAGCATCAGCAGGATCTCGCTGACGCTGAAGAAGCCGATCACCACGATGACGAACTGGATGCCGTCGGACAGGCTGACGCTGTCGAAGGTGAAGCGGTACACGCCGGTGGTCGAGTCCACCCCGACCGTGGCCAGGGCCAGGCCGATCAGCGCCGCCATCAGGGTCTTGACCGGTTTGTCGCCGACCATGCCGCCGAGGCAGGCGATGGCGAAGATCATCAGCACGAAGTACTCGGCCGGACCGAAGGCCACCGCCCATTTCGCCAGCAGCGGGGCGAACAGCACCACGCCGCAGGTGGCGATGATGCTGCCGATGAAGGAGCTGACCGCCGACAGCGACAGGGCGATGCCGGCCTTGCCCTGACGCGCCAGCGGGTAGCCGTCGAGGGTGGTCATGATCGCCGCGGCGTCGCCCGGCACGTTGAGCAGGATGGCGGAGATGCGTCCGCCGTACTCGCAGCCCAGGTAGACGGCGGCGAGCAGGATCAGCGCGGTTTCCGGCGGCAGGCCGAGGGCGAAGGCCAGCGGCAGCAGCAACGCCACGCCGTTGATCGGGCCGAGACCGGGCAGCAGGCCGACAACGGTGCCGACGAAGGCGCCGAACAGCGCCACCAGCAGGTTGGTCGGGCGGGTGGCGACGTCGAAGCCCTGCATGAGGAAGTTAAGGGTTTCCATTTCAGCTCTCCACGAAGGCTTCAAGCAGGCCGAGCGGCAGGGGCACGTCCAGCAGCAGATCGAACAACACGTACAGCAGCACGCCCATCAGCACTGCGCTGACGGCGCAGGGCAGGGGGCGGCCGGTGAACAGCAGGCCGAGGGCGAAGGTGGCCAGGGCGGTGCTGAGCACGAAGCCGAGCGACTCGAAGGTCAGCGCATAGGCCAGCAGCACCAGCACGCACAGGGCGCTGCGCGCCGCGGCGGAAAGGTTCAGGCGTTGCTCGAGCATGCCCGGCTTGTACACCAGCCACAGGCTGCCGACGCCCATCAGGGCCAGCAGCAGCAGCGGGTAGGCGCGCGGGCCGACCGGGTCGTAGGCGAAGGGGGCCTGGAAACCCCAGGCGAGGACGGCGAGCCAGGCGCACAGCAGCAGCCAGATCGCGGAGAACAGACGAACGTACATGGTGGGTTACCTCGGGAGCGCCCCGGCCTGGGGAGCGGACGGGCCGGGGGCGGGTTGTGCAGGCGGATTACTGAACCAGGCCGAACTCGCCGGCCAGCGCCTTGTACTCCTGCACCTGCTTGAGCACGAAGGCGTTGAGCTCGTCGCCGGTCAGCGCCAGCGGGAACAGGTCGCGCTGCTCGCGCAGGGTGGCGAAGTCGTCGCGGGCGAGCATCTGCTCGAACTGGCCCTGCCACCAGGCAAACTGCTCGTCGCTGACCTGCGGGCCCATGTAGAAGCCGCGGATCACCGGCCAGCTGATGTCGAAGCCCTGCTCCTTGGCGGTGGGGATGTCGCCCAGCTTGCCCGGCAGACGCTCGTCGGACAGCACGGCGAGGATGCGCACCTTGCCGGCGGCCAGCTGCGGGGTGACTTCGCCGAGGCCGCTGGAGGTGACCTGGACGTGGCCGCCGAGCATGGCGGTGAGGGTTTCGCCGCCGCCCTCGAAGGCCACGTAGCGCAGGGTCTGCGGATCGATGCCGGCGGCGCGGGCGATCAGCGCGGTCTGCATCCAGTCCTGGCCGCCGATGGTGGCACCGGCACCGAACACCACGCTGGTCGGATCTTTCTTCAGCGCCGCGACCAGGTCGCCGAGGTTCTGCCAGGGCGAGTCGGCGCGCACGGTGATGGCGCCGTAGTCGGTGCCGATGGCGGCCAGCCAGCGCACGGCGTTCTCGTCGTAGCGGCCGAACTTGCCCTGGGCCAGGTTGAGCAGGGAGCCTGAGGAGAAGGCGGTGATGGTGCCCGGGTCCTTGGCGCGCTGGGCGACCACGGCGTTGTAGGCCACCGCGCCGACGCCGCCGGGCATGTAGGTGACGCGCATCGGCGCCTTGAGCAGGCCGCTGTCTTTCAGGCCGCTCTGGGCCAGCTTGCAGGTCAGGTCGAAACCGCCGCCGGGCTTGGCCGGGGCGATGCATTCGGGGCGCTTGGGCTCGGCGGCCAGCAGCTGGCCGGCGAAGGCCAGGCAGGAAACCGTCAGGGCGGCACGGGTCAGGGCAGATTTCATGATGGGTTCTCCTCGCGAATCTTATTGTGGGTTACCAGATCGGCAGGGTGTAGCCGACGATGACACGGTTCTCGTCCGCATCGCGGGCGAAATCGGAGCGGAAGCTGGCGTTGCGCAGGCGCAGGTAGAGGTCCTTGAGCGGGCCGCTCTGCACTACGTACTTGAACTCGATGTCGCGTTCCCATTCGCCGCCGGTGTCGTCCGAGCCGGCGATCTGCGCGTCGCTGCCTTTGATATAGCGGGTCATGAAACTCAGCCCGGGCAGGCCGAGGTTGGTGAAGCTGAAGTCGTAACGGGCCTGCCAGGAGCGCTCGTCGGCGTTGGCGAAGTCGTTGATCTGCACGAAGTTGACCAGGTAGGGGTCGCTGCCGTCGATATAGGCATAGCCGGTGTCGCCGCTCATGTCCTGGAAACCCAGGCCGAACTTGTGGCTGCCGATGCCGTAGCTGAGCATGGCGTTGAAGGCGCGGTTGTTGACCTTGCCGGCGTTGGCCGCACCGGTGTCGTCGCTGAGCATCAGGCGTACGTCGCTGCTCAGGGTGCCGGCGCCGAGCGGGTGTTTGCTCAACAGGCCGACGAAGTGCTGGCGGTAGATGTCGTCCAGCTCGGCGTAGAAGTAGCGGCCGCTGAAACCCTGGCCGAAGTCGTAGTCGAAGCCGAGCAGATCCAGGTGATCGGCAGCGATGCCGGCGGCGAAGCGGCGGTTCTTGCTGTTGAGCAGCAGGTCTTCGGAGTTGGTCGAGGCGCGGTCGATCACCTTGTCCAGGCGGCCACCGGTGAAGGTCAGGCCGTCCAGCTCGGAGGAGGTCAGCAGACCACCCTCGAACACCTGCGGCAGCAGGCGGCTGTCGCTGGCCTTGACCACCGGCAGCTCGGGCACATGCGAGCCGTAGCGCAGCTCGGTGGCGGAGACCTTGACCTTGGCGGTCAGGCTCAGGCGGCTGAACTCGTCCGGGGTGCCGCCGTCGTCCTGCACCGGCAGCAGGTCGGTGCCGGTGCGGCCGCCGCCGGAGTCGAGCTTGACGCCGAGCAGGCCCATGGCGTCGACGCCGAAGCCGACGCTGCCGTCGGTGTAGCCGGACTGCACGTCGAGCCAGAAACCCTGGCCCCATTCCTCGCGCTTGTTCTGCCCGGTGCCTTCACGGAAATCGCGGTTGAGGTAGATGTTGGTGGCGGTCAGGCTGGCCGTGCTGTCGTCGATAAAGGCGGCGTTGGCGAGAGGGGCGGCGCCGGCAGCGGCGATGGCCAGGCAGAGCAGGCGGACAGGTGGCAGGGCCTGACGTGAGGCTGCGTGCATCTTGTGGTCTCCATTCTTGTTTTTGTCGCGACCTCGCACCACTGCAGGGTCGCTCGAGCAGGTGGATCGAGCCACCATGAGGCGATGCTAGAGAGGCAAGCTTTCGCCAGGCTTTCAGCACTGAAAAAAACGCCTGGAGCGTTTTTTGACGTCGCCTGCGACGGTCCGCAGGCGGGCCTCCTGCTGGCATCTCGGCAATTCACAGCAGCCGCAACGGCGCTACACTGCGCGCCTCGAACGATGCTGCAGGCGGAGGTGGCGGTGCGGATTCTGCTGGTCGAAGACCATCCGCAGTTGGCGGAAAGCGTGGCCCAGGCGCTCAAGGGCGCCGGCTGGACGGTGGACGTGCTGCACGACGGGGTGGCCGCCGACCTGGCCTTGTCCAGCGAGGACTACGCCCTGGCGATTCTCGATATCGGCCTGCCCCGGCTCGACGGCTTCGCCGTGCTGGCGCGCCTGCGCGACCGCGGCCAGACCCTGCCGGTGCTGATGCTCACCGCGCGCGGCGAGGTCAAGGACCGGGTGCACGGCCTCAACCTGGGCGCCGACGACTACCTGGCCAAGCCCTTCGAGCTGTCCGAGTTGGAGGCACGGGTCAAGGCCCTGCTGCGCCGTAGCGTGCTCGGCGGCGAACAGCTGCAGCGCTGCGGCACGCTGGTCTACGACCTCGGCGCGCGGCGCTTCAGCCTGGACGGCGAGGCGCTGAGCCTGACCGCTCGCGAGCAGGCGGTGCTGGAGGCGATGATCGCCCGCCCCGGACGGGTGATGAGCAAGGAACAGCTGGCCGCTCAGGTGTTCGGCCTGGACGAGGAGGCCAGCGCCGACGCCATCGAGATCTACGTCCACCGCCTGCGCAAGAAGCTCGAAGGGCGTGCGGTGCGCATCGTCACCTTCCGTGGCCTCGGCTACCTGCTGGAGGCGATCGAGGCATGAGCCGCGGCGCCAGCCTGCGCGGCCGCCTGCTGCGGCGCCTGGCGCTGCTGCTGGCGCTGATCCTGCTACTGAGCAGCCTGAGCGCCTACTGGAGCGCCCGGCGCGCCGCCGACACCGCCTACGACCGCACCCTGCTGGCCTCGGCGCGGGCGGTGGCCGACGGCCTGTACGCCGAGGATGGCAGGCTCAGGGCCAATATCCCCTACGTGGCGTTGGACACCTTCGCCTACGACAGCGCCGGGCGTATCTACTACCAGGTGCTCGGTCATCGCGGTGAGCAGGTCTCCGGCTACGAGGACCTGCCGCCGGCGCCGCCCGGCACCCGGCGCACCGACGACTACCCGGCGCTGGCGCATTTCTACGACGCCGAGTACCGCGGCCAGGGTGTGCGCGTGGTCAGCCTGCTGCAGCCGGTCAGCGAGCCGCAGCTCAACGGTATGGCGGAAATTCGCGTGGCCGAGACCCAGGGCGCGCGCGAGCGCATGGCCCGCGAACTGCTGGTCGGCACCCTGTGGCGCATGGGCCTGCTATCGGTCAGCGCGCTGCTGTTGGTGTGGCTGGCGGTGAGCCTGGCCCTGCGCCCGCTGGAGACCCTGCGCCGGGTGGTAGCCGAACGCGCCAGCGACGACCTGCAGCCGCTGCCCGATGCCGGCTTGCCGCGCGAGGTGCTGCCGCTGGTGGAGGCGCTCAACCAGTTCAACGAGCGCCTGCGCGGGCTGTTCGAGCGCCAGTCGCAGTTTATCGCCGACGCCGCCCACGAGCTGCGCACGCCGCTGGCGGCGCTCAAGGCGCGCATCGCCCTGGGCCTGCGCGCCGAGCAACCGCAGGCGTGGCGCGACACCCTGGAGCAGGTGGCGCAGCAGGGCGATCGCCTGACCCAGCTGGCTAACCAGCTGCTGTCGCTGGCGCGTATCGAAAGCGGCGCGCGGGCCATCGCCGAGGGTGGCGCGCAGCGCATCGACCTCAGCCAGCTGGCGCGCGAGCTGGGCCTGGCGATGGCGCCGCTGGCCCATGCCCGCGGCGTCGCCCTGGCCCTGGAGGCCGAGCAGCCGGTGTGGATCGACGGCGAGCCGACCCTGCTCAACGAGCTGCTCAACAACCTGATCGACAATGCCCTGGCGCACACCCCGGCCGGCGGCAACCTGATCCTGCGGGTGCTGGCCCCGGCGCTGCTGGAGGTGGAGGACGACGGCCCGGGGATTCCCGAGGACGAGCATCAGAAGGTCTTCGAGCGCTTCTACCGGCGCGGCGCGCAGAGCAGCGGCGCCGGCCTGGGGCTGGCCATAGTCGGTGAGATCTGCCGCGCGCACCAGGCGCAGATCAGCCTGCACCAGGTGCAGCCGCATGGGTTGCGGGTGCGGGTGGAGTTCCCGTTAGGGGGTGAGGCTTAACGGCTGCTGGATCTCCAGCAGGTACTGCGCGACCTTGCCGCTGTCGCGCAGCTGCGCCAGGCCGCGGTTGAAGCGCGCGATGCGCTCGGCGTTGCCGGGCACCTCGCGCGACAGCAGCAGGTGCAGGCTGTCGCTGCGCAGCGGTATGGGGTGGAAGCTCAGGCGGGCGCGGTCGGCGGCGCTGAAGTGCTGGTAGAGCATGTCGAAGCCGACCACCTTGTCCATCGGAAACAGCTCGACGCGGCCGGCCAGCAGCTGGCGAAAACCCTGTTCGTCGCTGGTCATGCGGGTCACCTGCAGTTCGCCCGCCGCCTCCGCCTGCTGGAAGGCCGCGCCGTAGTCGTAGCCGCGCGTGCCGGCGATGCGCAGGCCGCGCAGGTCGTCGATCGCGTTCCAGTCGAAGGTGCGGCTCTTGCGGTGAAACAGGTAGTAGCCGCTTTCCACCACCGGGTCGCTGATATGGAAGCGCTGCGCGCGCTCGGCGCTGTACAGCCACACCGCGCTGCCGTCGCGCTGGCCCTGTTCGGCCAGTTTCAGCGAGCGTGCCCAGGGGTGGAATTCCCACTGCACCTCGATGCCTTGCAGGGCGAAGGCCTCGGCGACGATGCGCGAGGCCACGCCGTGATGCGGCAGGCGCTCGCCCAGGTAGGGCGGCCACTCGCCGTTGGTCAGGCGCAGCGGCTCGGCAGCCTGCAGGCTACCCAGCAGTAGGGTGCAGAGGAGAAGGACGAGGCGCATGCGTGACGGCTTCCGACGAACCTGTGGGCTTGAGTCTAGAGGCAGATTGTCAGCCGCGCCGCGACGCTTTTATTGCAGCATGCTCATGGCCGCTTCCATGGCGGCGGAGAGGTCTTCGTCGGCCTGCATGTCGACCTTGGGGTCGAGGCCGAGCTTGGCGAAGGCCGGCACCGTGCTCCAGTCCAGCTGGGTGTAGGGGTGCTCGCTGCCCAGGTAGCTCTGCAGGGTGGCGACCTGGACGATGTCGACGTAATCGACCTTGGCCGAGTCGCGGGCGAAGTTCAGGTACTGGCTGGGCACCATGGCGATCGGCTCGGGAAACTCCCAGGTGCGCAGGATCTTGTCGCCGATGATCGGGTGGATCTGTTCGATCACGTGGTTGAGGCTGATGGAGTCGGCCAGCAGTTCGTTGTGTTCCTCGGCGTAGGTGAGGATCGGCAGCACGCCGATCTGGTGCACCAGGCCGGCGAGGGTGGCCTGGTCCGGCATCAGGCGGGTGTAGTGGCGGCACAGCACATGGCAGATGCCGGCGATCTCGGTGCTCTTGTTCCACACCTCGCGCATCTTGCGGTCGACCACGTCGCTGGTGGCCTGGAACATCTGCTCCATGGCCAGGCCGGTGGCCAGGTTGCAGGTGTAGTTGATGCCCAGGCGGCTGACCGCCATCTGCAGGTCGGTGATTTCCTTGTTGGTGCGCAGCAGCGGGCTGTTGACCACCTTGATGATGCGCGCGGTGAGCGCGGCGTCGTTGCCGATCACCTTGCTGATCTGCGGGATGCCGATATCCGGATCTTCCGCGGCTTCGCGCACCTTCAGCGCCACCTCGGGCAGGGTGGGCAGCACCAGCTCGTCGTTCTCGATGGCGTGGATCAGTTCCTGTTGGACTCTTTCGGCAAGCTTGCTCATCAATGGGCTCTCTTAGGCGATCCGATGCGGCGCCAGGGCAGTTTAGTCAGCGCTGGATTTCCTGGTCGGCATCCAGCTGATAAGGCAGATCGAGCAAAGTCAGCGTTGGGCCTTCGCCGCTGCCGAGATGGAGACGGCCATCGTTGACGGCATCTTCCTGCAACACGGCGAGCAGCTCAACGGTATCGCCCGCCTGGGCGGCCAGCACCACTTCGCCGACGCTGGAGCCGTGCACCGGCGAGAACAGCTCGACGCCGACGGCCGGGGTGTCCGTGCCGCTCAGGCGCAGGCGGTACAGGCGCCGCTTGAGCTTGCCCAGGTACTGCATGCGCGCAACGATTTCCTGGCCGGTGTAGCAGCCCTTCTTGAAGCTGACGCCGCCGAGGGCCTGCAGGTTGAGCATCTGCGGAATGAACAGCTCGCGGCTGGCGCCGAACACCTGGCCGACGCCAGCGCGCACCTGGGCCAGCAGCCAGTCGTTGAGCGGCGCCTGCGGCAGCGCGGCGGCCAGTCGGCTGTGCAGGCCTTCGGCGGCAGCGGCCGGCGCCCAGAGCTCGGCGCGGCCGTCGCCGAGGCGCACGGCCAGCAGCTCGCCGGCGCTGGCCAGGGCATCGCGCTCGGCGCCCAGCTCCAGGCCCAGCTCGGCCAGCAGGGCGTCGCCGCCGGCCAGGCCGAAGCGCACCCAGGCGGCGCTTTCGTCGCTCAGTTTGGATTTGGAGAACACCGCGTACTTCTGCAGGTCGGCCAGTTGCGCCGCGACCAGCTCGCGCGCCATGGCCAGCAGGTAGCCGCCGTCCACCGGGACGATGCGAAAGCTCGACAGCATGCGCCCCTTGGGCGTGCAGCGGGCGCCCAGGCTGGACTGGGTGGCGGACAGGTAGTCGAGGTTGCAGGTCAGCTGGCCCTGGAGAAACTTGCCGGCATCCGCGCCGCGCACGGCGAGCAGGCCTTCGTGGTCGAGGAGGGTGAAGTACGCGCTATCGGCCATGGTGGGAATCGAGTCGCTGGAGAAAAGACAGGGGCGTCATCATAGAGGGCGCGATAGGCGCTTGTCAGCGGGCGCGGTCGTCGCTTCGGGTCAACAGCGAGACTTTTCGCCGTTATACTGCCGGCCTCTTTCAAGGAGCCGTTCCATGGTCGACGCAACCGAACTCAACCGCCTGTTCTGGCACAGCCGTCGCGGCATGCTGGAGCTGGACGTACTGCTGGTGCCCTTCGTCAAGGAGGTCTACCCCAACCTGGATGCCGACGACCGGGCGCGCTACCGCAAGCTGCTGGAGTGCGAGGATCAGGACATGTTCGGCTGGTTCATGCAGCGCGGCGAGCCGGAAGACGCCGACCTCAAGCGCATGGTGCGCATGATCCTGGACCGTGTCCAACCTCAGTGAGGTGTTCGAATGCCATTGGCAGCCCTCGCGCTGGCTGCTGAGGCTCTATCTGGCCGCTTTGGCGCTGGCTCTGCTGGCGCCCTGGCTGGCCGCCGTGCCCCTGTGGGGCAAGGTTCTGGCGCTGGCGTTGTGCCTGGCGCATGCCGCCTGGGTGCTGCCGCGGCATATCCTGCTGTCTTCGCCCCATGCCGTGCGCGGGTTGCGTCGCGATGCCCTCGGCTGGCAGCTGTGGAGCGCCGCGCAGGGCTGGCAGCCGGTGCAGTTGCGCCCAGATAGCCTGGCCTTGCCGCTGGCGGTGGTGCTGCGCTTTCGTCGGCCGGGCGAGCGTTTCGGCCGCGGTCTGTGCATTCCCCGCGATGCGCTGCCGCGCGAGCTGCACAGGCGCCTGCGTCTGCGCCTGAAGTTCAGCCGCCGGCGCTGGGCTGCGCCGGGGTCAGGATAGTGTCGCGCGCCTCGGCCAACTGCTCGGGGTAATCCAGGGTGTAGTGCAGGCCGCGGCTCTCGTGGCGGCGCATCGCCGACTCGATCATCAGTTCGGCGACCAGCGCCAGGTTGCGCAGCTCGATCAGGTCGCGGCTGACCTTGTAGTTGCTGTAGAACTCGTTGATCTCGCCCTGCAGCAGGCGCACGCGGTGCTCGGCGCGCTGCAGGCGTTTGTTGGTGCGCACGATGCCGACGTAGTCCCACATGAAGCGCCGCAGCTCGTCCCAGTTGTGCGCGATGATCACATCCTCGTCCGAGTCGGTGACCTGGCTGGCGTCCCAGCCGGGCAGGTCGGCCGGCATCGCGACCTGGTCGAGCTGGTCTACGATATCGGCGCAGGCCGAACGGGCGTAGACGAAGCATTCCAGCAGCGAGTTGCTGGCCAGGCGGTTGGCGCCGTGCAGGCCGGTGAAGCTGGTTTCGCCGATGGCGTACAGGCCGGGTACATCGGTGCGCCCGTGCTGGTCGACCACCACGCCGCCGCAGGTGTAGTGCGCCGCCGGCACCACCGGGATCGGCTCCTGGGTGATGTCGATGCCGAAGCCCAGGCAGCGTTCGTAGACGGTGGGGAAGTGATTCTTGATGAACTCAGCCGGCTTGTGGCTGATGTCCAGGTAGACGCAGTCGATACCGAGACGCTTCATCTCGTGGTCGATGGCGCGCGCGACTATGTCGCGCGGGGCCAGCTCGCCGCGTTCGTCGAAGCGCGGCATGAAGCGCTCGCCGCTGGGCAGGCGGAGCAGGGCGCCTTCGCCGCGCAGCGCCTCGGTGATCAGGAAGTTCTTCGCCTGCGGGTGGTAGAGGCAGGTGGGGTGGAACTGGTTGAATTCCAGGTTGCCCACCCGGCAGCCGGCGCGCCAGGCCATGGCGATGCCGTCGCCGCAGGCGCCGTCGGAGTTGCTGGTGTAGAGGTAGACCTTGGCCGCGCCGCCGGTGGCGAGAATCACGAAGCGCGCGCTGAAGGTGTCCACCTCGCCGCGTGCGCGATCGAGCACGTAGGCGCCCAGGCAGCGTTCGCCAGGCAGGCCGAGCTTGCGCTCGGTGATCAGGTCGACCGCCACGCGCTGTTCCAGCAGCTCGATGTTGGGCCGTTGGCGAGCCCGTTCCAGCAGGGTGTTGAAGATCGCCGCGCCGGTGGCGTCGGCGGCGTGGATGATGCGCCGGTGGCTGTGGCCGCCCTCGCGGGTCAGGTGGAATTCGAAGCCGCCGTCCTCGCGCGCGGTCTGGTCGTCGCGGGTAAAGGGCACGCCTTGGTCGATCAGCCACTGGATGGCTTCGCGGCTGTGTTCCACGGTGAAGCGCGCGGCGTCTTCACGGCACAGGCCGGCGCCGGCATTGAGGGTGTCGGCGACGTGGGATTCGACGGTGTCGGTGTCGTCCAGCACCGCCGCCACGCCGCCCTGTGCCCAGTAGGTCGAGCCATTGGCCAGGTTGCCCTTGCTCAGCACGGCGATGCGCAGCCGGGCGGGCAGGGTGAGGGCGAGAGTCAGGCCGGCGGCGCCGCTGCCGATGACCAGAACGTCGTGCTGGAAGTGTTGGTTCATGTCCGAATTCCGCGGGAATGCGAGCCCTAGTATATAGAGAGGGTCGGCGGCACAATAGCCAGCTTATGACCGACCGCAGTGCTCGGGAACTTTCTTAGTCGTTAAGGTTCCATACAGGGTCGCCCATATAAGGGAGAGCGCCGGCGCGTGCCCGCTCGATCTTCGGTCAAACCGTCGATCAATTGGGAAAACGTGTGGCGATAAATTATTCGCGCGAGCGGGATGCGTCCCGTTGGCGCCGCTCCGGCAGAGGGAAAAACAGACTCTGCGGGAAGCTTGCTTGGAGGGGAGAACTTTTGCGCGAGGCCCGAGTCTATCTTGGCAGGCTGATTCGCTCAGGGGCGCAAGCCTCCTCCAAGCATCATGAGGAGAGTGCATGCTAACCCAGGAAGATGATCAGCAACTGGTCGAACGAGTGCAGCGCGGCGACAAGCGCGCCTTCGATCTGTTGGTGCTGAAGTATCAGCACAAGATCCTCGGTTTGATCGTGCGATTCGTGCACGACACCCACGAGGCTCAGGACGTTGCCCAGGAAGCCTTCGTCAAGGCGTACCGGGCGCTTGGAAACTTTCGCGGTGACAGCGCGTTCTATACCTGGCTGTACCGCATCGCCATCAACACGGCGAAGAATTATCTGGTGTCCCGCGGTCGGCGGCCGCCAGATAGTGATGTCAGTAGCGATGACGCGGAGTTCTACGATGGCGACCACGCCCTCAAGGACATCGAGTCACCGGAACGGGCATTGCTGCGCGATGAGATCGAGGCCACGGTGCATCGAACCATCGCCCAGCTACCGGACGACTTGCGCACGGCTTTGACCCTGCGCGAGTTCGAGGGTCTGAGTTACGAGGACATTGCCAGTGTCATGCAGTGTCCGGTGGGTACCGTGCGTTCGCGGATCTTCCGTGCGCGTGAGGCCATTGATAAATCTCTGCAACCTTTGTTGCAGGAAGCCTGAGGCAGCGGCGACAGCCAAGAGAGGAACACCATGAGTCGTGAAACCCTGCAGGAATCGCTGTCCGCGGTGATGGATAACGAAGCGGACGAACTGGAGCTGCGGCGTGTGCTCGCGGCCAGTGAGGATGGCGAGCTGCGTGGCACCTGGTCGCGTTACCAGATCGCCCGTGCGGCCATGCACAGGGAATTGCTGGAGCCGCGCCTGGATATCGCCGCGGCGGTCTCGGCGGCGCTGGCCGACGAGGTCGTGCCGGTGCGCAAGGCGCCGCTGTGGCGCAGTGTCGGTCGTCTCGCGGTGGCCGCTTCGGTGACCGTTGCAGTGCTTGCCGGCGTGCGCCTGTACAACCAGGACGAACTGAGTGGCAGCCAGTTGGCCCAGCAGGACGCTGCGCCGACGCTGTCTGTGCCGCAGGTGCAAGGGCCGGCGCTGCTGGCTGGATACAGCAGCGGCGAGGCGTCGAGCGAAGCCGCCAAGCCCGGCACCGCCGGCTGGCATGAGCAGCGTCTGCCGACCTACCTGCGCCAGCACACGCAGCAGGCGGCGATGAGTGCCGGTGAGACCGCATTGCCTTATGCGCGAGCCGCCAGCCTGGAAAACCGCTAAGGAGTCACATGCGCGCGATCCCTCTCTTTCTTCTCAGCGGCTGGCTGGCGTTGCCGGTTCATGCCGCTGATGCACAAGATTGGCTCAAGCGCCTCGCCGAAGCCGAGCGTGGGCAGAGCTTTCAGGGCACCTTCGTTTACGAACGCAACGGCAGTTTCTCCACCCACAGCGTGTGGCATCGGGTAGAGGAGGGCGGTTCGATCCGCGAACGCCTGCTGCAGCTCGACGGCCCGGCCCAGGAAGTGCTCAAGGTCGACGGCCAGACCCAATGCGTCAGCGGCGCGCTGGCCGACCAGGTCGGCGACGCCCAGGCCTGGCCGGCACGGCATCTGGACGCCGAGCAACTGGGCAACTGGTACGACATCCGCGTCGCCGGCCAGTCGCGCATCGCCGGACGCAACGCCGTGGTGCTGGTGTTGGCACCCAAGGATCAGCATCGCTACGGCTTCGAATTGCACCTGGACCAGGAAACCGGTCTGCCGCTGAAATCCCTGCTGCTCAACGAAAAGGGTCAGTTGCTGGAGCGCTTCCAGTTCACCCAGCTGCAGACCGCGGCCCCCGAGGCAGGCGCCCTGCAACCCAGTTCGCGCTGCCGTCCGGTACGCTTGCGTTCGGTCGATCAGGTGGCCGAAGGCAGCTGGCGTTCGGACTGGTTGCCCCCCGGTTTCACCCTCAACGCCGCCCAGCTGCGGCGCAGTCCTGCCTCCGACGAGGCGGTCGCCTGCCTGATGTACGGCGACGGCCTGGCGCGTTTCTCGGTCTTTCTCGAGCCCCTGCAGGGAGCGGTGGTGGAAGACGCACGCAGCCAGCTCGGTCCTACCGTCGCGGTGTCGCGGCGCATGGCCACCGAGGCCGGCGACGTGATGGTCACCGTGGTCGGCGAGATCCCCCTGGGTACCGCCGAACGTATCGCCCTGTCCATGCGTGCCGGGGCCTCCGAACAGGTCAGTCAATGATCGAAGAACAGGGTCGCGTGGTGGCGGTCGAGCCCGGCGCGGTCTGGGTCGAGACACTGCGCAAGAGCACCTGTTCCAGCTGTTCGGCCAATGCTGCCTGCGGCCAAGGGCTGATGGAGCGTCTCGGTGTCGGCCGCCAGCGTGGTTATGTGCGCGCCCTCTGTCAGTTGCAGCTCGCGGTGGGCGACGCCGTGGTGATCGGCGTGCGCGAAGACCTGCTGGTGCGCAGCTCGCTGCTGGTCTATCTGTTGCCGTTGCTCGGCCTGTTGGGCGCCGCCCTGCTGGCCGACGGCCTTGGCCTGAGCGAGCCCTGGGTCATCCTCGGTGCTCTTGTCGGTCTGTTCGCCACCTGGCTGCTGGTGCGCTGGCGCGCGTCGCGCGTCGCCGACGATCCGACCTTGCAACCCGTTGTCCTGCGTGCGCTGCTGGCCGGTGGGCCGGCGGCGAGTTGAGAGTGTTTGCGTTCCATATGGGGAGTCGTAGTCGATGAGAAAGCTCAGATCCGTTGCGCCGCTGTTGGCGGTTGCCCTGCTCTGGGGGCAGAGTCTGCTGGCCCAGGCCAGCCTGCCCGACTTCACCGAACTGGTGGAGGAAGCTTCGCCGGCGGTGGTCAATATCAGCACCCGGCAGAAGGTGCCGGAGCGGGTGGCCGGCATCCAGCCGGGCATGCCCGACCTGGAAGGCCTGCCGCCAATGTTTCGTGAGTTCTTCGAGCGCAACATTCCCCAAGTGCCGCGCGGCCCCGGCGGCGGTCGCCAGCGCGAGGCGCAGTCGCTCGGCTCGGGCTTCATCATCTCCGCCGACGGGTATGTGCTGACCAACAACCATGTGGTCGCCGACGCCGACGAGATCATCGTGCGCCTGTCCGATCGTAGCGAGCTGGAGGCCAAACTGATCGGCGCCGACCCGCGCAGCGACGTGGCCCTGCTCAAGGTCGAGGGCGAGAATCTGCCCACCGTGCGCCTGGGCAAGTCCGACGAACTCAAGGTCGGCGAGTGGGTGCTGGCCATCGGCTCGCCCTTCGGCTTCGACCACTCGGTGACCGCCGGCATCGTCAGCGCCAAGGGCCGCAACCTGCCGAGCGATAGCTACGTGCCGTTCATCCAGACCGACGTGGCGATCAACCCCGGCAACTCCGGCGGTCCGCTGTTCAACCTGCAGGGCGAAGTGGTCGGCATCAATTCGCAGATCTTCACCCGCTCCGGTGGCTTCATGGGGCTGTCCTTCGCCATTCCCATGGAAGTGGCGCTGCAGGTGGCAGACCAGCTCAAGGCGGACGGCAAGGTCACCCGCGGCTGGCTCGGCGTGGTGATTCAGGAAGTGAACAAGGACCTGGCCGAATCCTTCGGCCTGGACAAGCCGGCCGGCGCGCTGGTCGCCCAGGTGCTGGAAGACGGCCCGGCGGACAAGGGTGGGTTGCAGGTCGGTGACGTGATCCTCAGCCTCAACGGCAAGCCCATCGTCATGTCGGCCGACCTGCCGCATCTGGTCGGCGGTCTCAAGCCGGGCGAGAAGGCCGAGATGGACGTGGTGCGCGAAGGCTCGCGCAAGAAGCTCAGGCTCACCATCGGCACCCTGCCGGAAGAGGGGCAGGAGCTGGCGGCCGCCGGCACGCCGGGCGGCGAACGCAGCAACAACCGCCTGGGCGTGAGCGTGGTGGAGCTGACCGCCGAGCAGAAGAAGGGTCTCGACCTCAAGGGGGGAGTGGTGGTCAAGGAGGTGCTCAACGGCCCGGCGGCGATGATCGGCCTGCGTCCGGGCGACGTGATCACCCACCTGAACAACCAGGCCATCGACTCCACCGCCACCTTCGCCAAGGTTGCGCAGGCGCTGCCGAAGAACCGTTCGGTGTCGATGCGCGTGCTACGCCAGGGGCGCGCCAGCTTTATCACCTTCAAGTTGGCAGAGTAATCCGGGCAACGCTGAAGAAGGGCGCTTTCGGGCGCCCTTCTGCGTATCTGCACCAGCGCGGTGCGGGCGTGACGCGGTCGTGAGGGATCGGGTACAATCCGCGGCTATTTCGGCAAGCGTCTTGCCTGTGCCTTCTTCGAGTGTTGATCTGTGAGTGACCTGAGTCATATCCGCAATTTTTCCATCATTGCCCACATCGATCACGGCAAGTCCACCTTGGCTGACCGTTTCATCCAGATGTGCGGCGGCCTCGCCGCACGTGAAATGGAGGCTCAGGTCCTGGACTCCATGGATCTGGAGCGTGAGCGCGGCATCACCATCAAGGCCCACAGCGTTACCCTTCACTACAAGGCGCGGGACGGTAAGACCTACCAGCTGAACTTCATCGATACCCCCGGTCACGTCGACTTCACCTATGAGGTCAGCCGCTCCCTGGCGGCCTGCGAGGGCGCGCTGCTGGTGGTCGATGCCGGTCAGGGCGTCGAGGCGCAGTCGGTGGCCAACTGCTACACCGCCATCGAGCAGGGCCTCGAGGTCATGCCGGTGCTGAACAAGATGGACCTGCCCCAGGCCGACCCTGATCGCGTCAAGGACGAGATCGAGAAGATCATCGGCATCGACGCCACCGACGCTGTGGCCTGCAGCGCGAAGAGCGGCATGGGCGTGGACGAGGTGCTCGAGCGCCTGGTGCAGACCATTCCGGCGCCGACCGGGGATATCGAAGCGCCGTTGCAGGCGCTGATCATCGACTCCTGGTTCGACAACTACCTCGGCGTGGTCTCGCTGGTGCGCGTGCGTCAGGGCCGCGTCAAGAAAGGTGACAAGATCCTGGTCAAGTCCACCGGCAAGGTGCACCTGGTCGACAGCGTCGGCGTCTTCACCCCGAAACACACCGCCACTGCCGATCTGAAAGCCGGTGAAGTGGGCTTCATCATCGCCAGCATCAAGGACATTCATGGTGCGCCGGTGGGCGACACCCTGACCCTGTCCTCGACCCCCGAGGTCGAGGTGCTGCCAGGCTTCAAGAGAATCCAGCCGCAGGTCTACGCCGGCCTGTTCCCGGTCAGCTCCGACGACTTCGAGGACTTCCGCGATGCCCTGCAGAAGCTGACCCTCAACGACTCGTCGCTGCAGTACGCGCCGGAAAGCTCCGACGCGCTGGGCTTCGGCTTCCGTTGCGGCTTCCTCGGCATGCTGCACATGGAGATCATCCAGGAGCGCCTGGAGCGCGAATACGACCTGGACCTGATCACCACCGCGCCGAGCGTGATCTATGAGCTTGAGCTCAAGACCGGGGAAACCATCACCGTCGACAACCCGTCCAAGCTGCCAGATGTCTCGGCCGTCGCCGACTTCCGCGAGCCGATCGTCACCGCGACCATCCTGGTGCCGCAGGAGCACCTGGGCAACGTCATCACCCTGTGCATCGAGAAGCGCGGCGTGCAGCGCGACATGCAGTTCCTCGGTTCTCAGGTTCAGGTTCGTTACGACCTGCCAATGAACGAGGTGGTGCTGGACTTCTTCGACAAGCTCAAGTCGACCAGCCGCGGCTATGCGTCACTGGACTATCATTTCGATCGCTACCAGTCGGCCAACCTGGTCAAGCTGGACGTGCTGATCAACGGCGACAAGGTCGATGCCCTGGCCTTGATCGTGCATCGCGACAACGCGGCCTACAAGGGCCGTGCACTGACCGAGAAAATGAAGGAACTGATCCCGCGGCAGATGTTCGACGTGGCGATCCAGGCCGCCATTGGCGGCCAGATCATCGCGCGAACCACGGTCAAGGCGCTCAGAAAGAACGTACTGGCCAAGTGTTACGGCGGCGACGTCAGCCGTAAGAAAAAGCTGCTGGAGAAGCAGAAGGCTGGTAAGAAACGCATGAAGCAGGTCGGTAACGTGGAAATCCCACAGGAAGCCTTCCTTGCCGTGCTCAGGTTGGATAGCTAAGGCTCTATGTCGATCAATTTCCCGCTCCTGTTGGTTATCGCGGTCGCCGTTTGCGGCTTTCTGGCTCTGGTCGACCTGGTTCTGCTGGCGCCGCGCCGGCGTTCGGCCATCGCCGCCTATCAGGGGCGCGTCGACGAGCCCGACGAGCGCGTGCTGGAGCGGTTGAGCAAGGAGCCCTTGCTGGTCGAGTACGGCAAGTCGTTCTTCCCGGTGCTGGCCATCGTCCTGGTGCTGCGCTCCTTTCTGGTCGAGCCGTTCCAGATTCCCTCCGGCTCGATGAAGCCGACCCTGGAAGTGGGCGATTTCATCCTGGTCAACAAGTTCGCCTACGGCATCCGCCTGCCGGTACTCGACACCAAGGTGATCGAGGTGGACAACCCGCTGCGCGGCGACGTCATGGTGTTCCGCTATCCCAGCGACCCGACCATCAACTACATCAAGCGTGTGGTCGGCCTGCCCGGCGACCGCATCCAGTACACCCAGGGCAAGCGTCTGCTGATCAACGGCGAGCCGGTCGCGGAGAAGCTGCTCGGCGAAGAAGCCGGCAGCCTGGGCAGCGCGATGCTCTATCAGGAACGCCTGGGCCAGGTGCAGCACACCATCCGCAAGGAAATGAGCCGCATGCGCCGCGAACCCGGCGGCGAGTGGGTGGTGCCGCAAGGGCACTATTTCATGATGGGCGACAACCGCGACAACTCCAACGACAGCCGCTACTGGCGCGACCGCAAGATCCCGCAGGCGCTGTGGGGCATGGTCCCGGACGATCATATCGTCGGCAAGGCCTTCGCCATCTGGATGAGCTGGCCGGAGCCCAAGACCAGCAACCTGCCCAATTTCTCCCGTGTCGGCCTGATTCATTGAGCACTGGCGCGCTGCTTTCGGCTGCGCCGCAGGCTATAAATAGTCTTGCCGCAAGGCTCCAAACAAGACCGTCTATTGGGGATACACATGACTTTCGCGCGTTCGCAGCAGGGCCTGTCCATTCTGGGCTGGCTGATGGTACTGGCCGTGGTGGCGTTTTTCGCCAGCACGGCCTTCAAGATGATGCCGCACTACCTCGACTACATGTCGATGGAAAAGATCATCACCTCGGTGGAAACCGACGCCGCGCAGGAAGTGCGCACCGTCGGCGATTTCTACAACCATGTCAGCAAGGGCATGCAGGTCAACAACATCCGCGACCTGAACCTGCGCGACGCGGTCAAGGTCAAGGTGGAGAACAACGAGTTCCTGGTCCACCTGAAGTATGAGAAACGCGAGCCGCTGATCGAGAACCTCGATCTGGTGGCGAACTTCGACAAAGAATTTCGTGTACGCATGCCGTGAGTTCCAACCTGTCCCGCCTCGAGCGCAAGCTCGGTTACAGCTTCAAGGACCAGGACCTGATGGTCCTGGCCCTGACCCATCGCAGTTTCGCCGGGCGCAACAACGAACGCCTGGAATTCCTCGGTGATGCCATCCTCAACTTCGTCGCCGGCGAGGCGCTGTTCGAGCGCTTCCCGCAGGCGCGCGAGGGCCAGTTGTCGCGCCTGCGCGCGCGCCTGGTCAAGGGCGAGACCCTGGCCGTGCTGGCGCGCGGCTTCGAGCTGGGCGAGTACCTGCGCCTGGGCTCGGGCGAGCTGAAAAGCGGTGGTTTCCGCCGCGAGTCGATCCTCGCCGATGCCCTGGAGGCGCTGATCGGCGCCATCTACCTGGATGCCGGCATGGAGGCGGCGCGCGAGCGCGTGCTGGACTGGTTGACCGGCGAGCTCGATGGCCTGACGCTGGTCGACACCAACAAGGACCCGAAGACGCGCCTGCAGGAGTTTCTGCAATCGCGCGCCTGCGAACTGCCCCGTTACGAGGTGGTGGACATTCAGGGCGAGCCGCACTGCCGTACCTTCATGGTCGAGTGCCAGGTGGCCCTGCTCAATGAAAAGACCCTGGGCCAGGGCGGCAGCCGGCGTATCGCCGAGCAGGTCGCCGCGGCTGCGGCACTGATCGCCCTCGGGGTGGAGAACGGCAATGACTGATGCACCTGTGAGCCGCTGCGGCTATGTCGCCATCGTCGGTCGCCCCAACGTGGGCAAATCGACGCTGCTCAACCATATCCTCGGGCAGAAGCTGGCGATCACCTCGCGCAAGCCGCAGACCACGCGCCACAACATGCTCGGGATCAAGACCGAGGGCGAGATCCAGGCGGTCTACGTCGACACCCCCGGCCTGCACAAGAACAGCGACAAGGCGCTCAACCGCTACATGAACAAGACCGCGGCCTCGGCGCTCAAGGACGTCGACGTGGTGATCTTCGTGGTCGACCGCGCGCGCTGGACCGACGAAGACCAGATGGTGCTCGAGCGCGTTCAGTACGTGCAGGGACCGGTGATCCTGGCGGTGAACAAGGTCGACCGCCTCGAGGGAAAGGCCGAGCTGATCCCGCACCTGCAATGGCTGCAGCAGCAGCTGCCGAACGCCGAAGTGGTGCCGATCTCGGCGCAGCAGGGCAGCAACCTCGACACCCTGGAGCAGCTGGTGGCCGAGCGCCTGCCGGAAGGCGAGCACTTCTTCCCGGAAGACCAGATCACCGACCGCTCCAGCCGTTTCCTCGCCGCCGAACTGGTGCGCGAGAAGATCATGCGTCAGCTCGGCGCCGAACTGCCCTACCAGATCACCGTGGAGATCGAGGAGTTCAAGCAGGAAGGGCGCATTCTGCATATCCATGCGCTGATCCTGGTGGAGCGCGACGGGCAGAAGAAGATCATCATCGGCGACAAGGGCGAGCGCATCAAACGCATCGGCCAGGAGGCGCGCAAGGACATGGAGGTGCTGTTCGACTCCAAGGTCATGCTCAACCTCTGGGTCAAGGTCAAGGGTGGCTGGTCCGACGACGAGCGCGCGCTGCGCTCGCTGGGCTACCTGGAGTAGACCGCGCCGTGCGCACCATCGGTGCCCGTCATAGAGTACCCAGGCGGCCACGCCGATGAGCCACGCCGCCTACGTCCTGCATAGCCGTCCGTACAAGGAAAGCAGCGCCCTGGTGGATTTCTTCACCCCCCAGGGGCGCCTGCGCGCCGTGCTGCGCGCCGCGCGCGGCAAGGCCGGCAGCATCGCCCGGCCGTTCGCCCCGTTGGAGCTGGAGCTGCGCGGGCGTGGCGAGCTGAAGACGGTCGGGCGTCTGGAAAGCGCCGGCATTCCGCTGCTGCTGAGCGGCGAGGCGCTGTTCTCCGGGCTCTACCTCAACGAATTGCTGATCCGCCTGCTGCCGGCCGAAGACCCGCACCCGCGGATGCTCGATCACTACGCCCTGACGCTGCAGGCGCTGGCTGCCGGCCGGCCGCTGGAGCCCTTGCTGCGTGCCTTCGAATGGCGCCTGCTGGACGAGTTGGGCTATGGTTTCGCCCTGGATCGCGACCAGCAGGGCGCGCCGGTCGCGCCCGACGGCCTGTACCGCTGGCAGCTGGACGCCGGCCTGGTGCCGGTGGCGCAATTGCAGCCCGGGGTGTTCCACGGTCGCGACCTGCTGGCCATGGCCGAGGCCGACTGGAGCGCCCCCGGCGCCCTGGCCGCGGCCAAGCGCCTGATGCGTCAGGCGCTGGCACCCCATCTGGGCGGCCGACCGCTGGTCAGCCGCGAACTCTTCATGACGCTCAAGGAGCCCAAGCGTGACTGACGCCAACCGAATCCTGCTAGGCGTGAACATCGATCACGTCGCCACCCTGCGCCAGGCCCGTGGCACCCGCTACCCCGATCCGGTGAAAGCCGCGCTGGATGCCGAGGAGGCCGGCGCCGACGGTATCACCGTGCACCTGCGCGAGGATCGCCGGCATATCCAGGATCGCGACGTGAGGATCCTCGCCGAGGTGCTGCAGACGCGGATGAACTTCGAGATGGGCGTCACCGACTTCATGCTCGACTTCGCCGAGCAGATCCGCCCGGCGCACGTCTGCCTGGTGCCGGAAACCCGTCAGGAGCTGACCACCGAAGGCGGCCTCGACGTGGCCGGCCAGGAGGCGCGCATCGCCGCCGCGGTCGAGCGGCTTTCCCGCGCCGGCTGCGAGGTGTCGCTGTTCATCGACGCCGAGGCGCGGCAGATCGAGGCTTCCCGGCGCGTCGGTGCGCCGGCCATCGAACTGCACACCGGGCGCTACGCCGATGCCCATACCCCCGAGGAAGCCGCCCGCGAACTGGCGCGTATCCGCGACGGCGTCGCCTGCGGCCTGCAGCATGGCCTGATCGTCAACGCCGGGCATGGCCTGCACTACCATAACGCCGAGGCGGTGGCGGCGATTGCCGGGATCAACGAGCTGAACATCGGCCACGCCATCGTCGCCCACGCGCTGTTCGTCGGCTTCAAGCAGGCGGTGGCGGAGATGAAGGCGCTGATCGTCGCGGCGGCCAATCGCGGTTAGCCGCTGCAGGGCGTCGCGGCGCCGCCTAGGCCATGCGCACCGCCCCGTATCCGATGCGCGCCGTTCAGCTTTGCGTAAACGCCTGAATCACCTGCGTGGCGAGTGCCTCGATGGTGTCGTTGGCCTGAGTGCCGCGCAGTAGCCTGATCTGGTAGTCGTCCAGCGGCGGCAGGCCGTGCTCCTCGCCCAGGCGACGTAGCGGCGGCCGGACCATACCGCGCGGGAAGGGGGCTATCGCCAGATCGGCGATCATCGCCGCTTCCTGCCCCGCACTTTGATCGCAGGAGTACGCCACGCGATAGTCCAGGCCAATCCGGTCGAGGGCGTCCAGCGCCGCACGGCGCCAGGCGCAGCCGGGATTGGCCAGGGCCAGCGGCAGCGGTGAGCGCTGTACCGCCAGGCCGCCGTCGCGACCTGCCCAGACCAGCGGCTCGGTATGGACCACCACGCCGAGCGTATCGTCCAGGCCCTGATTGCCGGTCTCGATCAGGCACAGGTCGAGTTCGCCCAGCTCCAGTTTGGCCACCAGATCCACGCTGCGTCCCACGCAGACGTCCACCTGCACGGCCGGATGGCTGCGGGCGAAGCTGGTCAGCACGCCAGGCAGCACGCGGGTGCTCAGATCGTTCGGGATGCCCAGGCAGACCCGGCCGCTCAGCGCCGGCTGGAGAAACTGCGCCACCGCCTCCTCGTTGAGCCTGAGCAGGCGCCTGGCATAACCCAGCAGCAGCTCACCCTCGGCGGTCAGGCGCACGCGCCTGGCCTCGCGGACGAACAGGCGCTGGCCGAGGCTTTCCTCCAGGCGTTTGATCTGCAGGCTGACGGCCGCCGTGCTGCGAAACACCTGCGCCGCGGTGCGGGTGAAACTGCCGCTGTCGGCGATGGCGACGAAGGTACGCAGCACATCGCTTTCCAGCAGCGGTAGGGAGATGGGGGCTGCCGTGTTCATGATCGTTAAATAATAATTAACTCATGGTTTGATATTTGTCGTTTGTTTGAACGATAGGCGCGTTTCATCCTGCTCGCAAGCCCGGCCAGAAGCCGGCACTGAACAGGAGGAAAGGCCATGAAAGGTTCGAACGAGTGCGACAAGTCGCGTCCAGCCATGCCCGAGTTCTATCTGCCGGCCATGTGGCCGCTGGATCTGCAGAACGCCATCGCCGACAGGATCGGCGCCTGGTGCTGGCGTCGGCGCATGCGCCGTCTGCTGGCGCAGGATGCCGAGGGGTGGATTCGCCTGGGCAGTGCCCGCGGCGTGGTGGAGCAGGGGGCGAGCGAACCGCTACGGCTGATCGCGCAGCGGCGGGCGTGCTGGTTGCGTGGTCGGTAGGGCCTAGCTGGCGGTGCGCGTGGCGCACCGGGGCTACGGCTTGCGCGCGATCAGCACGGCGCGGGTCGGCGCCGGCAGGCCTTCTACGGTGCGGCTGTGGTCGGCCGGGTCGAGGAATTCCGGTAGCGACTGGAAGCGCATCCACTCGGTGGCGCGTTGTTCGTCCACCGAGGTGGTGCTGACGTCCACGCAGCGCACGTCCTCGAAGCCGGCGCGGCGCAGCCAGCGCTGCAGCGCCGGGACCGAGGGCAGGAACCAGACGTTGCGCATCTGCGCGTAGCGATCCTCGGGGACCAGCACCTGTTCGGCGTCGCCCTCGACCACCAGGGTTTCCAGCACCAGTTCGCCGCCCTTGACCAGCGCGTCCTTGAGATCCAGCATGTGGTCGATGGGCGAGCGGCGGTGATAGAGCACGCCCATGGAGAACACCGTGTCGAAGCCCTGCAGCTTGGCCGGCAGTTCCTCGAAGGCCAGCGGCAGGTGCCACACCGGCTGCTCCGGCAGGTAGCGCTTCATCGCCAGGAACTGGCAGAGGAACAGCCAGTTGGGGTCGATGCCGACCACGCTGCCAGCCCCGGCGCCGAGCATGCGCCACATGTAGTAGCCGTTGCCGCAGCCGACGTCGAGGATGCGTTTGCCGGCCAGATCCAGGTGGGGGGCGACGCGCTGCCATTTCCAGTCCGAGCGCCACTCGGTGTCGATGTGCACGCCGAACAGCTCGAACGGCCCCTTGCGCCAGGGAATCAACCCCTGCAGTGCAGTCTTCAATTGCGCGCGGCAGGCCTCGTCGCAGGCGCCGCCGAGGGCGAAGCGCTGCGCCAGCTCCACTTCGCTCACTGTCAGTGACGGCAGCGCCTGCACGGCGCCGTACCAGCGCGTTAGGTCGCCGTGACCGATGGCCAGCTTGGCGTCGAGCTGGCCGGGTAGATCGGCCGCCCAGTCCTGCAGCGGGGTGCCGGCCAGTTGCGCCTGCAGGGCGTCGAGGTCCAGATCGCGCATCATGGCAGGGCCACCAGCGAGGCGAAGTTCAGGCACTGGAACCAGGGCACCACCTGGCTGAAACCGGCGGCCAGCAGGCGCTCGCGGTGCTGCTGGAGGCTGTCCGGCAGCATCACCTTCTCGATGGCGCTGCGCTTCTGCGCGATTTCCAGTTCGCTGTAGCCGTTGGCGCGCTTGAAGGCGACGTGCAGCTCGGTGAGCAGCTCGTGCTCGGCGGCGTCCTCGAAGCGCAGCTTTTCCGAGAGGATCAGCGCGCCGCCCGGCAGCAGCGCCTGGCGGATGCGCGTGAGCAGCTCCAGGCGCCGCTCCGGCGGGATGAACTGCAGGGTGAAGTTGAGCGTGACCAGCGAGGCGGATTGCAGCTCGAAGGCAAGAATGTCCGCCTCGATCACTTCCGCCGGCAGCAGTTCCTGGAACATGGCGTCCTGCGCGTGCAGGTACTCGCTGCAGCGGGCGACCATGGCCGGCGAGTTGTCCACCGCGATCACCCTGCAGCCATCGACGCGCACGTGGCGGCGCAGCGCCTGGGTCACCGCGCCGAGCGAGGCGCCGAGGTCGTACAGCACAGTTTGTGGCTGGGCGAACTGGCCGGCGAGCACGCCGATGTTCTCGACTATGGTCGGGTAGCCGGGCACCGAGCGCTTGATCATGTCGGGGAACACCCGCACCACGTCCTCGTTGAAGACGAAATCGGGCACCTCGGCTAGCGGCTGGGCGAATAGACGGTCGGGTTCTTGGCTCACGGGCGGTCGCAACGGGCAGCGGAAAAGGCCGGCATTTTAGCCAAGAGCGCGGCCGGGCTGAACAGGCACTACTTCAACTGGTCGGAAAAGAATTCGCCGGCGCCCTGCAGCGGGCCCAGCGGATTGCGCTTGACCTCCAGGCGGCGGATGTTCGGCTCGCCGTTGCTGACCTTGTGCACCAGCTTGTCGTCGACCAGCACGAACACCGCGCGGAACACCCAACCCTGCAGCTCGCGGTTCTTGCGAAAGTTCAGCACGTCGGCCCAGAAGCTGCCGACCCGCTGGGTATCGGTCTTGGTGAACTCGAAGGCGTAGCCGACGCAGCGGTCCTTGGCCTCCAGGCAGCGCACCAGGCCGTCCGGCAGGTAGGCGATGGGCACGTTGGGCTGGACGAACATCAGCCGCACATCGATGAACGAGAGCATCTTGCCGTTGCCATGGGCCAGCGGGTCGAAGCCCAGGGAGAACAGGTCGGCGCGGTCGGTCAGCCCCGGCACCGCCTGCGAGTAACGCATCTCGGCGTCGAGGTAGTCGCCGAAGGGCGACAGCGATTCGGCCCGCTCGCTGGGCAATAGGCTGCCGCAGCCCACCAGCGCAACCGATACCAACACCAGGCCGACTACCCGCACGCACCCTGCCATATCGCTCACCCTGAAGTGGACTGCCCTGTAACTCCTATAGTCGATTTATCGCCGTCCTGCTGTTTCATCGGCGTAACAGCTCAGGCGCGGCGGGCGAAGGCCGAGGCGGTGATGCCCCATTGGCCGGCCCAGTAGCTGAGGATGATGGCGTAGGGCGCGGCGGCGAAGCTGGCGACGAAGCGATCGATGCCGATCAGACTGTCGGACAGCACGAACAGCGCCGCGCCGGCGGCGGCCAGATAAGTCGAGCGCGGCTGCAGCTCGGGGTTGCCGAGGCGGGCCAGGGCGCGCCACAGCATCAGGCTGATGACCAGGGCGTAGCAGGCCACCGGAATCAACAGCGGGCCCAGGCCGCTGCCGGCCAGCACGGCGAACATCGCGCCGCCGGCGCCGAGCGCCAGCAGCAGGGCGGGCAGGGCCGGGCGGCGGGTGTCGGAGAAGTAGGCGCGCAGGTAGGCCAGGTGGCCGAGGAGGAAGGCGCCGAGGCCGAACACGAACAGATCGCCCGGCCAGTCCAGCAGGATGTCGCCGGCCAGGGAGCACAGCAGGCCGATGCCGATCCAGCGCCGGTAAGTGCCGGCCGGCGCCTGGCGCAGCCAGAGCAGCAGGGCGATCACCGGAATGCCCTTGGTCAGCAGGCTCAGTTGCGCATCGCCGCTGATCCGGCCGTAGAGAAAGATCGCGGCTCCCGCCAAGCCGAGCAACAACCAGCGCATAGTGAGGCTCCATCCAATGATCGAATGGCCGGCACTATGCCGGGCAGGCGTGGCGCTGCCAATGCGCAGCGTGCCAGGCTGAGTGGCGGATCGTGCCGCCTCTCGACCATTGCCCGCTTAGCGGGCATTGTTGAGCCTCGTCGTCGCCATGGAGGCCGTTGCAATGGATACACCCAGCGAGATCGGCGCCCTGATCGAACGCCTGTATCGCGAGGAGTCGCGCCGCGTGCTGGCGACCCTGATCCGCCTGCTGGGCGACTTCGACCTGGCCGAGGAGGCGCTGCACGAGGCCTTTCGCGTGGCGGTGGAACAGTGGCCGCAGGAGGGCGTGCCGGCCAATCCGCGTGCCTGGCTGGTGTCGACCGGGCGCTTCAAGGCGATCGACAACCTGCGCCGCCAGCGTCGTTTCCAGCCGCTCGACGAGCAGGCCGAGCTGCCCGACGAGGCGCCGCTGGAGGAGGGCGAGCTGCTCGAAGACGACCGTCTGCGCCTGATCTTCACCTGCTGCCACCCGGCGCTGGCCAGCGATGCCCAGGTGGCGCTGACCCTGCGCGAGGTGTGCGACCTGACCACCGAGGAGATCGCCCGCGCCTTTCTTGCCAGCCCCGCGACCCTGGCCCAGCGCATCGTTCGCGCCAAGAGCAAGATCCGCGAGGCGCGGATTCCCTACGAGGTGCCGGGGCGCAGCGAGCTACCCGAGCGCCTGGAGGCGGTGTTGCGGGTGGTCTACCTGGTGTTCAACGAGGGCTACTTCGCCAGCTCCGGCGATTCGCTGACCCGCAGTCAGCTGTCCGACGAGGCCATTCGCCTGGGGCGGTTGCTGGCGGAGTTGCTGCCCGAGCCGGAGGTGCAGGGGTTGCTGGCGCTGATGCTGCTGCACGAGTCGCGCCGCGCCGCGCGCAGCGGCGTCGATGGCGAGGTGATTCTGCTCGAGGCGCAGGATCGCGGTCTGTGGAACCCCGAGCTGATCGCCGAGGGCGAGGCGCTGGTGCTGCAGGCGCTGCATTCGCGACGCTTCGGCCCCTACAGCCTGCAGGCGGCCATTGCTGCGGTGCATGCCGAGGCGCCGAGCCTGGAGGCGACCGACTGGGCGCAGATCGTCGGCCTGTACGATGAACTGCTGCGCCTGACGCCCTCGCCGGTGATCGAGCTCAATCGCGCGGTGGCCCTGGCCATGCGCGACGGCCCCGAGGCGGGGCTGGCGCAGGTCGACCGGCTGCTGGCGGCCGGCGAGCTGGACAATTACCACCTGGCCCATGCCGCGCGCGCCGACCTGCTGCGCCGCCTGGGCCGCCGCGAACAGGCGCGTGCCGCCTACCGCCAGGCCCTGGCGCTGGCGCAGCAGGGGCCGGATCGGCAGTTTCTGCAGAAGAGGCTGGAGGAGTTGGAGGCACGCGAGGCGGACGACAAGCCCTAGGGGGTCGCGGGGCCGCCTAGGCTGTGCGCACCATTTGCCACAGTTCGTCGCCCGGACAGGCATAACAGGGGGCCGGCATTGAACCCTCTCCCTGAGGGAGAGGGGCTTTTCAGCACTTAACCGGCCACCAGCACGCGAATCGCTTCCAGACGCAGGGCAGCCTTGTCGAACATCGCCAGGCTCTGCTCGCGCTGCTGGCGCAGGGCCTCGATCTCGCTGTCGCGCACGCTGGGGTTGACCGCCTGCAGGGCGACCAGGCGCGCCAGTTCCTCGTCCAGCTCGGCGATCAGGCGGCGCTTGGCCTCGGCCACGCGCTCGACGTGGCGCGGCATGACCTTGGCTTCGGCGTCGTTGAGCTGCTTGGTCAGCACGTCGCGCTGGGCCTGGACGAACTTGTTGGCGCTGGCGCGCGGCACGCTTTCCAGCTGGTCGTTGAGGGTTTCGAAGCCGACCTTGGCGGCCAGGTCGTTGCCATTGGCGTCGAACAGGCAGCGCAAGGCGGCCGGGGGCAGGAAGCGGCCCAGTTGCAGTTTGCGTGGGCCGACCACTTCGCTGACGTAGAGCAGCTCCAGCAGCACGGTGCCGGGCTTGAGCGCCTTGTTCTTGATCAGCGCCACCGCGGTGTTGCCCATCGAGCCGGACAGCACCAGGTCCATGCCGCCCTGCACCATGGGGTGTTCCCAGGTGAGGAACTGCATGTCCTCGCGGGCCAGGGCCTGGTCGCGGTCGTAGGTCACGGTCACCGCCTCGTCGTCGCCGAGCGGGAAGCTGGCGTCCAGCATCTTCTCGCTGGGGCGCAGGATCAGGGCGTTGTCGGAGTGGTCTTCGCTGTCGATGCCGAAGGCGTTGAACAGCTCTTCCATGTAGATCGGCAGGCTGAACTGGTCGTCCTGCTCGAGGATGGCTTCGACCAGCGCCTCGCCTTCACCAGCGCCACCGGAGTTGAGTTCCAGCAGACGGTCGCGGCCGCTGTGCAGCTCGCCTTCCAGGCGAATGCGCTCGGCGGTTGCCTCGTCGATCAACTGTTGCCACTGGCCGTCGTCGCCGCTTTCCAGCAGCGGCAGCAGGCGCGGGCCGAACTGGTGCTGCAGGGCGTTGCCGGTGGGGCAGGTGGCGAGGAAGGCATTCAGCGCCTGGTGATACCACTGGAACAGGCGCTCCTGCGGACTGTTCTCCAGGTAGGGCACATGGAGCTGGATACGGTGCTTCTGACCGATGCGGTCGAGACGGCCGATGCGCTGTTCGAGCAGGTCCGGGTGGGCCGGCAGGTCGAACAGCACCAGGTGATGGGCGAACTGGAAGTTGCGGCCTTCGGAGCCGATCTCCGAGCAGATCAGCACCTGGGCGCCGAATTCTTCGTCGGCGAAGTAAGCGGCGGCGCGGTCGCGCTCGAGGATGCTCATGCCTTCGTGGAACACCGTGGCCGGAATGCCGGAGCGCACGCGCAGGGCGTCTTCCAGGTCCAGGGCGGTCTCGGCGTGGGCGCAGATCACCAGCACCTTGTATTTCTTGAGCATCTTCAGGGTGTCGATCAGCCACTCGACGCGCGGGTCGAAGCGCCACCAGCGCTGCTCCTCGTCCACCTCGTCCTGGGCCTGGTAGCCGACTTCCGGGTACAGCTCGGCATGCTCGCCGACCGGCAATTCCAGGTACTCGATCGGGCAGGGCAGCGGGTAGGGGTGCAGCTCGCGCTCGGGGAAGCCCTGCACCGCGGCGCGGGTGTTGCGAAACAGCAGACGACCGGTGCCGTGGCGGTCCAGCAGCTCGCGCACCAGGCGCGCGCGGGCGGCTTCGTCGCCGCCGTCGATGGCGTCCAGCAGCTCGCGGCCCTCGTCGCCGAGGAAACCGCCGATGGCGTCGCGCGCCTGGGCGCTGAGCTTGCCGTGGTCGAGCAGTTCCTGCACCGCCTCGGCCACCGGGCGGTACTGGCCGCTCTCGGCGCGGAAGGCATCCAGATCATGGAAGCGCGCCGGATCGAGCAGGCGCAGGCGGGCGAAGTGGCTGTCCTGGCCGAGTTGCTCGGGGGTGGCGGTGAGCAGCAGCACGCCGGGGATGACCTCGGCCAGTTGCTCGACCAGTGAATACTCGGCGCTTGCCTGCTCCGGGTGCCAGACCAGGTGGTGGGCTTCATCGACCACCAACAGGTCCCAGCCGGCGGCGAACAGCGCGTCCTGGGCCTTCTCGTCGTCCTTCAGCCACTCCAGGGCGACCAGCGCCAGCTGGCAATCCTCGAAGGGGTTGCTGGCGTCGCTTTCCATGAAGCGCTCGGCGTCGAACAGCGCCACGTCCAGGTTGAAGCGCCGGCGCATCTCGACCAGCCACTGGTGCTGCAGGTTCTCCGGTACCAGGATCAGCACGCGGCCGGCACGGCCGGAGAGTAACTGGCGGTGGATCACCAGGCCGGCCTCGATGGTCTTGCCCAGGCCCACCTCGTCGGCAAGCAGCACGCGCGGGGCGATGCGGTCGGCGACTTCGCGGGCGATGTGCAGCTGGTGGGCGATCGGCTGGGCGCGCGCGCCGCCCAGGCCCCACAGCGAGGATTGCAGCAGGCGGCTGTTGTGTTCCAGGCTGTGGTAGCGCAAGGCGAACCAGGCCAGCGGGTCGATCTGCCCGGCGAACAGGCGGTCGCTGGCCAGACGGAACTGGATGAAGTTCGACAGCTGCGTCTCCGGCAGGGTGACGCTCTGGTGCTGACCGTTGAGGCCGTGATAGACCAGCAGGCCGTCGATGTCCTCGACCTCCTGCACGGTGAGCTTCCAGCCCTCGAAATGGGTGATCTCGTCGCCCGGGGCGAAGCGCACGCGGGTCAGCGGGGCGTTGCGGGTGGCGTACTGGCGCGTCTCGCCGGTGGCCGGGTAGAGCACGGTGAGCAGGCGGCCGTCCTCGGCGAGGATGGTGCCCAGCCCCAATTCCGCCTCGCTGTCACTGATCCAGCGTTGCCCCGGTTGATACTGCATGCCTGTCTCCCCGCGTGAAAAAGCCGGCTATGGTAACGGATGCGCTGCCCGGGCCAAAGCGGCCATGGCACTTATGCCGTTCGACTCAGTCGAAAGTGTAGCGAGCACCGCCTAAAGTCGCGGCTTGCGGGGCCGACAGCCTGACCAAAGGAGGTGCGATTACGTGTTACCACCTATCCCCCACAGCCTGGTGCCGGTCACTGCCTCGCAAGACGTGATCAAGCCCAAGCCCGAGATTCCGCCGGTGACGCCAGCCGAGGCCAGCGCCAAGGAAAGCGCGCTGAACCTGGACAAGCGCCACCCGCAGGAAACCGAGGAACTGCTGCGCGAAGAGCAGCGCCGCCGTCAGCGCCGCGGCTACACCCCCGAACAGCTGGCCGCGGCCGAGCCGGAGGAGGTGGAGCAGGCGCTGGGCGATCTGCCGCGCCAGGGATTATGGGTGGATGTGGAAGTCTGACAGACTGGCCGCCTGTGTCTTTCTCCGAGTCTGATCATGCTGTTTGCCGATTCCTTGCCCGAGCTGGCCGATGCCGAGCTGGACTACCAGCCGGGCTGGGTCGACGCCGCCGTGGCCGATGCCTGGCTCGCCGCCTTGGTGGACGAGACGCCCTGGCAGCAGCCGGAGCTGTTCATCCATGGCCATTACCACCGGGTGCCGCGCCTGACCGCCTGGTACGGCGAGCCCGAGGCGCGCTATCGCTATTCCGGCAAGCTTCACCAGCCGCTGCCCTGGACGCCGTTGCTCGATGAGATTCGCCGGCAGATCGTGAAGGCCGTAGGCCAGCCGCTTAATGCCGTGCTGCTCAACTATTACCGCGATGGCCAGGATTCCATGGGCTGGCACAGCGATGCCGAAGCCGAGCTGGGGCGCAATCCGCTGATCGCCTCGCTCAACCTCGGCGGCAGCCGGCGCTTCGACCTGCGCCGGGTCGGCAGCACGCGCATCGGCCATTCGCTGACCCTGGAACACGGCTCGCTACTGGTCATGCGCGGGCCGACCCAGCATCATTGGCAGCACCAAGTGGCGAAGACGCGCCAGCCCTGCGCGCCGCGTCTGAACCTGACCTTTCGCCTGATCCGGTTTCCGCTATGAGCAACGACGACAAGCTGATCGACTTCGCCGCCGAACGCGGCAAGCGCATCCACGACCTCAATGACAAGCGTCTCGACGAGATGCGCCAGGCCTTCGAGCAGGCCCTGCCGCTGGCCAAGGCGAAGAAGAAGCCCAAGCACAAACCGAAGAAGCGCTGAAGCCTCCTGCCCCTTTGCCGCCCTGGGCGGCGCTACTGGCGTGTCCGCTCGCTCCGTGCCCCTCGATTGCTTGACCTGGATCAGTGTTGCCGCCTCCGGGGCGGCGGCCGCCGTCGCGCATTGACCCAGATCAATTGTCCTCCCGCCGCCGCTGGTAACGTGAAGCCATCCCAGACAGACAGGCACAACAGGAGGCAGCCATGTTCGTCGATACAGTGGTTCTCGCCGGAGTCGGCACGGTTGTTCTGATGTTCGCCTTTTTCGGCGGGGTCGGTTACTTCATCTGGAAGGATTCGCACAAGCGCAAGCCGAGCTGATCTTTTCGGTTTACAGGGCACGCAAGGCAATTCGGGCGACTTCGGTCGCCCTTTTTTATGGGCGTGCGTCGGGCGGGGCTGGACGCAAACTACGTAGCTAGCTAATAATTAGCTTGTTTCGTAGGGCGCTATGACGCTCGTCTACGCTTTCCTCGCCCAGTCCTTGAAGCCGATTCCATGCGCGATGCCCTGCTGGCCTTCGTGGCGCCCAGTACCCAGGCCCTTCAGTTTGCGATCAAGACCCTGCTGGGCGGCGGCCTGGCGCTGTGGTTCGCCTTCCGTTTCGATCTGCCGCAGCCGCAGTGGGCGTTGATGACCGCCTTTATCGTCGCCCAGCCGCTGTCCGGCATGGTGGTGCAGAAGGGCCTGGCGCGCCTGCTCGGCACCCTGGTCGGCACCGTCATGGCGGTGCTGCTGATGGCGCTGTTCGCCCAGGCGCCCTGGTTGTTCCTGCTCGCCCTGGCGTTCTGGCTGGGGCTGTGCACTGCCGCCTCGAGCATGCTGCACAGCGCCTGGAGCTATGCCTTCGTGCTGGCCGGCTACACCGTGGCGATCATCGGCCTGCCGGCCATCGACGCGCCGCTGACGGTGTTCGATCAGGCGGTGGCGCGCTGCACGGAAATCTGCCTGGGGATTGTCTGCGCCACCGCAGTCAGCGCGGTGCTCTGGCCGCAGCGGGTCGAGCGCCAGCTGGTGCAGCAGGCACGCAGCGCCTGGCAGGCCGGGGTGAACGCCGCGGCCTCGGCACTGGTCGGCGAGGCCATGGCGCGTCAGGGCCTGCTCGAGGTGCTGGGGCGTATCGTCGCGGTGGATGCCCAACGCGAGCACGCCTGGTTCGAGGGCGCTCGCGGCCGCCAGCGCGCCCGTGCCCTGCGCGCGCTGAGTCGCGATCTGCTCACCCTGCTGCGCCTGGCGCGCGGCGTGGCGCGCCAGTGGCGGCAGTTGAGCGAGGCCGAGCGCCACGCCTTGGCGCCTTGGCTGGAGCGGGTAGGCGAGCAGCTGGCGGCGGCGCAGGCGCAGCAGGTGTCGGCGCAGGCCGGGCAGTTGCGCCAGGCCGCCGAGGCGCCGACGCTCAGCGCGGCGCAGCGTTTGTGCCTGGAGCGCCTGGCGTTGCTGGCGCTGCGCCTGGATACCGCCAGCCAGTCGCTGGCGGCGGTGGAACGCGGCGAGAGCGGGCAGGCGTCGCCGGCGCTGTCCTGGCACAGCGACTGGCAGACCGCCGCGGTCTATGGCGCGCGCAGCGCCCTGGCCTTCCTGGCGCTGGCGGCGTTCTGGCTGGCCAGCGGCTGGACCGCCGCCAGCGGCGCCTTGCTGCTGTGCTGCGTGGTCTGCAGCCTGTTCGCCAGTCGCGAGAACGCCGCGCAGATCGGCCTGCTGTTCATGCGCGGGATCTTCTATGTGCTGCCGCTGGCATTCGTCGTCGGGCAGATTCTGCTGCCGCAGCTCAACGGCTTCGCCATGCTCTGCCTGGCCCTCGGCGTGCCGCTGTTCTTCGGCGCCCTGGGCATGGCCAAGCCGGCGCTGGGCGCCACCGCCACCTCCTTCAGCCTGCATTTCATCGTGCTCTGCGCGCCGCAGAACGACATGCAGTACGACGTCGCCTTCTTCCTCAACGAGGCGCTGGCCATGCTGATCGGCGTCGGCTGTGCGGTGCTGGCGTTCAACCTGATCGGCTTGCGCAGCCCGGCCTGGCATGGCCGCCGTCTGCTGCGCGCCACCCTGCAGGACCTGGCCCGGCTCACCCGTCAGCCGCTGGCCGGGGCCGAGAGCTGGTTCGGCGGGCGCATGGCCGACCGCCTGCTGCAACTGGCGCGGCACTATCCGGCGCTGCCCAGCCAGAGCCGCAGCCGCTGGGACGACGGCATCGCCAGCCTGGACCTGGGCGACGAGCTGCTGCACCTGCGCGCCTGCCTGGCGGCGGGCGACCGCGCGCTGGGCCTGGCCGAAACGAATTTTCTCGATCACCTGCGCCGACAGCTGTTGCTCGGCCCGGCGCCGGCGCGGCGCGCTGCCCTCGATGCCGCGCTGGACGACTTGCTCCAGGCCCTGCGCGGCGCGCCGCCGAGCATCGACCGGCGTCTGGCCGAGGCGGCCCTGCTGCAGCTGCACGGCGGCTGGCAGCACTGGTGCGGGCAACAAGGAGAAGCCCATGGGCTTGCGTGAATGGGCGCTGGGTGGGGTGCTGCTCAGCCCCATGCTGCTTTATGCGCTGCTGGCGCTGCTGCTCACCGGCGCGCTGCGCCTGGCCCTGCAGCGGCTCGGTGTGGCGCGCTGGATCTGGCACGAGGCGTTGTTCGACTGCGCCCTGTATGTCTGCGTGCTGGCGGCGCTGGTCGCCGTGTTGAGTTGATCAAGGAGATTTCCATGCGTGCGAGCATTCGCCTCGGCCTCACCCTGAGCCTGGTGGCAGCGGCCCTGCTGGCCGGCGCCTGGCTGTGGCAGCACTACCTGTATTCGCCCTGGACCCGCGACGCGCGGGTGCGCGCCGAGGTGGTGACCCTGGCCCCGGATCTGGCCGGCTGGGTCACCCAACTGAAGGTGCGCGACAACCAGCGGGTGGCGGCCGGCGAGCTGCTGCTGAGCCTGGATCGCGAGCGCTATCAGGTGGCCCTGGAACAGGCCCAGGCGGTGGCCGAGACGCGGCGCCAGCAACTGCTGCTGCGCGAGCACGAGGCCAGCCGTCGCGTGCGCCTGGGGCCGCAGGCGATCAGCGCCGAGCTGCGCGACAACGCCCAGATCAGCGCCGAGATCGCCCGCGGCGAGTATCGTCAGGCGCAGGTGGCGGTCAAATCCGCCGAGCTGGACCTGGCGCGCAGCGAGGTGCGCGCACCGCGCGCCGGCCAGGTGACCAACCTGCGCCTGGCCGAAGGCAACTACGTCAAGGCCGGCGAGCCGGTGCTGGCACTGGTTGACGAGGCGTCGTTCTATATCCAGGCCTATTTCGAGGAGACCAAGCTGCCGCGCATCCGCATTGGCGCACCGGTGGACATCTGGCTGATGGGCAGCGACCAGCCTTTGCGCGGCGAGGTGGAGAGCATCAGCCGCGGCATCACCGACCGCAACGCCAGCCCGGACGGCCAGCTGCTGGCCGACGTCGAGCCGACCCTCAACTGGGTACGCCTGGCGCAGCGGATTCCGGTGCGGATCAAGCTCGACGAGCTGCCCGAGGGCCTGCTGCTCAGCGCCGGAATGACTGCCAGCGTGCGGGTGGCGCAGTAGCCTGGGGCGACGCCGGCAGCCACAGCGTACCGTCCGGCCAGTGGAACCCGGTGCCCGGGCGGCAGCTCTATACTCAAGCCAGGTCGTGCATGAGTCGGAGGCAAGCCGTGCCAACGTCGCGTTCCACCCACCAGGAACACCTGTGCCTTAACCGTGCGTTGCGCACCCTGAGCGGCTGCAACCGAGCGCTGCTGCGCGCCGAAAACGAAGCCAGCCTGCTCCAGGAGATCTGTCGGGTCATAGTCGAGCAGGCCGGTTACCGCCTGGCCTGGGTCGGCCGCGCCGAGCACGATCCGGCGCAAACCGTCACCCCCCTGGCCCATGCCGGGGTCGAACGGACCTACGTCGACTCGCTGAATATCTCCTGGGGCGACAACGAACGCGGCCACGGCCCCTCCGGCACCGCGATCCGCACCGGCCAGCTGAGCCTGACCCACAACCTGCTGACCGACCCGAACACCGCGCCCTGGCGCGAAGGCGCCATCCAGCACGGCATTGCCTCGGTGATGTCGCTGCCGCTGCGGGTCGAAGGGCGGATCTTCGGTGCCCTCGGCATCGGCGCGCCGGAACCCGATGCCTTCGGCTCGCAGGAAATGGCGTTGCTCAGCGAGGCCGCCGAGGACCTGGCCTTCGGCCTCGAGACCCTGCGCGGCAAGGCGCGTCGCATCCAGGCCGAGCAGGAGATCCAGCGCCTCAATCGCGCCCTGTCGACGCGGGTGGCGGTCAACCATGCGCTGATCCACGCCGACGCCGAATCCGCGCTGCTCAAGGAAGTTTGTCGGGTACTGGTGGTCGACTGCGGCTACCGCCTGGCCTGGGTCGCCTATCGCCAGGAAGACCCCGCCGAGCCGGTACGCCAGGTCGCCTACGCCGGCGACGATCACGGCTTCCTCGCGCGGGCCGAGGCCTGGGCCGCCAGTGCCGAGGGCCAAGCCTACATCCAGCGAGTCGATGCCCGGCTCGAGAGCGGCCGGCCACTGGTCATACGCAACCTACCCGAGGAGCCGGTGGACGGGTTCCTGAGAGACGAGGCCAAGGAGCACGGCTTCGCGGCGACCATAGTGCTGCCGCTGCGAGTGGACGACCGGCTGATCGGCAAGCTGGTGATCATGGCCGCGGCGAGCGACACCTTCGACGAGCAGGAGGTCGAGCTGCTGTTCGCCACCGCCAACGACCTGGGCTTCGGCATCGCCACCCTGCGCACCCGCGATCGGGCGCTGCAGGCCGAGGCGACCATCAGGCGCATGGCCTATGCCGACGAGCTGACCGGCCTGCCCAACCGCCTGCGCCTGCGCGAGTTGCTGGAAGCTGCGATCGCCGAAGCCAAGCAGGAACACCGGGCGCTCGGTCTGTTGCAACTGGAGGTCGGGCGCAACCAGGCGATCAACGAAACCCTCGGCTATCGCGAAGGCGACCGCCTGCAGCAGGCCATCGCCGCTCGCCTGGTACAGGCGGTGGGCGCCGGCAACAGGCTGGCGCGTATCGGTGAAAGCGAGTATGCCGTGCTGATGCCCAGCGGCGGCGCCGAGCAGGCGTCGCAACTGGCGCAGAAGATCCTGGTGGCGCTGTACGAACTGATCGACCTGAGCGGGCTGTTGCTCGATACCCGCGCCAGCATCGGCATCGCCCTCTATCCCGGTCACGGCACCGATCCGGACGCCTTGATCCGCCGCTCGGCCAGCGCCATGGATCAGGCCAAGCGTTCCAGCACCGGCTATGCGCTGTTCCAGGGCGGGATGGACCGCGAATGTGCCCAGCACCTGACCCTGATGAGCGAACTGCGCCGGGCGATCGACGGCAACCAGCTGCTGTTGCACTATCAGCCGAAACTGCAGATCGCCACCAACAAGGTGTGCGGCAGCGAGGCCCTGGTGCGCTGGCAGCATCCGCAGCATGGTCTGCTGCCGCCCAACGACTTCATCAAGCTGGCCGAGAGCGCCGGGTTGATCACCCCGCTCACCTACTGGGTGCTCGATGCCGCGCTGGGCCAGAGCTACGCCTGGCGCGAGGAAGGCGACGAGCGACCGGTTTCGGTCAACCTGTCGGCCCACGACCTGCGCGACCCCAAGCTGCTCGAACGCATTCGCGGCACCTTCGCCACCTGGGGCGCCGAGCCGAACTGGGTCGAATTCGAGCTGACCGAAAGCGCGCTGATGGAAGATCCGGTCGCGGCGCTGGAGACCCTGACCCAACTGAAGAACCTCGACACCCGGCTGACCATCGACGACTTCGGCACCGGCTATTCCTCGCTGGCTTACCTGCAGAAGCTGCCGGTGGATTCGCTGAAGATCGACCAGTCCTTCGTCACCCGCATGCTCAGCGACGACGATGACTCGGCGAAGATCGTGCGCTCGATAGTCGAGCTGGCGCACAACCTCGACCTCGAGGTGGTCGCCGAAGGCGTGGAGAACCAGGAGACCCTGACCCGTCTGGGCAACTTCGGTTGCGACATCGCCCAGGGCTTCTCGATCAGCCAGCCGCTGCCCGGCGACAAGTTCCGCGCCTGGGAAGCCCTGTCGGCCTGGCACTGAGCAAGCCCCCTACGACCGGCGTATTTCCCGTGGGGCGCAGCGAGGCTCGGCATCGGTTTCGCGGCCGAGACCGCTTCAGCGGCAGCGCGGCGTGGCCGCCCCCTTCAGCCAAGCATCAGGCCCGTTCGACCCGCGCCGGCGTGCGGCGCATCAGCACCCTGCCGTGGCGGATTGATACCAGCGCGTGGCCCTGACTGCGCACCATCTCGTAATCGTCCGGCGCCGAGAGGATCAGCAGGTTGGCCGGGCGACCCACTTCCAGCCCATACCCTTCACCAAGGTTCAGCGCGCGCGCCGAGTTGTCGGTGATCAGATCCAGGCTGCGCTTGAGGTCGTCGTAGCCGAGCATGTGGCAGATGTGCAGGCCGGCTTCGAGGATGCGCAGGATGTTGCCGTTGCCCAGCGGGTACCAGGGGTCGACGATGGAATCCTGGCCGAAGCAGACGTTCATCCCGGCACGGTCGATCTCCGCCACGCGGGTCAGGCCCCGGCGTTTCGGGTAGCTGTCGAAGCGGCCCTGCAGGTGGATGCTCTCGGTGGGGCAGGAGATGAAGCTGATGCCGCTCAGTTTCAGCAGCCGGAACAGCTTGGAGCAGTAGGCGTTGTCGTAGGAGCCCATGGCCGTGGTGTGGCTGGCGGTGACCCGCGCGCCCATGCCGCGCACGCGGGCTTCTTCGGCCAGCACTTCGAGAAAGCGCGAGTTGGGGTCGTCGGTCTCGTCGCAATGCACGTCCACCAGACAGCCCGTGCGTTCGGCCAGGTCCATGAGGAACTTGATCGAGGCCACGCCCTGGTCACGGGTGTTCTCGAAGTGCGGGATGCCGCCGACCACGTCGGCGCCCAGCGCGATGGCCTGCTCCATCAGCGCGCGGCCACCCGCGTACGACTCGATGCCCTCCTGGGGGAAGGCGACGATCTGCAGGTCGATCAGCTGGCGGGTTTCCTCGCGCACTTCGAGCAGGGCCTTGAGCGCGGCCAGGCTCGGGTCGGTGACGTCGACGTGGGTGCGTACGTGCTGGATGCCGTGGTCGACCAGCATGTCGATGGTCTTCCTGGCGCGGGTCTTGGTGTCCTCAAAGGTGACCAGGGCCTTGCGCTCGGCCCAGCGCTCGATGCCCTCGAACAGCGTGCCGCTCAGGTTCCAGGCCGGTTCGCCGGCGGTGAGGGTGGCGTCGAGGTGAATGTGCGGCTCGACGAAGGGCGGCACGACGAGATGGCCGGCGGCGTCCAGATCGCCGGCTGCGATGGGTCCTGCGCTGCTTTGCAGGTCGATGGCGGCGATGCGGGCGCCATCCAGGGCAATGCGCTGCAGGCCGTCGCGGTCGCGCAGGCGGGCGTTGTGGATAAGCATGGGGGCGCCTCGCTGGGTGGTGCGGCCGTCGCCGGTGACGGCCACGCTCATTCGAATCAGCCGATGCTCACCTGCGGCATGGCCGGCATGTTCACGGTCTGCTCGCTGCTCGGCGCCAGCACTTCGGCTTCGCCGTCGACCACTTGCTTGCCGTCCTGGTTGAACACCTGGGTGGCGATGCGCACGCGGTTCTTCGGCAGTTTCTCCAGCACCTCCAGCTTGACCGTGAGGGTGTCGCCGAGCTTCACCGGGCGGGTGAACTTGAGTTGCTGGCCGAGGTAGATGGTGCCCGGGCCGGGCAGGCGGCAGGCGATCGCCGCGCTGATCAGCGCGCCGCTGAACATACCGTGGGCGATGCGCTCCTTGAACAGTGTCTCGGCGGCGAAGGCGGCGTCCAGGTGCACCGGGTTGTTGTCGCCGGAAACGGCGGCGAACAGCTGCACGTCGCGCTCTTCCACGCGCTTCTCGAAACTGGCCTGTTGGCCGACTTCGAGGGCGGCGTAGGGGATATTGGTGACCTGGGTCATGGGGACTCCTTGCGAGGTTGCCGACTGTGGCTCAGCGCCTGCTGTAGCCAGTCGATCAGGTGGGTGGTGACCTCGTCGCGGTTGCTCTCGTTGAGCAGCTCGTGGCGGGCCTCGGGGTAGATCTTCAGTTGCACGTCCTTGATGCCGGCCTGGCGCAGGGCGCCGGCCAGGTCGGCCAGGCGCTTGCCGTCGCTGACCGGGTCGCGCGCGCCACCGATCACCAGCAGCGGCAGGTCGGTGTCGATCTGCGCCAGGTTGGCCGGCGGGGTGATCTGCTGCAGGCCGTCCAACAGGTCGCACCACAGCTGGGTGGTGCAGACGAAGCCGCACAACGGGTCGGCCACGTACTTGTCGACTTCGGCCGCGTCGCGGCTAAGCCAGTCGAAGGCGGTGCGGTTGGGCTTGAATGCCTTGTTGAACGAGCCGAAGGAGAGCCAGTCGATCAGCTTGCTGCGCCCCTTGGGGCCCAGGCGCCAGCGCTCGAAGCCGGCGATCAGCCGCGCGGCCCGGTACAGCGCCACTGGCTGGTAGTTGGAACCGGACAGTACCGCGCCCTGCAGACTGCAGCTGTGGCCCATCAGGTAAGCCTGGCCGATGTAGCTGCCCATGCTGTGGCCGAGCAGGAAGATCGGCGTCTGCGGATGCTGCTGGCGGATATGGTGGTTGAGGCTCGCCAGGTCGCCGACCACCTTGTCCCAGCCGCCCTCGTCGGCGTAGTGGCCGAGCGTGCCGTGCGCCGCGCTCTGGCCGTGGCCGCGCTGGTCCAGGGCATAGAGGGCGAAACCGGCCGCCACCAGCGCCTCGGCCAGGCGCGCGTAGCGCAGGCTATGTTCGGCCATGCCGTGGGCGAGCATGACCACCGCCCGCGGCGGCTGCTCGGCATGCCAGTGGTTGACCTGCAGCGGCTGGCCGTCGCTGGCGCTCAGGGTGAATGCGTCGTGGCGCATGGCGAATCCTTGTGCCGGAAGTTGGCCGCATTGTGCACCGCGCACCGTGCGGCGCAAAGCCTGTCAGGGATCGGTGCTGTGCCGCCGCAGGATCTGCATGTATTCGCCGCTGGCATGCAGGTCGCGCAGGCCCTGCTCGAAGATCGCGCTCCAGTCGGTTTGCCCCGGCTGCGCCGGGACGAAGCCCACCAGCAGCGGGATGCGCTCCAGGGCGCGGCCGTGCCAGCGCAGCTGGCCGTGCAGTTGCGGGTCGCCGGCGATCAGGTATTCGCCGACCCGGCGCTCCAGCAGCACCAGGTCGAAACGCCCGGCGTGCAGCTTGCGCAGGTTGCTGATGTCGTCCACCGCTTCCTCCAGCGCCAGCCCGGCGTCGAGGATGCGCTGTGGGTAGCCGTAGCCGCGGACGATGCCGAGCTTCTGCCCGGCCAGCTGCTGCAGGCGCTGGAAGCGCAGCTCGTGGCCCTGGCGGACGAACAGGCCGAGTTCGCTGTAGAACAGCGGGCGCGAGGCGATCAGGCCTTCTTCGCCGATCTCCCGGGGCCACAGCGCCAGCGCGCCCTGGTAGGTGCCGTTGCGCAGTTCGGCGCGCACCCGCGCCCAGGGCAAAAAATCGATGTGCGCCGCGTAGCCGCGCAGGGCGAAGGCGCGGCGGGTGAGGGCGACGATGCTGCCGCCGTCGTCCAGTTGCTGCGAGGCGTAGGGCGGATACTCCAGGGTGGCCAGGCGCGGGCCGGGCTCGGCCTGGGCCAGGGCGCAGGTCAGCAGGAGCAGGCAGGCGAGTAGGGCGAGTGGCGGCATCGAGGTCGAGTTCGGGCTGGAGCGCTCATCATAGATGTTGCGCAACGAAAGTGCCGGATGGGCTGCGAGATTCAGCCCATCAATGACGCCTTCGAGCTATTTGCGCAACGGCGCCGAGCTGCTACTTTCCGGGCAGTCCCGCAGCGCGGGCCAGACCATTTCAGGGGAAGAGGACAACAACAATGCAACCTGATTTCTGGAGCGACAAACGGCCGGCCGGCGTGCCCAACGACATCGACCTGGCCAGCTACAAGTCGGTCATCGAGGTGTTCGAGCGCTCGTGCAAGAGGTTCGCCGACCGCCCGGCGTTCAGCAACCTCGGTGTGACCCTGACCTACGCCGAGCTCGATCGCCTGTCCGCGGCCTTCGCCGCCTACCTGCAGAAGCACACCGACCTCAAGCCGGGCGAGCGCATCGCGGTGCAGATGCCCAACGTGCTGCAGTACCCCATCGCCGTGTTCGGCGCCATGCGCGCCGGGCTGATCGTGGTCAACACCAATCCCCTGTACACCGCGCGCGAGATGCGCCACCAGTTCAAGGACGCCGGCGTGCGTGCGCTGGTCTACCTCAACATGTTCGGCAAGCTGGTGCAGGAAGTGCTGCCGGATACCGAGATCGATTACCTGATCGAAGCCAAGATGGGCGACCTGCTGCCGAGCCTCAAGGGCTGGCTGGTCAACACCCTGGTGAAGAAGGTCAAGAAGATGGTGCCCGACTATCATCTGCCCCAGGCCATCGCCTTCAAGCAGGTGCTCAAGCAGGGCCACGGCCAGGCGCTGACCCCGGTCAAGGCCAGCCATGACGACATCGCCGTGCTGCAGTACACCGGCGGCACCACCGGGGTGGCCAAGGGCGCCATGCTCACCCACGGCAACCTGGTGGCCAACATGCTGCAGGTCGACGCCTGCCTGTCGCAGCTCGGCGACGACGGCAAGCCGCTGATGAAGCAGGGCCAGGAGATCATGATCGCGCCGCTGCCGCTGTACCACATCTATGCCTTCACCGCGAACTGCATGTGCATGATGGTCAACGGCAACCACAACGTGCTGATCACCAACCCGCGCGACATTCCCGGCTTCGTCAAGGAACTGGGCAAGTGGAAGTTCTCCGCGCTGCTGGGGCTGAACACCCTGTTCGTCGCGCTGATGGATCACCCCGAGTTCAAGAACCTCGACTTCTCCAACCTCAAGGTTACCAACTCCGGCGGCACCGCCCTGGTCAAGGCCACCGCCGAGCGCTGGCAGGCGATGACCGGCTGCACCGTGGTGGAAGGTTACGGCCTCACCGAGACCTCGCCGGTGGCCAGCACCAACCCCTATGGCGACAAGGCGCGCCTGGGCACCGTGGGCATCCCGGTGCCGGGCACGGCGTTCAAGGTGATCGACGACGACGGCAACGAGATGCCGCTGGGCGAGCGCGGCGAGCTGTGCATCAAGGGCCCGCAGGTGATGAAGGGCTACTGGCAGCGCGAAGAAGCCACCGCCGAGGTGCTCGACGCCGAGGGCTGGTTCAAGACCGGCGACATCGCGGTGATCGACCCGGACGGCTTCGTGCGCATCGTCGACCGCAAGAAGGACATGATCATCGTCTCCGGCTTCAACGTGTACCCCAACGAGATCGAGGACGTGGTCATGGCCCACCCGAAAGTCGCCAGCTGCGCGGCCATCGGCGTGCCGGACGAGAAATCCGGCGAGGTGGTCAAGCTGTTCGTGGTGCCGCGCGACGGCGGCGTCACGGTCGAGGAGCTCAAGGCCTACTGCAAGGAAAACTTCACCGGCTACAAGGTGCCCAAGCACATCGTGCTCAAGGACGCCCTGCCGATGACCCCGGTCGGCAAGATCCTGCGTCGCGAACTGCGCGACATCGCCTGAGCCAAAAGCCCCTCCCCGTTGCAGGGGAGGGGCTTTCCCGCCTGCGCTGCCATCGGCAGCCCATTTGTTGTGATTTCGTAACCGCCAGCACCTGTTCCATGCACTGCCGCCCTGCATCGGTCACCCTTACGCACTAGGCTCCATGCGCTGCAATATGCGGGCTAGAGGCTTTTCGCGTTTTCTCGGAAGAAAAGATCGGGTGTGACTTGTTGTTATTTTTTGGTCACTTTTTCGACTCCGTAGGCCATGTTTGGTGCTGGTCGGCCTCTGGCAAAGCTGCTACTCTCGGCGCGCTTTCGGGGCGCCTGGCCCGTGGAAAAGCGAGCTAAACACACAACAAACAACCGCCTGCGCGCGGTGAAGATCAGCTGTTGCTTAGGAGTGGGCTTCCATGACCGAAAACTTCTGGAAGGACAAGTATCCCGTTGGGGTTGCTGCCGAAATCAATCCCGACCAGTACCCGAACATCCTCGCGGTGCTGAAGGAGTCCTGCCAACGCTTCGCCGACAAGCCTGCTTTCAGCAACCTGGGCAAGACCATCACCTACGGCGAGATGTACCAGCTCTCCGGTGATTTCGCCGCCTACCTGCAAAAGCACACCGACCTCAAGCCCGGCGACCGCATCGCCGTGCAGCTGCCCAACGTGCTGCAGTACCCCGTGGTGGTGTTCGGCGCCATGCGCGCCGGCCTGGTGGTGGTCAACACCAACCCGCTGTACACCGCGCGGGAGATGGAACATCAGTTCAACGACTCCGGCGCCAAGGCGCTGATCTGCCTGGCCAACATGGCCCACCTGGCCGAGCAGGTGGTGCCCAAGACCGGCGTCAAGCACGTGATCGTCACCGAAGTCGGCGACATGCTGCCGACCTTCAAGCGCCTGCTGGTCAATGCGGTGATCAAGCACGTGAAGAAGATGGTGCCGGCCTACAACCTGCCGCAGGCGGTCAAGCTCAACGACGCCCTGGCCAAGGGCCGCGGTCAGAGCTTCAACGAAGCTAACCCGAGCAACGCCGAGATCGCCGTGCTGCAGTACACCGGCGGCACCACCGGCGTGGCCAAGGGCGCCATGCTCACCCACCGCAACCTGGTGGCCAACATGCTGCAGGTCAAGGCGCTGATGGGCGCCAACCTGGACGAAGGCTGCGAGGTGCTGATCGCGCCGCTGCCGCTGTATCACATCTACGCCTTCACCTTCCATTGCATGGCGATGATGCTGATCGGCGGCCACAACATCCTGCTGACCAATCCGCGCGACCTGCCGGCGGTGGTCAAGGACCTGGCCAAGTACCGCTTCACCGGTTTCGTCGGCCTCAACACCCTGTTTGTCGCCCTGTGCAACAACGAGGAGTTCCGCAAGCTGGACTTCTCCAGCCTGAAGGCCACCTTCTCCGGCGGCATGGCCCTGCAGCTGGCCACGGCCGAGCGCTGGAAGGAAGTCACCGGCTGCGCCATCTGCGAAGGCTTCGGCATGACCGAAACCAGCCCGGTGGCCACGGTCAACCCGTTCAGCGCCATCCAGCTCGGCACCATCGGCATTCCGCTGCCCTCGACCCTGTGCAAGATCATCAACGACGAGGGCCAGGAACTGGCCATCGGCGAGATCGGCGAGCTGTGCGTCAAGGGCCCGCAGGTGATGAAGGGCTACTGGCAGCGCCAGGAAGCCACCGACGAAATCCTCGACGCCGACGGCTGGCTGAAGACCGGCGATATCGGTCTGATCCAGGAAGACGGCTACCTGCGCATCGTCGACCGCAAGAAGGACATGATTCTGGTGTCCGGTTTCAACGTTTACCCGAACGAACTGGAAGACGTGCTCGCCACCCTGCCGGGCGTGCTGCAGTGCGCCGCCATCGGTGTGCCGGACGAGAAATCCGGCGAGGCGATCAAGGTGTTCGTGGTGGTCAAACCGGGCGAGAGCCTGACCAAGGAACAGGTGATGGAGCACATGCGCGCCAACCTCACCGGCTACAAGGTGCCCAAGGCCGTCGAGTTCCGCGACGTGCTGCCGACCACCAACGTCGGCAAGATCCTGCGCCGCGAGCTGCGCGACGAAGAGCTGAAGAAGCTGGGCAAGAAGTGATTCGCGCCAGTTGATGAAACGCCACCTCCGGGTGGCGTTTCTTATTGTGCGCAGCTCGCTCTCTTAGGTCAGCGTCATGCGTACCATCCGCCGCTTGGATGAGGCGGAACTCACGGCACACCCTTACTTACAGCGGCTCATCTCCACCTTGCCCACATGCGGGTTGCCCCAACCCATTACACAGGCCACCTGCTGATTGCGCTGCTGCTCCCAGGGCTTGACCGGGTAGGCCTTGTCCCAGGCCTGGTAGAGCTGGCGATCCTGTCTCGACAGGCGCAGCTGGTAGCGCTCGGCCATATAGAAATAGGTGCGCGCGATCATCCCGCGAATGGCCGGGCGCGGCATCACCTTGCGCGCCTTGAAATCCACCACCGTCTGGCACTGGCCGTACTGGTGCGGCTGTTGCGGCAGCCAGGCGAAGCTGTAGTTGCTGCGGTCGCCGTTGACCTCGCCGATGCTCGGTACCAGGTTGTGCAGATCGGCCTCGGCCTTGCGGAACTGCGCATCCTTGGCCGCACAGTTCTTGCGCCCTCCGTGCTGCCAGCACTGGCGCTGATGGCCGATCACCCAGGCCGGAACTATATGCTCCCACTCGATGCGCTGGGCGCGGCCCGCGTTCTTGCGCGGGCTGTAGCCGCAGGAACGCAAGTCGACCCGATTGCCGCTGTACTTGCAGCCGCAGTAGAACTCGGTGGACTGTTGCGCATACAGCGGCCAGGCCAGGCGCTTGGCCTCGGCGAAGCTGGCGGGGGCGGCGTTGAGGGAGAAGCTGGCGAGACAGCAGAGCAGGGGGATAAGGCATCGAATCATGGGGCGCCAGGGTAGCCGTCACTGCTGTCGACGTGAAGTAAAAAGTCTCTGTTTTTCAAATGCTTAGATAGTGGCAATGGGCCGCGTCAAAGCCTCGCGGCAGGCTGCTGGCAGAAGGTGGTGGCGGTAATCGCCATGGGCAAATTCGTCGAAGGTCTGCTGGAAAGCGTCCAGCAGAGGGATGAAATTCGCCGCGGCGAACCTCAGCCCTCGCGGGCGTTTACTCTGGACGCGCTGCAGGTGCGGAAAGTCTGTACAGCCACCGGAATGATCCAGGCCAAGTTCGCGGCCATCATCGATGTTCGACTCGGCTCGCTGCGTAACCGGGAACAGCGGCGGCGAACCTGGCAGCCCGGTCAGGGCGTTGCTGCGTGCGATCCACAACGACCCGAAGCACGCCATCCTGGCACTGTCCGCCTAATGGCTGGTCGATTTCGACACTTCTTCGACGCCAGCGAACCCCAGAAACGAAAAAGCCCTGTAAATACAGGGCTTTAACTTGCTGAATTCTGGAGCGGGCGAAGGGAATCGAACCCTCGTCATGAGCTTGGGAAGCTCAGGTAATGCCATTATACGACGCCCGCGGCGGGTGCCTTTATACCGGAACTCGGCGGGGAAATGAAGGGCGAACCGGTGCTGGTCGTGCATCCGGTTCGCCGTGGGGCCTGCTCATACGGCGATGGCCTGCAGCTCCTGCAGCCCGCCACGGCGTGGCAGCAGCAGGCGCTTGCTGGGGGCGTTGAAGAAGTCCAGCAGCACGCGTTGGGTCTGCAGCCAGGCGTCCTTGTGCTCCATGTCGAGGAAGTGGCCGGCGTCGTTGATCACGGCGAACTGGGCGTTATCGAGGTGCTGGGCGAACAGGCAGGCGTCTTCCACCGAAGTGTATTCGTCACGGTCGCCGTTGACGAACAGCAGGGGGATGTCGATGGCCTGCAGGCATTCCTTGCGGCAGTGCGCTTCCAGGCTGAGCACCTGTTTGATATGGGCATACATCTGCCGGTACTCGTGCTCGTCGAGGGTGCTGACGTGCTTGTGGTTGAAGCGCTTGAACAGCGATGGCAGGTGTTTGCCGATGGTGCTGTTGACCAGCAGGGCGATGTTGTCGCGGTCCACCGCGCCGAGAAAGCGCAGGCCCTTGTGCAGGTAGTCGAGCATCGGCACGTTGAGGATCGGCGAGAAGGAGCAGATCGCCGCCTTCTCCAGGCTGGCCGGACGCTGGGCCAGGGCGAGCATGGAGGCGACGCCGCCCCAGGAGAAGGACATCAGGTAGTTGGCGCCATGGTGGTCGATCAGCTTGAGCAGGATCGCGGCTTCGTCTTCCTTGCTGATGGGCGTGAAGTCGCTGTTGAACGGCTTGGACTGACCGGCGTACGGCAGATCGAAGGCCACCACGTTGAACTGCGGCTGCAGGTACTTGATGGTCTGGGTGAAGGACGCAGTGGTCGCCAGGGAGCCGTTGACCAGGATGATCGTCTTGCTCGCTGCCGGGTTGCCGTAGAACTCCGTGTGAACCTTGTGCTTCCTGTTGATCTCGACGACTGCGGTTTGTGGCCTCATGTCGTTTCCTCCTGGCGCAAGTGTGACGAGGCGAGCGGTGGGCCGTTCGCGAGCTTTTGGGCAGTCAGATAAACGCCTGGACATGACAACCTAATGTCAGGCTGGAGGATTTTATAATTCTTTGATTTTCAATCAGTTAGGATCGAAACAGAGCGACTTCCCAAGCCTTTTTCGGGCCGGGAGCGAGGGCGGTGTTACCAGGCAGGAATCCAGTTCGCGCAGGGCGCAAGCAACCGATGGAACGCTTAGATGTCTGCTGTGACTCATTGGTCACGCAGAGACTTATGGTTCGATTTAAGCAGCGCCCTTGCAGCCATGCAAGAGCGAGTCACAGCTTTATCGCATATTGCTGCTGCCGTTGGTCGGTTAGCTTGCGAACGATTGCCGGCGTTGCCAGCGCCCCTCAAACGCTGGCGATTTCCGCGGTGGTCAGTGGACGGTATTGGCCGGGGGCAAGCGCGGGGTCGAGGTGGATCTCGCCCATGCTTTCGCGGTGCAGGGCGACGACCCGGTTGCGGAAGTGGCCGAACATGCGTTTGACCTGATGGTAGCGGCCCTCGAACAGGGTCAGACGAGCGCTGTGGCTGCCGAGCAGTTCGAGCCGGGCGGGCAGGGTGGTGAGGTCTTCATAGGCGAAGTACAGGCCGCGGGCGAAGACTTCGGCGTACTCGGCGGTGATCGGCTGTTCGGTGTCGACGAGGTAGACCTTGGGCTTGCGCTGCTGCGGCTGGGTGATGCGCCGCGACCAGCGCCCGTCGTTGGTGATCAGCAGCAGGCCGCTGGTGTTCAGATCCAGGCGGCCGGCCAGGTGCAGCTCGTGTCTGTCCGGCTCGGCCAGCAGGTCGAGGACGGTGCGGTGTTCGTCGTGCTCGGTGGCACTGACCACGCCGACCGGCTTGTGCAGCATCCAGTAGCGCGCGCTACGCCCGGCTTGCAGCAGTTCGTCGTCCAGCTCGACGCGCTGGAAGTCGCGCACGTCGAAGCGCGGGTCGTGAACCACCGCGCCGTCCACCCGCAGGCGCCCGGCGCTGATCAGCAGGCGGCTGTCCTGGCGGCTGAAACGGGGGAAGTTGCTGAGGAAGCGGTCGAGGCGCATGGCTCAGTCCTGCTCGCTGCGCCGGTCGCGCTCGGCGGCTTCGACCACACCCGCGCAGGCTGGGCACAGGCAGGCCAGGTCGCGCTGTTCGGGCGTCAGGCGCTCGAGCACGGCCGGGTCGATGCGGGCCGTGAAGCACCAGCAGGCCTGGATATCCGGCGCGCCGTCGGCCAGGGCGCAAGCGTTGCCCTGGCCACAGAGCGGGCAGCGCTGTGCGGGGTTCACGGCGCGTCGTCCAGAGTGGCGGCGCAGACGCGGTTGCGCCCGCCCTGCTTGGTCTGGTCCAGCGCGCGGTCGCGCAGGAAAGTGTCGTGCGACATCATCGAGGCGATCTGGGTGGGGCGGATCAGGTCCTTCTGGATTTCCGAGTAGATGTTGTCCGAGGTCAGCGGCAGCTCGGTGTTGACGATGTTGTGGCAGATGCTCTCGCGCGAGGTGTAATAACTGGCCAGGCTGGTGGCGAGAAAGCCCCCCAGCAGCAGGATGCCCAGCAGGAGCAGGAGGGGGATCTGAGCCTTGCGCGAAGTGCTGAATGCCATGAGGTCGGGGCCTTGGAGACGTGGCGCAATGCTAGCGTGCCGCCGCAGGCGCGTCATCGGTGCCCGCGCGATTTGCGCCTGCGCGCCGCGGCCGCCGGGTTGTCACCGGCGGCCGCGATGCTCAGGCCTGTTCCAGCACCACCACGCGCTGCCCGGCGCGCACCGGCGAGCCGGGCTGCACGCGCACCTCGCGCACCGTGCCGGCCACCGGGGCGGTGAGGGGGATTTCCATCTTCATCGACTCGAGGATCACCAGCACGTCACCGGCCTCGACGCGCGCGCCTTCTGCCACCTGCACCTGCCACAGGTTGCCGGCGATATGGCTGTCGATGCCGTGCTGGCCCGCGCCGAGCGGCGCATCCTCGCCGAGTTCGGCGGCCACCTCCTCGACCTCGAAATGCGCCTGGCCCGATTCGATCCAGCGCTGGCGCTCGGCGTTGAAGGCCGCGCGCTGCTGCTGGCGGAAGGCGGCGATGCCCTCGGCCTCGCGGTCGAGGAAGGCCTGGTAGTCGGCCAGGTGCAGCTCGCTGTGTTCGATACGCAGCGGGTAGCGGCCCAGCGGGAAGTCGCGGCGGATGCGCAGCAGCTCTTCTGCCGATACCGGGTAGAAGCGGATCTGGTCGAAGAAACGCAGCAGCCAGGGCTTGCCGTCGAAGGCCTCGACCTCGCGGTAGCGGTTCCACATCTGCAGGGTGCGGCCGACGAACTGATAGCCGCCGGGGCCTTCCATGCCGTACACGCACATGTAGGCGCCGCCGATGCCCACCGAGTTCTCCGCGGTCCAGGTGCGCGCCGGGTTGTACTTGGTGGTGACCAGGCGATGGCGCGGATCCAGCGGGGTGGCCACCGGCGCGCCGAGGTAGACGTCGCCCAGGCCCATCACCAGGTAGCTGGCGTCGAACACGGTGCGGTACACCTCGTCCAGATTCGGCAGGTCGTTGATGCGGCGGATGAACTCCAGGTTGCTCGGGCACCAGGGCGCGTCCTTGCGCACCGTGGTCATGTATTTCTCTATCGCCAGCTGGCAGGCCGGGTCATCCCAGGACAGTGGCAGGTGGACGATGCGCGACGGTACCTTGAGGTCCTTGGCCGCGCACACCGCGTCCCACTCGCCGGCGACTATGTCGAGCAGCGGCTGCAGCGGCAGGGTTTCCGGCTGGTAGTGCACTTGCAGCGAGCGAATGCCGGGGGTGAGATCGATCACGCCGTCGAGCTGCTTGGCCTCCAGCGCCTGCATCAGCGCGTGGCCACGAAAGCGCAGCACCAGGTCCAGCTCAGGCGCGCCGATTTCCAGCAACAGGTGGGTGTCGCCGGACAGGCGCGCGACCAGTCGGGTGTCGCCTTCGCCGAGGTCTAGCACGATAGGGCTTGAAAGCTCTGTCGAGTCTGTAGGAGCGGATTTATCCGCGATTGGGGTGCCATCCGTATCGCGGCTGAAGCCGCTCCTACAGAGGGTGGTGCATTCGCGTGCATTGCTCTGCGCCAACGCCCGCGCCGTGGCGATATCCACCGGCACAAAGCGCACCTTGTCGCCGGCCTTGAGCTGGCCGAGTTGCCACAGGTCGGCCTCGATGATGGTCACCAGGCAGACGAAGCCGCCCAGGCTGGGGCCATCGGGCCCCAGAATCACCGGCATATCGCCGGTAAAGTCCACCGCGCCGATCGCATAGGGGTTGTCGTGGATATTCGAGGGATGCAGGCCGGCCTCGCCGCCGCTGTCGCGCACCCACTCGGGCTTGGGCCCGATCAGGCGCACACCGGTGCGGCTGGAGTTGAAGTGCACTTCCCAGTCGGTGGCGAGGAAGCGGTCGATATAGCGCTCGCTGAAGTATTCCGGCGCGCCGTGCGGGCCGTAGATCACCCGCAGTTCGCGTACGGCCGGCAGGTCGGGGCAGAGCTCGGCGGGCAGTTGTGCGCCGCTGCTGGTATCGGCGAGCGGCAGCAGGTGCAGCACGTCGCCGGCACGCAGGGCGCGGCCGCCATGGCCGCCGAACTGGCCGAGGGTAAAGGTGCTCTTGCTACCCAGGTACTCGGGCACCTGCAGGCCGCCGCGCAGGGTCAGGTACGAGCGTGCGCCGCTACCGGCGATGGTGCCGAGGGCCAGGGTAGTGCCGGCCTTGATCAGCAGCGCGGTGTTCATTGGCTGTTCCACGCCATCGACGCTCAGCGGAATCTCGGCGCCAGTGACGGCGACTACGGCGTCCGTATTGAAGCGCAGCAGCGGGCCGCTCATGGTGATTTCCAGGCCGGCGGCGCCCTCAGCGTTGCCCAGCAGGCGGTTGCCCAGGCGCAGGGCGCGGCTGTCCATCGGCCCGGACGGCGGCACGCCAACGGCCCAGTAGCCGAGGCGGCCAGGGAAGTCCTGCACGCTGGTCTGGGTACCGGCGCTGAGCACTTCGAAGGTGCTGGCCTGATAGACGAGGTTTTCCAGGCAGCGCGTCCAGGGCTTGCCGCTGGCGAAGGGCGCATCGCTGAGGATCTGGCGCAGGTAGTCGCGGTTGCATTCCACGCCGTACAGCAGCGTGCCTGCCAGCGCCTGATCCAGCGCATTGGAGGCTTCTTCGCGGCTTGGCGCCCAGGTGATCAGCTTGGCGATCATCGGGTCGAAGTAGGGCGGAATCTCGCAGCCGGCCTCGACCCAGGTATCGATGCGCAGGGCCTTGCCGTCAGCGGGCGGGAATGCCACGGCGGTGAGCAGGCCGGGGCTGGGCTGAAAATCGCGGCCCGGGTCTTCGGCGTACAGGCGTGCCTGGATGGCATGGCCGCTGGGTTCGAGGGTTTTCGCCAGCTCGCTCAGCGGCGGCAGATCGCCGGCTGCCAGCTCGATCATCCAGCGCACCAGGTCGACGCCCCACACCTGTTCGGTGACGCCGTGCTCGACCTGCAGACGGGTGTTCACCTCGAGGAAGTAGAAGCGCTCGGCCTCGCTGTCGTAGACGAACTCAACGGTGCCGGCGCTGCGGTAACTGACCGCCTTGGCCAGCTTGATCGCCGCCGCGCACAGCGCATCGGCCATGCCGGCGGGCAGGTTCGGTGCGGGGGTTTCTTCCAGCACCTTCTGGTTGCGCCGCTGCACCGAGCAGTCGCGCACGCCGAGGGCGAGCACCTCGCCCTGGCCGTCGCCGAACACCTGCACTTCCAGGTGGCGGGCGCGCTGGATGTACTTCTCGATAAAGACTCCGCTGTCGCTGAAGTTGTTCTGCCCCAGGCGCTTGACCGCCTCGAAGGCTTCGCTGAGTTCGGCGGCCGAGCGGCAGACACGCATGCCGATGCCGCCACCGCCAGCGGTGCTTTTCAGCATCACCGGGTAGCCGACCTGTTCACCGGCGGCCAGCGCCGCATCGAGATTTTCCAGCAACTCGGTGCCTTCGAGCATCGGCACGCCGTGCTGCTTGGCCAGGGCGCGGGCGGTGTGCTTGAGGCCGAATACGCGCAGTTGCTCGGGCGTCGGGCCGACGAAGGCGATGCCGGCGGCTTCGCAGGCTTCGGCGAAGGCGGCGTTCTCGGAGAGAAAGCCGTAGCCGGGGTGAATGGCCTGGGCGCCGCTGCGTTTGGCGACGTCGAGAATTTTCTCTACCACAAGGTAAGTTTGCGTAGCCGGGCCGTCGCCGAGGGAGAAGGCTTCAGCGGCCTGCTGAATATGCAGGCTGGCAGCGTCGGCTTCGGCATACACGGCTACGCCGCCGACGTTCAGCTCACGCAGGGTGCGCAGGATGCGGCAGGCAATGGCGCCACGGTTGGCGATCAGGAGTTTGTCGAACATTCGAGGAGCCCTCGAAGGTGGCGGGCCGTCCCGCCGTCATTGGGTCTGCGCCACGGTCGTCCGTGGCGGAAAAATCGGGTGATGCGTATTGCTGTGTAGGAGCGGCCGGGCGGCGTTCCGCTTTAGCCGCGAACCGGCGGAGCCGGTGGATGTAGAAAGCGACATCCACCCTACGGGTTATCGCGGCTGAAGCCGCTCCTACGGGAAGTGATCAATCCCAAACCAGGACTTCAGCCGGCGTCGGGTTCCAGCCGTTGCACGGGTTGTTCAGTTGCGGGCAGTTGGAGATCAGCACGATGACGTCGGTCTCGGCCTTGAGCTCCACGTACTTGCCGGGCGCGGAGAGGCCGTCCTCGAAAGTCAGGCCGCCCTCCGGCGTTACCGGAACGTTCATGAAGAAGTTGATGTTGGCGCCGATGTCGCGCTTGCTCAGACGGCCGTCGTGCAGGCTGGCGCGCAGGAAGTTGTCGCGGCAGCTGTGCATATAGCGCTTCTCGAGTGCATACCTGACGGTGTTGCTCTCCTGCGCGCAGGCGCCGCCGAGGGTGTCGTGGCGGCCGCAGGTGTCGGCGACTATGGTCAGCAGCGGCTTGCCGAGGTTGGAGTAGAGCACCGTGCCGGTGGTCAGGTAGACCTTGCTCTGCTTGCGCAGGGTGCGCTGCGGGTCGAAGCGCTCGCGCGGGTTGCGCGCGGCGAAGAACAGGGTGTCGATCGCCTGGTTGCCTTCCAGATCATGCAGGCGCAGGGTCTGCCCGGCCTTGACCTCGAACAGGTAGGGCTCACCTGCCGGGATGGTGTGGCGGAAGCTGGCGGTTTCGGGATGCAGGTTGCTTGCGGTCAGGCTCATGTCGGCATCCTCAAAGGTACTGGCGTTCGGTGTTGTGAAAGCCGCGGCCGTTTTCCGGGCGCGAGGTGCGGCAGAGCAGGGTGATGCCGTCGCTGGCGACCTCGCTCCAGCGCAGCTGCACCGGCTTGGGCGCGTACTGCGGGTTGGGGTCCAGTGGGTGCTGCAGGGCGGTGAGCACCACCAGGGTGTCCATCGGCGCATACAGCTCGATATGGTCGCCGGCCTTGGAATTGTTCGGCTGGAAGTGGAAGACACCCTCGGCGTCGACGTCCACGCGGCTGAACAGGTTGAGGTTCATCAGCAGGTCCTGCAGGTTGAGGTCCCACTTGCCCATTTCCACCAGCAGGTTGTCCATGCCGTTGCGGAAGAAGCCGTTGCGCAGTTCCTGGTAGCGGCCCTGACCGTATTTCTCCAGCACTTCCTCGGCATTCAGTACGCCGCCGAAGCTGTCGTGCCAACCGCAGGTATCAAAGGTGATGGCGGCCAGCACCTTGCCCATGTCCGAGTACAGACAGTGGCCGCCGCTGAGCCTGGCGGTGTGTTGGCACTTGAGGGTATCGGGCAGGTTCAGTCGTTCGCTTTTCTCGGCGGCGTTGAACAGCAGCAGGCTGACGTTGGCGCCGCCTTCGAGGTCGGTGATGCGCAGCAGCTGGCCGCGCTTGAGCACGAAGGAAGTGTGGCCGCCGCCGGGGACAGTTTCCTCATAGAGGGTGGGGCGGAGGGTGAGGGCAGTTGTCATGGGTACCTCGAGATCAAAGCCGTATCGTCAGGCGCCGGCAGTGGCGCCTGATCATCGTTGCGAGGGGGCGTGAGGGTCAGAGCTTGCCGTCGACGGCCATCTCTATGTAGCTCGGGTCGAAGCGCAGCTTGATGTTGGCGCTGTCGCCGGTAGTCACGTCGCCCGCGAAGGTCATGCCGATGGCGTCAGCGCTGCGCGCGCCTTCACCGAGGATGCCGTGCTCGAAGCTGAAGTTGGCGACCTTGGTCATGGTCTCCGGCAGGGCCGGGCTGGTGACGAAATCCAGGGTTTCCTGCGGCGTATAGAACAGCTTGGTGGTCGCCAGCTGGGCCTGGAAACCGGCCAGGTCGGTGCCGGAGGCCTTGGCCATTTCGGTCAGGGCGTCGGTGGCTTCGGGCGTGCCGGACTGCATCAGGTCGAGAATCTCGAACCAGGCGCCGACCAGGGCTTTGCCGAAATCCGGGTTGTCCTTCAGGGTCTGGGTGTTGACCACCATCATGTCGAGGATTTCACCGGGGATCTTCGAGGAGTCGAACACCTGGGTGCTGCCGGGCTGGGCGATGATCTCGGCGAGCATCGGGTTCCAGGTGGCGGCGGCCTGCACGCTGGGGGTGGAGTAGGCGGCGATGATGTCGGCGTCGGAAGTGTTCACCACGCTCACGTCGCGCTCGCTCATGCCTGCCGACTCCAGGGCGCGGGCGAGGAAGTAGTGAGAGACCGACAGCTCCACCAGGTTGACCTGCATGCCCTTGAGGTCGGCCAGGGTCTTGCCCTCGCCCTTGATCAGCAGGCCGTCGTTGCCGTTGGAGTAGTCGCCGACGATCAGCGCGGTGGAGTCCACACCACCGGCGGCGGGGATGGTCAGGGCGTCCATGTTGGTCATGGTGCAGCCGTCGAACTGGCCGACGCTGTACTGGTTGATCGATTCGACGTAGTCGTTGAGCTGCATGACATCGATCTCGATGCCGTATTTCTTCGCCCATTTGTCGATGATGCCGGAGGTGCTGGCCTGGCCCCAGGGCATCCAGCCGGCGTAGAGCGTCCAGCAGACGCTGAAGCTGTCTTTCTTCTCGGCATGGGCGCTGAAGCTGAGCAGCGCGGCCAGACCGGCAGCGGCGAAGGAGAGCAGACGGTACTTGCGCATTTGGAACCTCCAGTCTTGTTGAGTGCGGGCAGGAGTCGCGGCACGTTTCGAGTGGTTCGAAAGGCGCGTTCTCCCGGGCTTTTATCCCGCCGTGTAACCTCACTGGAGGTCGATGACTCTCGGACCAGTCACCCGCCTGCGCGGATCGGAACCCTAGTCATCCATTTCGCAAATTGTGGTGCCGCGATTCCGGGAAACCCCGGTTAGAACCTGCACACCTGAGCTTTAGCGAATAGCGTGCCAGCTCGCCCAAGCCCGTGGCTGCGCGCTTGGGCGACGCTGCTTGCGGTTTGCGTGCTGCCTGTTGGGGCTTGCGGGCGATGGAATGCACCGCTCTGGGGCGAGTCTGCCCGCGGGATAGCGCCTCGGCGGCATGATGGCGGTGGCATGGAAATCGCTATCGCCCCTGTTGCAGGGGCGGCCTTGCTGCCGCCCTCGGGACGACCCGACCCGCTGCTCGTCTGGACGACCAGGTAACTCACTTGTTCAAGGGAGATTGCCATGGCGCATACCCATTTCACCTCGATTCCCCTGATCGACGTCTCGGGCTTGTACTGCGAGCATCTTGCCGAGCGCCAGCGCGTTGCCGACGAGCTGGGCCGTGCCGCGCGCGAGGTCGGCTTCCTGCAGATCACCGGGCACGGCATTTCGCGTGAGCTGCGCGACGGTTTGGTCGATCAGGCGCGCCGCTTCTTCGCCCGCCCGCTGGAGGAGAAGATGCGTTTTTACATCGGTCAGTCCAGCAACCACAGCGGCTACGTGCCGGAGGGCGAGGAGCAGTTCGCCGGTGGCAGCAAGGATCTCAAGGAAGCCTACGACGTCAATTACGACTACACCGAGGCGGCGCAGGTCTATCCGCTGCTGGGCCCGACCCAGTGGCCGGACTCGGCAGACTTCAAGCGCGAGGTCAGCGCCTACTACCGCGCGGCGCTGGCGCTGGGCGACACGCTGTTTCGTGGCTTCGCCCTGGCGCTGGGGCTGGCCGAGGACACCTTCGCCGACATCACCCGGCAGCCCACCAGCCAGTTGCGCATGATCCATTACCCGCTCGATCCCGACTCAGTGGCCGACCGTCCCGGTATCGGCGCGCATACCGACTACGAGTGCTTCACCATTCTTCTGCCCACCGCCGAAGGTTTGCAGGTGCTCAACGGCGACGGGCAGTGGATCGACGTGCCGCTGGTGGAGGACGCCTTCGTGATCAATATCGGCGACATGCTCGAAGTGCTCAGCAACGGTAACTTCGTCGCCACCTCGCACCGCGTGCGCAAGGTTAGCGAGGAGCGCTTCGCCTTCCCGCTGTTCTGCGCCTGCGACTACCCGACGCGCATCGCCCCGATTGCCGGCCTGCCGGCGCGCGGTGAGCGGGTGTACGCGCCGGTGAGTTGCGGCGACCACCTGTTCGCCCAGACCGCGCAGACCTTCCGGTACCTGCGCGAGCGGCTGGAGAACGGCTCGCTGCAATTGCCGGATGGGGCGACAGGCTTGTCCAGCTTCGGCCCCTCCAGTGTCGGCGCGGCCCGCCAGGAGGTGACGGCATGAACCTGCTGGAGCTGGCGGCACGTTACCCACAACGCGCCGAAGGTGGTGTGCCGGACTGGATGCTCGGGCACTTTCGTCGGCGCACCATCAGCTTCGCCGATGGCCGCAGCGATGAGCGCACCCAGGTGCACTGGCTGCAAAGCCGCAGCTTCACCATCGACCTGCGCCTACCGGATGGGCCGCCATTGCCGGGGCGTGTCTGGCAGGACTACGACGCCGCCGAGTTGCGCCAGCTCGCCAACCACGAAGGCTGGGTGGCCGACAGCGTCTGGGAGAACGGCTACCTGAGCTGGCACGGCGGGGTGTCCCTGCAACTGCACAACCGCTGGCCGGAACCGGCGCAGTTGCAGCGCATCGGCAACTGCATGATCGAGCTCGGCACCAGCGGCGCCTATGTCGAGGACTGGCGTTTGCAGGCCAGCCGCGGGCCGTTGATCGGGCTGCGCTTGCTGGAGGAGTGCGATGCCGAAAGCGGCGAGGTGCTGCAACGCGGCGGCGGCCTGATTCTCTGCGGCGACCGACTCGGCTGGGTGCACGGGCGGGCGGTCGAGCCGGGTGAATCAGCGCTGCAACTGCGCGAGCGGGTCGAGCTGGCGCGCGGGGATGGTGAGGCCCTGGCCGCGCTGTTCGACTGCCAGACCTCGCTGGCCTATGCCGATCAGCAGGGGCGGTATCAGGTGGCGCTGTCCACCCAGCCGGCACGGGTCGGGCAGAGCGTCTCGCTGGAGGGCTTCGAGCTGCCGGAGGCCGGGCGTGTGTGCCAGCACCTGCAAAGGCCGGATGGCCGTGCGGTGGTACGCACCTTCCTTATCGATACGCTGGAGCCGGACTGGCGCGCGGCTCTCGCCACGCCGAGTACCGACGAGGCGCAGCGCTGGTTTGCCGCGGAGAGTGAAACGCTGTCGAGGTATCTTGAGGTGTTGAGCTGATCTGCGACTCGTTTTGTAGGAGCCCACTTGCGGGCGATCAGCACAAGCTACAGCGGATCGCCCGCAAGCGGGCTCCTACAGATGGTTAGCCTGCCGCGATACGCTCGGCCAGCTCGCTGGGCAACTGCGCCTGAGCCCGGCGTGCCGCGTTCAGCGGGATGTCGTAGGTGATGCGTGCGCCGTAGGCGTTGGGCGCCTGCGGATCGTGGCGCACCTTGTCGAACACCAGCAGGCGGGTGCCGAGGCTGAAGCCTTCGGACAGGTCGTGGGTGACCATGAACACGGTCAGGCGGGTTTCCTGCCACAGCTCCAGCAGCAGCGCGTGCATGTCCTTGCGGATGCCGGGGTCAAGGGCGCCGAACGGCTCGTCGAGCAGCAGCATGCGCGGTTGCATCACCAGCGCCTGGGCGATGGCCAGGCGTTGCTGCATGCCGCCGGAAAGCGCGCTGGGGTACTTGTTCAGGGCATGGCCGAGGCCGACCTTGGTGAGAATTTCGGCAGCGCGCTCGCGGGCCTCGCGTTTGGCTGCGCCGAACAGTCGGCCCAGCAGCTTCGACTTCGGCAGTTCCAGGCCCAGGGCGACGTTGTCCAGCACGCTCAGGTGGGGGAATACCGAGTAGCGCTGGAACACCACGCCACGGCTCGGGTCGGGCTCGTTGGGCAGCGGCTGGCCGCCCAGCAGCAGCTCGCCACGGCTCGGGCGTTCCTGACCGAGCAGCATGCGCAGAAAGGTGGATTTGCCACAGCCGGAGGCGCCGACCAGGGTGCAGAACTCACCCTCGTCGACCTTGAGGTTGAGGCGCTCGAGCACGACCAGGTCGCCGTATTCCTGCCACAGGTTGCGCGCCTCGATAAAGGCGGTTTTCGACTGGCTGGCGTTGGCAGCGCTGGATGGGTTCATGGCAGGTTCACTTAGCGGGACGATGTGTTGGCTGAACAGGGTCATGCCTTGCCTCCTTCATGCCAGGGGAAGCACAGGCGCAGCACCTGGCGCAGGCCCAGATCCATCAGCCAGGCCAGCAGGGTGATCCACACGACGTAGGGCAGGATCACGTCCATGGCCATGTAGCGACGTACCAGGAAGATGCGGTAACCGAGGCCGTCGGTCGAGGCGATGGCCTCGGCGGCGATCAGAAACAGCCAGGCCGAGCCGAGCATCAGGCGCAGCGAGATCAGCAGGCGCGGCAGCAGTTGCGGCAGCACCAGGCGCAGGATCAGCGTCCAGGTGTTGGCGCCGAGGGTCTGCGCCTTGATCAGCAGCTCGCCGGGAATCTCGCGGGCGCGCTGTTCGATGTCGCGGGCGATGCAGGGGGTGATGCCGATGACGATCAGCATCACCTTGGACAGCTCGCCCAGGCCGAAGACGATAAACAGGATCGGCAGGATGGCCAGCGGCGGAATCATCGACAGCACGGTGAGCAGCGGCGATAGCGGTGCGCCGAACAGCGGCACGCTGCCGGCGGCGATACCCAGCACCAGGCCCAGCAGCGCGGCGATGCCAAGGCCCAGGCCCAGGCGTTGCAGGCTGGAGGCGGTGTCCTGCCAGAACAGGTACTGGCCGCTGCGTTTGTCTTCGCTGAAGGCCAGGCGGTCGACGGCGTCGATCATCTGGCTGGCGCTGGGCAGCAGCTTGTCGTTGGGGTTCTCGGCCAGGCGGGTGGCCGAGGCGCTGAAGTAGACGAACAGCAGCAGGGCGAAGGGCAGCAGGATCAGCAGCAGGCGGCCGCTGCGATCCGGGTGGCGGTTGATCAGGCGCATGGATAGTCCTCGTCGGGCCTGGAACGAAAGGCGTGCGCAGCTAGCAAGCGCAAGAGCGCGCTGGTTTCGGGCCTTTGGGGTGGGCGGCTGGTTGCCGCCGATGCGAGTGGGGCGTACCCATGATGAACCTCCAGTTTGACAGGGGCGGGCAGGAGTTCGCGGCGGTTCCCCACGGATGGGGCGCGTTCTCCCGGGCTTTTGTCCCGCCGTGTAACCTCGCTGGAGGTCGCTAGCTCTCGGACCAGTCGCTCGCGCGTGGCGAGCCGGAACCCTAGCCGGCTATTGGCAAATTGTGGTGCCGCGATCCCGGCGAACCGGGTTGTTCCTGCACGAGCTGTTCTTAGCGAACATCGTGCCATGCGTCGCGAACCGCAGCAGACGGCGCTCCCTTCGGCGGCGCCGGGGTCGCGGTGCGCCGTGCTGGTGCGTTGTCAGAGCGGCGTGCTGCCTGCTGGGGCGTCAGGACGGTGTCAGAGCTTGCCGTCAGCGGCCAGCTGCATGTAGTCGTGGTTGAAACGCAGCAGGATGCGTTGAGCGTTGCCCAGGGGCTGCTCGCCGCTGAAGGCGATGCCCAGGTTGCTCAGGCCCTGGCCGCTCTGGCCTAGCAGGCCGTGCGCATCGGCGAAATGGGCGATGCGCTGCATCAGGTCCGGCAATTTGCCGGTCTGGGCGAAGTTCAGCGCATAGCGCGGGGCGTAGAAGGAACGCAGGGTGTTCAACTGGGCCTCGAAGTCCTCGGGGCTGGTGCGCGCGGCCGCCGCCATCTTCGCCCTGGCCTCACGCCCGGCGGCGGTGGGCAGGCCGAGCAGACGCTGGGTTTCGAACCAGGCGCCGGTCAGTGCCCGGCCGAATTCCGGGTGTTGCACCAGGGTCTGGCTGTCGACCACGGTCAGGTCGAGGATCTCGCCGGGAATCAGGTTGGAGGTGAACACCTGGCTGACCTCGGCCTTGCGTTTGATCTCGGCGAGGATCGGGTTCCAGGTGATCACCGCATCGCCCTGTCCGGCGAGGAAGGTGTTGGCGATTTCGGTATCGGAAACGTGCTGGATGGTTACGTCGCTTTCCTCCAGCAGCGCCCATTCCAGTGCGCGGCTGAGCAGGTAATGGGACACCGAGTTCTCCACCAGCAGCACGGTCTTGCCCTTGAGATCCTGAATACGCTTGCCGCTGCCACGCAGCAGCAGGCCATCGGCACCGTTGGAGAAGTCGCCGATGATCAGCGCGGTGCTGTCCTTGCTGGCTGCGGCGGGAATGGTCAGGGCGTCCATATTGGTCATGGTGCAGGCGTCGAACTGGCCGGCGGTGTACTGCTCGATGGAGCCGACGTAATCCGGTACTTCCTGCACCTGGATATCGATGCCGTACTTGTCCGCCCATTTCTTCACGATGCCCTGTTCGGCGGCGTAGCCCCAGGGCATCCAGCCGGCGAAGATCGACCAGCAGAGCTTGAAGGTCCTGGGCGCGGCCTCGGCGGCGGGAGCGGTCAGCAGGGCGGTGCAGAGCAGGGCGGTGCAGAGCAGGGCGGTAAGCAGGGTACGCAATGACATGGTGACCTCGGCGGCAGGGAACGGAGGCGGGAAGGCGGGCAGCCGTGCTGCGCGTTCTCCCGGGCTTTTATCCCGCCGTGTAACCCCGCGGCTTCCCGCCGCTCTATGAGGTCGCCCACTCTCGGACCAGCCACCCGCCTGGTGGGGCGGGCCGGAACCCTAGTCGGCCATTGTCTGCACGCAGCGCTGTTCGCCTTCCCGCTGCGGCGCCTTGCCAAGCGAGGAGCGTGCCAGCGGCCATGGCGAGCCTGTGATGGCCGTCACTCGGCTGCACGGAACGTGATCCAGTGCCGATGGTCGAACCAGCATGCCGATAGAATTGTGCCCGCGCCGCTTGCGGGGCATCTAATGGCCACTGGAAATTCGAGGAGTATTCCGACATGCGTGGTTTGACTGTGATGGTATTGGCGTTGCTGCTGGGCGGCTGCAGTTTCAGTGCGCCGGGCGTGCATGCCCGGGTCGGCGATCCCGATGTGATTCATGTCGACCTGGGTGGCCGCGGCTACCACGGCGGCGGTCACTTCTGCCCGCCGGGGCACCGGATGAAGGGGAGCTGCTGATGAAAACCTTCGGCGCGTTGCTGCTGGCGATCAGCCTGGCTTTCGGTCTGTCCGGCTGCAGCCTGAGGCTGCCGGGTATCGGCATCGATATCGGCGATGTTGGCGGCGGTCCTCCCCACTGCCCGCCGGGGCAGGCCAAGAAAGGTCGTTGCTGATCCAGTCCCGGGCCTCGCGGCCCGGCCTCTTCCCTCGGGGGTGCGGTGCGCGTCCCCCGCTTCCCCTGCGGAGGCTCCCCATGTCCTACAGAACCCTGCTTGCTGCCCTGCTGTTCATCCCGCTCAGTGGCTGCGCCGTGTACGGCGACGGTTACGACCGTGGCTACCGCGACCATCATCACTCGCACCACTATTACAACGGTTACCGCCGCGATTACTCGCCGCCGGTCTACGTCACGCCGCGTTACTACTATTACGACGATCGCCGCCACGACCGCCATCGCCACGATTCCAAACACTACGTGCCGGTACCGCCGCGCCAGCATGGCTTCTACCCGCGCGATCACAAAGGCCACGACGGCTACTCGCGCCACGACGGCCGCCGCGATGACTGGCGCCGCCACGACGGTCATCAGCGATCACAGCACAAGCAGCATCTGCAGGGCCTGCCCGCCGGCAAGCACTGGGACGGCAAGCGCCAGCAGCAGGTGCAGCAGCGCTACTCCCGCGACGACCGTCACTCGCGCGGCGAGCAGCAGCGCAGCGGCGACTGGCGGCGCAACTAGCGGCGTTCAGCGCCGTGGCGGCAGCGGCTGGCGATCCGCCCGGCGAATTTCCTCCACCAGCGCCTGCGCCGCCGGCGACAGGCTGTGCCCGGCACGGCTGACCAGGCCGTAGGCCGACTGCTGCTGCAGGCTCGCCGGGGCCAGCGGCAGCAGGCTCAGCTGGCCGGCCGCCACTTCCTCGGCGATCACGTCCCAGGGCGCCATGCTCAGCACCTCGCTGTCGGCCACCAGGCGCTTGAGCACCAGAAAGTTGTCGCACTGCACGCTCAAGGGTTGCGGCCGGCCGCTGGCCGCGCCGAGGCTGCGCTCTACCGCCTGCGGCAACTGGGTGCCGGCCAGGGGGAAGTCGAGCAGGTCGGCCAGGCGCAGCTCGCGGCGTTGTAGCAGCGGATGGCCGGGGCGGCAGAACAGCGCGCCGGCATGCGCCTGTAGCGCCTCGATCTGCAGTTGCGGGTCATCCTGCAGTTCGCGCACATCGGCGACGAACAGTTCGACGCCGGCCTCCAGCAGCCGCTCGCGCAGCTCCAGCCAGTTGCCGATCTCCAGTCTCACCTGTACCCGCGGATAGCGTTGCAGCAGCCTGCCCACCGCCTGCGGCACCAGCCGTGCGGCCGGGTAGGGGCCGGCGCCCAGACGCAGTTCGCCGGCCTCCAGGTTGTCCAGCTGGCTGACCGCGTTGCTCAGCGCCTGGCTGCCGGCCAGCAGGCGGCGGGCATGTTCCAGCACCAGCTGGCCGTGGGCGGTGAGGCTGATGCCGCGGCTGTGGCGATCCACCAGGCTGCAGCCGAGCTGCGCCTCCAGGGCCTGGATGCTGCGGCTCAGTGCCGGCTGGCTGAGGTGCACGGCCTCGGCGGCGCGGGCGAAGTGGCCGTGTTCGGCGAGGGCGACGAAGTGACGGAGCTGGCGTAGGTCGCTCATGCGCTTTCTGCATTGGTTCATGGATTCGAATGCATTGGAATTATCAGGCGGCCTTTGCCAACCTGCCAGCACTTCAACAACAAGACGTCCTATCGCCATGAGCACCTTCTCTCGCCTTGGCGGCCTGCTGCTGGCCGCCGCCTTGCCCCTGAACGCGCAGGCCGAACTGCCGGCCGAGCGCATCGAGCCGAGCATCCACGCCGAGCTGGCGGCGCACACCAAGCACTTCGCCCAGCAGGTCTACCGCGTCGCCGACAACGTCTACTCGGCCGTCGGCTGGCAGCTGGGCAACGTGGTGATGATCGAGGCGCCCGAGGGGCTGATCATCGTCGACACCGGCGAGTCGGTCGGCGAGTCGCGCAAGATCATGGCCGAGTTCCGCAAGCTCACGGACAAGCCGGTCAAGGCGGTGGTCTACACCCACTTCCACCCGGACCATATCAACGGCGTGCAGGCCTTCGTCAGCCGCGAGCAGGTGGAACGCGGCGAGGTGCAGATCTACGCCCACGAAAGCCTGCTGGAGAACGTGGTGGCGCAGGGCGCGCTGGTCGGGCCGATTCTCGGCGTGCGCTCGGCCTACAGCTTCGGCTCCTTCCTGCCGGCGAGCGACCTGGAGGGCATGAACGCCGGCATCGGCCCGCTGGCCAAGCCCGAGCCGTCGTCCTTTATCGCGCCGACGGTGACCTTCGCCGAGCGCCTGGACACCCGCATCGCCGGCCTCGACGTGCAGCTGCTGCACGTGCCCAGCGAGGCGCCGGACGAGATCACCCTGTACCTGCCGGACAACCGCGTGCTGATCAGCGCCGAGGTGGAGCAGGGGCCGACCCTGCCGAACATCCATACCCTGCGCGGCACCAAGTTCCGCGACCCGGTGCAGTGGGTCGCCAGCCTGGACAAGCTGCGCGAGTACCAGGCCGAGCACATGGTGCCGCTACACGGCCGCCCGGTCAGCGGCCAGGAGCGGGTCGAGGAGGTGCTGCGCATGACCCGCGACGGCATCGCCTATATCCACGACCAGAGCGTGCGCTGGATGAACAAGGGCCTGACCCCGGACGAGCTGGTGGAGAAGGTCAAGCTGCCGCCGCACCTGGCCGGCTACACGCCCTACCTGCGCGAGTACTACGGCACGGTCAAGCACAGCGTGCGGCAGATCTACAACGGCTACCTGGGCTGGTTTCAGGGCGACCCGGTGGCGCTCGATCCGACCCCGCCGCGGCAGCAGGCCGAGCGGCTGATCGCCCTGGCCGGTGGCCGGGAGAAGCTGCTGCTGGAGGCCGGCAACGCCTACCTCAAGGGCGACTACCAGTGGGCCGCCGAGCTGGCCGGCTATGCCATCCGCGTCGACCGCGAGGATCGACTGGCACGCGAGATCAAGGCGCGCAGCCTGCGCAAGCTGGGTTACGCCAGCATGAACATCAACTGGCGCAACTGGTACCTGATGAGTGCCATGGAGCTGGAAGGCAAGCTCGACGGCGAGGCCATCCGCCAGCGCTCGCAGGAGATGCGCAAGGTCCTCCTCTCCCCGGACATGGTGCGCAGCTTCACCCCGCAGGCCTTCCTGCAGAACTGGGTGACGCGCATCGACCCGGAGCAGGCCGGCGACCTCGAACTGACCCTGGGCTTTCGCTTCCCGGACGTGAACGAGGAGTGGGCGCTGGAAGTGCGCCGCGGCGTGGCCCAGTTGCACCGGGGCATTCCCGAAGGCACCGAGCTGCGGCTGAGCATGGACAAGCGCTTTATGGAAACCCTGCTGACCGGCGAAGGCGGCCTGGTCAAGGGCGCGCTGCTGGGCGACGTGCAGGTCGAGGGCAACCTGCTGGAGATCCGCCGCTTCCTCGCCTGCTTCGACTTCGCCGACGAGTCCTTCGGCCTGACCCTGCGCTGAGCACCGTTCCAGCCGAAAGAGCGGCGGCAGCGCCGGGCTGGCCCGGCACACTGCGGCGATCGCCCAACCGGAGGATCGCGATGAAACTGCTGTCGTTCGCCAAGGGCGCCCTGGCCATGTTCTGGCTGGTGGCGCTGCTCAACCTGCTCTACCCCTTTGCCGCGCCGCTGGGCGGCTGGGTCAACTGGGCCGCGCTGGCGCTGTTGCTGGCCCATCTAGGCGAGCTGCTGCTGTTTCGCGCGCGCCTGCACGGCCGGCCGGGGCTGTGGCGGCAGCGCCTGCAGGTGCTGCTGTTCGGCCTGCTGCATCTGCAGACGCTGCGCTGAATGCCGTTGGCCCGGAGGCAATCCGGGGCAGTCGCCGCGCTTTATCCCGGATTGCATCCGGGCCAAGACTGCACGACGTACTCGCGCTTTCGTAGGAGCCGGCTTGCCGCGATTCGCTTCAAGGCATCGCCAGCAAGCTGGCGCCTACGGACCGCTACTCCACGAACAACTGCTGCACCACTGAAAAATCCTGCTTGCCCTTGCCCTGCTTGAGCAGCAGGCGGTACAGCTGCAGCGCCAGGGCGCCCATCGGCGTGCTGTTGCCGCTGTGGCTGGCGGTTTCCTGGGCCAGGCCGAGGTCCTTGGCCATCAGTTCGGCCATAAAACCGCCGCTGTAGCCCTTGGAGGCCGGGGCGTTCTCCATCACCCCGGGCCAGGGGTTGTACTTTTCCAGCGTCCAGTTGCCGCCGGAGCTCTGCCGCATGATCTCGGCCAGGGTCGCCGGCTCCAGGCCGTTGGCCACGCCCAGGGCCATGGCCTCGGCGGTGGCGATCATCTGCACCGCCAGCACCTGGTTGTTGCACACCTTGGCCACCTGGCCGGCACCGTCCGGGCCGGCGTGGAAGATGTTCTTGCCCATGGCGGCGAGGATCGGCCGCGCCTTGTCCAGGGCGTTGGCCTCGCCACCGACCATAAAGGTCAGGGTGGCGGCCGCGGCGCCGGCGGTGCCGCCGGACACCGGCGCATCGAGCAGGGCGACGCCGCGCTCACGGGCGGCGGCGTGCACCTTGCGCGCCGACTCCGGGGCGATGGTCGAGCATTCCAGCACCAGGGTGCCGGCCGGCAGTTGCGCCAGCAGGCCGGCGTCGCCCAGGTACAGGCCTTCGACATGGCGGCTGGCCGGCAGCATGCTGATCACCACCTTGGCCTGGTCGACCGCCTCGGCGGCGCTGTCCGCCGCCAGGGCGCCTTCGCCGGCCAGTTCGTCCACGGCGCTGCGCACCAGGTCGAAGACCTTGAGCGGGTAGCCGGCCTTGAGCAGGTTGCGGGCCATGGGCAGGCCCATATGGCCGAGGCCGATAAAGGCGATCTGGGTCATGGTTTGGGTTCTCCTTGTGCTGATGCCTCGGGGAGCGAAGGTTTACAGATCCGCCAACGGATGCGCGCCGTCCCAGGCCGGGGCGAAGTGCGCCTCGATCACCGCCGGCGGGATGGCCGCCACGTCCGGCCAGTGCCAGCGCGGCGTCTGGTCCTTGTCGATCAGGCGGGCGCGCACGCCCTCGGCAAACTCCGGGTGGCGGCAGCAGTTCAGGCTCATGGCGTACTCCATGCGGAACACCTCGGCCAGCGACAGGTGACGGGCGCGGCGGATCTGCTCCCAGACCAGGTGCGCGGTCAGCGGGCAGCCGCCGGCCAGGGTCTTGGCCGCACGGGCCAGCAGCAGGTCGGCGTCGCCGTGCAGGCCGGCGATGGCCTGTACCGCGGCCGGCAGGTCGGCCACGTCGAGCAGCGCGTCGAGGCGTTCGCGGCGCGGCAGCCACTGCGCCTGCGGCAGTTCGCCGCGCGCCTCGCGTTCCAGCGCGCGCAGCAGGCTGTGCAGCTGCTGCGCGGCGTGCTCCCGCCAGTTGAGTTGCACCAGGCCTTCGATCAGCGCGTCCTGCTGCTCGTCGCGGAGGAAACGGTCGGCCAGGTTCAGGTCCAGCGCGTCGCGGGCGTTGATGCTGGCGGCGCTGAGACCGAGGAACAGGCCGAGCCTGCCCGGCAGGCGGGCGAGGAACCAGCTGCCGCCGACGTCCGGGTACAGGCCGATATTGATTTCCGGCATGCCCAGGCGGCTGCTGGGGGTGACGATGCGGATCGCCGCGCCCTGCATCAGGCCCATGCCGCCGCCCAGCACGTGGCCGTGGGCCCAGCAGATCAGCGGCTTGGGATAGCTGTGGATGCGGTGGTCGAGGCGGTATTCGTCGGCGAAGAAGCGCCGCGCCAGCGGCGGCACCTCGCCGGGGTGTTCGCGGCACTGCTGCACCAGCTGCACCACGTCGCCGCCGGCGCAGAAGGCCTTGGGCCCGTTGCCGCGCAGCAGCACGCAGGCGATTTCGGGATCGATGGCCCAGGCCTTCAGGCGCGCGTCCAGCGCCTCGATCATCGGCAGCGACAGGGCATTGAGGCTCTTCTCGGCATCCAGGCTGGCGATGCCGATGCGGTAGCCATGCAGGCTGGGGCGTTCTTCGAAGTGCAGGTTCATACAGGTTTCCAGCTTAGGGCGGGGCGGTTCTGGTGGATGTAAGAAGCGACATCCACCCTACGGGCCTGGCCGATTACGGTGCCACGAATCATTTGTTGCGCCACTGCGGGTCGCGCTTCTCGAGGAAGGCGTTGACCCCTTCGCGGGTGTCGTCGGCGTCGAACAGGTCGACGAAGCGCTCGCGTTCCTCCGCCAGCCAGGTGTTCGGGCCGCGCTCGCGCGCGCCCTGGATCAGCGGCTTGATGGTGCGCACCGCCACCGGACTCTGTCGCGCCACCTTGGCCGCCAGCAGCAGGGCATGGCCACGGGCCTCGCCGCTGTCCACCAGCTGTTCCACCAGGCCGATGCGCAGGGCGGTTTCGGCGTCGATACGTTCGCCGCAGAGGATCATGCGCTTGGCCCAGCCTTCGCCCACCAGCCAGGGCAGCGCCTGGGTGCCGCCGGCGCAGGGCAGCAGGCCCACCGCGGCCTCGGGCAGGGCCATCTGCGCCTGGCGTTCGGCGATGCGGATATCGCAGGCCAGTGCGCATTCCAGGCCGCCGCCCATGGCGTATCCGTTGATCGCGGCGATGGACACCCCGCGGAAGTCGCGCAGGGTCTCGAAGGCCTCGCCGAAGCGCCGCGCCATCTCGCGGGCGCGCGCCTTGTCGCCGTCGGCGAACATGTTCAGGTCGGCGCCGGCGGAAAAGAACTTCGGCCCCTGGCCGGTCACCACCAGGGCGTAGATGTCGTCGTCGCGGTTGAGGTGCTCGACCAGCTGCTTGAGGCCGATCAGCGAGTCGCGGTCCCAGGTGTTGGCCGGCGGGTGGTTGATGGTGATCAGCGCGGTGTGGCCGTGCTTTTCCACGGTGAGCTTGTGGGTCAGGTCGAAGATGCCGGGCTTGTAGGCTTCGATGGCGGTGCTCATAAGGGTCCTCTTAAATGATGTTCCCCTCTCCCCCGGGGAGAGGGGATAAAGCGGTCACAGCAGGCGATCGAGCATGCCGCCCTGCTGCAGCAGGCGGCGGGCGACGATCACCCGCATGATCTCGTTGGTGCCTTCCAGTATCTGGTGCACGCGGCTGTCGCGCACCCAGCGCTCCAGCGGATAGTCGCTCAGGTAACCGTAGCCGCCGTGCAGCTGTAGCGCCTCGTTGCAGATGGCGAAACACTGGTCGGTGGCGAAGCGCTTGGCCATGGCGCAGTACAGGCTGGCCTCGGCGTGGCGCCGGTCCAGCTTGTCCGCGGCCAGGCGCACCATCTGCCGGCTGGCGGTCAGCTCGGTGAGCATATCGGCCAGCTTGAACTGCAGCGCCTGGAATTCGGCCAGTGGCTTGCCGAACTGCTTGCGCTCCTCCACGTAGTGCAGGCTCTGCTGCAACGCCGCCTGGGCCGCGCCGAGCGAGCAGCTGGCGATGTTCAGGCGGCCACCGTCCAGGCCCTGCATGGCGTAGACGAAGCCCTGGCCCTCCGGGCCGATGCGGTTGCCGGCGGGGATGCGCACGCCGTCGAAGGCGATGGTGCGGGTCGGCTGGGCGCGCCAGCCCATCTTGTCCTCGTTGCGCCCGTAGCGGATGCCGGCGGCGTCGGCCGGCACCAGGAAGCAGGAGATGCCCTTGGCGCCGTCCTCACCGGTGCGCGCCATGACGATCAGCACATCGGTCGATCACGCGCCGGAGATAAAGCACTTGCTGCCGTCGAGCAGGTAATCGTCGCCATCGCGCCGCGCGCGGGTTCGCAGGTGGGCGGCGTCGGAGCCGGCGTCCGGCTCGGTCAGGCAGTAGGAGGCCAGCAGGCGGCCGTCGATCAGCCCGGGCAGGTACTGCGCCTTCAGGGCCTCGTCGGCGAAGCTCGCCAACATCCACGAGGCCATATTGTGGATGGTCAGGTAGGCGGTGGTGGCCACGCAGCCGGCGGCCAGTTGTTCGAAGATCAGCGAACTGGACAGCCTCGACAGGCCCAGGCCGCCGTCCTCCTCCTTGATATACAGGGCCAGGTAGCCCTGCTCGGCGGCGCGGCGGATCACCGGCAGCGGAAAGTGGTGGTCGCGGTCCCAGTCGCCGGCGTGCGGCGCCAGCTCCCGCGCGGCGAAGGCGCGGGCGCTGTCGGTGAGCAGGCGTTGTTCGTCACTGAGTTCGAAGTCCATGGCGCCTCATTGCAATGTCAAAGGTTGGCCGCCGGCGCGGCGCTCGGCCTGCCACTGCGCCAGATTGGGCAGCGCGGTGTCGGCGTCGAGGCGGTCGACGATTTCGAAGTAGTCCTGCTTGAGCGGGTCCTTGAGCACCTCGTCGCGCGGCTTGACCCGCACCGCGTAGACCGTCTGCAGGTTCTGGTGGTCGAAGGCGCGCCACTGCTGTTCGTCCTTCAGCAGGCTGTAGCGGTGGCCTTCCAGCGCCTTGATCAGCGCCTCGCTATCCAGGCTATTGGCACGCTTGGCGGCATCGGCCCACTGCTGGACGATGCTGTAGGCCGAGGCGGCGGAACTCGAGGGGTACATCTGGTAGCGCGCCTTGAAGGCGGCGACGAAGGCTTCGCCGCGGGCGGATTGCTCCAGCGCCGGCACGCGCCAGGTCCAGGGTTCGGTGCCGATCACGCCCTGCATCAGGTCCGGGCCGGCCTGCTCGACCATGCTCTGGGTCAGGTTCGGCGCGATGACCTGCATGCGCTCGGTCAGGCCCAGGTCCTTGGCGATGCGCATGGCGCGCACCAGGTCCTCGCCGAACAGGACCAGGGCGAGGATCTCGGCATCGCTCGCGGCGGCCTGGGTCAGGGCATCCTGGTAGTCGGCCAGGCGTGCGCCGGGGAAGGGCACGCGCACGCCGGCGTGCTGGCCGGCGTCGTCGCTGGCGGTGGCCTGGCGCAGCGAGGCCTCGGTGGTGTGGCCCCAGGTGTAGTCGGAGGTGACGTAGAAGTAGCGCTTGTCCGGCAGGTGCTTGCTCAGGTACTGACCGAGCACCTGGGCGCTCATCCAGGCGTTGTTGCACTCGCGGAACAGGTAGCGGTGGCCGTCCTTGCCGGTGGTGTCGTTGGAGTAGGTGAGGGTGCCGAAGTACAGCAGGCCGTGTTCGCGGGCGCGCTTGCCGGCGGCGATGGCCACCGCGCTGGAGGCGCCGCCGAACAGCATGGCGGCGCCCTCGGCGGCCAGCTTGTCGACGTTCTTCACCGCCTTGGCCGGACGCGAGGCGGTGTCCTTGCTGGACAGGCGCAAGGGGCGGCCCAGCACGCCGCCTGCGGCGTTGAGCTCGTCGATGGCCAGCAGGGCTCCACGCATCTGCGCCAATCCCTCCTCCTTGTATGGGCCGGTGCGCGGGTAGTTGAGCCCCAGGGTGATGGGCTCGGCGGCCTGCGCACAGGCGGTGATCCCGGCCCACAGGGCCAGGGTGGCAGTCAGGTGGCGCATTGCAGTTCTCCTTGTTGTTGTGCTGCAGGAGACTGTTTTACGCCGCTCGTCCAGTTGCAGTGATCGTCTATTGGTCTAACAGAGGCCTACTCCGTTCTCATTTCAACTGAATGGTCATGTTGGGGCCGTCGCCGAGCGGTGTGTCGTCGAACCAGCGGCTGGTGACCGTCTTGGTCTCGCTGTAGAAGCGCACCGCCTGCTTGCCGTAGGCGTGCAGGTCGCCATAGAAGGAGCCCTTCCAGCCGGTGAAGGAGAAGAACGGCAGCGGCACCGGGATCGGCACGTTGATGCCCACCTGGCCGACTTCCACCGCGTGCTGGTAGTGGCGCGCGGCGCCGCCGGAGCGGGTGAAGATGCTGGTGCCGTTGCCGTAGGGGCTGGCGTTGACCAGCTCGATGGCCTCTTCCAGGGTCGCGACCTCCAGGCACACCAGCACCGGGCCGAAGATTTCCTCGCGGTAGATGGACATTTTCGGCGTGACCTTGCGAAACAGCGTCGGCCCCAGCCAGTTGCCCTCCGGGTAGCCCTCGACGCTGCACTGCGAACCGTCCAGCAGGCACTCGGCGCCCTCGGCCTTGCCCTCGGCGATCAGGCGCAGCACGCGCTGGCGCGCCTGCTGGCTGATCAGCGGGCCGAACGCGGCGCCGCTGTCGCGCCAGTGGCCGGGGCGCAGCTCGGCCATCTGCGCGGCCAGCTCGGGGATCCACTGCCGCGACTCGCCGACGAACACCGCCACGCTGATCGCCATGCAGCGTTGGCCGGCGGCGCCGCAACTGGCGCCGACCAGGTTGCTGATGACCTGATCCTTGGGCGCGTCGGGCATGATCACCATATGGTTCTTGGCCCCGGCGAAGGCCTGCACCCGCTTCAGGTGCTGGGTGCCGGTGCGGTAGATATGCTGGCCCACCGGCACCGAGCCGACGAAGGAAATCGCGCGCACGTCCGGGTGCACCAGCAGCGCGTCGACCTGTTCGCGCCCGCCGTGCAGCAGCTGCAATACCCCGGGCGGCGCGCCGGCCTCGAGGAACAGCTCGGCCAGGCGGTTGGGGGTCATCGGGTCCTGTTCGGAGGGCTTGAGGATGAAGGTATTGCCGCAGGCGATGGCCAGCGGGAACATCCACAGCGGAATCATCGCCGGGAAGTTGAACGGGGTGATGCCGACGCACACGCCCAGCGGCTGGATCCAGCTGGCGGTGTCGATCTCGCGGGCGACGTTCTCCACCGTCTCGCCCATCATCAGGCTGGCCACGTTGGCGGCGTGCTCGGCCACCTCGATGCCGCGCCAGACATCGCCCTTGGCATCGGCGAAGGTCTTGCCGGTCTCCTGCGCGAGAATCTCCGCCAGCTCGTCGTGGTGCTCCTTGAGCAGGTGCTGGTAGCGCAGCATCAGCCGCGCCCGTTCCGGCACCGGCACCTCGCGCCAGGTGAGGAAGGCGGCCTTGGCGCTGGCCACGGCGGCCTCGATCTCCGCATGGGTGGCCTTGGGCGCCAGCGCCAGCACCTGCTGGGTGGCCGGGTCGGTGACTTCGATCAGTTCGCGGGCCTGGCTCGCGAGCCACTGGCCGTCGATCAGCTGGGGCAGGGTACGGGGCATGGTCGGCCTCCTATTGTTCTTCTGTGCTCTCTTTATAGTCAGTGTCCGGCTGCTTGTGGATTGACGATCTTGGCCTTTGGATGGACGATCTTGGCATTGCCATCCCCCAGCGAGGTGGGCGCGCCGATGACCGCACGAGTGGAAACCTCCAGCTGGCCGCTGCCCGCCAACGGCCAGCGCTTCATCACCCCGCCGCGCCTGCGTCGCCTGCTGGCCCGTCAGCCGCTGAGCTGCGGCTGCTACCCGCTGGCGCTGGGGTTTTACCCGGAAGCGGCCGGGCACCTGATGCAGCGCAGTCAGCCGGAGGACCACCTGCTGATCTACTGCCGCGCCGGGCGCGGCTGGCTGGAGACGGCGGATGGACGATTCGAGGTCGGCGGCGGCGATCTGCTGCTGCTGCCCAAGGGCCTCGCCCACCGCTACGGCGCCGACGCCGCACGGCCCTGGACGCTGTACTGGGTGCATTTCGACGGCAGCCTGGCCGAGGACTTCCTGCGTCTGCTGGGGCCGCGTCGGGTGCGCCGCATCGGCGTGCAGCCGCGCCTGCTGGCGGATTTCGAGGCGTTGCTGGGCTTGCAGCGCCAGGGCCTCAACCCGGTGCCCTTCATCCACGCCGCCCATCAGCTGCAGGCGCTGCTCAGCTCCCTGGCGGTGCTGCCGGCGCGGGCCAACCTCAAATCCGGGCGGGTGCTGGACGTCGACGCGGTGCAGGCGGTGATGCGCAGCCACCTGCATGGCAGCCTCAACCTCGACGAGCTGGCGGCGCAGTTCAAGCTGTCGCGCTTCCACTTCGCCAAGACCTACCGTGCCCTGACCGGCCATGCGCCGATCCAGGATTTCATCCAGCTGAAGATGGCCCAGGCCTGCCGCCTGCTCGACCAGGGCGACGCCGAGGTGCGGCAGATCGCCGAGCAACTGGGCTACGACGATCCCTATTATTTCTCGCGACTGTTTCGCAAGGTGGTGGGCATGGCGCCCAGTCATTACCGGGCCTTGCACCAGGGCTAGGGCGGCACCCGCCGCTAGCTGGGCGCCGAGCGCAGCGAAGCCCAGCAGTCCTCGACCTGACCCGTTGGGCTTCGGCGCTGCGCACCTCAACCCAACCTACGGCTGCTGAATCCGCCCTACACCCGGGCGATGGTCGCCAGGCCGGTGGCCACCAGCTTCTCCTGGCCCTCCTTCAAGGCGAACACGTCGGCGCGGCATACCGCCTGGCGCTGTCCGGCCTTGAGCACTTCGGCCCGGCACAGCAGACGCTCGCCGATGGCCGGGGCGAGCAGGTTGAGTTTGTATTCGCTGGTGACCACGTCGCCGACCAGCGAGGCGGCGGCCCAGGCGCAGCCGCTGTCGACCATGAAACCGACCACCGCACCGTGCAGATAGCCGTGGTGCTGGCACAGGTCGGGGCGGCTGCGCACCTGCAGGCTGACCTTGCCGGGTTCGAAGTCGAGCAGCTCGGCGCCGAGCAACTGGGCGAAGGTGGAGTGGGCCAGCGCCTGTTCCAGGCGTTCGCGGCTGATAGCGGTCGCGGTGTTCATGCTGCGCTGCTCCTCGGGATATCGCCTTTGAGTCTTGGCCGGCGAGGGCGGCGTGGCAACGCGCATCCAGCGGCGTGATGGGCAGGCATCAGTCGGCGCCGCGTTATCCCGTGCGATGCCTTGACTTGCCCCCGTGCCTTGCCTAGCGTGCCGTTTTCGTTTTCAGCGCAGGAACCCCCGGGATGACCGACGACCGCATCAAACTCGACGCCAGCTGGAAAGAGGCGCTGCGCGAGGAGTTCGACAAGCCCTACATGAGCGAGCTGCGCGAGTTCCTCCGTGCCGAGAAGGCGGCCGGCAAGGAGATCTACCCGCCGGGCCCGCTGATCTTCAATGCGCTCAACTCCACGCCGCTGGATCGGGTCAAGGTGGTGATCATCGGCCAGGACCCCTACCACGGTCCCGGCCAGGCCCACGGCCTGTGTTTCTCGGTGCAGCCGGGGGTGCAGACGCCGCCGTCGCTGGTGAACATCTACAAGGAACTCAAGCGCGACCTGAACCTCGATATCCCTGCCCACGGCTACCTGCAGAGCTGGGCCGAGCAGGGCGTGCTGCTGCTCAACACCTCGCTGACCGTGGAGCGAGGCAACGCCGGCTCCCACGCGAACAAGGGCTGGCAACTGTTTACCGACCGGGTGATCGAGGTGGTCAGCCAGCAGCGGCCCAAGCTGGTGTTCCTGCTCTGGGGCAGTCATGCGCAGGGCAAGCAGCGCCTGATCGACCCGACCAAGCACCTGGTGCTGCGCTCGCCGCACCCCTCGCCGTTGTCGGCGCACCGCGGCTTTATCGGCAACGGCCACTTCAGTCGCTGCAACCAGTTCCTCGTGCAGAACGGCATGACCCCCATCGACTGGCGGTTGCCGGCGCTTTAATTGCGCGCAGGCTGCGCCGCTCTGTCAGAGCAACCCGGCCACCAGCCGGCCGAGCACCTCCATGGCCTGTTCGCTGCGCGCGTCCCAGGGGTGGCCGTGGTTCAGACGGGCGCAGTGACGAAAGCCCTGGCTGGCGGAGAAGATCGGTCCCGGCGCCAGGCTGATGCCCTGGGCCAGCGCCAGGCGCAGCAGTTGCAGGGAGTCCAGCCGTTCGGGGAATTCGAACCAGAGAAAATAACCGCCGGCCGGCCGCGTCACCCGCGTGCTGGCGGGAAAATGCCGGGCGGCGGAGGCGAGCATGGCGCCCTGCTGCATTTCCAGGGCGTGGCGCAGCTTGCGCAGGTGGCGGTCGTAGCCGCCGTGCTGCAGGTAGTCGGCGATGGCCGCCTGGGCCGGCACCGAGGGCGAGATGGTGGTCATCAGCTTGAGCCGGGCGATCTGCTCGGCGTAGCGCCCGCCGGCTACCCAGCCGACCCGGTAGCCGGGTGCCAGGCTCTTGGAGAAGGAGCCGCAGTGCATCACCAGGCCTTCGCGGTCGAAGCTCTTCACCGGCTTGGGCGGCTGGCTGGCGAAGTACAGCTCGGCGTAGACGTCGTCCTCGATCAGCGGCACCTGGTGGCGCACCAGCAGCTCGTACAGCGCCTGTTTCTTCGCCTCGCTCATGCTCGCGCCGAGCGGGTTCTGCAGGCTGCTCATGAACCAGCAGGCCTTGATCGGCAGGCGCTGCAGGCTGTCGGCCAGCGCCGCCAGGTCGATGCCTTCGCGCGGGTGCACGGGAATTTCCACCGCCTTGAGCTTGAGCCGCTCCAGCACCTGCAGGCAGGCGTAGAAGGCCGGCGACTCGATGGCCACCAGGTCGCCCGGCTGGGTGACGCACTGCAGGCAGAGGTTGAGCGCCTCCATGGCGCCGTTGCTGATCACCAGCTCCTCCATCGGCAGCATCACCCCGCTGACCATGTAGCGCAGGGCGATCTGCCGACGCAGGTCGGGGTTGCCGGCGGTCATGTCGGCGATCACCGCGTGCGGCGACAGCTCGCGCAGGGCGTGTGCCATGCTGCGCGCCAGGCGCGGCAGGGGGAACAGGTCGGGGCTGGGGAAGGCTGAACCGAAGGGCACGGTGTCGGGGTCTTTCAGCGAGGCGAGCACGGAGAACACCAGTTCGCTGACGTCCACCTCGGTGGTCTGCGCGGCGCGCACGGCCGCTTCCGGCTCGTGCAGCGGGCGCTGCGCGTGTTCGCGGACGAAGTAGCCGGAGCGGGCGCGGGCCTGGATCAGGCCGCGATCCTCCAGCAGGTAGTAGGCCTGGAACACAGTGGACGGGCTGACCCCGTAGGTGCGGCTGGCGTGGCGCACCGAGGGCACCTTCTCGCCTGGGGCGAGCACGCCGCTGCGGATCAGCTCGGCGATCTCGTCGGCGAATTTCTCGTAGCGTTTCATCCTGTCCTGGTTCACCGGTGCAAGGGGTACGGGCGAACACTTTACGGGGTGAACGGCGGACATGGCAGGGCCTCGTGAGTCGTTCGGGCGGGACCGTGGGGCGTGCTGGGCGAATCGCGGATCAATCCGCGCCTACAGGGTAGGTGTAGCCCGGGTGCCATCCGCGCAGCGAACGGCCCCGGATGGCATCCGGGCTAGGAGGTTTCAGCGCAGCGGGGCGAGGAAAGTGCTGCGGGTGGCGACGCGGCTGTCCGGCTCGGCTTGGTCGGTCACCTCGAACTGCAGGTGCTGCGGGCCGGCGCCATTGCGCGTGGCGGTCAGGGCGACGCTGACCGGCAGGTCGCGGATCTCGCCGGGTGCCAGATGCAGCGTGCTCGGCCCATGCAGCTCGAAGTCGCCCGGCTCGACCAGGGCGATGCTGTAGCTGCGCGCCTGCTGGGTCTTGTTGATGATCTTCAGGCTGTAGATGTTCTCGATCTGGCCCAGGGCGTTCTCGCGGTACAGGCCGCGGTCGCGGGTCACGTCCAGCGACAGCAGCGGGCGCTCGGCCAGGGCCCAGGCGAAGGCGCCGATCATCAGCGCCAGCATCGCCGCATGGCCGACCAGGCTGGGCCGCAGCCAGCGGGTCTTGCCGCCGGCCAGCTCGCGCTCGGAGCTGTAGCGCACCAGGCCGCGGGCATAGCCGAGCTTGTCCATCACGCTGTCGCAGGCGTCGATGCAGGCGCCGCAGCCGATGCAGTCCAGTTGCAGGCCATCGCGGATGTCGATGCCGGTGGGGCAGACCTGTACGCACATGGTGCAGTCGATGCAGTCGCCCAGGCCTTCGGCCTTGTAGTCGGCGTCCTTGCGGCGCGGCCCGCGGTTCTCGCCGCGGGCGGCGTCGTAGGAGACGATCAGCGTGTCGCGGTCGAACATCACGCTCTGAAAGCGCGAGTAGGGGCACATGTCGCGGCACACCTTCTCGCGCAGCCAGCCGGCGTTGATATAGGTGGCGGCGGTGAAGAACAGCACCCAGAAGGCCGTGGTGGCGCCGACCTCAAGGGTCGCCAGGTCCAGGGTCAGCTGGCGGATCGGGGTGAAGTAGCCGACGAAGGCCAGCGCGGTGACCAGGCTCACCGCCAGCCACAGGCCGTGCTTGGCGCCGCGGCGCAGGATCTTTTGCAGCGACCAGGGTGCGGCGTCGAGCTTGATGCGCTGGCCGCGGTCGCCCTCGGTGAGCTGCTCCACGCGCATGAAGATCCAGGTCCACACGCTCTGTGGGCAGGCGTAGCCGCACCAGACGCGCCCGGCCAGCACGGTGATGAAGAACAGGCCGAAGGCGGCGATGATCAGGATGGCCGAGAGCAGGATGAAATCCTGCGGCCAGTAGGTGGCGCCGAAGATATGGAACTGACGCGCGCCCAGATCCCAGAGCACGGCCTGGCGGTCGTTCCAGTCGATCCAGGCGGTGCCGAAGAACAGCAGGAACAGCAGGCCGGCGCCGAGCAGGCGCAGGTTGCGAAAGCGCCCGGTGAAGCTGCGGGTGTGGATCGGCCCGCCGGCCTGGGCCGGCGTCAGGCGGATGGGTTTGGCAGGGTCGATGCTCTCGACGGCCCGCACGGGGATCAGCTCGGTCATGGCGTTGCCCTCATCAGGCGTTAATCAGGCTGGCGCCATGATCCGAGGCGAACTGTTTTCGAAACAGTCTCAGGTTTTCGTTAAAAAAGCGGATCAGATGCGGCCGGTGGGCGCCGAAAAAACTGCCTGACAGGTCTCCAGGCCACGCCATATCTGGCTGCTGTGGATTTCAGCCTTAGCGCTACAGGCCTCGGCCTGCGACATCGCGCCGCGCCAATCGCCGGTAAGCCGCAGCCTTCTTTCGCTTATCTGATCTGGTTTTTTTAGGCTTTTCTGGCGCTGTTTTCGAAACACGTCCGGCAGGCATAGTCGACGCCCGTGATCAGGAGGCCTGCCGGCATGTACCAATACGACGATTTTGACCGTGCGCTGGTGCGCGAGCGCGTCGCCCAGTTCCGCGACCAGGTACAGCGGCGCCTGGAAGGCGAGCTGAGCGAAGAGGAGTTCCTGCCGCTGCGCCTGCAGAACGGCCTGTACCTGCAGAAGCATGCCTACATGCTGCGCGTGGCGATCCCCTACGGCACCCTGTCGGCCAAGCAGATGCGCGCGCTGGCGCACCTCGCCCGCGCGTACGACCGCGGCTATGGCCACTTCACCACGCGGCAGAACATCCAGTTCAACTGGATCGAGCTCGAGCGCGTGGCGGACATCCTCGACTGGCTGGCCGCGCACGACATGCATGCCATCCAGACCTCCGGCAACTGCGTGCGCAACATCACCACCGAAGCCTTCGCCGGCGTTGCCGCCGACGAGTACCTCGACCCGCGCCCGCTGGCCGAGATCCTCCGCCAGTGGTCGACGGTCAACCCGGAATTCCTGTTCCTGCCGCGCAAGTTCAAGATCGCCCTGTGCGCCGCCGCCGAGGATCGCGCGGCGATCCAGGTGCACGACATCGGCCTGCAGCTGCATCGCGACGAGGCCGGCGCATTGCGCCTGCGGGTGCTGGTCGGCGGCGGCCTGGGGCGCACGCCGATCATCGCCCAGCCCCTGCGCGAGGGGCTGCACTGGCAGGACTGCCTGTCCTACGTCGAGGCCATCCTGCGCGTGTACAACCGCCACGGCCGGCGCGACAACAAGTACAAGGCGCGGATCAAGATCCTGGTCAAGGCGCTCGGCATCGAGGCCTTCGCCGCCGAGGTGGAGCGCGAGTGGCAGTCGATCAAGGACGGCCCGGCGCGGCTCACCGATGAGGAATACCGGCGCGTCGCCGCCTCCTTCCACAAGCCGGCCTATGCCGAGCTGGCCGATGCCGATATCGACTTCGGCACCCAGCTGGCGCGCGACGCGGACTTCGCCCGCTGGGTGTCGCGCAACGTCATGGCGCATCAGGTGCCCGGTTACGCCAGCGTGGTGCTGTCGACCAAACCCGGCATCAGCGCGCCGCCCGGCGACGTCAGCGCCGAGCAGTTGGAGGCGCTGGCCGACTGGAGCGAGCGCTACGGTTTCGGCGAGATGCGCGTGGCCCACGAACAGAACCTGGTGCTGCCCGACGTGCGCAAGCGCGACCTCCATGCGCTATGGAGCGAGGCCCGGGCGGCCGGGCTGGGCACGGCCAACGCCGGCCTGCTCACCGACATCATCGCCTGCCCGGGTGGCGACTTCTGCTCGCTGGCCAACGCCAAGTCGATCCCCATCGCCCAGGCCATCCAGCAGCGCTTCGACGACCTCGACTACCTGCACGACCTGGGCGATATCAGCCTGAACATCTCCGGCTGCATGAACGCCTGCGGCCACCACCATATCGGCAACGTCGGCATCCTCGGCGTCGACAAGAACGGCAGCGAGTGGTACCAGCTCACCCTCGGCGGCAGCCAGGGCCGGCAGGCGGCGCTGGGCAAGGTGATCGGCCCGGCGTTCGCCGCCGAGCAGGTGCCCGAGGTGATCGAGCGCATCGTGCAGACCTACGTCGACTACCGCGAGGTGAACGAAGGCTTTCTCGACACCTTCCAGCGCATCGGCCTGGAGCCGTTCAAGGAGCGCGTCTACGCCCGGGAGGCGGTGGCATGAACAATCTGATCCGCCTGGTCGAGGGCCAGGCCCGCATCGTCACCGACGACCCCTGGCAACTGCATGACGCCGACAGCGCTGGCGCGGCGCCGCAGATCCTGCCGCTGGCCGCCTGGCGCGAACGGCAGTCGGCCGAAGTGCTGCAGGGCAGGGCGGCGAGCGCCGACGGCCTGCTGTTGCAGGTGGATGACGAGCCGGAAGCGCTGCAGCCGTTTCTCGCCAGCCTGCCGCTGATCGCCATCGACTTCCCCAGCTTCCGCGACGGCCGCGGCTACAGCCAGGCATACCTGCTGCGCACCCGCCTGGGCTGGCGCGGCGAACTGCGCGCGGTGGGCGATGTGCTGCGCGACCAGCTGGCGCATATGCGCCAGTGCGGTTTCGACGCCTTCGCCGTACGCGCCGACAAGTCGCTGGAGGATGCACTCAAGGGCCTGGCCGGGCTCAGTGTGTTGTATGGTCGTTCGGCCATCGAGCCGCGTCCGCTGTTTCGCCGGGGGCGCAATTAAGGAGGAGTCGAGATCATGATGTTGCGAGGCCTGTTCTGGCTGGTGGTGCTGCAGTTGTTGGGCGTGGCCCTGAACCAGTGGCTGCTGCCCATGCTGCCGGGCTCGATCATCGGCCTGCTACTGCTGTCGGCCTGGCTGATGTGGCGCGGCGCGGTGCCCGAGCCGCTGCAGCAGGCGGCGAATGGCCTGTTGCCCTACCTGCCGTTGCTGCTGGCGGTGCCGGCCGCCGGGATCATGACCAGCAGCGAGCTGCTGCTGGCTGAGCTGCCGGTGATCGCCACGGCCCTGGTGCTGTCGCTGCTGGTCACCGTGCCGTTCTGCGGCTGGCTGCTGCAGACCCTGATCCGCCGCCAGGAGCGTCAGCGATGAATGCCCTGGCCGCGCATCCGCTGTTCGCCATCGGCCTGACCCTGGCGGCCTTTCTGATCGCCGCCTGGCTGTATCGGCGTAGCGGCTGGCTGCTGCTGCAGCCGGTGCTGGTGTCGGTGACGCTGATCGTCGCCACCCTGCTGCTGTGCGGGGTGGATTACGCCACCTACCGCGCCGGCGCCGAGCCCATCGCCTGGCTGCTCGGCCCGGCCACCCTGGCCCTGGCGGTGCCGCTGCAGCACAACATCAAGCGCATCCGCCAACTGTTCTGGCCGATCATGCTCACCCTGCTGGCTGGCGGCGTGCTGTCGGTGACGCTGACCCTGGCCATCGGCTGGGCGCTGGGCGCCGACTGGGTGGTGCTGATGAGCCTGGCGCCGAAATCGGTGACCATGCCGATCGCCATGCCGGTGGCCGAACAGATCGGCGGCATCGCCTCGCTGGCGGCGGTGCTGGTGATGCTCACCGGGGTGATCGGCACCGCGCTCGGCCCCTGGCTGCTGCGCTGGGCCAGGGTCGAGCACCCGGCTGCCCGAGGCCTCAGCTACGGCATCAATGCCCATGCCATCGGCACCGCCCATGCCCTGCAGGAAGGCGAGGAGTGCGGCGCCTTCGCCGCCCTGGCCATGAGCCTGCTGGGGATCGCCACGGCGCTGCTGTTGCCCCTGCTGCTGTCCAGCTGAGGCGCGGGGCGGAATCCCGCCACCGGCGCCGCGCGGGCCCGCCGCCTTTGGCGAGAACTCGCCACCGCATCGCGCCTCCCGGCGCGCGGCGAGGCCCGATCCAGCGCTGAATCCTTTCAGCGGCACGCATATTGCTCCTGCCGGCGACACGAGCGGAATACGCCCGCCAAGAGGCCTGGAACACCCTTCCTCCCGCCGTGCCGCCGATCGGCGGCCATCGCCCATGGGCGGCCCATACGGCTGCCACCCGAAACCTTGCCTGCACGGCGCGCCGTCGTGCACACCACTGGACTGTGCCATGAAGAAAATCCTGCTGACGCTGCTCTGTCTCAGCGTGATCGGTTGCTCCAAGCCCCGCGAGCCCGAGAAAACCGTCGACGTCCTGCTGATCGGCGCCGGCGTGATGAGCGCTACCCTCGGCACCTACCTCAACGAGCTGGAGCCGGACTGGAGCATCGACATCTACGAGCGCCTCGACCGCGTCGCCGGCGAGAGCTCCAACGCCTGGAACAACGCCGGCACCGGCCACTCGGCGTTCTGCGAACTGAACTACACCCCGGAAACCGCCGACGGCGGCATCGACATCGGCAAGGCGGTGGCGATCAACGAATCCTTCGAGATCTCCAAGCAGTTCTGGGCCTACCAGGTCGAGCGCGAGGTGCTGAGCAAGCCCAAGAGCTTCATCAACAACACCCCGCACATGAGCTTCGTCTGGGGCGAGGACAACATCGAATACCTGCGCAAGCGCCATGCCGCGCTCGAGCACAGCAACCTGTTCCGCGGCATGGAGTTCAGCGAGGATCACGCGCAGATCGCCCAGTGGGCGCCGCTGGTCATGCAGGGCCGTGACCAAGGCCAACCCGTCGCCGCCACCCGCATGGCGATCGGCACCGACGTCAACTTCGGCGAGATCACCCGCCAACTGATCGACTCGCTGATCGCCAAGGACCAGGCGCGCCTGCACCTGGAACACGAGGTGCGCGACCTGCGGCGCAACGCTGACGGCAGCTGGACCGTGGTGGTCGCCGACCTGGCCAACGATGGCGCCGAGAGCAGCGTCAAGGCGCGCTTCGTGTTCATCGGCGCCGGCGGCGGCGCGCTCAAGCTGCTGCAGCAATCCGGTATCGAAGAGGCCAAGGGCTACGCCGGCTTCCCGGTCGGCGGCCAGTTCCTGATGACGCGCAACCCCGAGATCGTCGCCCAGCACAAGGCCAAGGTGTACGGCAAGGCCTCGGTCGGCTCGCCGCCGATGTCCGTGCCGCACCTGGACACCCGCGTGATCGGCGACGAGACCGTGTTGCTGTTCGGCCCCTTCGCCACCTTCTCCACCAAGTTCCTGAAACATGGCTCGCTGCTCGACCTGTTCGGCAGCATGACCAGCGACAATTTCCTGCCGCTGGCCAATGCCGGCATGGACAACATCCCGCTGAGCACCTACCTGATCGGCCAGCTGATGCTCAGCCAGGAAGACCGCATGGCCTCGCTGCGCGAATACTTCCCGGAGGCCAAGAGCGAGGACTGGGAGCTGATCCAGGCCGGCCAGCGCGTGCAGATCATCAAGAAGGATGCCGAGAAGGGCGGCGTACTGCAGTTCGGCACCGAGGTGGTGACCTCCGCCGACGGCAGCATCAGCGCGCTGCTCGGCGCCTCGCCGGGTGCCTCCACCGCCGCGCCGATCATGCTGCAGCTGATCGAGAAGGCCTTCGCCGAGCAGGTCGCCAGCCCCGCGTGGCAGGCGCGTCTGCAGCAGATCATCCCCTCCTACGGGCAGAAGCTGAACGACGACCTGGCACTGACCAATCGCGTGCGCCAGTGGAGCAGCGAGCGTCTCGAGCTGCAGCACATCGAAGTGGCGCCGGACGTGCAAGTAGCCGCCGAGCCCGAGCCGACGGCGGTGACCCTGTAAGGTCTTTCATGCGGTAAAGAGAACCCGCCCTGCGCCTCGCGCACGGCGGGTTTTGTTTGGCCTGCGAACCTGTCGCGGCGCGTAGGGTGGATCACGCTTCACCGATCCACCGCCCTGGTGGAGGTAAAAGGCGACAGCCACCCTGGGGGTTCTGCCATAGCGCGCCCTACGACGCGACAATTACGGCGCTGCCGGCTCGTCCTCGTTGCGATCCAGCGCCACCTGGCGGATCGACAGGCGAATCTCCGCCGGCAGCACGCGCTTGGCGGCGCCTTCGGCCAGCTCGCTGAGCAGCGGGTGGTGGCTGAGCTTGCCGGCCTCGTCCTGGCGCAGCACGCCCTGGTCCAGCAGGCTCTGGATGAAGTGACGGAACAGGCTCTTGTCGAAGAACTCCGGCGCATTCAGGCCATGCAGGATCGACAGGCGCTGGGCCATCACCGTGCACAGGTCTTCCAGCTCCTCGGCGCTGATCGCGTTCTGCCCGGCGTTGAGCAGCAGGGCGATGGCCATGTAGAAGCGCTGCAGGGTCTGCGCCACCGAGCGCGACAGCAGGGTCAGCAGCACGAACTGGCGCGAGCTGGGTGCCGGGCGCAGGTACACGTCGCCCTCGGTCTTCAGCAGGCCCTGCTCGACGAAGGCCGCCAGCCACTGGTCGACCACTTCCTCGAGCTGGTCGCTATCCCAGCGGATAAACAGCTCGGCCTGCAGGTAGGGATAGAGCGCGCCGGTGAAGCGCAGGATCTGCTCGCGGCTGATCCGCGCGCTGCTCTGGAAGAAGCTCGCCAGCAGCGCCGGCAGGGCGAAGATGTGCAGCACGTTGTTGCGGTAGTAGGTCATCAGGACGGCGTTCTGCTCGTCCAGATAGAGGATCTTGCCGAGGGCGTCCTTCTGCTCGGCCAGCAGGTCCATGCCCTTGACGTGCTCGATCAGCGCCGCGCCGTCGCCGTCCGGCAATGTGGTGTGCGGCGAGTAGGGCACCGCGCGCAGCAGCGCCAGGTAGAGGTCGAGCACCCGCGCCAGGGCGCGGTCGTCCAGGGCCAGCTTGCTGGTGGAGAGCAGCGCCAGCGCCACCAGGTTGACCGGGTTGATCGCCGCCGCCTCGTTGAGGTGACGCGCCACCCGCTCGCCGAGGCGATTGGTCGCCTCGTTCAGCCAGCTCGGGCGGAACTGCGGCGCCAGCTCCTGGCTGCGCCAGTCCGGCTGCTGCTGGTCGAGGAACTCGGCCAGCTTGATCGGCTCGCCGAAGTTCACCGAGACCTGGCCGAAGCGCTGCTTGAGCGCGCCGAGCACCTTGAACAGGTCGAAGATCGACTCCTTCTTCTTGCTCGCGCCGCGCAGCTCGCCCAGGTAGGTGCGCCCCTCCAGCACCCGTTCGTAGCCGATGTACACCGGCACGAAAACGATGGGCAGGCGATGCGAGCGCAGGAAGCTGCGCAGGGTGATGGCCAGCATGCCGGTCTTCGGCCGCAGCATGCGCCCGGTGCGCGAGCGGCCGCCCTCGATGAAGTACTCGACCGGGAAGCCCTTGCTGAACAGGGTGTGCAGGTATTCGTTGAACACTGCGGTGTACAGCGGGTTGCCCTTGAAGGTGCGGCGCATGAAGAAGGCGCCGCCGCGGCGCAGCAGGCCGCCGATCACCGGCATGTTGAGGTTGATCCCGGCGGCGATGTGCGGTGGCGTCAGGCCGTTGGTGAACAGCAGGTAGGACAGCAGCAGGTAGTCGATATGGCTGCGGTGGCAGGGCACGTAGATCACCTCGTGGCCCTGGGCGATGTCGCGCACGCCCTCGATGTTGTGCACTTTGACGCCGTCGTAGATCTTGTTCCAGAACCAGGAAAGCACCAGTTCGAGGAAGCGGATCACCGTGTAGGTGTAGTCCGAGGCGATCTCGTTGCCATAGCGCAGCGCCTGCGCCTCGGCCTTCTCCAGGCTGATCTTCTCGCGCTCGGCTTCCTCGGCAATCGCCTGGCGCACCAGCGGGTCGTGCACCAGGCCTTTGACCAGGTTGCGCCGGTGCGACACGTCCGGGCCGATCACCGCGGCCTTCTGGTTGCGGAAGTGCACGCGCAGGATGCGATGGACCATGCGCAGGGTGCGCTCCTGGCCCTTGTCCTGCTCGACCAGCTCGCGCAGGTGAATCGGCGTGGAGAACTGCACGCGGGTCTTGCGCCCCAGGATCAGGATGCTCACCAGCCGGCGCAGGCGCCCGGTCACCGCCCAGCTGTCGGCGAACAGCAGCTTCCAGGCGCTGGTTTCGCGATCCGGCGATTGCCCCCAGAACACGCTGACCGGCACGATCTGCGCATCGTCCACCGCCTGGCGGGAGAGGGCGGCGACTACCCGATCCAGGGTCGGCGAGATGCCGCGCTTGTCCTGGCGGCCGAACCAATCCGGCTCAGGCGTCAGGTAGAAGAAGGCCGCCGGCTCGACGTGTTCCCCGACCGCCACCGGCAACACCGGGCGCGGCAGGCCGGCCTTGCTGCATTCGCGGTCGACCACCGCCAGGTCGCTCACCGAAGGCTGCTGCAGCACGTAGAACACCGGCTTGCTGCGGTCGAGCTTGAGGGTGAAGGCGGACTGGTTGATGGTTTCCGAGCGTACCCAGAGGTACAGCAGGCGGCGCAGCGCCCCGAAGGCGAGGCGGCGGAAGGGGGAACGGGTCATACGGACTCTGCTTGCATGGCAAAACGAGCGATTGCTCGGGAAGGGCGCTAGTGTGCCGCAAGGGCGCGTGGCGGGCAAAAAACTCTCGCGCTGCAGGCCACGCGCAGCGCCTGGGGCGGGCTATCCGCCGCGGGCGAGGCGAGCGCTCAAGCGGCCACTGACAGGCGTTCGCGCCAGCGCCATTCGAGGCCGGCCAGCAGCGCGACGAACAGCGCTTCGCCAACCAGATAAGCCAGGCCCCAGGGGCGCGCCGAGCCGACAAAGCTCGCCGCCAGCCCTAGGCACACCGCCGCCCAGGCCATATTGCCCAGCACCAGCAGCACGATCAGCGCTTGCGGTCGCCGCCGACGGCGCGCCAGGCTCAGGGAGTAAGCCGCATAGAGCAGATTGACCAGGCCGATCAGGGTCAGCAGCGCCAGGGGCAGCGCCTGCAACTCGCTCAGCCAGTGGCGAAACGTCAGCAGCAGAGCGCCGGCCAGCGCGGCGGCAGCGCCGTCGAGCCACAACAGATACCTCATGCGCGCTTGGCCCCCGCTGCGCGAGCAACAGAATGGCCAGGGCGATGCCCGATGCAAGGCCGGATATACGAGTGCAACCGCGCTGACGACAGTGTCAAAAAGCTATTCCTCACCGCTTGTGGGGGCGAGTCCATATGCGAATTGTTAGGCGGCATCATTGCGCCGTAGCCTCCGATCCAAGACGTAACCAATTGCGCCGCCAATTGCAATTGGCAAGAGAGCATAGATAGGAATGAAGATCAGGCCGATAGCGGCTTGCGCGTCTGCGCTGAGATCTAAGGTGTTGTGCGCCCATGCTAGGAAGCCGAAGCCAAGCAAGCATGGTCCAATTAGTGAAGAGGGGCGGAGATACATAAAGCTACATGCAAGGATTGCACCCCATGCAATGGCATTGAACGCCCCCAAAAATAGCCAACTACCAAGACCGGTATCCGTGTACTGCTGCAGCCATTCGATGCCGCGAGGCAGGCGTGCCATATAAGGTAATACGAGTCCGAGTAGCGCTATCGCGATACGAGCATTGCGCATTCTCATATGTGCCCCCTAAGGCTTGGTCAAGGGGCGGGCTTTAGCCCGTCCCAGTGAGCGGAGCGAACAATTTGAATGCTGTAATGGACTCTCCCCACACCCCGGTTCTATACCAAGGCGTCGGTGATTGAAGAGTGGGAGAGCCGTTATGAGGCGAATCGCAGTT
>NZ_JBITVF010000006.1:0-327278 GCF_044542855.1 Pseudomonas sp. NPDC077649 | reverse complement strand
GCTTCACCCAAGGCTACCGCAACCGCTTCACCGCCACGCCCTGGAACGTGCCCTACCGTCCCCAGTTGGCCCACCCCAAGCCGCGCATACTCGGCAGCCAGAGCGCCGTGGTCACGGGACCTGTCGGCGAGGAAATCCACTGCGACGAATATGGTCGAGTGAAGGTGCAATTCTTCTGGGATCGCGAAGGCCAGGCCGACGACAAGACCAGCTGCTGGCTGCGGGTCAGCTCCAGCTGGGCCGGTGATCGTTACGGCGCCATCACCATCCCGCGCATCGGCATGGAAGTGCTGGTCACCTTCCTCGAAGGCGACCCCGATCAGCCGCTGATCACCGGCTGCCTGTACCACGCCGAACATGTGGTGCCCTACGACCTGCCGGCGAACAAGACCCGCAGCGTGTTCAAGACCCTCAGCAGCCCCGGCGGTGGCGGCTACAACGAACTGCGCATCGAGGATCGCAAGGGCGCCGAGCAGATCTATCTTCACGCCCAGCGCGACTGGGACGAGAACATCGAGCACGACCAGAAGATCCGCGTCGGCAACGAACGCCACGACACGGTCGAGGCCAATGCCTACAGCCACTTCAAGGCCGAAGAACACCGCACCACCCATGCCGACCGCAAGACCGAGATCAAGGCCAACGACCACCTCACCGTCGGCGACAGCCAGCACATCAAGCTGGGCAACGGCCAGTTCATCCAGGCCGGCAGCGAGATCCACCTCTCCAGCGGGCTCAAGGTGGTGTTGGAGGCAGGCAGCGAACTGACCCTCAAGGGCGGCGGCAGCTTTATCAAACTCGACGGCGGCGGCATCACCCTGGTCGGGCCGGTGATCAAGATCAACTCCGGCGGCGTACCGGGCAGCGGCTCGGGAGCGGCACCGATACTGCCGGGGGCGGCGAAGCCGGCGGATGCGGATGAAGCCGGTATGGTAACCAGCAACTACCGCGACCAGGCCCTAGCCGGACACCTGCTGCCTGCCTCTGGTTGCGTGTTCGACGCCAGCGGGAAATGCATGATCCACAATCACGGATGAGCGACATGGCGAACCCGATCCCCTCCCCGTTCGAGCAGGCACCGGATACACACCTTCGCTGCGTGATCCTCGAAGCTACCGCCGACCCGGATATGCCAAGGTGGCTTTATCAGCTAGCGCCAGAGGGCACGCCACAATGGGCGCCGCTTTTTCTGGATACGCCCTATCGGGCCCTGAGCGAGCAGGGCCCAGCGCTGGTGATCAGCTCGACAGACGATCCGTGGAGCGAGTACGCCCACGCCCTGCTGGCCCAAAGCGACGCGGGCTGCCTGCTCTATCTGGATGACCTGCAACACTGGAATGCCGCGGTTACACATTGCCAAAGCCTGCTTTGCGTCCGCACGGAAGAGCGTCCCGACCAGTTGATGCGCTTCTTCGAACCACGCTGGATCGAGCCGCTTCTGGAAACCCTGAGCGCTGGAGAGCGGCAGGCATTCTTTGGCCCGTTTTCCGGGTTGGCCTGGCGCAACGAACTGGGCTGGCGCTACGCCTCTCGCCCACAACCGTGGGACGGCAGGCTGCAACAGCCCGGCTGGCTATGGTTGGGTCAACAACGACAGCGAGAGATGGAGAAGGTGCGACTACGGCTGATCGCCGCACAGATGGCCGATGACTACGCCGCGGTGATCGAAGCCTCGCCTCCCGAAGACTTCGTGCAACAACAGTTGCTTGCTGCCTACGACATCGGCATTACCCAGAAAGCCCAATACGAACGCTGGCTGCGACTGACCCTGAGCCATGGCACGGGATTCTGGAAATCAGAGCCTGCACGAACAGTCCTGGCGCGCCAGGATCTGACGACGGGCGCAAAACTGGATGAACTGGAAAGCCTTTCGGGCTAGGGACAAGGACATGTCGAGCGGCAAGACTTACATCGTGCAACGCGGCGATACCCTCAGCGGCGTCGCCCAACAACACGCCACCACAACGGCTGAGCTGCAGCGAATCAATCCGATAATTCGCGACCCGAACATCATTCAGCCCGGCTGGAAGCTCAAACTCCCCGCCCAGGCTGCGGCCAATGAAACGCCCGCAGCGGCGCCCTCCGCTGGCGGGGCAAGACAGTTACCCCCTGCCCAGCACGCCAACGACCCCAGCAGCGCGCAGGCGCAGTGTGCCAGCCAATGCAACGACGAGTTGGTCGATGTGGTGCATATCACAGGCGACACCCACTACTACGTGCTGACCGAACCACAAGCCCAGGCACTGAAGCGCGAAATCCAGCGTGTACAGGCATTGATGGACGAATTGCAGCAGAAGCTGGCCCAGGCCAAAGAACGCATCGAATGCCTGAAGGAACGCACCCAGGGCAACGCATGCGACTGCAGCCGCTGCATCAAACAGGCCTGGAACGAAAAAGCCGAACAGGCCGGCCTTCTACTGCTGTCCCCTCCTCCGCAGGAGAACGAAATCCCCCTGCTGACCTCCGCGGAAGACATCCAGGGCCAGCTGCGCACTCTGCAGGATGCGCGCAACTGGTACGCATCCTATACCCCCTGGTTCAACTCTTCTCACGCCACCGGCAACCTGATGGAAAGCAACTGGCGAGCACTGCGGCAGAAGAAGCTGGCCGAGCTGGATGCAGAGATCGTCACTCTACGTGGACGGCTATCGAGCAAGCCGGATGACAGCAGCACCCTGGGCAGCGGCACCCGCCCGGATCTGGCTCACGGACGTGGCCGCAGCGGCGAAAGAGAACGAGGTACAAGACGCCGAAGTGGTGTCACCGTCGTCGAAGTCGTGCTGTTCAGCCAACCGGACCGACGCTATTACATCAGCACCCGCTACCACGAGCAGGTGGACTGGAAACTCAAGGTGCGCAGTACCGTACTGGCAGGCAAACCCTTCGGCAGTCAATTGGCCAAGGATTTGCTCGACGATATCCGCAAGGGAATTGGCGAAGGCCGCAAAGCCAGCCCAATCGGCGCATTGGAGGCCAAGCTGGTCGGCTGGACGAGCAAAGAAGACAACCTACTCAACGCCCTGCACAAAGAGACCAGCTGGACCAGCAACCCGGATGACTCCGCCCCCTACGCCGTCTCATCGGAAGCCCATGCCCTGCGCTTTGCTGCCAGCGCCAGTGCCGGCGTGAACAACTGGAATCCAGCCCAGGGCAATATCGAAGTCGGCGCCAAGGGCAGTGCCGCGTTCTCGCTGGCGGAAGGCTCGGTTTCGCTCACCAGCTTCTTCCCCTCCCAAGGCGGCTACCCACTGCGCCTGCGCTACCGCAACGCGGAAGGGCGCGAGGTCGATTGCCCGCTGGGCGTCATACGTCTGCAAGGAAAAGTGGAGCTGTCCTGTTTCGTCGGTGCCCATGCCCAGGCCTCGGCGGGCGTCAGCGTGCGCTACAAGCCCGGCGACGAAGCCGCGGGGGGCGCCACGGCGCTGCTCGGCTCACCTCATATCGCCCCCAGCCGCGGCGGCAATATCGGCCTGAAAGGCGATGCCTTCGCCGGTGCCCAGGCAGGTGGCGCATTGAGCGGTGCGCTGCAGTGGGTCGACCCTTCCGAACAGGGACGCGGCGCCATTGTCAGCGGTCAGTCCAACGCTGGCAGCAGATGGAGCAGCCTGGCCGAAATCAAGGCCGAGGCCAGCGCGGCCTTCGGTGCCGGTATTGGTGGCGACTTCGGTATCACCATCGCCAGCGACCGACTCGCCGTGAACTGCAAAGGCCGCCTGGTGTTCGGTCCCGGGGCCAGCGGTGGCTTCTCGACCGTGGTGGATCTGGAGAAAACCTACGCACTGCTGAAGCTGGTGTGTGAAGCACTGGCTGATGTGGATTATCGATATCTGCTGGGGGTTTCTCAGGAGGCTTTTAACTATATGGCTTGGGGTTTGTATCAAGTGGCAAGCGCACCTGGTACTGCTGCAATCCAGGCGTTTGAAAATGGTGCTCAAAAGATGTCCATTTGGTGGAGGAGGCGTAGCGCCTCCATGGTCGAGGCAGAAAACCTAGCCCGCTATCTTCTGACTAATCGCGCCGTACTGATAAATGGCAAGCGCTTACCTCTAGATAAACTTCCACCGCAAACCGTCGGCCCAATGCTGTATGTGCTTAGTGAAAGCTATGTGGAAAGCTTTCAGGAATACCAAGAAAAAGCGATCGTCCTGCTACTCAGCCACCTTTATCGCCGCTGGCGTCAATTCATAGAGGCAATGGAACATTGCTCACCGAATGGCGCCAAGGTCAATGCAATGGAAAGCCTCAATCGTCTTAACCGTCTGCTCGATGGACGGCAGCAGCAGGAGTTCAATCAATTTATCGAGCAACTGGCCGTACGCGGTCTACCGGGCTCAATGGACTCCAGCCCGACTGTGATGCTGGCTTGGACACCCACAGACGCATGGCGCAAGCGCGACGTTCTGATCGCGGCAAGATCCAGTGGGCAGTTCGACGGGCTAGCCTAAAAAGCAAGGGCTCCCAATAGGGAGCCCTTGTCTCTTAAAGTTCATGGTCGAGCTGAATAGCGCAGCGGAAACTGGTTCCTGGATAATATCCGTCCTGCTCTGGCTTATCTGCCCAGCGTCGAACTGTATTCGCAGACTGCCAACCTGACTCAAAATAGTTTGACCCTCGACGAATCTTCTGGGCGCCTGTAGTTGGCCCTTGTGGATTATCAGCAGGCGAATTTCTGTAGTAATCAGGGTCATACCAGTCATTGACCCAGTCGGTGGCGTTACCAGCCATATCATATAGGCCCAGTGGATTCGGAGCGAACTGTCCAACGGGATGTATGTCGGTGTCTTCATCACGAGGAATATTACGCCCATAGTCCAGGCTTCCCGTATCCGTAGGGAATTGTACGTACTGTCCACGATTACGGGCGGCATATTCCCACTGTGCCTCAGTCGGCAAGCCCACTGGATAGCCACTGAGCTGCCCCAACCACAGACAATAGTCTTTGGCCTCTTGCCATTCTTTGGGTGGAGCAGGCTTGTTCGGATCAAATTCGCCAGCTAAATCTTTCCTATCTCGATACTCCACATCGAACAAAGGTAGTCCCTGGCTGGTACGGAATAAATCGAAATCTCCCAGCCGAGTTTGGTAACTCGCCAGGTAGTAACTACTCAAACGCACCTGATGCAGATAGTCATCGTGGAACTTGGGGGTAATCGGACACAGCTCATCCGGCTCGTAGCCATAGGGCCAGGTGCCCATATTGGTCTGATCGAAATCGCAGGGCGCGCCGAAGTCGCCCATCTCGAACTCGCCCCCTTCGATAAACACCATCTCATCCAGCGAGCGCACCACTGTAGTGAGCACCTGGCTGCGCAGCTCGGCGGATAGCTTGGCGTACTGCGAGTCGATTCGCTCGGCGATGGCCGCAACCTTCTCCGGGCTGAGCTTTTCGCTTTTCGGCAGGGGCTGCGACTGCGCCTGGCAACCCACCACCAGCAGCGGAGCGATAAGAGGAAGTATCAGTCGACGATACATGGCAACGTCCTTGTCAATCAGATCGGCGGCTTAGCCTAACAGGCCAGCCAGGGAAATTGGCTTTATCGGCAGGGCTCAGACAATACCTACCGCCAGGCGGGCAACGCCAGGTTCACGCCCGTGCTCTGTGCGCCCTGTCATACGAAGCATGGATTTGTCTCTGACGCCCTATTCGTGACCTGGTTCTAGAGGCCCCGTCGCGACCACCTCGCATGCATGAAAACCACCGTCAGCACCAGCAAACCCAACACCCCCGCCCCGATGAACAACCCCTCATACCCCAACACCTTGGCCAACACCCCGCTGCTGGCCCCGACGAAGCCGGACAGCAGCAACTGCGCCGAGGCCTGCAGGGTGAAATCGGCGCCTTCGTGTTCGGGGCGGCACATGCGCATCATGGCGGCGAACAGGGCGACGGTGGACATGCCGTCGGCCACCTGTTCGAACAGGGTCACGGCGTAGACCAGTCCGACATTGCCGCCCTGCCCCACCAGCAGTGCCATGGCGGCGATGCCGAGAGCCTGCAGGGCGCCGAACAGGATCAGCGCGCGCAACACGCCGATGCGGGCGTAGAGCAGGCCGCCGAGCAGGGCGCCGGCGATGCCGGCCAGGCTGCTGATCAGGGTCAGTTGACCGAGCGCCGCGGTGCTCCAGCCCTGGTCCACCAGCATCGGCTTGATCATCGGCGAGCCGAGCGAATCGCCCAGCTTGAAGGTCAGCACCACTGCCAGCCACAGCAGCATGCCGGGTTGCGCCAGCAGGCCGCGGTAGTGCTCGAGCAGCAGACGCGGGCCCAGTGCGCTTTCCGCCAATGCCGGCTGGAAGGGCAATACCCGGCGCTCGGGGAACAGCCAGATCGGCACGGTCATCAGCAGAATCAGCCCGGCCAGCAGACCAACGGCAAGGTTCCAGCCCAGCGGGTCGATCACCAGCAGCAGGCCGCTGCCGCTGACGATCATGCCGACCTTGTAGCCGCCCACCTGCAGGCTGTTGCCCAGGCCGCGCCAGCGCTCGGGCAGCAGGCGCACGGTAAGGCCGTCGGTGGCGATGTCCTGGGTGGACGCCAGCAGATTGATCGTCAGCAGCAGGCCCAGCAGCAGCCACAGGCCTGAGCCGAACAGGGTCTGCGGCGCCAACGTGGCTAACGCAGCCACGCAGAGGATCACGCCTGCCTGCAGCGGCAGAATCCAGCCGCGATGATGGCCCAAGCGCGGTGAAGCCAGGCGGTCGATCCAGGGCGCCCAGAACACCTTGAGCAGCCAGGGCAGCGCCAGCAGTTTGAGCAGGCCGATCAGCGCCAGGTCGACGCCGTGCTGGCGCAGCAGCACCGGCAGCGAGTGGGCGATCAGCCCGGATGGCAGGCCCTGCGCGCAATAGAGCGAGGCCAGCAGCACCAGCGTGGCGTTGGACGGGCGAGGTGCGGATGGCGACATGGCGGGCGCTCGCGGCAAAAGCGCAAGCCTAGTGGTTAGCGACTGCGAGCGGCAACGTACGGGTGGTTACAGTTCGTAGCTCGGCTGGTCGCGACTAAAGCCCTCCCACGCACACTGCCGCGAGAAGGCGCTACGAATTATGAGGACCTCACCCGGAAGCAGAGCGAGACTCGTTTTACAGGCTACCCAGACACTCCGTCAGGCCATTGGCCAGGTTTTCCAGGAGTTGCTCGTAGCTCGTGGCGCTCACCGGCAGCTCGCCGCCGAGCGCATCCAGCTCGGCCAGTTGCACCGGCAGGCCGGCGGTAAGGGTTTCCGCCAGGCGCGGGCGCAGCGGCGGCTCGCTGAACACGCAGCTGGGGCCGGCCTGCTGCAGGCGCTGGCGCATGGCGGCGACGTGGCGGGCGCCGGGTTGCACCTCGTCGAGCACGCTGAACACGCCGGCATGCTTGAGCCCGTAGGCGGCCTCGAAGTAGTCGTAGGCCTCGTGGAAGACGAAATAGGGCTTGTCGGCGATGCTCGCCAGCTGCGGGCGGATACGGCCATCCAGTGCATCCAGGCGGGCTTCGAAGGCCTGCAGGTTGGCGGCGTAGCGCGCGGCGTTGGCAACGTCGAGATTGGCCAGGTCGGCGGCCATGCGCGCGGCGATCACCCGGGCGTTGGCCGGCAGCAGCCAGAGGTGGGCGTCGAGGCTGCCAGGGCGATGGTCATGGTCATGGCCCAGGCCGTCGTCCGCCTGATCATGGCCATGCTCGTCGTGCTCGTGCTCGTGCTCGTGCTCGTGCTCGTGCCCAGCATGGCTGTCGCCGAAATGACGCAGGCTCAGGCCGGGCAGTTCCTGCACCGCCACGTCCGGCTTGTCGCGCCCATCCAGCACCCGCGGCAGGAAGCCTTCCATGTCCGGGCCGATCCAGTACAGCAGGTCAGCCTCGCGCACCCGGCGCACGTCGGACGGACGCAGCGCATAGTGATGCGGCGAGGCGCCGGGGGGCAGCAGCACATCGGGCACGCCGACGCCGTCCTGCACCGCCGCGGCGATCAGTTGCAGCGGCTTGATGCTGGTGAGCAGGCGCACCTCGGCCTGGGCATTGGCGACGAACAGCAGGGCAACGAGACAGAAAAGACGCGACACGGGGCATACTCGGGCGGGATTGAACGGGTAATATAATAACGTCTCCAGCCCGCGCCGTCCTTGCCCATGACCGACACGCCCCTGGCCTCGCGCCCCCACGACCACTCCCGCTGCGTCAGCCATGCCCTGGCCGAGGCCGAGTCCATCTGCACGCGCCAGGGCCTGCGCCTGACCGCCCTGCGCAAGCGCGTGCTGGAACTGGTGTGGGCCAGCCACAAGCCGCTCGGTGCCTACGACATCCTCGGCGTGCTGAGCGACGAGGACGGCCGCCGCGCCGCGCCGCCGACCGTCTACCGGGCGCTTGATTTCCTCCTGGAAAACGGCCTGGTGCACCGCATCGCCTCGCTCAACGCCTTCGTCGGCTGCAGCCACCCGGAGCACGCGCACCAGGGTCAGTTCCTGATCTGCCGCGCCTGCCATGCCGCCATCGAGCTGGAACAGCCGGCCATAAGCCAGGCCATAGTCGAGGGCGCCGCCGGGGTCGGCTTCGCCGTCGAAGCGCAGACCGTGGAAGTGGTCGGTCTCTGCGCCGGCTGCAAGGGCGCGGCATGAGCGAGGCGCTGATCCGCCTCGCCAACATCGCCGTCAGCTTCAACGGCCAGGCGGTGCTGGAAGACGCCCATCTGAGCGTGCGCCCGGGCGAAATCGTCACCCTGATCGGCCCCAACGGCGCCGGCAAGACCACCCTGGTGCGCGTCGTCCTCGGCCTGCTGCAGGCCGAGCGCGGCAGCGTCTGGCGCAAGCCGCGCCTGCGCATCGGCTACATGCCGCAGAAGCTGCACGTCGACGCCACCCTGCCGCTGTCGGTGCTGCGTTTCCTGCGCCTGGTGCCGGGTGTCGACCGCACCCGCGCGCTGGCCGCGCTGGCCGAAGTCGGCGCCGAACAGGTGATCGACAGCCCGCTGCAGGGCATCTCCGGCGGCGAGCTGCAACGCGTGCTGCTGGCCCGCGCGCTGCTGCGCGAGCCCGAACTGCTGGTGCTGGACGAGCCGGTACAGGGCGTCGACGTCGCCGGCCAGGCCGAACTGTACCGGCTGATCTCGCGCCTGCGCGAGCGCCACGGCTGCGGCGTGCTGATGGTCTCGCACGACCTGCACCTGGTGATGAGCGCCACCGACCAGGTGGTCTGCCTGAATCGCCATGTGTGCTGCTCCGGCCACCCGGAACAGGTCAGCTTCGATCCGGCCTTTATCGAACTGTTCGGCCAGGACGCCAAGAGCCTGGCCGTCTACCACCACCATCACGACCATGACCACGACCTGCACGGCAGCGTGGTCAAGCCGGGCCTGACCATCCACGGCCCGGCCCACGTCCACGGCCCGGACTGCAAACACTGATGCCCGATTTTCTCCTCAACGCCCTGCTCGCCGGCCTGGCGCTGGCCCTGGTGGCCGGCCCGCTCGGCTCCTTCGTGGTGTGGCGGCGCATGGCCTATTTCGGCGACACCCTGTCCCACGCCGCCCTGCTCGGCGTGGCCCTCGGCCTGATGCTCGACGTCAGCCCGACCCTGGCGGTGACGGTCGGCTGCGTGCTGCTCGCCGTGCTGCTGGTGACTTTGCAGCAGCGCCAGCCGCTGGCTTCGGACACCCTGCTGGGCATCCTCGCCCATAGCACCCTGTCATTGGGGCTGGTGGTGCTGAGCTTTATGCACGAGGTGCGCATCGACCTGATGGGCTACCTGTTCGGCGACCTGCTCGCCGTCGGCCCGGCCGACCTGGCCTGGATTCTCGGCGGCAGCGCGCTGGTGCTGGTGCTGCTGGCGCTGCTGTGGCGGCCGCTGCTGGCGATCACCGTGCATGAGGAGCTGGCGCGGGTCGAGGGCCTGCCGGTGGCGGCCATCCGCCTGGCGCTGATGCTGCTGATCGCCGTGGTGATCGCCGTGGCAATGAAGATAGTCGGCGTGCTGCTGATCACCTCGCTGCTGATCATCCCCGCGGCCGCCGCCCAGCGCCACGCGCGCACCCCGGAGCAGATGGCCCTGGGCGCCAGCCTGCTCGGCCTGGTGGCGGTGTGCGCCGGGCTCAGCCTGTCCTGGTTCCAGGACACCCCGGCCGGGCCGTCCATAGTCGTCAGTGCCGCCGCGCTGTTTCTCGCCAGCTTCGCCCTGCCCAAGCGCAACGCCTGATAGCGTCCTCGCCCCTGCGTAGCGCGGATGCCATCCGGGCCAGAGCCTTGCCGATCGGCGTGAATTCGCCGGTGCAACCCTGTATGATTGCGCGTTTTTTGCACAATCCGAGACGCACAGTCATGAAGTCGTTCGTTTTCCGTGGTTTCCCCCTGCTGCTGGTTCTGTTCCTCGCTGGCTGCCAGCAGGCCCCGCAGCAGCCGCTGCCGCCGGTCGACGAGCTGGTGCTCGCCCTGCGCCAGCTCGATCTGAGCCTGGCCGAGGAGCGGCTGGACGATGCCCAGACCCAGCTCGCCGCCCTCGAGCGCAGCGCCGCCGGCGACACCCGTCTCGAGCAGTACCGCCGCCAGCTGGCCGACGCCTATCTGCAGCAGGGCCGCGAAGCCCTGCAGCAGGGCGATCTGGATCGCGCCGCCAAGGCCCTCGGCCAGGCGCGCAGCCTGCTGCCGCAGGCCCCGGCGCTGAGCGGCGATCTGCAGCAGGCCATCGAGAACGCCCGCGACGCCCGCCAGGCCGCCGCCGAACAGCAGGCGCGCGACGCCGCCCAGCTCGACGCGCAGCGCCAAGCGCAACTGCGCGAGCAGCGCCTGGCGGTCGAGCGCCTGGCCGCCGCCGTTCCGGCCAAGCTCGCCGCCCCCGCGCCGGCCGTCGCCGAGCCGCCCAGGGCGCGCCTGATCGACCCCGCCGCGGCCAGCAGCGCGGTGGCCATGCCGATGCTGGACAAGCAGGACAACGAGCGCCTGCGCCGCCTGCTCGATGGCGTGGCGGCGGACGTGGTGACCTTCCGCTGCGCCGTGCGCATCGAAGTGCGCGAGGCCAAGGACTATCCTTGGGTCGCGGCGCTGCTGTCGGCGCGGATCAAGAAGCTCGACCCGACCTTTCGCCCGCAACTGAGCCAGACGATCGTGCCGCAACAGGTGCCGCGGCTGCTGCTCAGCCCGCGACGCGGCTGAGCGTGAGCCGCCTAGACTGTTCGGAAAACCTGCCTCATTAATGCGATTTTGTAATAACCATAGGCCAACAAAGATTTTCTCGGCCTAAACACGGCCGGGTAGACTAGCGCCCTTTTGCGCCCACCCGGCGCCCGCTGGCCGGCTCACCTACCGTGGAGCCCGCCCTTGAACATACCCAAAAGGTCGTTCGCGTGATCCAGTTTCAATCCGTCCACAAGGCCTACCGCGTCGCCGGCCGCGAGATCCCCGCACTGCAGCCGACCGCGCTGCAGATCGAACGCGGTCAGGTGTTCGGCATCATCGGCCATTCCGGCGCCGGCAAGAGCACCCTGCTGCGCCTGATCAACCGCCTGGAGGAGCCCTCCGGCGGGCGCATCGAGATCGACGGCGTCGACGTCACCGCCCTCGATGCCCAGGGCCTGCGCCGCTTCCGCCAGCAGGTCGGGATGATCTTCCAGCACTTCAACCTGCTGTCGTCGAAGACCGTCGCCGACAATATCGCCATGCCGCTGCGCCTGGCCGGCGAGCTGAGCCGCGCCGAGATCGACGCCCGCGTCGCCGAGCTGCTGGCCCGCGTCGGCCTGCAGGAGCACGCCAACAAGTACCCGGCGCAGCTCTCCGGCGGGCAGAAGCAGCGCGTCGGCATCGCCCGGGCGCTGAGCACCCGGCCGAAGATCCTGCTGTGCGACGAGGCCACCAGCGCCCTCGACCCGCAGACCACCGCCGCCGTGCTGCAGCTGCTGGCCGAGATCAACCGCGAACTGGGCCTGACCATAGTGCTGATCACCCACGAGATGGACGTGATCCGCCGCGTCTGCGACCGCGTGGCGGTGATGGACGCCGGCGTCATAGTCGAGGAAGGCCCGGTGGCCCAGGTGTTCCTCCATCCGCAGCACCCGACCACGCGGCGCTTCGTGCTGGAGTCCGAGCACGTCGACGAGGCCGAGCAGCACGACGACTTCGCTCATGTGCAGGGCCGCATCCTGCGCCTGACCTTCCAGGGCGAAGCCACCTACGCGCCGCTGCTGGGTACCGTGGCGCGCGAGACCGGAGTGGACTACAGCATCCTCGCCGGGCGCATCGACCGCATCAAGGACACCCCCTACGGCCAGCTGACCCTGGCCCTGACCGGTGGCGACATCGACGCCGCGCTGGCGCGCTTCGGCGCCGCCGAGGTGCATCTGGAGGTACTGCGCTGATGCTCGAACAACTGCTGCCCAACGTGTTCTGGCCGGAAATCTGGCAGGCCAGCCTCGACACCCTGAACATGCTGCTCGGCTCGATGCTGTTCACCGTGCTGCTCGGCCTGCCGCTCGGCGTGCTGCTGTTTCTCACCGGCCCGCGCCAGCTGTTCGAACAGAAGGCGCTGTACGGCGCGCTGTCGCTGGTGGTCAACATCCTGCGCTCGGTGCCCTTCGTCATCCTCTTGATCCTGATGATCCCGCTCACCGAGCTGCTGGTCGGCACCTCGCTGGGCGTGGCCGGCGCCATCCCGCCGCTGGTGGTGGGCGCCACGCCGTTCTTCGCGCGCCTGGTGGAAACCGCCCTGCGCGAAGTCGAGCGCGGCATCATCGAGGCGACCCAGGCCATGGGCGCCAGCACCTGGCAGATCATCACCCGCGCGCTGCTGCCCGAGGCCCTGCCCGGGCTGCTGGCGGCGGCCACCGTGACCGCCATCACCCTGGTCTCCTACACCGCCATGAGCGGCCTGATCGGCGGCGGCGGCCTCGGCGACCTGGCCGTGCGCTACGGCTACCAGCGCTACCAGCCGGACGTGATGGCGGTGACCGTGATCCTCCTGCTGATCCTGGTGCAGGTGCTGCAGATGGTCGGTGATCGCCTCGTCGTACATTTTTCTCGCAAGTAATGATGAAAAGCGGCGACTCGCCACCCGCGGGACCCGCGCGAACCTTCCCAAAAGGAACCTTGAAATGAAGAAACTGCTGACTGCCCTGGCCGCTTGCGCGGCCTTCTCGGCCCAGGCCGAAACCCTCAACGTCGCCGCCACCCCGGTGCCGCACGCGGAGATCCTCGAATTCGTCAAACCGGCGCTGGCCAAAGAAGGCGTGGAACTGAAGGTGCGCGTGTTCACCGACTACGTGCAGCCCAACCTGCAGGTGCAGCAGAAGAACCTCGACGCCAACTTCTTCCAGCACCAGCCCTACCTGGACGAGTTCAACGCCAGCCGCAAGACCGAGCTGGTCGGCGTGGTCGGCGTGCACGTCGAGCCCTTCGGCGCCTACTCCAGCAAGGTCAAGAACCTCGGCGAACTGGCGCAGGGCGCCACCGTGGCCATCCCCAACGACGCCACCAACGGCGGCCGTGCCCTGCTGCTGCTGCAAAAGGCCGGGGTGATCACCCTCAAGCCGGAAGCCGGCATCCTCGCCACGCCCAAGGACATCGTCGAAAACCCCAAGGCGATCAAGGTGCGCGAACTGGAAGCGGCCACCCTGCCGCGCGTGCTGAGCCAGGTCGACCTCGCCCTGATCAACACCAACTACGCCCTGGAAGCCAAGCTCAACCCGACCCAGGACGCCCTGGCCATCGAGGGCAGCGACTCGCCCTACGTCAACCTGCTGGTCGCCCGTCCGGACAACAAGGACAGCGCCGCCATGCAGAAGCTGGCCAAGGCGCTGAACAGCGCCGAGGTCAAAGCCTTTATCGCCGAGAAGTACCAGGGCGCCGTGGTGCCGGCGTTCTAAGCCGCAGCCACTGCCCGATCCAGAAGCCCGCCGCCGTGCGGGCTTTTTTCTGCACGTTGCGCACGCAGGGTGTCTACGCCTGCAGGCACTGCAGCAGGCAATCCAGCGCCGGCTGGCGCTGGGCGCGGCGCAGCAGGGCGAGCAGTTCGCGGTGGAAGGTCAGCTCGCCCAGCTCGAGCACCCGTAGCCGCGTCGGCCGCTGCAGCCACAGCCCGGCGCGCGGCACCAGGGCCACGCCCATGCCGTTCTCCACCAGGCGCACGATGGCCTCCAGCTCGTCCAGCTCCAGCGCCTCGCGCACGTTCAGGCGCTGTTCGCGGAGGAAACGACTGACCTGACGGCCGCCGAACGAGGCGCGGTCGTAACGCACGAACGGCTGTTCGGCGAGCAGCCGCAGCGGCTCGTCGCCCTCCGTCGCCAGCGGCGCGATCAGCACGAAAGGCTCGCGCGCCAGCGGCACCTGCAGCAGCTCCTTGGGCAGCGGGAACGGCGGCTTGATCAGCAGGGCCAGATCCAGTTCGCCGGCATCCAGCTGGCTGAGCAGCTGCAGCGACACCCCCGGCACCAGCTTCAGCTCGACCCGCGGCGCCAGCTGGCGAAAGCGCGGCAGCGCCTCGGCCAGCAAGCCGGTCTGCAGGGTGGCGATGGCGCCGACGCGCAGCTCACCCTGCCACTGGTCCGCCGCCTGCGGCAGCGCCATCTGCGCGTACAGCGCCAGCATCTGCTCAGCCAGCGGCAGGGCATGCCGGCCGGCGGCGTTGAGCACGGCGGCGCGGCCGCTGCGGTCGAACAGACGCACGCCCAGCTGCTGTTCCAGCACGCGCATCTGCGCGCTGACCGCCGACTGAGTCAGGCCGACCTGCTGGCCGGCGGCGGCGAAGGTGCCCAGGCGGGCGACGGCGACGAAGGTCTTGAACTCGCGCAGCATCGGCAATCCATCAAAATTATTTGAGCTTGCGAGCAAGGATATTCGCTTTCAATCGATTTGGCTGTTGCTAGGCTGGGGGCGAACAACCAAGAGGAACTCCGCAATGGCCCTAGCTCCCTTTCACCTGGCGATTCCCGTGTACGACCTGGCCGCGGCGCGGCACTTCTATGGCGAGCTGTTCGGCTGCGCCGAAGGCCGCAGCAGCGAGCACTGGGTGGATTTCGACTTCTTCGGCCACCAGCTGGTGATCCATGAAGCGCCGAAGATGGCGCACCAGGAGGCGGCGCACCGCAACCCGGTGGACGGTCACGACGTGCCGGTGCCGCATTTCGGCGTGGTGCTGGCCTGGGACGACTGGCAGGCGCTGGCCGAGCGCCTGCAGGCACGTGGCACGGCCTTCGTCATCGAGCCCCACGTGCGCTTTGCCGGCCAGGTCGGCGAGCAGGCCACCCTGTTTCTGCTCGATCCCTGCGGCAACGCCCTGGAGTTCAAGGCGTTCAAGGATATCGGCCAGCTGTTCGCCAAGTGAGGGCCGGCGGCGCAGCCTAGGCCAGGATCGTCTGCTGCAGGCGTTCAGGCAGCAAGTCGCGCAGTTGCGGGTTGGCGGCCAGCAGCTGCGGCAGCAGCTCGCGCAGCACGGCCGGTCTGAGGTGGGCGCAGACATCCGCCTGGCGCGGCAACGGCAGGCCGGCGAGCACCCGGGCGGACACCGCGACGTTGTCGTCGGCCGCCGCCGCCTCGGTCAGCTTGCACAGGTAGGCGGTGGAGAAGCTGCGCAGGCTCTGCACGATCAGCTCGATATCGAGGATATGGCGGGCGATCTGCAGCACGTGGTCGGCGTCGTTGATGCCGTAGATCAGCACCTTGACCTGCCTGGCCGACAGGCATTCGGCGTAGCGCGCGGCGGTGGCGAAGGCGCCGATCACGCAAAGCCGGCGCGCCACCTCCAGGTGCAGGCTGTCGGGCAGGCTGAGGTAGGTGGCGAGGATCAGCTGCGGGTCGAGGTGGGTGGTGACCTGCGCGAGGAACTCGACGGGCAGCGCCAGGATCAGCTCGCGCAGCTGCGCCGGCGGCAGATGCGGCGACAGCTGCGCCGCCTGCTCGGCGCCGAGCTTCTGCACCAGGGCCGCCTTCACCGGCACCGGCGCCATGCGCTGCGAAGCCAGCAGCAGGCGCTGGCCAAGGCTCAGGGATGGGGCTTCGGCCATCGGGAACTCCTTGTCGTGAGCGGGAGCCCCCAGCATCCCCCAGGACGGCGCACGCCGGCAGCCATCTTTGATTCGGTCGGCCCGGCCGTCCCCGCGGCGCCTGGGTAGGGAGGGAACAGCCTCAGTACACCGGGGCGTCGATCTGCGCACGCAGCAAGGCGGCGAAGGCCTCGGCCTCCACCGGCCGGCTGATGAGGAAACCCTGGATCTCGTCGCAGTGCTGGCTCTTGAGGAAATCCATCTGCGCCTGGGTCTCCACCCCCTCGGCCACCACCTTGAGCTCCAGGCTGTGGGCCATGGCGATGATCGCGCGGGTGATCGCCGCGTCCTCGCCGCCCGGCGACAGGTCGCGGATAAAGGTCTGGTCGATCTTCACGTAGTGCACCGGGAAGCGCTTGAGGTAGCTGAGCGAGGAGTAGCCGGTGCCGAAGTCGTCGATCGCCAGTTTCACCCCCAGCTCGCGCAGCTGGCGGAAGGTGGCGATGACGCTGTCGACGTTGTCCAGCAGCTGGCTCTCGGTCAGCTCCAGCTCCAGGTATCGCGGCGCCAGGTCGGTTTCCTCCAGCACCTGGCGCACCAGGCTGGTCAGGTTGCCCTGGCGCAGCTGGTGCACCGAGATGTTCACCGACACGCGGATCTCCGCCAGGCCCTGGCGCTGCCACTCGCGCGCCTGCCGACAGGCCTGGCGCAGGACGAATTCGCCGATCGGCGCGATCAGCCCGGTTTCCTCGGCCAGGCCGATGAACTCGCCGGGCGGCACCAGCCCCTGCTGCGGATGGCGCCAGCGCACCAGCGCCTCGGCGGCATTCAGGCTGTCGTCGGCCAGGCACAGCTTGGGCTGGTAGAACACCTCCAGCTGGCCCTCCTCGATCGCCTTGCGCAGCTGGTTCTCCAGCTGCAGGCGCTCCAGGGTGCAGGCCTGCAGGTTGTCGGTGAAGAACTGGAAGGTGTTGCCGCCCAGGTGCTTGGCGTGCTGCACGGCCATGTTGGCCTGGCTGATCAGCGCGCTGATCTCGCGCGCGTAGTCCGGCAGCAGGCTGATGCCCAGCGAGGCGCTGACCACCAGTTCGTGGCCGCCGACGTCCATCGGCACGCGCAGCTTGGCCAGCAGCCGGCTGGCCACCCGCGCCAGGCTGGACAGGCTGCCGTAGGCATCGAGGATGATGGCGAACTCGTCGCCGGACAGCCGCGCGATGCAGTCGGCCTCCGGCACCGCCTGGGTCAGGCGGCGGCTCATCTGCCGCAGCAGCTGGTCGGCGACCTCGTGGCCGAGGCTGTCGTTGAGCAGCTTGAAGCGGTCCAGGTCGATATGCAGCAGGGCGACGCTGCGCCCGCTCTGCCGCGCGCGCTGGCTGGCCTCGTGCAGGCGCTCCTTGAACAGGCTGCGGTTGGCCAGGCCGGTCAGTTCGTCGTAGTGCGACAGGTAGCGCAGCCGCTCCTCGGCCTCGCGCCGCGCGCTGAGGTCGGCGAAGAAGCCGACGATATGGCTGGGCCGCCCGCTGGCGTCGCGCACCAGGTTGAGCTGCAGCCATTGCGGGTAGAGCTCGCCGCTCTTGCGCGTCTCGATCAGCTCGCTCTGCCAGCTGCCGCTGCCGTCCAGCTCCTGGCGGATCAGCTGGTACTGGCGGCGCATCTCGCGGCTGCCGATCAGGCTGGTCACCGTGCGCCCCAGCACCTCCTCGCGGGCGTAGCCGGTCACCGCGCTGAACGCGCGGTTGACCGCCAGCAGGCGGTAGTCCGGGTCGAGGATGAAGATGCCCTCGCTGGCCGCCTCGAACACCGTGGCCGCCAGGCGCTGCTGCTGCTCCTGCTGACGCCGCGCGCTGACGTCGCGGCGGGTGCCGAGCATGCGCCGCACGCGCCCGGCGGCGTCGCGCTCCACCGCGCGACCACGGTCCTCGATCCACAGCCAGTGGCCGTCGGCGTGCTTGAACCGGTATTCCACCTGATAGCCGTCGCTGCGCCCCTTCATATGCTCGACCAGGGCGCGGCGCAGCGTCGGCAGGTCGTCCGGGTGCAGGCGCGGGGTCAGGTCGCGCAGCATCACCTGCACCTGCTCGGCGTCCAGGCCGAACAGCTCGCGCAGGTGCGAGTGGTGCACCTGGTCGCTTTCCAGATCCCAGTCCCACAGGCCCAGTTCGCTGGCCTCCAGGGCCAGGGCCAGGCGCGCCTGGCTCTTGCCCAGGGCGTGGGTCGCCTCGTCCAGTTCCAGGGTGCGCTCGGCCACGCGCATTTCCAGCTCGCCATGGGCGCCGCGCAATTCGCGCTCGGCACGGCGACGCTGCTCCACCTCACGCGCCAGTTCTTCATTGAGCCCTTCGGCACGCTGTTTGGCGTGCTCCAGGTTGGCGATCAGCGCCTGGTTGTGAAAACGCTGCAGCAGGCTGCGCTGGACCAGGCGGTTGACCTGCCAGGCCACCACCAGCAAGGCCAGCGAGAGGATCACGCCGAGCCCGCCCCAGCCGCGCTGCAGGTTGTTGCCTTCGGCCAGCAGGAAGGTCACCGAGGGCAGCAGGCAGGGCAAGGCGAAGGTGAGGAAGGCCGGCAGGCTGACGGCGTAGGCGACGCTGGCGGAGAGGATCGCCGCGGCGATCAGGCCGTAGAGCAGCGCCTGCTGATAGAAGGCATCGGCCGGCACCAGGACGATGGCGGCGAAGGCCAGGGTCAGCCCCGAGGCGCCGGCGCCGAACAGGAAGCGCCGGCGCCAGTGGGCTTCGGCCTGGCGGCTGGGCAGCGCGGCGTCGAAGGCCTTGACCTGCACCAGGCGCAGCAATACCAGCAGCACCATCCAGCCCAGCCAGGCGGCCAGCAGCGGCGCGCGCTGCTCGCTCCATAACAGGAAGGCACAGGCCAGGCCGGTGAGCAGCATCAACAGGGTGGGCAGGCGCGAGCCCTGGTAGAGCAGGCGGGTACGTTCGACGGCGATATCCGTGGCGAACAGCTGTTCGGCCGCGTACGGATCCAGCGTCACTTCAGGGACTACGGCGCTAGTGGTGGCGGTCATAGGCGATTTTCTTGTAATGGTGCCTAGGCGTCGCGGCAGAATACCCGAGACAGACGCATCGCCCAACCAAGATGTGACCAATTTCACCCGCTCGCGCCTAACTTTCGACGGGCCGTCCGCGCCGCCGCCGCCCTGGTTTGCCGGTCGCCGCGCTGACCCGCCGGTCGTCAGCTGCCGCCGTGCGCCGCGCGCGGTTTGCCCGGCGTGGCCGCGCCCCCTAGAATGCCGCGATGCAAAACGACCCCGAACTCCTGATCGCTTCTCTCAACGACGCCCAGGTCCAGGCCGTGGCCGCCCCGCTCGGGCGCCAACTGGTGCTGGCCGGCGCCGGTTCCGGCAAGACCCGCGTGCTGGTGCACCGCATCGCCTGGCTGATCCAGGCGGTGGGCGCCTCGCCCCATTCGATCCTGTCGGTGACCTTCACCAACAAGGCCGCCGCCGAGATGCGCGCGCGCATCGAGCAGATGCTCGGCCACAACCCGGCCGGCATGTGGGTCGGCACTTTCCACGGCCTGGCCCATCGCCTGCTGCGCGCGCACTGGCAGGAAGCCGGGCTGGCGGAGAACTTCCAGATTCTCGACTCCGACGACCAGCAGCGCCTGATCAAGCGGGTGATCCGCGAGCTGGGCCTGGACGAGCAGCGCTGGCCGGCCAAGCAGGCGCAGTGGTTTATCAACGGGCAAAAGGACGAGGGCTTGCGCCCGGCGCATATCCAGGCCGGCGGCGACCTGTTCCTGGCCACCATGCGCGGCATCTACGAGGCCTACGAGGCGGCCTGCGCGCGCACCGGGGTGATCGACTTCTCCGAACTGCTGCTGCGCGCCCTCGACCTGTGGCGCGACAAGCCGGGCCTGCTCGAGCACTACCAGCGGCGCTTCCGCCATATCCTGGTCGACGAGTTCCAGGACACCAACGCCGTGCAGTACGCCTGGCTGCGTCTGCTGGCCCAGGGCGGCGACAGCCTGATGGTGGTGGGCGACGACGACCAGTCGATCTACGGCTGGCGCGGCGCGCGGATCGAGAACATCCAGCAGTTCTCCAGCGACTTCCCCGATACCCAGCTGATCCGCCTGGAGCAGAACTACCGCTCCACCGCCGGCATCCTCAAGGCCGCCAACGCGCTGATCGCCAACAACCAGGGGCGCCTGGGCAAGGAACTCTGGACCGACGGCGACGACGGCGAGCCGCTGGCGCTGTACGCCGCGTTCAACGAGCACGACGAAGCGCGCTACGTGGTCGAGAGCATCGAGGACGCGCTGCGCAAGGAAGGCCTCAAGCGCAGCGAGATCGCCATCCTCTACCGCTCCAACGCCCAGTCGCGGGTGCTGGAAGAGGCGCTGCTGCGCGAGAAGATCCCCTACCGCATCTACGGCGGCCAGCGCTTCTTCGAGCGCGCCGAGATCAAGAACGCCATGGCCTACCTGCGCCTGCTCGACGGCCGCGGCAACGACGCGGCGCTGGAGCGCATCGTCAACGTGCCGGCGCGCGGCATCGGCGAGAAGACCATCGAGAGCATCCGCGAATACGCCCGCGCCCACGACGTGCACATGTGGGAAGCGATTCGCCTGATGCTGGCGGGCAAGGCTTTGCCGGGACGCGCCTCCACTGCCCTGGCCGGCTTTATCGAGCTGATCGAGACCCTGGCCGAGAAGGTCCTGGCCATGCCCCTGCACCTGATGACCCAGACCGTCATCGAGCAGAGCGGGCTGATCGCCTATCACCAGGCGGAAAAGGGCGAGAAGGGCCAGGCGCGGGTGGAGAACCTGGAAGAACTGGTCAGCGCCGCGCGCGCCTTCGAGAACGACGAAGACGAGGAGCTGACCCCGCTGCAGGCCTTCCTCACCCACGCCTCGCTGGAGGCCGGCGACACCCAGGCCGCCGAGAACGAGGACAGCATTCAGCTGATGACCCTGCACAGCGCCAAGGGCCTGGAATTCCCCCTGGTGTTCCTGGTCGGCATGGAAGAGGGTCTGTTCCCGCACAAGATGAGCCTGGAAGAACCGGGCCGCCTGGAAGAAGAACGCCGCCTGGCCTATGTCGGCATTACCCGTGCCATGCACAGGCTGGTGATCAGCTACGCCGAGACCCGCCGTCTCTACGGTAGCGAGACCTACAACAAGGTGTCGCGCTTCGTCCGCGAAATCCCCGCACCGCTGATTCAGGAAGTGCGCCTGAGCAACAGTGTCAGCCGCCCGCTGAGCACCAGTGCGATGGGCGGTGGCAGCCTGTTCGCCGGCAGCGCCGTGCCGCAGACCCCCTTCAACCTGGGCCAGCGCGTGCGTCACAGCCTGTTCGGCGAGGGCACCATCCTCAATTTCGAGGGTGCCGGCGCGCAGGCGCGGGTGCAGGTGAATTTCGAAAGCGAAGGCAGCAAGTGGCTGATGCTCAGCTACGCCAAGCTGGAGGCGCTTTGACCATCGTCCCGATTCGCCTCCGGACCACGGGATTGAGAACCCACAATAAGGAAGCCCCGATGAATCGCCGTCATCTCTTCACCGCCACCGCGGCCCTGCTGGCCGCCCTCGGCCTGGCCGGCTGCAAGGACGACCAGGCCGGCAGCGAGCAGGCCGCCGCCCCGGCGCAGACCTACCAGTGGAAGATGGTCACCGCCTGGCCGAAGAACTACCCCGGCCTGGGCACCGCCGCCGAGCGCCTGGCCGAACGGGTCAAGACCATGAGCGACGGCCGCCTGACCATCAAGGTCTACGCCGGCGGCGAACTGGTGCCGCCGCTGGAGGTGTTCGACGCCGTGTCGCGCGGCACCGCCGAGCTGGGCCACGGCGCCGCCTACTACTGGAAGGGCAAGGTCAGCACCGCGCAGTTCTTCACTTCGGTGCCGTTCGGCCTGTCGACCCTGGAAATGAACGCCTGGCTGAGCAAGGGCGGCGGCCAGGCGCTGTGGGACGAGGCCTATGCGCCGCACGGGGTGAAGCCCTTCGTGGTCGGCAACACCGGTATGCAGATGGGCGGCTGGTTCAACAAGGAAATCAACTCGCTGGAGGACCTCAAGGGCCTGAAGATCCGCACCCCGGGCCTGGGCGGCGAGGTGCTGGCCAAGCTCGGCGCGATCACCGTCAACATCCCCGGCGGCGAGGTGTTCACCGCCCTGCAGACCGGCGCCATCGATGCCACCGACTGGGTCAGCCCCTACAACGACCAGGCCTTCGGCCTGCAGCAGGCGGCCAAGTACTACTACTACCCGGGCTGGCAGGAACCACAGGCGGTGCTCGAGCTGCTGGTCAACCAGAAGGCCCTGGACAGCCTGCCGGCCGACCTGCAGGCGATCCTCACCGAGGCCGCCCGCGGCGCCAGCCAGGACATGCTCGACGACTACGTCTACCACAATGCCCTGGCCCTGGATCAGCTGAAGAAGAGCGGCACCCTGCTCAAGCGCTTTCCCGACGAGGTGCTCGACGCCATGCAGCGCGAGGCCGATGTGGTGCTCGGCGAGCTGGCCGCGCAGAGCGAGCTGAACGGCCGCATCTGGGCCTCGATGAAGGCCTTCCAGGCCCTCGCCGCGCCGATGCATTCGGTCTCGGAGAAGGAACTGTACAACTGGCGCTGAGGCGAGCGTCGCAGCCGGACAAGCGTAGGGTGGATCGGGGCGCGTAGCTGTCGCTTTCTACATCCACCCTACGAACTGCGTAGCCCGGATGACATGCCCGCAAACGGAAGCCTCGGCTTCCGTTTGTCGTTTCAGGCCCTGGGTGGCGGCGGCGCGGCCATACTCGAAGGCGAGGTGAACCGATGAAGAAAGCCGCCCTCACCCCCGCCCGCATCCTCGACAGCGCCCTGCAGCTGGCCGACGTCTGCGGCTGGGAGCGCCTGCACCTGTTCGAAGTGGCCGCCGCCCTCGGCGCCGGGCTGGACGACATCGCCCCGCACTATCGCGACAAGGACGCCCTGGTCGAAGCCTGGTTCGACCGCGCCGACCTGGCCATGCTGGCCCGCGCACGCCAGCCCGACCTCGCCGAACTGAACGCCGAACAGCGCCTGGAAGCCTGCCTGCTGGCCTGGCTCGACAGCCTCGCCGCGCACCGCGCGGTGACCGGGCAGATGCTGCTGTACAAGCTCGAGCCCGGGCATATCCACCTGCAACTGCTCGGCCTGATGCGCGTCAGCCGCACCGTGCAGTGGTGGCGCGAGGCCGCCGGACGGGAGACCCTGCACCTGCGCCGCATCGCCGAAGAGACCCTGCTCACCGGCGCCTACCTGTGCAGCTTCGTGCACTGGCTGCGCCACCCCGAGGAAGACGCCGCCGAATTCCGCGCCTTTCTGCGCGGCCAGCTGCGCTGCGGCGCGCTGGCCCTGCTGCTGCGCCGCTGAAGGGGAAATGGCGCGCATGCGCGGCGCGGAGGCAATCCGCGGAAAATCCTCGTGCACAGCCCCGGATTGCATCCGGCTACAGGAGCAACCGCACACCGGGGCGCAATCCCGACAAGGCCGTGATGCGCACCGCCCGGGCGGCCCGGCGACAGCCTAGCGTTTCAGACCCGCCATCGCCTCGGCGATCCGCCGCTCCTCCGCCCGCGACGACTGCGCCAGGCCCTCGCGCACGCCGGCGAAGTCGGCGGCGCCCTTGTTCTGGCTGAGCTTGCGCACGCCCTCGATCCGCCGGATCGGCAGGGCGAAGCCGACGATGGCGCGCAGCATGCTGTCGATATAGTCGGCCGACGCATCGCTCACCGCCCAGGGCTGCGCCTGCCCCCGCTCGTGATGGGCGCTGAGGCGGCCGACCAGATCGAGCAGGCGCTCGCGCTCGTCGAAAACCTCGAGCCGGCCGTGCACGTGCACCGCCTGGTAGTTCCAGGTCGGCACCACCTTGCCGTGCTCGGCCTTGCTCGGGTAGTAGCCGGGGCTGACGTAGGCCTCGCCGGCCTGGAAGATCGCCAGCGCCTCGGTGTCGCCGTTCAGCTCGCGCCATTGCGGGTTGGCCCGGGCGAAATGACCGTAGAGGGTGCCGAACTCGCCCTCCTGCGCCACCAGCAGCAACGGCAGATGGCTGGCCTGCAGGCCGTTTGCGCCCGGGCTGACCAGGGTCGCCAGCGGGCTCTGCTCGATCAACTGGTGCAGGGTGGCAAGATCGCTCACGGCGAAGGCTTTCGGCTGATACAAGGTGGCGGCTCCGGACAGGCTCGACTCGACCGCCATGCTGCACCGTCGCGGCGCAAAGCAAAAGCCGGAAACATTCTGTCACTGGTCATCGCCGCCCATGCCGGGCAAGATGCCGCCACGCCTTTCCACCAGAGAGAAAACCGTGATGCAGCGTTTCCTCAGTATCGCCATGGTCCTGTGCCTGGCCCTGACCTTCAGCTTCGAGGCCCATGCCAAGCGCTTCGGCGGCGGCAAGTCGTTCGGCTCCGCGCCCAGCCACCAGACCCGTCAGGCCCAGCCCACGCAGCCGGCCGCCACCGCCCCGACCGCCGGTCGCCAACCGGCCGCCGCCAGCGGCGCTTCGCGCTGGCTCGGCCCGCTGGCCGGTCTGGCCGCCGGCGGCCTGCTCGCCTCGATGTTCATGGGTGACGGCTTCGAAGGCCTGCAGATCATGGACATGCTGATCTTCGGCCTGATCGCCTTCCTGCTGTTCCGCTTCCTCGCCGCCCGTCGCGCCCGCCAGCAGCCGCAAGTCGCCGCCGCCGGCGCGCCCTACCAGCGCGAAATGCCGGCCAGCGCCGCGCCGACCTCGATCTTCGGCGGCAACGCCGCTGCCGCGGCCCGTCCGGTGATCAACGCCCCGGCCTGGTTCAACGAGCAGAGCTTCATCGCCGCCGGTCGCGAGCACTTCATGAACCTGCAGCAGCACTGGGACGCCGACGAGATGGACAAGATCGCCGAGTTCGTCACCCCGCAGCTGCTGGACTTCCTCAAGCGCGAACGTGCCGAACTGGGCGAGGGCTTCCAGTCCACCTACATCGACGAGCTGGCCGTGCAGCTGGACGGCGTCGACGACAACGCCGAGAAGACCACCGCCACCCTGACCTTCAGCGGCGTGGCCAAGACCTCGCGTTTCGACCAGGGCGAGCCGTTCAGCGAAAGCTGGCGCCTGGAACGCGCCCAGGGCGACAACCAGCCCTGGCTGATCGCTGGCATCCGCCAGAACTGATCGCGCCGCGCAGCACAGCAACCCGGGCTTGTCCCGGGTTTCTTTTGCCCGTCGACTTTCGGCTAGAGTGATAGCGCCTACCTCGAGGAGCACGCGCGGATGATCGGATACACCACAGTCGGTACCCACGACCTGAACAAGGCCAAGGCCTTCTACGGCGAGCTGCTCGCCGGCCTCGGCGCCAAGCCGCTGGTGGATATCGGCCGGCTGACCCTGTTCGGCACCAGCATGAAGCAGCCGATGTTCGGCGTCTGCCTGCCCTACGACCAGCAGCAGGCCTGCGTCGGCAACGGCTGCATGACCGCCCTGGTGGCGGGCTCGCGGGCCAAGGTCGACGAACTGCACGCCAAGGCACTGAGCCTCGGCGGCAGCGACGAAGGCGCACCGGGCGAACGCATGCCCGGCTTCTATATCGGCTACTTCCGCGACCCGGACGGCAACAAGCTGGCCTTCTTCCACGCCGGCTGAAGCCGTCGCGCACCGATACCGCCCCAGCAGGCTGTTGGGGTATAAAGCCCGCCGCATTGATCAGGAGGTTGCCCCCGTGGAAGAAGTCATCGAACAGCTGCGCGAACTCAACGAACCGGTGCCGGTGCCGCTGGAGTTGCCGGACGAGGAAACCCTGGTGGAGATCCAGGAGCAGATCCTCATCCACCTGCCCTTCGAGCTGCGCGAGTTCCTGCTCAAGGTCAGCGACGTGGTCTACGGCCGCCTGGAGCCGGTCACCGCCAGCGACCCGCAATCGCACACCTACCTGCCGGAAGTGGCCGCCGAGGCCTGGAGCCTGGGCCTGCCGCGCGACCTGGTGCCGCTGTGCCAGAGCGGCCGCGACTACTACGCGGTGGACGTGGAAGGCCAGGTCTGGCTGTGGGACGGCGATGAGGGCGAGCTGACCGACGAGAGCTGGGATTCGGTGTGGCACTGGTGCCGCGACGTCTGGCTGGAAAGCTGAGGGCCGGGCAGCGGCGCTGGGTCAGGCCGCCGCGAAAGTGCCGCCCGCCCCACTGACCATGCTGGCGGCTAACCCCGCCTGCAGGACTGCCCCCGACGCCGTTGGGGGGCAGCGCCTCACCCCTCGCCCTGCTCCAGCGCCAGCAGGTTGAGCAAAAAGCGCGCGAAGTACAGCAGATCCTGCTCCATCGCCTGACGCGCGGCCTTGGCGTCGCCGGCCTCGATGGCGGCGAAGGCGTCCTCGTGGAAGTCGTTGAGCCGCAACGACAGGTCGGCGCCGGTGAACAGGCGGTTGAAGAAGGGGCCGATCTGCAGCCACAGCGACTCGATGGAGCGCAGCAGCACCGGGTTGCCGCAGGCGGCGTACAGGTGCAGGTGGAACTGGCTGTTGGCGCGGAGGTAGTCCTGCACCTGACGCTGCTCGATGGCCGCATCCATGCGCGCCACGCAGTCGCGCAGCAGGGCCAGATCGGCCGCCCGCAGGCGCGGCGTGGCCAGTTCCACCGCCAGCCCTTCCAGGCCCAGGCGCACCTGGAAGATGTTCTCGTAGCGCTCGCGGGTCATCGCCGGCACCCGCACCGAACGCTGCGGCTCGCCCTCCAGCGCGCCCTCGGCCACCAGCCGCTGCAACGCCGCGCGCACCGGCATCGGGCTGGTGCCCCACTGCGCCGCCAGGTCACGGATCTTCAGCCGTTCGCCGGGCTGGAAACGCCCGGCCAGCAGGCCCTCGCGAATCTTCTGGTACAGCTGCTCCTGCAGGTTATCGGCCATCGAGCGCCTCCAGCGGCGGCGCCGGCAGTTGGGCAAGGGTCAGGCTACAGTCACGCATGGCGGCCTCCGTGAAAAATGTGCACGAGTGTACTCAAGACGGCGCTTTGTGCCTAAGCGACGAACTGGCGCATCTTATTTGTGATCACCAAAAAACCGTGAATCGGCGAAATATAGCGGATTCATCGACATCATTTACTAATATGTGATCACAAAATATCATACCGCCAGATTCTTACCGAGGTATGCCCAGATGACCGCCAGCGCTATCAGCCCCGCCGCCGTGGAACGCTTCGCCGCCGCCGAGCGCGCCTTGTTCCTGGCCCGCAACCCCAAGTCCGTCGCCCTGGCCGAGCGCGCGCGGCATTCGCTGTACGGCGGTGTGCCGATGCACTGGATGGCCGACTGGTCGACCCCGGTGCCGCTGTTCGTCGAGCGGGCCAAGGGCGCGCGCTTCTACGACGTCGACGGCCACGAGTACATCGACTTCTGCCTGGGCGACACCGGCAGCATGTTCGGCCACTCGCCGGACCCGATCGCCAAGGCCATCGCCGAACAGGGCAACAACGGCCTGACCACCATGCTGCCGGGCGAGGACGCGGTGGTCTGCGGCGAGCTGCTGGCGGCGCGCTTCGGCCTGCCGTTCTGGCAGGTGACCGCCACGGCAACGGACTCGAATCGCTATGTGCTGCGCTGGGCCCGCGCCATTACCCAGCGCAAGACCCTGCTGGTGTTCGACGGCTGCTACCACGGCACGGTGGACGACGTGATGGTGCGCCATCGCGATGGCCAGACCGTGGCCCGCTCCGGCCTGGTCGGCCAGGCCTATGACCTGACCCAGTACAGCCGCTCGATCCCGTTCAACGATGTCGCCGCCTTGGAGGCCGCGCTGGCCCAGGGCGACGTCTGCGCCCTGCTCTGCGAGCCGGCCATGACCAATATCGGCATGGTCATGCCCGAGCCGGGTTTCATGCATCAGTGCCGCGAGCTGACCCGCAAATACGGCGCGCTGCTGATCATCGACGAAACCCACACTATCTCCACCGATATCGGCGGCTGCACCAAACTCTGGGATCTCGAGCCGGACTTCTTCGTGGTCGGCAAACCCATCGCCGGCGGCGTGCCCTGCGGCATCTTCGGCTGCAGCGCGGCGATGGCCGAGGCCATGACCGAAGCGCGCAAACGCGCCAGCGAAGGCAGCCATGGCCACGGCCACAGCGGCATGGGCACCACATTGTCGGCCAACGCCCTGGCCATGCACTGCATGCGCGCCAACCTGGAACAGGTGATGACCCCGGCCGCCTACGCCCATATGCTGCCGCTGGCCGCCAGACTGGCGGCGGGCTTTCGCCGCCTGATCGGCCAGCATGCGCTCAAGTGGTCGGTGACCGAGCTGGGCGCACGCTGCGAATTCCAGTTCTGCGCCACCGCGCCGCGCACCGGCGCCGAGGCCGAGGCGGCCTTCCACGACGAGCTGCAGATGGCCCTGCACCTGTACCTGATCAACCGCGGCATCCTGATCACCCCCTTCCACAATATGACCCTGTGCTGCCCCTCGACCACAGAGCAGGATGTGGACCAGCTGATAGGCATGCTCGACCAGGCCCTCACCGAGCTGCTGGCCATTCCCGGCGCCCGCGAATAATCCGTAGGGTGGATGACGCTCTTTTCATCCACCAACAGGCCACCGATACCCGGTGGATGGATAAAGCGCCATCCACCCTACGCCCCGGTGCACAACGTGCCCATCAGGTGAGAGACCACCATGCAATTCGCCAACCCCCAGGAAGCCCGCGACTTCCTCGAACGCCACCCCGAGGTACGCAGCATCGAGCTGATGCTGATCGACGCTAACGGCATCCCGCGCGGCAAGCTGCTGCACCGCGACGAGCTGCTGGCCATCTACGAGCACGGCCGGCCGCTGCCCAGTTCGATCCTGTCGCTGACCATTCAGGGCGAGGACGTGGAAGAAAGCGGCCTGGTCTGGGAAGTGGCCGATGCCGACTGCTGGACCTACCCCATCCCCGGCTCGCTGTGCCTGCAACCCTGGCGCGCGGTGCCCACCGGCCAGCTGCAGGTGAGCATGCACCCGACCGAAGGCCTGCCGGCTACCCCGGGCGATCCACGCCACGTGCTGGTGCGCGCCATCGAGGCGCTCAAGGCCGACGGCTACCACCCGGTGATGGCGGTGGAGCTGGAGTTCTACCTGCTGGACAAGACCCGCGACGCCTGCGGCCGGCCGCAACCGGCGCTGCAGATGAACGGTGTGCGCCCGCAGGCGCCGCAGGTCTACGGCGTGTACGAGCTGGAGCAGCTGCAGCCGTTCCTCGACGACCTCTACGCCGCCTGCGAGGCGCAGGGCCTGCCGGTGCGCACGGCGATCTCCGAATACGCCCCCGGCCAGCTCGAGCTGACCCTGGAGCACCGCTTCGACGCGCTGCAGGCGGTGGACGAAGGCGTGCGCTACAAGCGCCTGGTCAAGGGCGTGGCCAACAAGCACGGGCTGCAGGCCTGCTTCATGGCCAAGCCGTTCGGCGACCAGGCCGGCAGCGGCCTGCATATGCACGTGTCGCTGGCCGACGCGGACGGCAACAATCTCATGGCCAGCGAAAACCCGCAGGGCACGCCGCTGTTGAAATATGCGATTGGCGGGATGATGGCCACGCTCGACGACGCCCTGGCGATCTTCTGCCCCAACGCCAACTCCTTCCGCCGCTTCCAGGCCAACAGCTACGCGCCGCTGGCCAAGAGCTGGGGGGTGAACAACCGCACCGTGTCGTTCCGCGTGCCGGGCGGGCCGGCCAAGAGTCGCCACGTCGAGCACCGCATCTGCGGCGCCGACGCCAACCCCTACCTGGCCGCGGCGGCGATCCTCGCCGGCATCCACAAGGGCATCCGCGAGCGGATCGACCCGGGCCAGGCCATCATCGGCAACGGCTACCAGCAGGCGCGCGAGACCCTGCCCACCGACTGGCTCACCGCGCTGCGCGCGCTGGAGAACTCCGCCTGGGCCAAACAGACGCTGGGCGAGGAGTTCCTCAAGGTGTTCCTGGCGATCAAATGGGCCGAGTACCGCCAGTTCATGGGCGAGGTGGGCGAACAGGACTGGCGCTGGTACCTGAGCCACGCCTGAACGCCGCCCCCTGGGCTAAGCTTGCTACGGCGAGGGGCGGGGAGAAACGCATGAAACGCTGGCTGTTGCTGGCTCTGGCACTGCTGGCCAATCTGGGCCAGGGCGAGACGCTGCGCGTCGGTATTGAGCTGCACGACTACTTCCCCTACTACCGCGCCGTCGCCGGCAGCCCGCCCGAAGGCTACTGCCTCGACCTGCTGCAGGCCTTCGCCGAGCACGAGGGCCTGACCCTGGAACTGCTGCCGCAGCCGATCAACCGCCTGTACCGCAACCTGCTCGACGAGCAGAGCCTCGATCTGCTGTTCCCCGACAACCCGGCCTGGGCACGCCAGGCCAAGACCGGTCGGCACCTGCACTACAGCGATGCCGCCGCGCAGATCGTCGACGGCACCCTGGTGCTCGCCGAACGGCGCGGCCAGGGCCTGGCCCGGGTGCGCCAGCTCGGCACGGTGCGCGGCTTCACCGCCGAAGCCTGGCAGCCGCTGCTGGCCAAGGGTGGGGTGGACCTGGTGGAGACCCAGGACATCCAGAGCCTGATCCGCATGGTCGCCCGCGGCCGGCTCGATGCGCTCTACGCCAACCCCCAGGTGGTGCGCTACCAGCTCGGCGAGATGGGCCTGGCCAGCGACTACCTGCAGCTGGATCAGCAACTGCCGCTGACCTACACCAGCTTCCACCTGAGCAGCTACCGCCACCCGGAACTGATCCGCCGCTTCGACCGCTTCCTCGTCGAACAGGACGCCAGCGTGCAGCGGCTCAAGGCGCAGTACGGCCTGCGCTGACGTTCGGCAGCCAAACCGGCCGTGGACTGTGGCGCGCGAGCGCCCGCCGGCGTCCTTGCAGGAGGCCGCCGCGATCCCGGCGCCGAGCCGGCACGACAGCAGGCGTCCTGCAGCGTCCCGCCCATCCCCCGCCCACGGAGTACCTATGGAAGCCGGAACCGCACAACTGACGATGACCGTACTGATGACCCCGGACATGGCCAACTTCTCCGGCAACGTCCACGGCGGCACCCTGCTCAAGTACCTCGACGAAGTCGCCTACGCCTGCGCCAGCCGCTACGCCGGTCGCTACGTGGTGACCCTGTCGGTGGACCAGGTGATCTTCCGCGAGCCGGTGCACGTCGGCGAGATGGTCACCTTCCTCGCCTCGGTCAACTACTGCGGGCGCACCTCGATGGAGATCGGCATCAAGGTGATCACCGAGAACATCCGCGAGCGCTCGGTGCGCCACACCAACAGCTGCTTCTTCACCATGGTCGCAGTGGACGAACAGGGCCGCCCGGCGCCGGTACCGGAGCTGCAGCCGGACACCCCCGACGGCCTGCGCCGCCAGCGCCAGGCCGCCCAGCGCCGGCAGATCCGCGCCGAACTGCAGCAGCGCTACCAGGCCCTGAGCGAAGAGAAAAGCTGAGAGCCACCCAGCGTCCACCCGACAGCATGGGCTGAGAAGCGGGCGGCAGATAGGCTAGCAGGCCGTTGAAAAACGTAGGCGAGGCAGCCAGTGCAAGGCGCAACGACCAACGGGAGTAACAGCCGAAGGCTGGCCCGAAGGGCGAGCGCCAGCGAGTCAAACAGGCGAGGAAGCGGAGTTTACGAGCTGTAAATGAGCATTCCGAGTCTGTTTTTAACGCAGCAATGGCAACGTAGGTAGTTTTTCAACGGCCTGCTAAGCTCTCTCTCCCGCCGCCGGAGTCATAATGATCGATCTGTTCGATGTCTTCCTGCTGATGCTGTTCGCCGCCTTCTGCGCCTGGCTGTGGCGCGGCCACGGCATTCGCGAACGCGCCCTGAGCCTGGCCAAGCAGCACTGCGCAAGGCTCGACGTCGAGCTGCTGGACGGCGCGGTGGCCCTGCGCCGCCTGGCCATCCTGCGCGACGCCCGCGGCCACCGGCGCCTGGCGCGGCTCTACGACTTCGAGTTCACCGTCACCGGCGAGCAGCGCCTGCGCGGGCAGATCAGCATGTTCGGCCAGCACCTGGGGCGTATCGAGCTGCAGCCGCATCCGGTGCTCGAGGCCCAACCGGAGCCGGTGGCGACCCAGGGCAGCGACAAGGTGATTCGCCTGGAGGATTGGCGGCGCAAGGCCGAGTGAGCCCTCAGCCCTCGGCGTCATCCAGCAGCGCCAGCACCTGCCGCCATTCGCCGCGGCAGCCGTAGCTCATCGGCCAGCGCAGCAGCCGGCAACAGCCGCGATGCCAGCGTCCACGGGCCTGGTTGCGCCGACAGCCCTCCACCAGCCAGTCGCGGTCGAAGGCGCCCCAGACCCCGGCCGTCACCCAGTGGTTGAGCCACACCACCGGCGCCACCTCGTAGTGGAAGATTCGCTCCAGCTCCGCGCGGCTCAGGCCGCTGTTGCGCAGCACCGCGGCGATGCTGCGCAGCCAGGGCTCGTCCAGCTCGCTGTCCAGCCACAGGTCGGACAGCGCCAGCCAGACCTCCTCGCGCTCGGCGCTCACGACCTAGCCACGCTGCAGCAGGAAGTTGGCCACCCGCTCGGCGCTGTCGGCCGGCCGCTCCTGCATGAAGCAGTGCCCGCCGGGCACCACCTGGCCGCGCACATGCGGGTTGCCCGCGCACCAGCGCGCCACCGAGCGGGCGACGAAGGGATAGCTGCGCGCGCCGTGGATCACCTCGGTCGGGGTGCTCACCTTGGCCAGCGACGGCCACAGGCGGCGCGGGTAGGAACCGAAGATCTCGGCCTCGCGGCTCGGCCGGCACTTGAGCTCGACGCCATCCGCCACCTCCTTCAACGCATGCTCGATATAGGCGGAAAAAGCCGCCTCGTCCCAGCCGCGGAACATGCCGCGGCCGTGCAGCGCGGCGTGCGCGGCGGGGCGATCCGGCCATTGCCGGCGACGCTTGCGCGCCTTGCTCGCCATGCCGCTGCGCTGGGCCAGGCCGACCACGTCGGACAGCGCCATCACGCCGATCATCGCCGGGCTGAACAGCACCGGATCGAGCAGCACCGCGCGCCGGAACAGCTCGGGATGCCGGGCCAGGATCAGGCTGGTCAGTACGCCACCGAAGCTGTGGCCGAGGGCGAAGCGCGGCACCTCGCCGAACGGCGCACGCAACGCCTCGAAGGCCTCCAGCGCCAGCTCGGCGCTGCGGTTCCAGCCGTGGAAGCGGCCGCCGTGATCGCTGTCGCCATGGCCCTGCACGTCGCACAGCCAGAGGTCGAAGTCCTCAGCCAGCCGCGCCAGCATCGGCTCGTAGACCCGCCCGCAGTAGCCGTTGCCGTGCAGGAAATGCAGCAGCGGCTTGCCCGAGGGCGGGCTGTGCCAGCCGCGCAGGGTGAAGCCGGCGGAACAGGAATGGGACCAGGGAAGCAGTTGCATAGAGGACCAGCCGCAGCCAATGACGGCTGGCCAGTGTAGCGGCGCGCCGGCGCCGCGTCAGGCCGGCACGGGCGGCGAATGTTCGGCGATAAAGGCCTGCAGCAACTGGTTGAGGCGCTGCGGCTGGTCCAGCGGGGTGGCGTGGCCGGAATCCTCGATCACCTCCAGACGGGCGTTGCGCAACTGGGCGACATAGGCGCGCTTGTAGGCCAGCGGCGTGTAGTCGCGGTCGCCGGCCACCACCAGCAGCGGGGTGTCCGCCTGCGCCGCCCGCGGCAAGGCGCTCCAGCCGGGAATGGCGCGCATCGCGTGCAGGTAGGAGGTGCGGTCGTTACCGGCGATGCGCTCGATCAGCTGCTCGCGCAGCGCCTGCTGCTCGGCCTTGGGGAACAGCTTGCCGGCCAGCAGCCGCGCCAGCGTCGGCAGGCCGAGCACGCGCACCAGCAGCAGGCGCAGGCCGACCTGGGCGCGGATCTTCCAGCTGTCCAGCGGAAAGCTCGGCGCGCTGTTGACCACCGCCGCCGCGCGCAGCAGCTCGGGGTGATCGGCGAGCAGCTGGAAGGTGAGCATGCCACCCATGGAGATGCCGACCAGGACGCACGGCTCGATATCCAGGGCACGGATGAAGTCGGCCACATCCGCCGCCAGCTCGGCCAGGCTCACCGGCGCACGCAGCGGCGCGCTCTGGCCATGGCCACGCAGGTCCAGGGCATAGACCCGATAGTGCCGGGCCAGGTGCTCGATCTGTGGCTGCCAGTCGAGCGAGGAAGAGCCCAGGCCATGCAGCAACAGCACGGCCGGGCCCTGGCCGCGGCAAACATAGGCGATGCGTCCACTGGGTAGATGCAGATAGTCCATAGCTCACTCGACTCCTTAATTAACAACAAACAATAAAGTGCCCTGACTCGCAATAAAGGAATCATCCACCGGGCGTTAATCCATCAACTTTCCAGACAACTTTCTAATAATGGAGCGGTTATTTGCCTTGACTTGCCAAACCCCCTAGAATCGGCCCGTGCCGGTTCGAGAATTGATCATGTACAGCATCGCCAGCCCTACCCAGGCACGCAGCAAAAAGGCTCTGGAACGCTTCCTCAACGTCGCCGCCGAGCTGCTCGCCAACGACAGCTTCGAAGACACCGGCATTTCCCAGATCGCCCAGCTGGCCGAATCCTCGGTGGGCACCTTCTATCGCCTGCTGGGCGACAAGGACGTGCTGCTGTACGCCGTGCACGAGCGCTTCATCGAGCAGAGCGGCAGCGCCATCGATGCCCTCGCCGAGCAGCTGGCACATGCCGAAACGCCTTTGCAGACGCGCGTCGCGGCCTTTATCCAGGGCCTGGTGCGCCAGTTCGAAGGCAGCGAGGGTCTGCTCCGCGCACTGATCCGGCGCAGCTCGGCGGACCTGCGTTTCCGCCAGCGCTTCCATCAGCTCAATGCCCATATCGGTCAGACCTTCTGCCGTATCGCCCTGGCCAACCCGGCCGAACTGGGCCACCCCAATCCCGCCCAGGCGGCCGATCTGTGCGCCCATCTGCTGCTGGCCGGGATGAACTACTTCACCATGGTCGGCAGCCTCGGCACGACGCCCAGGGAAGTTGTGCCAGAGGAACTTTCTCGGCTTATCTGCAATTATCTGAAAGTTGCCGATAATTAACGCACGCTGTCCCTTCTAAGTTGCGCCGGGGTGAAGTCGGTGGGTTTCAGGGCAATATCGAACTGATCCGCCGGTTCTTCGTTGGACAGAATGCCGATGACATAACGGCCGCCGATCAGGTCGTATATTGCGTCGCCCTTGGTCCACACCAGTGGCTGATCGTAATAGTTGATGGTGTAGGACTCGCCGAGGCGCCAGAGGTTGTCGCGGTTGTCGTAGTGATCGACCAGCAGGATCTGGTAGCTGTCCTCGTCGAAGTAGAAGTCGCGGCGCTTGTACTGGTGGCGCTGGCCGGCCTTCAGCGTGGCGCGTACGTGCCAGACGCGGTGCAGCTCGTAACGCAGCAGCTCGGGATTGACGTGGCCGCGCTGGACGATGTCGCTGTACTTGTTGCTCTTGGCGGCGAAGCGGTAGCTGTTGTAGGGCACCAGCATTTCCCGCTTGCCCAGTAGCTGCCAGTCGTACTTGTCCGGCGCGCCGGAGAACATGTCGAAGTTGTCGGTGGTGCGCATGCCCTCGGAGGCGGTGCCGGGCGAGTCGTAGGCGACGTTCGGCGTGCGCCGCACGCGGCGCTGGCCGGCGGCGTAGAGCCAGGCCAGACGCGGTTCCTTGACCTGGTTGACGGTCTCGTGAACCAGCAGCTCGGTACCGGCCAGGCGCGCCGGCGCCAGCACCGACTGGCGGAAGTAGAACAGCACGTTGCCGTTGCCCTTGCTGAGATCGCCGGCGTCCTGGTTGAACAGGAACAGGTCCTCGATGCGGGTCATGAAGTAGTCGCCGCTGGCGTGCGGCACGGCCTGGGCGTAGTAGCGCTTGACGCTGTCGCCGCGGTAGCGCACCAGGTGGTTCCACAGCACCTCCAGGCCCGACTGGGGAATGGGAAAGGGCGTGGCCAGCTGGAAGTCGGCGATGCCGTTGCCGTTCTCGATCAGCTTGGCTGTCGTGGCGTTGGTCTTGACCGCGGCGTACACCTTGTCCGGGTAGGACGCCGAGCGTCGGGTCGGGTAGACCTTGAGCTTCCAGCTGTCGTGGTAGCGCTGCAGCATGGCCAGCTGACCGGGGCTGAGCTGCTCGCGGTACTGCTGGGCATTGGCCTGGGTCACGGTGAACAGCGGCTGGTCGGCGGCGAAGGGGTCCTTGTAGCCGAGCTTGGCGTCGAAGGCGCCGCTGTCCTTGGCCAGGCCGCCGTCCCAGGCGGGAATGCTGCCGGCGGCATTGCCGGCGCGCTCGGCCCCCATGGGGGTGAGATCCTGGCCGAGCCGCGCGGCCTGCGCGGCGTCGACCTGGGCCATGGCCGGCGCGGCTGCCAACAGGGCGAAGGCCAGCAGGGTGATATTCAGACGATGCATGGCGTTCCCTCTCAGAAGCTGTATTTGACGTTGAGGCTCAGGTAGTCGCGGTCGGTGCGCTTGTTCGACAAGCCGCCGCCGCTGTAGCCGACGTAGCGGGCGCCGACCGTGAAAGCCTCCTGATAGATGGCGTCGAGGCCCAGCGACCAGCTCTGCGCTTCCTCGTCGAGGCCGTTGGTGAGCTGGGGGGCGACGCCGTTGATGCTGTACTGGTAGCTGACACTCGGCGCCAGGGTGACCAGGTTGAACACGTTGCTGTAGGTCAGCTGCAGGCTGGCCTGGGCGCCGTAGGCGCTGCTGGTGGCCTCGTAGTAGTCGACGTCCGACTCCAGGCCCTGCACCCGGCTGGCCACCAGTTCGCTGAACAGGGTCGCGGAGTTGGCGCCGAGCAGCCCGGTGAAGTTGTAGATGGCCGACAGCGAGGCCTGGACCATGTCCTTCTCGCGGTAGCCGTCCAGACGCGTGCCTACCGGCAGACCGGCGAGGTTGCCGAACAGGGCGTCCGGCAGGTACTCGCCGAGGCCCAGGGCGATCGGCGTGTCCGGCCGGTAGCTCAGCTCGCCGGCCAGCGACAGACCGTTGAAGATGCTGTCGCCGCCGACCGAGGTGTTGAAGCTGACGCCGAACAGGTCGCGCTTCTCCAGATACTCGGCGTAGTAGCGCGAACTGCTGGCGTCCGGCAGCAGGCCGACCACCGGCACCAGCACCGGCTGGCCGACGGTGAGGCCGATCATCGGCACCTGCATGTTGTAGCGCAGGTAGTAGAAACCCAGTTCGGTGTCGTTCAGCTGCGGCACGTACCAGCGCAGGGCCACGCCGTACTGGGGCGAGTCGTCGCCGTCGATGTCCTGCGCCCGCGGCATGAAGGTGCGCGGCAGGTAGCCGCGGATCAGCTCGTTGACGAAGCCGGGGCCGAGCGCCTCGCCGTAGGCCGCGGCCACGGCCGGGCTGTCGAAGGCAGTACCGAGAATAGCCTCCTGCAGCGGCGCCACCGACAGGTAGTTGCAGCCCTCGCCGAGCACGTCGAGGGTCGAGTAGTAGGTGCCGCAGGGGTCGATCTTCGACGCCTCCCAGGCCTTGCCCGGCTGCCAGTAGCCCTCGATGCTGAGGTTGTCGCGCAGTTCGAAGGAGGCATAGACCATGGCGGTCGGCATATAGGCCTCCTTGATCTCCGAACCCGGGGCGCGCAGCGCGTTGATGTCCACCGGGTTGGTGGCGCCGATGCCGTTCTGGTAGAACAGCGACTCGCCCCAGTTGATCACCTGACGGCCGAGACGGGCGTTCAGCGCGCGCTCGCCCAGCGTCCAGCTGCCATAGACGAAGGCGTCGAGCAGGTCGGTGCTGGAGCCGGCTTCGTCGAGGCCGGCGTCGCTGATCGGGCGATGGCGACGCTCGTCGTCCTCGAGCTCGAAGTCGTAGAAGGCGCGGCCGCGGACGAACAGGCCGTATTGTTCCCGATAGCGCAGGTCCAGCTCGGAGACGGCCTTGACCACCTCGGAGAACAGCTCGCCCTTCTTGAAGTTGAGGTTGCCGTCGTCGGAGTTGATCAGCGCCGTGTTGTCGCCTGTGCCGCCGTTGGCGCGGGCGATCAGCTTGCTGTCCTGCCCCTCCATGCGGTAGCTGACGCCGTAGGACAGGGTGGTGTCCAGCGACACGCCCCAGTCGCCATGACGGGTCTGAAACCCCTGCGCCACGCCGAATGGCAGCGCCCCGAGCAATGCCAGGCCGGCTGCCGCCAGGCCCCTTCCTTGATGTGCCACGATGACCTCCAGCTGTTGTTTTTATCGGAATCGGAACATCGGTTCCGAATAAACTAGTACGCTGGTTTCAGCCTGGCAAGCCCCCGGTTCTATTTTTCTCTTCTCCGCAGCGCTCAAGCCCGCCGCATTCGCCTGCAGGCCAGGATTGGCGCGGCCTGCGGCACTTGACGGAATCGGAATTCCTGTTTCAATTCGATGCGCGGTCCCCATAACAACAACGGAGCATTCCGCCATGTCCCGCCTTCGCACCGCCTGTCTCTGCCTGCTGTTGCTGTCCCTGTCCACCCTCCAGGCCCAGGCCGCCTCGCGCTGCAGCGAGCGCGCCAAGAGCCTGCTGCTGCCGGCCAAGGTCAGTTGCAGCTATCAGTCCGCCTGGATCGATTCCGGCCTGGTCGGCCAGCGCCAGGTGATCTACCAGACGCCGCTGGGCACGCCGCCGGCCGCCGGCTGGCCGGTGGTGCTGATCTACCAGGGCTCGTTCTTCCCGCTCGACGACTTCACCTACTACAGCAATATGCCGTTCGGCGGCTTCTACGAGGGCAAGCTGATCCAGCGCCTGCTCGACAACGGCTACGCGGTGGTTGCGCCGAGCGCACCGGCCGATCTGTTCTGGCAGACCAATATCCCCGGGCTGGCGCAGCACTACGAGCTGAGCACCGACTACGACTTTCTCGGCAACGTGCTGGAGGCCATCGCCGCCGGCCATTTCGGCCCGCTCGACGCCAGCCGCCAGTACGCCACCGGCATCTCCAGTGGCGGCTACAACAGCAGCCGCATGGCGGTGTCCTTCCCCGGCCGATTCAAGGCGCTGGCGATCCAGTCCGGCTCCTACGCCACCTGCTCCGGGCCGCTGTGCAGCGTGCCGACGCTGCCGGCCGACCATCCGCCGACCCTGTTCGTGCACGGCTTCGTCGACCTCACCGTGCCCTGGTGGAGCATGGAGCTGTACTACGACCGCCTGCTCCATCAGGGCATACCGACCGCGCGGCATACCGAGGCGCTGGGCGGGCACGAGTGGTTCGCCAGCTCGCCGGGCAAGATCCTCGCCTGGTTCCAGAGTCATCCCTGACCGCTAACGCGGTCTACGAGACGCGGCAGGCGGCCAGGCCGACGCGCAGGGCTGCGGCATCCTGCGCCTCGCTGAAGATCAGCTCCAGGCGCGAGTCCTTGCGCCATTCGCTGGCGCGCCAGCCCTCGCCGGCCTGGCCGTGCAGGGCATTGAGCGAGCGCCAGCCGTCTTCGCCGTGCAGCACCGCCTTGGCCCGGCGCCAGTCCAGGCCATCCAGCCAGCGCTGCACCCGGAGCAGGTCGAAGCGCTGGCTCGGGTGCCAGCGCCAGCCGATGCTCCAGCCTTCGGCCTGATCCTGGATCAGGCAGATGGGTTCGTCCGGCGTGCGCCACAGCTGCGGCAGGGGCGCTGCGGCGCTGGGCAGTGCGGCGGCGCCCAGGTTGCCGCCCTGCGCGGAGCGGCCCGGCAGCAGCGCCAGTTCGAGGCGGCCCTGGGTGGTCCAGAAGAGTGGCAGCGGCGGCAATGCGGCGGCGATACGGGCGCGGTCCTCGGCGCTCAGGTGCTCGCTCTTGTTCAGCAGCAGCAGGCCGGCGCCGTCCAGCGCCAGGCGCTGGCTGTCGGGCAGCGCCTCGCCGCGAGCCAGGGCGGCGGCGTCCAGCACCAGCAGCATCGGCTGCACCGCCAGCACCCCAATCCAGGGCGGCTGGCGCAGCTGCTCCAGCAGTTGCAGCGGGTGGCCGAGGCCGGATGGCTCGATCAACAGGCGGTCCGGCCGCGCCCGGCGCAGCAGGCGACCGAGGCCGACCTGAAAGGGCGCGCCGTTGACGCAGCACAGGCAGCCGCCGGCCACCTCGGCGAGGGCGACGCCATCCTCGCCGCGCTCCAGCAACGCGGCGTCCAGGCCGATCTGGCCGAATTCGTTGACCAGCACCGCCCAGCGCTCGGCCGCCGGCTTCTGCGCCAACAGCTGGCGGATCAGGCTGGTCTTGCCGGCGCCGAGGGGGCCGGCGATCAGGTGGGTGGGGATCTGACTGAGCATGGGCCTATGGTCGACGGTCTTGGCTGCCGTTGCCAGCACAGACTGCAGGTGGACGGCGTGCTAGATTCGCCGGCAATTTGCTCTGGAGTCGATACGATGCGTGCGTGGTTGCTGCCGTTCTCCCTGTTGCCCGGCCTGGCCCTGGGCGAGGCTTGCGTGGTGCACAGCCAGGCCGAGCGCCTGGACGTGCAGCTGTGCCAGGAGAACCGCAATATCCCGAGCCAGCTGTTCCGCGAGGGCTTCTGCCAGCCGCAGCTGCAGGGCCAGAAGGTGGAGGTGGAGTTCCTCGAACAGTGCCCCGCGGGCGCCTACGGCGTGTGCCAGGAGGCGCGGGCCGGCAGCGGTCTGTATCGGCAGGACATCCACTACTACGGCGTGGCCAGCGATGCGCTGTATCTGCAGCCGGCCTGCACCAGCCAGTATCAGGGCACCTGGATCGAACCCTGACATCAAAACGTCACCCAAACAGCGCCTAATGACTGCGGGTACCTCACATGGCCCTCATGTCGAGTCACGCGTCGACATGATCTCTTGGTGCTTAAGGCCGGGGCAGTCGCTCCGGCCTATTTTTTTGGTTCGCCATCCCGTGGGTTGAGGAGCCCGCGACGAAGCCCAACGGAAACCCTCGCAACCGCCCTCAGGCCAGCCAATCCAGGGTCAACAGCAACCGCCGTTCGCCGGCCGGCGGCTGCGGCGAGCGGTGGATCAGCCCACGGCCTTCGTTGCCCTGCCACTTCTCGCCCTTGGCCAGTGCCACCTGGCCGGCCTGCAGCTGACGGATCGCTGCCGCGTCCTGCGGCTCGGCCGACCCATCGCCCAGGCGTGCGCGCGGCATGCCGCCCTCCTCCAGCCACTGGCTGCCGACCCCGGCGTAGCTGGTGATCAGCCGCAGCGGCACGTGGTCGACGTGAAAGCGCGGGCACATGGCCTTGTCCAGCACACGCAGGCGCAGGCCGATGCGCTCGGCATCGAGCAGGCAGGCGTAGGCGCGCACCAGCCAGGCCACGTCGGCGAGAAAGGCGGCCTGGCCCGGCAGATCGGCGTACTGCGCCACCAGGCCGTCGAGATTCGGCGCGCTGTCGGGCGTCGCCAGCTCCAGGGTCATGGACTGCGCCAGGGATTCGCCCTGGGCCAGCAGCGCCGCGGCGAAGTCCTCGATCTGCGCCGGCAGGCGGCGCTGCCAGACAGCCAGGTTGACCTCGTCGCGCAGCACCTCGGTGAGCACCTGGATATCCTCGCCCAGCGCCTGACGCGGCGCCGGGCGCAGCTTGAGGGCCAACATCAGGCCGCCTCCTGCTGCCAGGCGCCGAAGGGATCGGGCAGCAGACGCCAGGCCTCCGGCCCGCCGGCCATTTCCTCGTCGGTGAGCAGGCAGGCGTCCAGCTCGGCGGTCAGCCGGGCGAAGTCGATGTTCTGGCCGATAAACACCAGCTCCTGGCGGCAGTCGCCGACCTCGGCACTCCAGTGCTGCATGATCGCCTGCAGCCCCTCCTCGTCCTGCGGCCAGTGCTGCTTGGCCACGAAGCGCCACCAGCGCCCGGCCAGGCCATGGCGCATCAGGCCGCCGGCCTGCGACCAGCTGCCGGCTTCCTGGTACTTGCTGGCCAGCCAGAAAAAGCCCTTGGAGCGCAGCAGGCGACCGTTGACCCAGTCGCGGGCGATAAAGTCGAAGAAGCGCTGCGGATGGAAGGGCCGGCGCGCACGGTAGGCGCTGGAGGCGATGCCGTACTCCTCGGTTTCTGGCACGTGCTCGCCGCGCAGCTCCTTGAGCCAGCCCGGCGCCTGCGCGGCGCGCTCGAAGTCGAAGCGACCGGTGTCGAGGATCTTGTCCAGGGCGATCTGGCCCATGCTCATGGCCTGGATCTCGGCGTGGGTGTTGAGGCCACGGAGGATGGCCATCAGCTCCTCGCGCTCGGCCTGGCTGATCAGGTCGATCTTGCTGATGAGGATGACGTCGGCGAACTCCACCTGCTCGATCAGCAGGTCGGTGATCGAGCGCTCGTCCTCCTCGCCCAGGGTTTCGCCGCGGCTGGCCAGGCTGTCGGCCTCGTGGAAGTCGCGCAGGAAGTTCACCCCGTCGACCACCGTGACCATGGTGTCCAGCCGCGCCAGGTCGGACAGGCTGCGGCCCTGCTCGTCGCGGAAGGTGAAGGTCTCGGCCACCGGCAGCGGCTCGCTGATGCCGGTGGATTCGATCAGCAGGTAGTCGAAGCGGCCTTCGCTGGCCAGGCGGCTGACCTCGTCGAGCAGGTCCTCGCGCAGGGTGCAGCAGATACAGCCGTTGCTCATTTCCACCAGCTTCTCTTCGGCGCGGTTGAGGCTGACGTCCTGCTGGACGGTGGCGCCGTCGATATTGATCTCGCTCATGTCGTTGACGATCACCGCGACCTTGCGGCCTTCGCGGTTCTTCAGCACATGGTTGAGCAGGGTGCTCTTGCCGGCGCCGAGAAAGCCGGACAGCACGGTAACGGGTAGACGCTGATTCATGGGGGTTCCTTGTTCAGTCACGGTCACGCTGATGTTTTTCGCGCTGCTCCTGGCGCTCCTTGGCCTCGATGCACAGGGTCGCGGTGGGGCGTAGCAGCAGGCGCTTGAGGCCGATGGGCTCGCCGGTCTCGGCGCACCAGCCGTATTCGCCGCGCGCCAGGCGTTCGAGCGCCTGGTCGATCTTGTCCAGCAGCTTCTTCTCCCGCTCCAGCAGGCGCAGCTGCCACTGGCGCTGCTCCTCGGCGCTGCCGATATCGGCGACGTCGCTGCTGGTCTCGCGCTCGCGCAGTTCGGCGAATTCCTCGTCGATGCGCGCCTGCAATTCGGCACGCTGGGCCAGCAGCAGGGCGCGGAAGAAGCGCTGCTGGGCGTCGTTCATATAGGCGTCGGCGGGCTGGGCGAGCAGTTCGGCTTCGGTAGGCACAGTCAGGGTCATGGCACATCGGCTGGTTTATTTTTTAGTGTTATAACATAACATTCAATTGAACCAGCAACCCACGGATTTGCGATGAACGTACAGACCCTGCCGGACATAGCCGCCCAAGCCACCCACCACGACCTGCCGCTGGACTGGGTGGGCATGGCCGGCATCGCCCTGCCGCTGCGGCTGGCCGGCCAGACGCTGACGGCCCAGGCCGATATCGGCGTCAGCCTGATTGATGGCGGCGCGCGCGGCATCCATATGTCACGCCTGTACCTGGCCCTGCAGGCGCTGGCCGGCCAACCCCTGGACGTGCCGGCGCTGCAGCGGCTGCTGGACGACTGCCTGGGCAGCCACCGCGAGCTGTCGGACAGCGCCAGCCTGACTCTGCGCGGCGCGCTGCCGCTGGAGCGCCCGGCGCTGATCAGCCCGTTGAGCGGCTGGAAGCACTACCCCTTCGAGGTTCGCGCACGCCAGGACGGCCGCCAATTCCAGGTCGAACTGCAGGTCGAGCTGGCCTATTCGTCCACCTGCCCGTGCTCGGCGGCGCTGGCCCGGCAGCTGATCCAGCAGCAATTCAACGAAGATTTTGCAGGCAAAAACCTCGATCGCGCCGACATCATCGGCTGGCTCGGCAGCACCCGGGGCATCCTCGCCACGCCGCACAGCCAGCGCAGCACGGCGACCCTGCAACTGCGCCTGAACCCGGATTGCAAGGAGCTGCCGCTGCTGGCGCTGCTCGACGGCGCCGAACGCGCCCTCGGCACGCCGGTGCAGACCGCGGTCAAACGCGCCGACGAGCAGGCCTTCGCCCTGGCCAACGGGCAAAACCTGATGTTCTGCGAAGATGCCGTACGGCGCCTGCACCGCGCCCTGCGCCAGCTGCCGCAGGCCAGCGCCTTGCGCGTGCGGGTGGTGCACGCGGAAAGCCTGCACGCCCACGACGCGGTGGCCGAGAGCCGCTGGAACTGGGGGTGAGGCACGAGCCGCTGCCCCGCCCGGCCATAAACGCCGGCGGGCCTGCGACGGCGCTGGGCGCATTCGGAGGGGCGAATCCCGTGGCCTCTGTGCTTAGATGGAGGCCACCCGCGAGCTAAGGACGCCCCATGCAGATCGAGCTGATCGAGATCCGCGATCACCTGAAGCGCTTTCCGCCTTTCGACAAGCTGCCGGAGGAGACCCTGGGCGAGATCGCCCGCCAGGTGCAGGTCGGCTACTTCAAGGCCGGCAGCGAGATCCTCGCGCCGGGGGCGCCGATCCATGAGCTGCACTACGTGCGCAACGGCGCGGTAGAGATCCACAGGCGCAGCGGCGAGCTGCACAACCGCCTGACCGAGGGCGAGATCTTCGGCCAGGCCGGGCTGATGGGCGGCAACCGCGTGCGCCTGTCGGCGCGGGCGCTGGAAGACAGCCTGATCTATTTCATCCCCGGCGTCCTGTTCCACCAGCTGTGCGAGCAGTTCGACAGCTTCGCCGACTTCGTCGAGCTGGTCGGCCAGTCGCGCCTGAAGTCGGCGCTGGAGGACAGCCAGGGCAAGGCCAGCGAGCTGATGAAGATCACCGTGCGCAAGCTGGTCACCCGGGCGCCGGTCAGCGTCGTGCCGGACACCCCGGTGCAGGAAGTCGCCCGGGTGATGACGGAGCACAGCGTGTCCTCGGTGATAGTCGTGGCGCCGCAGAAGGACGCCGCGCCGGCCGCCGGCGAGCGCCCCGCGCAGCGGATGGCCGGCATCCTCACCGACCGCGACCTGCGCACCCGCGTGCTGGCCGAAGGCTTGCCCGGCCACACCCCGGTCAGCCAGGTGATGTCGCCCGACCCGATCACCACCCAGGCCGACGACTCGGTGTTCGAAGCCATGCTGAGCATGCTGCGGCACAACATCCACCACCTGCCGGTGCTCAGCCGCAACGTGCCGGTGGGCGTCATCAACCTGGCCGATATCGTCCGCTACGAGTCGCGCAGCAGCCTGTATCTGGTCAACGGCATCTTCAACAAGCAGTCGGTGGAGGAGCTCAAGCGCCTGACGCCGGACCTGCGCGCCACCTTCCTGCGCATGGTCGCCGACGACGCCAACGTCAACATGGTCGGCAAGGCCATGAGCGGCATCGGCCGCGCCTTCGCCCAGCGCCTGCTGGCGCTCGCCGAGCACAAGCTCGGCCCACCGCCGGTGCCCTACTGCTTCATGGTCGCCGGCTCGCTGGCACGCGACGAGCAGCTGCTGCTCACCGACCAGGACAACGCCCTGGTGCTCGACGACAGCTTCGACCCCGCCCTGCACGGCGACTACTTCGCCGAGCTGGCGCAGTTCGTCAACGACGGCCTGGCGACCTGCGGCTATGCCTACTGCAAGGGCGGGATCATGGCCAACAACCCCAAGTGGCGCAAACCGCTGCGGGTATGGCGCGACTACTTCATCCAGTGGATCGAGCAGCCCAACCCGGAGACCCTGCTCAACGCCAGCATCTTCTTCGACCTCGACGGCGTCTACGGCGCCACCGAGCTGGTGGAAAACCTCAAGGACCTGCTCGCCAGCCGCGCCAGCGGCAACCCCGCGTTCCTCGCCGCGCTGGCGCGCAACGCGCTCAATCGCACGCCGCCGCTGGGCTTCTTCCGCACCTTCGTGATGGAGACCGACGGCCAGCAGAAACACATCATCAACCTCAAGGGCCGCGGCACCGCGCCGCTCACCGACCTGATCCGCGTGCACGCCCTGGCCTGCGGCTCCCGCGCGCAGAACTCGCTGGAACGACTGGACGCCATCGCCACCACCAAGCTGCTGCCCAACGAAGCGCTGGAGGGCCTGCGCTACGCCTTCGAATTCCTCGGCCTGGTGCGCATCCGCCACCAGGCGCACGACCTGCAAGCCGAGCGCAAGCTGAGCAACTACATCGAACCGGAGCAGATCAGCAGCGAGGAACGGCACAACCTCAAGGAAGCCTTCCAGATCGTCAGCAATGCGCAGAAATTCCTCCGTTTCCGCTATCCGGCGCAGCCCATGGGGCGCCTGTGATGAGCGCCGCGAACTGGTCCGAGCGCCTGCGCCTGCTCGGCGAAGCTGCCCGCGATCCCCGCCTGGCGGCCTTCTACCGCGCCGGCTGCCCGGCCGCCGAGACGCCGCTGGGCGAGGCGCCGCTGCTCGCCCTGGACGTGGAAACCACCGGCCTGGAGCCGGGCCGCGACGCCATCGTCAGCCTCGGCCTGGTGCCCTTCGATCTGCGCCGCATCCGCTGCCAGGAGGCGCGCTACTGGGTGGTGCGTCCCAGCAGCGAACTGCACGGCGATTCGGTGACCTTCCACCACATCACCCACTCCGACGTGCGCCATGCGCCGCCGCTGGACGCGGTGCTCGGCGAGGTGCTCGAGGCCCTGGCCGGCAAGCTGGTGGTGGTGCACTACCACCGCATCGAACGCGGCTTCCTCGACCAGGCGCTGCGCCGCCAAATGGGCGAGGGGTTGCTGTTCCCCCTGCTCGACACCATGGCGCTGGAGGCGCGCCTGCATCCACGGCGGCGCCCCGGCCTGCTGGGACGCCTGCGCGGGCAACGGCCGATCTCCATCCGCCTGGCCGACAGCCGCCAGCGCTACGGCCTGCCGGCGTACCGCGCGCACCATGCGCTGAGCGACGCCCTGGCCACCGCCGAACTGCTGCAGGCGCAGGCGGCCACTCATCACTGGACGCATACGCCGGTGGGCGAGCTGTGGCACTAGCCGCGCCCCAACCTTCGCAGGGGAATAGCCGGTGCGCCCCGAACGCCCATGAAAAAAGCCGCGATACCCAGCGGCATCGCGGCTTTTTCTCCAGTGCCAGGGGCTCCTCGCACAGACGCTAGTCGCGCGACAGCACCCCGGCCCCGCCCGGCAGCGCACGCGGCTCGCTGAGCAGGCCCTTGATGACGGCGACGCAACCCACCAGCAGCACCAGGGTGAACGGCAGGCCGGTGGACACCGCCATGGCCTGCAGTGCCACCAGGCCGCCGCCGAGCAACAGCGCCACCGCCAGCGCGCCCTCGAGCAGCACCCAGAATGCCCGCTGCGGCAGCGGCGCGTTGACCTTGCCGCCGGCGGTGATGGTGTCGATCACCAGGGACCCGGAGTCCGACGAGGTGATGAAGAACAGCACCACCAGCACGATGGCCACGAAGGAGCTGAGCGCACTGATCGGCAGCTGGTCGAGCATGACGAACATCTTCAGCTCCAGCGCCGCCTGCTGCAGTTCGGTCAGACCGCCCAGGGCCTGATGCAGCGCGGTGCCGCCGAAGGTGCTCATCCACAGCACCGACACCAGCGACGGCACCAGCAGCACCGCAATCAGGAACTCGCGCACGGTGCGGCCACGGCTGACCCGCGCGATGAACATGCCGACGAAGGGCGACCAGCTGATCCACCAGGCCCAGTAGAACGCCGTCCAGCCCTGGCTGAAGTTGGCGTCCTCGCGACCGACCGGGTTGGACAGCGCCGGCAGGTACTGCAGGTAGGCGCCGAGGTTGTCCAGCACGCCGCTCAGCAGCAGCGCGGTGGGACCGGCGACCACCACGAACAGCAGCAACAGCAGGGCCAGGCCCAGGTTCAGCTCGGACAGGCGCTTGACCCCCTTGTCCACACCGGCCAGCACCGAGCACAGCGCGATCAGGGTGATGACGGCGATCAGCAGCACCTTGGTGGTGGTGTCGGCCGGCAGGCCGAACAGGCTGTGCAGCCCGGCGGAGGCCTGCTCGGCGCCCAGGCCCAGCGAGGTGACCAGGCCGAACAGGGTGGCGAACACCGCGAGGATGTCGATCACATGCCCCGGCCAGCCCCACACCCGCTCACCCAGCAGCGGGAAGAAGATCGAGCGGAACGACAGCGGCAGGCCCTTGTTGAAGGCGAACAGCGCCAGTGCCAGGGCGACTATGGCGTAGATCGCCCAGGGGTGCAGGCCCCAGTGGAAGATGGTGGTGGCCATGCTCAGCCGCGCCGCCTCGGCGGAATCGCCGGCGGCCGCGCCGAGCGGCGCCCAGTCGCTGCGCGCGCCGTTGTCGCCGACGGCGATGCCGGCCAGCGACGAGTCGTAGTGCGACATCGGCTCGGCCACGCCGTAGAACATCAGGCCGATGCCCATGCCGGCGGCGAACAGCATGGCGAACCAGGACGTGTAGGAATAGTCGGGCCGCGCCAGCGTGCCGCCGAGGCGCACTTTGCCCAGCGGCGAGACGATCAGGCCGAGGCACAGCAGCACGAAGATATTGGCCGAGCCGATGAAGAACCACGCCAGGTTCTGCGTCAGCCAGTCGCGTACGGCCTTGAACAGCGGCTCCACCTCGTTGTGCAGGGCCAGCGCCAGCACCACGAACAACAGCGCGCTGAGCGCCGAGACGATGAAGACCGTGCCGTGGATATCGAGATTGACCAGGTAGCGACCGCGGATATTGTCCTGGCCGACCACGTAGTCGGTGTCTATCAGAGTGGCAGCGCCGCTCGGGGCGGGGATGCCGTCGTCGTTGGCTGTACTGGGCCCCTTGGACCCTCGGGCATGGCTCATATGGCTGCTCCTTATAGTTATCGCGTGCTCGACGCGGCGCGCGGCGCAGTGCCGAACGCGGAGGCCGACGCTAACAGAAGGAAAAACCGGCCTGCGCGGCGCAAGCGGCGCGGGGCTATCCAATAGCGACGAGGGCGGCGCTTGGCGATGGGGGGGCGCCGCTCCTACAGGAGGGTGTCGAACCCGAGGTCGCGGGGCCCGCGCATAAAAAAGCGCGCCCGCAGGCGCGCTCTCCGGGGCGGCGAGGCCGGCGCTTAGCGCGGCTCGCTCAGCAGCCCCTTGACGATGGACACGCAGCCCACCAGCAGCACGATGGTGAACGGCAGCCCCGTCGACACCGCCATGGCCTGCAGCGCCACCAGGCCTCCGCCGAGCAGCAGGGCGATGGCGATCACCCCTTCGATGCTGGCCCAGAACACCCGCTGCGGCACCGGCGCGTTGACCTTGCCGCCGGCGGTGATGGTGTCGATCACCAGGGAGCCGGAGTCCGACGAGGTGATGAAGAACACCACCACCAGCACGATGCCGATAAAGGAGGTGATGGCGGTCAGCGGCATTTCGCCGAGCATGCTGAACAGCTTCAGTTCCAGGCCGGCGTCCTGGGCGCCGGTGAAGCCGTCCACCAGCAGCTGGTTGATCGCGGTGCCGCCGAAGGCGGTCATCCACAGCACCGAGACCAGCGACGGCACCAGCAGCACGGCGATGAGGAACTCGCGCACGCTGCGGCCGCGGCTGACCCGGGCGATGAACATGCCGACGAAGGGCGACCAACTGATCCACCAGGCCCAGTAGAAGGCGGTCCAGCCCTGGCTGAAGTTGGCGTCCTCGCGACCGATGGGGTTGGACAGCGCCGGCAGGTACTGCAGGTAGGCACCGAGGTTGTGGAAGAAGCCGGTGAGGATGGCCAGGGTCGGCCCGGCGATGATGACGAACAGCAGCAGCGCCAGGGCCAGCGCCATGTTCAGTTCGGACAGGCGCTTGACCCCCTTGTCCAGGCCGGCGACCACCGAGGCCAGGGCGATGATGGTGATAGCGACGATCAGCAGCACCTTGCTGGTGTCGCTGGCGCTGATGCCGAACAGGTATTCCATACCCGCGGCGGCCTGCTCGGCGCCAAGGCCCAGCGAGGTGACCAGGCCGAACAGGGTGGCGAACACCGCGAGGATGTCGACCAGGTGGCCCGGCCAGCCCCACACCCGCTCGCCGAGGATCGGGTAGAAGATCGAGCGGATCGACAGCGGCAGGCCCTTGTTGAAGGAGAACAGCGCCAGCGCCAGCGCGACTATGGCGTAGATCGCCCAGGGGTGCAGGCCCCAGTGGAAGATGGTGGCGGCCATGCCCAGGCGCACCGCCTCCTCACTGTTGCCGGCGGCGCCGGCGAGCGGCGCCCAGTCGGTGCGCACGCCGTCCTCGCCGACGGTGATGCCGGCCATCGCCGAACTGTAGTGCGACATCGGCTCGGACACGCCGTAGAACATCAGGCCGATGCCCATGCCGGCGGCGAACAGCATGGAGAACCAGCCCGCGTAGCTGTAGTCGGGCGTGGCGTCCTTGCCGCCGATGCGCACCCTGCCCAGCGGCGAGACGATCAGGCCGAGGCAGAGCAGGACGAAGACGTTGGCGGCGCCGATGAAGAACCAGGCCATGTGGTGGGTGAGCCAGTCGCGCAGCGCGCTGAACAGCGGCTCGACCTGGTTCTGCAGGGCCAGGGCCAGCACCACGAAGATCACTGCGACCAGCGCGGAGATGCTGAAGACCTTGCCGTGGATATCCATCGAGAAGATGAATTTGCCCTGGATGTTGTCCTGACCGATGACGTAGTCGGTGTCGATCAGGTTGGCAGCGCCGGTCGGGGCCGGAATGCCGTCGGGGGTTGCCGCTACGGGTGGCGGGGTCATGTCATGCGAAGGGACGTTTCCCATATGGCGTGCTCCTTGATGCGTTTGACTCGCTGAACGAGCGTGAACAGGACGGTCTGCCCTCCTCGAGTAAAGACGACCCACCTTTGGGTCGAACCGACAAGGGTAACAGATGAAACCGGCTCATGCAGAAACAGAACTGCATGAAAGCGGCAAATACAACGGCTAAACCGCCCCCTGCCATTCGCCGCGGGGCCGTGGCAGGATGGCCGGCGAACGGCGCGCAACGCCCGTGGTCAGCTGGATACGGCCCCCGCAGCGAGGAAGTCCATGGAGTTTGGCATCCCCCACCTGTTCGCCTGGCTGATCGCCGCGATCCACGGCCTCGGCGTGCTCGCCGCGATCCATGCGGTGCTCACCGTGCGCACCGCCCAGGGCGCCCTGGCCTGGGGCCTGTCGCTGTTCTTCATGCCCTACCTGACGCTGCTGCCCTACCTGGTGCTCGGCCGCAGCCGCTTCGATGCCTACGTCAAGGCGCGCCGCCAGGCCGACGCCGAGATGCGCCAGGCCATGACCGCGCAGGACTGGCGGCCCTGGGTCGAGGAAGCCAAGGCCGCGCACCAGGCGCCGGCCTACCAGCACCTGCGCGCCCTGCCGCGGCTGTCGCAGATGCCCGGCCTGACCGGCAACCGGGTGCAGCTGCTGATCGACGGCGAGGCCGCCTTCGCCGCGCTGTTCGAGGCGCTGCAGGGTGCGCAGCGGGCGATCCTGCTGCAGTTCTTCATCATCCGCGACGACGCCCTCGGCCGCCGCCTGCAGCAGCTGTTGCTGGCCCGCGCCGCCGCGGGGGTGAAGGTGCATGTGCTCTACGACGGCATCGGCAGCCACGCCCTGCCGCGGCCCTATATCGATGCGCTGCGCGCCGGCGGCGTGCAGATCCACGCCTTCCCCACCCGCGGCGGGCTGTTCAACCGCTTCCAGCTGAATTTCCGCAACCACCGCAAGATCGTCGTGGTCGACGGCCAGATCGGCTTTCTCGGCGGGCTCAACGTCGGCGTCGAGTACCTCGGGCAGAAGCCGCCGCTGGCGCCCTGGCGCGACACCCACGTGGAGGTGCGCGGCCCGGTGGTGGCCAGCCTGCAAGAGGCCTTCGCCGAGGACTGGTTCTGGGCCTGCCACCAGTTGCCGCCGCTGCTGCTGCCGCACAAGCAGGACGAGCCGGGAGTGCTCTGTCAGGTGATCGCCAGCGGCCCGGCCGACCCGCAGGAGACCTGCTCGCTGCTGTTCGTCGAGGCGATCCAGGCGGCGCGGGAGCGGGTCTGGCTGAGCAGCCCCTACTTCGTCCCGGACGAGGCGGTGTCCGCGGCGCTGCGCCTGGCGGTGCTGCGCGGGGTGGACGTGCGCATCCTGCTGCCGGCGCGCCCCGATCACCGGGTGGTCTACGCCGCCTCCAGCCTGTACGCCTTCGAGGCGCTGCGCGCCGGGGTGCGGATCTTCCGCTACCAGCCGGGCTTCTTGCATCAGAAGGCACTGCTGATCGACCAGAGCGCCTGCCTGCTGGGCAGCGCCAACCTGGACAACCGCTCGTTCCGCCTGAACTTCGAGGTCAGCCTGCTGACCCTGGACACGGCCGTCGCCGAGCAGGTGGCGAGCATGCTGGAGGAGGACTTCAGCCGCTCGCGCGAGCTGGTCAACGCCGACCGGCGCAACCTGCACCGCCTGCAGCAACTGGGCATGCGCGTGGCGCGGCTGATCTCGCCGATTCTCTGAGCCGCGACTATGGTTAAGGGGCCGCCCGCTGCTTGCCGTCAGCGAGACCCCGCGATGAAGACACCGCTCGCCCTGCTGCTCTGCCTTTGCCTCTGCCTCGATGCCCTGGCGCAGGAGCCGATTCGCGTCGGCGTCGAGCTGCAACCCTACCAGCCCTACTCCGACGTGCACGGCAGCGAGTACCGCGGCTACGCCCGCGAGCTGCTGGACGCCTTCGCCGCCGAGCGCGGCTACCGCTTCGTCTACGCGCCGCTGCCGGTAAGGCGCCTGCTCGGCGATTTCCTCGGCGGCCGGCTCGACCTCAAGTTCCCCGACCACCCGCAATGGAACGCCGACCGCAAGGCCGGCCACGCCATCCGCTACAGCCAGCCGGCGGCACCCTACATCGACGGCATCCTGGTCAAGCCGGCGCACCTCGGCCAGGGCCAGGCGCGCATCCGCCTGCTCGGCACGCAGAACGGCTTCACCCCCTGGCCCTATCTGGAGGAGATTCGCGCCGGGCGCATCAAGCTGATCCAGGCCAACCAGATCGACTCGCTGCTGCGCATGGCCATGAGCGGCCGGGTCGACGCGGTGTACCTCAACCCGCGGGTGGTGGCCCACCACCTGCGTCAGCTAGGCCTGGCGCCGGACGCCCTGGTGTTCGATGCGCAGCTGGCGCACGTGGAGGATCACTACTACCTGTCGAGCATCAAGCGCCCGCAGCTGATTGCCGAGTTCGACCGTTTCCTGCTGGAGCGGGCCGAACTGGTGGGGGAAATCCGCCGTCGCCACGGGCTGTGAGCCGGCCCGTGGCGATGCGGCGGTGGATCAGTACTTCCAGCTGACGCTCATGCTGGCGTTGCGCGGGGCCGCGTAGTAGGCCTGGCTCCAGTAGAGGCTGGTCAGGTACTTCTCGTCGGTAACGTTGTTGAGGTTGGCCGAGACGCTCCAGTTGGGATCGATATCGTAGCTGGCCATCAGGTTGACCACCGCATAGGCATCCTGCTCGGCGATGCCGTTGTACACCTTGTCCTGCCAATTGAGGCTGGCACCGACCTTGAGCTGCTCCAGGCCGGGAATGCGGTAGGTGGTGGACGCCTTGAACATATGCTTGGGCGAGTAGGTCACCGCGTGCTTGTCCTCGGCGTCGGTGATGTCGACGAAGGTGTAGCCGGCCATCGCCTGCAGGCCCGGCAGCAGTTCGCCGGAGACCTCCAGCTCGTAGCCCTCGCTGGTGATGCCTTCGACGGCGCGGTAGATGGTGGTGGAACCGACCATGCCCGCCACTTCGGCGACGTTGTCCTGCTCGGTGCGGAATACCGCCAGGGAGACATTGACGCGGTCGTCGAACAGCTCACCCTTGATCCCGGCTTCGTAGTTGACCCCTTCCACCGGCGCCAGGCGCGAACCGGTGATATCGGTCTTGGTCTGCGGGTCGAAGATCTCGGTGTAGCTGGCGTAGACCGAATATTGCTCGGTGAGGTCGTAGACCAGGCCGGCATAGGGCACCACCTTGCCGCTGTTCTTCGAGGACTTCGCCAGGCCGTAGTTGGTGCCGTCGCTCTTCAAGTCGACCACCCGGGTACCGGTGATCAGGCTGAGGTCGTCGGTCAGGCTCCAGCGCGCGGCGCCGTAGACGCTCTTCATGCGGTCGGTGAAATCGCTGCCGGCGGTGCCGGCGTCGTTACGCGGCTGCGGATAGTTGCCGTCCCACTCTTCCAGCGGCGGCAGGGCGGTGCCGGTGGAGGAGTCGTACCAGGAGATGTCCTCCAGCTCCGAACGCGACCAGCTGGCGCCGAGCACCGCGTCGTGCTCGCGGCCGGCCAGGGCGAAGGCGCCGCTGAGCTGCAGGTCGGCGATCAGCTGGGTGTTCTTGTCCTTGTACTCGGAGGGATAGCTGAACAGCCCCAGGCCGGTGGTGCGATCCGGGGTACCGTAGACGTAGAACAGCGAGCCGTCGCCCTCCTTCTTCACATGGGTCAGCACGGCCTTGGCCTGCCAGCCGTTGCCCAGGTCGTGGGCCAGTTCGGCGAAGGTGCGGTTCTCCTGCACGTCCCAGTAGGCCCAGTCGGCCGAGGTGCTGGTGGAACGCGAGTAGTCGGTCTTCGAACCGTCGCTGTAGTTGAGCGGCAGGGCGCCCCACATCGGCGAGTTGGCGTCGCTCTTCTGCAGGGTATGGCCGATGGTGAACAGGGTCTTGTCGCCGAGGTCGGCCTCCAGCACACCGTGGAACACGTTCTTCTCGCGCGAGTACATGTCCAGGTAGGAGTTCTTGTTCTCGTGGGCGTAGACCGCACGGCCGCGGATGTTGCCGGCGTCGGTCAGCGCGCCGGAGACGTCGGCGTCGATGCGGCGCTTGTCCCAGGAACCGCCGGTCAGGTCGATGCGCGCCTGCGGCGTGGCGGTCGGGCGCTTGCGCACGAAGTTGATGGTGGCCGAGGGGTTGCCGGTGCCGGACATCAGGCCGTTGGCGCCGCGGATCACCTCGACGCGCTCGAACACCGCGGTATCGATATCGCCCTCGACGTTGCCGTAGACGAAGGGAATGCCGATGCCGTCGTACTGGAAGTTGGTGATGTCGAAGCCGCGGGCGGTGTAGTAGGTGCGGTCGGTCTCGACCTCCTGCACCTGGATGCCGGTGGCCATCTTCAGCGCGTCGTTGACGCTGTCGAGGTGGAAGTCGTCGAGCTGGGCGCGGGTGATGGTGGAGATCGACTGCGGGGTCTGCCGCGGGGTCAGGTCCAGCTTGGTCGCGGCGCTGCTGGGCTGCGACTTGTAGCTGTCGACTTCGGCCGCTTCGGCGGCACCGACCACGGTCTGGGCATCCAGCTCGAGCTGTTCCTGCTCGGCGGCCAGGGCCTGGTTGAAACTGCAGGCGGCCGCAATCGCCACGGCCAGGCGGTTTTTTCTACTGAACAAGGGACTTCTCCTAATGCGCTGTCGATGGCTGCGATTCGTCCCTTGGCAGCCGGCTGCCTCATTGGCAGTGCATTCGCCATGGGTGCAAATGCTAATAATTATCGACAGAATTCTCGCAATAGAATGCCTCCCGCGTCAATACGAATTATTTACATCTACATTTGAAAATCATTGCCTGCGCAAGCTGCCGCAGTCCGCACCCACCCAGCGCGCGCGGCTTTCCATGCTGCTGGGCTGGCCGTTGTAGGTGCCGGTGACCTTGGTGGTGAACTCCCGATCGCTGACGAACTGGGTCTCCCCTTCGCCCTGGGCATCCGGGCAGGTGAAGCGGAAGCGCCAGCGCTGGTCGCTGCGTTCGAGAATCTCGTTGCTGCAGCCGGACTCGGGGTCGTGCAGGGGAATGTCCTGGGCGGCGATCTGCTCGGCGGTCAGGCACATCTGCACGCCGCCGGCGCCGAGCTTGATGCCCTGCTCGGCCATCATGCTTTCCATCATCTGCCGCTGTTCGGGCGGCAGGTTCTGCATCTGCGCCAGCATCTGCTCCATGCCGGGCACGGCCTGACCGCCGACCTGCATGTTGTGCGAGCTGACTTCCCAGACGCCGGGCTGGATGTCCAGGGCGCTGGCCGTCAGGGGTGACAGACAGAGAGCGAGCGGAAGGGCGAAACGAAAGATGGGGCGCATGACAGATCTCCTGGGCAGGTGGTTAGCCAAGCCTAGCAGGCCGCAGACGAACAAAACCCCCACCGGCCTGCGCCGTATGGGGGTTCTCTTCTTTTCCGCCCGGCACTTGTGGCGCCGGAAGCCTGGTCCGCTCTGGCGAACCTAGCCCGCGTCAGCCGCGGGGGAGCCCAGCTCGCAGCTCCAGAGTTCCAACGCCGGCTGGCTCGCTTGTGGCGGGCCGAGCCAGTCGCTCATCGGGCGACAACGCTGGTCGATACAGAGTTGGTAATCCCCGGCTTCGGGCGTACGCCCGACTCGCAGGGGTTGCAAAGGCGGTAGCCGACGCTTGTAGTGCCAGCTGCCATTGCGCAGTTCGGCGCCGTCGGGAATCTCCATCCCGGCGCCGGAACCCTTGACCCGCGCCTCGCCGAGGACCAGGCCCTCGGCGGTGACGCGGTAATCCTCTTCCCAGCGGATCTTCTCGATGCTGTGATCCCAGGCCAGGGTGAAGGCCGGCACGGGCAGCTCTGCCCATACAGCGCCGGCCAGCCCCAGGCACAGGCCGATCACGCCAGCGCCGCCTGGGCGCGACGGGCGCGCCAGATGTGCTGACCGATGAAGATGACGCTGAGGGCGAAGCCGATCTCGTCGCTGATCGGCGTGGCCAGGATCAGGCTGGCGCCGGCGGCGAAGCCCAGGGCACGTTCCCACCAGCTCAGCTTGGCCTGCAGGAAGCCGGTGAACACCGCGCCCCAGATGCCGATGGCCAGCAAGGCCTTGAGACCCACGTAGACGGTTGCCAGCAGGCTGTCGCCCTGCAGCATCAGCGCCGGCGAGTAGACCGCCATATAGGGCACGACGAAACCGGCCACGGCGATGCGCACCGCCCACAGGCTGATCTTCAGGCCGCGCTCCTTGGCGATCGGCGCCGCGGCGAAGCAGGCCAGCGCCACCGGCGGGGTGAGGTCGGCCATGATGCCGAAGTAGAAGACGAACATGTGCGAGACGATCAGCGGCACACCCAGCTCCAGCAGTGCCGGCGCGGCGATCGAGCTGGTGATGATGTAGTTGGGGATGGTCGGGATGCCCATGCCCAGCACCAGGCAGGTGAGCATGGTCAGCACCAGCGAGAGGAACAGGTTGTCCTGGCCGATGGCGAGGATGTAACCGGCGAAGGTGGAGGCCACCCCGGTCAGCGACACCACGCCGATGATCACCCCGACCAGGGCGCAGGCGATACCCACCGGCACCGCGTGGCGCGCGCCTTCGACCAGCGCGTGCAGGCACAGGGTCAGGGTGTCGCGGCCGCCCTTGACGAACCAGCAGGCCGCCACCAGCAGGCCGATGACGCCGAACACCACGCCGATACCGAGCTGGAAGAAGCCGGCGCAGAGCACGCCCAGGGCGATCCAGAAGGCGAAGCGCATGGCCTTGGACGACACCCGCAGGATGATCGCCGAGCCGAGGATGACCATGGCGGTCAGGGCCAGGCCGACGGTGCCGGAGAACAGCGGGGTACGCCCGGAGAACAGCAGGTAGATCAGGATCAGCAGCGGGATCAGCAGGAACCAGCGCTCGCGCACGGCCTTCCACGGGTTCGGGCATTCGTCCTTGGGCAGGCCGCTCAGGTTGGCGCGCTTGGCCTCCAGGTGGACCATCCAGAACACCGAGCCGAAGTACAGCAGCGCCGGGATCAGCGCGGCCTTGGCCACCTCGAAGAACGGCACGTTGATGGTCTCGGCCATGATGAAGGCCACCGCGCCCATGATCGGCGGCATGATCTGGCTGCCCATCGACGAGGTCGCCTCGACGCCGCCGGCGAAGGCCGGGCGGTAGCCGAAGCGCTTCATCAGCGGGATGGTGAACTGACCGGTGGTGACCACGTTGGCCACACCGGACCCGGTGATGGTGCCCATCAGCGCCGAGGACACCACCGACACCTTGGCCGGGCCGCCGACCTTGTGGCCGAACAGGCCCATGGCGAAGTCGGTGAACAGCTTGATCATCCCGGCCTGCTCGAGGAAGGCGCCGAACAGGATGAACAGGAAGATGTAGGTGGCCGAGACGTAGGTCGGCGTGCCGTACAGTCCCTCGGTGCCGAACGACAGCTGGTTGACGATCTGGTCGATGCCGTAGCCGCGGTGCATCAGGTCGCCCGGCAGGTACTGGCCGAACAGGCCGTAGACCAGAAACATCGCGCAGATGATCGGCAGGGCGATGCCCATGACCCGCCGCGCGGCCTCGAACACCAGCACGATCAGGGTCAGGCCGATGAGCATGTCGGCCGTGGTCAGGTCGCCCGAGCGCTGGATCAGGTCCGCCTCGAAGTACCACTGGTAGCCCGCCGTGGCCATGCCGGCCAGGCCCAGCAGCCAGGCCAGCGGTTGCCAGGGGCGCTTGGCGCCGAAGGCCGGCACGCTGATGAACACCAGCAGCAGCAGGAAGCCGACGTGCACCGCACGCAGCACCTGGGTCGACACCGGGTGGAAGGCCGCGGTGACGATCTGGAAGATGGAAAACAGCAGCGCGACGGCAAAAAGCGCCTTCGGCCAGTCGGACGGGCTGGCGCCCAGACCCTGATTCTGCTCACTCATGAAGTGCAAACCTCGTGACTACTTCGATACGGAGACAGAGTCGCCAACAAAACCCACCGCCTGTGAACGCCGGTTTTATTCGCGATTCTGCGTCGGATGGGTCGGCCGCAATGCGGCCAGCCCCATCGCCGGCGGGCTGTCTCGAAACCTTGTCGCGGCGGCGATCCGCAGGGTGTCGCGTGGCCGCCGAGGCCATACGCACCGGTGATCGTTGCAACGCTGCCGAGACAGCCCACCAGGGCCGTGGCGCCGTGCCACGGCCCGCCCTGCATCAGAGCGCGCCGGTTTCCTTGTAGAAGCGCTCGGCACCCGGGTGCAGCGGGATCGGCAGGTTCTGAGTGGCGCTTTCCAGCTTGATGTCCTGGGCCGCGGAGTGGGCGGTGCCGAGACGATCCAGGTTGTCGAACATCAGCTTGGTCATCTGGTAGGCCACCTCGTCGGAGACGCCTTCATGGCTGACCAGGATGTTGGTGATGGCCACGGTGGGCACGTCGCTATCCTGGCCGTCGTAGGTGCCGGCCGGGATGGTGGCGGCCTGGTAGGCGGCGTTGTCGATCTTCGCGGTCACTTCGGCCGGGATGGCGACGAAGCTGATCTTCATGGTCGAGGCCAGGTCGCGGATGGCGGCCATGCCCAGGCCGGAGGACTGCAGGGTGGCGTCCAGCTGGCGGTTCTTGATCAGCTCGACCGACTCGGCGTAGGGCAGGAACTCGACCTTGCCCATGTCCTCGTAGCTCAGGCCGGCGGCTTCGAAGATGGCGCGGGCGTTGAGCTCGGTGCCGGACTTCGGCGCGCCGACGGAGATGCGCTTGCCCTTGAGGTCGTCCAGGGTCTTGATGCCGGATTCGGCGTTGGCGACGATCTGGATGTAGTTCGGGTAGGTGCCGGCGATGGCGCGGATCTTCTTCAGCGGCGCCTTGAAGCCGGCGTCTTCCACGCCGTTCCAGGCATCGGCCACCGAGTCGCCGAGGGCGAAGGCCAGTTCGCCGCGACCGGCCTGCAGCAGGTTGAGGTTTTCCACCGACGCCTTGGTCGCCTGCACCGAGGTCTTGGCGCCGTCGATGCCGTTGCTGTACAGCTGCGACAGGGCCACGCCGATCGGGTAGTAGACGCCGCTGGTGCCGCCGGTCAGCACGTTGATGAAGGTCGGTGCGGCGAGCACCGCGGTGCTGGCAGTGATGGCCGCGGCAGCGGCGAACAGGCTGAGTTTCTTGGTCAGTCGCATGGAAGTATCTCCGTCGTTGTTATGGCTTTATGCAGAGTTTCACTCTAGACGACGCCGGTCAGGCGACGTCGGCGGTGCGCGATCAGCGGCGCAGGGTGCAGCGTCGGACAAGGGCCGCGGCGGGCGCGGTCGAGAGGCGGCCCATGCACGGCAGCATGGCGCGGAAGACTGGGCAGTTCATGGGCAGACCTCTTGTCGTTGTTATGGTCGCCGCGGCGGCAAGCTGCCGGGCGACTGAAACAGTCATAGCAGATGCCGTGCCAGGGCCTGAAAGGCCCGCAATAGAGGGGTTTTATCGAGAGACCGGGGCGTCGCTGAGCGGGAATCCGCCTAGCCCTGTGACGCAGTCGGCGAAAATCCGCTTATCGGGTCGCCCGGATGCAGGCCAGCAAAGCCCTGGCCCACCGGCGGGCGATCGGCGTTACCAACATCGCCGGCAGGCGGACTCCTAAGAGGGGGGTTATTCCTCGCCGCCGGGCAGATAGTCGCCGCGCGCCAGGCCGTGGCGCTGCATCTTCTCGTTGAGGGTGCGGCGCGGCAGCTGCAGCATCTCCATCACCGCGGCGATATTGCCCTGGCATTGCAGCAGGGCGTTGTGCAGGCATTGCGCCTCGAAGGCCTCCATCTGCTGGGCCAGCGCCTGGCCGGCGAAACGCTCGGCCGGCGGCGGGCTGGACAGGCCCAGGGCATGGCGCTCGGCGGCGTTGATCAGCTCGCGCACGTTGCCCGGCCAGTCGTGGCCGAGCAGCCGCGCCAGCTCGCTGGGCGCCAGCGGTGGCACCTCGCGGCCGTGGCGTTCGGCGGCGGCGCGGGCGAAGTGCTCGAACAGCAGCGGAATGTCCTCGCGGCGCTCGCGCAGCGGCGGAATCTGCAGGGTGGCGACGTTCAGACGGTACAGCAGGTCCTCGCGAAAGCGCCCGGCCTTCACCTCGCCCTGCAGATCCGGCTTGGCCGCGCTGATCACCCGCAGGTCGACCTGAATGCTCTTGTTCGAGCCGAGGCGTTCCAGGGTCTTCTCCTGCAGCACGCGCAGCAGCTTGACCTGCTGCGCCAGCGGCAGGCTCTCCACCTCGTCGAGGAACAGGGTGCCGCCGTCGGCGTGCTCGATGCGACCGATGCGCTTGGCCTGGGCGCCGGTGAAGGCGCCGCTCTCGTGGCCGAACAGCTCGCTCTCGAAGATGGTCTCGGGAATCGCCGCGCAGTTCAGCGCGGCGAAGGCCTTGCCGGCGCGCGGGCTGAAGTCGTGCAGGCAGCGCGCCACGCGCTCCTTGCCGCTGCCGGTCTCGCCGCGGATCAGCACGTTGACCGAGGTGCCGGCCAGCTCGAGGATCTGCCGGCGCAGGTTCTCCATCGGCCGCGAGATGCCGATCAGCTGGCTCTCGATACGGCCCTTGTCGGCCACCTGCTGGCGCAGCAGGCGGTTCTCGCAAACCAGGCGGCGCTTGTCGAGGGCGCGGCGCACGCTGTCGAGCAGGCGCTCGGGGGTGAAGGGTTTCTCGATGAAGTCGTAGGCGCCCTGACGCAGCGCCTGCACCGCCATGGGCACGTCGCCGTGACCGGTGACCAGGATCACCGGCAGGTCGGCATCCAGCGCCAGCAGCTTGTCGAGCAGCTGCAGGCCATCGCTGCCGGGCATGCGTACATCGCTGACGACTATGCCGGGGTAGTCGCGATCGACCAGGGCCAGGGCCTCGGCCGCGCTGGCGCAGCTGCGCACGGTGAAACCGGACAGCTCCAGCCACTGCTGCACCGCCTCGCGAATCGCCGCCTCGTCGTCGACCACTATCACCTGAGCGCTCATGGCACCTCCTCTCGAAAACGGCGGGCAGTGTAGCCCACAAGATTCAACGCGGTCCGTAGGGTGGATGACGCTGTTTTCATCCACCATGGTTGCCATGGCCTGGTGGATGGGTGAAGCGCCATCCACCCTACGCACCACCAATTCCCCGGACTGCAGCCGGGCTACGGAGCGTGCACGGGCCGTGGGCGGGGCTTTAGCCGCGAAACATCGGCGCTGCTGTCGCGGCTGAAGCCCCCTGCCACAAGGTTTACGGTGCCGCCGGCAAGCTCAGGGTGAACCGCGCACCGCGCTCGCCATTGCCCGCCTGCAGCACACCGCCCAGCTCGCGGACGATGCCGTAGGACACCGCCAGGCCGAGGCCCAGGCCCTGGCCCACCGGCTTGGTGGTGAAGAACGGCTCGAACACCCGGCCCAGGGTTTCCTCGGCGATGCCGCCGCCGCTGTCCTCGACGCTCAGCAGGCAGGCGTCGCCGTCGCGGGCGATACGCACCTCGAGAATGCGCGCCTCGCTGTCGGCCATGGCGTCGAGGGCGTTGTGCAGCAGGTTGAGCAGCACCTGCTCGAGGCGGATGGCGTCGCCGAGCACCTCGGCCTCGTCGTCCACCCGCGTGCGCAGTTCCACCTGCTCGCTGCGCATGCGCGGCGCCAGCAGCTGCAGCGCCTGTTCCAGCACGCCACCCAGGCACAGACGCTCGCTGAGGCCGGCCGGGGTCTTGCGGGCGAAGGTCTTCAGGTGGCCGGTGAGCGCGGCCATGCGCTGCAGCAGGCCGTCGATGCGCTGCAGGCCCTCGCGCACCGCTTCCGGCCGGCCGCTGTCGAGGAGCAGGCGCAGGCTGCCGAGCTGCATCTGCAGGGCGGTCAGCGGCTGGTTGATCTCGTGGGCCAGGGCCGCCGACATCTGCCCCAGGGCGGCCATCTTGGCGGCGTGCACCAGGCCGTCCTGGGCCTGGCGCAGCTCGGCGGTGCGCAGCTCCACCTCGCGCTCCAGGCGCTCGCGGATGCCGGCCTGCAGGCGCTGGTTCTTGCGCCGCTGGGCGAGGAACAGCAGCAGGAAGGCCAGGGTCATCCACACCCCGGCGGCGGCCAGGCGGTAGCTGCGCACGCTGTCGGCCAGGCCGGACGGCTCGCCGAGCAGGTGTAGGGTCCAGCCCTCCTCGGGCATGGCCAGGCGCTGCCAGAGGTAGTCGCGGCTGCCGTCCGGGCCGTCCACCCGCACCCACTGGGCATCCTCGTCGATGCGCCGGTGGACCTCCTGGGCCAGCGGCTGCAGCGCCTGTTCGGCGTACTTGCGCACCTCCACCAGCTCGGCCCGCGCCTGCTCGTCGAGCGCCTGCAGGGCGCGGAAGCGCCAGGCCGGCTTGTTGCTGAGGATCACCACCTGGTAGCTGTCGGCCACCAGCAGCACGCCGGGCTGGCCGACCCATTCGCGCTGCAGCTCCTCCAGCTCCAGCTTGACCACCAGCACGCCGAGCAGGCTGCCGTCGTCGTCGCGCACCACATGGGAGAGGAAGTAGCCGGGGATGCCGGTGGTCACGCCGACCGCGAAGTAGCGCGCGCCTTCGTCGCGCAGAGCGTCCTGGAAGTAGGGGCGGAAGGCGTAGTTGTTGCCGACGAAGCTGCTCCAGTCGCGCCAGTTGCTCGCCACCAGGGTCTCGCCGCGGGCATCGAGCAGGTACAGCACGGTGGAGCCGGCGGCGGCGTTGAGCCGTTCCAGGCGCTGGTTGAGGGCATGGCGCAGCTGGCGATCCTGCGGCGCGCGCAGCAGGCTCTTGATGTCGCTGTCCAGCGCCAGCACCTCGGGCACCGAGCTGAAGCGCTCGACCAGGGTGCGGATCGACTGGGCGTAGAGCTGCAGCTGGCCGCGCGCTTCGACGCTGCGCTCGGCCCAGGCGCGCTGCTCGGCATGGCGCCCGCCCAGCCAGACGCTGAGCAGCAGGCCGGCGAGAATGGCCAGAACGGTGAAGGCGACGCGGTAGCGGTGCTGCTGCGGCATGGGCGGCTCGGAGGGCGGAGTCGAGCCGCATCTTACTCCAGCAGCTGCTCAGCGATAGAGGTCGGCGCGGGTCCAGGGCAGGTCGTGACTGCCGTCCTCGCGCGGCTTCACCGCGAGAATCTGGTGCAGGTTCATCCAGCCGTGCTGGAAGCCGTAGGCGCAGCCGGCCAGGTACAGCCGCCAGATGCGCAGGGCCTTTTCCGGCACCAGCGCCGCCGCCTGCTGCAGACGCTGCTCCAGGCCCTGGCTCCACAGCTGCAGGGTGCGCGCGTAGTGCAGGCGCAGGCTCTCGACGTCGACGATTTCCAGGCCGGCCTCGCTGATCGCGGTGCCGATGGTGACCAGGTGCGGCAGCTCGCCCTGGGGAAACACGTAGCGGTCGATGAACTCGCCGGCGCCGCGCCCCACCGGGCGGCCGTCGGTGAAGCGCGAGGTGATGCCGTGGTTCAGCACCAGGCCGCCGGTCTTCACCGCAGCGAACAGGCGCTGGCAGTACAGCGCCAGGTTGGCGTGGCCGACGTGCTCGAACATACCGACGCTGACCACCTTGTCGAAGCGACCGTCCTGCGGCAGGTCGCGGTAGTCCAGCAGCTGCAGCTCGACCCTGTCGCCCAGGCCCTCCTCGGCCACGCGCTGGCGGCCCAGTTCCAGCTGCGCCTGGCTGAGGGTGATGCCGAACACCTCGGCGCCGAACTCGCGCGCGGCGAAGCGGGCCAGGCCGCCCCAGCCGCAGCCGACGTCGAGCAGCTTGTCGCCGGCCTGCAGGCGCAGCTTGCGGCACAGATGGCGCAGCTTGGCCTGCTGGGCCTGGTCGAGGTCTTCCTCGCCGGTCTCGAAATAGGCGCAGGAATAGACCATGTCGCGGTCCAGCCACAGGCAGTAGAAGTCGTTGGACAGGTCGTAGTGGTAGCTGATGGCCTCGGCGTCGCTGCGCTTGTCGTGGGCGGTGCGCAGCTCCACCGGCGCGGCGGCGTCGCCGAGCAGCGCGCTGCTCAGCGCATCGCCCACGGCGATGGCCTGATCGATCGGCCCTTCCAGGTCGAGCTTGCCCTCGACATAGGCGCCGCCGAGGGCGTCCAGGCTGGGGCTGGCCAGCTGGCTGACCAGGCTCGGATCCTTGACCACCAGGGTCACCTTGGGCCGCGGCCCCAGGTCGATCTGCTTGCCGTCCCACAGCTTCAGACGCAGCGGCAGCTGGAGTTCGCGGAGTACGGATGGCAGTTGCGCGAGCATGCGAAACCCTCCTGCGGATGCACGTGAAGACACATCCAGCCTAGTCCAGATGATCCCTCTGTCAGGCCAAGGGTTCAATTGCCCGGGCAACACGCCGTGCCGTGGGCCCGAGAGTCAGTCCCGGTCGATGCGCAGTTCGGGCAGCGCCCGGCCCGCTACCAGGCGCTCGTCGACCAGGCGAATCACCGCCGCCTCGTCCTTGATGCCGTACCACTCGCCCTGTGGATAAAGGCTCGCGGTCGGCCCTAGGTCGCAGGGGAACTGGCACTGGCTGCGGGTGATATGCACACCGCCGTCGCACTCCAGCCGGCCGGCGGCCTTGAGCCGCTGACGCAGGCTTTTCCACAGGCCGAGGGCTCCCTTGCGGGTGCAGCGCGGGCCGTTGCACAACAGCAGGCGCTGCGCGTGCGGCGGGATCTGCGACCAGGCATGCTGCGCCGGCAGCGGCGGCACCTCGCTGCAGGGGAGATGCGCCGCGCGGCGCTCCAGCAGCGCGCCGAGGCCGTCGAGCCAGGCGTCTTCCAGCGCCGTGCAGAGCACGAACACCTGGGCCCCGTCGCCGCGCTCGGCGATACGCTGGCGCAGCCAGTCGCGGTGCGCGGCATCGGCGCGCGGCTCCAGATCCACCACCAACAGCGGTCGCGGCGCCTGGTCGATGGCCTGCCAGCAGCCGTCCTGTTCGCTGTCATACAGGTGCGCCTCACCGAGCAGCGCTTCGACGCGCTGCTGCAGACGCTCGGCCGATGCGCCACGCCCCAGGCCGGGGCCGATAAACAGGATGCACGCGTAGGGGGCTTGGTTCATCGGGGTCTCCAAAACGGGCCGGCAGTCTAGCAGCCGCCCGTGGCCCGGATGCAATCCGGGGCAGCATGTAGGTTGGGCTGAGGAGCTTGCGACGAAGCCCAACAGGGATTTTCGGGGGCTGCAGATCGCCGCGCGGAGCCCTGCGGGCGCCCTGTTGGGCTTCGCTGCGCTCAGCGCCAACCTACCGCGCCAACGCGGCCCACAGGCTATCCGGATCCCCGAACTCGCGCGTCACCGCCGGCAACGGGGGACGACGCAACAGCAGCACCGGCAGCCCCAGCTCACGGGCGACCTGCAGCTTCGGCTCGGTGGAAGCGCTGCCGCTGTTCTTGCTCACCAGCACGTCGCAGCGGATACGCGCGAACAGCGCGCGTTCCACGTCCAGCGAGAACGGCCCGCGCGCGCCGATGATCTCGGCGCGCGGCGGCGCCGGTTCGCTCTGCAGGCAGCGCACCGTCCAGTGCTGGTGCGCGGGTATCTCGTGCAGATGGGCCAGCGGCTCGCGCCCGGAGGTGAAAAACGGCCGCTGGAACGGCGCCAGCGCGCGGGTCAACGCATCCCAGCCATCCACTTCACGCCAGTCGTCGCCCGGGCCCGGCTGCCAGCCGGGGCGACGCAGGGCCCAGCAGGGCACGCCGGCGATCTCGGCGGCGCGGGCGGCGTTATGGCTGATCTGCGCGGCATAGGGGTGGGTCAGATCCAGCAGCAGCTCGATGCCTTCGCTCAGAATAAAGGCCGCCAGGCCTTCGGCACCGCCAAAGCCGCCGACGCGCACGCGGCAGGCCAGATCGTCCGGCACGCGGCCGAGGCCGGCCAGGCTGTAGACGGTCTCCGGCCCCAACCAACGGGCCAGGCGCAGCGCTTCGGTGGTGCCGCCGAGCAGCAGGAGTCGCGCACTCACGCCTTGCGCACCGCCAGCAGGGTGATCGGCAGTGCGGCGCGCCAGGTGTCGAAACCGCCCAGCGGCTGCGCCTGAGCCACGGAAAGACGCAGCAGCTCGCCGCCCTGCTGCTCGCGGAAGGCCACCAACGCCGCCTCGCTCTGCAGGGTCACGGCATTGGCCAGCAGGCGCCCGCCCGGCTTGAGTGCGGCCCAGCAGGCGTCCAGCACGCCGGGCACAGTGACGCCGCCACCGATAAAGATCGCATCCGGTGGCGGCAGCCCGGCCAGCGCCTCGGGCGCGTGCCCGGCGACCAGTTGCAGGGCGGGCACGCCGAGGGCGTCGCGGTTGTGGCGGATATGATCCTGACGCCCCTCGTTGGCCTCGACGGCGATGGCGCGGCAGGCCGGATGCGCGCGCATCCACTCGATGCCGATGGAGCCGCAGCCGGCGCCGACGTCCCACAGCAGCTCACCGGGCAGCGGCGCCAGGCGCGCCAGGGTCACCGCGCGAACGTCACGCTTGGTCAGTTGGCCGTCGTGGCGGTAGGCCTCGTCCGGCAGGCCGCAGGTCGGTGGCAGCGGCTGCACCCCGGCCTCGGCCAGGCACTCCACCGCCAGCAGGTTGAGGTCGGCGCCACGCGGCAGGTTCCAGCTCGCGGCCAGGCCATCGAGACGGCGCTCCTCGGGGCCGCCCAGATGCTCCAGCAGGGTCAGGCGGCTGGCACCGAAACCACGGGCGCGCAGCGCTGCGGCAACCTGCGCGGGCGTGTCGCCATCGGCGCTCAGCACCAGCTGGCGCACGCCGGGAAACAGCCGGGCGTTGAGCGTGGCCAGCGGCCGGCCGACCAGCGATAGCACCTCCGCCTCCTGCAGCGGCCAGCCCAGACGTGCCGCCGCCAGCGACACCGAGGACGGCGCTGGCAATACCTGCAACTCGTCGGCCAGCACCTGGCGCGCCAGGCTGGCGCCGACGCCGTAGAACATCGGGTCGCCGCTGGCCAGCACGCACAGCGCCTCGCCACGCCGGGCCAGCAGCGGCTCAAGGTCGAAGGGGCTGGGCCAGGTTTCCCGTTCGCCACCGATGCACGGCGGCAGCAAGGCCAGCTGGCGCGGCGCGCCGACGATGCGCGTAGCCGCCAGCAGCGCGCGGCGCGCGGCCTTGCCCAGGCCGGGGTAGCCGTCTTCGCCGATGCCGACCAGGGTCAACCAGGGTTTCATCCAATGTCCTCGCGCAAGCCCGACGGAGCGCCTGTCCGCGCTCCGGGCAAAGCGGGCATAATAGCGCCTTCGTCGGTGCCCTTGAGTCGATACGACTCCGCAACGGGCCTAAGAGGGAACACGGTCATACCGTGGCTGCCCCCGCAACTGTAAGCAGCGAGTCCAATGCAATCGGCCACTGGGTAACCGGGAAGGCGCGGCGGACGAAGACCTGTCAGCCAGGAGACCTGCCGACGAACGCTGGTCGCGAGTGCCAACATCGGGCGGGGTGTACCGATGCCGTGGAGTCCCCCTGTGGGCGGATTTCGCTGGTTCGGTCGCCGCGTCGTTAGCCACAGGTGACCGCTTGCACGCCTCCGTCCGCCCTTCCGCCTGTCCCGGCCTGCTGCGCATCGTCCCCGCGCTGGACGGTGGCATCTGCCGCATCAAGCTGCCCGGCGGCGTGCTGCGCAGCGCCCAGGCGCGGGCCATTGCCGAGGCGGCGCGGCATGGCGCCAGCGGTGTGCTGGAGCTGACCAACCGCAGCAATCTGCAGATCCGCGGCGTGCTGCCCGGCCAGGAAAGCGCGCTGATCGACGCCCTGCTGAGCGCCGGCCTCGGCCCGCGCGTGGCCGCCGCCGACGATGTGCGCAACCTGCTGCTCAGCCCCGCCGCCGGCCTCGACCCGCAGGCGCGGATGGACATGCGCCCGCTGGCCAGCCAATTGCTCGACCTGCTGCAGGACAGCCCGGCGCTGCACGCGCTGTCGGCCAAGTTCGCCCTGCAACTCGATGGCGGCGAAGCCCTGGCCATGCGCGAGCACCCGCACGACCTGTGGCTGGCCGCCGAGGACGACCAGCACCTGCTGCTGGGCCTGGCCGGCTGCCCCATGGACACGCCGCTGGCGCGCATCGAGGCGAGCCAGGTGCTCGAACTGGTGCGCCAGCTGCTGCTGCTGTTCCTCGAGCTGGCCACGCCCGAGCAATCGCGGATGCGCCAGTTGCTGGCACAGGTGCCAGCCGACGAACTGCTGCAACGCCTGCAGGCGCGCCTGGATTTTGCCCTGCAGCCGGCGCCGGCCACCTGGCAGCCTGCCGCCGCCGTCGAGCGCGCGCCGGCTGGGATTTATCCACAGGCGCAGAGCGGCCTGTGCATGGTCGCCGCTGGCGCCCGCCTCGGCCGGCTGCATGCCGAACAACTGCTGGCGCTGGCCGAGCTGAGCGAGCGCTATGGCGACGGCGAGCTGCGCCTGACGCCCTGGCAGGGCCTGCTGCTGGGCAATGTGCCGGAATCCGCCAGCCGTGAGCTGTTGGCAGCACTGGGCGAACTCGGCCTGCTGACCCACATCGACGAGCCGCTGCTCGGCCTGGTCGCCTGCACCGGTTCGGCCGCCTGCGCCCGCGGTTTGGCCGACAGCAAGCAGCACGCCCTGCACCTGGCCGAGCTGCTGCGCGCAAGCCACGCCCGCCCGCAAGTACACCTCAGCGCCTGCCCGCGCAGCTGCGCCAGCGCCCGCGTGCAGCCCTACACATTGCTGGCCAGCACACCCGACCACTACCAGCTCTATCAACGCACGCCCGCGGCGCCCGGTTTCGGCCGTCTGCTGGCGCCGGCCCTGACCATCGACGAGGCCGGCGCCTGGTTCGCCCGCCAACACCCCGCAGGAACACCCGATGCTTGATTACATCCGCGACGGCCAGGAAATCTACCGCCGCTCCTTCGCCACCATCCGCGCCGAAGCCGACCTGGACGGCATCCCCGCCGACCTGGAGAAACTCGCCGTACGGGTGATTCACGCCTGCGGCATGGTCGACGTGGTGGAGGATCTGCGCTTCTCCCCCGGTGCCGGCGCCGCTGGCCGCGCCGCGCTGCTGGCCGGCGCGCCGATTCTCTGCGATGCGCGCATGGTCGCCGAGGGCATCACCCGCCCGCGCCTGCCGGCGAACAACCAAGTGATCTGCACCCTGCACGACGCCGGCGTGCCGGAGCTGGCCCGCGAACTGGGCAACACCCGCTCGGCGGTGGCCCTGGAGCACTGGCGCGAGCACCTGGAGGGCAGCGTGGTGGTGATCGGCAATGCCCCCACCGCGCTGTTCTACCTGCTGGAAATGCTCGACGCCGGCGCGCCCAAGCCGGCGCTGATCATCGGCATGCCGGTGGGCTTTATCGGCGCGGCGGAATCCAAGGACGCCCTGGCCGCAGACAGCCGCGGCGTGCCCTACGTGATCGTCCGTGGCCGGCGTGGCGGCAGCGCCATGGCGGTGGCCGCGGTCAACGCCCTGGCCTCGGAGGTGGAATGATGGCCGGTCGTCTGCTCGGTCTCGGCGTCGGCCCCGGCGACCCCGAGCTGCTTACCCTCAAGGCCCTGCGCCTGCTCCAGTCGGCACCGGTGGTGGCCTACTTCGTGGCCAAGGCCAAGCACAACGCCGGCCACGGCGGCAATGCCTTCGGCATCATCGAGGCCCACCTTAACGAGGCGCAGCAGCGCCTGCCGCTGGTCTACCCGGTGACCACCGAGAAGCTCGCCCCGCCACTGTCCTACGAGGATGTGATCGCCGACTTCTACGACACCTGCGCCGCGCAGATCGCCCGGCTGCTGGACGCCGGCCAGGACGTGGCGGTGATCTGCGAGGGCGACCCGTTCTTCTACGGCTCCTACATGTACCTGCACGACCGCCTGGCCGACCGCTACGAGGTGGAAGTGGTGCCCGGCGTGTGTTCCATGCTCGGCTGCGCCTCGGTGCTCGGCACGCCGCTGGTGTACCGCAACCAGAGCTTGAGCGTGCTCTCCGGCGTGCTGGCGGAAGACGAGCTGGAACAGCGCCTGCGCGACGCCGAAGCCGCCGTGGTGATGAAGCTCGGGCGCAACTTCGACAAGGTGCGCCGCGTGCTGCGCAAGCTGGGCCTGGATGGCCGCGCCCATTACGTCGAACGGGCGACCATGGCCGAACAGAAGATAGTGGCGCTGGACGAGGTGGAGCCGATGGATTCGCCCTATTTCTCGATGATTCTGGTGCCCGGGCAGAAATGGCGCGGCTGAATCCGTGGGGTGGATGACGCTTCACCCATCCACCGCGCGCAAGGGTGGATGAAAAAAGCGTCAGCTACGCGCCCCGATCCACCCTACACACCCGTTCGGATCGCTCGAACGTAGCCCGGATGCAATCCGGAAAACCCATTCCCCGGATAACATCCGGGCCACAGGATTTACCGCATGAACATCGTCATCCTCGGCGCCAGCGCGCTGGCCACCGCCCAAGGCCTCCAGGGGCTTTATCCACAGGCCGTGATCCATGGCCTGCGCGGGCGCGCCGATGGCGCCGAGCGCCATTACGACGACTTCGGCGAGACTCTGCGTAGCCTGTATCGCACAGGCCAGCCACTGCTGGTGCTGTGCGCCGCCGGCATCGTCATCCGCAGCCTGGCTGCGCTGCTGGCGGAAAAGGGCGCCGAGCCGCCGGTGCTGGCCCTGGCCGAGGACGGCAGCGCCGTGGTGCCACTGCTCGGCGGCCTGGCCGGGGTCAATCGCCTGGCCCGCGAGATCGCCGCGTACCTGGGGGTTACGCCGGCCATCACCACCAGCGGCGAGCTGCGCTTCGGCACCTGCCTGCTGGAGCCACCGGCCGGCTATGCCCTGGCCGACCTGCAGCAGGGCAAGCGCTTCGTCAGCGACCTGCTCGGCGGCGAAAGCGTGCGTATCGAAGGCCAGGCGCCCTGGCTGGAGGCCGCGCAGCTGCCGATAGATCAGACCGCGTCGCGGGTGATTCATGTCACCGCAGAGCAGCGTCCACCCAGGGCCGACGAGCTGCTGATCCACCCGCGCTGCGCCGCCGCGCTGATCGAACGCCCCGATGGCGAGCTGCCGGCACGTCTGCAGCAGGCGCTGAGCGAAGCCAAGCTGGCGCCGCAGGCGCTGGCCTGCCTGCTGGCGGACAAAGGCTGGATGGCCCATAGCGAGCTGCATGCGGCAGCAGCCGAGTTGAACCTGCCGCTGCGTTTTATCCACAGCGACTCCCAGTTGCCTGCCGAATGCCACCGGGGCGACGGCCTGCGCCTGCTGCTGGGCGACCAGCCGCTGCAGATCGAGCGCCTCGGCCAGCGCCGCGGGCGCCTTAGCGTGGTCGGCCTCGGCCCCGGCGCCGCCGAGCATATGACCCCGGCCGTGCGCCGCGCCCTGGACCAGGCCGAAGACCTGCTCGGCTACGACACCTACCTGAAGATGGCCGGCCCGCTGCGCGCCGATCAATGCCTGCATCCCAGCGACAACCGCGAAGAGTTGCAGCGCGCCGCCCACGCCTTCGAGCTGGCCGCCGCTGGCCGCCGCGTGGTGATTATCTCCTCCGGCGATCCCGGCGTGTTCGCCATGGCTGCCGCGGTGATGGAGGCGCTGGAAAGCCCGCAGAGCGAGGCCTGGCACGGCGTCGAGCTGGAGGTGCTGCCGGGCGTCTCCGCCGCCCTGGCCACCGCCGCCAAGGCCGGCGCGCCGCTGGGCCACGACTTCTGCCTGATCTCGCTGTCGGACAACCTCAAGCCCTGGGCGGTGATCGAAAAACGCCTGCAGCACGCCGCCGCAGCGGATCTGGCCATGGCCTTCTACAACCCGATCTCCAAGGCCCGCCCCTGGCAGCTCGGCCGCGCCCTGGAGCTGCTGCGCCAGCATCGCGAACCGCAGACCCTGGTGGTGCTCGGCCGCGATATCGGCCGCCCGGCCGAAGCGCTGCGAACCCTCACCCTCGGTGAACTGACGCCGGAGCTGGTCGATATGCGCACCCTGGTGATCATCGGCTCCAGCCAGACCCGCCGCTTCCCCCGCGCCGAGGGGGGCGCGTGGGTCTATACGCCGCGCTGGTATCCCGACTGAGTGGCCGATGGCCAGGCCCCGAATTGCATCCGGGCTAGCCGATATGCCGGGGCAGCGGCCGTCTCATTCGGCCTGGTGGCAGACCACGCACAGCTTTTTGCCGTCCGGGTCGCGGAAGTAGGCGCCGTAGTAATCGGGGTGGTATTCGGGGCGCAGGCCCGGCGCGCCGTCGCAACGTCCACCCTGGGCGAGCGCCAGCCGATGGGCCTGGTCGACCAGGGCGCGGCTCTGCGCCAACAGCGCCACCATCTGCCCGTTACCGGGATGATGGGCGGCGCCATCGAAAGGCTTGCCGATCAGCAGCAACGGCCGGGGCTCCGGCTTCGATTGCCAGGCGGCCCAGGGCTTGTGCTCATCGACAAAGCGCAGCTCGATGCCCAGCAACGCCATGAGCGGCTGGTAGAAGGCCCAGGCCCGTGGGAAGTCGCTCACGCCGATACAGATATGGGAAAACATGCAGCCTCCTCGTTGCCCAGCCTTCAGGCCTGCAGCGCATCGCCAACGGCATAGTAATGACCACCGGCGACATGATGCAGGCTGCGCAGAGCCGGATCGGCGGTCTCGAAGTGCCAGCGGCCGTCGCGGAACACCCGCTCGTCCGCCCAGGCCGCGATCACCTCGCCGATGAACAGGTCATAGGCCTGCTGGTTGTGCGGCTCATCGAGCAAGCGGCAGACCAGCCAGGCCGAACAGCCGGCCACCAGGGGCAGGTCGTGGCCGTCCATTTCGAACAACTCGACACCGGCGCGGGCCAGCTTCGCCGGCTCGTCGGCGAGGCTGGTATTGCCCACCGCCTGGGTCAGCTGCAGCTGCGCTACGGTCGGAATCTGGATGGCGAACAGGCCGCTGCCTTCGATCAGCGCGCGGGTGCGGGTGGCCTTGTCCAGCACCAGGGTCAGCTTCGGCGGGTCGAAATCCAGGGCGCAGCACCAGGCCACCGCCATGACGTTATCCACAGCCTGGTGGCGGGCGGACACCAGCACGGTGGGGCCATGGTTGAGCAGGCGGTAGGCCTTGGCCAGGTCGACGGGACGGATGGACGCGCTCATGCAGACTCCTGAAAGCGGAAAAGGCGCTCGCATGCTGGCCCGTGAAGACCCGCATCGCAAGCGCCGGCGGCAGTGGATCAGAATTCCTGCACGGTGGGGCGCAGGACGATCTCGTTGATGTCGACATCGGCCGGCTGCTCGATGGCGTAGGCGATGGCGCGCGCCACCGACTCGGCCGGAATCGCCTGCTTGTAGAAGTCGACGACGAAGTCGCGGCTCTGCTGGTGCGAGCTGCCGAACTTCAGCTCCGAATCCACCGCGCCCGGCTCGATGGTGGTGGTGCGGATGCGGCCACCGACCTCATGGCGCAGGCCTTCGGAGATGGCGCGCACGGCGAACTTGGTGCCGCTGTAGACGGTGCCGCCCGGGCTGAACACCTTGATCCCGGCCACCGAGGCGATGTTGATGAAATGCCCGGCGTTCTGCTGCTGGAACACCGGCAGTGCAGCAGCGATGCCGTACAGCACGCCCTTGATGTTGATGTCGATCATGCGCTCCCACTCCTCGACGCGCACGTCGCTCAGTGGCGCGATGGCCATCAGCCCGGCGTTGTTGACCAGCACATCGACACGACCGAAGGTGTCCAGCGCACCCTGGATCAGCGCTTTCACCTCATCGGCGCGGGTCACGTCGGTCGGGTAGGCCACGGCCTCGCCACCGGCGGCGACCAGCTCGCTGACCAGCTGCTCGAGACGCTCCTGGCGCCGCGCGGCCAGCACCAGCTTGGCGCCCAGCTGGCTGAGGTGACGCGCGGTGGCTTCGCCCAGGCCGCTGCTGGCGCCGGTGATGACCACGACCTTGCCGGAAATGTTGTTGCTCATGGGTAAGCCCTCTCTCGATTCGTTGGAGTGTCCGCGCCATACGCCGAACATGGGCTCAGGTTAGGGGCGATTTCAGTTTCAATGAATGGAAGAGTTTGGATTAGGCTATTCCACATTCTGGAACACAAAGGCGCCCCGACATGCTCAACCGCATGAAGATGATCCGCATCTTCTGCAGCGCAGCCGACTGCAGCAATTTCCGCGAGGCAGCGACTCGCCTGGGGGTTTCCCCACAGGCGGTGACCCGCGCGATCAAGGCGCTGGAGGAGGAGCTCGGCGAGATTCTCTTTCATCGCAACACCCGCCAGGTGCATATCACCGCCTTCGGCGAGGCCTACGCGGTGCGCGCCCGGCAGATGCTGGAAGATTTCGACGCGCTGTTTCGCGGCCACCGCGCCGAGGCCGAATCGGCCATCAGCGGGCGCATCGGCATCACCGCGCCGCAGGCCATCGGCAAGCGCTTTCTGGTCGGCTTTCTGCAACCCTTGCTCAAACAGCACCCGCAACTGGTGCTGAACCTGCGCCTGGAGGACGAGATCACCGACGCGGTGGAGGCGCAGATCGACATCGGCATCCGCGTCGGCTTCCTGCGCGACAGCCGCTACGTCGCCCGCGCCCTGGCGCCGGTGCCGTTGCAGGTGGTGGCCACGCCGGAGCTGATCGCCGCCAGCGGCGCGCCGCGCACCCTCGACGATCTGCAACAGCGGCCGCTGTCGGTGCTGATCGACCGCAAGAACGGTCGTCCCTGGCCCTGGACCTTCGCCCAGGGGCCCAGCCTGCATCCGCCCACACCGGCGCTGGTGTGCGACGACCCCGAGGCCGAGCTGGAGGCCGTGCTCGCCGGCCTGGCCTACGGTCAGTTGCCCGCCTACCTGGCTCAGCCGTACCTGGAAAGCGGCCGCCTGCAGGCGGTGCTGGAAGAACAAGCGCCCGATCCCTGGCAGCTGTTCATCTACCGCCCGCAGCAAGGCCCTGTGTCACCCCGCGTGCGCCTGGTGTTCGATCACCTGCACGCCTGCTTTGCCGATCCGGCGCGTTTTCCACAGGGCTGAGCCGGGCCGAGGTCGCTCACAGCAACGCCGCGGTCGCCTGCGAAGCGTCACTCCTGTACCCCCCTGGGTAACGTCCCTGAAGACAGCGCAAGCCGTCTAACTCAAGGATCAGGAGAGACGCATGAACGCTACTAGTCACGGCCAACAGGTCAGCCCGGCCACCCTGCACAAAGTGATAGCTGCCTCGGCCATCGGCAATTTCGTCGAATGGTTCGACTTCGCCGTCTACGGCTTTCTCGCCGTGACCATCGCCGCCCTGTTCTTCCCTCAGGGCAACCCTACACTGGCGCTGTTGCAGACCTTCGCGGTATTCGCCGTGTCGTTCGCCCTGCGCCCACTCGGCGGCATCGTCTTCGGCATCCTCGGCGACCGCATCGGCCGCAAACGCGTGCTGTCGATCACCGTGCTGCTGATGGCCGGCGCCACCACGCTGATCGGCCTGCTGCCGACCTACCCCAGCATCGGCCTGTTCGCCCCATTACTGCTGGCGCTGGCGCGCTGCCTGCAAGGATTCTCAGCCGGCGGTGAATATGCCGGTGCCTGCGCCTTCGTCATGGAGCACGCACCCACCGAGCAGAAAGCGCGCTACGGCAGCTTCGTGCCGGTATCCACCTTTCTCGCCTTCGCCTCGGCGGCCGGGCTGGTATTCGGCCTCGATCAGGTGCTCGACAGCGAACAGATGCACGCCTGGGGCTGGCGCCTGCCGTTTCTGATCGCTGCGCCCTTGGGCCTGGTCGGCCTGTACATGCGTCTGCGTCTGGACGAGTCGCCGGCATTCCAGGCCCTGGCCGCCGAGCCAGCACCGAATCATTCACCATTGCGGGAAACCTTGCGCGAACACGGCGCCACCATCCTTTGCCTGGGGGCGTTCATCTCCGCCACCGCGCTGTCGTTCTACATGTTCACCACCTACCTGACCACCTACATGCAGGTGGTCGGCGATGCCGCACGCCCGGTGGCGCTGCTCGCCAGCCTGATGGCGCTGCTGTTCGCCGCGCTGCTATGCCCCTTCGTTGGCCGCTACTCGGATCGCGTCGGCCGCCGCCGTACCATTCTCAGCGCCGGCATGGCTCTGATCGTCGCGGTATACCCGGCCTTCACCCTCGCCGCCTCCGGCAGCCTGCTGGCCTCGGCGCTGGGCGCCATGCTGCTGGCCGTTGGCGCGGTGATCTGCGGCGTGGTTACCGCCGTGCTGCTGTCTGAGCAGTTCCCCACCCGGGTGCGCTACACCGCCTCGGCCTTCACCTACAACCTGGCCTATACGATCTTCGGCGGCACCGCACCACTGGTCGCTACCTGGCTGATCGAGCAAACCGGCGACCGCATGGCGCCGGCCTACTACCTGATCGCCATCGCCCTGCTGGCGCTGGCCGGCGGCCTGGCACTGCCGGAGTCGTCGAAGCGGGCGTTGAACTATCAGCCGGCCTAAGCGGTGCTCCGCCCTCGACGCAGCAGATAGCTGTCCATGATCCAGCCATTGCGCTCGCGCGCCGCGGCGCGGGTGCTGGCGATGCGCTCGGCCAGCTCGTCCAGCGGGCCGGCGATGAGGATTTCATCGGCGGTGCCGACGTAGGCGCCCCAGTAGATGGCAAGGCCCTGGCCGACGAAGCGGCGGTAGCTGTCCTTGGCGTCGAGCATCACCGCCACGCTGTCCACCCCCGGCGGCCAGCCGTCGGCGAGCAGGCGGCCGGTGGTGATCTCCACGGCGCGGCCGATGCTGTTGAGCGGGATGCGGTGGCGCGCGGTCAGCGCCTGCAGGCTGGTGATGCCGGGGATCACCTCAAAGGCGAAATCGCTGCGACTGGCGGCGATGGCCTCGGCGATGCGGATGCTGCTGTCGTACAGCGAGGGGTCGCCCCAGACCATCAAGGCGGCCGTTTCGCCATCGGCCAGCTGCTGGTCGATCAGTTGCTCGAACACCGCCTGCTTGTCGCGGTTGAGCTCGTCGACGCTGGCGCGGTAGTCGGCGGCGTCGCGTTCGCGCTCCGGCTGCAGGCCTTCGGCGAAACGCGGCGTGTGGCCGTCGAGGAAACGCGCGCAGATCTCGCGGCGCAGGGCGTTGAGCTTGTGCTTGGCCGGGCCCTTGTCCATCAGCAAGATCACGTCGCTGCGGCGCAGCGCCTTGATCGCCTGGACGGTGATGTAGTCCGGGTCGCCGGCGCCGATGCCGACCAGCAGCAGGGTTTTCATGGGGTTCTCCAGGTGCGCCCCGGCACGCCGGGCGCCAGGTCGTCGATATGGTGGTAGTCGGCGCCCAGCTGCTGCGCCAGCTGGCGCGCGCGGCCCAGGCGGATGGGGGCGCGCTCGGTGTCGAGCAGCAGGCTCGGACACGGCAGCGGCGCCAGCGCCGGCCAATCGCGCAGACGGCCGTCGGTGAGGATCAGCAGGCGCTGGCGTTCACTGGGTTTCAGCCGCTGGCGACGCTGCAGCCAGTCGCCGGCCTGCTGCAGGGCATTGAGCAGCGGCGTGCCGCCACCGGCGCTGAGTTCCTGCAACCAGCGATGCAGTTCGGCGCCGGCCTTGCGCCCCTGCCACAGCCACTGCGCCTCACGACCGCCGGCCTGCAGCACGGCCAGGCGCGCGCGCAGACGGTAGGCGCTGTCGAAAACCTCGGCGAGCACGCCCTTGGCCAGACTCAGCGCGCCGTGGCGGCGGGTCGAAGCCGAGGCATCGACCAGCACCAGCCACAGCTGCTCGGCCTGCCGGCTGCGCGGGCGCAGCACCAGTTGCTCGCGGCGTTGCGGACGGCCCTTGAGCAGGGTCGCCGGCCAGTCGATTCGCCCGCCCGCGCCAGCTCGTGCGGCGCCAAGCAGGCCGCCACCGAGTCGTCCGGGCCGATTGCCGGCATCCGCGCCTGTGGCTGTGTGCGGGCGGATGCTCAGGGCTTTTTTGCCCAGCGCGGCGGCACCCGCCGTTCGCCCATGGCCTGCGGCTGCGCCGGCAACTCGCCCCACTGGCCTTCGCCCTGACTCTGCTCTGGCGCCTGCTGTGGCACCTGGTTCTGTTCGGGCGGCATGGCGGCCTGCGGTTGCGACTGACGACGGTGGCGCAGGACGAAGTCCTCCACCGCCTCGATATCCACCGGCTCGATAGTCGCCGCGCCGCGCCAGGCGGCATGGGCACGGGCGGCGCGCAGCCAGACCAGGTCGGCGCGCAGGCCATCGACCGCGGCGGCGAAGCAGCGCTGGCTGATCTCGCCCAGGGCGGCGTCAGCCAGCGGTATATCGGCCAGACGCTGGCGGGCGTTCTGGCAGCGTTCGGCGAGGGCGTGCTGCTCGGTCTGCCAGCGTTGCAGGAAGGCGGCGGGGTCGGCATCGAACGCCAGGCGACGACGCACGATCTCGGCGCGCTCGGCCGGCTGCGGCTGGCCGTCGAGGGCCAGATTGAGGCCGAAACGATCGAGCAGTTGCGGGCGCAGCTCGCCCTCCTCGGCGTTCATGGTGCCGATCAGCACGAAGCGCGCGGCATGGCGGTGGGAGATGCCGTCACGCTCGACGTGATTGACCCCGCTGGCGGCGGCATCGAGCAGCAGGTCGACCAGATGATCGGGCAGCAGGTTGACCTCATCGACATAGAGCACGCCGCCGTCGGCCCGGGCCAAGAGGCCGGGCGAGAACTGCGTGCGGCCTTCGCCGAGGGCCGCATCCAGATCCAGGGTGCCGACGATGCGCTCCTCGCTCGCCCCCAGCGGCAGGGTGACGAAGCGCCCGCCGTCCAGCAGATCGGCCAGGCCACGGGCCAGGGTGGACTTGGCCATGCCGCGCGGGCCTTCGATCAGCACGCCGCCGATGGCCGGATCGATGGCCGCCAGGCATAGCGCCAGCTTCAGCGAATCGGCGCCGACCACGGCGGCGAGGGGGAAGTGGTATTCGGTCATGGACATGATCCGTGGGTATGGATGTAGCCCGGATGCAATCCGGGGCCGTTGGTCGCGCAGTGCCCGGATGGCATCCGGGCTACGGGCTGCATGCCCCCGTAGGGTGGGTTAGCGGCGCAGAACGCCGGCCTTGTATCTGCAGAAAAACTCGGCGCGCCGCGTAACCCACCGGGCGATGTTGCGTGTGGCGCCGATGGTGGGTTACGCCGCACCCGCTTCGGCGAATCGACCAGGCACGGCGACAGCCGGCTAACCCACCCTAGGGGAATGCCTCGCGTCATGACTCCTCGCTATCGAGCAGCAGGTTTTCCAGCGCCTCGCGGTACTCGCCGGGGTTCTGCCACAGGCCGCGCTGCTGGGCTTCCAGCAGGCGTTCGAGGATGTCGTTGAGGGCGCCGGGGTTGTGCTGCTGGATAAAGTCGCGGGTGTCTTTGTCGAGCAGGTAGGCATCGGTGAGCAGCGCGTACTGGTGGTCATCGACCAGCTCGCTGGTGGCGTCGAAGGCGAACAGGTAGTCGACGGTCGCGGCCAGCTCGAAGGCGCCCTTGTAGCCGTGGCGCTTCATGCCCGCGATCCACTTGGGATTGGCGGCGCGGGCGCGCACCACGCGCCCCAGTTCTTCCTTCAAGGTGCGGATGCGCGGGGTGTCCGGCTGGCTGTTGTCGCCCAGGTAACTGGCCACCTTGAGCCCGCGCAGGGTTTCCACCGCCGCCAGCATGCCGCCCTGGAACTGGTAGTAGTCGTTGGAATCGAGGATGTCGTGCTCGCGGTTATCCTGGTTGTGCAGCACCGCCTGCAGCTGCTCCAGGCGTTCGGCGAACTGCGCCCGCGCCGGCGTGCCCTCGGCGCCGCTGCCGTAGGCGTAGCCGCCCCAGTTCAGATACACCTCGGCGAGATCCGCGCGGCTCTGCCACAGGCGCTCCTCGATGGCGTTCTGCACCCCGGCACCATAGGCCCCCGGCTTGGCGCCGAACACCCGCCAGCCGGCCTGGCGCCGCGCTTCGGCTTCATCCAGTCCGCTGTCCTTCAATGCCAGCGACTCACGCCAGACCCGCGCCGACAGCGGGTTCATCTCCTCCGGCTCGTCCAGCTCGATCACCGCCTGCACCGCCTCGTCGAACAGGCGGATCAGGTTGCTGAAGGCATCGCGGAAGAAGCCCGATACGCGCAGGGTGACATCCACCCGGGGTCGACCAAGCTGTTCCAGAGCCAATACCTCGAAGCGCTCGACGCGCTGGCTGCCCGGCTGCCACAGCGGGCGCACACCCATTAGCGCCAGCGCCTGGGCAATATCGTCGCCGCCGGTACGCATGGTCGCCGTGCCCCACACCGACAGGCCGAGCTGGCGCAGGTGGTCGCCCTCGTCCTGTAGATGGCGCTCCAGCAGGCGATCCGCCGCCTGCACGCCGAGGCGCCAGGCGGTGGGCGTGGGCAGATGGCGCACATCGAGGGTGAAGAAGTTGCGCCCGGTGGGCAGCACGTCCAGGCGCCCGCGACTCGGCGCGCCGCTTGGCCCGGCAGGGACGAAACGCCCCTCCAGCGCTGCCAGCAGGCCGCCCATCTCGGCGTCGCCGCATGCATCCAGCAAAGGCGCGATATGCTCGGCCAGGCCGTCGAGAATCAGCGCCACCTCGGCACCGAAATCGCCGATGCGCTCACCATTCAGGCGTCGCTCGATCAATGCGAGCGCCAGCAGCTCCAGGCGCTCGCGGGTATCGCCGACGCTGCGCCACAGGCTGTTATCCACAGCCTGCAACGCCTGTGGACGCAGCCCCGCCCAGGCCTGGCCCATATCGCAATCGAGCGGGTCGAGGCCCAGTTCCAGGCCGCGCGCCAGCGCGCGCAGCAGGCTGGCATTGGCGCCCTGGCCATCGCCACGGGGAATGCGCAACAGCGCCAGCAGGGTGTCGCGGCGCAGCTGGCCGGCCGGCGACTCGCCGAACACGTGCAGGCCATCGCGGATCTGCGATTCCTTGAGGTCGCACAGGTAGGCATCGAGCTGCGGCAGCCAGCTGTCGGCATCGTCGTTGAGTTGCAGGCCCAGCTCGCGGTCGAGGCTGGCCTCGCGCACCTTGGCCAGGATCTCGCCGCGCAGCTCCACGGCGCGGCGCTGGTCGAGCTGGCTGGCCTCGAAATACTCGTCGGCCAGGCGCTCCAGGTCGCGCAGCGGGCCGTAGCTCTCGGCGCGGGTCAGCGGCGGCATCAGGTGATCGATGATCACCGCCTGGGTGCGGCGCTTGGCCTGCGCACCCTCGCCCGGGTCGTTGACGATAAAGGGATAGATATTCGGCAGCGGGCCGAGCAGCGCCTGCGGCCAGCAGCCCTCGGAGAGGCCGACGCTCTTGCCCGGCAACCATTCCAGGTTGCCGTGCTTGCCGACGTGGATCAGCGCATCGGCGGCGAAGGCCGTGCGCAGCCAGGCGTAGAAGGCGATATAACCGTGCGGCGGCACCAGATCGGGGTCGTGGTATACCGCCGCCGGGTCGAGCTGGTAGCCGCGCGCCGGCTGGATGCCGACGAAGGTGAGACCGAAGCGCAGGCCGGCCACCATCATCCGCCCGCTGCGGAACATCGGATCGTCCTGCGGCTCGCCCCAACGTTCGCGCACCGCCTGCTGATTTTGCTCAGGCAGGCTGTGGAAGAACCGCAGATAGTCATCCAGTGCCAGACTCTGCGCACAGGGGCGCGAATCCAGGCCATCCAGATCGTTGGTGACGCCGCCGAGCAGGCTGTGGACAAGTTCGGTACCGCTGTCCGGCAGCTTATCCACCGGGTAGCCCTGCTGTTGCAGCGCCTGCAGGATATTCAGCGCGGCAGCCGGCGTATCCAGACCCACACCATTGCCGATGCGGCCATCGCGGGTCGGGTAGTTTGCCAGGACGAGACCGATTCGCTTCTGATTGTTGCTTTTAAGCGCCAACTTGCACCAGTTACGTGCCAGCTCACTGACGAAGGCCATCCCCGGCTCATGTGCCTGGTAGCACAGCACGTCGCTCTGGCTGCGCTCGCTACGCCAGGCCAGGCCCTTGAAGCTGATGGCGGTGCCAATCAGCCGGCCATCCAGCTCGGTCAGCACCACGTGCATGGCCAGGTCGCGCGAGCCCAGGCCCTGGGCGCTGGCCTGCCACTGCGCCTGGTTGTCCAGCGCGCAGATGGCCTGCAGCACCGGGATATCGCGGCGAAACACCCGCGCCTGCGGCGCCTCGGGGTTGGACAGGGCAAAGCCGGTGGTGTTGATGATCAGCGCGGTATCCGTCTCATCCAGCCAGGCCTGTACCTGCTCCAGGCAGACGGCCTCCTTGAGGCTGGCCACGGCAATCGGCAGCGGGTTGAGGCCCTGGGCCTGCAAATGCCGGCAGAAGGCATCGACGAAGGCGGTGTTCGCCGACTGCACATGGTTGCGATAGAACAGCAGCGCCACCACAGGCGCGCCGGGCTGCCACTGCGCACGCCAGTCGACCAGCGTGGCCGGACTGTGCTGCGGGTGATAGAGGCCGACGCGCGGCAGCGCTTGCGGCTCCCGCCAACTGTCGTCACGCCCCAGCCAGCGGCTGCCGATGCAGCGAAACAGCTGGCGCGCGTTGTCCAGCCCGCCCTGGCGCAGGTATTGCCAGAGGCGCTGGCTGTCTTCTTCACCGACGTTGCCGAGCGCACTCAGCTCAGGGTCGGGCTTGTCGTCACCCGGCACCATGATCACCCTGGCGCCGCGCGCACCCAGCTCCACCAGGCGCTCGACCCCGTAGCGCCAGTAGCTCACCCCGCCATGCAGCGAAACCAGGATGACCCTGGCATGCTGCAACACCTGCTCGACGTAGTAATCCACCGAGGCGTGGTTGCTCAGCTGCGCCGGGCTGGCCAGGCGCAGGCTGGGGTAGTCGTCCGGCAGCTGCCGGGCGGCCTCGGCCAGCAAGGACAGGTGCGAATCGCCGGTGCACAGGATCACCAGCTCGGCCGGGGTCTGGCCGAGGTCGGCGATGCTGTCGGCCGGCAGTTGGGCGCCGGGCTGGGTGCGCAGTAGGTGCATGTTCGTTCCGTGGGAGGGGCTTTAGCCCCTCCTACAGCTCAGGCCAGCGCCGCCTTCAGCTCGGCTTCGATGGCCGCGCGGTCGAGCTGCTGGCCGATCAGCACCAGGCGGCTCAGGCGCGGCTCGCCGGCCTGCCAGGCGCGGTCGAAGTGGCGGTCGAAGCGCTGGCCGACACCCTGCACCAGCAGACGCATCGGTTTGCCAGGGATCGCCGCGAAGCCCTTGACCCGCAGGATGCCGTGTTTGCCCACCGCGTCCTTCAGCGCGGCCAGCAGGCGCGCCTCCTCGGCCTCCGGTAGTTCCACGTGGAACGAAGCGAATTCCTCGTGATCGTGGTCGTCGTCCTCGTCGTCGTGATGGGTGCGGCGGCTGTCGATATGCAGCTCGGTTTCGCTGTTCAGGCCCAGCAGTACGTCCAGCGGCAGCTCGCCGCCGTGCGCCTCGATCACCTTGACCGTTGGCGGCAATTCCTCGGCCACCTCCGCGCGCACCGCGGCCAGCGCCTCGGCGTCGAGCAGGTCGGCCTTGTTGAGGATCACCAGGTCGGCGCTGGCCAACTGATCGGCGAACAGCTCGTGCAGCGGCGACTCGTGGTCCAGGTTGGGGTCCAGCTGGCGCTGCGCGTCCACCTGCTCGGGGAAGGCGGCGAAGGTGCCGGCGAGCACCGCCGGGCTGTCGACCACGGTGATCACCGCATCGACGGTGCAGGCGTTGCGGATTTCCGGCCAGTTGAAGGCCTGGACCAACGGCTTGGGCAGGGCCAGGCCGCTGGTCTCGATCAGGATATGGTCGAGATCGCCACGCCGCGCCACCAGCTCGCGCATCACCGGGAAGAACTCCTCCTGCACGGTGCAGCACAGGCAGCCGTTGGCCAGCTCGAAGACGCGGCCCATGGCCTCTTCCTCGCTGCAGCCGATGGCGCACTGCTTGAGGATCTCGCCGTCGATGCCCAGCTCGCCGAACTCGTTGACGATCACCGCGATACGGCGCCCCTCGGCATGGGTCAGCAGATGGCGCAGCAAGGTGGTTTTGCCGGCACCGAGAAATCCGGTGACGATGGTGACGGGCAGTTTGGCGAGGGTTTTCATGGCGGGCCCCGTGGCGACGATAAATTCGGCGGACGGGGACGGGCAGACAAGCACGCGCGAGCATGCTGGCCGCGTCGGATCACCCCGTCCGAACAGTTGGCTGACGAAACGAGGCAGGTCTCCTGGCTCACGGTCTGCGTAATACGCGACCCTTCACCTTCCCGCCATAGGGCAGTGGTGCGTCGAAGGGCTTGAGACCGTTTACAGTTGCGGGGGCAGCCAGGGCATCGACCCTGTTCCCTCTTAGCTTCCCGGCGGCACTGCCGGGAAGAACCTCGAACGCGAGAAGGCTACGCAGGCCGCGGCGGTCGGTCAATCGCGGTTGACCGGTGGGGGGCGCCATGTTGAGCTACGCCGCCACTCAGCCCGAATACCGCCTATGCTGCCCGCCTCTTCCACATGCCGCTCAGCATCGCCGCCGCAGGTGGTGGCCGGACTGGGCTGCCGACGCGGCTGCAGCCTGGACGAGCTGCTAGCCCTGCTTATCCACAGCCTGAGCCAGCATGAGCTGACTGTGGATAACCTGGCCGGATTGGCCAGCATCGCCCACAAGCGCGAGGAAACGGCACTGCAGGAACTGGCCGAGCAGCTGAAGCTGAGGCTGCAGTTCTTCAGCAGCGAAGAACTCGCGCCTCAGCAGTCGGCCACCGGCGGCAACGCCCTGGTCCAGTCCGTCACCGGCAGCCCCGCGGTGGCCGAGCCCTGCGCCCTGGCCCTGGCCGCCCGCCTGGGCGCCACGCCTCGTCTGCTCGGCGAGAAAAACCGCACGGCCAACGCCACCTGTGCGCTGGCCACTTTCGAGAGAGAGCCCGCAGCATGACCGTCTACTTTATCGGCGCCGGCCCCGGCGACCCCGAGCTGATCACCGTCAAGGGGCAGCGCCTGATCCGTTCGTGCCCGGTGATCCTCTACGCCGGCTCGCTGGTGCCCGAAGCGGTGCTGCAGGGCCATAGCGCCGAACGGGTGGTGAATACCGCCGAGCTGAATCTCGCAGAAATCGTCAACCTGCTGCATCAGGCCCATAAGCGCGGCCAGGACGTGGCCCGCGTACATTCCGGCGACCCCTCGCTGTACGGTGCCATCGGCGAGCAGATTCGCGAGCTGCGCGCCCTCGGCATCCCCTTCGAGATCGTTCCCGGCGTCACCGCCACCGCCGCTTGCGCCGCCTTGCTGGAAAGCGAGCTGACCCTGCCCGGCGTGTCGCAGACCCTGATCCTTACCCGCTACGGCACCACCTCGCCGATGCCCGAGGGCGAGCAGTTGCACGACCTGGCGCGGCACCGCGCGACTATGGCCATCCACCTCGGCGTGCGTCAGCTGCCGGCCATAGTCGGCGAGCTGCTGCCGCACTACGGCGCCGACTGCCCCATCGCGGTTATCCACAGGGCGAGCTGGCCGGATCAGGACTGGGTGCAGGGCACCCTGGCCGATATCGAGGCCAAGATCGCCGCCAAGGACTTTCGCCGCACTGCGCTGATTCTGGTCGGCCGCGTGCTAGATCCGGGCGCCTTCGCCGAATCGGCGTTGTATGACGCGGCGCATCGTCATCTCTACCGTCCCGGCACCGATTGAGCTTGGCGAAAAACCGTACAAAGCGCTGAAAGCCTTGCTATCTCTTGATTTCAGAGCCTTATCAACAGGATAGAAAGGTTGTTATCCAGATGCTCTGTGGATAGTGGACAGGCAGGCGAGCAGTTTCTGTACAAGTCGCTGAAAGACCCTATCTATCAGGGCTTTAGCCAGGTATCACGAGGATATCCACAAGTTGATCCTCGGCAACTGTGGGCAACGGCTCAGAGCTGCACCTCGACCCACTTGATACCCAGGCCCCGCAGTTCCGGCATCAACTCATCCAGGCTGGCAAAGGTCTGCACCTGCTCGGCTTCATCCACCAGAAAGAAGCTGCGGCCCGCGTCTTTCTTGAACAACACGATCCACTCCGTGGTGTTGGCCGGGTTGACCATGATCTGGGTATCGAACAGAACGCCCTCGGCCGTTCTGCGTTTCACATCTGCGCGCTTCATCCGCTCTCCTGTTCCTGCCTGAGTCAGGGGCCCCGCATGCCTGGCACCAGTGTAAGGGATGAGTGAGCCTCCTTTGCCCTGCTACTGGCGCTGGTGGACTAAACCTATCCGTGTTTATATATGCTTCATATACGAAACATATAAAGGAAATCAGCATGGGTATCGTCAATATCGATGATGAGCTGCATGACCAGATTCGCCGGGCGAGCAGCGTGTCGGGCCGTTCCATCAATGCCCAGGCAGGGTTCTGGATCCGCATCGGCATGCTCTGCGAGATGAACCCGACGCTGAGCTTCAACGAGGTGATGGCCGCCGAGCTGCGTGCTGCCGGCGTAGTGGTCCCGCCGCGCATGGCGGACGCCTCATGAGCAAGACGCCGCAGCAGATCGCACTGATGGCCGAGTCTGGCAGGTTGCTGGCCTCGGTGTTCGCCTATCTGGACCGCCTGGATCTGCTCGGCATGTCCACCCTGCAGGTCAACGACCTTGTGGATAACTACATCGTCGGCGAACTCAAGGCGCGCCCGGCAAGCAAGGGACAGTATGGTTTCGCCTACGCCATGAACACGTCGCGCAACGAGGTGGTGTGCCATGGCGTACCCAGCGCTGACGAGATTCTGCGCAGCGGCGATCTGGTGAATTTCGACATCACCCTGGAAAAGAACGGCTACATCGCCGATTCGAGCAAGACCTACCTGATCGGTGAGGTGTCGGACCAGGCTCGTCAGCTCACCCGGATTACCTATGAAGCGATGTGCAAGGGCATCGAAGCCGTGAGGCCAGGCGCCCGGTTCGGGGACATCGGCCACGCCATCGAACGGCACGCTCGCGCCCACGGCTATTCGGTGGTTCGCGACTACTGCGGCCACGGCATTGGCCGGGAAATGCACGAGCCACCCGAAGTGCTGCACTGGGGCAAAGCCGGCACCGGCCTGACGCTGCGCGAAGGCATGACCTTAACCATCGAACCCATGCTCAACCAGGGCAAGGCGGACGTACGCACCCTGCGCGACGGCTGGACGGTGGTGACCTGCGAAGGCCAGCTCTCGGCGCAATTCGAACACACCGTGGCGGTCACCCGAGACGGCGTACGCGTGCTTACGCTGCGCCCCGAAGAGCTGCACCTGAGCAAGATTTCGGCGTGATAGAAACGCAAAAGCCCGTCCAGATGGACGGGCTTTTCTTCGCCAGCGGCCTTATTCGACCGTGACGCTCTTGGCCAGGTTGCGCGGCTGGTCGACGTCGGTGCCCTTGAGCACGGCGACGTAGTAGGACAGCAGCTGCAGCGGCACGGTGTAGAGGATAGGCGCGAGCAGGTCGTGGATATGCGGCATGGCCACCACGTGGGTGCCCTCGCCGTTGCGCATGCCGGCCTGCTGGTCGGCGAAGACGATCAGCTCGCCGCCGCGGGCGCGCACTTCCTGCAGGTTGGACTTGAGCTTTTCCAGCAGCTCGTTGTTCGGCGCCACCGTGACCACCGGCATGTCGGCGTCGACCAGCGCCAGCGGCCCGTGCTTGAGCTCGCCGGCCGGGTAGGCCTCGGCGTGGATATAGGAGATTTCCTTGAGCTTGAGCGCCCCTTCCATGGCCACCGGGTACTGCGCGCCGCGGCCGAGGAACAGGCTGTGGTGCTTCTCGGCGAACAGCTCGGAGAGCTTCTCGACTGTCTTGTCCATCGCCAGCGCCTCGCCCAGGCGGGTCGGCAGGCGACGCAGCTCTTCCACCAGCTCGGCGGTCAGCGCCTTGTTCAGGTTGCCGTGCACCTGACCGAGGGCCAGGGTCAGCAGCATCAGGCCCACCAGCTGAGTGGTGAAGGCCTTGGTCGAGGCCACGCCGATTTCCGGGCCGGCCTGGGTCAGCAGGCACAGGTCGGACTCGCGCACCAGCGAGCTGGTGCCGACGTTGCAGATCACCAGGCTGGCCAGGTAGCCGCCCTGGCCCGGCGCCTTCTCCTTGGCGTTGCGCAGCGCGGCCAGGGTGTCGGCGGTCTCGCCGGACTGCGACACGCTGACGAACAGGGTGTCCGGCTGCACCACCACCTTGCGGTAGCGGAACTCGCTGGCCACTTCGACCTGACAGGGGATGCCGGCCAGCTCTTCCAGCCAGTAACGGGCGACCATGCCGGCGTGGTAGCTGGTGCCACAGGCGACGATCTGCACATTCTTCACCTTGGCGAACAGCTCGGCGGCCTGCGGGCCGAAGGCCTGCACCAGCACATGGTCGCTGCCCAGACGGCCTTCCAGGGTGCGTTGCACCACCTTGGGCTGCTCGTGGATTTCCTTGAGCATGAAGTGGCGGTATTCGCCCTTGTCGGCTGCCTCGGCGCCTTCGTGGTACTGCACCGCCTCGCGCTGCACCGGCTGGCCGGCGGCGTCCCACAGTTGCACGCTGTCGCGGCGAATCTCGGCGATGTCGCCCTCTTCCAGGTAGATAAAGCGGTCGGTGACCTGACGCAGCGCCAGTTGATCGGAGGCGAGGAAGTTCTCGCCGTGGCCCAGGCCGATCACCAGCGGGCTGCCGCTGCGGGCGGCGAGCAGACGGTCCGGCTGCTTGGCACTGATCACCGCCAGGCCGTAGGCGCCGTGCAGTTCGGGAATCGCGGCCTTGAGCGCGGCGGTGAGGTCGCCGAGTTGCTGCAGCTTGTGCTCGAGCAGGTGGACGATGGTTTCGGTGTCGGTATCGGAGCTGAACAGGTAGCCCAGGCCCGTGAGGCGCTCGCGCAGCTCTTCGTGGTTCTCGATGATGCCGTTGTGCACCACGGCCAACTCATGCCCCGAAAAGTGCGGGTGGGCATTGCGCTCGCTCGGCGCGCCGTGAGTGGCCCAACGGGTGTGGGCGATGCCCAGACGCCCGGCCAGGGGCTCGGCCTGCAGGGCGGCCTGCAGTTCGCTGACCTTGCCCACGCGGCGGCGGCGATCCAGTGCGCCCTGCTCGGTCAGCAGCGCCACCCCGGCGCTGTCATAGCCGCGGTATTCCAGGCGCTTGAGGCCTTCCACCAGAACAGGGGTGATATTGCGCTCCGCGATGGCGCCGACGATTCCACACATGCTTGTCTCCTCAAGTTTCCAGCGGCGCGAGAATCAGCTGGATGCCGCGCGCGCGTATTTGTTCGGCCGCCTGGGCATCCAGGCGCGAATCGGTGATCAGGGTATGCACGCTGCCCCAGGGCAGCTCGAGATTGGGGATACGCCGGCCGATCTTGTCGCTCTCGACCATGACGATGACCTCGCGGGCCACCTCGGCCATCACCCGCGACAGACCGAGCAGCTCGTTGAAGGTGGTGGTGCCGCGCTCCAGGTCGATGCCGTCGGCGCCGATAAACAACTGGTCGAAATCGTAGGAACGCAGCACCTGCTCGGCCACCTGGCCCTGGAAAGACTCCGAGTGCGGGTCCCAGGTGCCGCCGGTCATCAGCAGCACCGGTTCGTGCTCCAGTTCGCGCAGGGCGTTGGCCACGTTCAGCGAGTTGGTCATCACCACCAGGCCGGGCCGGTGGCCGAGCTGGGGGATCATCGCCGCGGTGGTGGTGCCGCTGTCGATGATGATCCGCGCGTGCTCGCGGATGCGCGCCACGCCGGCGCGGGCGATGGCCTGCTTGTGCGGGGAAAGCGGTTGTGTCGGCTCGCCGATCAGTTCCTGCGGCAGCGGCACCGCGCCGCCGTAGCGGCGCAGCAGCAGACCATTCTTTTCCAGGGCGGCGAGGTCCTTGCGAATGGTCACTTCGCTGGTGGCGAAGTGCTGCGCCAGGGCGTCCACGCTCACCTCGCCCTGCTCGGCGAGCAAGGCGAGAATGGTGTGGCGACGTTGCGGCGTATTGCGCTTCGACATGCTTAAGTTTCGATTCGAAAGATAATGGCGCAAATCAAAACCTAACGAAGCTTTCGAGTCAAGCGGCAATCGACGTGGAGCAGGCAGGTCGCAGGCGCGGCCGCCGAACCTGGCGGCGCCCTGCCGGACCAGCTCGCTCAACGAGCCGGCAGGATCGCGTTGGGGTCGAGGTAGAACATCTTCTTCCAGCCCTGGGTCGAGTCGTCCGCACGCCAGGGCAACGGCAGCAGGCTGACGATCGAGTAGTGCAGATGCGCCGGTTTGCCGCGGGCGTTGCCACTGTCGCCGACCGAGCCCAGCACGCTGCCGGTCAGCAGCGGCTGGCCCGGGTAGACGTCGATGCGGTGCAGGTGGGCGTAGTAATGAATGCGCCACTTCGGCCCCAGAGCGACGACCACCTTGCCGCCCTGCTCGATCTCGCCGCGAAACAGCACCAGGCCGTAGCTGCTGGAGCGCACCGGCGTGCCGAGCCTGGCGAAGATGTCGATGCCCTTGTGCACGCCGGAACGTCCCCAGGGCTCGAACCAGAAGGTCCGGGGATTCCAGTCCCTGGAACTGGCGCCGTCCACCGGAATCCGCGGCCATTCCGGCAGCAAGGCCCAGACCAGCAGCAGGCCGGGCACTATCCAGCGTTTACGCAGTGGCATCCTTGCCGGCTCCGTCAGGTCTTCTTGGTTGGCCGCTTCCAGCCTTCGATATTGCGCTGCTTGGCGCGACCGACGGCCAGGCTGTCGGCCGGCACATCGGCGGTGATGGTCGAGCCGGCGCCGGTGGTGGCGCGGTCGCCGAGGGTCACCGGCGCTACCAGGGCACTGTTGGAACCAATGAACACGTCCTCGCCCATCACCGTGCGGAACTTGTTGGCGCCGTCGTAGTTGCAGGTGATGGTGCCGGCGCCGATGTTGCTGCGCGCACCGATCTCGGCGTCACCCAGGTAGCTCAGGTGGCCGGCCTTGGCGCCATCGCCCAGCACCGCGTTCTTCAGCTCGACGAAGTTGCCGACATGGGCCTTGGCCCCCAGCTTGGCGCCGGGACGCAGGCGGGCGAACGGCCCGCAGTCGGCGCCCTCGCCCAGCTCGGCACCCTCCAGGTGGCTGTTGGCCTTGACCACGGCGCCCTTGCGCAGGATCGAGTCCTTGATCACGCAGTTCGCGCCGATCTGTACCTCATCCTCGATCAGCACCCGGCCTTCGAGAATCACGTTGACGTCGATCAGCACGTCACGGCCCACCGTCACCTCGCCGCGCAGGTCGAAACGCGCCGGGTCGCGCAGGGTCACGCCCTGGGCCATCAGGCGCCGCGCGGCGCGCCGCTGGTAGTGGCGCTCCAGCTCGGCGAGCTGGATGCGGTCGTTGGCGCCCTGCACTTCCATGGCGTCCTGCGGTTGCTCGGTGGCCACCAGCAGGCCGTCGGTCACGGCCATGGCGATCACGTCGGTGAGGTAGTACTCGCCCTGCGCGTTGCTGTTGGAAAGGCGGCCGAGCCAGTCGCCCAGGCGCTTGCCGGGCACGGCGAGGATGCCGGTATTGCCCTCGCAGATCTGCCGCTGTTCGGGCGTGGCGTCCTTGTGTTCGACTATGGCCTGCACCACGCCGGCGCCGTCGCGAACGATACGGCCGTAGCCGGTGGGGTCGACCAGGTCGACGGTGAGCAGGGCCAGCTGCTCGTCGTCGACCTTGGCCAGCAGACGCTGCAGGGTCTCGGCCTCGATCAGCGGCACGTCGCCGTAGAGGATCAGCACGCGCTCGGCAGTCAACGCCGGCAGCGCCTGGGCCACGGCATGGCCGGTGCCGAGCTGCTCGGCCTGCAGGACGAAGTTGAGGTCGTCGGCCGCCAGACGCTCGCGTACCCGCTCGGCACCATGGCCGATCACCACGTGGATACCTTGCGGCTGCAACTGGCGGGCGGTGGCGATCACGTGGCCGAGCATGGACTGGCCGGCGACCGGGTGCAGGACCTTGGGCAGGGCGGAACGCATGCGCGTGCCCTGGCCGGCGGCGAGGATAACGATATCGAGCGACATGGAAGCAGATCCTATCTGTAGCCCGGATCAGGTCCGGGGGTGATCGTCCCGGATTGCATCCGGGCTACTGACTGACAAAGGTAAAAACGGCGGACAAAGAAAAAGGGTAGCCAAGGCTACCCTTTCTCCCGACGCGGTTGAAGCCGTTGGCGTTAGCCGCCGAACTTCTTGCGCAGTTGCTGGACGGTACGCAGCTGAGCGGCGACTTCGGCCAGGTGCGCGGCGGCGCTACCGTAGTCGAACTCCGCGCCCTGCTGGTGCAGCGCCTTCTCGGCGGCCTTGAGGGCCTCCTGGGCAGCGGCTTCGTCGATATCGGCAGCACGCTGCACGGTGTCGGCGAGAACCTTGACCATGTTCGGCTGCACTTCGAGGAAGCCACCGGAGATGTAGAACACCTCGGCCTCGCCGCCCTGCTTGATCAGGCGGATCGGACCCGGCTTCAGATCGGTGATCAGCGGCGCGTGGCCCGGGGCGATACCCAGATCACCCAGGTTGCCGTGCGCAATCACCATCTCGACCAGGCCGGAGAAGATCTCCGCTTCCGCGCTGACGATATCGCAATGGACTGTCATAGCCATACGCTTGCCTCACGTGACAGGTTGTGGACAAGTTTATCCACAACCTGATGCGCCCGTCGCCGGGCGCATGGGGTGATTACAGTTTCTTCGCCTTCTCGATGGCTTCTTCGATGCCGCCAACCATGTAGAACGCTTGTTCCGGCAGGTGGTCGTAGTCGCCCTTGAGAATGCCGCTGAAGCCGGCGATGGTGTCCTTGAGGGACACGTACTTGCCCGGCGAACCGGTGAAGACTTCGGCCACGAAGAACGGCTGGGACAGGAAGCGCTGGATCTTACGAGCGCGCGATACCAGCTGCTTGTCCGACTCGGACAGCTCGTCCATACCGAGGATGGCGATGATGTCCTTCAGTTCCTTGTAACGCTGCAGCACGTACTGAACGCCACGAGCGGTCTCGTAGTGTTCGTTGCCGATGACGTTCGGGTCCAGCTGACGGCTGGTGGAGTCCAGCGGGTCAACGGCCGGGTAGATACCCAGCGAAGCGATGTCACGCGACAGTACCACGGTAGCGTCCAAGTGGGCGAAGGTGGTCGCCGGGCTCGGGTCGGTCAGGTCGTCCGCGGGAACGTAGACGGCCTGGATCGAGGTGATCGAGCCTTTCTTGGTGGAGGTGATGCGTTCCTGCAGAACGCCCATCTCTTCGGCCAGGGTCGGCTGATAACCTACTGCCGACGGCATACGGCCGAGCAGTGCGGATACTTCGGTACCGGCCAGGGTGTAACGGTAGATGTTGTCGACGAACAGCAGTACGTCACGACCTTCGTCACGGAACTTCTCGGCCATGGTCAGGCCGGTCAGTGCCACGCGCAGACGGTTGCCTGGCGGCTCGTTCATCTGACCGTAGACCAGGGCTACCTTGTCGAGAACGTTGGAATCCTTCATCTCGTGGTAGAAGTCGTTACCCTCACGGGTACGCTCGCCCACACCGGCGAACACGGAGTAACCGCTGTGCTCGATGGCGATGTTACGGATCAGTTCCATCATGTTCACGGTCTTGCCGACGCCGGCGCCACCGAACAGACCGACCTTACCGCCCTTGGCGAACGGGCAGACCAGGTCGATTACCTTGATGCCGGTTTCCAGCAGCTCATTGCCGCCGGCTTGCTCGGCATAGCTCGGCGCAGCGCGGTGGATTTCCCACTGCTCTTCTTCGCCAATCGGACCGGCTTCGTCGATCGGGTTGCCCAGCACGTCCATGATCCGGCCCAGGGTCGCTTTACCGACCGGTACCGAGATGGCCTTGTGGGTGCGGGTGACGTCCAGGCCACGCTTGAGGCCTTCGGTCGAACCCATCGCAATGGAACGCACCACGCCGTCGCCCAGCTGCTGCTGGACTTCCAGGGTGGTTTCGGCGCCGACTACTTTCAGCGCCTCGTATACGGCTGGCACCTGATCACGCGGGAATTCCACGTCGATAACGGCGCCGATGATTTGAACGATACGTCCGCTACTCATCTTTGGTTCCTCTGAATATTTGAACCGTTCTTAAACCGCGGCAGCGCCGCCGACGATTTCCGAAATCTCTTGGGTGATCGCTGCCTGACGCGCCTTGTTGTAGATCAGCTGCAGATCGCTGATCAGTTCACCGGCGTTGTCGGTGGCGTTCTTCATCGCGATCATCCGCGCAGCCTGCTCGGCCGCGTTGTTCTCGACCACCGCCTGGTACACCTGCGATTCGACGTAGCGAACCATCAGGCCGTCGAGCAGCTCCTTGGCATCGGGCTCGTACAGATAGTCCCAGTGATGCTTGAGCTCTTGATCCGGATCGGCCACCAGCGGAACCAGCTGTTCCACCGTCGGCTTCTGCGTCATGGTGTTGATGAACTTGTTCGAGACCACGGACAGACGGTCGATACGCCCTTCGAGGTAGGCATCGAGCATGACCTTGACGCTACCGATCAGGTCGTTGATCGAGGGCTCCTCGCCGAGGTGGCTGATCGCAGCAACCACATTGCCACCAAAGTTGCGGAAGAATGCCGCGCCCTTGGAGCCAATCACGCAGAGATCGATCTCCACGCCTTGCTCGCGATCTTTCGCCATGTCCTTGACCAGGGTCTTGAACAGGTTGGTGTTCAGACCACCGCACAGACCGCGGTCACTGCTCACCACCACATAACCGGCACGCTTGACGTCGCGCTCGATCATGAAGGGATGGCGGTACTCCGGGTTGGCGTTGGCCAGATGACCAATCACCTGGCGGATACGCTCCGCATAGGGACGGCTAGCAGCCATGCGCTGTTGTGCCTTGCGCATCTTGCTGACCGCCACCTTTTCCATGGCGCTGGTGATCTTCTGCGTGCTTTTGATGCTCGCAATCTTGCTGCGAATCTCTTTTGCGCCTGCCATTTGACACCTATCGGGTTAGCAGGCGGGCGTCTCGCGACGCCCGCTGCGGCTTACCAGGTTTGGGTGGCCTTGAACTTCTCGATGCCGGCCTTGATGGCGGCGTCGATTTCGTCGTTGAAGTCACCTTTCACGTTGATCTTGGCCATCAGATCGGCCAGCTCACGGTTGAAGTAGCCCAGCAGGGCCGCTTCGAAGGCGCCAACTTTGTTCACTTCCACGTCGGTCAGGAAGCCGCGCTCGGCAGCGTACAGCGATACGGACATGTCGGCGATCGACATGGGCGCGTACTGCTTCTGCTTCATCAGCTCGGTGACACGCTGACCGTGCTCGAGCTGCTTGCGGGTGGCTTCGTCCAGGTCAGAGGCGAACTGGGCGAAGGCCGCCAGTTCACGGTACTGAGCCAGGGCGGTACGGATACCACCGGAGAGCTTCTTGATGATCTTGGTCTGCGCGGCGCCACCGACGCGGGATACCGAGATACCGGCGTTGACGGCCGGACGGATACCCGAGTTGAACATGGCCGATTCCAGGAAGATCTGACCGTCGGTGATGGAGATCACGTTGGTCGGAACGAACGCGGAAACGTCGCCAGCCTGGGTTTCGATGATCGGCAGGGCGGTCAGCGAACCGGTCTTGCCTTTCACTTCGCCGTTGGTGAACTTCTCGACGTACTCTTCGGAAACGCGGGAAGCACGCTCCAGCAGACGGCTGTGGAGATAGAACACGTCGCCCGGGTAGGCTTCGCGGCCCGGCGGACGGCGCAGCAGCAGGGAGATCTGGCGGTAGGCCACGGCCTGCTTGGACAGGTCGTCGTAGACGATCAGGGCGTCTTCACCGCGGTCGCGGAAGTATTCGCCCATGGTGCAGCCGGCGTACGGCGCGAGGAACTGCAGGGCCGCCGATTCCGAAGCCGAGGCGGCAACCACGATGGTGTTGGCCAGGGCGCCGGCTTCTTCCAGCTTGCGTACGACGTTGGCGATGGTCGACTGCTTCTGACCGATGGCCACGTAGACGCAGCGGATGCCGCTGTTCTTCTGGTTGATGATGGCGTCGACGGCCAGGGCGGTCTTACCGATCTGACGGTCACCGATGATCAGCTCGCGCTGGCCACGGCCGACCGGGATCATGGCATCGACCGACTTGTAGCCGGTCTGCACCGGCTGGTCGACCGACTTACGCCAGATCACGCCCGGAGCCACTTTCTCGACAGCGTCGGTAGCGGCGGCGTTGATCGGGCCCTTGCCATCGATCGGGTTACCCAGGGCATCGACCACGCGGCCCAGCAGTTCCGGACCAACCGGGACTTCCAGGATGCGGCCGGTGCACTTGGCGCTCATGCCTTCTGCAAGGCTGGTGTAAGCACCCAGTACGACGGCACCGACGGAGTCTTGCTCCAGGTTCAGCGCCATACCGTAGACGCCGCCTGGGAACTCGATCATTTCGCCGTACATGACGTCGGCGAGACCGTGAATGCGCACGATGCCGTCGGAGACGGAAACGATGGTGCCTTCGTTACGGGCTTGGGAGGCGACGTCGAGTTTCTCGATGCGCCCCTTGATGATTTCACTAATTTCGGAAGGATTGAGTTGCTGCATAGCTCTGCTGCCCCTTCAAACTCAAGATTTCAATGCTTCGGCCAGCTTCGCGAGTTTGCCGCGAACTGAGCCATCGATAACCAGGTCGCCGGCGCGGATCAGTACACCACCGATCAGGGTGGCATCTTCCGCGGCGTGCAGACGCACTTCTCGGCCGAGCCGTGCACTGAGAACCTTGGCGAGTTTGTCTTGCTGTTCATCGCTCAATGCGAAGGCACTGGTGACATCCACGTCGATCGACTTCTCCTGCTCGGCCTTGTACAGCTCGAACTGGGCGAAGATGTCCGGCAACAGGGCCAGACGGTCGTTCTCGGCGACGACATGGATGAAGTTCTGTGCCTGGGCGTCGAACTTGTCGCCACACACCTCGATGAAGGCGGTGGCCTTTTCTGTACTCGTCAGACGCGGGGCCTTGAGCACGCGCTGCATGGTGTCGTCGAGCGACACCGCTGCAGCCAGGCCGAGCATGGCTGACCAATTGGCCAGTTGCTGGTGGGCCTGGGCGTACTCGAAGGCAGCCTTAGCGTAAGGTCGGGCCAGCGTGGTCAGTTCTGCCATGATCGCGCCCTCGCTTAAATTTCGGCTGCCAGTTTGTTAACCAGCTCCGCATGCGCGCTTTGGTCGATGGATGCGCCCAGGATCTTCTCCGCACCGCTGACCGCCAGGCTGCCCACTTGGGCGCGCAGGGCGTCTTTGATGCCGTTGATTTCCTGTTCGATCTCGGCCTGAGCCTGGGCCTTCACACGGTCAGCCTCGCCACGAGCCTGATCACGGGCTTCGTCGACGATCTGCGCCGCGCGCTTCTTGGCCTGCTCGATGATTTCGGCAGCCTGACCTTTGGCGTCGCGCAGTTGCTGGGCCACTTTCTCGTGGGCCAGCTCCAGATCACGAGCCGCGCGGTTGGCAGCGTCCAAACCGTCTGCGATCTTCTTCTGACGCTCCTGCAGAGCCGTAATGACCGGAGGCCATACGAACTTCATGCAGAACAGCACGAAGATGAAGAAGGCAACGGACTGGCCAATCAGGGTTGCATTAATGTTCACGCCAACACCTCGCTCGTTCGTTGTCCGTCACACCAATTCACTCGAAAACGAGTGAATCAGCCTGCGATTTGACCAACGAAGGGGTTCGCGAAGGTGAAGAACAGTGCGATACCAACACCGATCATGGTCACGGCGTCGAGCAGACCGGCGACGATGAACATTTTCACTTGCAGCATCGGAACCATTTCCGGCTGACGCGCGGCGCCTTCCAGGAACTTGCCACCCAGCAGACCGAAACCGATGGCGGTACCCAGGGCACCCAGGCCGATCAGCAGTGCAACGGCGATAGCGGTCAAACCAACTACAGTTTCCATTTTTCCTCCCGACTTACAGTCGTATTGGTTAAGGTTTTTGTTGAAGCGGTAAAGCGAAATCGTTTGTTTACAGCTGCCCCGAGGCCGTGGCCGCAGGGTTTGTCCTGGCAGGCGCCGCCTGGGGCGACGCCGCGGAACTTGTTACGGCTTAGTGGTTATCTTCGTGCGCCATCGACAGGTAGACGATGGTCAGCATCATGAAGATGAACGCTTGCAGCACGATGATCAGGATGTGGAAGATGGCCCAGGCCAGCTGCAGCACACCGCCCAGACCGCCGAGCAGCAGGCCGCCGCTGTACATGATGGCGATCAGGATGAAGATCAGTTCGCCGGCATACAGGTTGCCGAACAGACGCAGGGCCAGGGACACCGGCTTGGCGATCAGGGTGACGAACTCGAGCAGGAAGTTCACCGGGATCAGCAGGATCTTCATGGCGATGTTGTTCGAGCTGAACGGGTGCATGGTCAGCTCGCCGAGGAAACCGCCGATGCCCTTGACCTTGACGCTGTAGAACAGGATCAGGGCGAACACCGACAGGGCCAGGCCCAGGGTGGCGTTCGGGTCGGTAGTCGGTACCACGCGGAAGTACAGGTGCGGGTCGCCGGCGATGGTGGCGGCCAGCATCGGCAGCCAGTCGACCGGGATCAGGTCCATGAAGTTCATCAAGAAGACCCAGACGAAGATGGTCAGGGCCAGCGGGGCGATCAGCGGGTTACGCCCGTGGAAGGTGTCCTTGACGCTGCCGTCGACGAACTCCACCAGCACTTCGACGAAGTTCTGCAAGCCGCCCGGTTGCCCGGACGTCGCTTTCCTCGCCGCCAGGCGGAACAGAAGAATGAAGATCAGGCCGAGCACCACCGACACCGCCAGGGTATCGACGTGGAAGGCCCAGAAACCCATTTCCTGGGCTTCCTTTGCGGTGTGGGCGAAACTCCAGCCATTCACCGGATGCTGACCGAAGGTCAGGTTCGTCAGGTGGTGCTGGATGTAACCCGAAGCGGTATCTGCTGCCATTATTTGCCTCGAACGCTTTAAGGTCGTGAAAATTTTGTTATCAGCAACGGGGCGAACCAGCTGACCAGCAGGGTCAGCAGGTAGACACCGAACAGAACCGGTGCCTCCAGGGGTTTCACGCCCGCAAACGTCAGTGCGAACAGCACGAACGTCAGAATCAGTTTTCCCGCTTCGCCCGCATAGAACGAACGGACGATCTCTCTAGCCGCCCGCGCGCCGCTGAAGCGGAACGCCTTGTGGGCGAAATACAGATTCGGCAACCAGGCGATCATGCCGCCCAACAACGCCGAATAACCGGCAACGCTCCCCAGCGATTGCCACGCCACCAATGCGGCCAACAGCAGCACGATCAACTGTGCCAGCAGAACCGGGAACACCGGTAAACGATGGAAGGGCCGGCGCTTCGGCATACGGCGTTCCATCAACTGGGTTCCTCGACTCTCGACCGCTTTAACTCAATGAATTGGCATAAAAAGTGCCAACAAAATTGCGCGCAGAGTATAGGGGGCCTATCCCCCCCATTCAACTGCCGGGTAGTGATTTCCGACCGTGCGCTACATGGCCAGATGTGGCCAATTGTTTCAGCGGATATGGGCGAGCACGCCCTGCAATTCTTCGAGGGAGTTGTAGCGGATCACCAGCTGACCCTTGCCCTTGCTGCCGTGTTTTATCTGCACAGGCGAGCCTAGACGCTCCGCCAGGCGCTGTTCGAGGCGACTGATGTCCGGATCGGCCTTGGCCTTGGTCGGTGCCGGCTTGGCTGTCAGCCACTGGCGCACCAGGGCTTCGGTCTGACGAACGGTGAGGCCGCGTGCGACAACGTGTCGCGCCGCTTCCACCTGCTGTTCCAGGGGTAAACCGAGCAACGCGCGGGCATGGCCCATCTCCAGGTCGCCGTGCGACAGCAGGGTCTTGATCTCTTCCGGCAGGGCGATCAGGCGCAGCAGGTTGGTGATGGTGACGCGCGACTTGCCGACGGCATCGGCGACCTGCTGCTGGGTCAGCTCGAACTCCTGCTGCAGGCGCTGCAGGGCCACGGCTTCCTCGATCGGGTTGAGGTCTTCGCGCTGGATGTTCTCGATCAGCGCCATGGCGATGGCGGCTTCGTCCGGCAGTTCGCGGACCATGGCCGGGATCTTGTCCTGACCGGCCAGCTGGCTGGCCCGCCAGCGCCGTTCGCCGGCGACGATCTCGAAGCGACCGCCGCCGATGGGGCGCAGGACTATGGGTTGCATCACGCCCTGGGCGCGGATCGAGGCGGCCAGCTCTTCCAGAGCGGTCTGGTCCATGTCGCGGCGCGGCTGGTACTTGCCGCGCTGGATCAGCTCCAGCGGCACGTACTGTAGTTCGCGATTGTCGACCTGGGCGGCCTCTTCCTGCAGGGCGGTGACACTGGTGCCGCCGAGCAGGGCGTCCAGGCCTCGTCCCAGACCTCGTTTCTTCGCAGCCATGCGGGGGTTCCTTAAGCGGTAGCGGTTTTCGCGGCGGAGCGCTGACGGCGCACCAGTTCGCCGGCCAGCGCCAGGTAGGCGATGGCGCCACGGGATTGTTTGTCGTAAACCAGCGCCGGCATGCCGAAGCTCGGCGCCTCGGCCAGGCGCACGTTGCGCGGGATCACCGCGTCGTACAGCTTATCGCCGAAGTGTTCCTTGAGCTGGGCGCTGACGTCGTTGGTCAGGCTGATGCGCGGGTCGTACATGGTGCGCAGCAGGCCTTCGATCTGCAGCTTGGGATTGAGCAGCTGGGCGATGCGCTGGATGCTGTTGACCAGATCCGAGAGGCCCTCGAGCGCGTAGTACTCGCACTGCATGGGAATGATCACGCCGTCGGCGGCGACCAGGGCGTTGATGGTCAGCATCGACAGCGAAGGCGGGCAGTCGATGAGGACGTAGTCGTAGTTCTCGCGGATCGGCGCCAGGGCGTAACGCAGGCGGCTCTCCTTCATCTTCATCTCGAGCAGGGCGACCTCCGCGGCGGTGAGGTCGCGGTTGGCCGGCAGCAGCTGGTAGCCGCCGTGCTCGGAGAACTGCATGGCCTGGCCGAGGTCGCATTCGCCGATCAGCACGTCGTAGATCGAGTGCTCCAGGCCGTGCTTGTCGACGCCGCTGCCCATGGTCGCGTTGCCCTGCGGGTCGAGGTCGATCAGCAGCACCCGGCGCTTGGTCGCCACCAGCGAGGCGGCCAGGTTGATGCACGTCGTGGTCTTGCCCACCCCGCCTTTCTGGTTGGCGATCGCGAATACCTTGGCCATCTTCTTTCCCCTTAGACCGAGCGACGCAGTATCAACAGATGGCGCTGGCCTTGGCAACCGGGAACCCGCAGCACGTGGGTGGCACTGAGACGGAAGTCCGCCGGCAGCGCCTGCAGCTCGTCGTCCGGGTGCACGCCCTTCATCGCCAGCCAGTGGGTGTCGGCGCTGCCGAGGTGGCGGGTCCAGGTGCTGAAGTCTTCCAGGCTGCTGAAGGCTCGCGAGCTGATGCCGTCGAACGGCCGCTCGGGCTGAAACGCCTCGACCCGGCTGTGGACAACTTCGAGGTTTGCGAGTTTCAGCTCCAGCTTCACCTGGATCAGGAAGCGGGTCTTCTTGCCGTTGGAGTCGAGCAGGGTGAAACGCCGCTGGGGAAACAGGATCGCCAAGGGAATGCCGGGCATGCCGCCGCCGCTGCCGACGTCCAGCCAGTTGTCGCCGAGCTCGGCGACGAAGGGCACTACCGACAGGCTGTCGAGCAGGTGGCGCGACACCATCTCGTCGGGGTCGCGCACGGCGGTGAGGTTGTAGGCCTTGTTCCACTTGATCAGCAGGCCCAGGTAGGCGAGCAGCTGTTCCTGCTGGCGGGCGCTGAGCTCGATGCCCAGTTCGCGGGCGCCCTGCAGCAGTTCTTCGGCGTGACGCTGAGTGACCGACATCAGGCGCTGTGCTCCAGCTTCTGCCCGGCGCTGCGCTTCTTCAGGTGAATCAGCAGCAGGGAGATCGCCGCCGGGGTGACCCCGGGAATGCGCGAGGCCTGGCCGAGGGTCGCCGGGCGGGTGTTGCCCAGCTTGAACTGGATTTCCTTGGACAGCCCGGAGATGGTGGCGTAGTCCAGGTCCTGCGGCAGCTTGGTGTCCTCGCTGGCGCGCAGCTTGGCGATCTCGTCCTGCTGGCGATCGATATAGCCGGCGTACTTGGTCTTGATCTCGACCTGCTCGGCCACCTGGTTATCCACAGCCGGGGACTCGGTCACCTCGGCCAGGGTGGCGTAGTCGATCTCGGGACGCGCCAGCAGGTTGAGCAGGTTGTATTCGTGCGTCAGCGGCGTGCCGAAGCGCGCGGCGATGGCATCGCCCTGCGGCGTGCCCGGGCGCACCCAGGTGCTCTTCAGGCGCTGCTCTTCCTGGACGATGCCTTCGCGCTTGGCCTCGAAGGCGGCCCAGCGCTCGTCGTCCACCAGGCCCAGCTCGCGGCCCTTCTCGGTCAGGCGCAGGTCGGCGTTGTCCTCGCGCAGGATTAGCCGGTATTCGGCGCGCGAGGTGAACATGCGGTACGGCTCCTGGGTGCCGAGGGTGATCAGGTCGTCGACCAGCACGCCGATATAGGCCTCGTCGCGACGCGGGCACCAGGCGTCCTTGCCCTGGGCGCGCAGCGCGGCGTTGCAGCCGGCCAGCAGGCCCTGGGCACCGGCTTCTTCGTAGCCGGTGGTGCCGTTGATCTGGCCGGCGAAGAACAGCCCGCCGATGACCTTGGTCTCCAGGCTGTACTTCAGATCGCGCGGGTCGAAGTAGTCGTATTCGATGGCGTAGCCGGGACGCACGATATGGGCGTTCTCCATGCCGCAGATGCTGCGCACGATCTCTAGCTGCACGTCGAACGGCAGCGAGGTGGAGATGCCGTTGGGATACAGCTCGTGGGTGGTCAGGCCCTCGGGCTCGATAAACACCTGGTGGCTGTCCTTGTCGGCGAAGCGGTGGATCTTGTCCTCGATCGACGGGCAGTAGCGCGGGCCCACGCCTTCGATCACGCCCGAGTACATCGGCGAACGGTCGAGGTTGGCGGCGATGATCTCGTGGGTACGCGCGTTGGTGTGGGTGATCCAGCAGCTGATCTGCTTGGGCTGCTGCTCGCGCTTGCCGAGGAAGGACATCAGCGGCGTCGGGGTGTCGCCCGGTTGCTCGGTCATCAGCGAAAAATCTACTGATCTGCCGTCGATGCGCGGCGGGGTGCCGGTCTTCAGCCGACCGACGCGCAGCGGCAGCTCGCGCAGACGCTGGGCCAAGGCGATGGAAGGCGGATCGCCGGCGCGACCACCGGAGTAGTTCTGCAGACCGATGTGGATAAGTCCGCCGAGGAAGGTGCCTGTGGTCAACACCACGGAATCCGCGTGGAACCTGAGCCCCATCTGGGTGACCACGCCTTTGACTTCAGCGTTTTCCACAATCAGGTCGTCGGCCGCCTGTTGAAAAAGCCACAGGTTGGCCTGGTTTTCCAGAATCTCGCGCACCGCCGCCTTGTACAGCACGCGGTCGGCCTGGGCGCGGGTGGCGCGTACCGCCGGACCCTTGCGGCTGTTGAGCACGCGGAATTGGATGCCGCCCTTGTCGGTAGCGGTGGCCATGGCCCCGCCGAGGGCATCGATTTCCTTGACCAGGTGGCTCTTGCCGATCCCGCCGATGGCCGGGTTGCAGCTCATCTGGCCAAGGGTCTCGACATTGTGGGTGAGCAGCAGGGTCTTCACGCCCATGCGTGCGGCAGCCAGGGCTGCCTCGGTACCGGCATGACCGCCGCCGATCACGATCACGTCAAAACGGGAAGGGAAATCCACCACGCACCTCGTGCCTGTTGAGAAAGGGGGTCTTTTAGAAAGGCGGCAAGTATAGGGACTTCGGCCTCTTGAATGAAGCCTTCTGCACAAAAAATAGCCAGTCCGATTGCAGCCGGTTGGGTGCAGGTGCCTATCGCCTCTCAGCGGTCCCGCTCGGCTTTGAGCGCTGTGAGCTTATAAAGAAAAGAAAGAGAGATTTTTTATAAAGCTTGTTCTTTATGTTTGTGTATAGCGCACGCCCTTTCTGTGGATAACAGGCTGTAGCCCTTGCCATTGCTGCGGTACAGCCAATGATAAGGCTGTGCCGTTCCTGCAGGGTTCCACTGGGAAAGCTGGTCATCCGCTGTGGATGAAATGGCAGGTTATACACAGGGGGATTTACGCCCAGCTTTGTCAGCCGGTTATGGGCAGGGCTTAGGGGCGGTTTTCCACAGGGTTTAATTGGGCTCTGAGTAAGTCGACAACAGCTCCCCAGGTTGCAGACGAGCGCGCGTAGCCCGGACGAAATCCGGGGGAGATCGAGGTTCAAGGGATGAACGCGAGGCGCGCAGTGGCAGGAGCGAAGGGAGCCCCTGGCCTTTATTCGCAAGCTTGACGCCCTTTCCGCGGACGAATCCGCTCCTACGAAGGGCAGCGGCGCCTTGCTATTTACCGATGCAGAAGCTGGAGAAGATGCGCCCCAGCAGATCGTCCGAGCTGAAGGCGCCGGTGATCTCGCCCAGGGCCTGCTGGGCCAGGCGCAGGTCCTCGGCGAGCAGTTCGCCGGCGCCCATCAGGGTCAGCTGGGTGCGGCCGTGCTCGAGGTGCTGCTCGGCCTGGTGCAGTGCTTCCAGATGCCGACGCCGTGCACTGAAACCGCTCTCGGCGGTCTGTTGATAACCCATGCAGGCCTTCAGGTGCTCGCGCAGCAGCTCCAGGCCATCCGCCGACTTGGCCGACAGACTGAGGGTGACGTGGCCGTCGGCGCAGGTCTGCAGCGCCACGCTCTCGCCGGACAGATCGGCCTTGTTGCGGATCAGGGTGACCCGCGTCGGATCGGGGCGCTGTTCGAGGAATTCCGGCCACAGGGCGAAGGGATCGGCGGCTTCCGGTGCGGTGGAGTCCACCACCAGCAGCACCCGGTCGGCCTCGCCGATGGCCTTGAGCGCGCGCTCCACGCCGATGCGTTCCACCTGGTCATCGGTATCGCGTAGGCCGGCGGTGTCGACCACATGCAGCGGCATGCCGTCGATGTGGATATGTTCGCGCAGCACGTCGCGGGTGGTGCCGGCGATCTCGGTGACGATGGCCGCCTCGCGTCCGGCCAGGGCATTGAGCAGGCTGGACTTGCCGGCATTGGGCCGGCCGGCGATGACCACCGTCATGCCGTCGCGCAGCAGGGCACCCTGGCCGGCCTCGCGCAGCACTGTGGATAAGTTTGCGCGCACGCCGTCTAGCTGGCTCAGCACATGGCCATCGGCGAGGAAATCGATCTCCTCCTCGGGAAAATCGATGGCGGCCTCGACGTAGATGCGCAGCTGGATCAGGGATTCGGTCAGCGCATGCACCCGCTTGGAGAACTCGCCCTGCAGCGAACGCAGCGCATTGCGCGCGGCCTGCTCGGAGCTGGCCTCGATCAGGTCGGCGATGGCCTCGGCCTGGGCCAGGTCGAGCTTGTCGTTGAGGAAGGCGCGCTCGCTGAACTCGCCGGGGTGAGCCAGGCGGGCACCCAACTCCAGGCAGCGGCGCAGCAGCAGGTCGAGCACCACCGGGCCGCCATGGCCCTGCAGTTCCAGCACGTCTTCGCCGGTGAAGGAGTTCGGCCCGGGGAAGTAGATGGCCAGGCCTTCGTCCAGCGGTAGCTGCTGCTCGCCGAAGAACGGGCCGTGGTGGGCGAAGCGCGGCTTCAACTCGCGTCGGCAGATGGCCTGGGCCAGCTGTCCGGCCAGCGGTCCGGACACCCGCACGATGCCGACGCCGCCGCGACCCTGGGCGGTGGCGACGGCGGCGATGGTGTCTCGGGCAAGGGGCATGGCATTTACTCGGTGATTGGCCGGGGCCAGGGTTCGCGAGCGGAGGACTGGGCGCCCCTCGCTCCTACAGATAGGGTGGACAGCAAAACGCCCCAATCATGGGGCGTCTGCTTGCAACTGGGAAGCCTTGGCCAATCAGGCGCTAGCGATCTTCGCTGCTGCTTCGATCTTGCGGGTGATGTACCACTGCTGGGCGATGGACAGGATGTTGTTGACCACCCAGTACAGCACCAGACCGGCCGGGAACCACAGGAAGAAGAAGGTGAAGATGATCGGCATCAGCTTCAGCACGCGCGCCTGCATGGGGTCCGGCGGCGTCGGGTTGAGCTGCTGCTGGATGAACATGGTGGCGCCCATGATGATCGGCAGGATGAAGAACGGATCCTTGATCGACAGGTCGGTGATCCACAGCAGCCACGGGGCCTGACGCATCTCCACGGATTCCAGCAGCACCCAGTAGAGGGCGAGGAACACCGGCATCTGCACCAGGATCGGCAGGCAGCCGCCCAGCGGGTTGATCTTCTCCTTCTTGTACAGCTCCATCATCGCCTGGGACATCTTCTGGCGATCGTCGCCGAACTGCTCCTTCAGCGCCTGCAGCTTGGGCGACACGGCGCGCATGCGGGCCATGGAGCGGTAGCTGGCGGCCGACAGCGGGAAGAAGATCAGCTTGATGATGATGGTCAGCACGATGATCGACCAACCCCAGTTACCCAGCAGGCCGTGGATCACTTCCAGCAGCCAGAAGATCGGCTGGGCGAGGAACCACAGGAAGCCGTAGTCGACGGTCAGCTCCAGGCCCGGGGACAGGGTACCCAGGTGCTCCTGCAGCTTGGGGCCGGCATAGAGGATGGCGCCGGTCTCGCCCTGGCTGCCGGCGGCGACCTGCACGGTCGGGCCGGTGAAGCCGACGATGTAGTTGCCCTGGCTGTCCTTGCGGGTCTGTACCAGGTTAGTGCTGTCCTTGCTCGGCACCCAGGCGGTGACGAAGTAGTGCTGCAGCCAGGCCACCCAGCCGCCCTGCACGGTTTCCTTGAAGGGCTGCTTGTCGATGTCCTTCATCGACACCTTCTTGTACGGCTCCTCGCTGGTCCACAGCGCTGCGCCCAGGTAGGTGGCGGTGCCGGTGGCGGTGGTGGAGGACGGATCGCCGCTGCTGTCGCGCTTGAGCTGGGCGAACAGGTTGCCGCTCCAGGCCTGATCGCTTTGGTTGTCGATCAGGTAACGCACGTCGACCTGATAGGCGGAGGGGTCCACGCAACCGGGTTTCTTCAGCTGCTGCTCACGCGCCGAGCACTGCGGGTTGAGGCCGCGTTTGAAGCTGTAGCGCTTGATGTAGTTGACGCCGTTCTCGCTGTAGCTCAGGTCGACCACCAGGCTGTCCTGGCCGTCGGCCATCGCGTAGCTGGTTTTCTCGCTCGACCACAGGGCGCGACCGCTGGACTTGTCCGGGGCGTTCTGGCCGATCAGGCCGCTCTGCGCCAGGTAGGTGCGTTCGCCGCCGTTGTCGAACAGCTGGAAGGGCACGTCCGGGCGATCCTGACGGCGCGGGTACTGTGGCAGGCGCAGCTGCACGATATCGCCACCGCGCGGGTCGATGGCCAGATCCAGCACGTCGGTCTTTACGCGGATCAGCTCGTCGCTGGCGGCGGCAGTCGGCGCAACGGCAGCGGCGCTGGGTTCGGCCACGGCAGTGGGGATGTCGTCGCCGGCGGTTGTGGCATTGGCCGGGGTGTCCGGCAGGGCGGGCGTCGCGGCGGTCGAGGACTGTACCTCGGCCGGCAGGGCGGCCTGGCCGTAGTCCTCGTTCCATTGCAGGACCATGAGGTAGGACACGACTGCCAGGGCGACGATCAGGATCGAACGTTGGATATCCATGATTATTCGGCCATCGAAGGGGAACGGGAGGTTTTCACGGGAGGCACCGGGTCGAAGCCGCCGGCATTCCAGGGGTGGCAGCGACCGAGCCGGCGAGCCGCCAGCCAGCCGCCACGCAGGAAGCCATGTTGCTCGATGGCTTCGTAGGCATAGCAGGAACAGCTGGGATAGAAGCGACAATGACTGGCCATCAGCGGGCTGATGGCGTAGCGATACACCTGGATACAGGCTAGGGCCGCTTTACGCATGGGGATTGTCGCTTGTCCCGGGGGAGGCATGTGCGTCGCGACTGGGCCGGCTACGGGCCAGGCGTCTCCAGAGCTTGCCGAACTGCTGAGCGAGTTCGCCATTCTCCAGATCGCCGAGGCCCTTACGGGCGACCACCACTATGTCCCAGCCGACCAGGTCGTCCTGGTTCAGGCGGAAGGACTCGCGGATTTGACGCTTGATGCGGTTGCGCTCGACGGCGAGCTTGACGCTCTTCTTGCCGATCACCAGACCCAGGCGGGGATGATCGAGCTGGTTGTCGCGCGCTAGCAGCAGGACACTTTTGCCCGGAGCTTTGCCGCTTGGGGAGTCGAAGACTGCCTTGAATTGCCGGGGGGTCAGCAGACGCTTTTCCCGGCCGAAGCCTCGACTCACCACCTGTCTGGATGAATTAGACAGTCAGACGCTTGCGGCCCTTGGCGCGACGACGCGACAGGACGGCACGGCCGTTCTTGGTGGCCATGCGGGCACGGAAACCGTGGGTACGAGCGCGCTTGATGGTGCTGGGTTGGAAAGTGCGTTTCATGGTGCGTTACCTGGGTGATCGACTAGGGTCGGAATGACCCTGGTTTAAAGAGACCGGCAATTCTAGAGAAAGCCGCGCGGCAGGTCAATTTCCAACCAGCCTTTTCGCCAAATAAGAATAGAAAGAAGGAAAGGTTTAAAGCTCTTTTTCTATGTTGATAATGATTAGGCCGGCTTCCTTCTGTGGAGAACTGCCCGCAGCGCCCGCCATCCGTGGCCTTGCCGGGATGATAAGGTTGTCAGGAAACGGTGCCGGGCCTGTGTGCTCCCTGCGCACAGGCTGGGGGCAATCTGCCGGGTTACCCACAGGCAGGTTATCCGCTGTCCTGTCCCCAGGCTTTTGCAACGACTTCACGGGGCCTTATCCACAAGCTTGGACATGGCCCTGATAAGCCTGATGAATGCCAATAAGGCTTTGATTTTACTTGGCCATCTGCTCTGCGCCGTGTGGATAACTCCGCCTTGGGCGGCTACAATGACGGCTGTTTTTTGCATCGCCGCCTGGAAAGGGGATAGTCAGTGTCAGTGGAACTATGGCAGCAGTGCGTCGAGCTTCTGCGCGACGAGTTGCCGGCCCAGCAATTCAACACCTGGATCCGTCCTCTGCAGGTCGAAGCCGAAGGCGACGAGTTGCGCGTCTATGCGCCCAACCGCTTCGTGCTCGACTGGGTCAACGAGAAGTACCTGAGTCGTCTGCTCGAGCTGCTCGGCGAGCGTGCCAACGGCCTGGTGCCGGCGCTCTCTCTATTAATAGGCAGCAAACGCACTGCCGCGGCGCGGGTGGCGCCGAACGCACCACTGCCAGCCGCCGCCCGCGCGGCCCAGGTGCAGGCGGCCGCGGCGGCGAGCAAACCGCCGGCGCCGCCCGCGCAGGAGGAACCTTCGCGCGCCAGCTTCGACTCCATGGCCGGGGCTGCCCCGCAGGCGCCGACTCCGGCGGTGGCGCCGCGCACAGAGCGCACCGTGCAGGTCGAAGGCGGTCTCAAGCACACCAGTTACCTCAATCGCACCTTCACCTTCGACAACTTCGTCGAGGGCAAGTCCAACCAGTTGGCTCGCGCCGCGGCCTGGCAGGTGGCGGACAACCCCAAGCACGGCTATAACCCGCTGTTCCTCTATGGCGGCGTCGGCCTGGGCAAGACCCACCTGATGCACGCGGTGGGCAACCACCTGCTGGCGAAGAACCCCAACGCCAAGGTGGTCTACCTGCATTCCGAGCGCTTCGTCGCCGACATGGTCAAGGCGCTGCAGCTCAATGCGATCAACGAGTTCAAGCGCTTCTACCGTTCGGTGGACGCGCTGCTGATCGACGATATCCAGTTCTTCGCCAAGAAGGAGCGCTCCCAGGAAGAGTTCTTCCACACCTTCAACGCCCTGCTCGAAGGCGGCCAGCAGGTGATCCTTACCAGCGACCGCTACCCGAAGGAGATCGAGGGCCTGGAAGAACGCCTGAAGTCGCGCTTCGGCTGGGGCCTGACCGTGGCGGTGGAGCCGCCGGAGCTGGAAACCCGCGTGGCGATCTTGATGAAGAAGGCCGACCAGGCCAAGGTCGAACTGCCGCACGACGCGGCGTTCTTCATCGCCCAGCGCATCCGCTCCAACGTGCGCGAGCTGGAAGGTGCGCTGAAACGGGTGATCGCTCACTCGCACTTCATGGGCCGCGACATCACCATCGAGCTGATTCGCGAATCGCTCAAGGACCTGCTGGCCCTGCAGGACAAGCTGGTGAGCATCGACAATATCCAGCGCACCACCGCCGAGTACTACAAGATCAAGATCACCGATCTGCTCTCCAAGCGCCGCTCGCGCTCCATCGCCCGGCCGCGCCAGGTGGCCATGGCGTTGTCGAAGGAGCTGACCAACCACAGTCTGCCGGAAATCGGTGTGGCCTTCGGCGGCCGCGATCACACCACGGTGTTGCACGCATGCCGTAAGATTGCTGAACTTAGGGGATCCGACGCGGACATCCGCGAGGACTACAAGAACCTGCTGCGCACCCTGACTACCTGATACCGCAGCTCCACGAGGCAAGGGACTAGACCATGCATTTCACCATTCAACGCGAAGCCCTGTTGAAACCCCTGCAACTGGTCGCCGGCGTCGTGGAACGCCGCCAGACCCTGCCGGTGTTGTCCAACGTCCTGCTGGTGGTTGAAGGCCAGCAGCTGTCGCTCACCGGCACCGATCTGGAAGTCGAACTGGTCGGCCGCGTCACCCTGGAAGAGGCCGCCGAACCAGGCGAAATCACCGTGCCGGCGCGCAAGCTGATGGACATCTGCAAGAGTCTGCCGTCCGACGCGCTGATCGACATTCGCGTCGACGAGCAGAAGCTGCTGGTCAAGGCCGGGCGCAGTCGCTTCAGCCTGTCCACCCTGCCGGCCAACGACTTCCCCACCGTCGAGGAAGGTCCGGGCTCGTTGACCTTCAACCTGCCGCAAGCCAAGCTGCGTCGCCTGATCGAGCGCACCAGCTTCGCCATGGCCCAACAGGACGTGCGCTACTACCTCAACGGCATGCTGCTGGAAGTGCAGAGCGGCCTGCTGCGCGCCGTCGCTACCGACGGTCACCGCCTGGCCATGTGCTCGATGGAGGCGGCCATCCAGCAGGACGGCAAGCACCAGGTGATAGTGCCGCGCAAAGGTATTCTCGAGCTGGCCCGCCTGCTCACCGAACAGGACGCCGAAGTCAGCATCGTCCTCGGCCAGCACCACATTCGCGCCAACACCGGTGAGTTCACCTTCACCTCCAAGCTGGTCGACGGCAAGTTCCCCGATTACGAGCGCGTGCTGCCGCGTGGCGGCGACAAGCTGGTACTGGCGGATCGTCAGGGCCTGCGCGAAGCCTTCAGCCGTACCGCGATCCTGTCCAACGAGAAGTACCGCGGTATTCGCCTGACCCTGGCCGCCGGCCTGCTGAAAATCCAGGCCAACAACCCGGAGCAGGAAGAGGCCGAGGAAGAGATCGTCGTCGACTACAACGGCGCCAGCTTGGAGATCGGCTTCAACGTCAGCTACCTGCTCGACGTGCTGGGCGTGATGGGCACCGAGCAGGTGCGCCTGATCCTCTCCGACTCCAACAGCAGCGCCCTGCTGCAGGAAGCCGACAACGACGATTCCGCCTACGTCGTCATGCCGATGCGCCTGTGACCGAAGCCGCTAGATGTCGCTGACCCGCGTAACGGTCACCGCGGTGCGCAACCTGCACCCGGTGACCCTCTCCCCCTCCCCCCGCATCAACATCCTTCACGGCGCCAACGGCAGCGGCAAGACCAGTCTGCTGGAAGCCATCCATCTGCTCGGCCTGGCCCGCTCCTTTCGCAGCTCCCGTCTGCAGCCGGTGATCCATTACGAACAACCGGCCTGTACCGTGTTCGGTCAGGTACAGCTGGCCGAAGGCGGCAGCAGCAACCTGGGCATTTCCCGCGACCGCCAGGGCGAGCTGCAGATTCGCGTGGATGGACAGAATGCGCGCAGCGCAGCGCAGCTGGCCGATCTGCTGCCGTTGCAGCTGATCAACCCGGACAGTTTTCGTCTGCTCGAGGGGGCGCCGAAGATTCGCCGGCAGTTCCTCGATTGGGGCGTGTTCCACGTGGAACATCGCTTCCTCGGTGCCTGGCAGCGCCTGCAGAAGGCCCTGCGGCAGCGGAACTCGTGGCTGCGCCATGGTACACTTGACGGCGCTTCGCAGGCCGCGTGGGACCGCGAACTGTGCACTGCCAGCGCGGAGATAGACACCTATAGACGGGCCTATATCCAGGCACTGAAACCGGTATTCGAGCGTACCCTGGCAGAGCTGCTGAAACTCGAAGGGCTGACCCTGAGCTACTACCGCGGCTGGGACAAGGATCGTGAGCTGAGCGACGTGCTCGCCGCCTCCCTCCTCCGCGACCAGCAACTCGGGCATACCCAGGCAGGCCCCCAGCGCGCCGATCTGCGCTTGCGGCTGGCCGGTCATAACGCGGCGGAGATCCTTTCGCGAGGGCAACAGAAATTGGTGGTGTGCGCGTTGCGCATCGCCCAGGGCCACTTGGTCAACGAGGCCAAGCGCGGCCAATGTATCTATCTGGTCGACGACCTGCCGTCGGAACTGGATGAGCAGCACCGGTTGGCATTGTGCCGGTTGCTGGAAGATTTGCACTGCCAGGTGTTCATCACCTGTGTAGACCATGAATTGTTGAGGGACGGCTGGCAAACGGATACGCCGGTTGCCATGTTCCACGTGGAACATGGCCGTATCACCCAGACCCACGACCACCGGGAGTGAAGGCATGAGCGACAACCAAACGTACGACTCCAATAACATTAAGGTCCTCAAGGGCCTGGATGCCGTACGCAAGCGGCCTGGCATGTACATCGGAGATACAGACGATGGCAGCGGTCTGCACCACATGGTGTTCGAGGTGGTCGACAACTCCATCGACGAGGCCCTGGCCGGGCATTGCAGCGAGATCGTCATCACCATCCATCCGGATGAGTCGATCAGCGTGCGTGACAACGGCCGCGGCATTCCGGTGGATATCCACAAGGAAGAAGGTGTTTCCGCCGCCGAAGTGATCATGACCGTGCTGCACGCCGGCGGTAAGTTCGACGACAACAGCTACAAGGTTTCCGGCGGTCTGCATGGCGTGGGTGTTTCGGTGGTCAACGCGCTGTCCAAGGAGCTGGTGCTGACCATCCGCCGCGGCGGCAAGATCTGGGAACAGACCTACGTGCATGGCGTGCCCCAGGCGCCGCTGGCCGCCGTTGGTGACACCGAAGGCACCGGCACGCAGATTCATTTCAAGCCCTCGGAAGAAACCTTCCACAATATCCACTTTAGCTGGGACATCCTGGCCAAGCGCCTGCGCGAACTGTCCTTCCTCAACTCCGGCGTCGGCATCCTGCTCAAGGACGAACGCAGCGGCAAGGAAGAACTGTTCAAGTACGAGGGCGGTCTGCGCGCCTTCGTCGAGTACCTCAACCACAACAAGACCACGGTCAACCAGGTGTTCCACTTCAACGTGCAGCGCGACGATGGCGTCGGCGTGGAAGTGGCCCTGCAGTGGAACGACAGCTTCAACGAGAACCTGTTGTGCTTCACCAACAACATTCCCCAGCGCGACGGCGGCACCCACCTCGCCGGCTTCCGCTCGGCGCTGACGCGTAACCTCAACACCTATATCGAGCAGGAAGGCCTGGCCAAGAAGTTCAAGGTCAGCACCACCGGCGACGATGCCCGCGAAGGCCTGACCGCGATCATCTCGGTCAAGGTGCCGGACCCGAAATTCAGCTCGCAGACCAAGGACAAGCTGGTCTCCAGCGAAGTGAAGACCGCGGTCGAACAGGAAATGGGCAAGTACTTCGCCGACTTCCTGCTGGAAAACCCCAACGAAGCCAAGGCCGTGGTCGGCAAGATGATCGACGCTGCCCGCGCCCGCGAAGCCGCGCGCAAGGCCCGCGAGATGACCCGCCGCAAGGGCGCGCTGGATATCGCCGGGCTGCCCGGCAAGTTGGCCGACTGCCAGGAAAAGGACCCGGCGCTGTCCGAACTCTACATAGTGGAGGGTGACTCCGCGGGCGGTTCTGCCAAGCAGGGCCGCAACCGCAGGACCCAGGCGATCCTGCCGCTCAAGGGCAAGATCCTCAACGTGGAAAAAGCCCGCTTCGACAAGATGCTCTCCTCCCAGGAAGTCGGCACCCTGATCACCGCCCTCGGCTGCGGTATCGGGCGCGAGGAGTACAACATCGACAAGCTGCGTTACCACAACATCATCATCATGACCGACGCCGACGTCGACGGCTCGCACATCCGTACCCTGCTGCTGACCTTCTTCTTCCGCCAGCTGCCGGAGCTGATCGAGCGCGGCTACATCTACATCGCCCAGCCGCCGCTGTACAAGGTGAAGAAGGGCAAGCAGGAGCAGTACATCAAGGACGACGAGGCCATGGACGAATACATGACCCAGTCGGCCCTGGAAGACGCCAGCCTGCACGTCAACGAAGGCGCCCCAGGCCTGGCCGGCGAGGCGCTGGAGAAGCTGGTGGGCGAGTACCGTGGGGTGATGAAGACCCTCAATCGCCTATCGCGTCTGTACCCGATCGAGCTCACCGAGCACTTCGTCTACCTGCCGCGCGTCAGCGTCGAGCAACTGGCAGACCAGGGTGCCATGCAGGCCTGGCTGGGCCTGCTCGATGCGCGCCTGAAGGTCATGGAGAAGTCCGGTCTGGTGTACAAGACCAGCCTGCGCGAAGACCGCGAGCGCCACCTGTGGCTGCCCGAGGTGGAGCTGATCTCCCACGGCGTCTCCAGCTACATCACCTTCAACCGCGACTTCTTCGCCAGCAACGACTACCGCACGGTGACCGCCCTCGGCGAGCAGCTCAACAACCTGCTGGAAGACGGCGCCTACGTACAGCGCGGCGAGCGCAAGAAGCCGGTGACCAGCTTCAAGGAAGGCCTGGAATGGCTGATGAGCGAGAGCACCAAGCGCCACAGCATCCAGCGCTACAAGGGGCTCGGCGAGATGAACCCGGAGCAGCTGTGGGAAACCACCATGGACCCGGAAGTGCGCCGCATGCTCAAGGTGACCATCGAGGACGCCATCGCCGCCGACCAGATCTTCAACACTCTGATGGGCGATGCCGTGGAGCCGCGCCGCGACTTCATCGAGTCCAACGCCCTGGCGGTGTCCAACCTGGACTTCTGATCGGCAGCAAGATCAGGCCAAGCAGATTTTTTGGCCGCGTCCTAAACAGAAAGCCCCGGCTGAAAACAGCCGGGGCTTTCTGTTTATAAGTGCTGCCATTAACTAAGGATCAAGTTGAGCTGATCGTCGAGCGTGCAGGCGCGCCGGCCTCGGGTGTGCCTTGTTCCGGACAACTTATGCCCGGCGGCGGTGATACCGCTTCAGAGAAAAATACCCATAAAAATCAATGCGCTATAGGAAAAACTAGCGCCTTTCCTACCGTTCGCCCACAGCTTATCCACAGCGGACTAGTCAGGCCTGCTCGGCGAGGCTGGCCAATTGCGGCGCGGCGCCGCGCAGTTCGGTCTGCCGTTCGCAGACCCAGGCGAAGGCGCGTTCGTTGAGTTCGGCGATGGCGCGCGGGCCCTCGCCTTCGGCGTGCATCGGTACGCCGATGATCACCTGCACGGTGCCGGGGCGTTTGCCCCAGCCCTGCTTGGGCCAGAACTCGCCGGCATTGTGGGCGATGGGCAGCAGCGGCAGACCGGCGTTCACCGCCAGCGACGCGCCGCCGCGGGAGAACTTGCCGATCTGGCCCGGCGGAATGCGCGTGCCCTCGGGGAAGATCAGCACCCAGGCGCCCTGCTTGAGGCGTTCGTCGCCCTGCTTGGCCAGCTGCTTGAGCGCCGCCTTGGGGTTGCTGCGGTCGATGGCGATGGGCTTGAGCAGGGCCATGGCCCAGCCGAAGAATGGCACGCGCAGCAGCTCGCGTTTGACCACCTGGGACAGCGGCTCGAACAGCGCAGAGAGGAAGAAGGTCTCCCAGGTGCTCTGGTGGTTGGCCAGGATCACGCAGGGCTGCGCGGGGATGTGCTCCAGGCCGCGCACCTGGTAGCGGATGCCGACCACCACCCTGGCCAGCCACACCGCGCAGCGGCACCAGTTCTGGATGACGAAGCGGTAGCGCCGGCGGAACGGCAGGAAGGGCGCCGCCAGTACGCTGACGATGCACCAGAGAAAGGCGCTGGACGACAGGAGCAGGTAGAAGAGCGTGGTTCTGAGGGCCTGCGATATCGTCATGGAGCCTTGCACCTTATGAGAGCAGTTGATCGGCGACGGCCGCCAGATCATCGAATACCAGGGTTCCCGGCGGCAACGGTTTGGCCAGGGTACGTTCGCCCTTGCCGGTTTTCACCAGCACGGGCTGACAGTCGACGGCTTGCGCGGCCTGCAGGTCACCGCTGCTGTCGCCGACGAACCACACGCCTGCCAATGGCGTGCCGTAGTGCGCGGCAATGCCGTGCAGCAGGCCCGGTTTCGGCTTGCGGCAGGCGCAGCCGTCGTCCGGCCCGTGCGGGCAGTGGAGGATCAGGCCGAGGTCGCCGCCCTGCTCCGCCACCAGTTCGCGCAGGCGCGCGTGCATGGCTTCGAGGGTGGCCAGGTCGTAGTAGCCACGGGCGATGCCGGATTGGTTGGTGGCCACCGCCACGGTCCAGCCGGCGCGCGACAGGCGGGCGATGGCGGCGATGGACGAAGGGATCGGAATCCATTCGTCCAGGCTCTTGATATAGGCGTCGGAGTCCTGGTTGATGACGCCGTCGCGGTCGAGAATCAGCAACTTCATAGCTACAAGCTCCAAGGCGCAAGCTCCAAGTCAGGGCGGACAGCTTGCCGCTCGAAGCTTGGAGCTTGCCACGGCTGGCGTCAGCCCAGCACCGAGATATCCGCCACGCCGAGGAACAGCCCGCGCAGGCGGGCCAGCAGGGCGTAGCGGTTGGCGCGTACCTTGGCGTCTTCGGCGTTGACCAGCACCGCCTCGAAGAAGGCGTCCACCGGCTCGCGCAGGCTGGCCAGCTGGCTCAGCGCCTGGCTGTACTGACGCGACGCGGCCAGCGGTTGCACGGCCTGGTCGGCCTGCTGGATCGCGGCGTTGAGGGCGAACTCGCTGGGGCTGTCGAAGTAGTGCGCCTCGACCTGGGCGGCGATGCCGCCTTCGGCCTTGCTCAGCAGGTTGGACACGCGCTTGTTCGCCGCGGCCAGGGCGGCGGCCTGCGGCAGGGCGCGGAACGCCTGCACGGCCTGCACGCGCTGGTCGAAGTCCAGCGGCGAGGTCGGGCCGACCGCGCGCACCGCCTGGTACACCGCGACCTCGACGCCTTCGTCCTCGTAGCGGGCGCGCAGGCGGTCGAAGATGAACTCCAGCACCTGATTGCCCAGCCCGTCGGCCTTGATCTTGTCCCCGAACTGCTCGATGGCGAAGGCCACGGCGGCGGCCAGGTCGAGATCCAGGTCCTTCTCGATCAGGATCCGCAGAATCCCCAGCGCCGCGCGACGCAGGGCGTAGGGGTCCTTGGAGCCGGTGGGCAGCATGCCGATGCCGAAGATGCCGACCAGGGTGTCGAGCTTGTCGGCCACCGCCACGGCCGCGCCGGTCAGGGTGCTCGGCAGCTCGGCCCCTGCCCCACGCGGCATGTACTGCTCGTTCAGGGCCAGGGCGACGTCCTGCGGCTCGCCGTCGTTGAGCGCGTAGTAGTAGCCGGCGATGCCCTGCATCTCGGGGAATTCACCGACCATCTCGGTGGCCAGGTCGCACTTGCACAGCAGACCGGCGCGGGCGGCGCGCTGGGCGTCGCCACCGATCTGCCCGGCGATGAACCCGGCCAGGGCGGAGACGCGCTGGGCCTTGTCGTAGACCGAGCCGAGCTGGGCCTGGAACACCACGTTGGCCAGGCGCTGGTTGAAGCCTTCGAGCTTGTTCTTCTTGTCCTGCTTGAAGAAGAACTCGGCGTCGGTCAGGCGCGGGCGCACCACTTTCTCGTTGCCGGCGACGATCTGCGCCGGGTCCTTGGACTCGACGTTGGCCACGGTGATGAAACGCGGTAGCAGCTTGCCCTTGGCATCGAGCAGGCAGAAGTACTTCTGGTTGTCCTGCATGGTGCTGATCAGCGCCTCCTGCGGCACCTCGAGGAAGCGTTCCTCGAAGGAGCAGACCAGCGGCACCGGCCACTCGACCAGCGCGGTCACTTCGTCCAGCAGCGCCGGCGGCACGATGGCCGTGCCCTGCTCGGCGGCGGCCAGCTCGTCGACGCGGCGGGAGATAAGCTCGCGGCGTTCGGCGAAGTCGGCCAGCACATAGGCGCTGCGCAGGTCTTCGGCGTAGCTGGCCGGGCTGCCGATGCGCACCTCGCGGTTGGCGTGGAAGCGGTGGCCGCGGGACACGCGGCCGGCCTTCTGGGCGAGGATCTCGCAGTCGACGACCGCATCGCCGAACAGCATCACCAGCCACTGGGTGGGACGGACGAACTCGTCGCGGCGATCGGCCCAGCGCATGCGTTTGGGGATCGGCAGGTCGTTCAGCGAATCCTGCACGATGGTCGGCAGCAGCTGCACCGCCGGCTGGCCGGGGATGTGCTGGGCGAAGCGCAGTTTCGCGCCGCTGCGGTCGATCTCGGCGATATCCACACCGCACTTGCGGGCGAAGCCGAGGGCGGCCTGGGTCGGATTGCCGTCGGCGTCGAAGGCGGCCTGGATGGGCGGGCCATCGAGGTTCATGCTGCGGTCGGCCTGCTGTTCTTCGAGCTGCTCGATCAGCACTGCCAGGCGACGCGGCGCTGCGTACACGCGGCTGGCGGCATAGCCCAGACCGGCGGCCTTGAGGCCTTTCTCGATGCCGGCGAGGAAGGCCTCGCCGAGGCTCTTCAGGGCTTTCGGCGGCAGCTCTTCGGTGCCCAGTTCGACCAGAAAATCTTGTGCACTCATGCTTGCGCCTCCAGGGTGTTGCCCAGGTCTTCGTCTTGCAGGAGACCTGCATCCTTGAGCTTGGCCAGTACTTCGTCACGCAGTTCGGCGCTGGCCATGGGGAAGCCGAGGCGGGCACGCGCCTGCAGGTAGCTTTGCGCCACGGCGCGGGCCAGGGTGCGCACGCGCAGGATGTACTGCTGACGCGCGGTCACCGAGATGGCGCGGCGGGCGTCGAGCAGGTTGAAGGTGTGCGAGGCCTTGAGCACCATCTCGTAGGTCGGCAGCGGCAGCTGCAGCTCGATCAGGCGATTGGCTTCGCTCTCGTAGAAATCGAACAGCTCGAACAGCTTGTCGACGTTGGCGTGCTCGAAGTTGTAGGTGGACTGCTCCACCTCGTTCTGGTGGAACACGTCGCCGTAGGTCACGGTGCCGAACGGGCCGTCGGTCCAGATCAGGTCGTAGACCGAGTCGACGCCCTGCAGGTACATGGCCAGGCGCTCCAGGCCGTAGGTGATCTCGCCGGTCACCGGGTAGCACTCGATGCCGCCGACCTGCTGGAAGTAGGTGAACTGGGTGACTTCCATGCCGTTGAGCCAGATTTCCCAGCCCAGGCCCCAGGCGCCGAGGGTCGGCGATTCCCAGTTGTCCTCGACGAAGCGGATGTCGTGCACCAGCGGGTCGATGCCGATGGCCTGCAGCGAGCCGAGGTACAGCTCCTGGAAGTTCTCCGGGTTGGGTTTCAAGACCACCTGGAACTGGTAGTAATGCTGCAGGCGGTTGGGGTTCTCGCCGTAGCGGCCGTCGGCCGGACGGCGCGAGGGCTGCACGTAGGCGGCGTTCCAGGTCTCGGGACCGACGGCGCGCAGAAAGGTGGCGGTGTGGAAGGTCCCGGCGCCCACTTCCATGTCGTAGGGCTGCAGCACCACGCAGCCCTGCTCGGCCCAGTAGTTCTGCAGGGCCAGGATCAGGTCCTGGAAGGTGCGCACGGCAGGCTTGGTCTGGCTCACGAAAAATTCACCTGTTGAGGCTGCGACGGAAAGCCGGGGAGTATATCGAAACTGGGCGCAGCCCGCAGGATCAGGCGCGCCCGGCTTCGCGAGACTGTATTTATATCCAGCTGTTCTACCGCTATAGTCCGAGCCATCTCCCGCGACCGAGGCCGAGACCATGCCCCGCTGCTTCTGGTGTACCGATGATCCGCTGTACCAGGCCTACCACGACGAGGAATGGGGCGTGCCGCAGCGCGAGCCGCGCGCGCTGTTCGAGATGCTGCTGCTCGAAGGGGCCCAGGCCGGGCTGTCGTGGATCACCGTGCTGAAGAAGCGCGAGCGCTACCGTCAGGTGCTGCATGGCTTCGAGCCCGAACGCCTGGCGCGGCTGAGCGACGAGGAAATCGAGGCGCTGATGCAGGAACCCGGCATCATCCGCAACCGCCTCAAGCTCAAGGCCGTGCGGCAGAATGCCCAGGCCTGGCTGAAGCTGGAGGATCCGGTGATCTGGCTCTGGTCCTTCGTCGGCGGCGCGCCGAAGATCAATCATTTCAGCGACCGCAGCCAGATGCTGGCGGTGACGCCCGAGGCCGAGGCGATGAGCAAGGCGCTGCGCAAGGCGGGCTTCAACTTCGTCGGGCCGACCATCTGCTATGCCTTCATGCAGGCCACGGGCATGGTGATGGACCACACCACCGACTGTGACCGTTACCCCGCGTTGAGCGGTTCGGCGGCGACGGCCTGAAGGCCGCAGGGGCCACAGATCGCATCCGGGCTACGTGATCTGAGCATGGCGGGTACAATGCCGGCTTTTCACGCAACCCCTGGAGTCATTCGTGGAAGCATTCAAAGGCCGGCTGGTGGTCGGCTTTCTCCGTCTGTTCGCCCTGCTGCCCTGGCGCGCCGTGCAAGCGGTGGGCAATGCCATCGGCTGGCTGATGTGGAAATTGCCCAACGGCTCGCGCGACGTGGTGCGCATCAACCTGAGCAAGTGCTTTCCCGAGCTGAATCAGGCCGAACTGGATCGTCTGGTCGGGCAGAGCCTCAAGGACATCGGCAAGACCCTGACCGAAAGCGCCTGCGCCTGGATCTGGCCGGCGCAGAAATCGCTCAAGCTGATCCGCCAAGTGGAAGGCCTGGAAGTGCTGCAGCAGGCGCTGGCCTCGGGCAAGGGCGTGGTCGGCATCACCAGCCACCTGGGCAACTGGGAAGTGCTCAACCACTTCTACTGCAACCAGTGCAAACCGATCATCTTCTACCGCCCACCCAAGCTCAAGGCCGTCGACGAGCTGCTGCAGCAGCAGCGCGTGCAGATGGGCAACCGTGTGGCGCCCTCGACCAAGGAAGGCATCCTCAGCGTCATCAAGGAAGTGCGCAAAGGCGGCGCCGTGGGCATTCCCGCCGATCCGGAGCCGAGCCGTTCCGCCGGCGTTTTCGTGCCCTTTCTCGGCACCACCGCGCTGACCAGCAAGTTCGTCCCCGGCATGCTCGCCGGCGGCAAGGCGGTCGGCGTGTTCCTGCATGCGCTGCGCCTGCCGGACGGCAGCGGCTACAAGGTGATCCTCGAAGCGGCGCCCGAAGGCATGTACAGCGAGAACGTGGAAGAAGGCGTGGCGGCCATGAGCGAAGTGGTGTCGCGCTACGTGCGCAACTATCCGAGTCAGTACATGTGGAGCATGAAACGCTTCAAGAAACGTCCGGACGGCGAGGCCAAGTGGTACTGAAGCAAGGCGCCGCGATGGCGCCTTTTTTCCGCCAATCCTTGGGATTTGCCGACGTTTTGCGTTATTAAAGGCGGCATCCTCCGCGCCGAATGGAAGCCCCGCCATGTCGAATCAGCGTCACCAGGTACGCACCCCGATCAAGTGCCGGATCAAGATCTGCCACCCCAGCTTCGGCGAACTGGTGGCGCAGACCCGCGACCTGTCCGACAGCGGCGTCTACGTGCGGCATCCGCAGATGGCCGCGCTGAGCGTCGGCGATCGGGTCAGCGGCCAGGTGCAGGACCTGCCGATCGAGGCACCGGTGCTGCAGATGGAGGTGGTGCGGGTGGATGCCGAAGGGGCCGGGCTGCGCTTTATGCAGGCCTGAGCGCTGTACAAGAAATGACCGCCCATCCGCCGCGGGTTAAAAAGTTACCCTGCGAGTCAGGAAATCGCTAGAATGCCGGCCGCCGCGCCAGGTCGCGGCCCGACCATGGGTTCCCTCACCCCATCGCACTCAAAAAGGATCGACATGCACAGCCTCACCCCTTCGGCCCGCCGTGCGGCGCTGGCCGTTCTGATCGCCTTCCATATCCTGATCATCATCGCCAGCAACTACCTGGTGCAGCTGCCCATGAGCCTGTTCGGCTGGCAGACCACCTGGGGCGCGTTCAGCTTTCCCTTTATCTTCCTCGCCACCGACCTGACCGTGCGCCTGCTTGGCAAGGGCCCGGCGCGCCAGGTGATCGCCCGGGTCATGCTGCCGGCGCTGCTGGCGTCCTACGTGGTCTCGGTGCTGTTCCACGAGGCGCGCTTCGCCGGCTTCGCCGCCCTCGGCGAGTTCAACGCCTTCGTCTTCCGCATCGCCCTGGCCAGCTTCCTCGCCTATGTGCTGGGGCAGCTGCTGGATATTCAGGTGTTCGACCGCCTGCGCCAGCTGCGCCAGTGGTGGGTGGCGCCGGCCGCCTCGACCCTGCTGGGCAACCTGCTGGACACCTACGCCTTCTTCTCCATCGCCTTCTGGCGCAGCGGCGACGCCTTCATGGCCGCCAACTGGGTGGAGATCGCCACGGTGGACTATGCGATCAAGCTGGCGATCAGCCTGATTCTGTTCGTGCCGCTGTACGGCATGCTGCTCGGCGCCATCGGCCGGCTGCTGCCGCGGGAGCGGGCAGTGGCCTGATCAAGCCACCTGAACCACGTTGAAGATCTCCATCGGGCCGTTGTCGAAACCGCCCATGCTGCGGGTGCGCAGATCCACGCGAACGACGCTGATGCCCTTGGGCGAAGCGCCCTTGGACCAGTCGACGAAGACGACGCTGTTGGAGTAGAAGTCGTAGGACGGCACCGGCACCTTCCAGCGTCCCCATACGTCCCCTTTCCAGCCCCGCCCGGACCAGTCGGTGTCGGCAGTCGAGCCAGACTGCTGCGCCAGATGGGCGACGAATACCCGCCCATCGGTACTGCCGACCACGATCTGACAGCCGCTGAACGGGCCGCTCGCCGACCAAGTCTCGCCGGCCTCGGCGATGCCGTAGGCGGCGCGGGTCTCGACGTAATGCACCCACATGCCGGGCGGGCTGCCGATGCCGGCTGACAGGGTGAGGATGCCGTTGCCGTCGGTGCCCAGGCTTGCCTGACTACGACAGGAGATAGCGCCCGTGCCGCCGGTATTCGGTGCGCGCAGGGTAACGGCCAGTTGGCCATTCTTGGCGGCGACAAGGCCGGAGAAGCTGGGTTTCATCGGTCGACTCCCATGCGAGGGCGAAGGGCGAAGCAAGGCTTCGCCTCAGGCTAGCTCAGGAGCGGCGGGCTGTCAGGAGTGGGGCCTTGTCCAGCTTGCGCAGAAACACCGTCATTTCCTTTTCCGCCTGCTTGTCGCCCTTGGCTTGCGCGGCGGCGATGCCCTGTTGCCAGGCCTGGCGCGCGCCGTCGGTGTCGGCGCCGGCCTGCAGGGCCTTGCCCAGCAGCTTCCAGGCTGCCGAATAAGCCGGATCGAACTCGACGCAGCGGCGCAGGTGTTCGGCAGCCAGGGCGGCGTTGCCGGCATCCAGATGGCCCTTGCCCAGGCCGAAGCGCAGCAGGGCGTTGTCGGTGCCTTTGGCCAGCAGTTTTTCCAGCGTCTCGGTGCTCATCTCGGATCCTGCGTTGTCGCCCGGACTGGCCGGGCTCAAAAGAACGTCAGGCCGGCCTGGAACAGGCGCTCGACGTCGCGGATGTACTTTTTGTCGACCAGGAACAGGATCACGTGGTCGCCGGACTCGATCACCGTGTCGTCGTGGGCGATCAGCACTTCCTCGTCGCGGATGATGGCGCCGATGGTGGTGCTCGGCGGCAGGGCGATGTCCTCGATCATGCGGCCGATCACCTTGCTCGACTTGGCGTCGCCGTGGGCGATCACCTCCAGCGCCTCGGCCGCGCCGCGGCGCAGGCTGTGCACGCTTTCGATATCGCCGCGGCGCACGTGGGTCAGCAATGTGCCGATGGTGGCCAGCTGCGGGCTGATGGCGATGTCGATCTCGCCGCCCTGCACCAGGTCGACGTAGGCCGGGTTGTTGATGATGGTCATCACCTTGCGCGCGCCGAGGCGCTTGGCCAGCAAGGACGACATGATGTTGGCCTCGTCGTCGTTGGTCAGGGCGAGGAAGATGTCGGCGTCGTTGATGTTCTCTTCCACCAGCAGGTCGCGGTCCGAGGCGCTGCCTTGCAGCACTATGGTGCTGTCGAGGGCTTCGGACAGGTAGCGGCAGCGCGCCGGGTTCATCTCGATGATCTTCACCTGGTAGCGGCTCTCGATGGCCTCGGCCAGGCGTTCGCCGATATGCCCGCCGCCGGCGATCACCACCTTCTTGTAGCTGTCCTCGAGGCGGCGCATCTCGCTCATCACCGCGCGGATGTGGGCCTTGGCGGCGATAAAGAACACCTCGTCGTCGGCCTCGATCACCGTGTCGCCCTGCGGCATGATCGGCCGGTTGCGGCGGAAGATCGCCGCCACCCGGGTGTCGACGTTGGGCATGTGCTGACGCAGCTGGCGCAGCTGCTGGCCGACCAGCGGGCCGCCGTAGTAGGCCTTGACCGCCACCAGCTGCGCCTTGCCCTCGGCGAAGTCGATCACCTGCAGGGCGCCGGGGTGTTCGATCAGGCGCTTGATGTAGTTGGTCACCACCTGCTCGGGGCTGATCAGCACGTCGACCGGGATCGCCTCGTTGTCGAACAGGCCGCTGCGGGTCAGGTAGGCCGCCTCGCGCACCCGGGCGATCTTGGTCGGGGTGTGGAACAGGGTATAGGCCACTTGGCAGGCGATCATGTTGACTTCATCGCTGTTGGTCACCGCCACCAGCATGTCGGCATCGTCGGCGCCGGCCTGGCGCAGCACGGTGGGGAAGGAGCCCTTGCCCTGCACGGTGCGGATATCCAGGCGGTCGCCCAGGTCGCGCAGGCGGTCGCCGTCGGTGTCGACCACGGTGATGTCGTTGGCCTCGCTGGCCAGGTGTTCCGCCAGGGTGCCGCCGACCTGGCCGGCGCCGAGAATAATGATCTTCACTGATGGGCTCCGTTAGCCGCGCGCGGGCGCGGCGGTCTTGATCAGCTTGGCATAGTAGAAGCCGTCGTGGCCGTCCAGCTGCGGCAGCAACTGGCGACCGTGTGGCGATTGCAGGCCGAAGTCGCCGGCGATGGTCACTTCCTGCGCATCCGGGGTGCGGGCGAGGAAGGCGGCGACGGTCTCGCTGTTCTCGGTCGGCAGCACCGAGCAGGTGGCGTAGAGCAGCACGCCGCCCGGCGCCAGCGTCGGCCACAGGGCGTCGAGCAGCTCACCCTGCAGCTGGGCCAGGGCGGGGATGTCCTCGGGCTGGCGGGTCAGCTTGATATCCGGATGGCGGCGGATCACCCCGGTGGCCGAACAGGGCGCATCGAGCAGGATGCGCTGGAACGGCGTGCCGTCCCACCAGGCGGCGGTGTCGCGGCCGTCGGCGGCGATCAGGGTGGCGTCGAGCTGCAGGCGTTCGAGGTTTTCGCGCACGCGCGCCAGGCGCTTGGCCTCCAGGTCCACGGCCACCACTTCGCGCAAGGCCGGCTCGACCTCCAGCAGGTGACAGGTCTTGCCGCCGGGCGCAGCGCAAGCGTCCAGCACCCGCTGGCCGGGGGCCAGCTCGAGCAGCTCGGCGGCCAGCTGCGCAGCCTCGTCCTGCACGCTGACGCGGCCTTGCTTGAAGCCGGGCAGCGTGGTCACGTCGCAGGGCTGCAGCAGGCGCACGCCGTCGCGGCTGAAGGTACAGGGTTCGGCTGCAAGGCCTGCACTGCGCAGCTCTTCGAGATAGGCGTCGCGGCTGCCGTGGCGGCGATTGACCCGCAGGATCAGCGGCGGGTGGGCGTTATTGGCGGCGCAGATGGCTTGCCAGTGCTCGGGCCAGTGCGCCTTGAGCGCCTTCTGCAGCCAGCGCGGGTGGGCGGTGTGCAGCACCGGGTCGCGCTCCAGTTCGGCGAACAGCGCCTCGTGCTCGCGCTGGGCGCGGCGCAGCACGGCGTTGAGCAGGCCCTTGGCCCAGGGTTTTTTCAGCGCGCCGGCGCAGCCGACCGTTTCGCCGATGGCGGCGTGCGCCGGGATGCGGCTGTGCAGCAGCTGGTAGAGGCCGATCAGCAGCAGGGCTTCCACGTCCTTGTCGGCGGCCTTGAAGGGCTTGTCCAGCAGCCTGTCGGCCAGCAGCTGCAGGCGCGGCTGCCAGCGCGCGGCACCGAAGGCCAGGTCCTGGGCCAGGGCGCGGTCGTGGTGTTCGACCTTGTCCAGTTGCGGCGGCAGGCTGCTGCCCAGCGAGGCCTTGCCGGACAGTACGGCGGTCAGGGCGCGGGCGGCGGCCAGGCGTGGGTTCATTGACCGAGCACCAGGCCGGCGGCGAACTGCTCGCGGCGGCTGTTGTAGAGGTCGGCGAAAGCCAGCGGTTTGCCGCCGGGCAGCTGCACACGAGTCAGGCGCAGCGCGCCCTCGCCGCAGGCCACGGTCAGGCCGCGCTTGTCGGCGGCGAGGATGCTGCCGGGCGCACCGCTGCCCTCGCCTATCTCCGCTGCGTGGACTTTCAGGGCATCGCCCGCCAGCGTGGTATGGCAGATCGGCCAGGGGTGAAAGGCACGTACCAGGCGCTCCAGTTCCACGGCCGGACGACTGAAGTCGAGGCGCGCCTCGTCCTTGTTCAGCTTGTGCGCGTAGTTGGCCTGGGCATCGTCCTGCACTTCGCCGACCAGGGTGCCGGCGGCCAGGCCGGCGATGGCGGTGAGCACGGCCTGCGGACCGAGCTGGGCAAGGCGGTCGTGCAGGCTGCCGCCAGTATCCTCAGCACTGATCGGCGTGCTGACCTTGAGCAGCATCGGCCCGGTGTCCAGGCCGGCTTCCATCTGCATCACGGTGACGCCGCTCTCGCCGTCGCCGGCCTGCACCGCGCGCTGGATCGGCGCGGCGCCGCGCCAGCGCGGCAGCAAGGAGGCGTGGCTGTTGATGCAGCCCAGGCGCGGCGTGTCGAGCACCGCCTGCGGCAGGATCAGGCCGTAGGCCACCACCACCATCAGGTCCGGCTTGAGCGCGGCCAGCTCGGCCTGGGCCTCTTCGTTGCGCAGGCTGGCCGGTTGGTAGACGGGGATGCCGTGCTCCACGGCGAGCTGCTTGACCGGGCTGGGCGCAAGCTTCTGGCCGCGGCCGGCCGGGCGATCCGGCTGGGTGTAGACGGCGACGATTTCATGCTGGCTGGCCAGCAGGGCCTTGAGGTGCTCGGCGGCGAATTCCGGGGTGCCGGCGAAGACGATGCGCAGGGAGTCAGACATGGGGGCTCGCTAAAAGAAAAAGGCTTGCCGCGGCAAGCCTTTAGGAATCTGGTGGATCAAGCCCGCTGGCGGTGCTGTTTTTCCAGCTTTTTCTTGATCCGGTCGCGTTTCAGGCTGGACAGGTAGTCGACGAACAGCTTGCCGTTGAGGTGATCGCATTCGTGCTGGATGCATACGGCGAGCAGGCCTTCGGCGATCAGCTCGTAGGGCTGGCCGTCGCGGTCCAGCGCCTTGATCCTGACCTTCTGCGGGCGGTCGACGTTCTCGTAGAAGCCGGGCACCGACAGGCAGCCTTCCTGGTACTGATCCATCTCTTCGGTCAGCGACTCGAACTCGGGATTAATGAATACCCGCGGCTCGGACTTGTCCTCGGACAGGTCCATCACCACCACGCGCTTGTGCACGTTGACCTGGGTCGCCGCCAGGCCGATACCGGGCGCGTCGTACATGGTCTCGAACATGTCGTCGACCAATTGACGGATGGAGTCGTCCACGACGTCCACCGGTTTGGCGATGGTACGCAGGCGTGGATCAGGAAATTCGAGGATATTCAGGATCGCCATATGCGTTTGTGATGCACTTGTGGAATAAAGTCAAAATCCGCTGCTAAGATGATGAACAGCATTGAAAAACGGCTTCACGCCGCGGATTCAGCGGGTTTGGACGCGGCGCTAGGGCGCTTCACGTGAAGACACATAATAAAGGGATTCACCGTATGAGGAAATCACTACTCGCCCTGCTGCTGCTGGCAGCCGGCGGTTTGGCCCAGACCGGCCTGGTCCAGGCCGAAGTGCAACTCAAGGACGGTCACCCGGACCGCTACACCGTGGTCAAGGGCGATACCCTCTGGGATATTTCCGGCAAGTTCCTGAGTCAACCGTGGAAGTGGCCGGAAATCTGGCATGCCAACCCGCAAGTCGCCAACCCGCACCTGATCTACCCCGGTGATACCCTCAACCTCGTCTATATCGACGGCCAGCCGCGCCTGATGCTCAACCGCGGCGAGTCGCGCGGCACCATCAAGCTGTCGCCGCAGGTGCGCAGCACGCCGATGGCCGAGGCGATCCCGACCATCCCGCTGGAAGCGATCAACAGCTTCCTGCTGTCCAACCGCATCGTCGACACCCCCGAGCAGTTCGCCGGCGCCCCCTACGTGGTGGCCGGTAACGCCGAGCGCGTGGTCAGCGGCGCCGGTGACCGCGTCTACGCCCGCGGCAGCTTCGACGAAAGCGCGCCGGTGTACGGCATCTTCCGCCAGGGCAAGACCTACACCGACCCGGAAACCCAGGAATTCCTCGGCATCAACGCCGACGATATCGGCACCGGCGAGATCGTCGCCGAGGAAGGCGATATCGGCACCATGCTGCTGAGCCGCTCGACCCAGGAAGTGCGCCTCGGCGACCGCCTGTTCCCCACCGAAGAGCGCGCGATCAACTCCACCTTCATGCCCAGCGAACCGGCCGGCGAGATCGACGGCCTGATCCTCGACGTGCCGCGCGGTGTGACCCAGATCGGCCAGTTCGACGTGGTCACCCTGAACAAGGGCGCGCGCGACGGCCTGGAGATCGGCAACGTGCTGGCGGTGTACAAGACCGGCGAAACCGTGCGCGACCGCATCACCGGCGAGAGCGTGAAGATTCCGGACGAGCGCTCCGGTCTGCTGATGGTGTTCCGCACCTACGACAAGCTCAGCTATGGCCTGGTGCTGGGGGCGTCCCGCTCGCTGGCGATCATGGACAAGGTGCGTAACCCGTAATACCGACAAGCCCCGCGGATGCGGGGCTTGTGCTTTCTGTACCCGCCGCTGCGGCGGCGCGACCGATCAAGGATGATCCCCATGTCGCAACCTTCCGCTCCATCCCCCGCCGTCTCTCCCGCCGAGCTCGAAGCCCGTCTGCGTCTGCACCTCCTGCCGGAGCTGGGGCCGCGGCGTTTTCGCAAACTGCTCGGCGCCTTCGCCAGCGCCTCGGCCGCCCTCAGTGCGCCGGCCAGTGCCTGGCGTGCCCTGGGGCTGCCGGCCATGTGCACCGAGCCGCGGCGCAGCGCCGAGATCCGCGAGCGCGCCGCGGCGGCGCTGGCCTGGCTGGAGCAGCCCGGACAGCACCTGCTGATGTGGGACGATGCGCGCTACCCGGCGCTGCTGGCCGAACTGGCGGACGCCCCGCCGCTGCTGTTCGTCGCCGGCGATCCGGGCATTCTCGAACGACCGCAACTGGCCATGGTCGGCAGCCGGCGGGCTTCGAAGCCGGGCCTGGATACCGCCCATGCCTTCGCCCGCAGCCTGGCCGGCGGCGGTTTCGTCATCACCAGCGGCCTGGCCCTGGGTATCGACGGCGCCGCCCACCAGGGCGCGCTGGATGCGGGCGGCGCGACGGTGGCGGTACTCGGCACCGGTCTGCAGTGCCTGTACCCGGCGCGGCACCAGCGCCTGGCGGCGCAGATCGCAGAGCAGGGCGGCGCGCTGGTCTCCGAACTGCCGCTGGACTGCCCGCCGCAGGCGAGCAACTTCCCGCGGCGCAACCGCATCATCAGCGGTCTGTCGCTGGGCGTGCTGGTGGTCGAGGCCAGCCCGTCCAGCGGTTCGCTGATCACTGCGCGCCTGGCCGCCGAACAGGGTCGCGAGGTCTATGCCATTCCCGGTTCGATTCACCATCCCGGGGCGCGCGGCTGTCATCAGTTGATCCGCGACGGCGCGACGCTGGTGGAAAGCATCGAGCATATTCTCGAGGCCCTGCGCGGTTGGCAGGCGCCCGGGCCGAGCCCTGCTCCAGAGGGGGCCGTGCATCCCCTGCTGGAGTTGCTGCATGCCGCGCCGCAGAGCAGCGAGGCGCTGGTGCAGGCCAGTGGCTGGGCGCTGAGCGAGGTGCTGGCGGCGCTGACCGAACTGGAGCTGGATGGACGGGTGTGCAGCGAGGCGGGACGCTGGCTGGCGCGCAAGCCATAGCCCGGATGCATCCGGGCTACAGTCGCATGGCCGACTTGGATAGACTGCCGGCCATTGATTCAGCGGGAGACAGTCGATGGCCGGCAACTGGCAGGTGCAGCAAGCGGCGCGCGTGGTGCGCGAGGGTGGTGTGATCGCCTATCCCACCGAGGCGGTCTGGGGCCTGGGCTGCGATCCGTGGAACGAAGAGGCGGTGGATCGCCTGCTGGCGCTCAAGGAGCGGCCGATGCACAAGGGCCTGATCCTGGTGGCCGAGGATATCGAGCAGTTCGACTTCCTCCTGCAGGACCTGCCGGCGATCTGGCAGGAGCGCCTGGCCGGTAGCTGGCCGGGGCCCAACACCTGGCTGGTGCCACACCAGGAGCGCCTGCCCGAGTGGATCAGCGGCCAGCACGACACCGTCGCCCTGCGCGTCAGCGACCATCCGCTGGTACGCGCGCTGTGCCGCCGTACCGGGCCGCTGGTGTCCACCTCGGCCAACCCGGCCGGGCGCCCGGCGGCGCGCTCGCGTCTGCGCGTCGAGCAGTATTTCCCGCGTCAGCTGGACAAGGTGCTCGGCGGCGCCCTGGGCGGGCGCAAGAATCCCAGCCTGATCCGCGACCTGCGCACGGGCGACGTGATTCGCCCGTCCTGATTGCGTAGCCCGGGTTGCATCCGGGCTAAGGTTTCACGGCAGCAAAATGGTCGAGCCGGTGGTCTGCCGGGCGCTCAGCGCGTCCTGGGCGGCGGCGGCGTCCTTCAGCGCATAGCGGTTGCTGATCTCCACCTGCAGCTGGCCGCTTTCGATCATGGCGAACAGCTCGTCGGCCATGGCCTGCAGGCGCTGCGGCGTATCGGCGTAGCCGGCCAGGGTCGGCCGGGTGACGTATAGCGAGCCCTTCTGCGCCAGGATGCCGAGGTTGACCCCGCTGACCGCGCCTGAGGCATTGCCGAAGCTGACCAGCAGGCCGCGCGGTGCCACGCAGTCCAGCGAGGTTTCCCAGGTGTCCTTGCCGACGCCGTCGTAGACCACCGGGCACTTGGCGCCGTCGGTCAGTTCCAGCACGCGCTGCACCACGTTCTCGTGGCTGTAGTCGATGGTCGCCCAGGCGCCCTGCTCTTTCGCCCGCGCCGCCTTCTCGGCCGAACTCACAGTGCCGATCAGCCTGACCCCCAACGCCCGCGCCCACTGACAGGCGAAGGAGCCGACGCCGCCGGCCGCGGCGTGGAACAGGATGGTCTCGCCGCCCTTGAGCGGGTAGGTCTGACGCAGCAGGTACTGCACGGTCAGGCCCTTGAGCATCACCGCGGCGGCCTGCTCGAAGCCGATGCCGTCCGGCAGCTTGACCAGCTTGTCCGCCGGCAGCACATGCAGCTCGCTGTAGGCGCCGAGCGGGCCGGTGGCGTAGGCCACGCGGTCGCCGACGGCGAAGCCGCTGACCTCGCTGCCCACCGCCTCGACCACCCCGGCGCCTTCGGTGCCCAGGCCGGCGGGCAGCGCCGGCGGCGCATAGAGGCCGCTGCGGAAATAGGTGTCGATGAAATTCAGGCCGATGGCGCGGTTGGCCACCCGCACTTCGCGCGGGCCGGGGGCGGCCGGCTGGTAGTCGCGGTACTCCAGCACCTCGCTGCCGCCGTGCTGGCTGAACTGGATACGCTTGGCCATTTCGGATTCCTTCTCTGATCGAGCCGCCGGGTGACGGCGAAAGGGTCTATCCAAACGCCCCGATCGACCGCCGTCAACTGCGAAGGCGCGCCCGTGAGTGCTATGCTGCCCGCCGATTTCGATTCGCTCCCGCTCAAGGTGCCGCCGTGACTGACCGTACCGAGGCCGTGAAGGCCTACCTGCTCGACCTGCAAGACCGCATCTGTGCCACCCTCGAGGCCGAAGACGGCCAGGCCCGGTTCGCCGAGGACGCCTGGCAGCGGCCGGCCGGCGGCGGCGGGCGCACGCGGGTGATCGAGAACGGTGCGCTGATCGAGAAGGGCGGGGTCAACTTCTCCCACGTGTTCGGCGACAGCCTGCCGCCCTCGGCCAGCGCCCATCGTCCGGAGCTGGCCGGGCGCGGTTTCCAGGCCCTCGGCGTGTCGCTGGTGATCCACCCGGAAAACCCTCACGTGCCCACCTCCCACGCCAACGTGCGCTTCTTCAGCGCGGAGAAGGAAGGCGAGGAGCCGGTCTGGTGGTTCGGCGGCGGCTTCGACCTGACCCCCTACTACGCCAACGAAGACGACTGCGTGCATTGGCACCAGGTGGCCCATGACGCCTGCGCACCGTTCGGCGCCGAGGTCTACCCCAGGTTCAAGGCCTGGTGCGACCGCTACTTCCACCTCAAGCACCGCGGCGAGCCGCGCGGCATCGGCGGGCTGTTCTTCGACGACCTCAACCAGTGGGACTTCGACACCAGCTTCGCCTTCATGCGCGCCATCGGCGATGCCTACCTGGCGGCTTACCTGCCCATCGTCCAACGCCGCAAGCTGACCCCCTTCGGCGGGCGCGAGCGCGAGTTCCAGGCCTTCCGCCGTGGCCGTTACGTCGAGTTCAATCTGGTGTTCGACCGCGGCACCCTGTTCGGCCTGCAGTCCGGCGGGCGCACCGAGTCGATCCTCATGTCGCTGCCGCCGATGGTGCGCTGGGGCTACGACTGGAAACCCGAGCCGGGTAGCGAAGAAGCGCGCCTGACCGAGTATTTTCTGACCGATCGCGATTGGCTCTCGAAGCTGTCGTGAACGCGTAGCCCGGATGTAATCCGGGGCAATGTACCGACCGCCCCCGGATTTCATCCGGGCTACGGACTGGCGCCTACACAAACAGGATTTCTCATGGACCGCTACTGCGTCTTCGGCAACCCCATCGGCCACAGCAAGTCGCCGCTGATCCACCGCCTGTTCGCCGAGCAGACCGGCCAGCAGCTCAGCTACGAGGCGCTGCTGGCGCCGCTGGACGACTTCGCCGGCTGCGCCCGCGCCTTCTTCGCCGGGGGCCTGGGCGGCAACGTCACCGTGCCGTTCAAGGAAGAGGCCTTCCGCCTCGCCGACCAGCTGAGCGAACGCGCCCGCCGTGCCGGTGCGGTGAACACCCTGAAGAAGCTGGAAGACGGCCGCCTGCTCGGCGACAACACCGACGGCGCCGGGCTGACCCGCGACCTGCAGGACAACGCCGGTTTCAGCCTGACCGGCAAGCGCATCCTCGTGCTCGGTGCCGGCGGCGCCGTGCGTGGCGTGCTCGAGCCCTTCCTGGCGCAGCGCCCGGCGGTGCTGGTGATCGCCAACCGCACGGTGAGCAAGGCCGAGCAGCTGGTGCGCGAGTTCGCCGATCTCGGCCCGCTGGTCGCTGCCGGCTTCGACTGGCTCGACGCGCCGGTGGACCTGATCGTAAACGGCACCTCGGCCAGCCTCGGCGGCGAGCTGCCGCCGATCGCGCCGAGCCTGATCCAGGCGGGGCACACCGTCTGCTACGACATGATGTACGCCAAGGAACCCACCGCCTTCAACCGCTGGGCCTTTGATCAGGGCGCGGCGCGCTGCCTGGACGGCCTGGGCATGCTGGTCGAGCAGGCCGCCGAAGCCTTCGAACTGTGGCGCGGCGTGCGCCCGGACACCGCGCCGGTGCTGGCCGAACTGCGCCGCCAGCTGGCGGGCTGAAGCCCTCGGAGGCCGTGATGAACGACGACGCGCTGCCGCGGATCAAGGGCTACCACGCCCATGTCTACTTCGACGCAGCCAGCCTGGAGCAGGCCCGCGCGCTATGCGAGGAGGCCGCGCGGCGTTTCCCGCTGAAGATGGGCCGGCTGCATGAGCGCCCGGTCGGCCCGCACCCGGACTGGAGCTGCCAGCTGGCCTTTCGCCCCGAGCTGTTCGGCGAACTGCTGCCCTGGCTGCTGCAGCATCGCGGCGGGCTCAACGTGCTGGTGCATCCGATCACCGGCGATGAGCTGCGCGACCACCGCGACTGGGCGCTGTGGCTGGGTCAGTCTCGCCCGCTGGATCTGAGCGTGCTCGACGCCGAGCAAGACTGAGCCGTCGCCCGCGGCTTGCGCCGCCGGTTGGCGCATCGGTAGCGCACTGATTGGGGTGTTGGTTGGCGCGTAGGTTGGCGCTGAGCGCAGCGAAGCCCAACAGGGAGCACGCCGTGCTCCGCCCGACGATCTGACCTCCCGCCACCCCGCCAATCCGCCGCTCATACACCCCTGTTGGGCTTCGTCGCGGGCGCCTCAACCCAAGCTACGGAGCGCGGTCACTCTTCGAACTGCACCGGACAGCGTTCGGCGCCTTCCAGCTTGAGGATCTCCTCCACCACCTGCGGCCGCGCCTGGCGCAGCACCAGGCTGCGTTGCAGGGCCTGCAGGCGGCGCGCCTCCTGGTGCAGCATCTCCACCCCGGCGTAGTCGATGAAGTTGATATGCCGGGCGTCGATCACCAGGCGTTGGCCGCGACTGCGTTGCAGCAGCTGCTGGAGGTAGTGGCAGGCGCCGAAGAAGATCGAGCCGTCGATGCGCAGCACCTCGTCGTCGCCGTCGTGCCACAGGCGCACGCGCGGCTGCGAGGTGCGCTTGAGGTAGAAGAACAGCGAGACCAGCACCCCGGCGTAGATCGCCGTCTGCAGCTCCAGCAGCAGGGTCGCCGCCAGGGTCAGCAGCATCACCGCGAACTCGGCGCGGCTGACCCGGCGCAGCGCGCGAATCGCCGCCAGGTCGACCAGGCCCCAGCAGATCAGCAGGATGCCGGCGGCCATCACCGGCAGCGGGATATGTGCCAGCAGCGCGGCGCCGAACAGGGCGAACAGCGCCACCAGCAGCGCCGAGAACACCCCGGCCAGTGGCGTGCGCGCGCCGGCCTGCAGGTTCAGCGCCGAGCGGGTGAAGGAGCCGGCCGACAGCGAGCCGGCGAACCAGGGCCCGAGCATGTTCGACAGGCCCTGGGCGCGCACCTCCTGGTTGGCGTCGAGGAACTGCTGGGATTTCACCGCCAGGGCGCGGGCGATGGACAGGCTGGTGACCAGGCCGAGCATGCCGCAGGCCACCGCCGCCGGCAGCAGCTGTAGCAGGCTGTTGAGGTCGAACTGCAGCGGCGTGAAGGGCGGCAGGCCGCCCTCGAAGGCGCTGACCAGGGCGATCTCGCCGACTAGCCGCGGCGGCAGCAGCCACACCAGCACGCTGCCGGCGACCAGGCCGAGCAGCAGCGCCGGCGCCTTCGGCCACAGCCGGCGTATGCCCAGGCTGAACAGCAACGTGCCGGCCGCCACGGCCAGGCTCGGCCAGTGCGCGTCGCCCAGGTGCTGGCCGATCTGCAGCAGGCTGGCCAGGGCGGTGGCCTGGCTGGCCACTTCCACGCCGAGCAGGTTGGGCAACTGGCCGATGGCGATCACCAGCGCCGCGCCGAGGGTGAAGCCGAGCACCACCGACTGCGAGACGAAGTTGACCAGCGCGCCGAAGCGCAGCAGGCCGAGCAGCCACTGGAACAGCCCGGCGAGAAAGGTCAGCAGCAGCACCAGGGCGATGAACCGCTCGCTGCCCACCGCGGCCATGGGGCTGACGCTGGTGAACAGGACGATGGAGATGGCCGCCGTCGGCCCGCAGATCAAGTGCCAGGACGAGCCCCACAGGCAGGCGACGATCACCGGCACTATGGCCGCGTACAGGCCATATTCGGCCGGCAGCCCGGCGATCAGCGCATAGGCCAGCGACTGCGGCAGGGCCAGCACGGCGCCGCTCAGGCCCACCAGCAGATCGTTGCCGAGGGTCTTGCGGCTGATGCCGGGCAGCCAGCGCAGGAAGGGCAGCAGGGTCTGGAGGTCGGGTAGCGGCATCGAGATCAGGCTCGGCAGGGTGGGCAGGCTGGCCCCACCCTACGCAATTGCCCCGGCTATTTCAAAGCCGCGCCTTGACCGCGGCCAGGCCGTCGCCGCCGTCGCGGGTGGTGACGCCGTCCAGCCAGGCGTCGAGCACCTGCGGGTTGGCCTGCAGCCAGTCCTTGATCGCGGCGTCGTTGCTGGCCTGCTTGCTGAGCACCCGATCCATGATGCTGTTCTCCATCTCCTGGGTGAATTTGAGGTTGCTCAGCAGCTTGCCGGCATTGGGGCACTGCTGGGCATAGCCCTTGCGCGCCAGGGTGTTGACCTGGCCGCTGTCGCCGAAATACTTCTCGCCGCCGCGCAGGTAGTTCATGTCGTACTGCACGTTCATCGGGTGCGGCGTCCAGCCGAGGAACACCACGAACTGCTCGCGTTTCACCGCGCGGCCGACCTGCACCAGCATCGCCTGCTCGCTGGATTCCACCAGCGTCCAGTCGCCCAGACCGAACTCGTCGGCGGCGATCATCTGCCTGATCGACTCGTTGGCCGGCGAGCCGGAGGCGATGCCGTAGAGCTTCCTGTCGAACTTGTCGGCATGCTTGTCCAGATCGGCGAAGGTCTTCACCCCGGCCTCATAGGCATAGGTCGGCACGGCCAGGGTGTACTCGGTGCCGTCGAGGTTCTGCGCCAGCTGGTCCACTTCGCCGCTGGCGACGAACTTGTCGTAGTTGCTCTGCTGCGCCGGCATCCAGTTGCCGAGAAACACGTCGATCTGGCCCTTCTGCAGCCCGGCGTAGATGATCGGCACCGCCAGGGTCTGGCTCTGCGTCTGATAGCCGAGGCCCTCGAGGAGGAAGCTGGCGATGCCGTTGGTCACGGCGATATCGCTCCAGCCCGGATCGCCCAGCTTGACCTTGGCACAGCTGGCGTCCTCGGCCCAGGCGTTGCCGGCGCTGCTCAGCAGTCCGGTCAGTAGCAGCACGCTGATTCGGTTCATCACGTTTCTCCTTCTTCTGGTTAGGGGCGGCAGTGCTTCAAACCTGGGGATAACGGGCGCGGCGCTCGAGGTCGTCGAGATCGATATGGTTGCGCATGTACTGCTGGCTGGCGTCGACCCAGGGCTGGTGGTCCCAGCTGGTCAGCTTGCCCTGGCTCAGCGCCTCGGCCACCAGGCGCCGGCGGCGCTGGCTGGCCAGGGTGGCGGCGTGGATCGCCGGGATATCCCAGCGCGCCCGCGCCTCGGCGAGAAACTCGGCCAGCACGCCCTGGTGATCCGTCGAGCCGGCCAGGTTTTCGCGTTCCTGCGGATCGCGGGCCAGGTCGAACAGCAGCAGCGGATCCTGCTCCGAGTAGACGAATTTCCACGGCCCGCGGCGGATCATCATCAGCGGGCTGGTGGTGCCTTCGGCCATGTATTCGCCGATGACTTCATCATGGCCCTGGCGACCTTCCAGATGCGCCAGCAGCGAACGGCCCTCCAGCGCCAGGCCCTCCTCGACCCGGCCGCCGGCCAGTTCCACCAGGGTCGGCAGCAGGTCGAGGGTGGAAACCGACTGGCTGATCCGGCGCGCGGCGAAGCGTTGCGGCGCATGCACCAGCAGCGGCACGCGGGCGGCCATCTCGAACCAGTGCATCTTGTACCAGAGGCCGCGCTCGCCGAGCATGTCGCCGTGGTCGCCGGAGAACACCACGATGGTGTCCTCGGCCAGGCCGCATTCTTCCAGGGTCTTCAGCAGCTTGCCGATGTTGTCGTCGATATAGCTGCAGGCGCCGAAGTAGGCGCGGCGGGCGTCGCGGATCTTGTCCGCCGGCAGCGGCTGGTCCCACAGGTCGATGACCTTGAGCAGGCGCTGCGAGTGCGGGTCCTGCTCGCTCTGCTCGAGGTGCTGGCGCGGCAGGGGAATGTCCACGCCTTCGTAGCGCTCCCAGTATTCACGCGGGATGGTATAGGGGTCGTGCGGGTGGGTCATCGACACGGTCAGGCAGAACGGCTGCTCCGGCGTCAGACGCACGTGGTCGTAGAGGTACTGGCGGGCCTTGAACACCACCTCCTCGTCGAAATCCAGCTGGTTGCTGCGCACGCAGGGGCCGGCCTGCAGCACCGAGGACATGTTGTGGTACCAGCTGGCGCGCACCTCCGGCTCGTCCCAGTTCACCGCCCAGCCGTAGTCGGCCGGGTAGATATCGCTGGTCAGGCGTTCCTCGTAGCCGTGCAGCTGGTCGGGGCCGCAGAAGTGCATCTTGCCCGACAGCGCGGTGCGGTAGCCGAGGCGGCGCAGGTAGTGGGCGTAGGTCGGCACGTCGGCGGGAAAGTCGGCGGCGTTGTCGTAGGCGCCGATCTGCGACGGCAGCCGGCCGCTGACCAGGCTGAAGCGCGACGGCGCGCACAGCGGGCTGTTGCAGTAGGCCGAGTCGAACACCACGGCGCGTTCGGCCAGCTTCATCAGGTGGGGCATCTGCACCGGCGAGGCGGCATCGTGCAGCGGCAGGATCGGCGCGGCCATCTGGTCGGCCATGATGAAGAGGATATTGGGGCGGCTCATGGCGGCGGCTATTCCATACTGTGGGTTTATGCGACAGTGCGGGCTTCATGATTCCGCTAGAACGGCGACGGGGTAAACCCGCCTCAAAGACATGACTCGGATAACTTCAGCTTATGCATAAAGCACTCGACGGCGTGGCCCTGGAGGCGCTGCGGGTGTTCGAGTCGGCGGCGCGCCAGCTCAGTTTCACCGCCGCCGCCAGCGAGCTGGGCAGCAGTCAGCCGGCCATCAGCCAGCAGATCAAGCGTCTCGAGCAGCAACTGGCTACGCGGCTGTTCGACCGGGTCTACCGCGGCATCGTCCTCACCGAGGCCGGCGAGCTGCTGCTCGGCCACGTCCAGGAGGGGCTGGCCAGCCTCGACGCCGGGCTGGCCGCGGTCACCGCGCGGCAGCAGCACGAGGTGCTGCAGGTGGCCACCGACTTCGCCTTCGCCGCTTACTGGCTGATGCCGCGGCTGCAGCGCTTCAACCGCCTGTACCCGGAGGTGGACGTCAGCCTGATCACCAGCGAGCGCGACCCGGCCAGCGTGCCCAGCGATATCGACGTGGCCATCCGCTTCGGCGACGGCCGCTTCAAGCACGGTGAGGCGCACCTGCTGTTTCGCGAGGAGGTGTTCCCGGTGTGCAGCCCGCGCCTGCTCGGCGCGCGCCAGCCGCCGCTGCCGGCGTCGGTGCTGGCCGAGTTGCCGCTGCTGCACCTGCGCCCCGAGCACCGCTCGCGCTGGTTCGACTGGGACGGCCTGTTCCGCGCCCTGGGCATAGCCGCCGTGCCGACCCCCGGGGCGCTGCGCTTCGACAACTACACATTGCTGATCCAGGCGGCCATCGCCGGCCAGGGCGTGGCCATCGGCTGGCGCCACCTGGTCGACGAGCTGCTGACCCAGGGCCTGCTCTGTCGCCTGGGCGAGGCCGAGGCGCAGTCGGCGCTGGGCTACTACCTGGTGCTGCCCGAGCGCAAACGCCGTCAGCGCCTGACCGCGCGTTTCGTCGACTGGCTGCAGGCCGAGCTGGAGTTGCCGGCACAAAGCCTCTGAGCGAGCCATACTGCAAGAGCGTGCGGCGAGTCCCTATACTGGGCGCCGCCCGAGGGTTCGCCCTCAGAACCTGTTGAAAGTCTGCTGCGCGTCGGCACTGCTGCGTTAAAAACAGGCTCGGAATGCTCATGTACAAAAGTACACTCCGCTTCCTCGCCTGTTCTTGCCTTGCATTGCTCTAGCTCGCGAGACTTTGAACAGGCTCTCAGGCCCCTCTACTCAACCGGTGAAGTGAACCGTGAAACTCCGTCATTCGATTTTGGCCCTGCTGCTGTGCGGCGGCCTTGCAGTTTCGAACCTTGAGGCCGCCCCGGCCAAGCCCCAGCAGGAACTGGCCGCCGGCAGCGCGCTGCTGGTCGACCTGAAGACCGGCCAGGAACTCTATGCCAGCAACCCCGACCTGCGTCTGCCGGTGGCTTCGGTGACCAAGCTGATGACCGCCATGGTGGTGCTCGACGCCAAGCTGCCGCTGGATCAGGTGCTGCCCATCACCATCCGCGACACCAAGGAAATGCAGGGCGTCTACTCGCGGGTGCGCATCGGCAGCGAGGTCAGCCGCCGCGACATGCTGCACCTGGCCCTGATGTCCTCGGAAAACCGCGCCGCCGCCAGCCTCGCCCACCACTATCCGGGCGGCCACGCGGCCTTCGTCGCGGCGATGAACGCCAAGGCCAAGGCGCTGGGCATGCACAGCAGCCGCTTCGTCGAACCCACCGGCATGTCCGAGCACAACGTCGCCACCGCCCGCGACCTGGCGCTGATGCTCAAGGCGGCGCAGCAGTACCCGCTGATCGGCCAGTTCAGCACCGACTCCGAGGCCACCGTGAGCTTCCGCAAGCCCGCCTACAGCCTGGGCTTTCGCAACACCAACGCGCTGGTGCGCAAGGCCGACTGGGACATCGACCTGAGCAAGACCGGCTTCACCAACGCCGCCGGCCGCTGCCTGGTGATGCTCACCTCGATCAACCATCGCCCGGTGGCCTTCGTCGTGCTCGGCGCCTTCGGCAAGTACACCCATATGGCCGACGCCAACCGCCTCAAGCGCTGGATGGAAACCGGCAAGGTCACCCCGGTGCCGGCCGCGGCGCTGAGCTACAAGCGGCAGAAGCTGGCGGAGTGGAACCTGCAGGCCGGGCAGTGAAGGAAGGGCGACTCGATGAGTCGCCCTTTTTCGTTGACCTCTGGATAGGTCGATCCGGCGTCCCTTACCTGCAGCTGACGCCGCGCGCCGGGTAGGTTGCGCCGCGCACCCCGGCCATTCATCACCGGCGGCAGCTAGCCGTGGCTGCCCAGCCGCTCGCTGAGGAAATCCAGGAAGCAGGTGATGCGCGAGGCCAGCGCGGTGTTGCGGTAGTACACCGCATTGATCGGCTGGCGCACCTCGACCCGCTGCTCGGCCAGCACCTCGACCAGATCGCCCCTGGCCCGATCGGCGTCGGTCATGAAATCCGACAGGCACACCAGGCCCTCGCCGGCCAGCGCCAGTTCGCGCAGCGTGTCGCCGCTGGAGGCGCGGATGCTCGGGGTGATGCGCCAGCGCTCGCCCTGGGCGTGACGCAGTGGCCAGTCGTTGAGCCCGTCCGGCTCGGTGAAGCCGATCAGGCTGTGCCCGCTCAGCGCCTCGACGCTGTCCGGTGTGCCGTGGCGCGCGAGATACCCGGGGCTGGCCAGCACCCGTCGCCAGCTGTGGCACAGCGGCCGGGCGTGCAGGCTGGAGTCGGGCAGCGCACCGATGCGGATGGCCAGGTCGGTGCGTCGCTCCAGCAGGTCGATGATGCGGTCGTCGCTGTGCAGTTCCAGCTCGATCTGCGGGTAACGCGCGCGAAACTCGCCGATCAGCGGGACTATCACGTGCAGCATAAAGGGCGAGGCGGTGTTGACCCGCAGCCGTCCGGCCGGCGCCTGGCGGCGCAGCGCCATCTGCTCCTCGGCGTCTTCGACGCTGGCGAGGATGCGCCGCGCCTGGGCGAGGAACAGCTCGCCCTCCTCGGTCAGCTCCAGGCGGCGGGTGGTACGGCGCAGCAGGGTGACGGCGAGCTTTTCCTCCAGCCGGCTCAGCGCGCGGCTCACCCCGGAGGCGGTCTGTTCCAGCTGCGCGGCGGCGGCGCTGATCGAGCCGCTGTCGACCACGCGGACGAAGGCGAGCATTTCTTCCAGGCTGGTTTTCATTGTTGATCTTCAGGCAAAGGTCTTTGCTGGGTTATCGGCTTTTTCCGCATGAGTCTGGCTCGGATACTGCGCGCCATCAACCTCATTGCGGAGCCATTCCATGCCCATTGCCCTGCTCGCGCTGGCCCTCAGCGCCTTCGCCATCGGCACGACCGAGTTCGTCATCGTCGGCCTGTTACCCACCGTCGCCACCGATCTGGGTGTCGATCTGCCCTCCGCCGGCCTGCTGGTCAGCCTCTACGCTCTCGGCGTGGCGGTCGGCGCGCCGCTGCTTACCGCGCTGACCGGCAAGCTGCCGCGCAAGGCTCTGCTGCTCGGCCTGATGCTGCTGTTCAGCGCCGGCAACCTGCTGGCCTGGCAGGCGCCGGGCTACGAGTCGCTGATCGTCGCGCGCATCGTCACCGGCCTGGCCCACGGCGTGTTCTTTTCCATCGGCTCGACCATCGCCACCAGCCTGGTGTCCAAGGAAAAGGCCGCCAGTGCCATTGCCACCATGTTCACCGGGCTGACCGTGGCGCTGGTCACCGGCGTGCCGCTGGGTACCTTTATCGGTCAGCATTTCGGTTGGCGCGAGACCTTCCTGGCGGTGTCCGCCCTCGGCGTGATCGCCTTCGTCGGCAGCCTGCTGTACATCCCTCGCGGTATCGCTCATACCCCGCCTGCCTCGCTGCTGACCCAACTGGCCGTGCTCAAGCAGCCGCGCCTGCTGCTGGTGTACGCCATGACCGCCCTCGGCTACGGCGGCACCTTCACCGCCTTTACCTTTCTCGCGCCGATCCTGCAGGAGCTCAGCGGCTTCAGTGCCGGTGCGGTGAGTCTGGTGCTGCTGGTCTATGGCGTGTCGGTTGCCGTGGGCAACGTCTGGGGTGGCAAGCTGGCCGACCAGCGCGGGCCGATTGCGGCGCTGAAGCTGATCTTTGCCCTGCTCGCCGGTGTTCTGCTGCTGCTCGGCCTCACCGCCGGCAATCCCTGGCTGGCCCTGGGCACCGTGTTGCTGTGGGGCGCCGTGGCCTTCGGCAACGTGCCGGGACTGCAACTTTATGTGGTGCGGCAGGCCGAACATTTCAGCCCGCAGGCGGTGGATGTGGCCTCGGGCCTGAATATCGCCGCCTTCAACCTGGGCATCGCCGGCGGCGCCTGGCTCGGCGGGCATATCGTCGCCCAGCTCGGCCTGATCCACACCGCCTGGATCGGTGCGCTGGTGGTGCTCGGCGCGCTGGCGCTGACCGCCTGGAGCGGTCGTCTGGACCGCCGCAACCCGGCGCTGCGTGAGGCGGGCACTGCCCGCTCCGGCCTGGTGGTCGGTCACTGATTCCGTCAATCAAGGAGATTGCGCATGAAATTCATCCCTGCCTTCGGCCTCGGCACCTTCCGTCTCAAGGAGCAGGTCGCCATCGATTCGGTACGCACGGGGCTGGAACTGGGCTATCGGCATATCGACACGGCGCAGATTTATGGCAACGAAGCCGAGGTCGGCCAGGCCATCGCCGCCAGCGGCGTGGCGCGCGACGAGCTGTTCGTCACCACCAAGATCTGGACCGAGAACCTCGGCAGCGGCCGGGTGATCGCCAGCCTGCGGGAGAGCCTGCGGCGCCTGGGGCTGGAGCGGGTCGACCTGGCGCTGATCCACTGGCCGTCGCCGGGCGACGAGATCCCCGTGACGCAGTACCTGGGCGAACTGCTGCAGGCCAAGCGCCTGGGACTGACCGCGGCCATCGGCGTGTCCAACTTCACCATCGCCCATCTGCGCCAGGCCATCGATGCGGTGGGGGCGGACGAGATCGCCACCCACCAGGTGGAGATTCACCCACTGCTGCAGAATCGCAGGCTGGTCGACTTCACCCGCCAGCAAGGCATTCACCTGACCGCCTATATGCCGCTGGCCTACGGCAAGGTGCTGGCCGAGCCGGTGATCCAGCGCATCGCCGCCGCCCATGGCGCCAGCCCGGCGCAGGTGGCGCTGGCCTGGTCGCTGCAGCAGGGCCATGCGGTGATCCCCTCCTCGACCAGGCGCGAGAATCTGGCCGCCAACCTGGCTGCGGCCAAGCTGCGTCTGAGCGCCGAGGACATGGCCGCCATCGCCGGCCTGGAGCGCGGCGAGCGGGTGGCCAACCCGGGGTTCGCGCCTCGCTGGGACTGAGCCCGGCACCCGCAGTAGGCTGTGGGAGGGGCTTCAGCCGCGACCTTGGGCCCTACCGCCCGCCGGCGATATCGACCAGCGCGCCGGTGGTGTAGCTGGCCTTGTCGTCGAGCAGCCAGAGGATCGCCTCGGCCACTTCCTCGGCCCGCCCGGCGCGGCCCAGCGGGGTGCTCTTGCCGAGGCGCTCGGCGCGGTCCGGCTGGCCGCCGCTGGCGTGGATCTCGGTGTCGATCAGTCCCGGTCGCACGGCATTGACCCGCACGCCCTCGCCGCCCAGCTCCTTGGCCAGGCCACGGGTCAGCACGTCCAGCGCGCCCTTGGCGCCGGCGTAGTCGACGTACTCGAAGGGCGCGCCGAGGCTGGCTGCCACCGACGACACCAGCACCATCGAGCCACCCTCGCCACCGCGGCTGCGCGCCATGCGCCGGGCGCCCTCGCGGGCGGTCAGGTAGCTGCCCAGCACGTTGACCTCGAACATGCGCCGCAGGCGTTCGCCGCTCATCTGCAGCAGCGGCATGGGCGGTGCGACTATGCCGGCGTTGACCACCAGGCCGTGCAGCGGGCCGAGCTGGTCCATGGCCTCGAACAGGCGCAGCACCTGTGCTTCCTCGGCCACGTCGGCCTGCAGCGCGACGGCCTCGCCGCCGCTGGCGGTGATCTGCGCCACCAGCGCGTCGGCGGCGGCGCGGTCGCTGTGGTAGTTGACCCCGACGCGCCAGCCGCGGGCGGCGGCCAGCAGGGCGGTGGCGCGGCCGATGCCGCGGCTGGCACCGGTGATCAGCAGGGATCTGTGCATAGGCGCTCCAGGTGCAAAGGCGTCGGACCAGGGGTGCTGTCGCCTGGCGGCCACTTCTACTAGCCTAACTCTAGTCGCAATGGGCCTGCGCCCGGCGGACCGCAGTAACGGGAGAGCAGATCATGGATAAAACACAGTTTTCCAGTCTGTCGCTTGAGGATCTGGCTTTGGTACCGCTGGAGGAGGACGCCGCGCCGCAAGCGCAGGCGCCTGCGGTGCAAGCGCAGGCGTCGAAGATCGATACGCGCAAGAAGCGCGAGCGCCGCAGCGGCGTGGATCGTCGAGTGACCATTCGCTTCGAGGAGGATCGGCGCAGCGGCGTCGACCGGCGCGCGCAGAACCAGGCCTGGGGGCACGGTCACGACCTCTGAGTGGCGCCGGGGATCGCCCCCGGCGCTTGACGGTCAGCCGCGTGCTACGCGCACGCCCTCGGCCAACTGGGCGCACAGGCCGAGCACGCCATCGATGGCCTGCTGCGCGGTTTCGGCCTTGGCGATCTGGTCGACCAGCGCCGAGCCCACCACCACGCCTTCGGCGCGGCGCGCCACTTCGGCGGCATGCTCCGGGGTGCGGATGCCGAAGCCGATGCACAGGGGCAGGTCGGTGTGGCGACGCAGGCGCGCCACGGCTTGCTCGACGTGATCCAGGGTCGCCGCGCCGGCGCCGGTGACACCGGCCACCGACACGTAGTAGACGAAGCCGGAGCTGCCGGCCAGCACGGTGGGCAGGCGGTCGTCGTCGGTGGTCGGGGTTGTCAGGCGGATGAAGTCGATGCCTGCGCTCTGCGCCGGCTCGCACAGCTCGTCGTTGTGCTCCGGCGGCAGGTCGACCACGATCAGGCCATCGACGCCGGCGGCCTTGGCATCGGCGATGAAGCGCTCGACGCCGTAAACGAAGATCGGGTTGTAGTAGCCCATCAGCACCAGTGGCGTGCTCTGGTTGCCTTCGCGGAATTCGCGAACCATCTGCAGGGTCTTGGCCAGCGTCTGCTTGGCCCCCAACGCGCGGATATTGGCGAGCTGGATGGCCGGGCCATCGGCCATCGGGTCGGTGAACGGCATGCCCAGCTCGATCACGTCGGCGCCGGCGTCCGGCAGGCCCTTGAGGATGCTCAGCGAGGTGGCGTAGTCGGGGTCACCGGCGGTGATGAAGGTCACCAGCGCGGCGCGGTTTTCCGCTTTCAGTTCGGCGAAACGGTTGTGCAGGCGGCTCATGCGTGCTTCTCCTGGTTGTCCTGCATGTGGTGCATCACGGTCTGCATGTCCTTGTCGCCACGACCGGACAGGTTGATCACCATCAGGTGATCCTTGGGCAGTTTCGGCGCGCGCTTGAAGGCTTCGGCCAGCGCGTGGGCGCTTTCCAGGGCCGGGATGATGCCTTCCAGGCGGCAGCAGTGGTGGAAGGCCGCGAGGGCTTCGTCGTCGCTGATCGGCACGTATTCGACGCGCTTGATCTCGTGCAACCAGGCGTGTTCCGGGCCGACGCCGGGGTAGTCGAGGCCGGCGGAAATCGAGTGGGCATCGGTGATCTGGCCGTCATCGTCCTGCAGCAGGAAGGTGCGGTTGCCGTGCAGCACGCCCGGCGCGCCACCGGCCATGCTCGCCGCATGCTTGCCGGTGTCGATGCCGTGGCCGGCCGCCTCGACGCCGACGATCTGCACGCCGCTGTCGTCGAGGAAGGGGTGGAACAGGCCGATGGCGTTGGAGCCGCCGCCGATGCAGGCCACCAGCGAGTCGGGCAGGCGGCCTTCCTTCGCCAGGATCTGCTCACGCACTTCGTTGCCGATCACCGACTGGAAGTCGCGCACCATGGCCGGGTACGGGTGCGGGCCGGCGGCAGTGCCGATCAGGTAGAAAGTGTTGTGGACGTTGGTCACCCAGTCGCGCAGGGCCTCGTTCATGGCGTCCTTGAGGGTGCCGGTGCCGGCGGTGACCGGGATCACCTCGGCGCCCAAGAGCTTCATGCGGAAGACGTTGGCCTGCTGGCGGTCGATGTCGGTGGTGCCCATGTAGACCACGCACTGCATGCCGAAGCGTGCGGCCACGGTGGCGGTGGCCACGCCGTGCATGCCGGCGCCGGTCTCGGCGATGATGCGCTGCTTGCCCATGCGCTTGGCCAGCAGGATCTGGCCGATGCAGTTGTTGATCTTGTGCGCGCCGGTGTGGTTGAGGTCTTCGCGCTTGAGGTAGATCTTCGCCCCGCCGAAGTGCTCGGAGAGGCGCTCGGCATGGTACAGCGGGCTGGCCCGGCCGATGTAGTCGCGCTGGAAGTAGGCCAGCTCGTCGAGGAAGGCCGGATCGTTCTTGGCCTTCTCGTATTCGGCGGCCAGCGAGTTGATCAGCGGCATCAGGGTTTCGGCGACGAACTGGCCGCCGAAGCGGCCGAACAGGCCGCGCGCGTCGGGGCCGGTGCGAAATGAGGTCATGGTCGAGCTCCTGTCTGGGGCCTCTGCCCACGAGCGGGCAGGAGGTTTGGCAATGGCGCCATTCTACCCCTGGCGAGCAGGCTGAAAAGCGATTAGATTGCCCTGAAATGTCAGGAAAAATCACAAATCAATGAATCGCGAACTGCCCCCGCTGAATGCCCTGCGCGCCTTCGAGGCCGCCGCCCGCCTGCAAAGCGTCAGCCGCGCCGGCGAGGAGCTGCATGTCACCCATGGCGCGGTGAGCCGGCAGATTCGTGCGCTGGAAGAACAGCTCGGCGTCAGCCTGTTCGACAAGGACGGCCGTGGCGTGAAACTCACCGATGCCGGCATGCGCCTGCGCGATGCTGCAAGCGATGCCTTCGAGCGCCTGCGCGGCGTCTGTGCCGAGCTGCGCCAGCGTCAGGACGGCGCGCCCTTCGTGCTCGGTTGCCCCGGCAGCCTGCTGGCGCGCTGGTTTATCCCGCGCCTGGATCGCCTCAACCGCGAGCTGCCGGAGCTGCGCCTGCAGCTCTCGGCCAGCGAGGGCGAGTTGGACCCGCGCCGCCCCGGAGTGGACGCTACCCTGTGCTTCGCCGCGCCGCCCTGGCCGACGGACATGCAGGTACACGAGCTCGATATCGAACGGATCGGGCCGGTGCTGAGCCCGCGCTTTGCCGGCTATGCGCGCCTGCAGGGGGCGCCTGCCGCGGCGCTGCTCGACGAGCCGCTGCTGCACACCGCTTCGCGTCCGCAGGCCTGGCCGCAGTGGGCCGCGGCGCAGGGCCTGGAGCCGGCGCGGCTGCAGCAGGGCCAGGGGTTCGAGCACCTCTACTACCTGCTGGAGGCGGCTGCCGCCGGTCTCGGCGTGGCCATCGCGCCGCAGCCGCTGGTGGCCGACGATTTGGCCGCCGGTCGCCTGGTCGCACCCTGGGGCTTCGTCGCCACCGAGGCGCGCCTGGCGCTGTGGGTGCCGGGACGCGTCCGCGATCCGCGCGCCGAGCGTCTGGCCGCCTGGTTGGCGCGTGAGCTGCAGGCCTAGCACGGCGCGCGCGCAACCCCCGCAGCGCTGGTCTAGGCTTGCTGCAGGCCCACTGCGGAGCGCACAGCATGTCCGACCATCGCACCTACAAGAAGATCGAAATCGTCGGCACCTCCAAGATCAGCATCGAGGACGCCATCCAGAACGCCCTGGCCGAATGCGCCAAGACCGTGCGCAATATGGACTGGTTCGAAGTCATCGACACCCGCGGGCATATCCTCGACGGCAAGGTGGCGCACTACCAGGTCGAGCTCAAGGTCGGTTTTCGTCTGAGCGGTAGCTGATGCCCTGGGCGGCGAGGAAGGCGAGGAAGGCTTCGCGGCTGGAATAGCGCGGCTGGTAGCCGAATTCCTGCTTCAGCCGCTGGTTGGCCAGCACCGGTCGGTAGCGCAGAAAATCCAGTTGCTCCGGGCCGTACTGGCTCAACCCCAGCGGCTTGAGCAGGCGCAGCGCGCCGCCGAGCAGCGCCGCCGGCAGCGGCCGGTAGGGCTTGCCGAGGATCGCGGCGATTTCCTTGAGGCTCAGCGCGCCGTCGCCGGCCAGGTTGTAGATGCCCTCGCTAGCCTCCTCCAGGCCCTGGCGGATGATGCCGACCACGTCCTGCTCCCAGATGAACACGAAGCGGCTGGCGTGACCGCGCACGCCGACCACCGCGCGTTTCTTGAACAGGTCGCTGATCGGGTTGTTCAGGCGCTTGCCGAGGATGGTGCCGGGGCGCAGCACCAGTTGGCGCAACTGGGGATGTTCCTCGCGGCAGCGCGCCAACAGTTGCTCGATCTCCAGCTTGTGCTTGGCGTAGGCGAAATGCGGGTGGCCGCGCAGCGGCTGGTCTTCGTCGATCCACTCGGCATTGTCCGCGGCGTAGCCGTAGGCGGCGCCGGAGCTGGTCACCACCAGCTGGCGCACGCCGTTGGCGACGGCGCTGTCCGCCAGGCATTGGGTGCCGCCGACCTCGATGGCGTGCAGGTGCGCCTCGCTCATGTCGCGCGGCGGGCGGATCACCGTGGCCAGGTGGACGATGGCGTCCGGCTTCCAGCCGCTTATGCAGGCGCGCACCTGGGCCGGGCGGCCCATGTCCAGCAGCACCGGCTCGACGTTGGCCTTCAGCCCACGGCTGTCGATCGGGCGGATGTCGGCGGCGATCAGCGTCCAGTCGGGATGCTGGATGGCCAGCTCGTCGAGCAGCTGATGGCCGATAAAGCCGGCGGCGCCGGTGATCAGAACGCGCATTGCAGTCTCCCGGTGGATCGCGGCATCCGCCCTGGCCCGTTCAACTGCCGAAAGGGCCCTGCCGCGACGGGCGTGGCCCCTTGATAAACGGGCCTTGTGGTTATTGTTTGCAGCCCGGCGCCAGGCTAGGCAGGTGGACGCCGGCTGACAGTGGCGGAACTCGCCAGCGGCCGTGGCGATTCACGCCAGCGGGACGAATGGTGTGGCCCGCGTCCAGCCAGGCCGGCCGCGGCTGACGGGACGCGGGCGGATGGGGCAAACTGGCGGGGCTTATTCAGGGAGGATAGTCATGTTCAGGATGCTGCTGGTCTTTCTTGCCATGCTGGCGATAGGCGGTTGTTTCGACAGCGCTCCGCCGCTCGCCGAGGAGCGCCGCCTGCTGCTCAGCGCTGCGGATTTCGCCGCCTACCAGGCGCCCGCCGCGGGGCGTTACGAGAAGCTGGTGAGCTACGCCGCGCGCAGCATCGACCTCAGCTTCGAGAGCGCCGGCAGCGACTGGTTCTACCTCTACAGCGGCGTCTCGCTCTACCCGCGCGCCAGCGATGCGCTGATGACCAGCTACGCCGAGACCTTCGGCGCCTCGTTCGGCCTGCGCGACAGCGGCCTGGTCGAGCAGGAGCTGGAATTCGAGCTGGAGCTCGCCAGCCGCGCCAGCCTCAAGCTGCTGACCGAGGACGGCGAGCCGGTGGGCAACCTGTTCTATGCCACGGTCGGCAACAAGTCGCTGTTCGCCATCTTCACCGGCGTCTACTTCGAACGGGGCGAAGATTTCGCCGCCTTTATCGCGCCCAAGCTCACCGCATTGCGCGCCCACCGGCACGCGGACCCGCTGCTGAGCTGGGCTGGCAGCAAGCTCGGTTTCGCCGAATGAGCGGCCTCAGCCGAAGAACCAGTAGGTCACGCCGATAGCCGCCACCACCCCGGCCAGTTCGGCCAGCAGGGCGCAGCCCACGGCGTGGCGCACGCGCTGGATGCCGACCGCGCCGAAGTACACCGCCAGCACGTAGAAGGTGGTCTCGGTGCTGCCCTGGACGGTCGCCGCGGCTAGCGCCGCGAAGCTGTCGACGCCGTGGGTCTGCATGGTTTCGATGAGCATGGCGCGCGCCGCGCTGCCGGAGAACGGCTTGACCAGCGCGGTGGGCAGGGCGTCGACGAAGCGGGTGTCCCAGCCGCCCCACTCGACCAGCCAGCGAATGCCGTCGAGACCGAATTCCAGGGCGCCGGAGGCGCGCAGCACGCCGATCGCGCAGAGCATGGCGACCAGGTAGGGCAACAGGCTCTTGGCCACGTCGAAGCCCTCGCGGGCGCCCTCGACGAACTGTTCGTAGACCGCCACCCTCTTCAGCGCGCCGACCAGCAGGAAGGTCAGGATCACGCCGAACAGGGTCAGGTTGCCGAGCAGCGAGGACAGCGCCGCCAGCGCGGTGGCGCTGAGGCTGGCGAGCAGCGCCATGAAGCCGCCCAGCAGCAGCGCCCCGGGAATCAGGTAGGCCAGCACCACCGGATCCCACAGGCGCAGGCGCTGCATCAGCGCCACCGACAGCAGGCCGACCAGGGTCGAGGCGCTGGTGGCGAGCAGGATCGGCAGGAACACCAGGGTCGGGTCGGCCGCGCCCTGCTGCACCCGGTACATGAAGATCGACACCGGCAGCAGGGTCAGCGACGAGGCGTTGAGCACCAGGAAGAGGATCTGCGCGTTGCTCGCCGTGGTGCTGCTGGGGTTGAGCTCCTGCAGGCTGCGCATGGCCTTGAGGCCGATCGGCGTGGCGGCGTTGTCCAGGCCCAGGCCGTTGGCGGCGAAGTTCATGGTGATCAGGCCGAGCGCCGGGTGGCCGCGCGGTACCTCCGGCATCAGGCGGGCGAACAGCGGGCCGAGCAGCCGCGCCAGGGCGTCGACCAGGCCGGCTTGTTCGGCGATGCGCAACAGGCCGAGCCACAGGGTCATGGTGCCGAACAGCAGCACCATCACCTCCACCGACAGCTTGGCCATGGCGAACAGGCTCTCGACCATGGCGCCGAACACCGCCGGGTCGCCACCGAGCAGCCAGCGCGAGAAGCCCGCCACCGCCGCCACCAGGAAAAAGCTCAGCCACAGGCCGTTGAGCATGTCGATCCCCCTTAGCTCGAAAGTCGCGGCGCGACGCCTTCCTCGATGGCCATCTCCTTACGGGAGAAGGTGGCGCGAGGCGCCGGATGAGGGAGGGCATGCCGTCATGGCGGGGGATGATAACGCGGCGACGGCCGGCGAGGGGCCGTCGTCGTGTGCCTCAGAACCAGTTGGGGTCTTTGCGCAGCTGTTCCTCGAGCAGCCGGCGCACTTCCTCGTCCGGCTCGCCCAGCCAGCGCAGGCTGGCGTGCTCGCTCGGCGCGCGGTCTTCCGGCAGGTTCTCGGGCACCTGCACGTAGAGCGCGTAGGCGTTGTCCTTGTCCCAGTCGAAGGCGAGGTACAGGCGCTGGTTGAAGCAGTCGTGCGCCTCGCACAGCTGGCCGACCAGGAAGCGGTCGCTGGCGCTTTCCACCGCCTGCATCGGCGTCGACAGGCCGCTGAGGTTCATCAGCCAGCCGGGCAGGCGCTGCTCCTCCTGCACCAGCTCCTGCCAGGCGGCGCGGTACCCGGCGTCGCTGCTCAGCAACTCGCCCGGATGCAGGTGCGCGTCGCGGTCGGCGGCCTGGGCCGCCAGGGCGCCGCCCAGCAACAGGGCGGCGGCGATGGCATGAATGCGCATGCAGACCTCCTTACAGACGGGGGCGACGGCCCATGACGAACGAGATGATGAACAGCACCAGGAACACCACGAACAGAATCTTGGCGATGCCCGCAGCGGTGCCGGCGATGCCGCCGAAGCCCAGCACGGCGGCGACGATGGCGATGATCAGAAAGGTCAGTGCCCAGCTCAACATGGCGTTTCTCCCGTTGCGATGAAGGCGGATGGCGCGGGTTCGCGCACCTCCGGCCTTGTCTTGGAGTTGCGAGCGGAACGAGTCCGGTCACCCGCCAGGGTCGTTGCACCGCCCGTGCCAGTTCCTGGTCCAGGGTAAAAATCTTGAAAATCAGCGGCTTGCGATATCCGGGAAATGACGGCGGCGGGCATCCTGCCCGATGCGCCCGGCGGCGGCCGTGCAATTTGCCCGACAGCCCAGGCGCCACGCCGTCTGCACGGCCGCCAGAGTGGTCGCCCACCGACCGCTCAGTCGGTATACTCGCAGCGCCCGCGTGCCATGCGGGTTCCGCGCCCAGAACAACAACCGCGCCGCGAGCCTCGAGCCGATGAACGACTACGAACAGGAAGACCCGATCCCCCAAGGCGACCTGGCCTTGCAGATCACCGCGCTGCCACGCGAGACCAATGGTTTCGGCGATATCTACGGCGGCTGGCTGGTGTCGCAGATGGACCTGGCCGGCACCGCCATGGCCAGCAAGGTCGCCGGCGGCCGCGTGGCCACCGTGGCCATCGACCGCATGGCCTTCCTGGTGCCGGTGGCGGTGGGCGCGCAGCTGTCGTTCTATACCCAGGCCCTGGAAGTGGGGCGCAGCTCGATCCAGATGATGGTCGAGGTGTGGAGCGACGACCCCTTGTCCAACGAATGGCGCAAGGTCACCGAGGCGGTGTTCGTCTTCGTCGCCATCGACGGCAGCGGCCGTACCCGCCCGGTACCGCCACGCCGCGGTTGAGCGCAACGGCCGAACCAATGAAAACGCCGGCTAGCAGCCGGCGTTTTGCTGTGCGCTGAACGCTTAGCCGCGGATGTTGTAGATGTCCTTCTCGTTGAGCTCCGCGTAGTCGTACAGGCGCTTGAGGTAGGCCTTCTGGTGTTCCCAGACCTTGGACGCGGCCGGGTCGGCGGCGGCGCTGGCGTCGACCACCTCGGCGGCGACCTCCTTCAGGCGGGCCAGCACCTCGTCCGGCAGGCGGCGTACGTCCACGCCGTCGGCCTTGAGCTGCTCCAGGGCTTCCATGTTCTTGGCGTTGTAGTCGTCGAGCATGTCGCCGTTCACGTCGCGGGCGGCGGCGCGCACGATGGCCTTGAGGTCGGCCGGCAGGGTGTCCCAGGCCTTGAGGTTGACGTCCAGCTCGAACAGTACGCTCGGCTCCTGCCAGCCCGGGGTGTAGTAGTACTTGGCCGCCTTGTGCAGGCCCAGGGCCAGGTCGTTGTACGGGCCGATCCACTCGGTGGCGTCGATGGCGCCGGTCTGCATGGCAGTGAAGATCTCGCCGGCCGGCATGTTGACCACGGTGCCGCCCATCTTGGTCAGCACTTCGCCGCCCAGGCCCGGGGTGCGCATCTTCAGGCCCTTGAAGTCTTCGACCGAGTTGATTTCCTTGTTGAACCAGCCGGCGGTCTGTACGCCGGTGTTGCCGCAGGCCATCGGCAGCACGCCGAACGGCTTGTACACCTCTTCCCACAGCTGCTGACCGCCGCCGCGGTGCAGCCAGGCGTTCATTTCCTGGGCGTTGGGGCCGAACGGCGAGGCGCAGAAGAACTGCGCGGCCGGCACCTTGCCTTTCCAGTAGTAGGGCGCACCGTGACCCATCTCGGCGGTGCCGCGGGAGACTGCATCGAACACTTCCAGGGCCGGCACCAGTTCGCCGGCGGCGTAGACCTTGACCTTCAGGCGGCCGTTGCTCATCTCCTCGACCAGCTTGGCGAAGCGCTCGGCCCCCACGCCGACGCCGGGGAAGTTCTTCGGCCAGGAGGTGACCATCTTCCAGTTGAAGGTCTGGGAACTCGAGCCCTCTTGGGGTGCAGCGGTGCTTTTCGCCTCTTCTTTGCAGCCCGCCAGTGCGGTGGCTGCGAGGCCGACGCCTGCTGCGGCGAGTATGTCGCGACGTTTCATGCAATGCTCCTTCTTGTTGTATTGGTCTGACCACGGGATCGCCGAAGGTAGACCGGGCGTGAATAACATAGGGGGTCGTGACCCTCAAGCCTAGCTGCTACGACTAAAGTTGTATGAGCATTGCTGCATTGCCAGCAGCCTGCCTAGAATCGCCGGCCCTCGACCCACAAGGTTGCGGGAGGCGTGGCGTACGGCCGACCGGGCCGGCGTCCTGTCCCCTACCCAATAACGATAAAGGACTCACTATGTCCGACAAGCCATCGCTTCCCCTCGCGCTTGCGTACCTGATCGATGCTCTCAACGCCTGGTTCGGCAAGGCCTGCGCCTGGCTGACCCTGTTCCTGGTGCTCGGCACCGCCGTGGTCGTGGTGCTGCGCTACGGCTTCGGCATCGGCGCCACCGCCCTGCAGGAAGCCGTGCTCTACGCCCATGCCCTGGTGTTCATGGGCGCCACCGCCTGGGTGCTGCAGCGCAACGGCCACGTACGCGTGGACATCTTCTTCCAGAACTTCAGCGGCCGCCGCCAGGCCCTGGTGGAAATCCTCGGCAACCTGCTGTTCCTGCTGCCGGTGTGCCTGTTCCTCGGCTGGGCCAGCTGGGACTACGTGAGCAATTCCTGGGCGACCCTGGAGGCGTCCAGCGAGTCCGGCGGCCTCAAGTTCGTCTACCTGCAGAAGAGCATCATCCTGGTGCTGGTGGTCAGCCTGGTGCTGCAAGGCATCGCCAACCTGATCAAGGCGCTCTACGTCATCAGCGGTCGCCTGCCGGCTCCGGAGGTGAAGCATGGCTGAGTTGATGGCGATTCTGCTGTTCGTCAGCATCTGCCTGGCCTTGATGGCCGGCTATCCGGTGGCCTTCACCCTGGGCGGCGTGTCCTTGCTGTTCGCCGGCATCGGCGTGCTCACCGGCACCTTCGACGCCGGCTACCTCAGCGCCCTGCCCAACCGCCTGTTCGGCATCATGAACAACCAGACCATGCTGGCGGTGCCGCTGTTCGTGTTCATGGGGGTGATGCTGGAACGCTCGCGGGTGGCCGAAGACCTGCTCGAGTCGATGTCGCGTCTGTTCGGCACCCTGCGCGGCGGCCTGGCGATCTCGGTCTGTGTGGTCGGCGCCCTGCTCGCCGCCAGCACCGGCATCGTCGGCGCCACCGTGGTGACCATGGGCCTGCTGGCGCTGCCGACCATGCTGCGCCGCGGCTACGACCCGGCCATCGCCACCGGCACCCTGGCCGCCACCGGCACCCTGGGGCAGATCATCCCGCCGTCGATCGTCCTGGTGCTGCTCGGCGACGTGATGTCCAGCGCCTATCAGCAGGCACAGCTGAAGATGGGCATCTTCTCGCCGAAGACGGTGTCGGTCGGCGACCTGTTCGTCGGCGCGCTGATTCCCGGGCTGCTGCTGGTTGGCCTGTACATCCTCTACATCATCGCCGTCGCCATTATTCAGCCGAAGAAGCTGCCGGCGCTGCCGCAGGAGGAGCTGGGCCCGATCGAGTGGGGCAAGCTGATCAAGGCGCTGGTACCGCCGCTGATCCTGATCGGCGCGGTGCTCGGCTCGATCCTCGCCGGCTACGCCACGCCCACCGAGGCAGCCGCCCTCGGCGCCGTCGGCGCCATGCTGCTGGCGCTGAGCAAGAACAAGCTGAACTTCGGCCAGTTGCGCGAGGTGGCCTATGGCACCACCGAGATCAGCGCCATGGTCTTCATGATCCTGATCGGCGCCTCGCTGTTCTCCCTGGTGTTCCGCGGCTTCGGCGGCGAGGCGCTGATCGAGGACGTGTTCGCCCAGCTGCCCGGCGGCGTACTCGGCGCCTTCTTCCTGGTGATGCTGGTGATCTTCCTGCTCGGCTTCATCCTCGACTTCATCGAGATCACCTTCGTGGTGGTGCCGATCGTCGGGCCGGTGCTGCTGGCCATGGGCCTCGACCCGATCTGGCTGGGCGTGATGATCGCGCTGAACCTGCAGACCTCCTTCCTCACCCCGCCGTTCGGTTTCGCCCTGTTCTACCTGCGCGGGGTGACGCCGAAATCGGTGGCCACCAGCACCATCTACAAGGGGGTGGTGCCGTTCATCCTGATCCAGATTCTGCTTCTGGTGATCGCCTACATCTTCCCGGGGCTGATCACCTGGCTGCCGGAACAGGTCTACGGCAAGTAAGGCCGATCCGCGGCAAGCAAAACGCCCGTCCTCGCGACGGGCGTTTTGCTTTGTGCGCCATCCGGGGTTCCAATAGAGGCAAGCCCTCTGTCGCGAGAATGTCGTCATGAACACTGCCCAAGTCGAACGCGTGGAACTGGACCAACTGACCTGCTGGCGCGTGCGCACGGCGCACGCCGAGTTGCTGGTGGCCCAGCAGGGCGCGCAGATCCTCAGTTACCAGCCCGACGGCCAGCCGCCGCTGATCTGGCTCAGCGAGCAGGCCGCCTATGAGCGCGGCCAGAGCGTGCGCGGCGGGGTGCCGGTGTGCTGGCCCTGGTTCGGCGACCTGCGCTGCAACCCGCCCGCCGTGCAGGCCGCCTATCAGCCTGGACTGGCGCCCAGTCACGGCCTGGTGCGTGGCCTCGACTGGCAGCTGCTGGGGATCGACGAGGACGGCGATGCGGTGACCCTGCGCTTCGTCTTCGACAGCCGCCAGCACCTGCTGCCCGGCTGGCCGCATGCCGCCCGCCTGCAGCTGGACATCCGCCTCGGCGAGGACCTCGCGCTGAATCTTGAGACGCATAACCAGGGCGACGAGCCGTTGGTCATCAGCCAGGCGCTGCACAGCTACTTCGCCGTCAGTGACGTGCGCCAGGTCGGCGTCGAAGGGCTGGACGGCTGCCGCTACCTCGACACCCTCGACGACTGGCGCGAGCACCGCCAGGACGGCGCCCTGCAGTTCGTCGGCGAGACCGACCGCATCTACCTCGGCACCCCGGCGCGGCTGAGCATCGTCGATCCGGGCTGGGGCCGGCGCATCCACCTGGACAGCAGCGGCTCGCGCTCGGCGGTGCTGTGGAACCCCTGGATCGACAAGGCCAAGCGCCTGTCGCAGTTCGCCGCCGAGGCCTGGCAGGGCATGCTGTGCATCGAGACGGCCAACGTCATGGAGGACGTGGTGCGCCTGGCCGCCGACGAACGGCACGCCCTGCGGCTGCGCCTGTCCAGCGAGGTCCTGGCCGGCTGAGCCATTGTCAGGTCGGGCGAGTGGTTGGGCCCGACCTGGCACAACGGCATCTGGCGAACAGTGGCCAACGTCACAAAAAGCAGTATTAAAGTGCCATTAACTGTGATGCGCCACTAATTTGCCAGTAAGACATTTCTTACAAGTCTGAAACAACTTCTCCTACAGTCGAAACACCGATAACAACTTGCTCCGAAGGCGCGACAAATTAGCCGAGCTGACGTTCCAGTAATAATTTGTAAGATGTCGCCGAATGTTAGGTATTTCACACTTCGGGCGGTTGCCCACCTGCTGGCATAGGGCTAGGATGCCCGTCCCATAAGGATCTTGCGCAAGTTGTTGCACAAACAACTGCGCAAAAAGTTGCGCACTGCGGTGTTTTGGCAAAGGCCGGATGGCCATTTGCACGGCCGTGGAAGTTGCCCACTTAATTATTTGAGTCATGGAATGACCTACTCCAGCAAGCTCACTGCGCATTATCTCAATCTGGCCAAAACCCCTATTAATGAAGGGAACTTCGCCGGCGAAGATGTGCGTTATTCCAGCGAATACGAAATGCTGGAAACCGAGCTGGGCAAGGCCTCCTCGCTGCATGAAACCGGCGCCATCGACTGGCAGAAGGTGCGCGAGGGCAGCGAGAACCTGCTGACCACCCAATCCAAGGATCTGCGCGCCGCCACCTGGCTGACCTGGGGCCTGTTCCAGCGCGAATCCTTCGCCGGCCTGCAGGCCGGTCTGAACCTGCTGCACTACCTCTGCGAACACCACTGGCACGAGCTGCACCCGCGCAAGGCGCGGACCCGCACCGCCGCCATCAACTGGCTGCTGCCGCGCCTGGAACAGGCGCTGGCCGAACACGTGCCGATCAGCGAGCAGCTGCCACTGTTTCGCCGTCTGGCCGAACACCTGCATGGTCTGGAAGCCGCCCTGTCGAGCCACCTCGGCGAGGACTCGCCGCTGCTGCTGCCGCTGTGCCGCCGCCTGGACGAGCAGATCAACCGCGCCAGCCAGGGCCAGGCCGAGCCGGGCGCAGTCGGCGCCGCCATCGCCCAGGTCAAGCAGGTCGCCACCCAGATCATCACCGGCAGCGGCCCCATCGAAAGCGAGAAGGATGCCCACAAGGCCCTGCGCAGCCAGCAGGACGCCGCCCGCCCGTTGTGCGCCTGGTGGCTGAAGAACAAGGCCACCGACCTCAAGCCGCTGCGCCTGGCACGCACTCTGCTGTGGCTGCCCATCGAGTCGCTGCCCGAGCGCAACGCCGAACAGATCACCGCCCTGCGCGGCCTGCCGGCCGACAAGCTGGCCTCGTACAAGGAACGCTTCGCCCAGGGCGCCTACGCCGACCTGCTCGCCGATCTGGAAGCCAGCATCGCCCGCGCGCCGTTCTGGCTCGACGGCCAGCGCCTGGTCTGGGAATGCCTGCAGGAGCTCAAGGCCGAGCAGGCCATGCGCGAAGTGGAAATCCAGCTCGCCCTGTTCCTGCAGCGCGTGCCCGGCCTCGACGAGCTGCGCTTCCACGACGGCGTGCCCTTCGCCGATGCCGAGACCCGTGCCTGGATCGGCGCTCATGTGCTGCCGCACCTGCAGGCCCCGGAAGTGGAAAAGAAGCCTGCCGCCAGCGAGCAGGGCGTCACGCCGCCCTGGGAAGAGGCGCTGCAGCAGGTGCTGCCCGGCCTGCGCAAGGACGGCCTGAAGGCCGCCGTGCAGCAGCTCAAGCAGGGCATGTCGCGCGCCCGTGGCGGCCGCGAACACTTCTTCTGGCAACTGACCCTGGCCCGCCTGTGCTTCGCCGCGAAGAAGTACGACCTGGCCAAGACCCAACTCGAATCGCTCGACCAGACGCTGCAGGCCTCGGGCCTCGGCGAGTGGGAACCCGATCTCGCCCTGGATGTGCTGCGCCTGCTGCACCACTGCTGCGAGCTGCTGCCGCAGAACCATGCGGTGCGCGACAGCAAGGACGAGATCTATCGCAGGTTGTGCCACCTCGACCTCGAGGTGGTGCTGGAGTAAGGCGCCAACACGCCAATCAAGGCCTCCGGGCCATCAACGCAAAGGAGAACAGCCATGGCCAAAGAAGGCTCGGTAGCCCCCAAGGAACGCATCAACGTCACCTTCAAACCCGCCACCGGTGGCGCCCAGGAAGAAATCGAACTGCCCCTGAAGCTCATGGTGCTCGGCGATTTCACCCAGCGTGCCGACGATCGCAAGATCGAAGACCGCAAGCCCATCAGCATCGACAAGAACAGCTTCGACGAAGTGCTGGCCAAGCAGGAACTGAACCTGACCTTCGCCGTGCCGAACCGTCTGCAGGACGAGCAGACCGATGACGAGCTGGCCGTGCAGCTGCGCATCAACTCCATGAAGGACTTCAACCCCGCCAACCTGGTCGAGCAGGTACCGGAGCTGAAGAAGCTGATGGAACTGCGCGACGCCCTGGTCGCCCTCAAAGGCCCGCTGGGCAACGCCCCGGCCTTCCGCAAGGCGATCGAGAGCGTGCTCTCCGACGACGACTCGCGCGATCGCGTGCTCGGCGAACTGGGCCTGGCCGCCCAAGACAAGCTGGATTCCTGATTCTCACTGACAAGGACGCATATTCATGAGCACGACTAGCGCAGCCGTAGAAAGCAGCCACAGCGCCGCCGACCTCGGCATCCTCGACCGCATCATCGCGGAAACCAAGCTGACTCCGGACGACGAGGCCTACGACATCGCCAAGCGCGGCGTCTCGGCCTTCATCGAAGAGCTGCTCAAGCCGCAGAACGAAAACGAGCCGGTGAAGAAGGCCATGGTCGACCGCATGATCGCGGAGATCGACGCCAAGCTCAGCCGGCAGATGGACGAGATCCTCCACCACCCGGACTTCCAGGCCCTGGAATCCTCCTGGCGCGGCCTCAAGCTGCTGGTGGACCGCACCAACTTCCGCGAGAACATCAAGCTGGAGATCCTCAACGCCTCCAAGCAGGACCTGCTCGATGACTTCGAAGACAGCCCGGAAATCGTTCAGTCCGGCCTGTACAAGCACATCTACACCGCCGAGTACGGCCAGTTCGGTGGCCAGCCGGTCGGCGCCCTGATCGCCAACTACTACTTCGACCCGAGCGCTCCGGACGTCAAGACCCTGCAGTACGTCGCCTCGGTGGCCTGCATGTCCCACGCCCCGTTCATCGCCTCGGCCGGCCCGAAATTCTTCGGCCTGGAAACCTTCACCGGCCTGCCGGACCTGAAGGACCTGAAAGACCACTTCGAAGGCCCGCAATTCACCAAGTGGCAGAGCTTCCGCGAGCAGGAAGACGCCCGCTACGTCGGCCTGACCGTACCGCGCTTCCTGCTGCGCAACCCGTACGATCCGGAAGACAACCCGGTGAAGACCTTCGTCTACAAGGAAAACGTGGCCAACAGCCACGAGCACTACCTGTGGGGCAACACCGCCTACGCCTTCGCCAGCCGTCTGACCGACAGCTTCGCCAAGTTCCGCTGGTGCCCGAACATCATCGGCCCGCAGAGCGGTGGCGCGGTGGAAGACCTGCCGCTGCACCACTTCGAGAGCATGGGCGAGATCGAGACCAAGATCCCCACCGAGGTGCTGGTTTCCGACCGTCGCGAGTACGAACTGGCCGAGGAAGGCTTTATCGCCCTGACCATGCGCAAGGGCAGCGACAACGCCGCGTTCTTCTCCGCCAACTCGGCGCAGAAGCCGAAGTTCTTCGGCATCAGCGAAGAAGGCAAGACCGCCGAGCTGAACTACAAGCTGGGCACCCAGCTGCCGTACATGTTCATCGTCAACCGTCTGGCCCACTACCTGAAAGTGCTGCAGCGTGAGCAGATCGGCGCCTGGAAGGAGCGTACCGACCTCGAGCTGGAACTGAACAAGTGGATCCGCCAGTACGTGGCCGACCAGGAGAACCCCAGCTCCGAAGTGCGTAGCCGTCGTCCGCTGCGCGCCGCCCAGGTCATCGTCAGCGATGTCGAAGGCGAGCCGGGCTGGTACCGCGTCAGCCTGAACGTGCGTCCGCACTTCAAGTACATGGGTGCCGACTTCACCCTGTCGCTGGTCGGCAAGCTGGACAAGGAGTAAGCAGCCATGGCCTACGGCAGCCTGTTCGAGCGCCTCGGTGGCGAGGCCGGCCAACGTGCCGGCTGGAGCCGCGAGGTCGCCGCCATGGCCTCGGTGGCTGCCCATCTGGCCAAGATGCTCAGCACCCGTGCGGGCAGCGTGCAGACGCTGCCCGACTACGGGTTGCCCGATTTGAACGATATGCGCCTGTCGCTGCACGACTCGCTGCAGCAGGCGCGTATCGCCATCGAACGCTTTATCGAAGCGTACGAACCCCGTCTGACCCAGGTGCGCGTGATTTCACTGCCGCGCACCCATGATCCGCTGCGCCAGGCCTTCGCCATCGACGCGATGCTGGAGATGGATGGCGTCAGGCGTCAGGTCAGTTTCTCCGCGAGCCTGGACGGTAGCGGTCAGGTCAAGGTCAACCCAGGAGCCTCACATGTCCGGTAAACCCGCAGCCCGCCTCGGCGATCCCACCGCCTGCCCGATTCCCGGCCACGGCACCAACCCGATCGCCGCCGGCTCGCCCGACGTGCTGTTCGACAGTCTGCCCGCCGCGCGCATGGGCGACGCCTCCGCCTGCGGCGGCGCCATGGCCGGCGCGGTGATTCCCACCGTGCTGATCAATGGCAAGCCGGCGGCGGTGGTGGGCTCGGTGGGTAGTCATGGCAATACCGTGGTGGCTGGCTCCGGCACCGTGTTGATTGGCGCGAGTGGCGGTGGGGCGGCGTTCAGCCCGGTTGCGCCGCTGTCGCTGGTGGCTGCTGCAGCTAGCGTCATCAATGTTCTGGTGCCTCCGGCTCAAGCGGCCGAAGAGCGCGCGCTGGATTACACCATTGCTTTGCAGCGTGGAGGCAATCGTGTGCTCACGCCTCTGCGGATTCCCGATTACGAGGAAATTGGACAAGGCACAACGAACAATCGAGAGACCATCGATTTCCAGATCCGTAACCGCAAACATCCGGCCGATAGCCTGACCCTGGAGGTATACGATGGCGAGACGCTGCTCCATAGCGAAGCGGATACAGCGGCGCTGCTTCCGACAGGTGAGCACCAGTGGCAGTGGGACGGCTACGACCGATCTGGCGTTCTCGATACTCGTGTTTTGAAAAGCCCCAACCTGCTTGTGCGTCTGACCGTGAAGAAAGGTGCTGAAGAGCAGGTATCGGAGCTGCGGCTGGACAATAGCGCTGCAGCCGCACCGTGGGTCGATGCCCGCGTTGATCGCAACGCTGGCTCCGTCGAGATCACCCTGCGCCCCAGCTTCTCTGATGGTGGTGTATCCGGCAGGAACAACCAATTGACGGCCCGCACATTCGATGAACTGAAGGTATTGGCCAAGGCGGGGGTCGAATACTACTGGTCGCGTGAGGGCAGTCGTGCAGGCGGCATCGACAAGCCGATTCAGACAGCCAAAGGCGCGTTTCAGGTGAAGGTCATCGCTGATGTGAATGCCAAGCCCAGCGCCAAGAATTTCCCGCTCATTGCTTCAATCGGTGATGACTTCGGTCGTTCCACTAGCTTCGCGATGTTCAAAAAGATTTACCACAACTTGGGCATGTGGGCGGCTGCCAACTATCCCGCCAATTTTGCCGATGAGGATTTCGCGCACACCGCTGCGCATGAGGTGGGTCACCTCATCCTCAACGAGTACGGCGATGGTGGCTTGATACCTGCGTACTCGTGGAGCCACAAGTCGACCTCCACGATCCTCACTCAGGCGCCTGTGGACAATCACCCCATTCCAGCGGCAGGGGAGATAGACCTTATGCATTACCACTCCCACAGCCCACGCAACTACCAGGACTATTGGCAGCGTTCCATCGCCTCGGAGAACGACGTCAAGGGCCTGTTGTGGCTTACCCGGGTGAAATTCGATGACTAAGCACGTGCTGTGTCTACTTTCGATTCTGCTTGCTGGCTGCAGCAGCCAGCAGAAAAGCGTCTTTATCGCCAACTTCGAAAATGTGTGTGGCTACACGGTCGAAGTTTCCACCCATGACTACTCCAACGGAAAAGGCTCATTCCCTGCTGGACAGCGGCTGGCCGCTGACGACTCCATCGAGGTGCTGTCCTACATCGTGTTCAACGAAACACTGGAAGACAGCGTACCAGGCACTTATCGCCTGGATATCGCGGCACATGGCAAGTCGGTATCGCTCGACAAGCAGCGCCTGCTTGCTCATCTGAAGCGCTCGCCAATCGAACAAAAAGGCAATGCCATAACGATATGGACGATCAACGACACCTCTCTGTGTCCATAACGTCAACACGCCCAGGGATGAGCAAACAGCATGTCTTTTAACCACTACTACCAAAGCGAACTCACCGCCCTGCGCCAACTGGGCAAGCGCTTTGCCGAGCGCAGCCCGGCATTGGCGCCGTTCCTTGGCCAGGCCGGGCGTGATCCGGATGTCGAGCGCCTGCTCGAAGGCTTCGCCTTCCTCACCGGGCGCCTGCGGCAGAAGCTCGACGACGAGCTGCCGGAGCTGACCCACTCGCTGATGCACCTGCTGTGGCCGAACTACATGCGTCCGCTGCCGGCCTTCAGCATGCTGCAGTTCGACCCGCTGACCCGCCCCGGCCCGGCGTTGCCGGTCAAGCGCGGCACGCCGGTGGAAGCCAAGGCCATCGAAGGCGTCACCTGCCGCTTTCGCACCTGCTACCCCACCGAGGTGCTGCCGCTGGCGCTGAACGGCCTGGACTACTCGGTCAAGGGCGACGGCGCGCTGCTCAGCCTGCGTCTGGGCATGAGCGCCGACGGCCATCTCGGCGAGATCGGCCTGAACAAGCTGCGTCTGCACCTGGCCGGCGAGCGCTATATCGGCCAGATGCTCTACCTGGCGCTGCTGCGCAACCTCGGCGGCATCCAGCTGGTGCTGCTCGATGCGGCCGGCAAGCCCATGCAGGATGCCTTCGGCCAGACTCTCGGCACCCTGCAGCTCAAGCCCGAGCAGGTGCAGCCGGTGGGCTTCGCCGAAGACGAGGCGCTGATCCCCTATCCGCTCAACACCTTCCGCGGCTACCGCTACCTGCAGGAATACTTCGCCTTCCAGGACAAGTTCCTCTTCGTCGACCTGCTCGGCCTGGATGCCATCCATGGCCTGCCCGAGGATCTGCTCAAGCAGGCGCGCGGTCTGGAGCTGCGCTTCGATATCCACAAGGCCGGGGTGCAGCGCATCCGCCCGACCCTGGAAAACGTGCGCCTGTACTGCACGCCGGTGGTCAACCTGTTCCAGCACGACGCCATCCCGATCCGCCTCGACGGCAAGCAGGACCAGTACCTGCTGCTGCCGGCCGAATTCGACGCGCAGCATTGCGGCGTGTTCTCGGTGGACCGCGTCACCGGCTGGAAGCCGGGCGGCATGGGCTACGAGGAGTACGTGCCGTTCGAGTCGTTCGAGCACGACCCCAGCTTCGACGTGCCGGTGGCGCGTCCGCACTACAGCGTGCGCCAGCAGCCGTCGATGCTCGGCGACGGCCTGGAGACCTGGCTCAGCTTCGGCCTGCGCAACCTCGACCAGCACGAGACGCTGTCCATCGAGCTGACCTGCACCAACCAGAACCTGCCGCGTCAGCTGAGCCTGGGCGATATCTGCCTGCCCAGCGAGGACACCCCGGATTTTCTCAGCTTCCGCAACATCAGCGCGGTCACCCCCTGCTACGCGCCGCCGCTGCACCGCGACTTCCTGTGGAAGCTGATTTCCAACATGTCGCTGAACTACCTGTCGCTGGCCAACGTCGAGGCGCTCAAGGTGATCCTCGAGACCTACGACCTGCCGCGCTACTACGACCAGCACGCCGAGCGCGTCAGCAAGCGTCTGCTCGGCGGCCTCAAGAGCATCGGCCACCGCCATGTCGACCGCCTGCATCGCGGCCTGCCGGTGCGCGGCGTGCGCACCGAACTGACCATGAACCCGGACGGCTACCTGGGCGAGGGCGACCTGTTCCTCTTCGCTTCGGTACTCAATGAGTTTTTCGCCCTCTACGCCAGCCTCAACAGCTACCACGAGCTGCACGTTCAGAGCACACAGGGAGAGTTGTACAAATGGACGCCACGTATGGGGCAACAGCCCCTGCTCTAACTCGATTGAGCAAAGGCATCCGCGAGTACAGCCTGTTCCAGGCCGTACAGCTGGTGCTGGAGCGCCTCAAGGTCGCTCATCCGCAACTGGATGACGAGCGCCTCTACGAGTACCTGGAATTCCAGGCCAACCCGAGCCTGGGCTTCCCCGGCAGCGATATCGATCGCGTGCAGTTCTTCGAGGAGCACGGCGAGCTGCGCGCGCGCATGCGCGTCAACCTGGTCGGCCTGTTCGGCGGCGGCTCGCCGTTGCCGGCCTTCTACAGCGAGCAGGCCCTGGGCGACAGCGAGGACGGCAACCCGACCCGCGATTTCCTCGACCTGTTCAACAACCGTCTGCAGCGCCTGCTGCTGCCGATCTGGCAGAAGTACCGCTACCGCGCCAGCTTCCAGAGCGGGGCGATGGACGCCTTCTCCGCGCAGCTGTTCGCCCTGATCGGCCTGGGCAGCGAGCAGATCCGCCAGGCCCAGGAGCTGAACTGGAAGCGCCTGCTGCCCTACCTCGGCCTGCTCAGCCTGCGCGCCCACTCGGCGGCGCTGATCGAGTCGGTGCTGCGTTACTACTTCAAACATGCCGAGCTGTTCATCGAACAGTGCCTGGAACGCCAGGTGGTGGTGCTGGAAGAACAGCGCAACCGCCTCGGCCGCGCCAACAGCCTGCTCGGCGAAGACACCGTGCTTGGCGAACGCGTCCGCGACCGCGGCGGCAAGTTCCGCATCCACGTGCGCCAGCTGGGCTGGACGCGCTTTCACGAGTTCCTGCCGATCGGCACGGGTTACCAGCCGCTCTGCGCGCTAGTGCGCTTCACCCTGCGCGATCCGCTGGACTACGACATCCGCCTGGAGCTGCGTCAGGACGAAATCCGCGACCTGCGCATCGGTGAAGGCAACCCCTGCCTGCTGGGCTGGACCACCTGGCTCGGCCGTGAGAACGCCGACGGTCTGGTCACCCTGGGTAGCAAGATTCATTAAGGACAGATGAAATGATCAACGTCGACCTGCAACAACTGGTTCAAGCCCTGGACGCCGCGAGCAAGCGCGACCTGGAGATGGCCGCCGAACGCTGCGTGGTACGCGGCGGCAACAAGATCCTCGTCGAGGATCTGCTGCTGGGCCTCCTCGAGCGCCCGGAAAGCCTGCTGGCGCGTGCCCTGCAGGATGCCGAGATCGATGCCGGCGAGCTGGCCCAGGCGCTGCAGCCGCGCGGCGAGCACAGCGAGTCGCGCAACCCGGTATTTTCTGCCGAGCTGGTGCAGTGGCTGCAGGACGCCCTGCTGGTGGCCAACCTGGAGCTGGGCGCCAGCCAGATCGACCAGGCCGCGCTGATCCTCGCCCTGCTGCGCAACCCCATGCGCTACGCCGGCAGCCGTTATCAGACGCTGCTGAGCAAGCTCAATGCCGAGCGTCTGCGCGACTTCGCCCTCAGCCAGCAGCCGCAGGCCGCGGGCGGCAAAGCGGCGGCGCCGGGCGAGTCGAACCTGGCGCGCTTTACCCACAACTTCACCCAGCAGGCCCGCGACGGCAAGCTCGACCCGGTGCTGTGCCGCGACGGCGCGATCCGCCAGATGGTCGATATCCTCGCCCGCCGGCGCAAGAACAACCCCATCGTGGTCGGCGAGGCCGGCGTGGGCAAGACCGCCATCGTCGAGGGCCTGGCCCTGCGCATCGCCACCGGCGAGGTGCCGCAGGTGCTCAAGGGCGTCGAGCTGCTGTGCCTGGACCTCGGCCTGCTGCAGGCCGGCGCCAGCGTCAAGGGCGAGTTCGAGCGCCGCCTGCAGGGCGTGATCGACGAGGTCAAGGCCTCGCCCAAGCCGATCATCCTGTTTATCGACGAGGCCCATACCCTGATCGGCGCCGGTGGCCAGGCCGGCAGCGGCGATGCCGCCAACCTGCTCAAGCCGGCGCTGGCCCGTGGCGAGCTGCGTACCATCGCCGCCACCACCTGGAGCGAATACAAGAAATACTTCGAGAAGGACCCGGCCCTGGCCCGCCGCTTCCAGCCGGTGCAGCTGCATGAGCCGACCGTCGACGAGGCGGTGACCATCCTGCGCGGCCTGGCGCCGGTGTACGAGAAGAGCCACGGCATCTACCTGCGCGACGACGCCGTGGTCGCCGCCGCCGAGCTGTCGGCGCGCTACCTGGCTGGTCGCCAGTTGCCGGACAAGGCGGTGGACGTGCTCGACACTGCCTGCGCCCGCGTGCGCATCAGCCTGGCCGCCGCGCCCGAGGCGCTGGAGCGCCTGCGCGGCGAGATCGCCGAGGGCGAGCGCCAGGGGGAGGCCATGCGCCGTGACCTGGACGCCGGTCTGGCTATCGACGGCGAAGCGCTAGATACCCTGGAAAACCGTCTGGTCGCCGCCCGCGCCGAGCTGGAGCAGGTGGAAACCCGCTGGGCCGTGCAGCGTGACCTGGCCGAACGCCTGCTGGAGCAGCGCAAGCAATGCGCCGCCGCGCGTCTGGGTAACGACGAGGACGCCAGCGACGAACCACGCCCGAGCCTGGAAGAGCTGGAAGCCGAACTGCGCGCCATCCAGGCCGAGCTGGCTGCCGCCCAGGCCAGCGAGCGCCTGGTCAGTTTCGAGGTCTGCCCGCGCCTGGTGGCCGAGGTGATCAGCCACTGGACTGGTGTGCCGCTGAGTCAGCTGGCGCGCGAGCACAACACCAAGGTGATTACCTTCGCCGATGACCTGCGCCAGCGCGTGCGCGGTCAGGAGCAGGCGATCCAGGCGCTGGACAAGGCCATGCGCGCCACCGCCGCCGGCCTCAACCGGGCCGATGCCCCGGTGGGCGTGTTCCTCCTGGTCGGCCCCAGCGGCGTCGGCAAGACCGAAACCGCCCTGGCCCTGGCCGACCTGCTGTATGGCGGTGAACGCTTCCTCACCGTGATCAACATGTCCGAGTTCCAGGAAAAACACACCGTCTCGCGTCTGATCGGCGCGCCGCCCGGCTACGTCGGTTACGGTGAAGGCGGCATGCTCACCGAAGCGGTGCGGCAGAAGCCCTACTCGGTGATCCTCCTCGACGAGGTGGAGAAGGCCGACCCGGACGTGATGAACGTCTTCTACCAGATCTTCGACAAGGGCGTGGCCAACGACGGCGAAGGGCGCGAGATCAACTTCCGCAACGGCCTGATCCTGATGACCAGCAACCTCGCCAGCGAGCGCATCGCCAGCCTCTGCGCCGGCGGTGAGCGCCCGGGGGCCGAGGATCTGGAACTGGCCATCCGCCCGCAACTGACCCAGCACTTCAAGCCGGCCCTGCTCGGGCGTATGCGCGTGGTGCCCTACTACCCCATGGACGGCGACCTGCTGCGTCAGCTGGTCGGTCTCAAGCTGGCCCGTTTCGGCGAGCGCCTGGCCCGTCGCCAGCTCGCCTTCAGCCACTGCGACGGCCTGGTCGAGCACCTGGCCGAGCGCTGCACCCACGGCGACAGCGGCGCTCGCCTGATCGACCACCTGATCGACCAACACCTGCAGCCGCTGGTGGTCGACCGCCTGCTCGATGCCATGGCCGCCGGCGAAAGCCTGCAGCGCGTGCACGCCACCCTGGACGCCGATTCGGCGGTGACCTGCGAGTTCGCCTGAGGTGCTGCCGATGTTCGCCGAAGTCCCGCAACCGCTGCGTTACGCCGAAGCCCTGCTCGGCCGCTACGCCACGCTGGCTGGCGCCGCCAGCGGCGAGCGCCTGCTCGCCGAGCTGGTGCGCGCTGCCGCCGAGCTGGCCGACTGCGCGCTGGGCCAGCTGTATCTGCTGGATCACACCAATACCCGCCTGATGATGAGCGCGGAGTGGCTCGACGGCCTGCTGCAACCGCGCGAGGCGGCCAGCCTGCCCAGCGACTACGACGGCGAACAGCTGCTGCAGTACTGCCTGTGCCAGAACCAGGTGCTGTGCATCGATGAGCTGGACAGCGCCCTGCACAGCATCGCCTGCCTGCCGGAGGGCAAGGGCGCCTGGCGCAGCCTGTTGTGCCTGCCGCTGCACGACGGCGCCGGCCATACCCGCGGCCTGCTGCTGGTGGCCAGCCATGAGCGGCGCAGCCTGCAGGGTTTCACCGCCTCCTTCGCCCAACTCGGCAGTTTCGCCCTGGCCCAGCTGCAACTGCTGCAGCGCCTGCGTGCTCCAGAGACCCCTGAACCGGCCTCGCCCGCTCCGGGTACACCCTGTGCCAGCGGCTACGGCCTGCTCGGCCAGAGCCAGGCCATGCGCCGCGTCTACCAGCTGATCGGCAAGGTGCTGCACAGCCCGGTCAGTGTGTTGCTCACCGGCGAGACCGGCACCGGCAAGGAGCTGGTCGCCCGCGCCATCCACGATTGCGGCGCGCGGCGCAGCAAGGCGTTCATCGTGCAGAACTGTGCGGCGCTGCCGGAGAACCTGCTGGAGAGCGAGCTGTTCGGCTACCGCCGCGGCGCCTTCACCGGTGCCGACCGTGACAAGCCGGGCCTGTTCGATGCCGCCGATGGCGGCACCCTGTTCCTCGACGAGATCGGCGACATGCCGCTGACCCTGCAAGCCAAGCTGCTGCGCGTGCTGCAGGAAGGCGAAGTGCGCCCCCTGGGCTGCAGCGAGACGCACAAGGTCGACGTGCGCATCGTCGCCGCCACCCACCAGGAACTGCGCAAGCGTGTCGAGGAAGGCCGCTTCCGCGAAGACCTGTTCTATCGCCTGTCGCATTTCCCCATCGAGCTGCCGCCGCTGCGCGAGCGCGACGAAGACATCCTGCTGCTCGCCCGCCACTTCGCCAGCACCGCCAGTGGCCTGCTGCAGCGCGACGCCTGCCGCTGGAGCGATGCCGCCCTGGAGCACCTGGCCGGCTACGCCTTCCCCGGCAACGTGCGCGAGCTCAAGGGCCTGGTCGAGCGCGCGGTGCTGCTGTGCGAGGGCGGCGAGCTGCTGCCCGAGCACTTCAACCTGGAACACACGCAGAACCCCGATAGCGCGCCGCTAAGCCTGCGCGAGCGCATGGACCGGCTCGAACGCAACCTGCTGCTCGACTGCCTGCGCAAGAACCGCGGCAACCAGACCAATGCCGCCAACGAGCTGGGCCTGCCCCGGCGCACCCTGCTGTACCGCATGCAACGGCTGAAGATCAGCCCGAGCGAAGTGTGATGGGAGAAGCCATGAAGAATTTACTGGGCCGTGTAGCGTCATTCGTGCTGGAGCCAATGATCTCCAGCGGACGAATTGGGCGAATTAAATATCTGCTGCTCCATGTGTGGAGCGCCTGGCCACTTTTCCTAGCTATGGCCTTCAGCGACAAGAACTCTCCGTTGTGGGTGCAGTACGTGCTCTCGGCTCTTGTCGTTTTCGGTCTCATCTATTGGTGGGTGGCCATGCTGACTGCAGGTATTCGTCGCCTGCATGACCTGGGCCGGAGCGGCTACTGGGTGCTGCTGATCAATCTGATCTGGCCGCTGCTGCTGATCTGGCCCGGACAACGCCAGGCCAATCGCTACGGTCCTCCCGTGTTGAAACGTTCCGCTGCCACGCATATGGCCGGAGCGGCCTGACATGTTCACCTTCACCTCTCTCCAAGGAGCGCATTCCATGCTGCATCGCTACCGGACCGCCGCCCTGCTGGCCCTGGCCATCGTCCTGGCCGGCTGCACCGGCAACTACAAGTTCAGCGACGACCAATACCGCCCGCTGGGCGATCCGCAAGCCGAGAAGCGCGGCCACTGACCGCGAGGAGCACAGTCACCATGGAACTGGTATTCGAGATGGTCAGCGCACAGCAGTTCGTGCCGGGGCTGCTGACCACCAAGACCTTCAAACAGGCCGGCGGCGTGATCGGCCGTGCCGAGGATTGCGACTGGGTGATCCCCGATCGCAAGCGCATCCTCTCCAGCCGCCACGCCGAGGTCAGCTATCGCGATGGCGCGTTCTTTCTCACCGACACCAGCAGCAACGGCATCGCCCTCAAGGACAGTGGCGCCAGCCTGGCCAAGGGCCGCCCGCAGCGCATCGAGCACGGCAGCGTGTACTGCCTGGGCGACTTCGAGATTCGCGCGCGGCTGGTGCGCGACCCGGCCATGTTCGAAGGCGATATCGGCCTGCCGCAGGCGGCCGGCAGCATCATCCCCGACGACGCCTTCCTCGATCTCGACCCGCTCACCGCGCTGGAGCAGCAGGAGCGCGTCTACGCCGAGGTGGACGATCTGACCGCCGTACTGCGCCCCAGCACCGCCCAGGCGCAACAGCGCGACTATGCGCAGATCGACGAGGAAAACCTGCTGGTGCCCGAGCTGGTGATGCCGACGCCGGCGCCGCAGCCGAAACCCGCTCCGGAGCCCGAGCGCCTGCCGCCGAGTTTCTGGGAGAAGTTCGCCGATGCCCTCGGCGTGCGCCTCGACGATCTCGACATTGAGGCCCGCGAAGCCCTGGCGCTCAATGCCGCCAAGCTGCTCAGGCAGAGCGTCGGCAGCCTGCAGCAGGCCCTGCGTACGCGCGGCGAGCTGAAGAACGAGCTGCGTCTGGCCCTGACCACCGTGCAGGGCGCCGGCAATAACCCGCTCAAGCAGGGTCTGGACGCCGGAGAGACGCTGAGCGCCCTGCTGCGTGGCGGCAAACCCGGTCAACTGCCCGCCGAACAGGCCATCAGCCGTGGCTTTCGCGACCTGCAGGCGCACCAGGTGGCGCTGCTCGCCGCCAGCCGCGCGGCGGTCAAGGGCATGTTCGAGCAGTTCGCCCCGGAGCAGCTGGCCATGCGCTTCGAACGCAACGGCCGCAAGCCGCTGCTCGCCACTGCCGGCAGCCGCTGGCGCGCCTACCGTCGTCTGCATGCGGACCTGCAGCAGAACGACGATTGGAGCGACCGCCTGTTCACCCGCGATTTCGCCAGCGCCTACGAAGAGCAGGTCCGCCTGATCGCCACCCTCAATACCGACCTTCAAGGATGATGCCCATGCCTCGCCTGCTTTCCCTCGCCTTCATCGCCGCGCTGCTGAGCCTGGCCGGCTGCGCCGCGCTGTCGCCCTATTCGAGCATGACCAAGCTGGACCTGAGCCTGGCCGGCAGCGACCAGCTCAACCCCGATCTCAACGGCCGCCCCTCGCCCATCGTGCTGCGCCTGATGGAGCTCAAGCACCCGGTGGCCTTCGAGAACGCCGATTTCTTCTCCCTCTACCAGCGGCCCAAGGAGGCCCTGGCGCCCGACCTGGTGACCCTCGAGGAACTGGAGCTGCGCCCGGGCGAGACCCGTGAACTCAAGGTGTCGGTGCAGGAGGGCAGCCGCTACGTCGGCGTGCTCGCCGCCTACCGCGACCTGCCGGAAGCCAACTGGCGCTACGTCATCGCCATCGACGCGCAGCAGCGCAACCAGGCGCGCCTGCGCCTCGACGAGCGCGGCATTCGCAATCTCGATGCCGAGCAGGAGCAAAGCCGATGAGTCAGCATAAAGTCATCTGGCAGGAGGGCATGCTGCTGCGCCCGCAGCACTTCCAGCAGAACGATCGTTACTTCGAGCACCAGCTCAAGGTGCGCACGCAGAAGCTGGCCAGCTACGCCTGGGGCTTCTTCGAGCTGGAGATCGACCGCCAGTTCCTCAACATGGGCAAGCTGGTGGTGAGCAAGGCCAGCGGCGTGCTGCCCGACGGCAGCCTCTTCGACCTCGGCGCCGAGCGCGAGCCGCTGGGCCTGGACGTGCCGCCGAACACCGGCAACACCCCGGTGTACCTGGCGCTGCCGCTGGTCACCGGCAACCATATCGAGAGCCGCCGCCCGGAGCAGAAGGACGTGCTGGCGCGCTATGTCGCCTTCGACGAGGAAGTCGCCGACTGCAACGCCGGCGACAGCAGCCACAGTCAGGTCAGCACCGGCCGCCCGGATTTCCGCCTGCTGCTCGGCGAGCAGCAGAGCGACCAGGCCTATGTGAAGCTCAAGCTGTGCGAGGTGCTCGACACCACGCCGGACGGGGTGATCAGCCTCGACCCCGAGTTCAGCCCGACCTACGTCAACTTCCAGGCCTCCGGCTACCTGCTGAGCTGCCTCAAGGAAGTGATCAGCATGCTCGCCCACCGCGGCGACATCCTCGCCGAGCGCATCCGCGCCACCGGCAAGGTGGGCGGTGCCGAGGTCGGCGACTTCATGATGCTGCAGCTGATCAACCGCTACGAGCCGATCCTGCGTCACCACCTGGGCGTCGAGCAGGTGCACCCGGAGCAGATCTACCGCGAACTGGTCGGCCTGCTCGGCGAGCTGGCGACCTTCTCCAGCGAGACCAAGCGCCCGCGCCTGGAAGGCCGCTACCTGCACAGCGACCAGGGCATGAGCTTCCGCAAGCTGATGGACGCCATTCGCCAGGTGCTGTCGATGGTGCTCGAACAGCACGCCATCGAGATGCTCCTGCAGCAGCGCCAGTACGGCATTCAGGTGTCGCCGCTGCACGACCACAAGCTGCTCGGCACCTCCAGCTTCGTGCTCGCCGCCAGCGCCCAGTGCGACTCCGAGGAGCTGCGCCAGCGCCTGCCGGCACACCTCAAGGTCGGCCCGGTGGAGCGCATCCGCCAGCTGGTCAACCTGCACCTGCCGGGGATCAAGGTCAAACCGCTGCCGGTGGCACCACGGCAGATTCCCTTCCATTCGGGCAAGACCTACTTCGCCTTGGAGCTCAGCTCCGAGGAACTGGCGCAGCTGGAACGCTCCGGCGGCTTCGCCTTCCACGTGTCCGGCGAGTTCTCCGGGCTTGAGCTGAAATTCTGGGCGATCAGGAACTGACGATGACCACCAAGGAAATGGAATACGGCCAGGATGACAAGACGGTCATCCTCAACCGCAAGGGCGAAGCCCGCGCCGAAAGCCCGCTGACCGACTTCAGCGCGCCGCCGAAATTCGAGCAGCTGGAAGAACGCATGATCTTCGCCGCGCGCCTGCGCCCGGCGGAGAGCTTCAACATCAGCCTCAACCCGCTGGTGGCGGCGGCCTCCGCGCTGCTCTCGGAAGTGGTGCGGCTCAAGCACAGCTTCGAAAGCGAGGACCTGGACGCCCTCAACCAGCGCCTGACCCGCGAGATCAAGCTGTTCGAACACCGCGCCCTGCACGACGGCGCGGAAAGCAGCCAGGTGATGGCCGCGCGTTACGTGCTGTGCACCGTGGTCGACGAGGCCGTGGTGACCACGCCCTGGGGCAACGAGAGCCAGTGGTCGCAGATGAGCCTGCTGTCCTCCTTCCACAACGAGACCTTCGGCGGCGAGAAGTTCTTCCAGCTGCTCGAGCGCCTGTCGCGCAACCCGGTCAAGCACCTGCCGATGCTGGAGCTGATGTACCTGTGCCTGTCGCTCGGTTTCGAGGGCAAGTACCGCGTGCTGCCGCGCGGCATGCTCGAGCTGGAAGCGGTGCGCGACAGCCTCTACCGGCAGATCCGTCAGCTGCGCGGCGACGTGCCGCGCGAAGTCTCGCCGCACTGGCAGGGCCTGAAGGACACCCGCCGGCGCCTGGTGCGCATCGTGCCGTGGTGGTTGGTGGCGCTGTTCACCCTGATGTGCCTGGTGATGATGTACGCCGGTTTCGCCTGGGTGCTCGGCGAGCAGCGCGACACCGTCCTCAAGCCGTATCAGCAACTCGACCCGGCCTCGGGTGTCAGCATGGATGACGTGAAATGAAGAGCCTCTTCGCCAAACTTGGCGCCTTTTTCCGCAAGACCTGGGTCTGGAGCCTGCTGCTGGTGCTGGTCCTCGCCCTGCTGGTGTGGTTCGTCGGCCCGCTGCTGGCGGTCGACGACTACAAGTTCTGGGAGTCGGCCACCAGCCGCCTGCTGACCATCAGCCTGCTGTTCCTGCTCTGGGGCCTGGCCATGGTGTTCGCCAGCTGGCGCGCCACCGCACGCAAGAAGGCCGAGGAGAACGACGCCGAGGCGCAGGAGCGCCTGCGCCGCGAGGAGCAGATCGGCGAGGAGCAGAATGAGCTGCGCCACCGCTTCAAGGACGCCCTGCGCACCCTCAAGCGCTCCAGCCTGTACCGCGGGCGCAGCGAGAAGTGGCGCAACGATCTGCCCTGGTACCTGCTGCTCGGCCCGCAGGGCAGCGGCAAGACCAGCCTGCTGGACTTCTCCGGCCTGGACTTCCCGCTCAACCGTGGCGACAGCCAGCGCCTGACCAAGGACGTCTCCGGCACCCGTTATGCCGATTGGTACTTCGCCGATCACGCCGTGCTGATCGACACCGCCGGGCGCTACCTGACCCAGCCCGACGCGCAGGTCGACGGCCGCGCCTGGGGCACCCTGCTCGGCCTGCTGCGCCAGCGCCGCGCGCGCCCGCTCAACGGCGTGCTGGTGAGCATTCCGGTCGAGCAGCTGCAGGGCGGCAGCGAGGTGGAGCTGGAAACCCTGGCCCGCCAGACCCGCCAGCGCCTGCACGAGATCCATCAGCGCCTGGGCGCCGACGTGCCGGTCTACCTGGTGCTGAGCAAGGCCGACAAGGTGCTGGGCTTCGACGAGTTCTTCGACCAGCTGTCGCGCGAGGAGAGCGAGCAGGTGCTCGGCGCCAGCTTCCGCAAGGAGCAGAACGCCAGCGACGTGGCCGTGGTGCGCCAGGAGTTCGAAGAACTGCTGCGCCGCCTCAACAGCCAGGTGATCCTGCGCATGCACCAGGAGCGCGATACCCAGCGCCGTGGCCGCATCCTCGACTTCCCGCACCAGCTCGGCCAGATCGGCGAGCGCCTGTGCCTGTTCATCGAACTGGCCTTCGCCGGCAACCGCTACCAGCGCGCCAGCAAGCTGCGCGGTTTCTACCTGACCAGCGCGCCGCAGCTCAACGAACAGCTCGACCCGCTGACCGCCGGCATCGGCCGCAACCTCGGCCTGGCCGGCAGCGCGCTGCCTACCTTCCGCTCGGGCCGTGCACGCTTCATCAACCACCTGCTCAGCCGGGTGATCTTCCCCGAGGCCGACCTGGCCGGGCTCGACCAGAAGGAAGTGCGCCGCATCGACTGGGGCCAGCGTGCCATGTACGCCACCGCCTTCGCCGTGCTGGCGCTGTTCGGCGTGCTCTGGGCCAGCGGCTTCTCGGCCAACCACGGGCGTCTGGAACAGCTGCGCGAGATCGCTCAGAAGCTCACCCGCGAGCACCAGGCGATCAACCCGCAGGACGACGCCCTGCAGACCCTCAAGGCGCTGGACAGCAGCTACGCCGCCACCCTGGTGTTCCCGCCCAAGGGCGAGGTGTCCTACCTGCAGCGTACCGGCCTGTTCCAGGGCGAGGCGGTCAATCCGGCCGTTTATTCGACCTACCGCGCCGAGCTGGAAACCCTGCTGCTGCCGCGCGTGGCGCGGCAGCTGGAGGCGCAGATCCGCGCCAACCTCGGCGACCGCGAGCGCCTGCTCGGCAGCCTGCGCGCCTACCTGATGCTCAACCTGGAAGAGCGCCGCGACGCCGCCTTCCTCAAGGAGTGGGTAGCCGCCGACTGGTCGCTGCGCTATGCCGGCAACAGCCCGGCGCAACATGGCCTCAACACCCATTTCGCCCGTCTGCTCGACGAGTCCTTCGCGCCCTATGCGCTCAACGCCCAGCTGGTCGCCCAGGCGCGCCAGGTGCTGCGCAGCGAGTCGCTGGCCAATGTGGTCTATCGCATGCTGCGTGAACAGGCGCGCAGCCTGCCGGACTACCGCCTGAGCCAGAAGCTCGGGCCGCAGGCCGGGCTGATCAATGGCAGCGACTACGCCATCCCCGGCTTCTACACCCAGGCCGGCTACAGCAAGACCTTCACCGCCCAGGGCGGCAACCTGGTGCGCGAGATCCTGCGCGACAACTGGGTGCTGGGCGAGGGCGAGAGCCTCAGCGCCGGCGACCTCGGCCGCCTGATGGTGGAGCTGGAGCAGCTGTACTTCCGCGATTACGGCAACTACTGGGGCGAGGCCATCGCCCAGCTCAGCCTGGAGCCGATCGGCAGTGCCGGCCGAGGCGCCGCCCTGCTCGGCGGCCTGACCGCGGCCAACTCGCCGCTGCTGCAACTACTGGTGGAAGTGCGCGACAACACCCGCTTCAAGGGCCTGGCCGAGGCCGCCGACGACGCTGGTGCCGCCGCCGAAGCGCTGGAGGGCGCCAAGGGCAAGCTGGGCAAGGCCGCCAAGCTGGCCAGTGCCGCCGCCGAACAGGCGCAGCAGGCCCTGGCCAAGAACACCCCGGACACCGCGCGCAAGACCCTGGAGCGCCGCTTCGAGGTGCTGCACAAGCTGCTCGACGACAACGGCGGTGCTGGCGTCGAACTGGCCGCCAGCCTGCAGGCATTGGACGAACTGCAGCGCCAGCTGGCCAGCCTGGCCAATGCCGGTGCCAGCGACCAGGCCGCGTTCGAGATGGCCAAGGCGCGCATGGCCGGCAAGCGCGATGCGATCAACCAGGTACGCAGCGCCGCCGCGCGCCTGCCGCAGCCGGTGGGCAACTGGCTGGCGCTGCTGGCCGAGGACAGCTGGACCCTGGTGCTCAATGATGCCTACCACTTCCTCAACCAGCGCTATCAGAGCGAGCTGTACGCCGCCTACGACAACTCGCTGAAGCAGCGTTACCCGTTCAGCGCGCACAGCGAGAGCGACGTGGCAGTGGCGGATTTCCGCGAGTTCTTCAAGGCCCAGGGCATCGCCGAGCGCTTCTTCGACCAGTACCTGCGCCCCTTCGTCAGCGGCAGCGCCGACGAGTATCGCCTGCGCCGCGTCGATGGCCGCGGCCTGCCGCTGTCGCGCGAGTTCCTCCTGCAGATGAGCCGCGCCCAGGTGATCCGCCGCAGCTTCTTCGCCGAGAACCCGGCCGAGCCGCAGGTGCTGTTCAAGCTCGAGCCCTACTCGCTGGACTCCAGCCTGAGCCGCGCGGACTTCCGCTTCGGCAAGCAGCAGCTGGAATACCGTCACGGTCCGATCGTCGCCACCGCCTTCCGCTGGCCGGCAGCGAGCGAGGAAGACCGCACCAGCCTGGTGGTCGAGGAACTCGGCGGTCGCCGCGTCGGCATCGAGAAGAACACCGGCCCCTGGTCGCTGTTCCGCCTGCTCGACCTGATGGACGTGGACTACCACAGCGGTCGTGACGTGCTGATCCTCAAGGCCAACCTCGGTGGTCTGCACGCCAACTACCTGCTGCACAGCCAGCGTTCGCCGAACCCGTTCGACATCGGCCTGCTGCGCAGCTTCAAGCTGCCGGCGACGCTCTGATGACTGCAGTCGCCAGCGCCTGGCGCAGCGCCGCACGCACCGACACCGGCAAGGTGCGCGCACGCAACGAGGACGCCTTCCTTGCCCTGCCCGAGCAGGGCCTGTGGGTGGTGGCCGACGGTATGGGCGGGCATCAGAACGGTGCCCTGGCCAGCCGTCTGATCGTTGAGCATCTGGCCGAGCTGCCGGAAGGTAGCCTCGCCCAGCGGCTGGTGGAGTTGCGCCAGGCGCTGCACCGGCTCAACCATCGGCTCGGCCAGGAGCTGACCGTTACCGCCGACCGCCCGGACACGGTGATCGGCAGCACCGTAGTCGCCCTGTTGCTCGACGGCGACCGCGCCGCCTGCGTCTGGGCCGGCGACAGCCGCTGCTACCTGTGGCGCGGCGCGCGTCTGTATCAGCTCAGCCGCGACCATTCGCTGGTGCAGCAACTGATCGACGAACAGGGCCTGACGCCGCAGGAGGCCGCGCGCCAGCCGGCGGCGCATGCCCTGACCCGCGCCATCGGCGCCAGCGAGACCCTGCAGCTGGACATCCTCGAACTCGACGTGCTGCCCGGCGACGTCTTCCTGCTGTGCAGCGACGGCCTCTACCAGGGCGTTACCGCCGACGAGCTGGGCGCCTGCCTCAACCTGCCTTCGCCGCACCTGGCCGTGGAGCGCCTGTTCCAGCGCGTGCTCGACGGCCCGGCCCGTGACAACCTCAGTGCCGTGGTGATCCGCCAATGATCGAAGCCGCCGAAGCCAGCGACCTCACCTACTTCGCCCTGGCCGCCACCGCGGCCAAGGAGCCTGTGCGCGAAACGCCGCGCCAGGCTCCCGGCGAGCTGCCGGAAGTGCTCGGCGGCCGCTACCGGATCGAGCGTCTGCTCGGCGTCGGCGGCATGGGCGCGGTATACCGCGCGCGCGATCTGCTGCGCGAACAGTTCGGCGACCCCGAGCCCTATGTCGCGCTGAAGACCCTGAGCGACGACTTCGCCGAATACCCGGACGCCAACGCCCTGCTCTACAGCGAGTTCGCCCTTACCGCGCGGCTCAGCCACCCCAACGTGGTGCGTCTGTTCGGTTTCGAGGTGGACATTCCCAGCCAGCGCGCCTTCATCACCCTGGAATTGCTGCGCGGCCTGACCCTCGATCAGCTGCTGTGCGAACGCCCCGAGGGCCTGCCCTGGGACGAGCTGCGTGGCATCGCCATCCCGCTGCTCGAAGCCCTGTGCTATTCGCACCAGCTGGGCGTGCTGCATGGCGATCTCAAGCCCAGCAATGTGATGCTGGCCGAAGACGGCCTGCGCCTGTTCGACTATGGTCTCGGCCAGCCGGTGGAGGGCCTGCTGCCCGGTCTGCCGCGCCTGTGCCGCAGCCGCATCGCCGCCTGGACACCGCGCTACGCCGCGCTGGAGTTGCTCGAAGGTGCACCGCTGTCGGCGGCTGCCGATGTCTATGCGTTGGCCTGCGTGTTGGTCGAGCTGGCCAGCGGGCAACACCCGTTCCGCCGCCTCAGCGCCAAGCAGGCCAAGAGCATGGAGCTGGACAGGCAGTTGCAACGCCCGGCGCAGGTGCCGCTGCACTGCTGGCAGGCCCTGCGCACCGCGCTGGCCTTCGACGAAAGCCAGCGGCAGATCGACTGCAGCGAGCTGCTCGACGCGTTTCGCCGGCCACCGGCTTCGCGTTTGCGCCGCTGGCTGGGCAAGGCATAACAGGCTGTTGAAAAAGGACTCACTCGAAAGGATACGTACATGTTCAACCCGGCCAATGAAACCCATTTCAGCCTGACCATCGAAGGCGTCGAGCACGATCTGCAGGTGCTCGAATTCAACGGCCGTGAGGCCATCAGCCAGCCCTATCGCTTCGACGTCGAGCTGATCAGCGAACGCCCGGATCTCGATCTGACCAGTCTGCTGCATCAGCGCGCCTTCCTTGCCTTCAGCCCCAATGGCGACGGCATCCACGGCCTGATCCACCGGGTCGAGCAGGGCGAGTCCGGCAAACGCCTGACCCGCTATCGCCTGGCCATCGTGCCGCAGCTCGCCTACCTGGCGCACCGCACTAACCAGCGCATCTTCCAGCACCTGACGGTGCCGCAGATCGTCGCTCAGGTGCTGGAAGAACACGGCATCGTGGAGGGCCGCTACCACTTCCAGCTCGGCCCCACCGTCTACCCGCAGCGCGAGTACTGCGTGCAGTACGACGAGAGCGACCTGCACTTCGTTCAGCGCCTGTGCGAGGAGGAAGGCATCCACTACCACTTCCAGCACAGCGCAAGCGGCCATGTGCTGACCTTCGGCGACGACCAGACCGCCTTCGCCAAGCTCGGCCAGCCCACGCCCTATATCCAGGACAGCGGCATGACCGCCGACGATCCGGTGATCAAGCGCCTGGCCCTGCGCCTGGAAACCCGCACCCGCAGCACCGCCCGCCGCGACTACGACTTCGAGCAGCCGCGCCTGCTGCTGGAGGCGACCTACCAGGGCGAGCAGGCCGGCGAGAACGACGGCCTGCCCGATCTGGAAGATTACGACTACCCCGGCCGCTACACCGACCGCACCCGCGGCAAGCACCTGGCCAAGCGCGCCCTGGAACGCCACCGCGCCGACTATCAGCAACTGCAGGGCCAGAGCGACCAGCCGTGGCTGGTCACCGGGCATCTGCTGGAAATCTCCGAACACCCGCGCCGCGAATGGAACGACCTCTGGCTGCTCACCGAAGTGCTGCACCAGGGCAAGCAACCGCAGGTGCTGGAAGAGTCGATCACCTCATCCCCTGCCCACCGCGGACAGCCCCCTCTCCCTCTGGGAGAGGGCTGGGGTGAGGGTACTTCAGACGACTCGAACTTCACCCAAGGCTACCGCAACCGCTTCCTCGCCACCCCCTGGGACGTACCCTACCGCCCGCAACTCGCTCACCCCAAACCCAAGGTGCTGGGCAGCCAGACCGCCGTGGTCACGGGACCTGCCGGCGAAGAAATCCACTGCGACGAATATGGTCGAGTGAAGGTGCAGTTCTTCTGGGACCGGGAAGGTCAGGCCGACGAGAAGACCAGCTGCTGGCTGCGCGTCAGCTCCAGCTGGGCCGGCGATCGCTACGGCGCCATCACCATCCCGCGTATCGGCATGGAAGTGCTGGTCACCTTCCTCGAAGGCGACCCCGATCAGCCCTTGGTCACCGGCTGCCTGTACCACGCCGAACACGTGGTGCCCTACGACCTGCCCGCGAACAAGACCCGCAGCGTATTCAAGACCCTGAGCAGCCCCGGCGGTGGCGGCTACAACGAACTGCGCATCGAGGATCGCAAGGGCGCCGAGCAGATCTACATCCACGCCCAGCGCGACTGGGACGAGAACATCGAGCACGACCAGAAGATCCGCGTCGGCAACGAACGCCACGATACCGTGGAGAAGAACAGCTACACCGAACTGCTGGCCGAAGAACACCTAACCGTCACCGCCGACCGCAAGGTGGAGGTCAAACCCCAGGATCACCTGACGGTGGCCACCGACCAGCACATCAAGCTGGGCACCGCACAACTGACCAAGGCCGGCCGCGAGATTCATCTGAAGGCCGGACAGAAGATGGTCATCGAAGCCGGCATCGAACTGACCATCAAGGCCGGCGGCAGCTTCATCAAACTCGACCCCGGCGGCATCACCATCTCCGGCCCGCTAGCCCGCCTCAACGCCGGAGGCGCGCCGGGCAAGGGCTCGGGGCTTAAGATCAAGCCGCCGGTGCTACCGGGCATGGCCGATAGCGACAAGGCGGGGAGTTTGTTGGAGCAGGCGCAGCCGGGTGAGTTGGTCAAGGTGCCGAGCAAGCGTAAACGCTCGCTCAATTTCTCCGGTTAAGACAGGGATAAAAGCCGGGCGTTAGAGAGCCGGCAGTCAAGGTACAGGACACAGTGCAGATGGCCGAAAGCAAACCGATCAATTGGGCGTATCCATTCCCCAGCAAGGAAACGAACAGTAATTCGCTGCAGCTTCTTACCCATATGGCCAAGGCCAAGGGCGGTTACTACCCAACCGGCGAGAATGGCTTATGGCATGGCGGCGTGCATTTCGACGAAGGAACTGCAGCCGTATTCGATCAATCGAGCGTGCGCTGCATCGCCGATGGCGAGGTGATTGCCTACCGTATCGACGAGCGCTATCCGGTCAGCGAGTTCACCGATGAGGTTCCCAGAATCAAGCGAGCGCCCTTTTCCACGGGGTTCGTTCTGGTCAAACACATACTTCAGCCGCCACAGCCCAAGAAAGTCGAGGGCGACGCAGCCGATGAGCAAATGCCTCCGAGCCTGACCCTCTACAGCCTGTATATGCATTTACAGGATTGGGCCGGCTATCAGGCCAAAGCAGATCTGCCACGGCCTGCGTTCTGGGAGGTCAAGAGTCATATCGTCAATACCCAAAGTGGAGGCTTGGGCGTCCGTGCGAATCCTGATGTCAACTCCCCTAGATTATCTGAACTGTCTAAGGGGGCAGAAATCACGGTGAGCGCGGCAGAAGGTGAGTTCGTTAAGCTCGCCAGCCTTATCAACGGCACGACAAATCCAGCCCTCACGGCCGATAACGAAGGTAATCTTCCCGGCTATATTTCCTCCAAGTTTTTGCAAGCTCGGAGTGAACCCAAAGAGCTGGGCCAGGTAGTGGTTCTGGATGCAGGTATTCCGATCAAGGCAGGTGAGCTGATTGGTCACCCCGGGACTTATCAGAACCACAACGGCTCCGCTCATCCTCTCGTTCATCTGGAGGTCTTCAGTTGCGACGATGTGCCCGGTTTTATCGCGCAGAGCCGCGCCTGGGCCAATCGCTTGCCCGACGAGCAGAAAACCCTGCTCAAGGTCTATAAGGGCGCGAGCAAATTGATTGCCCATCGCGATGATATCAATGCGGACAATCCGCCCAAGCTAAGCGACAGCGGCAGCCAGATCGGCGTCGACCTGATCGTTCCCCAGGCGCTGCTGGATGGCCTTCCAGCGGCGAATAAGATCCAAGTCAAAACCCCTGTGGAAGGTAGCCCCACGCCCAACACAACCTACTGGTGGCGGCTGGAGGGATTGTTCGCTGACGAAAACGGCAACCCTATCGACGGTTGGCTCGCCGAGCAGGAACTGATCACCACCCGGCATAGCCCCTGGGAATGGCAGGACTTCCAATGGCTTGAGGACACTGGAACGCCCCTGGAGAAACTGGCCTACACCTTCAACGCCAGAGGCATGCTGAGCGAGGACGAACAGCACAACTATCGCGCCCAGATCAGCAAGGCCGATGGCGGTCCCATCGTAACGCTCGCTCGACTCTACGATATCGTCGATACCGATAAAGATGGCGTACTGACCAGCGATGAAATCCGAGCGGCGCTGGCCAAGCCTTGGCACGCACAAGTACTCGGGCAGTTGATCACCAAGTACGAAAGCGAGTGGTTCTGGAACAAGGGCAAATGGGATGAGCTAGATCCATTGCTGGCGGAAGAACCAGGTAAGCCGAATCCGATCTGGGAAGTTGAAAAGCAGAGGATCGAAAAGCTGAGCTGGTGGAAAGAGCTAGCGGGGCAGCATGGAATTAGTGCGGATGGCAATGCGTGGCATGTATGCCCCCTACAGGTAGTCGGTGGCTTTCAAGATGAAAGTTGCTTTAGTTTTACACTTGACGTAATGATGGCGGTCTACCCAGATTTAGGATCGGATAGAAATAATGATCTGCTTGAAATAGCGGCTGAACTAAATAGGCATATTTCCCTTTACAAGCTAGATACTCCATTAAGGCGAACCCATTTTTTTGCTCAAATATTGCAAGAGACTGGGCCGCAATTGAGTGTTGAAGAGGGATTTATCTATAAGGCGGAATCACTAACTCAAATGTTTAGGTATTTTAGGAGGAATCCTGAGGTGGCTAGGCGACATGGGTATGAGACGCGGCGCGGAATAAAAGCAGATGGTACCAGAATGACCCAGGTCGATTTTGAGGCTATTGCCAATGGTGCATATGGGGGAAGAGCTGATCTCGGCAATGGAGACTATGCCAGTGGAGATGGTTGGCGATACAGGGGGCGAGGCTTAAAGCAGTTAACAGGTAGATACAATTACGAGGCTTTAACGAGATGGCATAGCCGGCTAATAGATAATTGGCCAGAAGACAATGTGGATTTTGTAGAGAGTCCGGATATATTGCTAACTATGAAATACGCTGTTAGATCTGCGGCGAATTTCTGGGTGTCAAACAAACTATACGATCTTGCAGATACAGGTGCCGGGTCGAAGGCTGTGGACTCTATAACGGAAATCGTCAACAGGGACACTGATAGTTATCCAGAAAGAAGGGCTAATTTTAATAGGTTATGGAGTGCAAAGGTGTTCGAGTGACATGTCTTATCTTGATGCTATCTCGCCTAAAACATACTTGCATTCTGAGATAACTGGCTTTTGAGATCCTGGGGGATTGGATGATGCGTATATTTTTTGTCTTGGCCTTTGTTGTGTGTTTTCCGTTAGTGGTAAATGGTTCGGAAAGCCATACGCTCGTATTTATGTGCGAAACAAAAAATAATAAGAATATTGAGGTGTACAAAGATAGAGGCATGGTGACGTACTCATTTGGTAGGAGCGGTTATCCGCCAGAACTTAAATTGACACGATCAATGGCAGATGTAGAGATCGCCATAGGCAGTGTTTCTGGGAATGAGCTTTCGAATTCTATAACTTTTTCAAATGGCGCCTATACGTACGGAGTGATGACAAAGATTAATAGAGTGGCAGCGACGCAGGAGCCCAAGCATGGGGTCTTGGTTAAAAAAAAATCTAAGTACTTAACCTATATAGCCTGCATTCCAGAAACTGTTCAAGGAAGTTTGCTTGACTTGGAGTGAGCAATACGGGGCAGGCATTATGGATGGCAATGTACTCCGTGCCGCTAGATAGGCTCAGCTAGAGAAAGGAGTGTGCATGTGGTTGGTAGGGCTATAGTCGTTGCGTTACTTTTCATTGGATTGGCTCATGCTGGACTAGAAGAGGAGTTAGAACAACAGCAAGAGATAGAGGCGCGACTACAGTTTGAGCTAGAGATGCAGCGAGAATTATCTGCACTGACCTACAGTGATGCTGTTGAGTTTGCGCAGGGGGGCGATAATAAACCGTGAAGAGCAGATGGAGCGACTGGAGGCAGCCGATACCATATGGGATGAATTTATCGAAAAGATTTGTCGCGCTGAAACTCTGGAATCTATAGGTGCCAGAGCAGAACGTGCAAATAATCTACAGTGCATGATAAAAAAGTATAAAGAGAAGGAAATATTTTTTAAGGCTATTATCTAGGTGCTGGAGGTTATGTTTGTCTGATTTACGGCTCTTAGGCAAAAAATGATCCAAAAGGGTATATATTGCACTTTAGGAGTAGTAGCGATCAGTGAGCCTTATCGCAGGGGGCACAGAAATTCGAAGCCATTCTCAAAGAGGTATCTGCAGCCCAGGAACCTTCGCCCATGAAGCAAATTCTACCCGCCACGCTATTGTTAACACTTGCGCTGGCTACTGCCGTACAAGCGCAGAGGAACACCCTCACCTTTTTTAGAAAAGGCGTTACGGAAACCTACCAGGCGAATATATGCACTAGTGAGTTGACGATCAGTTTGGAAAATGACGTCAAAGTATTCGCCGATATAGTGGGCTACGCAGGACAGACCTCCAGAATGCTAGTCTCGTTCAATAATGAGCCCGCGCTAGCTTACGAAAACGCCGGATCAAATACCTATTTCGAAGTATTTTATACCCTCACCCTGAAGGGAAAAGACCCATTCATTAACTGCGTGTACGGCAATATCCGCAATGGGCAGAATGGCATGTCCATTCGCAAGGCTGTGTGCAATTTGGATAAACCACTGACGAGCAAGTACGAAGATCTGATTTTCGCCTACTCGGATAAGTGGATCGAAGCATCCAATACAGTATCCCTACAGTCCGTGATGGCCGAGCCCCCTCAAACGGTCGAAGCGCGCCTCGATCGACTGGGCGAGGTTGATGTGGCACTGCGCTACAGCTCGGTCGAGGAGCTGATGTCTGCGACCCCAAAGACCATAGCGACTGCAGGTGCGAAAACCTATGAGATGAGCAGCGGCAACGCCTATTTGGTGTATGACGCGGATGGCATCACGCCACTGGCACTGGATGTGGAGATGGATCCTGTCACGCATACACTGAAACGCCTGACACCCACGGATCTGTTGCTAGGCATTGAGGCCAACTGAAACGACCCTCCAGAAAGGAGGACGGGTAAAAGGGATCAGGCCAAAGGGATGGCCAAGGAGTTCGCCGGTTAGGAGCAAAGGCAGCGGAGCATCATTGCTCCGCTGCTTTTGGTTTGCAGGTTTCCGCTTCTACCGTTTCCAGCGCGCCCCTCAACACTTCCACCTCCTTGCACATCTTCTGCTCCACCAATCGCCCATCCTCCAACTGCAACCAGGGCAAGTGCGCCCGGGCGGGATTGATTCCACAGAAAAAGGGGACGGACTCAACGAGAACCGTCCCCCTTTCTGCTCGTCAGTGCAAAGGCCGGTCGCGCGACCGGCCTTTGTGTGCCCGCCGGCCCCGTTCAGCGATGCTGGCGATCGATACGGAACAAACTGGTGGTGCCGCTGACTTCGTTGCCCACCACCAGCAGGGGCACGCCGATCGGGCTGTGCTCGGCTTCGATCACCATCAGCCCCTCGGGACCCAGGTCGCCCGCGGCGGCGCTGCCCGGGGTGGTGGCGAAGTCGCGATTGTTGAAGTACTGCACGAACTGCGGCGCCTGCGGCTGGCTGATGTCGTAGACCATCACTCCACCGATGCGCTCCAGGCCGATGAAGGCGTAGGTCTTGCCCCACAGCTTGGCCAGGGTCACGCCCTCCGGCTCCGGGCCCTTGTTGTCGCTGCGGTTGTCGAAGCTGTTGCTGGCGTGGTCGGAGTTGAAGAACTGCGGATTGGCCGCGGCGGTGATGCGCTCGAAGTCGGCGCCGCTGTCGTAGACCTGGGTGAGGTCTTCGCTCCAGATCGAGAAGGAGCGCCCACCAAAGGCGTGGATGGCTTCGTAGTAGCCGCTGTCCGGGTTGTAGCCGCTGGCGCTGGAGACGGTCAGGCGGCCAAGGTTGGCGTTCTGCTTGAGGTTGGCGGCATCCGGGAAGTGCAGCGGACTGAGCGGGTAGTTGGTGCTGCCCAGGCGTACCTCTTCGCTGAATCCGGGGTAGTCGCGCGCGTCGCCCTCGTTGGCGGTGACCAGGTAGGTGCGCCCGCGGTGCTGGTAGCTGGCGATGGCGTCGGGCTGGTACATGCCCAGCACCGGCCAGGTGCGGATATTGATCTGGTTGTCGCGGTCGCTGGCGTCCAGCTCGTTACCGGTCAGACTGTGATCTTTCAGGCCAAGCCCGTGAATGGCCTTGAACTGACCGCGCTTGATATCCAGCACGGCCACCGCGTTGTTTTCCTGCAGGGTCACCCAGGCGGTTCTGGAGTCGTGGGCGACGCTGATGTACTCCGGCTCCAGGTCCTGGGCGACACTGGCATTGGGGCCGAAGATGCGCACCGACGGGTCCAGGTCGGCGCGGGAGAAGGCGCGGAAGTCGGCGGTACGGACCTGGGCCTGGGTCAGTTTGGCGATGTCCTTCGGCAGCTCGACGATGCTCACCGAGCCTTCCGGATCGGTCAGGTAGTCGTCGCTCGGTTCGCCCTCGTTGGCTACCAGCAGGTGTTTGCCGTCCGGAGTGAAGACGAGCATGTCCGGCAGGGCACCGACCTGCACCGAGGCCAGTACCTGGCCGTCGCGGTTGAGGAACACGGCGCGACCGGGCTCGGTCTTCACCCGGTTCTCCACCGCTGCGGCGATCAGCCCGTCGCGCACCGCGACGCTGTTCACCGCCCCGCCATGGGCAGACAGGTCGAGGTTGAACAGTAATGTGGGCCGGCTCGGCTCGCGTATGTCCAGCACGTCGATCAGGCCGCTGGCGGCGTTGACCACGAACAGCCGCTGGCTGGCCGGGTCGTGGGCGACGATCTCCGCTGCCGACTGGCCGAACAGGCCGCTGGTGTAACTGCCGAGCGGCGTCAGCTGGATGGCTTTGGGCGAGGCGGCGGCTTGGGCCAGGCCGCAGGCGAGCAGGCCGGCGGCAAGAACTGACTTGTGCATGGAAGGCTCCCTGTCTGGTTGGAGGGAGCAGGATGGGACAGGCGTATGTCGGCAGGATGACCGAGTGATGGCGGTTGCATGGCGAATCGACGACGCGCAACGGAGGCCGAGCCGCATGGGAGGCCGACACCCTGTCCGTGACAGTCAGGCGAGCCCACTGCGCGGTTTGCGACGGCTCGCATGCGCGGGCTCCGGGGCGATCAGTAGAGGTCTTCGTCGGTCACCAGGCGTACTTCGCCCGCGTCCATGGCGTAGGCCGCGTCGGCCAGGTCGTTGCTGACCTGTTCCACCTTCAGCGTGCCGCTGACCCACAGCGGGGCATAGATGTCCTCGAGCGGGATGCCCTTGGGGTAGCGCACCAGCACCAGCTGGTTGGGCGGCGGTGGCGGGACATGGATGCAGGCGCCGGGGTAGGGCACGAGGAAGAACAGGGTGCTGTTGCCCTGCTCGTCGTTTTCCAGCGGCACCGGGTAGCCGCCCAGGCGCAGGGCCTTGCCGTCCAGCTCGGCCACGGTTTTGCTCGAGTACATCACCGCCGGCAGGTTCTGCTCCTGCTGGCGCAGGCCGCCCGGGGCGTAGAAGGTGCTGTCGCCCTCCGGGCCCTGGTGCTGGAGTTCGGGCATTTCTTCGAGAGCCTGGCGGTCCTCGGGAGGCATCAGGTCGAGCCAGTCGGTTTCCGGCAGTTCGGCGTGGGCCAGGCCGGTGAACAGCAGTAGGGCGAGCAGCAGGTGGCGCATGGTGGGTGGAGTCTCGTGACGGCGGAAAAGCCAGAGCCGGCCAAGCGGGCGATTGTTGACGGCAACATCGCCGGCCAACCGGCTCCTGCAGAGGAGCGCTTAGCCCTTCTTGATGGCGCCGTAGATTATCAGCAGAACGACGGCGCCGATCACCGCGCCGACGAAACCGGCCGCCTGGCCGGCCTGGTAAATGCCCAGCGCCTGGCCGCCGTAGGTGGCGGCGATGGAGCCGCCGATGCCGAGCAGGATGGTCATGATCCAGCCCATGCTGTCGTCGCCCGGCTTGAGGAAGCGAGCGATCAGGCCGACGATCAGGCCGATGAAGATGGTGCCGATGATACCCATGTGGCGTTTCTCCTTGAGGGGCGCCGCGCGTGCGGCAGACGTTGCATGAGACAGGCGCGAGGCGCTGTCAGTTCGCCATGTCCGGTGCCGGTACGCCGTAACGGTGGTAGATCAGGCTGACTTCGCCCTGCTCGCGCATGCGCTGGAGTTCCTCGCCCAGGCGTTCGTAGAGGGCGCGGTGGTCGCTGTGGTAGCGCTTGAGCGAGGCACCGAAGTGGTTGCCGAGCAGCTGTTCGTGGGCGTACTGCGCGTAGCTGTAGTCGCGGAACTTCATCGCGGCGAACTGCGCCTCGATGGCCGCCGGGTCGAGAATGGCCAGGGCGTCCAGGCGGCCGGCGCGGAACATCGCCGCGAGCTGCGCGTCGTCGCTGGCGTAGACGCGACCGAGTCGGTCGTCGCTGTCGAACGGCTCGAAATAGGCGGTGCCGCGTTTGACCCCCAGGTTCTGCTGGTACAGGTCGGCGTAGCGCGCCAGTTCGGCTTCGCGTCCCGGGCGGACGATAAAGCGCACGTTCAGGCGCTGGCTGCCAATGCTCGGCAGGTAGTGGATATAGGCGCGGCGCTGCTCGGTGAGCAGCACCCGCGGCACCAGGTCGACGCGCCCCGAGCGCAGGTCGTCGAGGCTGCGCAGGAAGGGCGCCTGGCGCCAGTGCAGGCGCACGCCGAGGCGTTGTGCGGCGGTTTCCAGCACGCTGATCAGCGGTCCGCTGGGCAGGCCGTCGACGGCGCGCATCTCCGGCGGGCGTTCGCGGAAATCGACGCGCAGCACCTCCTGTGCAGCGACGCCGGTCATGGCGAACAGCAGGGGCAGCAGGGCGAGCAGGCGCTTCATGGAGGGGGCTCTTGGACGACGGCCGTCGTCCAAGAGCTTAGTCGCCAATCGCCGTTTCAGCCCTTGGCGATCAGCGCTTCGACGGCCGCGATGCCGGCATCGAGACTGGCGCGGTCGGCGCTGCGCAGGGTGGCGTGGCCAACCTTGCGGCCGACCTTGAACGCCTTGCCGTAGTGGTGCAGATGGCAGTCCTTGATCGCCACCACGTCGCTTACCGCCGGTACCGTGCCGATAAAGTTGAGCATGGCGCTCTCGCCCAGCTTGGCGGTGGAGCCCAGCGGCAGGCCGGCGACGGCACGCAGGTGGTTCTCGAACTGGCTGCACTCGGCGCCTTCGATGGTCCAGTGCCCGGAGTTGTGCACGCGCGGGGCGATCTCGTTGGCCTTGAGGCCGCCGTCCACCTCGAAGAACTCGAAGGCCAGCACGCCGACGTAGTCGAGTTTCTCCAGCACGCGGCCGACGTAGTCCTCGGCCAACGCCTGCAGCGGATGCGCGCTGCTGGCCACGGAGAGGGCGAGGATGCCGCTGTCGTGGCGGTTGTGCACCAGCGGGTAGAAGCGCGTCTCGCCGTCGCGGGCGCGCACGGCGATCAGCGACACCTCGCCGGTGAAGGGCACGAAGCCCTCGAGGATGCACGGCACGCTGCCCAGTTCGGCGAAGGCGCCGACCACGTCCTCGGGCTTGCGCAGGACCTTCTGGCCCTTGCCGTCGTAGCCCAGGGTGCGGGTCTTGAGCACCGCCGGCAGACCGATGGCGGCCACGGCGGCATCGAGGTCGGCCTGCGACTGGATATCGGCGAAGTCCGGCGTGGGGATGCCCAGGTCCTTGAACATGGATTTTTCGAACCAGCGGTCGCGGGCGATGCGCAGCGCTTCGGCCGAGGGGTAGACCGGCACGAACTGGGAGAGGAAGGCCACGGTCTCGGCCGGCACGCTCTCGAACTCGAAGGTGACCAGGTCGACCTCGTCGGCCAGCTGGCGCAGGTGATCCTGGTCGCCGTAGTCGGCGCGGATATGTTCGCCGAGGGCCTGGGCGCAGGCGTCCGGCGCCGGGTCGAGGAAGGCGAAGTTCATCCCCAGCGGGGTGCCGGCCAGGGCCAGCATGCGGCCCAGCTGGCCGCCGCCTATTACTCCGATCTTCATCGCATCAGGCCTCGCGCGGGTCCGGGTTGCTCAGCACGGTCTCGGTCTGCTCGTCGCGGAACTGCTTGAGCGCCGCGTGGAACTGCGGGTGCTGGTGGCCGAGGATGCTGGCGGCGAGCAGGGCGGCGTTGACCGCGCCGGCCTTGCCGATGGCCAGGGTGGCGACCGGGATGCCGGCCGGCATCTGCACGATCGACAGCAGCGAGTCGACGCCCGAGAGCATCGACGACTGCACCGGCACGCCGAGCACCGGCAGGTGGGTCTTGGCCGCGCACATGCCCGGCAGGTGGGCGGCGCCGCCGGCGCCGGCGATGATCACCTGGATGCCGCGTTCCTCGGCCTGTTCGGCGTACTGGAACAGCAGGTCCGGGGTGCGGTGGGCGGAGACCACCTTGACCTCGTAAGGGATGCCCAGCTTGTCCAGCATCTCGGCGGTGTGGCTAAGGGTGGACCAATCGGACTTGGAGCCCATGATCACGCCAACCAGTGCGCTCATCGTCGTGCCTCTCTATCGGGCGCCTTGCGGCGCGGCAAATATCGGCGCCTTGCGGCGCGTTAACTATCGGCGCCGGTGGGCGCGTCAAAAACCAACAAGCCACGCGGGAGAACCGGCGTGGCTTGTGAGCGACAGGTGGCCGGGTGCAGCCGGCCGAAGGCCGCGCAGTATAACGCAAAGCCGCGGCTGGCGGGCACTGGCCATGACCGTTTGTCATGCAAGCTGTGGCAGCGGGGGAAAGCCACCCGAACCTTGCTCTGCAGCAATGCCGGCGTGCCCCGCCGGGCGACTTCCCCGCGCCGATCTTCGACGTGGTGCTCAAGGCCATCAGCATCACTGGTTCCATCGTCGGCACCCGGGCCGATCTGCAGGAGGCGCTGGACTTTGCCGGCGAGGGCCTGGTCAAGGCCACGGTGCAGGCTGACAGGCTGGACGATATCAACGCCATCTTCGCGCGCATGCGCGGCGGCCAGATCGAGGGGCGGGTGGTGCTGCAGTTCTAGCCTGCGCCGACCGCGGCGGCGCCGCGGTCTATACTGCGCACTCTTCACCCGTACAAGGACGTATCGCCATGAAGCAGCCTGTTTCGTTCGTCGCCCTGGCTCTGTGCTCGCTGCAGGTCGCCGCCCTGGAGCTGGCCAAGCACCCGCAGGCGTTCGACGCCGGCCAGGGCGTCAGCCTGATCCTCGCCCCCAGCGCCGACGGCCGGCAGGCCCTGGTACAGGTCAGGGGCATCAATCATCCGCTCGACGAGGTGGTGTTCCTCACCCAGGTGCGCGAGCTGGGCCACGAGCAGCGCGACTACGCCATCCGCCTCGACGGCCGCGACTACAACCTGCTCAACCGCCGCCGTGCTTGGGGCGGCGAGAGCTACCAGCTCAACCTGCCGGACACCCCGGGTTTCGAGCTGGGCTACGACCAGGCGCAGACCCAGGCGCTGAACCTCGACGAGCTGCTGGCGCTCTACCAGCGCCAGGAAAGGGCCGGACTGCAGGCGCGCTTCGCCGCCTTCGACCGCAAGAAGCGCCTGCAGGACTACAGCCAGCGCCTGCAGCAGATGGACCGCGAGGCCTCGCAGGCCTGCGACACGCCGCTGGCGACCCGGGTGGACTGGAACGCCATCGACGACGAGCGGCTGATGAGCCTGAGCGTGCCGCACTTCTGCGGCGAGGTGGTCAGGCAAATCGCCTACCTGTGCGAGCGCGCCGCGCCGTACAAGGCCGAGGCGCGCAGTATCAAGGGCGTCGAGTGCCGCTTCGGCGAGGCGATGAAGCTGCGCGAGGAAAACGGCCAGCTGCTGTTCACCACGCGCAAGGACGAGCCGAACCAGGGCGACTTCATCAACGCGATTCTGCGCAACCGCTGATCGCCACTGGCGGGCAGGGCCCGCCGTACCGCGGCATGCTTCTTGCGTTCTTTCGCTGACCTGCGAAGACGGAAACCCCCATGCTGCACGCCCACCTGACCACCCTGCACGTGGTCGCCCTGATCCTGCAACGCTTCGCCGCGCAGCCCGAGCTGATCCCCCGGCTGCTCGCAGGCAGCGGCATCGCCGCGGACGAGCCGGGCAATGGCGAGGCGCGCATCACCCGGGTGCAGGAGCTGCAGGTGTGCGCCAATGCCCTGGCCCTGCGCGCCGACCTCGGCCTGGAGCTGGGGCGCAGCCTGCATGTGTCGTCCTACGGCCTGCTCGGTTACGCCGCGCTCTCGGCTGCCACCTTTGGTGACGCCTGGCGCCTGCTGCTGCAGTACCCGGCGCTGCTCGGCACCTACTTCGACCTGCAACTGCAGGTGGCGGACGGCCTGGCCTGGGTCAGTGCCGGCGACTACCGCGACGCCGCCGAACTGGAGGTGTTCAACGTGGAGATGTGCCTGGCCTCGCTCAAGCTGATCGGCGACGAGCTGCTCGGCCGGCCGCTGCCGCTGGCCCGCGCCGAGTTCCGCCATGCCAGGCCGGCCTATGTGGCGCGCTACGAGCTGAGCTTCGACTGCCCGCTGGGCTTCGACGCCGCGCGCAATGCCTTCGCCTTTCCCGCCGAACTGCTGACTCGGCGCCTGCCGCTGGCCGACCCGGTGACCCACTGCGAGGTGGTCGAGCGCTGCCGCCGGCAGAACGCCGAATTCACCAGCCGTCAGGCCTGGCTGGAGCGGGTGCGCCAGGCGCTCGCCGCGCAGCTGGCCGCGCCGCCGGGGCTGGAGGCGCTGGCGCAGCAGCTACACTGCTCGCCGCGCACCCTGCGCCGCCACCTGCAGGAGCTGGGCACCAGCTACCAGGGCCTGCTCGACGAGCTGCGCTTCGAGCGCGCCAAGGCCCTGCTCGGCCAGCAGGACTGGCCGGTGTACCGCATCGCCGAGGCGCTCGGCTTCAGCGAGACCGCCAGCTTTCGTCATGCCTTCCAGCGCTGGAGCGGCGTGCCGCCGAGTCGCTTTCGCGCGTAGGGTGGATGGCGCTTTATCCATCCACCAGGGCCATGTGAAGGAAGGTGGATGAGAAGAGCGTCATCCACCTGGAACCAATCGGCGCGCATGGCGCACCCTGGCCGCAATCCGGGACAGGGTGTCAGGCATTCCCGGATTGCATCCGGGCTACGACGGCAGGGCCAGCGCAGTTTGGCCATTTCGATCCCCTTTTGGCCGTTGCCAGCGTTTTCCGCCGGGGCGCGGCGGGCGAACAATTGCGGCACAACAACAAGCCCGGAGCCGCCTCGCATGCTCACCTACTACAGCGACGACCACCACCTGCACCACGGCAAATGCGAGCTGATCGACGGGCAACTGATGCCCTGCTTCGAGAAGCCGCAGCGCGCCGACCATATCCTGCAACGGGTCAAGGCACGCCAGCTCGGCGACGTCCGCGCGCCCAAGGACTTCGGCCTGGCGCCCATCGAGCGCATCCACAGCAAGGCCTACCTGGACTTCTTCCAGGGTGCCTGGGCGCGCTGGCAGGAACAGGGCGGCCAGGGCGACCTGCTGCCCTTCACCTGGCCGGCGCGCACCCTGCGCCGGATCACCCCCAACGACCTGCACGGCCAGCTCGGCTACTACAGCTTCGACGGCGGCGCGCCGATCACCGCCGGCACCTGGCAGGCCGCCTACAGCGCCGCGCAGGTGGCGCTCAGTGCCCAGGCCGAGATCGCCAACGGCGCGCGCAGCGCCTTCGCCCTGTGCCGGCCGCCGGGCCACCACGCCGCCGGCGACCTGATGGGCGGCTACTGTTACCTGAACAACGCCGCCATCGCCGCCCAGGCCTTTATCGACCAGGGCCGCAGCAAGGTGGCCATACTCGACGTCGACTACCACCACGGCAACGGTACCCAGGACATCTTCTACCGCCGCGGCGACGTGCTGTTCGCCTCCATCCACGGCGACCCGGCCGAGGAATTCCCGTTCTTCCTCGGTTACGCCGACGAGCACGGCGAGGGCGCCGGCGAGGGCTGCAACCACAACTACCCGCTGCCCATGGGCAGTTCCTGGGAGGTGTGGAACCAGGCGCTGGAGCAGGCTTGCCGGCGCATCGCCGAGTACGGTGCCGAGGTGCTGGTGGTGTCGCTCGGCGTCGACACCTACCTGGAAGACCCGATCTCGCAGTTCAAGCTGGACAGCCCGGACTACCTGGCCATGGGCCGGCGCATCGCCGCGCTCGGCCTGCCCACACTGTTCGTCATGGAGGGCGGCTACGCGGTGGAGGCCATCGGCGTCAACGCGGTCAACGTGCTGGAAGGCTTCGAGGGCGCCTAGGGCGGCCTGTCCGCCCAAGGGTGGGCAAGGCGGCGCCAGGTCCACCCTCTCTATTTCATAACGTCTGCAAGGGTGAATACGATGACAACGATCAAACACCTGCTCGGCGCGGCCCTGTGCGGCGCCACCCTGCTCAGCGGCGCGCTGCAGGCCAAGGAGCTGCGCGTGTACAACTGGGCCGACTACATCCTGCCGTCGGTGCCCAAGGACTTCCAGAAAGCGTCCGGCATCCAGCTGACCTGGGACACCTTCGAGACCAACGAGGCGCTGGAGGCCAAGCTGCTCACCGGCAACTCCGGCTACGACCTGGTGATCCCGTCCAACCAGTTCCTCGAAACCCAGATCAGGGCCGGCGTGTTCATGCCGCTGGACAAGTCCAAGCTGCCCAACTGGAAGAACCTCGACCCGGTGCTGCTTGGCCTGCTGGAGAAGAACGACCCGGGCAACCAGTACGGCGTGCCCTACATGTACGGCACCGTGCTGCTCGGCTACAACCCGGACAAGGTCAAGGCCGCGCTCGGCGAAGACGCCCCGGTCAACAGCTGGGACCTGGTGTTCAAGCCCGAGTACATGGAGAAGCTGAAATCCTGCGGCGTGGCCATGCTCGACTCGCCCACCGAGATCATCCCCATCGCCCTGCACTACCTGGGCCTGGACCCCAACAGCGCCAACCCGGCCGACTACGACAAGGTCACCGAGCTGCTGCTCAAGGTGCGCCCCTACGTGGCCTACTTCCATTCCGCCAAGTACATGACCGACATCGCCAACGGCGACATCTGCGTGGCCATCGGCTACTCCGGCAGCTTCTACCAGTTCGCCAACCGCGCCAAGGAAGCCGGCAACGGCGTGGTGATCAACTGGCGCCTGCCGAAAGAAGGCGCGCCGATCTGGTTCGACACCTGGGCCATTCCCAAGAGCGCGCAGAACGTCGACGAGGCCCATGCCTTTATCAACCACCTGCTCGAGCCCCAGGTGATCGCGCCGATCAGCGATTTTCTCGGCTACCCCAACCCCAACGTGCCGGGCATGCAGCTGGTGGGCAAGGCGATTGCCGCCGACGCCGACCTGACGCCGACGCCGGAGCTGCAGAAGTCGCTGTACGTGGTGCAGCCGCTGCCGCAGAAGATCGAGCGGGTGCGTACGCGGGCCTGGACCTCGATCAAGTCGGGCAAGTGAGCGGCGACCGGGCGCCCCGCTGGCGGGGCGTTCAGGCCAGGCGGTTGAAGCGTCGCCGGTAGGCGCCCGGCGACAGGCCGACGCGCTCCTTGAACAGGCGGCGGAAGGAACTGCCGTCCTCGTAGCCGACCTGCTGGGTGATGCGCTCGAAGTGCTCCTGGCTGGCCTCCAGCAGGTGCTTGGCCCGCTCCAGGCGCAGGCTCTGCAGGTACTGCACCGGCGTCTGCCCGGTGGCGTCCTTGAAGCGGCGGATCAGGTTGCGCGGGCTCAGGGCGAAGCGCGCGGCGACCTCGTCGAGGACGATGCGCTCGGCGCTGTGCTTCTCCAGCCAGATCTGCACCCTGAGCACCTCGGCGTCCTGGTGCGCCTTGTTGAACGAGGCGCTCATGTAAGGCGTTTGCAGGCGCTCGGCGCTGTCGACCAGGAGCTTCTTCGAACACTCGATGGCCAGCTGCGGCGAGGCGAAGCGGCGGATGATGTGCAGCAGCAGGTCGCTGCCGGTGGTCGAGCCGGCCGAGCACAGCAGCTGGCCGTCGTCGGTGACGCTGCGTTCAGCCTGCAGCAGCACCCGCGGAAAACGCCGGGCGAACTGCTCGCTGAAGATCCAGTGGGTGGTGGCGCGGCGACCGTCGAGCAGGCCGGCCTGGGCGGTGACGAAGGTGCCGGTGCACATGCTGGCGATGTAGCTGCCCTGCGCATGACGCTCGCGCAGCCAGGCGCTCAGCGGCTCCAGGGCCGGCAGCACGGCGAGGATGTTGAACATGAAGCCGGGCACTATCACCAGATCGCTGTGCGGCACCTCGCTCAGCGCTCGCTGCGGGGTCAGGCGCAGGCCACCGGTGCACTCGACCGGGGCGCCGTCGAGGGAGGCGCTGTGCACCTCGAACGGCGTCGCCGCCGGGGCGCCGGTGAGAAAGCGCTGCAGCACGTTGGCGCATTCGAGAAACTCCAGCGCCGCCGAGACGCTGGTGGCCGAGCAGCGCTCGGCCATCACCACCGTGACCTTCATCCTTCCCGCCCCGCTGGCGGAATTATCCGCCTGTTATTGGTCGTTTTTGCCCATGGTGAGGCGCCGCTGCGCTTCCTAGCATGGCCTCACCCGGGCGCCACTGGCGGCCCGCGACCCATCAGGCAGGAGAACAGCGGCGATGAAACATACAGCCTACCGGCTCTTCAAAAAACCCTTTTTCGGGCGCTTCATGAAGCCCTGGCGCTGGCCCGAGCAGGTCGATGCCGCACGTTGGCAGCGCCTGTCGCTGGCCAGCGAATCGGGGGCCAACCTGGCCGCGCTGCTGGGCGAGGCGCGCGCGGGGCAGGTGCGCGGCGCGGTGCTGCTGTGTCATCCGATGGGCACCGCGGCCAAGGGCTTCTGGCTCAAGCACGGGCATGCCGAGCTGCTGCGCGCGGCCGGTTATCACGTGATGCTGTTCGACCTCAACGGCTTCGGCGAGAGCAGTTCCACCACCATGGACTACCCGCTCGATGTGCTCGCCGCCGGCCAGGCGCTGCAGGCGCGCTACCCGGACCTGCCGGTGGCGCTGCTCGGCGCCTCGATGGGCGCGGCCATGGGCCTGTGCGCCCTGGCGCTGGCGCAGCATCCGTTCAAGGCGGCGGTGCTGGAGTCGGCCTTCCCCACCCTGCTGCACTTCTGGCGGCCCTACCCGCTGCCGCGCCTGGGCATCCAGCTCAGCCGCCTGCTCTATCCGGCCGGCGAACGCCGCCTGCGCCCGCTGTATGCCGCGCAGCGCCTGGTCGGCCGCCCGCCGCTGCTGCTGATCTACGGCGAGGAGGATCGCCACACCCCGCTCGCGGACGGCCAGCAACTGCACGCGGCGCTGACCGCCGCCACCCAGTGCGAGTTCTGGCAGGTGCCGGGCGCCGACCATACCCTGGCCTATGTCGCCCAGCCGGAGGCCTATGCCCGGCGCGTGCTGGAGTTTCTGGATGGCCAACTGGGCGCCGCGGCAAGCCCGAGCTGCACGGCGGCGTAGGGTGCGCCGCGCGCACCCAATATCCGCTTCTCCCCGAACACCTACATGGCCAGACCACCCTCCAGCTTGCGCCACAGCAGGCGCACCGCGGCCTTGCGCACCAGGGCGCAGCGGTACAGGCGGATTTCCAGCGGGATCTGCCAGTGCTCGCCGCCGCAGATCGCCAGTTCGCCACGGGCCAGTTCGGCGGTGACCGACAGCCGTGGCACCCAGGCCACGCCCATGCCCTGCAGGGCCATGCTCTTGAGGCTGTCGGCCATGGCGGTCTCGTACACCGTGGTCGAGCGCAGCGCGCTGGCGCAGCAGCAGGTTGACCGAGCGGGCGAACGATGGCGTCTGCCTCGCCGACGGGATTGCGGCGCCACGGCGTTGCCGGCACGTCCCGTTTTCGTATCCTCGTAGTCCGAAACTCCTAGTCCGGCTGGGAGTATCGGTCGATGGGCAGCCTCTCGGCGCCTCCGCATAGTGATGGCATACCGGCCAGCGGTCAGGCCTCGATGACCGTCACTGTTTCGGAGAACGTCATGGCTACTCGCAAGACCCCCCCATCGCTGAGCACGCCTGCCGATCACAGCGATGACGACGAGCTGCCCATCAGTCAGGGCATCGCCGCCAGTCTTGGCAGGATTCCCGCTTTCGTCAGCGAGCTGCCGGCGCTGCTCGCTGCGCACGGCCGCCCCGATACCGCGCTGTTGCACATCGCCCAGGGCGTCATGGCCAGCGAGGGCAGGATTCCGCTGTACATGAGCGACCAGTCGAGCCTGTACGCGCCGAGTGTCGGCAGCGACCTGGCCGATTACGCGCCCGGTAGCACCGCGATTCTCACCGCCAGCGGCTTCCCCGTCGGCAGCCTGCTGCAGTTCGAGGTGGATCACGCCATCGACCCCGGTGCGGACGGCCTGTGGGGCACGCCCGACGACGTGCTCGACAGCGGCAGCGGCGCCGGGCACGAGCCCTGGCTGGTGACCGATGGCGGCGCCGGCGATCTCGACGGCCTGGTCAACGGCAGCGTCACCACCTCCTGGTACGTCAACCCCGACGACTCGCTGGGCGCGACCTTCCTGCTCAGCGCCACTGCCGCCGGCGCCGATGGTGTGTTCGGCAGCGCCGACGACCTGCTGGCGACCGCCTCGTTCACCGACAGCGAGGCGGGCGTCGTGGCGACCGGTGTAACGGTTTCGCTGGACGAAAGCGACGGGTTGCAGAATGCCAACGTTACGCCGGGCGCGCCCGAGGACGCCAACGACAACGACATCCTGCTGGCGTCGCTGCCGGCGGATTTCACCTCTCGCTTGACCGCGCTGAGCGCCGGCCCTGCCATGGAGGCGGCGCTGAGCGGCTATAACGGCGCGCCGGGCAACACCGGCAGCGAGGCGTTCACCATTACCCCGGCTCCCGGTGGCAGCATCACCGATGTCAGCTTCGTCGACGGCGATGGTGCGCCGCTCGAAGACACTGACAGCGGGCTGCTGACCCTCGATGGCCGGAAAATCTTTCTCTACACCGATAGCGCGAACAACAACATCCTGCTCGGCCGCCTGGGCGCCGAGGGGCCGACCGACGCGCCAGGCGACGACGTGGCCGATCCGTCCGGCGCCATAGTGTTCGCCGCCTATATCGAAGAAACCGGTACGCCGGTCAGCGGCGGCAAGATCTGGACCGTGCTCTACCAACCGCTCAAGCATGCGGATGCCAGCAATCACGATGACGCGCTCAACCTGCTCAACAAGGTGTTTATCGGCACCAGCCAGGACCTGCAGTTCAGCCTGGCCAACGCGCCCTCCGGGCAGAACCTGTTTCTGATGTTCACCACGGCGACCCCGGAGGTGGTCGAGGTCGCTGGTGTCCTGCGGATCACGGATCCCACCATCATCGCCACCGGCAAGAACCCGGCCAATCAGTCCACCGGCGTCAACATCAACACCGGCGACACCATCAATACCAGCCAGGCGGGTGGCCCGACCACCTTCGGCACTAACAACCAGATGATCGTGGAGCAGGAAGGCATTCGTTTTACCTTCGTCACCGGCGCCCGGCAGGATGTGACCATTCCCAACCTGGATCAGAATGAAGCCGATCTCGAAGCCAATATCGACTTCACCGCCATGTTCAATGCGCGTTCGGCCGAGTTCGACGTGGTCCAACTGCAAAGCGGCAAGACGGCACAGGTCAAGATCAGCGCCTTCACCACGGCGGCAGAGCCCGGGGTCGACTTTATCGACGGCTATGGCAACGACACGCCGGTTACGATCGAGAGTGTTCGCGTTATCAACCTCAGCACCGGGCAGGTGATCGAAAACTCCGACGGATCGGTGAACGATCCGGGCATTGTCATCAGCCTTGTTGGCGGGGTGGCGAGCATCACCGGGGTCAAGGCCGGCTACCAGATCGAATACTCCACAAGCTCCGATCACAACCGCGTGCTGATCGAGAACGGCGCGGCCGTCGACGCCAAGGGCAACAACCACGCCGACTTCGATATCGGTGGCTTCAGGCTGCTGCAGGTCACCACCGCGACCGCGGAAATCGGCTCGAAGATGATCTTCGAGGACGATGGCCCATCGATCGCGGCCAATCTCCTCGCGGTGCCGACCCTGACCACCGACGACACAGACATCCCGGACAGCACCGACCCGACCAGCTTCGCCGGCCTGTTTAACTCGGCCTTCGGCGAGGACGGCTTCAAGGATGCCGACAACAACGACGTGGAGGACGCCGATGCCATCGCCTACGCCCTTGGCGTAAGCGCGGACAACGGCGTGGACAGCGGTCTGCGCGACACCCTGAGCGGCGACAAGATCTTCCTGTTCCTGGAAGGCGGCGCGGTGGTCGGCCGGGTCGGCACTGCCGACAACCTGGCCAACCCGGCCGGCGCCGTGGCCTTCACCATCTCGGTGGTGACCAATACGGGCGCGGTGACGCTGACCCAGAGCCGTTCGATCGTGCACGACGATCCGCTCGATCCGGATGAGCCCGGCGCCTCGGCAGCCGGCCTCCTGGCCGCCAGCCTGGTGACCCTGACGGCGACCGCCACCGACGGCGACGGCGACACCGCCACGGCCACGCGCGATATCGGCGATGCCTTCAAGTTCAAGGACGATGGTCCGTCGATCGCGACCAATCTCGATGCTGTGCCGACCCTGACCACCGACGACACCGACATCCCGGACAGTGACGGCCCGGTGAGCTTCGCCGGCCTGTTTAACTCGGACTTCGGCGAGGACGGCTTCAAGGACAGCGACGACGATGACGTGGAGGACGCCGATGCCATCACCTACGCCCTTGGCGTAAGTGCGGACAACGGCGCGGACAGCGGTCTGCGCGACACCCTGAGCGGCGACAAGATCTTCCTGTTCCTGGAGGGCGGCGCGGTGGTCGGCCGGGTGGGCACCGCCGGCGGCCTCGCCGATGCGGCGGGGGCCGAAGCCTTGCGCATCTCGGTGCTGGCCAACACGGGTGAGGTGTCGCTGACGCAGAGCCGCGCGGTGGTGCACGACGATCCGCTCGATCCGGATGAGCCCGGCACCTCGGCGGCCGGCCTGATGGCCGCCAGCCTGGTGACCCTGACGGCGACCGCCACCGACGGCGACGGCGACACCGCCACGGCCACGCGCGATATCGGCGATGCCTTCAAGTTCAAGGACGATGGTCCGTCGATCGCGACCAATCTCGTCGCGGTGCCGACCCTGACCACCGACGACACCAACATCCCGGACAGTGACGGCCCGGTGAGCTTCGCCGGCCTGTTCGGCGTGGCGGACTTCGGCGAGGATGGCTTCAAGGACAGCGACGACGATGACGTGGAGGACGCCGATGCCATCACCTACGCCCTTGGCGTAAGCGCGGACAACGGCGCGGACAGCGGTCTGCGCGACACCCTGAGCGGCGACAAGATCTTCCTGTTCCTGGAAGGCGGCGCGGTGGTCGGCCGGGTCGGCACTGCCGACAACCTGGCCAACCCGGCCGGCGCCGTGGCCTTCACCATCTCGGTGGTGACCAATACGGGCGCGGTGACGCTGACCCAGAGCCGTTCGATCGTGCACGACGATCCGCTCGATCCGGATGAGCCCGGCGCCTCGGCAGCCGGCCTCCTGGCCGCCAGCCTGGTGACCCTGACGGCGACCGCCACCGACGGCGACGGCGACACCGCCACGGCCACGCGCGATATCGGCGATGCCTTCAAGTTCAAGGACGACGGCCCATCGCTCGCCTTCGGCAACCTGATCGGCACCGGGACCACCCTTGCGCAATATGGCTTCTGGAGCATGGCTGCCGGAGCCGACGGGCTGGGGGCCGCTGGGCTGGATATCACGCTGGAGAGTGTCACCCTGGTCAGGCCCGACGGCACCACCACCACCGGCAGCGGCACGCTCACCGAGCAGTCGCCCTCACCGGATGGCGCCTACCAATTCGCCGGAACCCTGAGCGGTGATTTCAACAACAACGGGGTAGCGGATGATCCCAGCATCGATTACACGCTGACTGCCTTTGCCGATGGCACCTACGCGCTGGATCTGGTTCAAGGCTTCAGTTCGACCGTCGTCCGCAGCAGTGCCGATGGTGCGCTGGGTGCGGGCGGGCCTGACCCGGTGCGCACCTTGCTGATCCCGGAGCAGGATCCGCCGACCATTCCTTCGCCATCCGAGGAGATTGTCTTCTTTGGTGTCAACGCCACCACCTCCGCCGCTGACATATTGACCGCCATCGGGCCGGGAGCGCCCGACCTCAGCGAAGCGCAGGTAGAAGCTGGCGGGTTTGCCTTCCTCGGCACTGCGAACATGAACGTCAGCACCTCCGGCATCGGCATCGGCAACAACAACCTGGACGGCAACGGCACGGCCGGTATCAATGCCGGCGACGAGAGCTTCGTCATCAACCCGGAGACCTTGTTGACGGGCCTGAAGGTGTTCATCGACAACTCGGTGCAGGGCTACAACCCGGCAACGGAAGAGCTGTACTACCGGATCTTCTACGCCGACGAATCGAGCTCGGCGCAGATCAAGGTTGAAGCCGCCGACCTGACCGCAGAGGCCGGAGGCCAGACATCCTTCCTCATCGAGCGGGAGGGCAGCAAGCTGATCGACGCGGTGCAGCTGACGATGGGCCTGGGGGTGATCAAGATCCCGGTGATCGAGTTCATCCAGGAGAGCGAGAACCTGGCCAGCGATATCCAGCTGGCGTTCAGCGCGACGCTGACGGACGGCGATGGGGACACGGCAACCAGCAGCTTCGACGCCAAGCTGTTCGCCAACGAACCGGCCAGCGCCGCCTTCAACTTCTTGCTGGCGGGCACGGACGGTGAGCGCGATGCCTTCAACATCGATCTGTCGGGTCTGGAGAACCTGTACCAGGTCACCGGCTTCGATGCGAATGCGAGCCCCGGTCTGCGCGACTCCCTGGTGCTCATTGGCGACCCGAGCGTCCCACCGGGCAACATCAGCATCAACAACGCCGGCGATGACAGCATCGTCACGGTTCTCGAGACGGGCGGACAGACAACCATCATCACCGTGGTCGGCGTCGCCGGGGTCGGCGTCGACCTTGTGCCCAGCGACATTGTCATTGCCTGAGGGATCGCGCGGGTAAACGGCTGTGCGGGTGGTGGAGGCCACCCGCGCATTGCCGCTGGCCGCTCCAGCTGCAATCTGCACGCGCATCCACGCCGAAGGCGCGAATAGCACCAGGCTTGAAGAGCGCGGCGGCTGGCCTGCAGGTTCACCCGGCAGGCAACAACCAGATCGGCAGCCTGCGGCCGGCCAGCGACAGCCAGGGTGACGGCCTGGGCGCCGCAACGGGGGGGCAGATCGTCTGGTTTTGACGTGAAGTTCAGTCGGACTCCGCCCAGCTGGGTTGGTGCGGGTCTTCGCTGCCGGTGATGCCGTGTTTCATTGCGTACATCAGCAAGTCGATGCGATTAACCAGATTGAGCTTGTGATAGATGTTGCTCAGGTGGTTGTGCACGGTGTGTTCGCTGATGCCCAGTTGCCCGGCGATGCTGATGTACTTGGCCGAGGGTTCGTCGACGATGGCGCGAATCAGCTCCCTCTCGCGCAGCGTCAGCTGCACCGGTTTGCTCGGCTCGCGCGGGGATTTCGCCGGCAGGCGCAGCTGTACCCTTTGGCCGTTACGCCCGTCGATGCGCGCCCGGTTGTCGCGATGCTGGAGCTGGGTGATGGCGCGAATGATCGATTCCGGCGGATCATCGGCCAGCACTATGTCGCGTGCGCCCGCCTTGATCGCCTGGGCGGTTGGGATGGCCTCGTAAAGCCCCTTGAGCACCAGCACCTCGGCAGCGCCGGTGTGGGCGAGTTGAGCGATGACCTGCAGCGGGTCAAGGGCGTCCGGGAAGAAGCTGAAAAAAATGACGTCAGGATCCAGTTGCTCGGCAAGGTCCAGCGCCCTGGCATAGGTCGTGGCCTGGCCGCAAACGTCCATCCGGGGTCTTTGCGCCGTGATCACATCGTGAAGCCCCATCAGTACGAGAGGTCGGCAGTCCGTCAGCATCACGCGTATTGGTTCTGTACCGTTTGCCATTTCCTTCCTCGCTTCCCCTGTATTGGAACGTTGAGGCGACAGGGGTACGGACGAGTGCACGAGCCGAGCAGAGCCATCGAAAAAGCAAAATAAGGATAATTTTCAATGAGTTCAGCAAAGCGCTGGGAGCCCTCGAGCCAGTATGCTGAGTCTAGGTCAGCTTGGTGCTTTGCTAGCCCTGCCGTCCGTCAGTCGTCGCCAGCGGCTGGCCGCGCTACGCCGGGCAAAGGTGCCGCCTGCGAGGGAAAAGCCCTATGAATCAGAGGGGTAAGGCAATCGCGAGCAGTGCCCGGATGGCGCCCTTAGTTATGTGTTTCGTCAATATTCAGACGAATGGCGCTTAACTTAGCGCGCTAATTTTGAAATCGCCAATTTATCGGCGATCTGGTTCGCCTGATAATTCTGCGCTCGCGGCTGGTCCGACGTGTGTCGCCTGGTGTGGCGCTCAGCCGCCCGCCTCGGTCGTCTCCAGTTTGCGCCACAGCAGGCGCACCGCGGCCTTGCGCACCAGGGCGCAGCGATACAGGCGGATTTCCAGCGGGATCTGCCAGTGCTCGCCGCCGCAGATCGCCAGTTCGCCACGGGCCAGTTCGGCGGTGACCGACAGCCGTGGCACCCAGGCCACGCCCATGCCCTGCAGGGCCATGCTCTTGAGGCTGTCGGCCATGGCGGTCTCGTACACCGTGGTCGAGCGCAGCGCGCGCTGGCGCAGCAGCATGTTGACCGAACGACCGAGGAAGGCGCCGGCGCTGTAGGCCAATAGCGGCACGCTCTGCCCGCCGTCGAGGTCGAACAGCGGCGCGCCGGCCTCGTTCACCGCGCACACCGGCAGCATCGAGGTGGCGCCCAGGTGCAGCGAGGGGAAGATCTGCGGATCCATCTGCAGCGCGGCGTCCGGGTCGTAGTAGGCGAGGATCAGGTCGCAGGCGCCTTCACGCAGCGAGTGCACCGCCTCACCGACGTTGGTCGCCACCAGTCGGGTGGTCAGTGGCAGGCCTTCGCGGCGCAGGCGGGCGATCCATTCGGGGAAGAAGCCCAGGGTCAGCGAGTGGGCGGCGGCAATCGACAGCATCTCGCCCTGCTGGCCTTCCAGGTTGTGCAGGTGGCGCACCACTTCGCCGAGCTGTTCGACCAGGCTGCGCGCGGTGACCAGAAACAGCCGGCCGGCTTCGGTGAGTTCGACGGGCGTGCAGGAGCGGTCGACCAGGGTCAGGCCGAGCATCGCTTCCAGGCTGCGGATACGTCGGCTGAAGGCCGGCTGGGTGACGAAGCGCTTTTCCGCGGCCTGGGAGAAGCTGCGGGTGGCGGCCAGGACGATAAAGTCCTCCAGCCATTTGGTTTCCAGGTTCATCGTAGGCTTCCGAGGCTTGCACGAGGCGTAGGGTGGGTTAGCGACGCTGAACGCGGTTCGGCAGACGCAGCTGCCGTGGTGCGTCGCGTAACCCACCAGGCGATGGATCACGTTGCGCCGATGCTGGGTTACGCCGCGTTTCGAACGAGGTGATGTTCGCCAATGGCAGCATGCGGCTAACCCACCCTACGTTTGCCGCCATCCCGCAGTCACACCGACATTATGCCGATTGTGCATAGGGCAGCAAGCAACGGCATTGGCCGAGCTAGTGGCTGAGCCCATATTCTATGGGCATCGCGGCACTCGCCGCATTTCCCAAGAGCCATCCCCATCATGTCCTCTGCTGCATCTGTTCGCGTCGAAAAAGACCTGCTCGGCACCCTCGAAGTCCCCGCCGATGCCTATTACGGCATCCAGACCCTGCGCGCCGTGCAGAACTTCCGCCTGTCCGGCGTGCCGCTGTCGCACTACCCGAAACTGGTGATCGGCCTGGCCATGGTCAAGCAGGCCTCGGCCGACGCCAACCGCGAGCTGGGCCACCTGTCCGCCGCCAAGCACACGGCGATCAGCACCGCCTGCGCACGCATCATCCAGGGCGAGTTCCACGAGCAGTTCGTGGTCGACATGATCCAGGGCGGCGCCGGCACCTCGACCAATATGAACGCGAACGAAGTCATCGCGAACATCGCGCTGGAGGCCATGGGCTTTGAGAAGGGCCAGTACCAGCACCTGCACCCGAACAACGACGTGAACATGGCGCAGTCGACCAACGACGCCTACCCGACCGCCATCCGTCTCGGCCTGCTGCTCGGCCACGACAGCCTGCTCAGCGCGCTGGACAAGCTGATCCAGTCCTTCGCCGCCAAGGGCCTGGAGTTCGGCCACGTGCTGAAGATGGGCCGCACCCAGCTGCAGGACGCCGTACCCATGACCCTCGGCCAGGAATTCCGCGCCTTCGCCACCACCCTCGGCGAAGACCTGCAGCACCTCAAGCTGCTGGCGCCGACCCTGCTCACCGAGGTCAACCTGGGCGGCACCGCCATCGGCACCGGCATCAACGCCGACCCGAAATACCAGGCCCTGGCGGTCAAGCGCCTGGCCATCATCAGCGGCCACCCGGTGGTGCCGGCGGCCGACCTGATCGAGGCCACCAGCGACATGGGCGCCTTCGTGTTGTTCTCCGGCATGCTCAAGCGCACCGCGGTCAAGCTGTCGAAGATCTGCAACGACCTGCGCCTGCTGTCCAGCGGCCCGCGCACCGGGATCAACGAGATCAACCTGCCGCCGCGTCAGCCGGGCAGCTCGATCATGCCGGGCAAGGTCAACCCGGTGATCCCCGAGGCGGTCAACCAGGTGGCCTTCGAGGTGATCGGCAACGACCTGGCGCTGACCATGGCGGCCGAGGGCGGCCAGCTGCAGCTCAACGTGATGGAGCCGCTGATCGCCTACAAGATCTTCGACTCGATCCGCCTGCTGACCCGCGCCATGGACATGCTGCGCGAGCTGTGCATCGACGGCATCACCGCCAACGAGGCGCATTGCCGTGCGCTGATGGAGAACTCCATCGGCCTGATCACCGCGCTCAACCCCTACATCGGCTACGAGAACGCCACCCGCATCGCCAAGGTCGCCCTGGACAGCGGGCGTGGCGTACTGGAACTGGTGCGCGAGGAGCAGCTGCTGGACGAGGCCACCCTGGCCGACATCCTGCGCCCCGAGAACATGATCGCCCCGCGCCTGGTTCCGCTGCAGGGCTGATCTTCCTGGCAACACCCGCGCCGCCCTCGTTCGAGTGCGGCGCGTTGCTTTCCGCCCTAGCCTGCCGGGCGGCACCGCTCAAGGCCGCGCAGACGGCCCCACAACAACGACAATCCGGGTGATAACCATGAGTCAGAGCAATACCGCTTCCCTCTCCCTCCTTGCGCGCGTGCCGCTGTGGCAGCAGATCCTCGTCGGTCTGGCCCTCGGCGTCGCTGTCGGCATGCTGTCCAAGAGCGGCGCCCAGGCGCTGGCGCCAATCGGCGCGCTGTTTCTCAACGCGATCAAGATGCTGATCGTGCCGCTGGTATTCGTCTCCCTGGTGGCGGGCATCACCGCCATGAGTGACAGCGCCAAGCTCGGCCGCATCAGCGTCAAGACCATCGCCATCTACCTGATCACCACCGCCTTCGCGGTGAGCATCGGCCTGGCGTTCGGCGCCCTGTTCAGCCCCGGCGAGGGCATGCACATGGTCGCCAGCGGCAGCGAGGAGGCCAAGCAGGCGCCCTCGCTGGTGCAGATCCTGGTGGGCCTGGTGCCGACCAACCCGGTCACCGCCTTCGCCGAGGGCAACATCCTGCAGATCATCGTGTTCGCCATCGCCCTGGGCGTGAGCATGAACCTGATCGGCGACAAGGCCGCGCCGGCGGTCAAGCTGTTCGACAGCCTGGCCGAGGTGTTCTACAAACTCACCGACTTGGTGATGCGCCTGGCGCCGATCGGCGTGTTCGCGCTGATCGCCGGCGTGGTCGCCGCCCACGGCATCGAGGTGCTGCTGCCGCTGGCGAGCGTGATCGGGGTGATCTACCTGGCCAGCATCGCCCATATGCTGCTGGTCTACGGCGGCCTAATCGGCGGCCTGGCGCGCCTCAGCCCGCTGCGCTTCTTCCAGGGCATCGCCCCGGCGCTGGCGGTGGCCTTCAGCACCTCGAGCAGCGCCGGCACCCTGCCGGTGTCCATCGAATGCGCGCGCAAGAACCTCGGTGTGTCGCAGGGCGTTGCCGGCTTCGTGCTGCCGGTGGGCGCCACCATCAACATGGACGGCACCGCCATCTACCAGGGCGTGCTGGCGCTGTTCATCGCCCAGGCCTTCGGCGTCGACCTGAATGCCGGTCAGTACCTGATGATCATCCTCACCGCTACCCTGGCCTCGATCGGCACCGCCGGCGTGCCCGGCGCCGGCCTGATCATGCTCGGCCTGGTGCTGACCTCGGTCGGCCTGCCGCTGGAAGGCGTGGCGCTGATCGCCGGTATCGACCGCATCCTCGACATGGCGCGCACCACGGTCAACGTCGCCGGCGACCTGATGACCACCACCCTGGTGGGTAGTAGCGAGCAGGAGCTGGATCGCGACGTCTACAACAGCGACAACGCGGCCTGAACGACGATTTTCATAGGAGGCCTCACCAGCCTCGCTCCTCAGGGATGGCCTCGGCCATCCCTTTTTTTGCCGGCGCATTGCCGGGTGCGGCGTGCGCACCCCTTATCCACGCCAGCCGAGCACTGCTCTGGCCGATCCTGGCCATCACCGCATGGCGCCGCGCTATTCCAGCACGAACAGGCCGTCGTGCAGCTGGGTGCCGGACAGGCGCTGGCGGATGTCATCGTCGATCCGCGCGTCGTCCGGGGCGTAGAGCATCAGCTGGCGGTAGGCGTTGACCCGGTTGATCTCGTTGCCCAGGTATTGCCAGACCACGCGGGTGCAGGCTGGGGTGCGCCGGTCGCCGCTGGACACCCCGGTCTTGATGCCGTTGAGGCGGGTGATGCGGCTCTTGAAGCTGGGGATGAGGATGGTCTGGCTGATCTCGTTGCCGGTCAGCGACTCGTAGTCGATGAGGAACAGCCGGTCCTGCAGGTAGAAGGCCGCGCCCAGGTAGCGGCAGCGCACCCAGTCCTCGGCGCCGCCGCGGGTGCGTTCCTGACGCTCCTGGCGTTCCTGGCGCTCGAACAGGTAGTTGCCGCGCTCCTCGCGCAGGTGCACCAGCGACAGCAGCACCTGGCCCGGCACCGACATGCAGTTGGAGTACTCGAAGTAGTAGCCGCAGTAGCGGCCCATCGGGCTGGCCTGCTGGCGCAGCGGCTCGAACAGTTCCAGCAGCGGGTCGCTGCCGGCCTGCGCCTGAGCGTCGGGGCTGCGTGCACCGACCAGGCGGGCGAACTGCTCGCTCGGCATGGCCAGCTCGAAGGGTTCGACGCCGAAGAAGTCGCAGATGCGCTTGAGGTTGTGCGCGGTCGGCCGGCTCTGCCCGGCCAGGTAGCGGTTGAACTGGGCGCGGTTGAGCGACAGTTTGCGGCACACCTCGGCGATCGAGCGGTAGTGGCTGCACAGCAGTTTCAGGTTGGCGCCGAGGGCATCGGACATGGGGGCGTACCGGCTGATGCAAGTGACGCGATTCTAGCATCAACTCGCGTCAGGTTGCCGCGACCCGCGAAATTGTCTGGCAAGGCCCCTATCGCCAACCATTCGCCAGCCGCCCGGCGGGGCTGCATTCCCATTCAGAACAACAAGAGAGAAAGCCTCCCATGCTCGATCTTCTCAACGACCTTATCTGGAGCAAGCTGCTGATCGTGATGCTGATCGGTCTCGGCCTGTACTTCACCGTCGCCTCGCGTTTCGTCCAGTTCCGCTACTTCAGCAGCATGTTCCGCATCTTCGCCGAGGCCTTCCAGCGTCAGCCCGGCCAGCTCAGCTCGTTCCAGGCACTGATGCTCTCGGTGGCCGGCCGCGTCGGCGCCGGCAATATCGCCGGCGTGTCGGTGGCGATCATGCTCGGCGGCCCCGGCGCGATCTTCTGGATGTGGGTCGTGGCCCTGGTCGGCATGGCCACCAGCTACTTCGAGTGCTCCCTGGCGCAGCTGTACAAGCGCCGTGAAGCCGACGGCAGCTACCGCGGCGGCCCGGCCTTCTACATCCAGCACGGCCTCGGCCAGCGCTGGCTGGGCATCGTGGTGTCGATCCTGCTGCTGGTGACCTTCGGCTTCGGCTTCAACGCCGTGCAGTCCTTCACCGTGGCCAGCTCGCTGCACGACACCTTCGGCCTGCCCACCATCGTCAGCGGCCTGATCCTGACCGCGGTGATCGGCCTGATCATCTTCGGCGGCATCAAGCGCATCGCCAGCATGGCCGACGTGCTGGTGCCGGTGATGGCCTTCTCCTACATCGGCATGGCGCTGGTGGTGATCGGCCTGAACCTGCCCGAGGTGCCGGCGGTATTCGCCCTGATCGTCAAGAGCGCCTTCGGCCTGGAGCCGGCCTTCGCCGGCGGCATCGGCGCGGCGATCATGATGGGCGTCAAGCGCGGCCTGTTCTCCAACGAGGCGGGCCTCGGCAGCGCGCCGAACGTGGCCGCGGTGGCCGAGGTCAAGCATCCGGCCGCGCAGGGCATCGTGCAGTCGCTCAGCGTGTTCATCGACACCCTGCTGGTGTGCACCAGCACCGCGCTGATCATCCTGCTCTCCGGCGTCTATCAGCCGGGCGGCGAAATGGCCGGCGTGGTCCTGACCCAGACTGCCCTGGCGGCCGTGGTCGGCGAGTGGGGCCGGGTGTTCGTCAGCCTGGCGCTGCTGCTGTTCGTCTTCACCACCCTGATCTACAACTACTACCTCGGCGAGAACGCCCTCGGCTTCTTCAGCCAGAAGCGCATGCCGGTCATCGTCTACCGCGTGCTGGTGGTGTGCCTGGTGCTGTGGGGTTCGGTGCAGGACCTGGGCACCGTGTTCGCCTTCGCCGACGTCACCATGGGCCTGCTGGCCATCTGCAACCTGGTGGCCCTGGCGCTGCTGTTCAAGGTCGGCCTGCGCCTGATGCGCGACTACGACAGCCAGATCAAGGCTGGTGTAGAGTCGCCGGTATTCGACGCCAAGCAGTTCGCCGACCTGGACCTCGACCCGGCGGTGTGGACCGGCCAGGCGGCCAAGCCCGCCGTCGCCGCGGACCCGGCCGAGATCGGCGACCGGGTGCACCAGCGTTGAGTTGACCCAAGCAAGGAAGGAGGGGGCCAAGGCCCCCTTTCTTTTGCCCATGATTTGCGAGGAGAGTCCATGGCGACCCCTGAGAAACTGCTGGTGCTGTACACCGGCGGCACCATTGGCATGCAGATGAGCGAAGCGGGCCTGGCGCCGGCCTCCGGCTTCGAGGCGCGGATGCGTGCGCAGCAGGCCGAGGAGGCGCAGGGCGAGCTGCCGCAGTGGCAGTTTCGCGAGCTGCTGCCGCTGATCGACAGCGCCAACATGAACCCGGGCCACTGGCTGGCCCTGCGCGACGCCATAGTCGCCGCCGTCGAGGTCGACGGCCATGATGCCGTGCTGGTGCTGCACGGCACCGACACCCTGGCCTACAGCGCCGCGGCGCTGAGCTTCTTGCTGCTCGGCCTGGGCGTGCCGGTGCTGCTGACCGGCGCCATGCAGCCGGCCGGCGTGGCCGGTGGCGACGCCTGGCCCAACCTGTTCGGTGCCATGCGCGCGTTGCGGCGCGGTGTGGCGCCGGGCGTGCACCTGTACTTCAACGGCCAGCTGCTGCACGGCGCGCGCTGCTCCAAGCTGCGCAGCGACGCCTTCGACGCCTTCCAGGTGCTGCCGCGTCGGCGCCAGGCCGAGCGCGCCGCCATCGACGCGCGCATCGACTATCGCCAGCCGCGGCGGGCGACCAATCTGGCCGTGCTGCCCCTGCACCCGGCGCTGCAGGCCGCCCATCTGCGCGCCCTGCTGGGCAGCGGCGTGCAGGGGCTGCTGCTGGAATGCTACGGCAGCGGCACCGGCCCGGCCGGCGACGCCGAGCTGCTGGCGGTCCTGGACGAGGCGCACGCCCGCGGCGTGGTGCTGGCGGCGATCAGCCAGTGCCCGCAGGGGCATGTCGAGTTCGGCGTGTACGCCGCCGGCAGCCGCCTGGCCGAGGCCGGTCTGGTGTCCTGCGGCGGCATGACCCGCGAGGCGGCGCTGGGCAAGCTGTTCGCCCTGCTCGGTGCCGGGCTGGCGCCGGCCGAGGTGGAGCACTGGCTGGCGCGCGATCTCTGTGGTGAGATGAGCGACTGACGCCTCACGCCAACCAGGAGGGAAGCCATGAGCCTCGAGATCCGTCCCGTCAGCGCCGCCGACCACGCCGCCTGGCTGCCGCTGTGGCAGGGCTACCAGCGTTTCTACATGACCGAGATCGCCGCCGAGACCAGCGCCGTGACCTGGCAGCGCTTTCTCGATCCGGCCGAGCCGATGGGCGCGGCGCTGGCCTGGCAGGGCGATGAGGCGGTCGGCCTGGTGCACTGGGTGATCCACCGCTCGACCTGGACGGTCGGTGACTACTGCTACCTGCAGGACCTGTTCGTCGCCAAGGGCCAGCGCAGCGGCGGCATCGGCCGCCAGCTGATCCAGCACGTCTACCAGCAGGCGCGCGAAGCCGGCTGCTCGCGGGTGCACTGGCTGACCCACGAGAGCAACAGCCAGGCCATGCTGCTCTACGAACGCATCGGCGAGCGCTCCGGTTTCGTCCAGTACCGCAAGCTGCTGTAGCGCGCCGTGGCGACGCGCGGCCGCAGGGTGCGCCGCGCGCACCAGGGCGCCTTGGTGCAGTAAGGCTTAGAACACCGACCAGCCGATGCGCTGGCTGAGCAGCTCCAGGGCTTTCATCCCGGCCAGCGAGTTGCCGGCGGCGTTGAGTTCCGGCGACCACACGCAGACGCTGAAACGCCCCGGCACCACCGCGACTATGCCGCCGCCGACCCCGCTCTTGCCCGGCAGGCCGATCCGGTAGGCGAAGTTGCCGGCCTCGTCGTACAGCCCGCTGGTGGCCATGATGGCGTTGATCTGCTTGCTCTGCCGCGGCGACAGCACCTGCTCGCCGCTGTGCCGGCAGAAGCCCTGGTTGGCCAGGAAGCCGAAGGCGCGGGCCAGGTCGACGCAGCTCATGCGCAGCGCGCAGCAGCTGAAATAGCTGCGCAGCACCGCCTCCACCTCGTTGTGGAAATTGCCGAACGACTGCATCAGGTAGGCCGCCGCGGCGTTGCGCGCGCGGTGCTGGTATTCCGACTCGGCGACCTGGTTGTCCACCATCACCTCGGGGTTGCCCGACAGGCGCCGGACGAAGTCGCGCATCGACAGTGCCGGCGCGGCGAAGCGCGACTGGTTGATGTCGCAGATCACCAGCGCGCCGGCGTTGATAAAGGGGTTGCGCGGCTTGCCGCGCTCGAACTCGAGCTGCACCAGCGAGTTGAACGGCTGCCCGGACGGTTCGTGGCCGAGGCGCTGCCAGATGGCCTCGCCGCTGTGGCCGATGGCCTGCACCAGACTGAACACCTTGGAGATGCTCTGGATCGAGAACGGCGTGCGCGCCTCGCCGGCCACGTGCAGCTGACCGTCGTTGCCGTACACGGCAATGCCCAGCTGGTTGGCCGGCACCCCGGCCAGGGCGGGAATGTAGTCGGCCACTTTGCCCTGGCCGATCAGCGGGCGGACTTCATCGAGTATCTCGTTCAACAGCGCTTGCATGCTCGGGCTCGCGGCAGGGCCGGGCGAGGCCCGGCGTACCGCAGCTAGACGCCCGCCGGCGGCCGGGAATCACAGGCGCTCAGCGCTCCTGCGGCAGCCGCAACTCGACGCCCAGTCGCTGCGACAGGCAGGGCCAGCGTTGCCAGGCGGCGACCGTACCCGGTGCGGCGAGGCGCTCGCGGTAGGCCTGCACCGAGGGCTGGGCGAAGCTCGCGTCGTCGAGCAGGCCGGCCAGGGCGTGGTGCACCGCCTCGTCCAGCTGGTTGGCGAAGGGCTCGCCGATCAACTGATGGGCGATCAGGTTGGCGCGGGTGGTGTCCAGCGGGATCAGCGGCTGGCCGAGGTGGCCGATGTAGCGGTCGTTGACCTCCTCGACCAGGCGGTGGGCCAGGTAGGCCTCGTCGAGCAGGCCTTCGAGGCCGTTGTGCCCGGCCATCAGCGCCGGCGGCTGCAGGAAGAACTGCTCGGCCACCTGCAGCACCGGCTGGATCACGCGCTCGATACCGGCTTCGCTGGCCACCGTGGCGGCGGCGTCGAGCACGTCCGGCACCTGCTCGATATAGGCGACGACAAAGGCATTCAGGGTGGCGCCGGCGTTCTCGGCGGGCAGGCGGATGGCCGGGTGCAGGCGCTCCAGCTGGGTCTGCAGGAACTGCGCGAGGGCCTGGGTGCCGGCCTCGTGCTGGCGGGCCCGGTCGATCAGTTGGCGGATGGCGGCGGTGTTCATGACTGCTCCTACGATTTGAGGACATGGACGTGAACCTTAGCCGGCGCGTGTGGCTGGCTAAGACGCGATTGTCATAATTTTTTAATACTTATGCGAGCGCGCTATATGGGGGCTCGCCGATATTTCCCCAGCCCGCTCCGGCCGGGGCGTTTAGGACAAGGCTTGCGTGGCTTCGGCCATTTTCGCGGTGACGTTGCGAGCTGAAAGTCGCCGTCTATACTCGAGTTCGAAAGGCAGTACCTGATGGAACCGGACGGGCTTAGGCACGGAGAGGTTTCGACAGCAGTCGCCAGCAGTCAGGGGCACCAGCGCGGGCAGTGAGCGCCGGCATGGTCGCCCCGTACGGCAGTCGATCCCTTCAGAACGTGTTTACGATCTCGCGAGCTAGAGCACTACAAGGCAAAAACAGGCGAGGAAGCGGAGTTTACTGGTGTAAATGAGCACTCCGAGCCTGTTTTTAACGCAGTAGGGCCGACGCGCAGCAGGTCGTAAGCAGGTTCTTGGCCGCAGGCTCCGCCGGCGGGATAACAAGAATCATAAGGGGAACCCGCAATGATGCGACATCCACGAGTCTGGATGGGCCTCCTGCTGTGGCTGGCATTGGGCTCGGCGCACGCCGAGTGGGCGGTCAACATGGCGCCCGGTGTCACCGAGGTCAGCCGCTCGGTCTTCGACCTGCACATGACCATCTTCTGGATCTGCGTCGTGATCGGCGTGGTGGTGTTCGGCGCCATGTTCTGGTCGATGATCGTCCACCGCCGCGCCACCGGCCAGGAGCCCGCGCACTTCCACGAAAGCACCACGGTCGAGATCCTCTGGACCGTGGTGCCGCTGGCGATCCTGGTGCTGATGGCGATTCCGGCGACCAAGACCCTGATCGAGATCTACGACACCTCCGAGTCGGAACTGGATATCCAGGTCACCGGCTACCAGTGGAAGTGGCACTACAAGTATTTGGGCCAGGACGTCGAGTTCTTCAGCAACCTGGCCACGCCCAAGGCGCAGATCGACAACCGCGCGGCCAAGGGCGAGCACTACCTGCTGGAGGTGGACGAGCCGCTGGTGGTGCCGGTGGGCACCAAGGTGCGCTTCCTGATCACCGCCGCCGACGTCATCCACTCCTGGTGGGTGCCGGCGCTGGCGGTGAAGAAGGACGCCATCCCCGGCTTCATCAACGAATCCTGGACGCGCATCGACGAGCCCGGCATCTACCGCGGCCAGTGCACCGAGCTGTGCGGCAAGGATCACGGCTTCATGCCGGTGGTGGTCGAGGCCAAGTCCAAGGAGGACTTCGCCGCCTGGCTGGCCGAGCGCAAGGCGGCGGCTGCCGCCGAACGCGAGCTGACCAGCAAGGAATGGACCCTGGACGAGCTGATGGCGCGCGGCGAGAAGGCCTACGGCACCGCCTGCGCCGCCTGCCACCAGGCCGGTGGCGAGGGCCTGCCGCCGATGTTCCCAGCGCTCAAGGGCTCGGCCATCGCCACCGGGCCGGCCGCAGGCCATATCGACATAGTGGTCAACGGCAAGCCGGGCACCTCCATGGCCGCCTTCGGCAAGCAACTGTCGGAGGTCGATCTGGCCGCCATCATCACTTACGAGCGCAACGCCTGGGGCAACAAGGTCGGCGACATGGTCACGCCCAAGGACATCCTCGACTTCAAGAAGGCTCAGGAGTAAGGACATGAGTGCAGTGATCGATTCCCATGGCCATGCCGCGCATGACCATCACCACGGCCCGGCCAAGGGCCTGATGCGCTGGGTGCTGACCACCAACCACAAGGACATCGGCACCATGTACCTGTGGTTCAGCTTCGCCATGTTCCTGCTCGGCGGGACCATGGCCATGGTGATCCGCGCCGAGCTGTTCCAGCCCGGCCTGCAGATCGTGCAGCCGGAATTCTTCAACCAAATGACCACCATGCACGGCCTGATCATGGTGTTCGGCGCGGTGATGCCGGCCTTCGTCGGCCTGGCCAACTGGATGATCCCGCTGATGGTCGGCGCGCCGGACATGGCCCTGCCACGGATGAACAACTTCAGCTTCTGGCTGCTGCCGGCGGCCTTCGGCCTGCTGATCAGCACGCTGTTCATGGAGGGCGGCGGGCCCAACTTCGGCTGGACCTTCTACGCGCCGCTGTCGACCACCTACGCACCGGAGTCGGTGACCTTCTTCATCTTCGCCGTGCACCTGATGGGCATCAGCTCGATCATGGGCGCGATCAACGTGATCGCCACCATCCTCAACCTGCGTGCCCCCGGCATGACCCTGATGAAGATGCCGCTGTTCGTCTGGACCTGGCTGATCACCGCCTTCCTGCTGATCGCGGTGATGCCGGTGCTGGCCGGCTGCGTGACCATGATGCTGATGGACGTGCACTTCGGCACCAGCTTCTTCAACGCCGCCGGCGGCGGCGACCCGGTGCTGTTCCAGCACGTGTTCTGGTTTTTCGGCCACCCCGAGGTGTACATCATGATCCTGCCGGCGTTCGGCGCGGTCAGCTCGATCATCCCGGCCTTCGCCCGCAAGCCGCTGTTCGGCTACACCTCGATGGTCTACGCCACCGCCTCCATCGCCTTCCTGTCGTTCATCGTCTGGGCGCACCATATGTTCACCGTCGGCATCCCGCTGACCGGCGAGCTGTTCTTCATGTACGCCACCATGCTGATCGCCGTGCCCACCGGGGTGAAGGTGTTCAACTGGGCCAGCACCATGTGGCAGGGCTCGATGACCTTCGAAGCGCCGATGCTGTTCTCGGTGGCCTTCGTCATCCTGTTCACCATCGGCGGCTTCTCCGGGCTGATGCTGGCCATCGCCCCGGCGGACTTCCAGTACCACGACACCTACTTCGTGGTGGCGCACTTCCATTACGTGCTGGTGCCCGGGGCGATCTTCGGCATCTTCGCCTCGGCCTACTACTGGCTGCCGAAGTGGACCGGGCACATGTACGACGAGACCCTGGCCAAGCTGCATTTCTGGATGAGCTTCGTCGGCATGAACCTGGCGTTCTTCCCCATGCACTTCGTCGGCCTGGCCGGCATGCCGCGGCGCATTCCCGACTACAACATGATGTTCGCCAACTTCAACATGGTCTCGTCCATCGGCGCCTTCATGTTCGGCGCCACCCAGCTGCTGTTCCTGTTCATCGTCATCAAGTGCATCCGCGGCGGCAAACCGGCCCCGGCCAAGCCCTGGGACGGCGCCGAGGGGCTGGAGTGGACGGTGCCCTCGCCGGCGCCCTATCACACCTTCAGCACGCCGCCCGACGTGAAGTAGGAGGCCGGCCGTGAGCGAAGTGATCGGCACCCGTCGTCTGGTCGTACGCCTGCTGCTGGTGGTGGTGGCGATGTTCTGCTTCGGCGTGTTCGTCCTGCCGCCGTTCTACGACGCCATGTGCAAGGTGTTCGGCATCAACGGCAAGACCGCCGGCGCCTACCAGGGCGAGCAGCGGGTGGACGCGGCGCGCCAGGTGCGCGTGCAGTTCCTCGCCACCAACGCCGCCGGCATGGTCTGGGAGTTCGGCCCGCAGGCCGATGAGATCCTGGTGCACCCCGGCGAGCCGCGCGACATGCTGTTCGTCGCCTACAACCCGAGCAGCGAGCCGATGACCGCGCAGGCCATTCCCAGCGTGTCGCCGTCCAAGGCGGCGGCCTTCTTCCACAAGACCGAATGCTTCTGCTTCACCCAGCAGGTGCTGCAGCCGGGCGAGCGCATCGAGATGCCGGTGCGCTTTATCGTCGATAGAGATTTGCCGCAGGACGTCAAGCACCTGACCCTGGGCTACACCCTGTTCGATATCACCGCGCGCAAGCCGCCCGTGGCGCAGGCTCCATAAGGAGAACAACAATGTCGAGTCACGAGAATCACGAAAACTACTACGTCCCCGCGCAGAGCAAGTGGCCGATCATCGCCACCCTCGGCATGCTGGTCAGCGTCTACGGCGTGGGCACCTGGTTCAACGACATGAGCGCCGGCCGCGACGGCTCCAATGGCCCGCTGATCTTCTTCGTCGGCGGCCTGATCCTGGCCTGGATGCTGTTCGGCTGGTTCGGCAACGTGATCAAGGAGAGCCGCGGCGGCCTGTACAGCGCGCAGATGGATCGCTCGTTCCGCTGGGGCATGAGCTGGTTCATCTTCTCCGAGGTGATGTTCTTCGCCGCCTTCTTCGGCGCCCTGTTCTATATCCGCACCTTCGCCGGGCCCTGGCTCGGCGGCGAGGGCGACAAGGGCGTGACCAACATGCTCTGGGAAGGCTTCGAGTACAGCTGGCCGCTGCTGCAGAACCCCGACTCCAAGCTGTTCCCGCCGCCGACGGCGGTGATCGACCCCTGGCACCTGCCGCTGATCAACACCATCTTGCTGGTGAGCTCCAGCTTCACCGTGACCTTCGCCCACCACGCGCTGAAGAAGAACCGGCGCGGCCCGCTCAAGGCCTGGCTGGCGGCCACCATTCTGCTCGGCGCGGTGTTCCTGTTCTTCCAGATCGAGGAATACATCGAGGCCTACACCGAGTTGGGCCTGACCCTCGGCTCGGGCATCTACGGCGCCACCTTCTTCATGCTCACCGGCTTCCACGGCGCCCATGTGACCCTCGGCGCGATCATCCTCACGGTGATGCTGGTGCGCATCCTGCGCGGGCACTTCGACGCCGACCAGCACTTCGGCTTCGAGGCCGCCGCCTGGTACTGGCACTTCGTCGATGTGGTCTGGCTGGGGCTGTTCGTCTTCGTCTATGTGCTTTGAGGCAGCGGCACGCCACAGGTTTCAAGCGGCAGCTAGAGGCTGCCGCTACCAGCTGACATGAGACACCAGTTGCCCCGAGTAGAAGCCCCAGGCGACCAGGGCGACGGTGATGGCGGTCAGCCCGACACGGACGGTCAGGGCGTTGACCACGCGGGAACCACGGCCCTCGTCCTTGACCAGGAAGACCAGGCCGCTGAACAGGCTGACCAGGGTGGCCAGCAGCATGAGGACGATCGCGGCCTTGAGCATGCGAGACTCCGGGGGAGTGGGCGATGTATTGCAGTATAGCCAGCCAGCACCTTGTCCGTGGGGAGGCCGCATGAGCGCCTTTCGTCCCGGCTGGCTGCCCAGCCTGCTGGTGGCCCTGCTGCTGCCCGGGTTGCTCGGCCTGGGCACCTGGCAGTTGCAGCGCGCCGAGGACAAGCGCGCCCTGCTGGCCAGCTTCGAGGACCGCCGCCAGGCCACGCCGCTCGGCCTCGATCGGCTCGAGCGCAGCCGCGACCCGGCCTACCGGCGCGTGCGCCTGTACGGCCAGTTCGACGCCGCGCACAGCCTGTTGCTGGACAACCGCATGCGCGACGGCCGCGTCGGCGTGGAGCTGCTGCAACCCTTCTACGACCAGGCCAGCGGCCTCTGGGTGCTGCTCAACCGCGGCTGGCTGCCCTGGCCGGATCGGCGCCGGCCGCCGCAGTTCGCCACCCCCGAGGATGCCTTGGCCCTGACCGCCTGGGTCTACCTGCCGCCGGGCGGCGGCCTGCAGCTGGCGGGCGCGGCGCCGGCGCAAGGCTGGCCGCGGCTGATCGGCGCGGTCGAGGTCGATGCGCTGTGGCGCCAGCTCGGTCGCGGCGGCCTGCCCTTCGAGGCGCGCCTGGAGCCGGGCCCGGCCAGCTACCGGGTGGACTGGCCGGTGGTGGCCATGAGCCCGGACAAACACACCGGCTATGCCGTGCAATGGTTCGCCCTGGCCGCGGCGTTGCTCGGCCTGTTCATCTATCTTGGAATACACAACGCACGGGAGAGTCGTCATGAACCCAGCCATCGCCCTGCCTGAGACGCCGCGCAAGGGGCGCGGCCGCTGGCAACTGCTGTTGCTGCTGGCCATTGCCATCGGCCCCATGCTGCTGGCCAGTGCCATGTACCAGTGGCGGTTCTGGGTGCCGGAGACGCGCAGCTACCACGGCGTGCTGGTCGGCACCGGACAGACCCTCGCCGACCTCGGCGTGCAGGGCGAGCTGGCGCCGCGCTGGCAGATCCTGGTCACCGCCCCCGATGCCTGCGCCGCCGACTGCCAGCAACTGGTCTACCTGGCGCGGCAGATCCAGATCGGCCTCAACCGCGAAATCCTCCGCGCCAGCCATGGCCTGGCGGCGGGCGCCGCGCTGACGGCCGACTACGCCGCGCTGCTCGACCGCGAGTACCCGCAACTGGGCCGCTACGGACTGGATCGCCAGGCCTACCAGCGGGCCACCGAGGCCCTGCCCGGCGCCTGGCTGTGGCTGGTCGACCCGCACGGCAACCTGGTGCTGCGTTACCCGGCCGGCAGCGATGGCAAGGCGATTCTCGACGACCTGCGCTACCTGCTGAAGATTTCCCAAATCGGTTGAGGCTGACCCGCAGGCGCCTGCCTGCTAAGGATCGACGATGCGCAAACCCGGTTACCGCCTCGCCCTGTGCGCCACCCTGCTGGCCGCCGTGGTGGTGCTGCTCGGCGCCTATACCCGGCTGACTCACGCCGGCCTGGGCTGCCCGGACTGGCCCGGCTGCTACGGCTTCCTCGGCGTGCCGATGAGCGAGCACAAGTTGGCCCTGGCCGAGGCGCGGTTCCCCGAGGCGCCGGTGGAGGTGGCCAAGGGCTGGTACGAGATGATCCACCGCTACTTCGCCGGCGCCCTCGGCCTGGTCATCCTCGGCCTGGCGGTGCAGGCGCTGCGCCGCCGCGGCGAGCCGGGCCAGCCGCTGAAGCTGCCGCTGGCGCTGCTGGCGCTGGTGATACTGCAGGGCGCCTTCGGCATGTGGACGGTGACCCTCAAGCTCTGGCCGCAGGTGGTCACCGCGCACCTGCTCGGTGGTTTCGCCACCCTCAGTCTGCTGGCGCTGCTGTGCCTGCGCCTGTCCGGGCGCTTCGCCCCGCTGCAGCTGCCGGCGCGTCTGCGGGCCCTGGCGGCGGCCTGCCTGCTGTTGGTGATCGGGCAGATCGCCCTGGGCGGCTGGGTCAGCTCCAACTATGCGGCGGTGGCCTGCGTCGACCTGCCCACCTGCCACGGCGAGTGGTGGCCGGCGATGGATTTCGCCAACGGTTTTCACCTGACCCAGCATATCGGCCCCAACTACCTGGGCGGGCAGCTCGACAGCGACGCGCGCACCGCCATCCATATGAGCCACCGCATCGGCGCACTGATCGTCAGCCTGGCCCTGCTGCTGCTGACCTGGCGGCTCAAGGCCGCCGGCCTGCCGCGCCTGGCCGGCCTGCTACTGCTAGCGCTGGCGCTGCAGGTCGGCCTGGGCATCAGCAACGTGATCTTCCACCTGCCGCTGCTGGTGGCCGTGGCGCACAACGCCGGCGGTGCGGCCCTGCTGCTGAGCCTGGTGCTGGTCAACTACCGTTTGCGAGCGCCGCTGTCGGCATTGGCCGCCCATCTACAACCTCCCGCAACGTCCAGCCGTGTTCCGCACGGGCAAGGCGTCTGACAACTACAAGGAGACACTCCATGGCTACAGTGCTGCGAGCTCACTCCGAACACGCCAGCTGGCGCGACTACCTGGAGTTGACCAAGCCCAAGGTGGTGCTGCTGATGCTGATCACCTCGATGGTCGGCATGTTCCTCGCCACCCGCGCCGGCGTGCCCTGGACCGTGCTGGTGTTCGGCAACCTCGGCATCGGCCTGTGCGCCGGGGCCGCGGCGGCGGTCAACCATGTGGTGGACCGGCGCATCGACTCGATCATGGCGCGTACGCACAAGCGCCCGGTCACCGCCGGGCGGGTCTCGCCGGTGGCGGCGCTGAGCTTCGCCCTGCTCCTGGCCGTGGCAGGCATGGCCCTGCTGCTGCTGTTCACCAACGCCCTGGCGGCCTGGCTGACCCTGGCCTCCCTGCTCGGCTACGCGGTGATCTACACCGGCTTTCTCAAGCGCGCCACGCCGCAGAACATCGTCATCGGCGGCCTGGCCGGCGCCGCACCGCCGCTGCTGGGCTGGGTGGCGGTGACCGGGCATATGTCCGCCGAGCCGCTGCTGCTGGTGCTGATCATCTTCGCCTGGACCCCGCCGCACTTCTGGGCTCTGGCCATCCACCGCAAGGCCGAATATGCCAAGGCGGATATCCCCATGCTGCCGGTGACCCACGGCGAGCACTACACCAAGGTGCACATCCTGCTCTACACCCTGGTGATGTTCGCGGTGACCCTGCTGCCCTACGCCATCCACATGAGCGGGCCGCTCTACCTGGTCTGCGCGCTGCTGCTGGGCGGGCGCTTCCTGCACTGGGCCTGGGTGCTGTACCGTGACAGCAAACCGCACGCGGCGATCAACACCTTCAAGTACAGTATCTGGTACCTGTTCCTGCTGTTCATCGCCCTGCTGGCGGACCACTACCTGCTGCTGAACATCTAAAGGCTGTCATGACCCGCACCCAGATCACCGTCTTCGTCCTCGTCGCCATCGTCGCCCTGGTGCTGGGGCTCACCGTCAACAAGGTGCTGACCGCCAAGGGTCAGGGCGACCCCACCGCGCTGCTCGACGCCGGCATCGTGCTGCTGCCGCAGAGCCGCAGCCTGCCGGCGCTGACCCTGACCGACCAGGACGGCGCCGAGGTGGCGGTGGATCAGCTCAAGGAGCAGTGGAGCCTGCTGTTCTTCGGCTACACCTTCTGCCCGGACATCTGCCCGGCCACCCTCGCTCAGCTGCGCCAGCTGCAGGGCCAGTTGCCCGAGGAAACCCGCGCGCGGCTGCGCCTGGTGCTGGTCAGCGTCGACCCCAAGCGCGACACCCCGGAGCAGCTGAAGAAGTACCTGGCCTATTTCGATGCCGGCTTCGTCGGCCTGACCGGCGAGGAAGCGACGCTGCAGAAGTTCGCCAACGCGGTGAGCATCCCCTATATCCCCGCCGACACCAGCAAGGACAACTACACCGTCGATCACAGCGGCAACCTGGTGATCATCGGCCCGGACGGTACCCAGCGCGGCTTTGTCCGCGCGCCGATCAACAACGCCAAGCTGGCCGAGCAGCTGCCGGGGCTGGTGTCCGGCAGTTAACGGTACGCCCGTGTCTGCGTAGGGTGGATGAGGCGTTTGCATCCACCACTTCGGCGCCAGAGGGGGCTATAGCCGATAACGTTCTGGTGGATCGGTGAAGCGTGATCCACCCTACAAGGCGAACGGCAGCGCCAGCTCGACCCGCTGGCGCTGCGCCAGGCGGCGCTGGAACTCGCCCGGATCGTGGATCAACACCTCCTGCCCGGCGAAGGACTCGGCGGCGATCAGCCGCGACAGCCAGAAGCGCACGCAGGCGATGCGCAGCATGGCCGGCCACAGCTCGGCCTCGGCAGCCGTGAAAGGCCGCAGCGCGGCATAGGCGCCGAGCAGCGCGCGGGCGCGAGGGCCGTCCAGGCTGCCGTCCTCGTGCGAGCACCAGTCGTTCAGGCAGATCGCCAGGTCGTAGAGCATCGGCCCCGAGCAGGCGTTGTAGAAGTCGATCACCCCGGCCAGATGGTTGCCGTCGAACAGCACGTTGTCGCGGAACAGGTCGGCATGCAGGTTGGCCCGCGGCAGGGCGAGGATGCGGGCTTTCAGCGCGGCGATCTCGGCCAGCGCGTCGCGCAGCAGCGGCAGCTCCGCTTCCGGCAACCTGAGCGCCAGGCTCGGGCCCTCGGCCAGCATCCAGTCCAGGCCGCGGTCGCTGCGCCGCTCCAGCGGCTGCTCGCGGGTGGCCAGGTGGATACGCGCCAGCAGGCTGCCGACCTCCTGGCAATGGTGGGCGTTGGCCGCGTGCACGTGCTTGCCGGCCAGGCGCGGCTGCAGCAGCGCGGGTTTTTCCGCCAGGCTGCGCAGCGCCTGGCCATCTTCCGTGCGCAGGGCGTAGGGCACCGGCAGACCGGCGTCGTGGAGCACGTCGAGCAGTTCGATGAAGAACGGCAGGTCGGCCACCGGGCCGCGCTCGACCAGGGTCAGGACGTACTCGCCCTGCTCCAGGCTGACGAAGAAGTTGCTGTTTTCGCTACCCGCGGCGATGCCCTGGAAGTCGCGCAACCGGCCGAGCCCGTAGGGCGCCAGGAAGACTTCGAGCTCGTGACGTTCCAGGGGGGTGAATACCGACATATCAGACCTTAATTGCCTTACCAGCTAAAGATTTCCCAGGAAGGGATCAGCATGTCCGGATCGTCCGAACGTATGAAGTTGCCGTCGCTGCCGTCGGCGCGAACCAGGAAGTAGGGTTTGCCGTTTTTCGGAATGACCTTGATCGCGTAGAGAAAACCGTTGACCCGGTATTCCTGGATGGTGCGGTCGCCGTCCTGGCGGATGGTCACATCCGGGTCGCCGGAAACCGGATCTTCGGCATGCGCGGCGAGGGGGGCGCAAGCCAGCAGGCCGACCAGCAAAAGGCGTTTGACTGTACCCATGGTAACCTTGCTCCTTGATTTCAATGATGCGGTCATTCTAGCGCCGCACCCGCCGAAAAGGTTGATCCCGCTCATGAGCCAAGCCCCGCTGATCCTGGTCGACGGTTCCTCCTACCTGTACCGCGCCTTCCACGCCCTGCCGCCGCTGACCACCTCCAAGGGCCTGCCCACCGGGGCGGTCAAGGGCGTGCTGAACATGCTCAAGAGCCTGCGCAAGCAGTATCCGAACAGCCCCTTCGCCGTGGTCTTCGACGCCAAGGGCGGCACCTTCCGCGACGAGCTGTTCGCCGAATACAAGGCCAACCGCCCGTCCATGCCGGACGAGCTGCGTGTGCAGGTCGAGCCGCTGCACGCCAGCGTGCGCGCCCTCGGCCTGCCGCTGCTGTGCGTGGAAGGGGTGGAGGCCGACGACGTGATCGGCACCCTGGCCCGTCAGGCCGCCGGCGAGAAACGCGACGTGGTGATCTCCACCGGCGACAAGGACATGGCCCAGCTGGTCTGCCCGCACGTTACGCTGGTCAATACCATGACCGGAAGCGTCTACGATGCCGATGGCGTGAAAGAGAAATTCGGTGTCGGTCCCGAGCTGATCATCGACTACCTGGCGCTGATGGGCGACAAGGTCGACAACATCCCCGGGGTGCCCGGGGTCGGCGAGAAGACTGCCCTGGGCCTGCTGGTCGGCGTCGGTGGTGGCCTCGACGTGCTCTACGCCAACCTCGACAAGGTGCCCGAGCTGCCGATTCGCGGTGCCAAGAGCCTGCCGGCCAAGCTCGAAGAACACCGCGATATGGCCTACCTGTCCTACCAGCTCGCCACCATCAAGACCGACGTCGAACTGAACATCGCCATCGACGACCTGCACCCGGGCGAGCCGGATCAGGCGGCGCTGGTCGAGCTGTACGGCGAGCTGGAATTCAAGAACTGGCTCGACGAGCTGCTGCGGCAGAACAAGCACCTGGCGGCCAAGGCCGCGGCCCCGGCCGGCGACCTGTTCGCCGAGCCGGCCAGCGACAGCGCCGAGGACGTCGCCGAAGCGCTGCCGCCGAGTGCCGGCGACTACCAGCTGGTGCTGGAACAGGCGCAGTTCGACGCCTGGCTGAACAAGCTGGAGCAGGCCGAGCTGATCGCCTTCGACAGCGAGACCACCAGCGTCGACGCCCAGCAAGCGCAACTGGTCGGCCTGTCTTTCGCGGTCAAGGCCGGCGAGGCCGCCTATATTCCGCTGGCGCACAGCTATATGGGCGTGCCGCAGCAGCTCGACCGCGACCAGGTCTTGAACGCGCTCAAGCCGATCCTCGAAGACCCGGCCAAGGCCAAGGTCGGCCAGCACGCCAAGTACGACATCAACGTCCTGGCCAACGCGACGCCGCCGATTGCCGTGCAGGGCGTGGCCTTCGACACCATGCTCGAATCCTACGTGCTGGATTCCACCGCCACCCGCCACGACATGGACAGCCTGGCGCTGAAGTACCTCAATCACAGCACCATCCGTTTCGAGGACATCGCCGGCAAGGGCGCCAAGCAGCTGACCTTCGACCAGATCGCCCTGGAACAGGCCGGCCCCTACGCCGCCGAGGACGCCGACGTCACCCTGCGCCTGCACCAGGAACTGTGGCGCCGGCTCGAAGCCGTGCCGTCCTTGGCCAAGGTGCTGCGCGAAATCGAGATGCCGCTGGTGCCGGTGCTGGCGCGCATCGAGCGCAACGGCGCACTGGTCGACGCCAAGCTGCTCGGCGAGCAGAGCGTCGAGCTGGGCGACAAGCTGGTAGAACTGGAGCGCGAGGCGTTCGCCATCGCCGGCGAGGAATTCAACCTGGCCTCGCCCAAGCAGCTCGGCGTGATCCTCTACGAAAAGCTCGGCTACCCGGTGATCAGCAAGACCGCCAAGGGCCAGCCGTCCACCGCCGAGGCGGTGCTCGCGGAACTGGCCGAGCAGGACTTCGAGCTGCCCAAGGTGCTGATGCAGTACCGTAGCTTAAGCAAGCTCAAGAGCACCTACACCGACAAGCTGCCGGACCAGATCAACCCGCGCACCGGGCGCATCCACACCAGCTACCACCAGGCGGTGGCGGCCACCGGCCGGCTGTCGTCGAGCGATCCGAACCTGCAGAACATCCCGATCCGCACCGCCGAAGGGCGGCGCATCCGCCAGGCCTTCGTCGCGCCCAAGGGCTACCGGCTGCTGGCGGCCGACTACTCGCAGATCGAGCTGCGCATCATGGCCCACCTGGCCAAGGACGAAGGCCTGCTGGATGCCTTCCGCCACGACCGCGACGTGCACAAGGCCACTGCCGCCGAGGTGTTCGGCGTGGCGCTGGAGGAGGTGAGCAGCGATCAGCGGCGCAAGGCCAAGGCGATCAACTTCGGCCTGATCTACGGCATGAGCGCCTTCGGTCTGGCCAAGCAGATCGACGTCGACCGCAAGCAGGCGCAGGCCTATATCGACCGTTACTTCGCCCGCTATCCCGGCGTGCTGAGCTATATGGAACGCACCCGCGCGCAGGCCGCCGAGCAGGGTTATGTGGAAACCGTCTTCGGCCGCCGCCTGTACCTGCCGGAAATCCACGCGCAGAACCAGGCCATGCGCAAGGGCGCCGAGCGCGCGGCGATCAACGCGCCGATGCAGGGCACCGCGGCGGACATCATCAAGCGCGCGATGATCGCCGTGGACGCCTGGCTGCAGGACAGCGGCATCGACGCGCGGATCATCCTCCAGGTGCACGACGAGCTGGTGCTGGAAGTGCGCGAGGAACTGGTCGAGGAGGTCGGCGCGCAGATCAAGGCGCTGATGGGCGGCGCGGCGGAACTGGACGTGCCGCTGCTGGTGGAAGTGGGCGTCGGCGCCAACTGGGACGAGGCGCACTGAGGGGAGTCGCCGACCGGGCGTGGGGTGCGCTGCGCACCGGCGAGGGGCGGTCGGCGCTCCCACGAACAAGGCTCCAGGGAATCAGCAGGTCGCTGGTTATTGCGAATGGTTTTTAAAAAAAGGATGAACTTTCCGCGAAGGCGCCCGGTCAGAGTTCTTGAATGGCCGTTAAGCCTTTCAATGCTCCTATGTTGTGTTAAGTGTTGGCAGACATCTGAACCCCGCCCTAGCGGTTCAGACCTTAAACCCCGAACTTCTCCCTCCCCATACGAAGCTCGGGGTTTTTTTTGCCTGTAGAAAAGTGCCCGCTTGCGGCCTGCTCTCCGGGAGACGACTGCAGGGAGGCAGGAGTTGGAGCGACGCAGGATGCCCAAGCCGAGGGTGCCCGAAGGGCGGGAGAGGGAGCTTGCGCGCTCATGACGACTCGTCTCTCGGTGCGCCTGGCGCAGCCTAAGCGTCAGGCCTCCTGGGCGCCTTCTTCATCCTCTTCCGGCAGCAGATCGAGCCAGCCGGCCAACACCAGCTGCGCCTCTTCCACGCCCATGCGCTTGGGCGCCGAGAACAGCTGGATGCCGATGCCATCGCCCCACTGCTTGCGGATTTCCTGCTGTACCTTGAGCAGGGCGTTCTTCGCCGCGCCGAAGGCCAGCTTGTCGGCCTTGGTCAGCAGGATGTGCAGGGGCATGCCGCTTGCCACCGACCAGTCCAGCATCATGCGGTCGAATTCGGTCAGCGGGTGGCGGATGTCCATCATCAGCACCAGGCCGCAGAGGCTCTCGCGGCTGCCCAGGTAGGCCTCCAGGTGCTTCTGCCAGTGCTGCTTGAGCGGGATCGGCACCTTGGCGTAGCCGTAGCCGGGCAGGTCGACCAGGCGGCGCTCGTCGTCCAGGCGGAAGAAGTTGAGCAGCTGGGTGCGCCCCGGGGTCTTCGAGGTGCGCGCCAGGCTGGCGTGGGTCAGGGTGTTCAGCGCGCTCGACTTGCCGGCGTTGGAGCGGCCGGCGAAGGCCACTTCCAGGCCGCTGTCCTCGGGGCACTGGTCGACCTTGGCGGCACTGATGAGGAAGCTGGCCTGCTGGCACAGACCGATGATGGGGTTCTTCGGGAGCATGGGGGTATCCGGTGGGCGCCCCGCACTCGCCAGCTGGCGTTCGGGGACTTGCGACATTTCCGCGCACCTGCGGCACGCCAGGTGGCGCGGCAAGCGGCGTCGTTTCCGTTTCAGCGTTGCCAGTATATAATGCCGCAGATTTTGTGTGCGCTTTGTCCCACCCGCAGGAACCCGATTGCCGGGAACGATTAACCAGGCTGCTCGCTAGAAAGCAGAACGTTCCCCTCCCTGATGAGGTAGATCTGATGAAGAAAATGCTGCTCGCGGCTGCCGTAACCCTGCTGTCCTTCAACGGCCATGCCGCCCAGGATCCGCAAGCCGTGTACGACCGTGCCTGTGGCGTTTGCCATAACGGGCAGATTCCCACGGCCCCGCAAAAAGGCGACAAGGCCGCCTGGGAACCGCGTCTGGCCAAGGGCATGGATGCACTGGTACAGAGCGTCACCAATGGTTTGAATGCCATGCCGCCCCGCGGGTTGTGCATGGACTGCACGGCGGAGGACTACCAGGCGGTCATCAAGCTGATGACCGAATGAGTGGACCCGGCCGATAACCCTTATCTCTCTTAGCCGTAGTTGGATTAGCTGATGAACAAAGTACTCGTGAGTCTGCTGTTGACCCTGGGCCTCACCGGCCTGGCACAGGCTGCCGGCGATGCCGCAGCCGGTCAGGGCAAAGTCGCTGTCTGTGGCGCCTGCCATGGCGCCGATGGCAACAGCCCCGCGCCAAACTTCCCCAAGCTGGCCGGTCAGGGCGAGCGCTACTTGCTCAAGCAGCTGCACGACATCAAGTCCGGCAACCGCCAGGTGGTCGAGATGACCGGCATGCTGGATAACCTCAGCGACCAGGACATGGCCGACATCGCCGCTTACTTCGCCAGCCAGCAGATGAGCGTCGGCGCCGCCGATCCTAAGCTGGTCGAGCGCGGCGAAGCGCTGTTCCGCGGCGGCAAGCTGGAAGAAGGCATGCCGGCCTGCACCGGTTGCCACTCGCCGAACGGCGCCGGCCTGGATGCCGCGGGCTTCCCGCAGCTGGGCGGCCAGCATGCCACCTACGTGGCTAAGCAGCTGACCGACTTCCGCGAAGGCAACCGCACCAACGACGGCGACGCGATGATCATGCGCGCCATCGCGGCCAAGCTGAGCAACAAGGATATCGAGGCGGTTTCCAGCTTTATCCAGGGTCTGCACTAAGAAGTTGTTCTAAGCGACCACTGTTGCAGTTGGTAAGACAAAGGGTGGCCACGGCCACCCTTTTTCGTCTGCGCCGCGGCTACAATGGCCGGAACCTGCCCGGTGGCGGTCGGTCTTAGTAGCGATTCGCCATGAGGCGATGCCTACCTCCAAGGAGTACTCCATGCGTAACCTGATTTTCGGCGCCGCTCTGGCCCTCAGCAGCCTGTTCGGCGTCGCCGCCCATGCCGAGCCCGTCGCCGGCCAGCAGTACGTCGAGCTGAAGAGCCCGGTGCCGGTGTCCAAGCCCGGCCAGATCGAGGTGGTGGAGCTGTTCTGGTACGGCTGCCCGCATTGCTACCAGTTCGAGGCCACGCTCAACCCCTGGGTCGAGGAACTGCCGGAAGACGTCAACTTCGTGCGCATCCCGGCGCTGTTCGGCGGCATCTGGAACGTGCATGGCCAGGCGTTCATCACCCTGGAAAGCATGAAGGTCGAGCAGAAGGTGCATGACGCCGTGTTCAACGCCATCCACCAGGAGAAGAAGAAGCTGGCCTCCGCCGAGGAATTCGCCGACTTCGTCGCCACCCAGGGCGTGGATCGCGGCGCCTTCCTCAAGACCTTCAACTCCTTCGCCGTCAAAGGCCAGATGGAGAAGGCCAAGAAGCTGGCCATGGCCTACCAGGTCACCGGCGTGCCGGTAATGATCGTCGGCGGCAAGTACCGCTTCGACATCGGCTCGGCGGGTGGTCCGGAACAGACCCTGAAGGTCGCCGACCACCTGATCGCCAAGGAGCGCGCCGCGCTCTGAGCGGCCGCTGGCGCCGACCATGCTGCGCCGCTGGCGACAGACCCGCGCGGTTGGCCTGTGCGATCCACAGGTCAACCCGCATTGCGCCGCTGATGCCCAATGGCCCGCCGACGGCCTGCTGCGCCTGCTCAGCTTCAACGTCCAGGTCGGCATCAACACCCAGCGTTACCATCACTACCTGACCCGCAGTTGGCAGCACCTGCTGCCGCATGCCGGGCGCAGCGGCAACCTGCAGCGCATCGGCGACCTGCTCGCCGATTTCGACCTGGTGGCATTGCAGGAGGTCGACGGCGGCAGCCTGCGTTCCGGCTACGTCAATCAGGTCGAGTACCTGGCCCAGCAGGGCGCGTTTCCCTACTGGTACCAGCAGCTCAACCGCAACCTCGGGCGTCTCGCCCAGCACAGCAACGGCGTGCTCAGCCGTCTGCGTCCGACCCTGCTGGAGGATCATCCGCTGCCCGGCCCGCCGGGGCGCGGGGCGATCTTCCTGCGCCTGGGCGAGGGCGAGCAGGCGCTGGGGGTGGTGATGATGCACCTGGCCCTCGGCCCGCGCACCCGTACCCGGCAACTGGCCTACATCCGCGAGCGGGTCGGCGAGTTCCGCCACCTGGTGCTGATGGGTGACATGAACACCCACGCCAGCGACCTGCTGGAGAACTCGCCGCTGCGCGACCTTGGCCTGATCGCGCCGCAGGTTCAGGCGACCTTCCCCAGCTGGCGGCCGCAGCGCTGCCTCGACCATATCCTGCTCAGCCCGGGGCTCGAACTGGGGCGGGTCGACGTGCTCAGCCAGCCGATCTCCGACCACCTGCCGGTGGCCGTGGAAATCCGTTTGCCGCGCGCTCAGAGTAGTGGCCAAACGCCTATGCTGAAGGCGCCCTCCCGTGGATAAGCAGGCCGTATGAGCGATGACGCGCAACGCTGGAAAGACAAGTACCTGAGCAGCCTGGAGCAACAGGAAAGGCTCGAACGGCGCTGGGAGTTGCGCCTCGACCTGCTGCGCCGCGGCCTGGTGCGCAGCAGCCTGGCCGCCGAGGGGGCGGACAAGGCGGTCGACCAGTGCATGCAGGAGATGCGCGACATCCTCCGCCGCGACGACATGGACGCGGCGCTCGGCGGCCTGATCCCGCGCCTGGAGAAGGCCGTGCTGGATTCCGAGCTGCGTCGCCAGCAGCGCGCCGGCGAGGCCACCGCGGCGCTGACCCGACTGGTCGAACAGTTGCAGCAGCTGCAACCGCCGCGCGAGGTACGCAAGGCACTGAAGACGCTGGCCAAGCAGTTGCACGAGGCCAGCGGCCAGACGCATCAGCTGCCGGCGCTGCTCAGCCAGCTGAGCAGCCTGCAGGGGCAGGCGCTGGAGGTGCTGCGCACGCCGGCGGCCGAGCAGCCCGGCCTGCTGCAGCGGCTGTTCGGCCGCCGCGGCGAGGCTGGTGGCGCCGGTGAGGCGAGCGAGCCGGCGCATGCGACGTCGCCGCTGGTCGAGGTGGCGCAGGTGCCTGGCGCCAGCGCGCCTTCTGCGCCGCCGACCGCGGCGCCGCTGCCGGCGCTGGACAGCCTGCCGCTGCCGCCGGGGTTGCTGGCGCAGGGCGAGGACGAGACGCAGCGTTTCGCCCTGCCCGGCAGCGAGCCCGGCTACAGCGCGGTGGCGCCGCATATCGCCGAGAGCCTGCTGGGCCTGCTCGCCGAGCTGGAGCTGCCGGCGCGTCACCAACCGCAGGGCGAGGCGCTGCGCCAACGGGTGCAGGGCGGGCTCAACTGGTACGAGCTGGTGCCGGTGCTGGACGACCTGGCGGTGCTGGTGTTGGCGGTGAGCGACAGCGGCCAGCGCGAATTCGCCGGTTACCTCAAGCAGCTCAACGAGCGCCTGGCGGCCTTTATCGGCACCCTGAGCGAGGCGCACGAGGGCTACAGCGAATCGGTCGAGAGCGCGCGCGACTTCGACCGGCAATTGCGCGAGCAGGTCAGCGGCCTGCAGCACAGCGTGCAGAGCGCGGCGGATCTGGATGCGCTCAAGCAGGCCCTGGAGCAGCGTCTGGACGGTCTGCTGCAGACCGTCAGCAGCCACCAGCGCCAGCGTGACGGCCGCGAGGCCGAGGTGGCCCAGCGCCTGCAGAGCCTGGTGCAGCGGGTCGCCGAGATGGAACGCGAGGCCCAGCAGTTTCGCGAGCACATCGAGGAGCAGCGGCAGAAGTCCCTGCTAGACCCGCTGACCGGCCTGCCCAACCGTGCCGCCTGGAGCGAGCGCCTGGAGCTGGAGACGGCGCGCCGCCTGCGCTACGGCGGCGAGCTGCTGCTGGCGGTGCTCGACGTCGACCATTTCAAGCGGATCAACGACAGCTACGGTCACCTGGCCGGCGACCGGGTGCTGAAGATCATCGCCGGCGAACTGCACAAGCGCCTGCGCAAGACCGACTTCATCGCCCGTTACGGCGGCGAGGAGTTCGTCCTGCTGATCCCGGCGACGCCGCTGGACGGCGGCGTGCAGCTGCTGGAGACCCTGCGCACGGCCATCGAGGCCTGCCCCTTTCACTTCAAGGGCGAGCCGGTGACCATCACCCTCTCCGCCGGGCTCGCCGAATTCCGTGGCGAGGAAACCGCCGAGGCGGCGTTCGAGCGCGCCGACCAGGCCCTGTATCGAGCCAAGGCCGGCGGGCGCAACCGCATCGAACTGGGCTGAGACGCGTTGCCCCTCAGTGCTCCGCCAACGCCGCCTGGCGCCGGGGCTGCGGCTGGCCGTGTACGTCCTCTTCTTCCAGCAGCGGCACTTCCTGGCCCTGCGCGTCGTACAGCTTGCCGCCGACGAAATGGTCGCCGTCGTGCAGGGCGGCGATGTCGCGGTAGCGCAGGCTGCGCTCGGTGCCGGCGACGAACACCGACTGCTGGTCCGAGTTGCCGGCGGTGAAGTGGTTGAACAGCAGGTTGAGCAGGATCGCCATGATCGCCGCCGAGCTGATGCCGGAGTGGAAGATGGTCTCGAACCAGGCCGGGAAGTGGTGGTAGAAGCTCGGCATGGCGATGGGGATCATGCCGAAGCCGATCGAGGTGGCGACTATCACCAGGTTCATGTTGTTGCGGTAGTCGACCTTGGCCAGGGTGCGGATGCCGCTGGCGGCCACGGTGCCGAACAGCACCACGCCGGCGCCGCCGAGCACCGAGGTGGGCACTGCGGCGATGATCCGACCCATGATCGGCAGCAGGCCGAGGGTGACCAGGATCAGCCCGCCGGTGGCCACCACATAGCGGCTCTTGACCCCGGTGACGGCGACCAGGCCGACGTTCTGGGCGAAGGCGCTCTGGGTGAAGGAGCCGAACAGCGGCGCCACCGCGCTGGCGATCATGTCCGCACGCAGGCCGTTGCCGAGGCGCTTGGAGTCGACCTTGGTGTCGATGATGTCGCCGACGGCGAGGATGTCGGCCGAGGTTTCCACCAGGATCACCATCACCACGATCAACATCGAAATAATCGCCGCCAGCTCGAACACCGGCATGCCGAAATGCAGCGGCGTGGGGAAGGCCAGTACCGGGCCGGCGCCGACCTTGGAGAAGTCGGCCATGCCGAAGGCCAGGGCCACCAGGGTGCCGATCACCATGGCCAGCAGGATCGACAGGCGCGAGATGGTGGCGCTGCCGACCTTGCTCAGCAGCAGCACGGTGGCCAGGGTGAAGGCAGCCAGGCCGATATTGGCCATGCTGCCGAAGTCCGCGGCCTGGCTGTTGCCGCCCATGGCCCAGCGCGCGGCCACCGGCATCAGGGTCAGGCCGATGGTGGTGATGACGATGCCGGTCACCAGTGGCGGGAAGAACTTGGTGATCTTGGAGAAGATCGGCGTGATCAGCAGGCCGATCAGCGCCGCGCCTATCACTGCGCCGAACACCACCGGCAGGCCGCCTTCGCCGCCATTGGCGCCGACTATGGCGACTATGGTGGCGACGCTGGCGAAGGACACGCCCTGCACCAGCGGCAGCTGACAGCCGAAGAACGGCAGGCCGAGGGTCTGCAGCAGGGTGGCGGCGCCGCCGACGAACAGTGAGGCGGCGATCAGCAGGCCGATGTCGGCGGGCGACAGCCCGGCCGCTTGGCCGACGATCAGCGGCACCGCGACTATGCCGCCATACATGGTCAGCACGTGTTGCAAGCCATAGAGGAGATTGGCGCCGATGCCGAGATTCTCGTCCTCGGGACGCGGGGCAGGAGCGCTGGTGGGGGTGGACGTCATGGTGAGGCTACTCGCTGTTGTTCTTGTCCGGTCAATGTAGACAAATTTTTATTATTTTGGCTACTACTTTGTATACATTCTTACGAGTGGTGTTTCTCGATACGATTTCGACAATTCCGGTCACAAAGGCATCGCCTGCGGTCTCTTCGCTGCAATCTGACTGCCGCGCCGGCTCGCGGCGAAGCCCAGCCAGGCCCTAGACTATCTGCCTGACCCACTGGAGACGCCCATGGATATCTTCAGCATCGCCGTGCTGATCTTTCTGGTCACCGACCCCTTCGGCAATATCGCCATCTACATCGCCGCGCTGAAGAACGTCGAGCCGCGCCGCCGGATCTGGATCGCCGCGCGCGAGCTGCTGTTCGCCCTGGCCCTGCTGCTGCTGTTTCTCACCTTTGGTGACAAAGTCCTCAGCAGCCTGGGCCTGTCGCGCGAGGCAACCGCCATCGCCGGCGGTATCATCCTGTTCGTCATCGCCATGCGCCTGATCTTCCCCAGTCCGCAGGGCCTGCTCGGCGACGTGCCGGATGGCGAGCCGATGCTGGTGCCGCTGGCCACCCCGGCGGTGGCCGGGCCCTCGGCCCTGGCGGTGCTGATGACCCTGCGCAACACCCATACCGGGCCGCTCTGGGAGCTCTACCTGGCGCTGCTGCTGGCCTGGGCGGCGACGGCATTCATTCTGCTGCAGGCCTCGTTCCTGCAGCGGTTTCTCGGAACCCGCGGGTTGACGGCGGTGGAACGACTGATGGGCATGCTGCTGATCATGCTCAGCGTCGACATGTTGCTGGACAACCTGCAAAGCGTATTCGGTCACGCATGAAGTCTCTCTGCCTTAGTCTCGTTCTTGCCTTGCTCGCCGGTTGCAGCGCTGGGCTGCGCATCGACGACAGCCACACCGCAACGGGGCAGAACAGCCGCGTGCAGTACGTGGTGCTGCACTACACCTCCACCGACCTGGCGCGCTCGCTCAAGCTGCTCACCGAGACTGAGGTGAGCAGCCATTACCTGATCGGCGACGCGCCGCCGACCATCTACCGTCTGGTGGATGAGAATCGCCGGGCCTGGCACGTCGGCGTCAGCGAGTGGCAGGGGCGCACCTGGCTCAACGCCTCGACCATCGGCATCGAGCTGGTCAACCAGGGCTACTACGAGACCCCGGCCGGTCGCTATTGGCAGCCCTTCGCCCCGCAGCAGATCGACAGGCTGATCGTGCTGCTCAAGGACATCGTGCAGCGTCACCAGCTACCGCCGGGCGCGATCATCGCCCACAGCGACGTGGCGCCGCAGCGCAAGGTCGACCCGGGCCCGCTGTTTCCCTGGAAGCGCCTGGCCGACGAGGGCCTGCTGCCCTGGCCGGACGAGGCGGCGGTGGCGCGCCAGCAGGCGCTGTTCGCCGCCAGCCCGCCCAGCGTGCAGTGGTTCCAGGAGCAGCTGGCGCGCCAGGGCTACGCGGTGCCGCAGCACGGCGAGCTGGACCAGGCCACGCGCAACGTCATCGCCGCCTTCCAGATGAAGTACCGCCCGGCCGACTACGCCGGCCAGCCGGATGCGGAAACCGCCGCGCGCCTGCTGGTGCTCAACCAGCAGACGGCCGGGTAGCGGGCGCCATGCACGGCGCTGCCGGTGCGCGCGGCGCCCCCTGCGGCGAGGGCGGCTACAGCGGCAGGGCCAGGTAGAAGCGGCTGCCGCGCCCCGGTTGCGACTGCACGGCGATCTGCCCGCCGTGCAGCTGGACGATCTCCTTGCACAACGCCAGGCCCAGGCCGGCGCCGCCCTTGCGCCGGCCGACCTGGACGAAGGGCTCGAAGATGCGCGTCTGCTGGCCGTAGGCGATGCCTTCGCCGTCGTCCTCGACGCCGAGGATCAGGCGTTCGTCCAGGCGCCGCGCCTGCAGGCGGATCTGCCCGCCCGGGTGGCTGTGGCGCAGCGCGTTGCCGAGCAGGTTGTCCAGCACCCGCTCCAGCTGCAGGCGGTCGGCGCGCAGGCGCGGCAGCGGCTCGTGCAGCTCCAGGCCCAGGTCGATCTCGCGTTCGGCGGCGTCGCAGGGCGCCAGTTCCAGCTGCTGCAGGCCGTTCTGGTAGCGGGAGAAATTCAGCAGGTCGTTGATCAGGCGCAGCAGGCGCTGCATCTCCTCGTCGACGGTGCGCAGCAGGTCGGCCTCGCGGCTGCCTGCGGCGAAGTGCAGGCGTTCCTGCAGCAGGGCGAAGGCCATGTGCATGCCGGTGACCGGGGTGCGCAGCTCGTGCGAGGCGCGCAGGACGAACTCGCGGCGCACGCGCTCGAAGGCGCGCTGCTCGGTGACGTCGCGCAGCACCATCACCGCACCGAGCAGCGGCCCCTGCTCGTGGCACACCGGGGTCAGGCTGTAGGCCAGCAGGCGGGTCTCGCCGGCGGCCTCGATGGCCAGGTCGTCCGGCGCCCGCTGCGGGCTGACCCCGGCCAGCACCAGCTGCAGCTGCTCGTCCAGGTCCGCCCGCTGCAGCGCCTGGCCGAGCGACTGGCCCCTGGGCACCGCGTCCCAGCCCAGCTGACGCTGCGCCACCGGGTTGCCGTGCTCCAGGCGGCCCTGGCGGTCGAGGATCAGCAGGCCGTCGTCGATGCTGTCGAGCACCGCCTGCAGGCGCCGCTGCTGGCCGACCAGGGCCTCGACGTTGGTCGCCTGGAACTGGCGCAGGGCCTCGGCCATCAGGCCGAAGCGACGGCTCAGGGCGGCCATTTCCGGCAGCGGCGAGAGCGGCAGGGTGACCTGGAAGTCGCCCTGGCCGATCTGGTCGGCGGCGCGCGCCAGCGCCTCGATCGGCCGGCCGAAGCGCTGCGCCAGGCTGTGCGCGGTGACGAAGCCGATCAGCAGCACGGCCAGGCCGATCAGGCCGAGCAGGCCGGCGATCAGCCAGGCGCGCTGGCGGGTGCTCGCCTCGGCCTCGTCGACGGCGGCGACGTAGCGGTTCTGCAGGGCGTTGATGCGTTCGCGCAGGGCTTCCTCTGCCTGGCCTAGGGCGTCGCTCTTGAGCAGCTCGCGGCGCACCGTCAGCGGCTTGGCCAGCAGCGCGTCGAAGCGCGCGTAGGCGCGCTCCACCTCGGCCAGGGCCTGGTGGTCGCCGGCGGCGCGGGCGTTGGCGTTGGCCTGCTGCAGCCATTGGCGCAAACGCGCGTCGGCGGCCTGCAGCGCCTCGCGGTCGAGCTGCTCGGCGAGCAGCAGGCCGACCTGCTTGCCCAGCTCCTGGCGCATGCCCAGGCTGGCGTCGATGATCTGCAGGTTGCGGGTCATCGCCTGGCTCTGCTGCTGGGTCAGCTGCAGCACGCTGAACATGCCCAGCAGCAGGCCGAGCAGGGCCACGGTGAGCAGCGCGCTGCCGCTGAGGAACAGCCGGGTGCGCAGCTTCACAGGCCGAACTGCTTGCGCTTGCGGTACAGCGTCGAGGCGTCTATGCCGAGGGTGCGCGCGGCCTGGTCGAGGGTCTCGCTGGTCGCCAGCACCGCGGTGATATGGGCCTTCTCCAGCTGTTCCAGGCTCAGCGCGGCGCCGATGCGCGGCGCGCCGCTCTCGACCGGCTCGCCCAGGCCGAGGTGCTCGGGCTCGATCAGCTCGGCGTTGCAGATGATGCTGGCGCGTTCGATGACGTTGCGCAGCTCGCGGATGTTGCCGGGCCAGGCGTAGCCCTGCAGCGCCTCGCGCGCGGCGTCGCTGAAGCCGTGCACGGGGCGGGCGTATTCCCTGACGAAGCGGGCGAGGAAGCCTTCGGCCAGCTGCAGCACGTCCTCGCTGCGCTCGCGCAGCGGCGGCAGGGTCAGGGTGATGACGTTGAGGCGATACAGCAGGTCTTCGCGAAAGCGCCCCTCGCCCACCATCTGTTCGAGGTCGAGGTTGGTCGCTGCGAGGATGCGCACGTCGGCGCGGCGCGTCACCGGGTCGCCGACCCGCTCGTACTCCTTGTCCTGGATGAAGCGCAGCAGCTTGGGTTGCAGGGGCAGCGGGAAGTCGCCGATCTCGTCGAGAAACAGGCTGCCACCGTCGGCCTGGTTGACCCGGCCCAGGGTGCTCTCGCTGGCGCCGGTGAAGGCGCCGCGGCTGTGGCCGAACAGCTCGCTTTCCATCAGCTCGGCGGTCAGCGAGGGGCAGTTGATGGTCACGCAGGCCTTCTTCGCCCGCTTGCTCCAGCCGTGGATGGCGCGCGCCAGCTCGCCCTTGCCGGTGCCGGATTCGCCGAGGATGAGGATATTGGCGTCGGTGCCGGCCACCTGCCGCGCGGTTTCCAGCACCGCCATCAGCGCGGGGCTGCGGCTGTCCAAGTGGGCGCCGGGTTGGCGCACCTGGTCTTCCAGGGCTTCCAGGCGCGCCGCCAGCTGGCGCACCTCCAGCTGCTTGGCGGCAGCCAGGCGCAGCTGTTCCGGGCTGCACGGCTTGACCAGGTAATCGGCGGCGCCGGCCTGCATGGCATCCACCGCGGTGTCCACCGCCGAGTGCGCGGTGACTATCACCACGCGCATCCAGGGCGCCTGCACGCGCAGCTGCGCCAGCAGGTCGAGGCCGTTGTCGTCGCCCAGGCGCAGGTCGAGGAAGCACAGGTCGAACACCTGGCGCTGCAGCAGCGCCTCGGCCTGCGCCGCGCTGCTGGCGCCGGCGACCTCGTAGCCCTGGTCCTCCAGGCAGTAGCGGAAGGTGCGCAGGATCGCCGCCTCGTCGTCGACCAGGAGGATGCGCCCGCTGTGTCCTGAATCTGCCATCGTCGTGCTCCATCTGACTGGGTGTGTGGCATTAGTCAGGGAAAAATCATGCAAGTTGCACGGCGATTTCGCCGCGACCCTGCAGCCTGCATGCCGATGAGATTCTTCGATATTGTCTAAGTATTTGTTTTTATTGATTTTGTTTGGGGTGAGAACGCTGGCATAGGGCTTGCGAAAGTCCAGGTAACGATCGACTTGCCGAGGCCCCCCGCCATGCCCCCGTTCAAGACTCTGATGCTGGCCGGCAGTACCGCCCTGCTGCTGAGCCTGACGCCGCTGGCCAGCCATGCCGCCGAGACCGAGCTGAGCCAGCAGCTCGCGGCGGCGCGCCAGGAAGGCTCGATCTGGACCGCCTTCGCCCTCAATCGTCACCTCAACCCGTTCCGCCTCGACATCGCCGTGGAAGACGGTCGGGCCCGCCTCGAGGGTCGGGTGGAGAGCGCGGTGCAGAAGGAGCTGGCCGAGCAGGTGGCGCTGAGCGTCGAGGGGATCGAGGCGGTGGACAACCGCATCGAGGTCGACGCCGCTACCGCCGAGGGCGAGCCGCCGGGCCTGGTGCAGCGCCTGGAGGACGCCAGCCTGGCGGCCACGGTGAAGTCCAAGCTGTTGTGGAACAGCAACACCCGCGGCCTGGACATCCAGGTCAAGAGCCAGAACGGCGCGATCACCCTCAGCGGCCACGCGCAGACCCCGGCGGCCAAGGAGCTGGCCGGCCAGCTGGCGGGCAATACCGACGGCGTGCGCGAGGTGTTCAACCACCTCAGCATCAGCACCGCCGACAGCAGCGCCAGCGAGATCGAAGTGGCCGCCGAGGAGGCGCGCGAGGCGATCAGCGACGGCTGGATCACCAGCAAGGTCAAGGCCAGCTTCGTCTACAGCCGCAACCTGGATGCGCTGAACATCGCGGTGAGCACCGAGGATGGTTTCGTCAGCCTGCGCGGCAGCGTGCTGAGCAGCGCCGAGAAGCGCCTGGCGGTGGACATCGCCCGCAATATCCGCGGCGTGCGCGGCGTCGACGCCGATGCCCTGCGCATCGACGGCTGAACGCCGGACGCCGCATTCGCCAGTCCCATAGCCGAGGAGAACCGCCATGAGCAGCAAGACCGCACAACTCAACGAACTGATCGAGATCACCCGCGACGGCCAGCGCTTCTACGAGCACGCCCACGACGAGGTCAAGGACATCCGTCTGCAGGCGCTGTTTCGCGACATGGCGCGCGCCAAGACCGAGGTGATCGACGCCCTGGCGCGCAGCGTGGCGGCCAACCACAGCCAGCCGGCCAGCGGCGGCACCCTGCTGGGCAAGCTGCGCCAGCTCTACGCCGATACCCGCGCCACCCTGGCCAAGGATGAGGACGCCACCTACGTGGCGCAGCTGGAGGAGAGCGAGGACCGCATCCTGCAAGCCTTCGAGGACGCCCTGGAGGGCGCGGACCAGGATCTGCGCGTACTGCTGGCGATGGAGATGCCCAAGGTGCGCGCCTGTCACGAGCGCATGCGCGCACTCAAGCACAGCCTGCAGTAGGCGCGTCGCTGCGTCCTGCCAGGCCCCCGTGCGCGCTGCGTGCGGGGGCCTGGGCGGTGGCGCGCACAAATTCGGCGACGTTCACGTAACTGTCATATTCGCTTCATAGAGTGTTCACGTGGCCTGCAGATACTTGGGCCCGTTCCATCCAACACTAATCCTGCTAGGAGCAAGGCATGAAACTGAAGCGTTTGATGGCGGCCCTGACTTTCGCCGCCGCTGGCGTAAGCGCCGTATCTGCTGTAGCCGCCGTCGACCCGGCTCTGCCGACCTACGAAAAGACTTCCGGCGTATCCGGCAACCTGTCCAGCGTCGGCTCCGACTCGCTGGCCAACCTGATGACCCTGTGGGCCGAAGAGTTCAAGAAGCAGTACCCCAACGTCAACATCCAGATCCAGGCCGCCGGTTCCTCCACCGCGCCGCCCGCTCTGACCGAAGGCACCGCCAGCATGGGCCCGATGAGTCGTGCGATGAAGGATGCCGAGATCCAGGCGTTCGAAGAGAAGTACGGCTACAAGCCGACCGCCGTGCCGGTGGCCATCGACGCCCTGGCCGTGTTCGTGCACAAGGACAACCCGATCAAGAGCCTGGACATCGCTCAGGTCGACGCGATCTTCTCCAGCACCCGCCTGTGCGGTGGTGCGACCGATATCAAAACCTGGGGCGACGTCGGCCTGACCGGCGAGTGGGCGACCAAGCCGATCCAGCTGTTCGGTCGTAACTCGGTCTCCGGCACCTACGGCTACTTCAAGGAAGAAGCCCTGTGCAAAGGCGACTTCAAGGCCAACGTCAACGAGCAGCCGGGTTCGGCCTCGGTGGTGCAGTCGATCTCCAGCACCCTCAACGCCATCGGTTACTCGGGCATCGGCTACAAGACTTCCAGCGTGAAGACCGTACCGCTGTCGAAGAAAGGCGGCGAAGCCTTTGACGCCAACGAAGAAAACGCCCTGGCTGGCAAGTTCCCGCTGGCCCGCTTCTTCTACGTCTACGTCAACAAGGCGCCGAACAAGCCGCTGAGCCCGCTGGATGCCGAGTTCGTCAAGCTGGTGCTGTCCAAGCAGGGCCAGGAAGTCGTGGTCAAGGACGGCTACATCCCGCTGCCGGCCAAGGTGGTCGAGAAGACCATGAAGGAACTGGGTCTGTAAGTCTGGCCTCGCGCTAGGCGCTGTAAGCGGCGCGGCCCGCCACTCTTCGGAGTGGCGGGCTTCGTCATGTCAGCCGGCTGTAACCTTTCTGTCATACAAGCCCGCTAGATTGGCAAGCCTGGGCAGCCGCATGCGCTGCAAACAAGCTCGCGCAGAGATTTCTCGCATGAATGACTTGGCAAACGACACCGTGAACCGCTCACCGAATCAGGGGGTCGAGAATCCCCTGGGGATCGACTTCAATACTCCCTCCCTGCAGCGCAAGCGCCGCCTGCGCGCGCTGAAGGATCGCTTCGCCCGCTGGGCGGTTTCCGTCGGCGGCATGGCGGTGCTCGGTGCCATCACCCTGATCTTTTTCTATTTGGCCTATGTGGTGCTGCCGATGTTCCAGGGCGCCGACCTGGACAGCCGCAAGCCGGTCCAGGCCGCCTGGCTGGGCGAAGCCGGCGCGCCGCTGCTGCTGACCCTGGAAGAGCAGAACCAGATGGCCATGCGCCTGGACCAGAGCGGTCAGGTGCAGTTCTTCGATGCCAAGCAGATGCAGCCGCTGAGCAGCGTGCAGCTGCCGATTCCGGCGGATGCGCGCATCGTTTCGGTCGGCCAGGACCAGCCGGGCAGCAACCGCGTGGCTCTGGGCCTGTCCAACGGCCAGGTGCTGGTGTTCCGGCATGTCTACAAGCTCAGCTACCCCAACGATGTGCAGACCATCACGCCGAGCATCGAGTACCCCTTCGGCGCCGCGCCGATCGAGCTCGATGCCCAGGGCCGCGAGCTGGATCACGTCGGCCTGAGCCTGAACGGCGGCACCCTGATGCTGGCCGGTTCCACCGGTACCGAACTGCACGTGCTGAACCTGGGCCGCGAAGAGAACCTGATGACCGGCGAGGTCACCCTCAGTGAAGAGCGCGTCGCCCTGCCGCAGATCGCCGAGCCGATCAAGGCACTGATCATCGACCCGCGCCACCTGTGGCTGTACGTGGTCAACGGTCGCGCCACCGCCGATGTCTTCGACCTGCGCAGCAACAGCCTCAACGGCCGCTACAAGCTGCTGGAGAACGGCAAGCTGGAGGTCAGTCAGGCCACCTCGCTGCTCGGCGGCATCTCGCTGCTGATCGGCGACAGCAGCGGCGCTATCGCCCAGTGGTTCATGGTGCGCGAAGCAGACGGCAAGGCCGTGTTGAAGTCGATCCGCAGCTTCCAGCTGGGCGACAGCCCGATCGTGCAGATTCTCCCGGAAGAGCGCCGCAAGGGTTTCCTGGCGCTGGACGAGCAGGGCAACCTGGGCATCTTCCACAGCACCGCGCACCGGACCCTGCTGGTCGACCAGGTCGCCGAAGGTCAGGTGCTGGCCGCCCTGTCGCCGCGCGCCAACCGCGTGCTGGTGGAGCGCGAGGGCCAGCTGCAACGTTGGATCATCGACAACCCGCACCCGGAGATTTCCTGGAGTTCGCTGTGGGGCAAGGTGTGGTACGAGAACTACGACGCGCCTGGCTACGTCTGGCAATCGACCTCCGCCAGCACCGACGCCGAACCCAAGCTGAGCCTCGCACCGCTGGCCTTCGGTACGCTCAAGGCGGCGTTCTACGCCATGCTCCTGGCCGCGCCGCTGGCGATTGCCGCCGCGATCTACACCGCCTACTTCATGGCCCCGGCCATGCGCCGCAAGGTCAAGCCGGTGATCGAGCTGATGGAGGCGCTGCCGACAGTGATCCTCGGCTTCTTCGCCGGCCTGTTCCTCGCGCCCTACGTGGAAGGCCATCTGCCGGGCATCTTCAGCCTGCTGATCTTTACCCCGATAGGCATTCTGCTGGCCGGCTACCTGTGGAGCCGCCTGCCGGAGTCGATTCGCCTGAGCGTGCCGGATGGCTGGGAGTCGGCGCTGCTGATCCCGGTGATCCTGCTGGTGGGCTACGTCTCGCTGGCCATGAGCGGGCACCTGGAGAACTGGCTGTTCGACGGCGACATGCGCATGTGGCTGAGCAACGACCTGGGCATCCCGTTCGACCAGCGCAACGCCCTGGTGGTCGGCCTGGCCATGGGCTTCGCGGTGATCCCGAACATCTACTCGATCGCCGAAGACGCGGTGTTCAGCGTACCCAAGAGCCTGACCTTCGGCTCCCTGGCCCTGGGCGCCACGCCCTGGCAGACCCTGACCCGGGTGGTGATCCTCACCGCCAGCCCGGGCATCTTCTCGGCGGTGATGATCGGCATGGGCCGCGCCGTCGGCGAAACCATGATCGTGCTGATGGCCACCGGCAACACCGCGATCATGGACATGAACATCTTCGAAGGCCTGCGCACCCTGGCCGCCAACGTGGCGGTGGAAATGCCCGAGTCGGAAGTCGGCGGTACCCACTACCGCGTGCTGTTCCTCTCGGCGTTGGTGCTGCTCGGCTTCACCTTTGTCATGAACACCCTGGCGGAGCTGGTGCGCCAGCGTCTGCGCGTCAAGTACGCCTCGCTCTAAGGTTTGGGAAGGTATATGGCCGTGAAACAGAACAACCTGAAAACCTGGTTCAAGAGCGGTACGCCGTGGATCTGGATGAATGCCGGCGCCGTATCGATCGCGGTGATCATGACCCTCGGCCTGCTGCTGGTGATCGCCGTACGCGGCCTCGGCCACTTCTGGCCGGCGAATATAGTCGAAGCCGACTACCAGGTGCCGGGTCAGGAAGCCCGGGTGATGGCCGGCGAAATCACCCAGATCGAGGAAGTGCCGCGCGCGCGTCTGGCCGCCTCCGGCTTGCCGGTGGATGTCGAGGGCGGCGAGTTCATGACCCGCGAGCTGTTCAAGGTGGGTAACCGCGACGTGTATGGCGCGGACTTCACCTGGGTGGTCGGCGAATGGCTGAGCAATCCGCGCACCCCGGAAAACCTCACGGCGCTGGAGCGCCGCGAGTGGGGCAACTTCTACGGCTACCTGGTCAACGTCAAGGAAGCCGGCGAGCTGGTGGCCGAAGGCGATGCCAGCTGGCCCGCGCTGCAGGAACGCATCGCCCGCGTCGAGAAGCTGCACAAGCAGCTGGTGCGCCTGGAGAAGAAGGACATCGGGCGGATCAACGCCGGGCTCGAGCGCGTGCGGCTGCAAACCCGCAAGCTGGAGTTGCAAGGCCGGCTGGATGACGTCGCCCGCGCCGAGCTGGACGCCGAGCGGGCGCAGTGGGATGCCGAGTACAAGGTGCTGGAAACCGAGCTGATCGCCCTCAACCAGGCGTTCAACCGCGACAGCGTCACGCTCAAGACCGTCGATGGCCGCGAAGTCACCATCAGCCTGGGCAAGGTGGTGCGGGCCTTCCAGCCCAATGCCATGGGCCTGGGCGAGAAAATCGCCTTCTACTTGGCCAAGCTGTGGGAATTCGTCAGCGACGACCCGCGCGAGGCCAACACCGAGGGCGGCATCTTCCCGGCGATCTTCGGCACCATCATGATGACCCTGATCATGGCCGTGATCGTCACCCCGTTCGGCGTGGTGGCGGCCATCTACCTGCGCGAGTACGCCAAGCAGGGCCCGCTGACCCGGGTGATCCGCATCGCGGTGAACAACCTGGCCGGCGTACCGGCGATCGTCTACGGCGTGTTCGGCCTGGGCTTCTTCGTCTACGTGCTGGGCGGCTCGCTGGACCGCCTGTTCTTCCCGGAAGCCGCCCCGGCGCCGACCTTCGGCACCCCGGGCCTGCTGTGGGCCTCGCTGACCCTGGCGATCCTCACCCTGCCGGTGGTCATCGTCGCCACCGAGGAAGGCCTGGCACGGATCCCGCGGGCAGTGCGCGAAGGCTCCCTGGCCCTCGGCGCGACCAAGGTGGAGACCCTCTGGCGCGTGGTGCTGCCGATGGCCAGCCCGGCGATGATGACCGGCCTGATTCTCGCCGTGGCCCGCGCCGCCGGCGAGGTGGCGCCGCTGATGCTGGTGGGCGTGGTCAAGCTGGCGCCGTCGCTGCCGGTAGATGGCAACTACCCCTACCTGCACCTGGACCAGAAGATCATGCACCTGGGCTTCCACATCTACGACGTCGGCTTCCAGAGCCCCAACGTCGAGGCCGCGCGGCCGCTGGTGTACGCCACCGCGTTGCTGCTGGTGCTGGTCATCATCCTGCTGAACTTCAGTGCGGTGTATATCCGCAACCACCTGCGCGAGAAGTACAAGGCGCTGGATCACTAATTCTGCGGCAGGCGGCAAGCTGCAGGCACCGGGCGAGAGCCGGCCTGCGGCCTGTAGCTTGAAGCCTATAGCCTCCGAAGGAGACTGTTATGCAACACGAAGCCCATACCCACGGTATCGACCTGGCCGCCCTCGGCCGCGACAAGCAGAGCCTCAACCTGGCCAGCGAGACCACGGCCATCGCCGTGCCGGGGCTGAACCTCTACTACGGCGAGAAGCAGGCACTGTTCGACGTCAAGATGGAGATCCCGCGCCAGCGCGTCACCGCCTTCATCGGCCCGTCGGGTTGCGGCAAGTCGACCCTGCTGCGCACCTTCAACCGGATGAACGACCTGGTCGACGGCTGCCGCGTGGAAGGCGAGATCAACCTCGACGGGCGCAACATCTACCGCAAGGGCGAGGACGTCGCCGAGCTGCGTCGCCGCGTCGGCATGGTGTTCCAGAAGCCCAACCCCTTCCCCAAGAGCATCTACGAGAACGTGGTGTACGGCCTGCGCATCCAGGGCATCAACCAGAAGCGCGTGCTCGACGAGGCGGTGGAGTGGGCGCTGAAGAGCGCGGCGCTGTGGGACGAGGTCAAGGATCGCCTGCACGAATCGGCCCTCGGCCTGTCCGGCGGTCAGCAGCAGCGCCTGGTGATCGCCCGCACCGTGGCGGTACAGCCGGAAGTGCTGCTGCTCGACGAACCCTGCTCGGCGCTCGACCCGATTTCCACGCTCAAGGTCGAAGAGCTGATCTACGAACTCAAGAGCAAGTACACCATCGTCATCGTCACCCACAACATGCAGCAGGCGGCGCGGGTGTCCGATTACACGGCGTTCATGTACATGGGCAAGCTGATCGAGTTCGGCGACACCGACACCCTGTTCACTAACCCGGCCAAGAAGCAGACCGAGGACTACATCACCGGTCGTTACGGCTAAGGCCATGGCAAATACTCCCTGGCTTTGTCGGGCGCGCTTGCCGTACTCATCGTACTGTCAGCGCACGCCCTTCGGGCCAGAGAGCATTTTCCAAGGGCCTTGATACTTAATGCAGGGTGCGCCGCGCGCACCATGGTCACCCAAGCCGGCAGCTTTCGCGGAGCGAAACATGATCAACAAAGACAACCTCACCCAGCACATCTCCCAGCAGTTCAACGCCGAACTGGAAGAAGTGCGCAGCCACCTGCTGGCCATGGGCGGCCTGGTGGAGAAGCAGGTCAACGACGCCGTCACCGCGCTGATCGAGGCCGACTCCGGCCTGGCCCAGCAGGTGCGCGACATCGACGACCAGATCAACCAGATGGAGCGCAACATCGACGAGGAGTGCGTGCGCATCCTCGCCCGGCGCCAGCCGGCGGCCTCCGACCTGCGCCTGATCATCAGCATCTCCAAGTCGGTGATCGACCTCGAGCGCATCGGCGACGAGTCGACCAAGATCGCCAAGCGCGCCATCCAGCTGTGCGAGGAAGGCGAGTCGCCCAAGGGCTACGTCGAGGTGCGGCATATCGGCGACCAGGTGCGACGCATGGTGCAGGAGGCCCTCGACGCCTTCGCCCGCTTCGATGCCGACCTGGCGCTGTCGGTGGCGCAGTACGACAAGACCGTCGACCGCGAGTACAAGACCGCGCTGCGCGAACTGGTCACCTACATGATGGAAGACCCGCGCTCGATCTCCCGCGTGCTCAACGTGATCTGGGCGCTGCGTTCGCTGGAGCGCATCGGCGACCACGCGCGCAACATCGCCGAACTGGTGATCTACCTGGTGCGCGGCACCGACGTACGGCATATCGGCCTGACGCGCATGCGCGAAGAGGTCGAGGGCAAGCCCGGCGCCTGAGCCGGCGCTGGTTGTCGCACGGCAGGGCGTCGCGGTGCGCCCTAGCGCCGGGGGTTATGCGCTTTTCCGTTGGCCTTTGGCCACTGGCCATGACTATGCTTAACGCCATTCGTACAGGAGAGGCCGATGAGCAAAGTCAGTGTGCTGGTGGTGGACGACGCGACCTTTATCCGTGATCTGGTCAAGAAAGGGCTGCGCGATCACTTCCCCGGCGTACAGATCGAAGAGGCGGTCAACGGGCGCAAGGCCCAGCAGCTGCTGGGCCGCCAGCCGGTCGACCTGATCCTCTGCGACTGGGAGATGCCGGAGATGTCCGGCCTCGAGTTGCTGACCTGGTGCCGCGAGCAGGACAGCCTGAAGACCACCCCCTTCATCATGGTCACCAGCCGCGGCGACAAGGAAAACGTGGTGCAGGCGATCCAGGCCGGCGTCTCCGACTACATCGGCAAGCCCTTCTCCAACGAGCAGCTGGTGACCAAGGTGAAGAAGGCGCTGAGCCGCGCCGGCAAGCTGCAGGCCCTCGCCGCGAGCGCCCCGCCGAAGATGCTCAGCAGCGGCGCCTTCGCCAACGACTCGCTGGCCGCCCTGACCGGCGGCAAGGCCGAGGTGGTCAAGCCCAGCGCGCCGGCTGCCGCACCGCTTGCGGCGGCTGCCCCGGCCGCCTCGCCTGTGGCCGCGAGCAAGGCGCCGGCCGGCCGCGGCCAGGGCCAGCTGCGCCTGCCGGGCGGCAGCATGGCCTGCGTGATCAAGGCGCTGAGCCTCAAGGAGGCGCTGCTGGTGGTCAAGCGCACCGAACAGCTGCCGCAGGTGCTGGAGAGCGCGGTGCTCGACCTGGAGCAGGGCGAGGCGGCCGAGACCGCCCGGCTCAACGGCTACCTGCACGCCGTGGCGGCGCTGGAGCCTTCGCCTGCCAGCGAGTGGCTGCAGCTGAGCTTCCGCTTCGTCGACCGCGACCCGCAGAAACTCGACTACCTGTCGCGCCTGATCGCCCGCGGCACCGCGCAGAAGCATTTCGTCCCCGGCGCCTGAACCCGCCGCCCCTAGCCCGGATGCGATCCGGGGAAAGATGCAGCGCTTGCCCCGAAACGCCCCGCCCCCGGCCGACCGACGGCGGTGAGCCGGTTCACAGCCTGAGGCTCGGCGCCTGGCACGGCCGCGCAGGCGCTGCTAGCCTTGCTAACCCAGATATCGAAAAGCCATAAGACCCGAGTCGTTATGCTAGGGCGTCTGATTTTCCTCTGCAGCCTGCTGGTCCTCAGCGGCCAGGCCGCTGCCCTGACCATCTACAAGTACGTCGACCAGAACGGCGTGGTGACCTATAGCGACCAGGCGGCGCCCGGCGCCCAGGTGTTCGTGTTCCGCGACCGCATGGTCGAGCGCCTGGACAACCAGGTGAAGCTGGAGACCCAGCAGCACGAGGCCGGCGAGACCCTGCTGGTGCGCAACGACCTGTACGCCCCGGTGGAGATCGAGCTGCGCCTGGAACAGGTGGAGAACGCCGTCGGTGCGCCGGACAAGCCGATCCGTTGGGTGCTGCCGCCGCGCAGCAAGATCCGCCTGGCCACCCTGGCGCCGCGCGAGGCCGGCCAGCCGCTGCGCTACAAGCCCAGGCTGCGCTATGCCCTCGGCGACCCGCGCCTGCAACCGAGCATCCACCGCTACCCGCTGCCCTGGCGCGGCGGCCCGTTCCGCCTGACCCAGGGCGCCGGCGGCAAGTACAGCCATTTCACCCCCAAGGGCCGCTACGCCATGGACATCGCCATGCCCGAAGGCACGCCCATCGTCGCCGCGCGCGGCGGCGTGGTGGTCAAGACCGAGAACCAGCAGAGCGGGCGCGGCAACAACCCGGCCGGCAACTTCGTGCGCATCCTCCACGACGACGGCACCATGGGCGTCTACCTGCACCTGATGAAGGGCTCGGTGAGCGTGCGCGAGGGCCAGCGGGTGGAGACCGGCAGCCTGCTGGCGCGCTCCGGCAACACCGGCAACAGCACCGGCCCGCATTTGCACTTCGTGGTGCAGCGCAACGTCGGCCTGGCGGTGGAGTCGATTCCCTTCAGCTTCCGCCAGCCGGTGGACAGCCTGCCCAACTTCGCCGTCGGCGGCGAATAGCGCCGAGCCAATAAAAACGGCGACCCGAGGGTCGCCGTTGCGATGAAAACGAAGCGCGCTCAGCCGATCTCGATCATCTCGAAATCCATCTTGCCGACGCCGCAGTCGGGGCACAGCCAGTCTTCCGGCACGTCTTCCCAGCGGGTGCCGGCGGCGATGCCCTCGTCAGGCCAGCCCTGGCTCTCGTCGTATACCAGTCCACAGACCACGCATTGCCACTTCTTCATATAAACCTCAGGCGAATCTCAGTTGCGCGAGGCACGCTACCGCAATTGCCGACAGGCGCCAAGCGGCGGGGCGACGAATGCCGCCCCGCGCGGGCCAACCAAAGTTGGGTCTCAGCCGGCCAGATGCAGCGGGTCGCTGATCAGCATCAGGTACATGGCGATCAGTGCGATGGAGCCGGCGGCCAGCAGGTAGTAGAGGGTCGGCAGGATGGTCTTGCGCAGGGTGATGCCCTCGCGCCCGAGCAGGCCGACGGTGGCCGAGGCCGCCACCACGTTGTGGATGGCGATCATGTTACCGGCCGCCGCGCCCACCGACTGCAGCGCCACCATCATCGCCCCGGAGACCCCGATCAGCCCAGCGGTGTTGAACTGGAACTGCGCCAGCATCAGGTTCGACACCGTGTTGGAGCCGGCGATGAAGGCGCCCAGCGCGCCCACGGCCGGGGCGAAGAAGGGATAGACGCCGCCGACGCTATCGGCCACCAGCTGCGCCATGGCCACCGGCATCGACATCAGGTCGCTGCCATTGACCCCCGAGTTGATCAGGATGCGCACCATGGGGATGGTGAAGATCAGCACGAAGCCGGCGCCAAGCAGGGTCTTGCTCGATTCGCCCACTGCCGCCTTGAGCTCGGCGAAACGCATGCGATGGAGCAAGAAGGTGGCCAGCACCACCATGCACAGGATGCCGCCGGGCAGGTACAGCGGCTCGATGGTGCCGGACACGCCGGTCTCGCCGAGGATGTCCTTCCAGCCGAAGCTCAGGCTCATCATGGCCGCCTTCACTTCAGGGAAAGTACGCGAGATCACCAGGAACACCGCCAGCAGCAGGTAGGGCGCCCAGGCCATGGGCACCGAGATCGGCGTCTTGCCGGCGATATCGTCCAGCTTCATCTCGATCTTGCCCATCCACTCGCTCGGCCAGTCCTTGGGGTCGGCGAAGTCCCACTGCTCCTTGGGCAGCAGGAAGCCGGCCTTGGCCGCCGGCACCACAATGGCCAGGCCGACCAGGGCGCCGATCATCGACGGGAACTCGGGGCCGAGGAACACCCCGGCGGCCATGTACGGCAGGGAGAAGGCGAAGGCGGTGAAGATGGCGAACGGCGCTACCGCCAGGCCTTCCTTCCAGCTCTGATTCTTGCCGAAGAAGCGGGTCATGATCATCACCATGACCAGCGGCATCAGCAGGCCGATCAGGCCGTGGGTGATCGCCACCCGCGAGTAGATCAGGTGGAAGAAGGTCTCCCAGTCGCTGCCGTTGGCCACCAGCTGGGCGCTGATGCCGGTCTTGTCCAGGCCGGCGCCGACGCCCACCAGGATCGGCGTGCCCACCGCGCCGAAGGACACCGGGGTGGACTGCACCATCATCCCCAGCACCACCGCGGCCAGCGCCGGGAAGCCCAGCGCCACCAGCAGCGGCGCGGCCACCGCGGCCGGGGTGCCGAAGCCGGAGGCGCCCTCGATGAAGCAGCCGAACAGCCAGGCGACGATCAGCGCCTGCACCCGGCGATCCGGGGTGATGTTGGAGAAGCCGCGGCGGATCGCGCTGATGCCCCCCGAATGCTTGAGGGTGTTGAGCAGCAGGATGGCGCCGAAGATGATCCACAGGATCGAGGCGGTGAGGATCAGCCCCTGCAGGCTGGAGGCGACGACCCGGTTGAGGGACATGTCCCAGGCCGTCAGGCCGATCAGGGCGGTGAGGACGAACACCAGCGGCATCGCGTACTTGGCCGGCCAGCGAAAGCCGATCAGCAGTACCCCCGCCAGCACCAGCGGCACGAATGCCAGGATGGACAGCAGCGTTTGACTCATGGGTTGGTTCCTTCTTTTTCTTGTGAACCACAGTTTTCCGGGGATGACCCGGCGCCACGCATCTGGAACGGCCGGGCGCCACGGCACCGACCCTTCCGGGAGCTGCGGCGAGGGGGATCGCCCGCCGCCGCGCTCATGCTCGAAAGCCCCGACGGCCAGGAGCCGTCAGGGCTTGCTACTGCTCCGTGGAGGCGTCAAGAGCCATCCACGGTTGTTAACCCGCTTGTGTAGGAGCCCCGCCCCGGGGGCGAAGCTTTTCTCCAGCTTCGCGGCGGGGCGCCGCTCCTACATGATCGGTGAGATGCTCAAACCTCCTCTTTAAAGCGCAGGCGCCAGGCATGCAGCAGCGGCTCGGTGTAGCCGGACGGCTGCTCGCGGCCCTTGAACACCAGGTCGCAGGCGGCGCGGAAGGCGTGGGATTGCTCGAAGTTCGGCGCCATCGGCCGGTAGGCGGCGTCGCCGGCGTTCTGCCCGTCGACCACCTGGGCCATGCGCTGCAGCGCCTCGCGCACCTGGGCTTCGCCGACCACGCCGTGGTGTAGCCAGTTGGCGATGTGCTGAGCCGAGATGCGCAGGGTGGCGCGGTCTTCCATCAGGCCGACGTTGTGGATATCCGGCACCTTGGAGCAGCCGACGCCCTGTTCGACCCAGCGCACCACGTAACCGAGGATGCCCTGGCAGTTGTTGTCCAGTTCCTGCTGGATGTCGCTGGCGCTCCACGGCCGCTCGGCGCTGACCGGCACGCTGAGCAGGTCGTTCAGCAGGCCGTCGCGCTGCTCGGCCAGGTCGATCAGCTCCAGCTCGCGTTGCACCGCCTGCACGTCCACCTGGTGGTAGTGCAGGGCGTGCAGCACGGCGGCGGTCGGCGACGGCACCCAGGCGGTGTTGGCGCCGGCCTTGGGGTGGCCGATCTTCTGCTCGAGCATGGCCGCCATCAGGTCCGGCATGGCCCACATGCCCTTGCCGATCTGCGCCTTGCCGCGCAGCCCGCAGGCCAGGCCGACCAGCACGTTGTTGCGCTCGTAGGCGGCGATCCAGGCGCTGGATTTCATGTCGCCCTTGCGCAGCATGGCGCCGGCCTCCATCGCCGTATGCATCTCGTCGCCGGTGCGGTCGAGGAAGCCGGTGTTGATAAAGGCCACCCGTGCGCTGGCGGCTTCGATGCAGGCCTTGAGGTTGACGCTGGTACGCCGCTCCTCGTCCATGATGCCCATCTTCAGGGTATCGACCGGCATGCCCAGCAACTGCTCGACGCGGCCGAACAGCTCGTTGGCGAAGGCCACCTCGAACGGGCCGTGCATCTTCGGCTTGACGATATAGACGCTGCCGCTGCGCGAATTGCCGCGGCGCTGCAGGTCGTGCAGGGCGATCAGGCTGGTGACCACCGCATCGAGAATGCCCTCGGGGATCTCCTGGCCTTCGCCATCGAGGATCGCCGGGTTGCTCATCAGGTGGCCGACGTTGCGCACGAACAGCAGCGAGCGGCCGTGCAGGCACAGCTCGCTGCCGTCGGCGGCGGTATACACCCGATCCGGGTTGAGGCGACGGACGATGCGCTTGCCGCCCTTGTCCAGCTCCTCGGCCAGGTCGCCCTTCATCAGGCCCAGCCAGTTGCGGTAGACCAGCACCTTGTCGGCGGCGTCGACGGCGGCCACCGAGTCCTCGCAGTCCATGATGGTCGACAGCGCCGCTTCCATCAGCACGTCCTTGACCCCGGCGGCGTCGCTGCGGCCGATGGGGCTGCTGGCGTCGATCTGGATCTCGAAATGCAGGCCGTGATTCTTCAGCAGCACGGCGCTCGGCGTGGCCGCCTCGCCCTGGTAGCCGACGAACTTCTCCGGCTGGGCCAGGGCGCTCTGCGCGCCGCTGCCGAGGGTCACCTGCAACTGGCCGGCGACCACGGCATAGGCGCGGGCGTCGGCGTGCGAGCCCTTGGCCAGCGGCGCCGCCTGGTCGAGGAAGGCGCGGGCGAAGGCGATCACCTTGGCGCCGCGCACCTCGTTGTAGCCCGGGCCCTTGCTGGCGCCACCCGCTTCACTGATCGCATCGGTGCCGTACAGCGCGTCGTACAGCGAGCCCCAGCGGGCGTTGGCGGCATTCAGCGCGTAGCGCGCGTTCATCACCGGCACCACCAGCTGCGGGCCGGCCTGGCTGGCGATCTCGCTGTCGACATTGGCGGTACTGACCTTGACCTTCTCCGGCTGCGGCAGCAGGTAGCCGATGGACTCGAGGAAGGCGCGGTAGGCGGCCATGTCGCGGATCGGGCCGGGGTTGGCGCGATGCCAGGTATCCAGCTCGGTCTGCAGGCGGTCGCGTTCGGCCAGCAGCGCGCGGTTACGCGGCGCCAGGTCGTGCACCAGGGCGTCGAAGCCGCTCCAGAAGGCCGCTGCCTCGATACCGCTGCCGGGCAGCACTTCGCTTTCGATGAACTGCTTGAGTTCGGCGGCCACCTGCAGGCGCTGACATTGCACGCGTTCGGTCATTTTGCTGTTCTCCTGTCTGCATCCGGGTTGTCTGGGATGCCTGTGAAATTCGTCTGGCGGGAAGAAACGGCGCGCGGCTTACAGCGCCGCGATACCCGCCTTGGCCACCTGCGCGTCCTGGTCGGCCTTGACCCCGGACACGCCGACGGCGCCGACTACCTGGCCGTCCACCAGCACCGGCACGCCGCCTTCCAGCGAGGTGATCAGCGGCGCGCTGAGGAAGGCGCTACGGCCACCATTGACCATGTCCTCGTAGCCCTTGGTTTCGCGACGGCCGAGGGCGGCGCTGCGCGCCTTTTCGGTGGCGATGTAGGCGCCGATCGGCGCGCAGCCGTCGAGGCGTTCCAGCGCCAGCGGGTGGCCGCCGTCGTCGACCACGGCGATGGCCACGGCCCAGCCCTGTTGCTGCGCTTCGCTGCGGGCCGCCTGGATGATCAGGGCGACTTCGTTCTGGCTGAGTACGGCTTTGTGCTGCATGGCATACCTCGTGGTGCTTGACCCGGACCAATGCCGGGGGCTGTTGGGGGCGTCCCGGATGGCATCCGGCTACGCGCGGTCTTGTCTTCGAGCTGCTCCGTAGGTTGGGCTGAGCGCAGCGAAGCCCAACGCGATTCGCCAGGTCGTCTGCCCGTTGGGCTTCGCCGCTGCGCGACTCAACCCAACCTACGGGCGGCAACTGTCGGGCTTATTCCATCGCCTCCTCGACCAGCTCGATCCAGTGCCTTACCGGCGTGCGTCCGGCACTGTCCAGGTGGGTCTGGCAGCCGATATTGGCGGTGACGATGGCGTCGGGCTGACCGCTCTCCAGGGCATTGAGCTTGTTGTCGCGCAGCTGGCGCGACAGCTCCGGCTGGGTCAGCGAATAGGTGCCGGCCGAGCCGCAGCACAGGTGGCCGTCCGGCACGGCGGTGAGGCCGAAGCCGAGGCGGCTCAGCACGCCTTCCACGGCGCCGCCGAGCTTCTGCGCGTGCTGCAGGGTGCAGGGACAGTGGAAGGCCAGGCGCTGCTCGGCGCGTACCTGCAGCTTTTCCAGTGCTTCGCCCTGCAGCACCTCGACCAGGTCCTTGGCCAGGGCGCTGACCCGCGCCGCCTTGGTCGCATAGGCCGGATCGCCGGCGAGCAGATGGCCGTAGTCCTTGACGAAGGCGCCGCAGCCGCTGGCGGTCTGTACTATGGCTTCGGCGCCGGCTTCGATGGCCGGCCACCAGGCGTCGATGTTCTGCCGCGCGCGGTTGAGCCCCGCCTCCTGGGCGTTGAGGTGGTAGTCGACGGCGCCGCAGCAGCCGGCCTCGCGGATCGGCGTGACGCCGATGCCGAGGCGATCGAGCACGCGCGCGGTGGCGGCGTTGGTGTTGGGCGACAGCCCCGGCTGCACGCAGCCTTCGAGCATCAGCACGCGGCGCGCATGCTGCACGGTCGGCCGTGGCTTGGCCGGGCGAATCTGGCGCGGCAGCTTGGCCTTGAGCGTGGCCGGCAGCAGCGGGCGCAGGGCCAGGCCGGTCTGGGTCAGCGCCTTGAACAGCGCCGGGCGCGGTACCACGGCGCGCAGGCCCTGGCGCAGCAGGCGCTCGCTCAGCGGCCGCGGCACCGCCTGTTCGACCAGTTCGCGGCCGATATCCAGCAGGTTGTGGTACTGCACGCCGGACGGGCAGGTGGTTTCGCAGTTGCGGCAGGTCAGGCAGCGGTCCAGATGCTGCTGGGTCTTGGCGGTGACCTCGCCGCCCTCGAGCATCTGCTTGATCAGGTAGATACGCCCGCGCGGGCCGTCCAGCTCGTCGCCGAGCAGCTGGTAGGTCGGGCAGGTGGCGTTGCAGAAACCGCAATGCACGCAGGAGCGCAGCACCCGCTCGGCTTCCTCGGCGCGCGGCAGAAGCTTGGCTTGTTCACTCAGGTTGGTCTGCACGGCTTATACCTCGGCGTACATGCGGCCAGGGTTGAAGATGCCCTGGGGATCGAGCTGTTGCTTGAGCTGGCGCTGGTAGCGCAGCAGCGGCGCGGCCAGCGGCTGGAAGGGTTGTTCGGTACCTGCGGCGAAGCAGGTGGCGTGGCCGCCGAGCTTGGCCAGCACGCGCTGGATCAGCGCGCCATCGGCGTCGGATTTCAGCCAGCGCTGGGCGCCGCCCCAGTCGATCAACTGGCGCCCGGGCAGGTCGAGCAGCCCGCTACCCACCGGTAGTGACAGGCGCCACAGGGTGCCTTCGCCGGCGAAGAACGGCAGGCGCTGCTCGCGCAGCTGCAGCCAGTAGCCGTTGTCGATTTCCTCGCCGCCGAGGCGCTGGCGCGCAGCCTGCACCGAACCCTCGCCGCCTTCCAGGCGCAGGTGCAGCGCCGCACCGTCGTGGCTGGCGGCGCTGATCGGCAGCGGCTGCTGGCCCCATTCGGCGAGCTTGTTCAGCGCGTGCAGGGCGTCCACTTCCAGGCGCAGGCTGAGCGCCTGGCGCGGCTTGGGCAGCACCTTGAGCGACACCTCGGTGAGCAGGCCGAGGCAGCCGAAGCTGCCAGCCAGCAGGCGCGACAGGTCGTAGCCGGCGACGTTCTTCATCACCTCGCCACCGAAGCGCAGCAGCTTGCCCTGACCGGTGATCACGCGGGTGCCGAGCACCTGGTCGCGCACCGAACCGGCCCAGGGCCGGCGCGGGCCGGACAGCCCGGCGGCGACCATGCCGCCGAGGGTAGCGCCATCGCCCAGGTGCGGCGGTTCGCACGGCAGCATCTGGTTGTTGGCTTCCAGCGCCGCCTCGATCTCGGCGAGCGGGGTGCCGGCGCGGGCGGTGAGCACCAGCTCGGTGGGGTCATAGCTGACGATGCCGCGATGGCTGCGGGTATCCAGCACCTCGCCGGTGGTGGCGCGGCCGAGATGGGCCTTGCTGGCGCTGCCCTGGATGCGCAGCACGGTGGCGCTGTTCAGCGCGTGGTTGACCTGTTCCAGCAGCGCGGCGCTGGCGTCGAAATCATGCGACATCAGAAACGCTCCAGTTCCGGGAAGGGCAGTTGGCCGTGGTGCACGTGCATGGCGCCGAACTCGGCGCAGCGGTGCAGGGTGGGAATGTTCTTGCCCGGGTTGAGCAGGCCGGCCGGATCGAACGCCGCCTTCACCGCATGGAACAGGGTGATTTCGTCGCTGTTGAACTGCGCGCACATCTGGTTGATCTTCTCGCGGCCGACACCGTGCTCGCCGGTGATGCTGCCGCCGACCTTGACGCAGAGTTCGAGGATCTTGCCGCCGATGGCCTCGGCCCGCTCCAGCTCGCCGGGCACGTTGGCATCGAAGAGGATCAAGGGATGCATGTTGCCGTCGCCGGCGTGGAACACGTTGGCCACGCGCAGGCCGTATTCGGCCGACAGTTCGGCGATGCCGCGCAGCACCCCGGGCAGCTCGCGGCGCGGGATGGTGCCGTCCATGCAGTAGTAGTCCGGCGAGATGCGCCCGACCGCGGGGAAGGCGTTCTTGCGCCCGGCCCAGAACTTCACCCGCTCGGCCTCGTCACGGGCCTGGCGCACTTCGGTGGCGCCGGCCTTTTTCAGCACCGCGCGCACCCGCTCGCAGTCGTCGGCCACGTCGGCTTCGACGCCGTCCAGCTCGCAGAGCAGGATGGCCTCGGCCTCCACCGGGTAGCCGGCGTGGATAAAGTCCTCCGCCGCCCTGATCGCCAGGTTGTCCATCATCTCCAGGCCGCCGGGAATGATGCCGGCGGCGATGATGTCGCCCACCGCGCGGCCGGCCTTTTCCACCGAGTCGAAGGCCGCCAGCAGCACCTTGGCCACCTGCGGCTTGGGCAGCAGCTTGACGGTGACTTCGGTGACGATGCCGAGCATGCCCTCGGAGCCGGTGAACAGCGCCAGCAGGTCGAAGCCGGGGGCGTCGAGGGCGTCGCTGCCGAGGGTCATGAACTCGCCCTCGACGGTGAGAATCTCGACCTTGAGCAGGTTGTGCACGGTCAGGCCGTACTTCAGGCAGTGCACGCCGCCGGCATTCTCGGCGACGTTGCCGCCGATGGAGCAGGCGATCTGCGACGAGGGGTCCGGCGCGTAGTAGAGGTCGAAGGGCGCGGCGGCCTGGGAGATCGCCAGGTTGCGCACGCCGGGCTGGACGCGGGCGAAGCGGCCTTCGCGGTTGATCTCGAGAATCTGGTTGAAGCGCGCCATCACCAGCAGGATGCCCTGCTCCAGCGGCAGCGCGCCGCCGGACAGGCCGGTGCCGGCGCCGCGCGCCACCACCGGTACGCCGCGGGCGTGGCAGAGCTGGAGCAGCTGCTGCACCTGCTCGATGCGTTCGGGCAGCACCACCAGCATGGGCGTGGTGCGGTAGGCGGACAGGCCGTCGCACTCGTAGGGCGTGAGGTCTTCGGTGGTGTGCAGGATGTCGAGGTCGGGCAGGCGCTGGCGCAATTCCGCCAGCAGGGCGGCCTTGTCGACCTTGGGCAGCGCGCCGTCGATGCGCTCGTCGTACAGAATGCTCATGGCAGGCTCGATTCGGGAACGTAATTGTTATCAAGGGTCAGGCTGCGACCATGGGCCGCATGTTTAGGTCGGCCTTGTCCCTGCGTCCATCTTCTTGGGCGCTGGTAGGACCAGTTTCTTGCGCCAGGCCTTCGCCCTGGATTGGCCTAAGGTCTTATCCTTCGCGGCTTGCCTCTGGGCGTGCGCGCGATCTAAGGTGGCCCTTAGAAATTGGTACGACCAGTGCGGTGGAGGTGGCGAATGGACGGGCAACAGGGCGCGGCGCGGCGCCAGGTCAGCGACGTGGTGGCCGAGCGCATCGAGCGGCTGATCGTCGACGGCGTGCTCAAGGTGGGCCAGCCGCTGCCGTCGGAACGGCGCCTGTGCGAGAAGCTGGGCATCTCCCGTTCGGCGCTGCGCGAGGGGCTCAAGGTGCTGCGCGGGCGCGGCATCATCGACACCGCCCAGGGCCGCGATTCGCGGGTGGCCAAGCTCAGCGGCGAGCGCGACGCCAGCCCGCTGATGCACCTGTTCAACTCGCAGCCGCGCACCCTCTACGACCTGCTGGAAGTGCGCGGCCTGCTCGAGGGCGAGTCGGCGCGCCTGGCGGCGCTGCGCGGCACCGAGGCGGATTTCGTGTTGCTGACCCGGCGTTACGAGGAAATGCTCGCCGCCCATACCCAGGACAGCCCGGTCGACCCGCGTGAGCACGCGCGTCTCGACCACGCCTTCCACCTGGCCATCTGCGAGGCCTCGCACAACCCGGTGCTGGTGCACACCCTGCAGTCGCTGACCGACCTGATGCTCAGCACGGTGTTCGCCTCGGTGAACAACCTCTACCACCGCCCGGCGCAGAAACGGCAGATCGACCGCCAGCACTCGCGGCTGTATCACGCGGTGATCGAGCGCCTGCCGGAACAGGCGCAGCGCGCCGCGCGCGACCATATCCACAGCATCCGCGACAACCTGCAGGAGATCGAGCAGGAAGAGCAGCGCCTGGTGCGCGCCACCATGCGCCTGGAGGGCTGGGGTTAGGGACCTTATGGCCGGACCCTGTGGGCCCGTGCGCTGCCGGGTTTATGAGCCGGCGCGCACTCCCGAATATTGCTCGGCAATTGGCTGGCTCGCGCTCTGGCGCGGGGCCTGCAGCGGCGTGGCCAGGCCCTGGCGGGTCAGTTCCAGGACCTCGCGGGCCTGTTCCAGCACCTGGCGTTTCCAGGCGTCGGTCTCGACGTAGAAGGCGGCGCGCAGCTGCGCCTTGATCCGTGCGCGGGTGGCGGCGTCGGTGTCCGGGCGGTTCTCCAGCCACTGCTCGGCGCGCAGCGCGGTGAGCACCTTGAGCCCCGGCTGGGTGCCGTACTCCAGGGTCAGGCCGTTGTACTGGGCCTGGGCGCATTCGACCAGCACCGCCAGGTCGAGGGTGCCGTTGAGCTCGCTGGAGGCGGAGTTGCCCTCGGCGCTGTTGGTTACCTGCGGCCCCCACCACTGACGTGCGCGGGCGATGTCCGCGGGCTCCTGGCGGCCCTTGTAGATGCGCTCGCCGTAGCCGCTGGGGCCGAGCCCGGTGTGCACGTCGATCCAGCCGATGCGCCGGCACTGGCGGCCATGCTGACGAAGAATCTGGCGCAGCTGGCGGTTGCTCCAGGTCGGCTCGGTGCCGGCGAAGAACAGGCCGCGCGGGTCGCCGTGCTGGCCGCGCGAGATCGCCGCCTGCAGCGCCTTGCGCCCATGACGCAGGGCGTAGCCGTACAGCCCCAGGGTGCTGGCCAGGGTCGGCGGGCAGCGCTCGGGCAGCAGCAGCTTGGCCACCGCGCGGTAGTCGGGGTTGTCCGCCAGCGGCGCAGCGAAGTCCTGGAAGTTGCGGTTGAGGTCGACGTTCTCCTGGGTCACCCGGCGCTGCCAGGAAAAGCCGTAGGGATTCAGCGCGTGGATATACAGCAGCGCCAGGTCGCCGCGCTGGCAGGCGGCGAACCAGGCGTCGTCGTCGAGCCGGTCGATCTGGATGGCCGAGCCGCAGAAACCCTCGATGCCGTGGCAGCCGCTGCTCAGCACCAGCAGGTTGGCGGCGTCGGCGGCACCGAGGCGGGCCACGTCGATGGCCAGTTGTTCGCCGTCGCGGCCGGGCAGCGGGTGGACGTGGCTGTCCACGGCGAGGCCGCGGCGGGCGCAGCTGGCGAGAAATTTCTGCCGGGCTTCGGCGTAGCTCTGGGCGAAACAGGACAGGTTCATGGCGCGTTCCGTGTCGGTGGTCGGGCGCCCGCGCGGGTGGGCGGGCATGGCCGGGCCCGTGGCGCAGGCGGTTGGCCTGCGCCGGGCGACGGCGAGTGGGTGGTGGTGCGGCGCCGGCGGCCTTTTGGGCGGCCGGCCGGGGTCAGGCGTCGAGCACGACGCGGCCCAGGCTGCTGGCCCGGCCGGCGTACTCCACCGTCTCGATCTCGATGCGTGTGCCGAACTCGGCAGACAGCCCGGCCAGACGCTCGAGGATGCGCCGCGCCTGGTTCTGGTTGTCCGCCGTATCGAAGGCCAGGCGCGGAATGCCGCGTTCGGCGTCGCGTCCGCCATGGCCCAGTTCGATGGGGTGCAGCAACAGTTCGCGCAGCTGGCCGTCGGCGCGGAAGCGGCACTCGGCGACCACGCTCTCGAACCAGATCGGCGCGCCGAAGAGACCGGCCACGCGCTTCCATTCGAGGAACTCGGCCGGGGTGCTCAGGCGCGGGTTGGTGATGCCCTTGGGCCCGATCAGCGCCTCGGCGGCCTGCCACTCGCGGCTCTCCCACTTGTCCGCCGGGACGATCTGCATGCTGTTGTCCATGAAGCAGAAGTTGCCCAGCGAGTAGAGCAGCGGCTTGCCGGCGTAAATCTCGATGCCGCGCAGCTGATGCGGGCCGTGGCCGCAGAGCATGTCGGCGCCGTTGTCGACCAGCTGGCGGGCCAGCGCCGGCAGGTAATCGGGCACCGCGGCGGTGAAGTTGTCCGGCTCATGGGTGTGCTGGGCGACGATGCTGAAGTCGCTGGTCTGCTTGGCCTGGCGCTGGTGGCGGAGGATCTCGGCCTGGTCGCGCGGGTCGCATTGGTAGTGGATGCGCAGGCTGCCCGGCGCGGCAGCGGGGTCGACGCGGTAGTGCAGGGCCATGCCCAGGTGCAGGCTGTGTTCGCCGTGCAGGGCCTTGAGCAGGTAATGGTCCTGGTAGGCCTCCTGGGCGTTGAGGCGCTTGAGCACGGCGAAGTCCTCGGCGCTGACCAGGCGGTGCGGCGTGGTGCGCAGCGGATTGAGGCCGGGCCGCGGCGCCACCTGGCCGAGGCCGTCGGCGGCCGGGGCGTTGGCCTCGAAGGTGGTGGCGTAGGAGGTCAGCGACACCCGCGCCTTGGCGGTATTGACGAAGGCCGGCGCCCGCGCGGCGGCCAGGCTGTCGCCGGTACCGGCGTGGGCGATGCCGGCGGCATCGAGCAGCGCGTCGGTCATGCGCATGCCGGCCACGCCCCAGTCCAGCGCGTGGTTGTTGGCCCGCGCCAGCAGGTTGAAACCGAGCTCGGCCAGGTCCGCCGGGGCGTCCGGGTCGCTGATCAGCCAGGAGAAGCCGGACAGCGCCTCGGGGTAGCCGGCGAAGCTGTTCAGGTCGATGGCGGTGCCTTCGTAGTTGCCCACCAGCACGTCGCCGCGGCGCAGGATCTGCAGCAGTTCGGGCGACTTGCGCGCCAGCTTCGCGGCGATGGCGTGGGTGATGATGATGTCGCCGACGGCGACCACGCAGAAGCCGTCCTCGACCTCGGCCTGGCGCCAGTTCGGCTGCAGTTCGAGGGACTCGGGGCGTTGCTGCGGGGTGGGGACGCGGTGCTGCATGGCAGAGGCTTCCTGACTCAGGCCTGGCTCGGGGCCGGCGCGGGGGTGGATTCGGGGGTGTCGGCAGGCACGGCCAGGTCGCGGCGGCTGCGCTCCGGGTCGACCAGCAGCAGGCCGAGCAGGGTGCTGGCCAGCAGGGCGAGGCCGAACAGGCCGATGGCCAGCTCGAAGCCGGCGACCAGGTCGCCGCCCTGCCAGCCGATGGCCTGGCCGACCAGGTGGGGGGCGAGCATGCCGGCGCTGGTCAGCAGACCGATATGGATGGCCAGCATGCTGCCGCGCTGCCGTGCCGGGACTATGTAGGCGACGATGCTGTAGCCGAAGGCCGAGAGCAGGTTGACCAGGATGCCGCCGACGAGGAACAGCCCCAGGGTGGCGGCCAGGCCGGTGGCGCTCAGGCCCATCAGGGCGAAGGCCAGGGCGGCGACCAGGCAGGCCAGCAGCGGCGGCATGACCATCGCCGCGCGCACGCTGGCGCCGCGTTGCAGGGCCCGTTGCGACAGGCTGGAAACCAGCAGGTTGAGGACGATCACGCCGAGGGTGGTGGACAGCACCAGGTAGCCGGACTGCATCGGCGTCAGCCCCAGGCCCTTCTGCAGGTAGGTGGGCAGCCAGCTGTAGAGCAGGGCGTTGGGCAGGTAGCTGCAGAAGGCGATCAGGGTGATGCCGACGAAGGTGCGGTTGAGCAGCAGGTGGCGGTACGGCAGAGCGGCGCCGCCGCTGTCGTCATTGGCGTCGTCGTACTGGCCCTCGCGGCCGCACAGCTGCCACAGCAGCAGCCAGAGCAGGCCGACGCCGGCCAGCAGCAGGTAGCCGGCGCGCCAGCCCAGGCGCTCGATCAGCAGCGGCAGGGCCAGGGCGCCCGCGATGGCACCGAGCATGATCGCCACCTGAATCAATGCTGCCGGCAGCACCCGCTCGCGCGGTGCGTACCACTTGAAGCAGGCGTGCTGGGTCACCGCGGTGCCCGGGCCGCAGCCGGCGCCGAGCAGCAGGCGGCTGGCGACCAGGGTGTAGAAGCTGGTCGCCAGCGCGGTGAGCAGCTGCGCGGCCATCCACACCAGCGACATGCCGGAGAGAATCCAGCGGCTCGGCAGGCGGTTGGCGAGAAACCCCACCAGCACCCCGGAAATCGAATAGAGGAAGAAGAACGCGCTGCCGATGAAGCCGAACTGCTCCGGCGACAGCTGCAGCTCGTCGATGATCTGCGGGCCGGCGAAGGCGAAGATGGTCTTGTCCAGCACGCTGATGATCATCACCGCCATCAGCAGGGCGACCACCAGAATCCGGCGCGAGGGGGTGGGCTGGGTCATGCGGGGCTCCGTGGCAGGCTGGGGGCGAGCCACCTGCGCAGCGGGCGAGGTGGCGGCCAGTGCTGCGCAGCATGCCGCAGGGCGCCGAGGCTGAATAATCACCTCTGCGCATGCTTATCGCCCCTGGTTATGGGGCGTCGCTGCCCGCCGGCCTGGCCGCGTGCGGACTGGTATAGGCGTAGACCAGCTCGTCGGCCAGGATCTTGGCTTCGCGGGTCATCAGCTCCTGGTCACGGCAGACCAGGGAAATGTTCATCGGCGGCACCTGTTCCTGCAGGTCGAGCACCTGCAGCTCCTGGCCGAGCTTCTGCACGTGGTCGAGCAGGCGCCGCGACCAGTAGCTGACCGCGTCGGTATTCAGCGCCAGCTCGGAGAACAGCACCACCGAGGCGCACTCGATGACCCGCTGCGGCGGCTCGATGCGGTGCTGCTCGAACATCATGCCGACCTTGGACAGCTCCAGCGAATCCTGCAGCAGCCACTCCTCGTCGAGCAGCTCGCGCAGCGACCGCGCGCCACCCAGCGGGTGGCCCTTGCGCACCGCCAGCACCGCCGGCTGGGAGAACAGCTCGGTCCAGTGGAAACCGTCGCTGCAACGGCTGGCCGGCAGGGACGTCAGCACCAGGTCGAGCTGGCCCTCGCGCAGGCCCTCGATCAGCTTGGACGGGCGCAGCTCGTGGATCTGCACCTGCACCTTGGGGTAGCGCTTGCGGTAGCGGTTGAGACTGGTGATGAACTGGGCGCCGGGGGTGACCGGCGATACGCCGATGGCCAGCTTGCCGTCCATGGTGCCCTTGAGGCTCTCGATCTCCTCGCGGGCGCGGCGCACCTCCTCGAGGATCAGGCGCGCGCGGCGCACCAGGCGCTCGCCGTACTCGGTGACGGTGATGCCGCGGTTGGAGCGCACCAGCAGCGGCACGCCGAGTTCCGCCTCGAGTTCCTTGATGCCTTTGGACAGGGCCGGCTGGGAGATATGCAGCAGGCGCGAGGCCTCCTGGATGCTGCCACTTTCGCAGATCGCGAGCAGGGCGCGCAGCTGGTGCAGTTTCATCGGATATCCGCGCTAACGTGAGGGTAACGGACGGAATTTAAAGCAAAAAATACGCCCCATGGAGAAAACTTGTGGGCCGCCCCCGCGGCCAGGTTCGCGGCTGAAGCCGCACCTGCCCGGGTGCCGCTGGCCCATTGCCGCGCTGGCAAAAAAGCGGCGGCCGAAGCCGCCGTGAGGTTAGCGCGATGCAGTGCTCGTTGCTCAGCGGATACCGCTGGCGCGCAGGGCGCTGGGGGTGAACTGCTTGCGGTTGAAGGTCTGGTCGAAGCGGTAGGCCTGCTTCTCCTCGTTGTACAGGGCGTTGACCGCATAGCGTCCGGACAGCACGTCGTAGTGGGTCTCGGCGTTGTACTGCGGGCTCTGCTGGTCGTAGAAGAAGCTGGCGTGGCCCTCGGACACCCGCCACAGCTGGCCGCGGCCGTCGTAGGCATCGGCCTGGGCGGCCTGCCAGCTGTCCTCGTCGATGTAGAGGTCACGTCGCGAGTAGACGTGGCGCTGTCCCGGCTTCAGCGTGGCGCTGACGTGCCAGACCCGGTGCAGCTCGTAGCGAGTGTGCTCGGGGTTGATATGCCCGGGCTGGATGATGTCGGCGTACTTGAGCTTGGGCGAGCCGAGCTGGTAGCTGTTGTAGGGGATGTAGATTTCCTTCTTGCCCAGCAGCTGCCAGTCGAAGCGATCCGGCGAGCCGTTGAACAGATCGAGGTCGTCCATGGTGCGCATGCCTTCGGCGCCGGGGCTGTCGTAGGCGATCTGCGGCGCGCGGCGCACGCGGCGCTGGCCGGCGTTGTACTGCCAGGCCATGCGCGGCTCCTTGACCTGGTTGATGGTCTCGTGCACCAGCAGCACGCCGCCGGCCAGGCGCGCCGGGGAGAGGAACTCCTCGCGGTAGTAGTAGAGGACGTTGGCCATCTCCTGCGGCGCGTAGTCGGACAGCCCGGCCGGGTAGGCCAGCTGCTGGCGGATCACGCTGGGGGTGTAGGCGCCGTTGGCCTGCGGCGAGGCCTGCACCACCTGGCGCTGGAAGCCCAGGCCGCGGTAGCGGCCGATATGGTTCCAGATCACCTCCAGGCCGTTCTGCGGAATGGCGAACGGCAGGCCGCCGCTGCGGTAGTCGAGCAGGCCGTTGCCGCCCTCGGCCAGACGGGTGGCGGCGGCGTTGGCGCGGGTGGCATCGAGATAGCTCTGCGGCAGGGCGACCGAGCGCCGGGTCGGGTAGACCGGGATGCGGTAGGTGGTCGGATAGCGCTGGAACAGCGCCAGCTGGCCGGGGGTGAGCTTGTCCCGGTACTGCTCGACATTGGCCGCGGTGATGACGAACAGCGGCTGGTCGGCGGCGAAGGGATCGCTGAGGAAGCCGTCGGCGTTGCGCTGGCCGGCGTCCCGGCCGATACCGCCGGTCCAGGCCGGGATGCTGCCGTCGGCGTTGCCGGCGCGCTCGGCGCCGACCGGGGTGAGGTCGCCGCCGAGGCGGGCGAGCTGGTCGGCCGGCACCGCCGCCAGTACCTGGGCGGCGAGCAGGCTCAGGCCCAGGCAACCGGCCTGGATCAACTGCTTGTGAATCATGGCGTGCTCCTTATCGGGCGTCAGAAACTGACGCCAAAGCTCAGGGCGACGAAGTCGCGGTCGGTGTTGGTGTTGAAGTCGCCGCCGAAGTAGTCGGTGTAACTCAGGCTGGCGCTGTACCTGGACAGGTAGTCGGCGTCGATGCCGATGCTGAGCGATTGGTTGCCCTCGGTGAAGGTCGGCCCGTAACCCTCGACGTCGTGGGCGAAGGCCAGGTTGGGTTTGAGGTTGACCCCGGCGATGGCGCTGTTGAACTCGAGCATGGCGCGCAGGCGGTAGCCCCAGGAGTGCTGGGTGTAGAAGCCCTTGTCGCTGCACTGGTCCGGGTTGGCGCTGTTGAGCAGCGCGGTGCACAGCTGGTTGCCGCTCATGCCCAGGCCGCTGGCCGAGTCCGGCAGCACGCCGTAGCCGTAGACGCTGCTGCGGCCGAAGCGCAGGTCGGAGCCGTCGCTGGGGCCGAGGTCGCCGATATGACTGAAGCCGACTTCGCCGACCAGGGTCAGACGGTCGGCGCGCAGCACCTGATCGAACACCCGCACCGCGCTGAGCTGGGCCTGGGTAAAGGGCATGCGCTTGTAGCCCTGTACCCGGCCGCCCGGGGCGGTGGCAGCCCAGCCAGTGTCGAAGATGGCCAGGCCGTCGAGGCCGAGCAGGTCGTTCAGCTGGCCGACGCTGGCGGCGGTGGATACCTCGGTGCCGTTGAGCGCCAGCGGCATGTTCGGCCGATGGCTGATCTCCCCCGACAGCGCCGTGCCGTTGGCCAGGCTGGTGGCGAAGCTGAGGCCGTAGAGGCGGATGTCCTCGGGGTATTCCAGGCCGTAGCGGGCGCTGGCCGGGCCGGGGGCGCCGCTGATCGCGGCGAAGCTCGGCTGGCCGGCGCGCCACACGCTTTCCGGGGTGCGGCTGTGGTAGTTCAGCGCGTAGACGCCGAACTCGGTGTCGTTCAGCGCCGGCACCAGCCAGCGCAGCGCTACGCCGAACTGGCCGCCGTCGCGCGCCTCCTGATCCGCCAGGCGCGGCACCCAGCCGTACACCGCCGGGTCGCGGTCGAAGTCGCTGCCGAAGGTGGTCATGCCCAGGTCGCAGCCCTGGGGCGCGACGTCGCCGCCGAAGAAGGTGCCGCAGTTGTCCAGCACGGTCTTCTCCCACTGCAGCTGGTAGAAGGCTTCGATCGACAGGTTCTCGCTCAGACCCTGGGTCAGGTAGAGCATGCTCACCGGGATCAGGCCTTCCTTGATCTCCGAGCCGGGGCGGCGGAAGGCGGCGACGTCGGCCGGGTTGATGGCGTTGATGCCGTTGCCGATAAAGGTGCTCTCGCCCCAGCTGACCACCTGGCGACCGGCGCGCACGCTGCCGGGCAGCTCGCCGAGCTGGTAGTTGTGGTAGACGAAGGCGTCCAGCAGCTCGCTGCCCGAGGCCTTGGCGGCGCGGTCGCGGCCGCTGTCGTCGATGTCGTAGAGCAGGCGGCTCTCGTCCTTGAGCTCGAAGTCGTACCAGTACTTGCCGCGCAGGAACAGGCCGCTGTCGCCATGGCTGAGCTGCAGGTCGTGGATGCCCTTGAAGATCTTCGAGAAGGTCTCGCCGCGCTTGAAGTTGAGGCGGCCGTCGTCGCTGGTGCGGGTCGAGGCCGTGCCGCCGTTGGCGCGGCCGATGAAGCGCTTGTCCGGCGCATCCATCGCCCAGCTGGCGCCGATCGACAGCGAGGAATCGAAGCGCGCCTCGATCTCGCCGATGGTGAAGCTGGCGGCCTGCGCCGGCTGCGTGGCGGCCAGGCCGAGGGCCAGGCTCAAGGCCGTCGGGCGCAGGGCGCCGAGGCGGGTTGTTGTGGTCATGCCGTACTCCCCTGATATCTGCTCGGTGTCCGCCTGCGGTTCTGGCGCCGCAGGGCGTGCAGCCTGGTAACAGGTGCGCGGCCATGCTAAGGGCGGGGTCGGCCGGCTGGCCTCTGAATAATCCTTATGCCCATAGCCAAAGGTGAGGGTGGCGCCGCGCGCCGGCCGGCGAGCCCCCTGGCAGGGGCCCGGCGGCATAACCGCCGGTTATCCCGATAGGCAGGACGGCAGCCTCGCGGCGCTTGCCGACGGTGGCCGGGCCTGGTGTATAAGGAACGGGCAGCCGTATCCGCCGCCGGAGGATTGCCCGTGAACCAAGCCATCGAGACCGACAGTGCGGTCTACAAGACCCTGCTCGAATCGACCAAGGCGATCCCCTGGAAGATCGACTGGAAGACCATGACCTTCGCCTACATCGGCCCGCAGATCGAAAGCCTGCTGGGCTGGGCGCAGTCCAGCTGGGTCAGCGCCGAGGACTGGGCGGCGCGCATGCACCCGGAGGACCGCGAGCAGGTGGTGGCCTTCTGCGTGTCGCAGTCGCAGAACGGCGTCGATCACGAGGCCGACTACCGTGCGCTGACCGCCGCCGGCGATTACGTGTGGATCCGCGACGTGGTGCACGTGGTGCGCGACGACAAGGGCGAGGTGGATTCGCTGATCGGCTTCATGTTCGACATCAGCGAGCGCAAGCAGACCGAGCAGCAACTGCTCAGCCTGCAGCAGCAGCTCGAAGAGCTCTCCTACAAGGACGGCCTGACCGGCGTGGCCAACCGGCGCATGTTCGACTCGGTGCTGGCCAGCGAATGGGCCAATGCCCAGCGTACCCGCCAGCCGCTGTCGCTGATCCTGCTGGATATCGACCACTTCAAGCAGTACAACGACCACTACGGGCATATCCAGGGCGACGACTGCCTGAAGAGCGTCGGCCAGGCGCTGAGCGGCGCCGCCAGCCGGCCGCGGGATTTCGTCGGGCGTTTCGGCGGCGAGGAGTTCGTCCTGGTGCTGCCGGAAACCGATGCCGCCGCCGCCCGTCATATCGCCGAACGCTGCCGCCAGCTGGTGCGCCAGCGGCGCATCCCCCACGAGAAATCCACGGTGGCGCCGCTGCTGACCATCAGCCTCGGCGTCGGCACCACGGTGCCCGAGGCCCAGGACCGCGCGGTGGACTTCCTCAACGCGGTGGACAAGCTGCTCTACCGCGCCAAGCAGCGCGGCCGCGACCGCCTGGAAATGGCGCCGGTGCAGGGCCAATCGCTGCCCGAGCAGGAGCGTGGTTCGGGCTAGAGGCCGTTGAAAAACGTAGGCGAGGCAGCCAGTGCAATACCGATGGCGGCCCTGCAAAAACAGGCGAAAGACGGCTGGGGTCACAGGCGACTTTACGAGCTGTAAATGAGCATTTTGATCGGACTCGCGCACGAGCCTGTTTTTAACGCAGCAATGGCAACGTAGGTAGTTTTTCAACAGCCTGCTAGAGCTCGCCGGCAGATGCGCCGAGCCCCCATGAGGAGAGTAGAAACATGCAACTGATCTATGCCGCCGCCTCCCCCTTCGCCCGCAAGGTTCGCGTGCTGGCCTTTGAGACCGGGCTGCTGGCGCGCATCGAGCTGCTCGACACCGCCGTGCTGCCGACCACCCTCAACGAGCGGGTCAACGCGCTCAACCCGCTGGGCAAGATCCCGGTGCTGCTGAGCGACGGCGGCGAGGCGCTGTACGACAGCCGGGTGATCTGCGAGTACCTCGACACCCTGCACGACGGCGCCCGTCTGCTGCCGCAGGACGATACGCGCTGGCCGGTGTTGCGCCTGGCGGCGCTGGCCGACGGGCTGATGGACGCCGCGCTGCTGGCGCGTTACGAAAAGGCCGTGCGCCAAGCCGAGCAGCAGTCGCAGGCCTGGCTGGAGGGGCAACTGGGCAAGGTGCAGCGCGCCCTGGCCGAGCTGGAGCGCCAGGCCGACCGGCTGCAGGGCCCCGTCGATCTGGCGCAGATCGGCGTGGCCTGCGCCCTGGGCTATCTGGATTTCCGTTTCGCCGATCTCGACTGGCGCGCCGCGCATCCGGCGCTGAGCCGGTTCCAGCAGGCCTTTGCCCAACGTCCCTCGATGCTGGCCAGCGCGCCGGCCTGATCGAGATACGCCGCTGCGCGGAGGCTAGTCGCCCCCAGGCATGAGCAAGGCGCGCGCCATCGCTGGCGCGCGTCTTGCCCGTTGCGGCAGGTGTTACTTGCCGGCTCGCGCCTGGCTCTCCTGCACCGCCTGGAGTATCACCTTGGCCACCTCCTCGGGGCGCGATTGCTGCGGTACGTGGCTGGCGGCGAGCTCGGTGGTCTGAGCGCCGATCTTTTTGGCGAAGTCGCGCTGCATCTGCGGCACGATCATGCGGTCGTCGCTGGCGACGATGTACCAGGACGGCTTCTGCTGCCAGGCGGCGACGCTGGTGCGCTCCTCGAAGGCGGCGGCGCGGATCGGGCCCTGGGTGGCGCTCATCACCGCGGTCTGTTCGCGTGGCAGATCCTGGGCGAAATCGTTGGCCATGCCCTGCGCGGTCAGGTACAGATAGCCGTTCTTGTCGGCGGCGATCTGGCTGGATCCCGGCGCGGTGGGATAGCCACCATAGAGCTCTCCGCTGGACTGGCCCGGATTGGGCGCGAAGGCGGCGACGTAGACCAGCCCGCGCACCTTGTCGTCGGTACCGGCCTGGCTGATCACCGTGCCGCCCCAGGAGTGGCCGACCAGCACCACGTCGCCGTCCTGATTGTTCAGCACGCGCTGGGTGGCGGCGACGTCGTCGGCCAGCGAGGTCAGCGGGTTCTGCACCACGGTGACGGCGATTCCCTGGTCCTGCAGCAGCGGCACGACCTTGGCCCAGTCGGAGCCGTCGGCGAAGGCGCCGTGGACGATGACCACCGCGGGCTGAGCGGTGGCGGCCTGGCTGGCGGCGCTCAGCAGCGTGGCGGATAGGGCCAGGGCCAGGGCGAGGGGCTTGGGTAGGTGCATGGCGGATTCTCCTGAGTAGTGGGAGACGCCAGTGTCGGGCGGGCTTGCCGGCCCCGGTATCGGTCGTTTATCCGAGGGCGGCGCGAAAATGTGCAGAACAGGGGTGGGGAACCAAGATGCAGGAGACTGAGGGCGTCGCGCTGCAGGACGCCATGCTGGCGCTGGCCATGGTCGGCGATCTGAGCATGGGCCAGCCCATCGACCAGTCGCGCCGCACCGCACGCCTGGCGCAATGGCTGGTGCAGGCCTGCGGTGGTGATCGGGCGCAGGCGGATGCCGCCCGCCAGGTGGCATTGCTGCGCTGGTCCGGCTGCACGGCCAACGCCGAGGGCTTCATGCATTTGCTCGGCGACGACGTCGGCGGGCGCCGCGCCATGCTTGCGCAAACCCTGGATGCGGCGGGGCAACGCGCCATGCTGCGCACCACGCCGCTGGCCCAGGTGCACTGCGAGGTCGCCGGCGATATCGCCCGCACCCTCGGCCTCGACACGGCCGTGGAGCAGGGCCTGCGCCACGTGTTCGAGCAGTTCGACGGCCAGGGCCGCCCCGCCGGCTTGCGCCATCCCGAGGTGCCGGAGGTGGTCTATCAGGTGGTGCTGGCCGGCGACCTGGAGATTCTCTCCCGCGTGCACGGACTGGACGCCGCGCTTGAGTGGATCGACGGCCAGGGCGATCGCCTCTACCCGGCCGCGCTGGCCGGCGAACTCATGCGTCATGCGCGGGACTGGCTCGAGGCGCTGCGCGAGCCCGAGCCCGTTGCGTCCGACAGCGGGCCGCAGGTCTCGCTGACCCTGGTGGGCGACGTGATCGACCTCAAGCTGCCCTGGCTGGCCGGCTATTCGCGCCAGGCCGCCGAACTGGCGCGTGCGGCGGCGCGGCTCTGGGGGCTGGCGGAGGCGGGCGTCGAGCGCCTGGGCCGGGCGGCGTTGCTCCACGGCATCGGCCGCGCCTCGGTGGCCAACCGCATCTGGAACCTGCCGGGGCCGCTGCTCGCCGGTGACCTGGAGCAGGTACGCCTGGTGCCCTACTGGACCCAGCGCGCCTGCGCCCAGACGGGCGGTCTGGTCGAAGCGGGCCAACTGGCCGCGCATGCCTACGAGCGGCTCGATGGCAGCGGCTACTTCCGCGCCCTCGCCGGCGATGCGCTGCAGGCCGAACACCGCCTGCTGGCCGCCAGCCTGGCCTGGCAGGCACTGCGTGGCGCACGCCCCTGGCGCCCGGCGTTCAGCGAGGAACAGGCCGCGCGGTTGTTGCAGGACGAGGCGCAGCGGGGCCGCTTCGACCCGCTTGCCTGCCAGGCGGTGATCGCCGCGGCGCGCGGCGAGCAACGGCCAATGGCTGCCAGGGCGGGCAACGGCCTCTTGAGCGAGCGCGAGACGCAAATTCTGCGGCGCATCAGCAGCGGGGCGAGCAACAAGGAAGTGGCGCGCGACCTGGGCATCAGCCCGAGCACGGTGCGCACCCACGTCGAGAGCCTGTTCCGCAAGCTGCAGTGCTCGACCCGCGCGGCCGCGACGCTGAAGGCGCTGACCCTGGGAGTGATCTGAGCCCCCTGCGGAGCCGCCGCCCGAACAAAAGAAAAGGCCCCAGGTTTGCACCTGGGGCCTTTGGTATCTGGCGCATCCGGCGGGATTCGAACCCACGACCCCTCCTTCGGAGGGCAATGCGGTACAGGAATCTTGGTTGGCGGCAAGCACAGTTAAGTGCCTCTAAGTGCCGTGTGGCAAGGCTTCCGACCTCTAACCCAATCGACCGTCTATGACTCTTGGGGGCACTTAAGGGCAGTCACCTTAGGCACAAAACCGAAATTCTATATTTCGATCTTTGACCACTGGCCAGATCTATCGCATGGTCAGCCGGTCAGCGTGGAATACGATAATCTGGAAATAAAGACGATCTAAGATCGCCCTGGCTCAGGCTTCAAACACCGAGATCTTTCTGAAGCAGAGCGCGGCTCAGCTGAGATCTGATCATGCCAAATATTTGGTTCATCGCATTTTCCCGGGGAAGGCGGCCTTGATTTTCAGGAAGAAGTAATCGACGTCCCTGAAGCCATAGGCCATGCGCTTGATCACCTTGATCCGGTTGTTTACCCCCTCCAGCAGGCTGGTGTGCATGTGGAATCGCGCACTGGCGAGGATGCCCCGAGCATAACGCTGGAGGTTGCGGGCAAAGCGTTGTAGCGGCGCCAGGTCGCTTTCCTGAGCATGCCTAAGCCAAGTTCGCCAGCGCCTCCAGCCCTCCCGTACGCTGGGCGCGTACCAGACCTCCTTCAGTGCATCCTTGAGTACATAGACCGTAGCCAGTGGCTGGTTGGCCGCCAGCAATTCCTGCAGCCGAACAGCATGATCCTCCTTCAGGTTGTCTCGATTGCGCAGCAGCAGCCAACGGCTTTGCTTGACTACTTGGCGAGCGGGCTTGTCATGACGCAAGGCATTGGCCTGGTCTACCCGGATACGGTCGATTACATCGCGCCCGTAGCGGGCGACCACGTGGAACAGGTCGTACACGACTTCCGCCTGTGGACAGTGCTGCTTTACTTCCAAGTCGAAGGCCGTGTTCATGTCCATCGCTACAGCCTCGATCTGTTGGCAGTGTTTGCCGAGCTGCTCGAAGAAGGGGCGTATGGCTTTCGGCTGTTGCCCAGGCCAACCCACAGAACACGGGTACGCTCGGCATCCATGATCACCGTCGCGTAACGATGGCCTTTGTGCAGGGCAAACTCGTCCATCACCAGGCGGCGCACATCGCCTGGCTCGAAGGTGCCAAATGCGGCCTGGAGACGCCGCTTGTCCAGCGTCTTGATGGTGTGCCAGTGCAGCCCGGTGAGCTGGCTGACATGGCTGATGGTTAGCAGCTGCAGCAGGCTTTCGATCCAGGTGCACAGCCGGCGGGTCATCCGTGAGGCCGGGGCCAGCCAGGAAATGTGCTCGGTCACTCGCCCACACGTCAGGCAATCCACTCGGCGTACAGGGAGTCGCAACTGGACGCGCTGATCGAACAGATCCCGGTCACGAACGAGGCGAATGCGTCGGTCATGGGTAAGCGTCCAGCCAAGTCACCTTCCGAACTCCAGCATTAAGGGCGATGGTGTCCGCGTATTTTTAAGCGGACGCGTTCGTCCTTAACGTTAGGATTTCCATGCGCCAACGAAGCTCTTACCCCAAACCGTTCAAGGTCCAGGTCGTTCAGGAATGCCTACAACCGGGTGCGACCGTCTCCAGCGTTGCCATCCGCCATGGCATCAACGCCAACGTCATTCGAAAATGGCTACCGCTTTACCGAGATCAGCTACCCGCGGTGTTGCCGGCGTTCGTTCCATTGAGGGCTACGCCCAAACGGCCGACTGCAGCATCGGTGATTATTGAGCTATCGCTTGGCGAGCAGTCAGTCACAGTGAAATGGCCAGTGTCCGATCCTGACGGCTGCGCCCGCTTTGTCCGGGGGCTTGCCCAGTGATCCGCGTGGATAGTATCTGGCTCGCCACCGAACCCATGGATATGCGTGCGGGTACTGAAACCGCGTTGGCCCGCGTGGTGGCTGTATTCGGTGCGGCGAAGCCGCACTGCGCCTATCTCTTCGCCAATCGCCGCGCCAACCGCATGAAAGTGCTGGTGCATGACGGCGTGGGTATCTGGCTCGCCGCACGGCGCTTGCACCAGGGCAAGTTTCATTGGCCAGGCATCCGGCACGGCTCGGAAGTCGAACTCGACACCGAGCAACTTCAGGCTTTGGTGCTGGGTCTACCCCCCCATACCCCCCCCTGCGCAGCAACGCAGCGCGCCTAGGCGCTGGCTTGTGCGTCAATAAGTACCGACGCAGCACTGACGCACTGACGCACTGACGCAGGAATATGACTGGGTGGCTAGCGCTGGAGCTGAACTCGACAGATCCCTGATCGTGCCTGCGCTATAGACCAGCCCCGGCCAGCCTGTACCGAGCAGGTGCCGAGGCATGGGATCCGTTTCGCGGCAGAGTGGCAATTTACGTCGAGTACGGTTGAGGCAGATTGAGTTTTGACCGGAGAATCGAGGGGGCTCGGGGAGCTGGTCAAATTGCCGGAAATGTAACCCCGGTGTAACCCCGGGGTATAAACAAAAAGGCTATGTCTGAGTTAACTGTTGCATATCCCTATACCCCAACGCCTCTTTCAAGCAAATCAATGGGTTGAGCTGTGTTTTGTAGCGCTCAAGCAGGCGGCGCCAGCCCAGATAGTTCGTTAGGTACTTGGTGGCCACACCATGAAAAGGAATCATCCAGCTCTTGAGTCGGCTGTCGTAGGCATTCACGTTCTGGATGTGGAAAGCACCATCAACCCGTCGATTCTGGCTCGGGTTAATCGGTCGGTGAGTGATGCCTTCAACCTTGGCGAAATGGGCGTAGACACCTGCGCTGTCAGTACAGAGAATCGCATCCGCGTCTATCAGCGGGCGTAGCCGCTCCCCTATGTGCTGTGCATCCAGCTTTTCCAACTTGAAGTCTGCCTGCTGACCACTGCGATCTCTTACCACCAGCACAGGAATTTGCTCGGCAGACAGTCCGCGTCGTTTGGCGCTGCCACCGCGCCGACGAGGCGGTCGAGGCAGTTCGCGTTGCCCCTTGAAGGACTCCAGTGGGCTGGCGTCGCCTGCTTGAGCGCTACAAAACACAGCTCAACCCATTGATTTTCCATCGAAAGGTTAAAACCACCGGCTTTCAGCCGGTGAGCTTTAGCGCCACCATGCGGGGCTGGAGGGCAAGCGCATGGATTACAGATACGGCAGTCATACGGTCTACCAGATCGAGTATCACTTTGTTTGGGTGACTAAGTACCGATACAAGGTGCTCAGCGGTGAGGTTGCTGAGCGAGTGCGAGAGCTGGTGAGACAGACGTGCGAAGCATTTGAAATTCGGATTGTGAAAGGTGTGGTGAGCAAGGATCACGTGCATATTCTGGTGAGCAGTCCGCCGAATTTGGCGCCGAGTGAGATCATGAGGCGGATCAAGGGGCGTACGGCGAGCAAGCTTTTCGAGGAGTTTCCCCATCTGAAAAAGCGCTATTGGGGGCAGCATTTTTGGGCTCGCGGGTACTTTTGCGCGACGGTTGGGCAGATGACGGAAGAGATGATCAAGCAGTATCTGGAGCATCATTTTGAGCCGAGCCCGAACGATAATTTCAGGATGGAGCCTGACTGATCCGACGCGTCGTTCAGTCGACGCGTATCCGGACTTTCAGTCCGTAAGTCACTAACCCACCGACTTCAGTCGGTGGTTGTTGAGTTGCTTGAAAGAGGCGTTGGGGTATAGGGATATGCAACAGTTAACTCAGACATAGCCTTGTTTAACCGATCGGAGCAATCAGAACGGCCAATCGCTGCCGGCCTCGTTGGCCGCGGTGCGCAACGCCGCCAGCACATCCTCCGGCAGCTCCAGCCCCTGCTCGAAGGCCTTGGCCCGGCGCGCGATACCGGCATGACCCGGCATACGCACCGGGCTCTGCGCCACGCGCGGGCGGCTTTCCAGACAGGCCGCGACGAAGTGATCCATCTCTGCTTTCAGCTCATCGACGCCACCGAAGAACACCGGGTCGAAGGTCAGCACGGTGACGGCGGCGCCCCACTGCTTGACGCCGTCCTTGCGGCCGAAGCCGCCCAGGCCGGCGGTCAGCGCTTCCACCAGGGTGCCGAGGGCGAAGCCCTTGTGGCCGAACTCCAGGCTGCCCAGGGGCAGGATGGCGCCCGGCGGCGTGGCGAAGAAGGTCGCGGTGTCGCGCGTCGGCTGGCCGTCCTGGTCGATCAGCGCGGCGTGTTCCAGCTGGCCGCCGGCCTGGTGGGTCTTGTTGACCAGGCCGTTGGTGATGGTCGACATGCTGACGTCGATAAGCACCGGCTTGTCCCCGGTGGGAATGCCGATGCCGAGCGGGTTCGGCGTGTACACCGGGTCCAGCCCGCCGTGCGGCGCCACCGAGGCCACGGCCGGGTCGGAGGTGAGCACCAGCGGAATCAGGTTCTGCTCGGTATAGCGTTGCAGGTAGGCGGCCAGGCAGGCGATATGGTGCGAGCGGCGAATGGTCGCCACACCGATACCGAAGGTGCGGGCGGCTCGGGCGGTGAAGTCCAGCGCCTGTTCCACGCAGTAGGGGCCGAGCAGGTAGTCGGCGTCGTAGAGCACCGCCGCCGGGCTCTGGCGCACGACCTGCAGGCTGGCGGCCTGGCCCTTGGCGTGACCGTTGCGCAGATCGCGCAGATAGCCCTGGGCCAGTTTCACGCCGTGGGTGTGGTGGCCGAGCAGGTCGCCTTCCACCAGCACCCGGCTGACCACGCTGGCCACTTCCGGGCTGACGTCGGCGTCGAGGAACAGTCGCTCGACGAAGCGCTCGAGTTGTTGCGGGGCGATACGGCTCATTCGATGGCTTCCTTGGTCGGGGGGAGGGGGCCGGGGTAGCGTGTGCGCCAGAGCTTGGCGAGCAACGGGAACAGGGCGATCAGCAGCACCAGCAGCGCCAGGCCGATGCTGATCGGCCGTTCGACGAAGGCCAGCAGATTGCCGTTGGCCTTGATCATCGAGGTCATGAAATTGCTTTCCAGAATATTGCCCAGCACCAGGCCCAGGATCGCCGGGGCGATGGGGAAGTCGGCGCTGGCGATCAGGTAGGCGACCACGCCGCAGATCAACATGATCCACACGTCGGTGATGCTGTTGTTGATGGCGAAGGCGCCGACGATGCAGAAGCACAGGATGATCGGCATCAGCACGCGGGTTGGCGTGACGGCAAAGACGTGGGCGCTGCGAATCGCCAGGTAGCCGATGGGGATCAGGATCAGGTTGGCGACGAAGAATGCGGTGAACAGACCGTAGGCCATGGCGCTGTTGTCCATGAAGATGGTCGGGCCGGGGTTCATGCCCTTCATGTACAGCACGCCGATCACGATGGCGGTGATCGAGTCGCCGGGAATGCCGAACACCAGAGCCGGCACCCAGGCACCCGCTACCGCAGCGTTGTTCGCCGAGCCGGCGTCGACCAGACCCTCGATATGACCTTTGCCATAGGCTTCGGGCGTCTTCGAGCGTTTCTTGCTGACGGCGTAACAGATCCAGGCGGCGATGTCCGCGCCGGCACCCGGCAGTGCGCCGATGAAGGCGCCCAGGCTGCTGCCGCGGATCACGTTCTTCCAGTAGCGCTTGAGGTGCATCGGCACCAGGCCGAAGACGCTGCCGCTCTGGGGGGCGATGTCCTGGGCCGAGCCGTTGTCATTGGCCTTGTCCCGCGGTTGAGCGTAGAGCTTCATGACCTCGTACATGGCGAAGAAACCGATCATCACCGGAATGAAGTTGATCCCGGCCATCAGGTCCGGCACGTCGAAGGTGAAGCGCGGCGCACCGGTGACCAGGTCCAGGCCGACGGTGGCCAGCAGCAATCCAACCAGCAGTGACAGGAATCCCTTGATCGCCGAACCGGTGGAGATGAACACCGCGCTGCCCAGGCCGAGCACGGCCAGCCAGAAGTATTCGAAGGAGCTGAAGTTCAGCGCGAACTCGGCCAGCGAAGGCGCAATCATCACCAGCACCAGGGTGCCGGTCAGACCGCCGATCACCGAGCAGGTGACGTTTACCCCCAATGCTTCGCGGGCACGACCCATGCGCCCGAGCGCGGCCGAGTCGGCGACGTAGGCCGCTGATGCCGGTGTGCCGGGGATGTTCAGGTAGGTGCCGGGGATGTCCCCGGCGAAGATCGCCATGGCCGCAGTGGTGATGATCGCGGCGATGGCGGCGACCGGATCCATGGCAAAGGTGATCGGTACCAGCAGGGCCACGGCCATGGTCGCCGAGAGGCCTGGAATGGCGCCGACGAAAACGCCGAACAGCGCTGCGATGATGATCACAAACAGCGTCTGGAAATTGAAAACGAGCAAGATGCCGTCGAGTAGTTCGTTCATGCGTGTTTCCTCAGAAACCCAGAGGGCCGACGGGCAAAGGGACCTTGAGCAGGTGGCCGAAGGACAGGCTGATAGCCGCCGTGGCCAGCGCAGCGATGATGATGGCGGGCAGTACGCGAACACCGCGTTGCACAAGCAGCACCAGCATGATCAGCAGCATCATCGTGGCCGCGCCCAGCACATCGCTGAGGTAGATGTAGGCCACCACCAGGATGCCCGGCAGAATCACCGCGAAGCTGGGCAGGGGCAGGCGGGGTGTGCTTTGGTCCGGTCCACTGGCGCGCAGCTGGCGCAGGGCGCTGATGCTCAGCAGCAGACCGCCTACGGTCATGCCGATGGCAATCAGGGAAGGAAACAGGTCGGCCCCGTACTGCATGCCCGGTACGGCGGGGAACTCACGCGCGAGCAGCCATACGGTGATGCCAAGGGCGATGAAAATGATGCCGAACAGAAGGTCTTTCATGGTGCGTTCTCGAACCGCTGGAACAAAAGCATGCGACGCCCCGGCGGGGCGTCGCATCGGATGAAGTCACTTCTTCATGCCGATCTTTTCGATGATGCCGCCCATGTACGCATTGTTGTCGACCAGGAATTTCTTGAAGTCCTCGCCCTTGTGCCATTCGACACCGAAACCCTGGCGCTTCATGAAGTCCTGGTAGAACTCGCTGTTGTAGGCCTTCTCCAGGGCGTCTTCGAGCTTGGCCACCACGGCCGGGTCCATGCCTTTGGGGCCGGCGACACCGCGCCACTCACCCAGCGAGTAGTCGCTGCCGATGCTTTCCTTGATCGTCGGGATATCCGGGAAGGCCGGGTTGCGCTCGGGGGAGAGAATCGCCAGGCCCTTGGCCTTGCCGGCTTCGATCATCGAGCGGGCTTCGGGTACCGAGGACGGGACGAGTTCGATGCTGCCAGCGGCCAGTTCTACCATGGCCGGAGCCGCGCCCTGGCTGGGAATCCAAGTGACCTTGTTGGGCTCGATGCCGCGATCCATCAGCAGGCCGGCGAAGGCCACATGCCAGATGCCACCCAGGCCGGTACCGGAGGCCTTGAAGGTACCCTTCGGCTTGTCGGCAATGTCCTTCAGGAGCTCTTCGACGTTGCTGTACGGCGCATCGGCGCTGACCTGTACGCCCGGGTAGTCGTAGTTGGTCATGGCCAGGGGCGTGAAGTCCTCGTGGGTGATCTTGGTCAGCCCCTGCCAGTGCATCATGTTCAGCTCACCGGTCACGAAGCCCAGGGTGTAGCCGTCGGGTTTGGCGCTGGCCATCACCGTGTGGCCCACCACGCTGCCACCGCCGGGACGGTTGACCACGTTGATGGTGACGCCCAACTCCTTCTCCAGCGCCGTGGCGATACCACGTGCGGCAGAGTCGCTGCCGCCACCGGCGGCCCACGGCACGATCAGTTGGATGGGTTTGTTCGGGTATTCGGCCATGGCTGCCACTGGGGCGCCCAGAAGGGAAAAGCCGAGGGCGAGGCTGAGCGGGCGCAGCAGAGTGCTTAGCTTGATCATGAAAGGTCACCTATTGAAGTTATTTTGAGTGAGGTGCAGCTAGGTTCCGCTTGAACGAGTCGGCCAGGCAGATGGCGCGGCGTGGAATCAAAGCCAGGCCGAAACTAGGCAACTCTGGGGGAGGTGTCTAATGAGGCTTTCTCATCGAATCATAACTAGGGGTTATTCGCTGATGATTCGTCGCGAATGGCTGCCCGCAACGCCTCTATGAAGTCGCGGACTGCGGAGGATATGGGCTCGTCCTTGCGCAGCAGCACACCGTAGGCGAGCGGCGGCGGGGCCAAGTTTGTCTGTACCTGTTTCAGGCTGCCGTCGAGCAGGTTCTGTCGCACCACGGCTTCCGGCAGCAGGGCCAGGGTGTCGCTGTTGCACAGCAGTTTCAGCGTGGTTTGCACGGAGGTGGTTTCGATGCTGTTCGCTGGCGGGTTGACCCCGGCGTCGCTGAACGACTGCTCCAGCGATTGGCGCAGCGGGGTGTTGAGCGGGTAGAGCACCCAGGGCCATTCGGTCAGTTGCGCCGGGCTGACGCGTTGCCGCGCGCAGAGCGGGTGTTCGGGGCGGGCGATGAGCAGGAAGGGCTCTTCGGCCAGCGCGGTGAAATCGAAGCGCTGGCGCTGCGGATGATCGGTGAAGCGCCCGACCACCAGGTCCAGCTGCTTGTGCTCCAGCAACTTGAGCAGATGGTCACTGGTGTCCTCCAGCAGTTCGATAGTCAGCAGCGGGCGCCTGCCTTTCAGGCGCAACAGGGTTTCAGGCAGGGCGTGGGCAGTGGCGGCGAAGATGGCGCCCACCTTGAGGTAGCCATGGCCGCCCTGGCGCAGGCTTTCCAGGCGATAGCTGAAGGTCTGGCAATCATTCAGGGCGCGCTGTGCATAGGCGATCACTTCCGCGCCCAGCTCGGTTGCCGGCAGTTCGCGGTTGAGACGTTCGAACAGGGTGAAGCCGAACTGGTTCTCGATGTCGCGCAGCATCTTGCTCACCGCAGGCTGGCTCAGCCCCAGCTGCTGGGCGCTGCTGTGCATGTTGCCGGTGCGGGCCAGGCTGTCGATCAAGGCCAGGTGGCGATAGCGCAGCCAGTTGTGAAGCGTCGGGAGATTGCCGGTTTGGCTCATGACGGATGTGCTCAGAAAGACTCGATAACCGGATCATATCGCGTACTGACTAATAGTCATTGGTGGTTATCGCGATTGGGGGGATAAGGTCGGCCGGCCTGACTGCACCACTGGGTGCCCATGCAGGCATCCCCTTCGCATAACAAGACGGACACTGCCATGTCACATGCTCTCAGCCTTTCGACCAGTAACACTTTGCCATCCGACGGCCTGCGCGGAACCCTCGTCGGCCGGGCCTGGCTGCCCGGAGAGCACGCGGGGCCTGCGCCTATCCTGCTGCGTGAAGATGGCGTCTACGATCTTTCCACTCTCGCGCCGACCCTCAGCGGGCTGTTCGAGCGCGAGCAGTTGTTGGCCAGTCTGGCGAGCGTTGGCGGCAGCCCGTTGTGCAGCGTCGAGGCATTGCTGTGCAACAGCGGTGCTGATTTCAATCCACAGCTGCCCAGCCTGCTGGCGCCGGCCGATCTGCAAGTGCTCAAGGCTGCCGGCGTCACCTTCGCGTCCAGCATGGTCGAGCGTGTGATTGAGGAGCGCGCCGGTGGTGACGCCAGCCTGGCCGAAGGTGTGCGAGCCAAGGTCAGGCAGGTACTGGGCGACGATTTCGCCAGCATCAAGCCGGGCTCGGAGAAGGCCCAGCAGGTCAAGGCGCTATTGCAGGAACAGGGCCTGTGGTCGCAGTACCTGGAAGTCGGCATCGGCCCGGATGCCGAGATTTTCACCAAGGCACCGGTACTGGCTGCCGTTGGCAGCGGGGCGGAGATCGGCATTCATCCCGGCTCGGTGTGGAACAATCCGGAGCCGGAGGTCGTGCTGGCCGTCAACAGCCGGGGCGAGGTGCTGGGTGCAACCCTGGGCAACGACGTCAACCTGCGGGATTTCGAAGGCCGCAGTGCCCTGTTGCTGAGCAAGGCCAAGGACAACAATGCCTCATGCGCCATCGGCCCGTTCATCCGCCTGTTCGACGATACCTTCAGCCTCGATGATGTGCGCAACACGGTGGTTCGCCTGCGCGTCGAGGGCACTGACGGCTATGTGCTAGAAGGCACCAGCTCCATGGACAAGATCAGCCGCGATCCGCTGGATCTGGTCGGCCAGGCGCTCAACCGCAATCACCAGTATCCGGATGGCTTCCTGTTGTTTCTCGGCACCCTGTTCGCGCCGACCGAGGATCGTGATGCGCCGGGTGGCGGCTTCACCCACAAGCTCGCCGATCGGGTGATCATCAGCAGTGAGCAACTGGGCGCCCTGCACAACAGCGTCAACCACAGCGACAAGGCGCCGGTCTGGCAATTCGGTCTCAACGCGCTGATCAACAACCTGGCGGCACGCGGCCTGGTCTGATGCTCAGGTGTTGCCCTGCGCCGGTGTGAGCTGCTCGATGAACAGGCGGCTGATCGAAGACAGGCTGACACCGCGCCGGGTGATCAGCTGATACGGCTCGCTGCGGCTCTTCAGTTGCAGCGGCAGGATGCAGGTCATGCCGAAACCGGTGCAGAAGCGCGCCACGTCTGTCGACAGCAGGGCGACCAGTTCCGGGTTCTTCTGCAGCAGCGACAGGGTGGTGAAGGCCGAGGTGGTTTCCAGCAGGTGCAACGGGAAGCGTAGCCCCGCCTGCTGGAATTCCCGCTCCAGTGAAAGGCGCATCGGCATGTTGGCCGAGTAGACCACCCAGCGGCTGTCAGCCAGCTCGGCCAGTTCCAGTTGCGCGCGGCCGGCCAGCGGATGATCACGGTTGGCGACCACGGCCAGGGTTTCGTCACGCACGTCGATGCAGTCGTATTGCTCCGGCTGGCGGCTGATGCTGGTACGACAGATCGCCAAATCCAGACGACCCTGGTCGAGCAGGCTGAGCAGGCGCGCACTGGTGTCTTCGACGATTTCCACTGAAAGATCCGGGTGCTCCTCCAGCAGCCGGGTCAGCGCATCCGTCATGAACGGCACTGCGCCCATGATCACGCCGACCGACAGCCGTCCGCCGTGGCCCTGGAGAATACCCAGCATTTCCTCGCGCAGATGGGTCAGGTCGGTCTGGATCAGCTTGGCATAGCGAATTGCGCAATGCCCCAGCTCGTTGGCCTCCAGGCCGCGGTTGGTGCGTACGAAAAGCGGCGCGCCCAGCGTGGTCTCTATTTCCTGCAGCGCCTTGGTTGCCCCGGGTTGGCTGATCGAGACCAGTTCCGCGGCTTTGATCAACGAGCCCTGCTCGCCAAGGGCGATCAGTAGACGCAGTTGGCGGAAGCGCAGGCGGGAAAAAATGGAGGACACCGATGGCAGCATATATAGCTTTCCCTTATAGCAGTATCAGCGCCTCTCATTAGTCAGGGGCGCCTCTATCTCATAGTTTGTCAGGGTGGCAAGGCTATCCGTGAGAGTGTCCGAGTGATCTTACTCGACGTTTTCCGCTGCCTGCTAATACAAAAAACAAAGCAGAGGCTTCCCATGGCACTTATTAACTACCTCACCCAAGTCCAGTTCGGCTACGACGCCCTCGGCCAGTTGGCTGCCGAGTGTCAGCGCATTGGTATCACTCGGCCCTTTATCGTCACCGATACCGGGGTGCGTGCTGCAGGTATCGTCGACAAGGTGCTGGCGCAACTGGCCGAGCCTGCCGTTGCCGAGGTATTCGACCAGACGCCGCCGAACCCGAATGAAGGTGTGGTGCGTGCTGCGGCTGCGCGTTATCGCGATGGCGGCTTCGACGGCATCATCGCGGTCGGTGGCGGTTCTTCCATCGACCTGGCCAAGGGTGTTGCCGTATGCGGCACCCATGAAGGCCCGCTGAAGCAGTTCGCCGTCATCGAAGGTGGGCTGACCCGCATCACCGCCGCCACCGCGCCGGTAATCGCCATCCCCACCACCGCCGGCACCGGCAGCGAAGTCGGTCGTGGCGCCATCCTGATTCTCGATGATGGGCGCAAGGTCGGTGTCATCTCGCCCTACCTGATCCCGCGTTCGGCGATCTGCGATCCCGAACTGACCCTCGGCTTGCCGGCGCAACTGACCGCTGCCACGGGCATGGATGCCATCGCCCACTGCCTGGAAACCTTCATGGCGCCGGCGTTCAACCCACCCGCCGACGGCATCGCCCTGGATGGTTTGTGGCGCGCCTGGCGGCACATCGAGCGTGCAACCCGTACCCCCGGAGATCGCGAGGCGCGGCTGAACATGATGAGCGCCTCGATGCAGGGCGCCCTGGCCTTCCAGAAGGGCCTGGGTTGCGTGCACAGCCTCAGCCACTCCCTCGGTGGCATCAACCCGAGGCTGCACCATGGCACCCTCAACGCGGTATTCCTGCCGGCGGTGATCGCCTTCAACGCGCAGTCCGATTCGGTACGCGACGAGCAGAAGCTGCAGCGCATCGCGCAGGCCATGGGCTTGGGTAGCACCGAGGAAATCATTCCGGCAATCCGCGAGATGAATCGTCGCCTCGGCATGCCGGCGGGTCTGGCAGAGATGGGCGTGGATGAGTCGATGTTCCCGGCGATCATCGAAGGGGCGCTGGCCGACCATAGCCACAAGACCAACCCGCGTCTGGCGAGTGCTGAGGACTACGCCGAGTTGCTGCGCCAGTCCATGTGAGGGGCGGTCTATGCGCCTTCGTAGAGGGCGTCCTGCTCGCTGCGCAGGTGTTCCAGCAGCAGACTCGCCAGTGGTGACAGGCTGCTGCCGCGGCGATGGATGATCGAGCATGGCTCGTTGCGCGACTGCAGTTCCAGCGGCAGTCGACGCAGCAGGCCGAAGCCTTCGCTGGAGCAGGCGATGGAGTAGGGCATCACCGCCACCAGCTGTGGGTCCTCCTGCAGCAGGCTGAGCATGGTGAAGGTCGACGAGGTTTCCAGCGGGTAGCGGGGAAACTCCAGGCCGGCCTCGCCGAATTCGCGCTCCAGCACCGTGCGCATCGGCGTGCCGGTGGGGTAGACCACCCAGCTGCAGTCGCGCAGATCGGCCAGGCTCAGCGCGGGGTTGCCCTGTTGCCGATGCTGCGGGGCGGCCACCAGCGCCAGGCGCTCGGCGTGCAGGCTCAGACACTCGTAGGCGTCCGGATGCTGGCTGCCACTGGTGCGGGCGATGGCCAGATCCAGGCGGCCTTCATCGAGCAGCTTGAGCAGTCGCGGGCTGATCTCCTCGACGATCTGCACGGAAATATCCGGCTGCGCCTGGCGCAGCCGGGTGAGGGCGCGCAGGACCAGCGGCACCGAGCCGGCGATGGTGCCCACTGCCAGGTGACCACCATGGCCCTGGAGGATGCCCTGCATCTCGTCGTGCAGGTGTGCCAGGTCGTTGTGGATAAGGCGCGCGTAGCGGATCACGCAGCGGCCCATGTCATTGGCCTGCAGGCCCTGGGCCGTGCGTATGAACAGGGGCGTGCCGAAGGTGGTTTCGATCTCGTGCAGCGCCTTGGTCGCACCCGGCTGGCTGATGGCGATGCGCTCGGCGGCACGGTGCAGGGTGCCCAGCTCGTCGAGGGCGATCAGCAGACGCAACTGGCGAATACGCAGGCGTGAAACGATGTAGTTCAGTGGCTGCAACATAGTGGGATGACGAAAAGTTATCACCTAATCAGAAGCTTTCATTAGGCAGCACTGCGGGCAATTTTTAAAGTGCTGGCCAAGCAACGCCGCAGGGTCGGCGCAAGAACAACCGGACAAGAACAACAGGAGCACAGCGATGCGGTTGATTCAGTTTGAGAACGAACAGGGCCAGCGCCAGGTCGGCGTCGTCGGTGACTCACGCATCAGCGTGGTCAAGGGCGTCAGCAGCACTCGTGAGCTGGCGCTGCAGGCGATCCGTAACGGTCACGGCCTGATCGCCGAGATCGAGCGTCTGGGCGTCGAACAGGGCCCGGTCTACGCCGAGTTGATCGAGCAGAAGCGTCTGCTGGCTCCGCTGGATCACAGCGATCCGGCTCACTGCCTGATCTCCGGTACCGGTCTGACCCATCTGGGTAGCGCCTCCACGCGCGACAAGATGCACCAGCAGGTGGAAGCGCAGCAGGCCGAAGGCAAGCTCACCGACACCATGCAGATGTTCCAGTGGGGCATGGCCGGCGGTCGCCCGGCTGCAGGCAGCGAAGGCGCACAGCCGGAGTGGTTCTACAAGGGGGACGGCAGCATCGTGGTTCGCCCCGGTGAGGACTTCCCGGTGCCGGACTTCGCCGAAGACTTCGGTGAGGAGCCCGAGCTGACAGGCCTCTACGTGATTGGCGACGATGGCCAGCCCTATCGCATCGGCTTCGCGCTGGGCAACGAGTTCTCCGATCACGTGGTCGAGCGCAAGAACTACCTGTACCTGGCTCACTCGAAGCTGCGCTTCTGCTCCTTCGGCCCGGAAATGCTGATCGGCGAGCTGCCGCGTCACCTGTCCGGTATCAGCCGCATCCGTCGTGGCGACCAGGTGCTGTGGGAGAAGGAGTTCCTCTCCGGCGAGGACAACATGTGCCACAGCCTGGAGAACCTCGAGTACCACCACTTCAAGTATCGCCAGTTCCTGCGTCCGGGTGACGTGCACGTGCACTTCTTCGGCACTGCGACCCTGTCGTTCGCCGACGGCATCAAGGCGCAACCTGGGGATACCTTCGAAGTCAGCCTGGATGCGCTGGGCGAGCCGCTGCGCAACGGGATCAGCGTGCATGCGCCAGCGGTGAAGGTCGGCGGTGTACGTCAGCTGTAAGGATCTGCCAGGCCCGGCAGCACTGCTGTCGGGTCGAAATTCCGCTCGGCGGATTCGGATTGCGCCCTCACAAGGGGACGAATGCCGAAGTTATCACTTATCATACGTCTGACAACTGTATAGCCAGTTGCCAATCCCTGGCCCAAAAAGCCGGGGCCTCATTCATTTTCATTGTCCCTGGCGGCGACCCCATCGCCCCACCTGACAGGAGAACGCCATGCTGAGTCTGACTGGCCACAATTACATTGGCGGTGAGCGCCGCGCTGCCGGCACCGTCGTGCACAAGAGCCTCGACGCCAGCAGCGGTGAAGCGCTGCCCTACACCTTCATCCAGGCCACAGCCGAAGAAGTCGACGCTGCTGCCCAGGCTGCCGCCGCCGCTTACCCGATTTACCGCAACCTGTCGGCCGAGCGCCGCGCCGAGTTCCTCGACGCCATCGCTGACGAACTCGATGCCCTCGGTGATGAATTCGTCGCTCTGGTCACCCGCGAAACCGCACTGCCGGCGGCCCGTATCCAGGGCGAACGTGGTCGTACAAGTGGCCAGATGCGTCTGTTCGCCAAGGTGCTGCGTCGTGGTGACTTCTACGGTGCGCGCATCGACCGCGCCCTGCCGGATCGCCAGCCGCTACCGCGTCCGGATCTGCGTCAGTACCAGATCGGTGTTGGCCCGGTTGCCGTGTTCGGTGCCAGCAACTTCCCGCTGGCCTTCTCCACCGCGGGTGGCGATACCGCCTCTGCGCTGGCTGCCGGTTGCCCGGTGGTGTTCAAGGCGCACAGCGGCCACATGGCCACCGCTGAGTGCGTGGCCGACGCAGTGATTCGCGCCGCCGAGAAAACCGGCATGCCCAAGGGCGTGTTCAACATGATCTTCGGTGGCGGCGTCGGCGAGATCCTGGTCAAGCACCCGGCCATCCAGGCTGTCGGCTTCACCGGTTCGCTGAAAGGCGGCCGCGCCCTGTGTGATATGGCCGCTGCCCGTCCACAGCCGATTCCGGTATTCGCCGAGATGTCCAGCGTCAACCCGGTGATCGTCCTGCCGGGCGCCCTGAAAGCGCGTGGTGCCACTGTCGCCAAGGAGCTGGCGGGCTCCGTGGTACTGGGCTGCGGTCAGTTCTGCACCAATCCTGGCCTGATCATCGGCATTCGCAGCGCCGAGTTCAGCGAGTTCGTCGCCGGCCTGGCCGATGCCATCGGCGCACAACCGGCACAGACCATGCTCAACGCCGGCACCCTGCGCAGCTACGCCAACGGTGTGGCGCAGCTCAAAGGCCATGCAAAAGTCAGCCACCTGGCGGGCAACGAGCAGGCCGGCAACCAGGCGCAACCGCAACTGTTCAAGGCTGACGTGAGCATGCTGCTCGAAGGCGACCATCTGCTGCAGGAAGAAGTCTTCGGTCCGACCAGCATCGTCGTCGAAGTGGCCGACAGCGCCGAGCTGACCCGTGCCCTGCAGAGCATGCACGGCCAGCTGACCGCGACCCTGATCGCCGAGCGTGCAGACCTGAGCGCCTTCCGCGACTTGCTGCCGCTGCTGGAAGTCAAAGCCGGTCGTGTGCTGCTCAATGGCTACCCGACTGGCGTTGAAGTCTGCGACGCCATGGTGCATGGCGGCCCGTACCCGGCGACTTCCGACGCTCGCGGCACTTCGGTCGGTACCCTGGCGATCCACCGCTTCCTGCGTCCGGTCTGCTACCAGAACTACCCGGACGAGGTACTGCCGGAGGCGCTGCAGAACGCCAACCCGCTGGGTATCCAGCGTCTGGTTGACGGTGTGCACACCCGTGATGCCCTGAGCTGAGTCTTTCAGCTCGACCCCATGATGCTGCGCCCGTCCCGGCGCAGCGTTATCCCTCGCGGTGCTTTGGCACCGCTTTTTTTAACCTGTCGAAGAGAACAACAAGATATGACACCTACTTTCTGCCGTACCCCACTGTTTGCCGCCTGTAGCCTGGTCAGCGCCATCGCTGCTCTACCTTTTGGCAATGTCCACGCCGCCGGCTTCGTCGAAGATGCCAAGGTCACCCTCGGCCTGCGCAACTACTACTTCAACCGCAATTACCTCAACGGCACCGACCCGCGAATTCAGGGCGAACTCCAGGGCCAGGCCGAAGGCTGGACGCAGAGCTTCATCCTCGATGCCCGCTCCGGCTACACCCAAGGCACCGTCGGCTTCGGCCTCGACGTGCTGGGCCTGTACAGCATCAAGCTGGACGGCAACCGTGGCGCCGCCAATACCCAGCTGATGCCGATCCACGATGACGGCCAGGCGGCTGATCAGTTCGGCCGTACTGCTGTGGCCGCCAAAGCCAAGCTCTCCAAGACCGAACTGAAGGTCGGCGAGTGGTTCGCCGTGCTGCCGATGCTGCGTGCCGACGACGGCCGCTCGCTGCCGCAAACCTTCCAGGGCGCACAGCTGACGTCCAACGAGATCGATGGCCTGACCCTGTACGGCGGCCAGTTCTGGAAGAACAGCCAGCGTAACGATGCCAGCCGCGAAGAGATGGCGTTCAACTCGGGCACTCCCTTTGGTCTCGTCGAGGGCGATGACTTCAACTTCGCCGGTGGTGAGTACCGTTTCAACGGCAACAACACCATGGTCGGCGCCTGGCATGCCCGCCTGGAAAACGTCTATCAGCAGAGCTACGTGCAACTGACCCACAGCCAGCAGGTTGGTGACTGGGTACTCGGTGCCAACCTGGGTTACGTCACCGGCAAGGAAGAAGGCTCGGCCAAGGCCGGCAACCTGGACAACAAGGTCTATCAGGGGGCGTTCACTGCCAAGACCGGCAACAACACCTTCATGGTTGCTTACCAGAAGCTCAGCGGTGATACCAAGTTCATGCGTGTCGACGGCACCAGCGGCGGCACTCTGGTCAACGACGGTTTCACCAACAGCTATGACAACCCGGAAGAGCGCTCCTGGCAGGTTCGCCATGACTACAACTTCGCCGGCCTCGGCATCCCCGGTCTGACCCTGATGAACCGCTACGTCAGCGGCGATAACATCAAGACCGCCAACCGTGACAACGCCGAAGAGTGGGGCCGCGAATCCGAGCTGGCCTACACCATCCAGGAAGGCACGCTGAAGAACCTGAGCATCCGCTGGCGCAACTCCGACGTGCGCCGCGACGTGGGCCAGGATCTGCACGAGAACCGTCTGATCATCAACTACCCGCTGTCGATCCTGTAAGACGAGCGCAGGGCGAGCAACCGCTCGCCCTGCGCTCACTCCCTCGTTCAACGCGCTGCCTGCGTCTTCTCCACCGCCTGAATGATCACCTTGGCTACATCGCTTGGGCGCGACTGCTGCGGTACGTGGCTGGCTGCGATCTCGGTGGTCTGCGCGCCGATCTTCTTGGTGAAGTCGCGTTGCATCTGCGGCACGATCATGCGGTCATCGCTGGCGACGAGGTACCAGGACGGCTTCTGCTTCCAGGCCGCGACGCTGGTGCGCTCATCGAACGCTGCCGCGCGTATCGGGCCTTGCGTGGTGGTCATCACCGCCGTCTGCGCGGCTGGCAGGTCCTGGGCGAAGTCGGCGGCCATGCCCTGCGGTGTCAGGTAGAGGAAGCCATTCTTGTCCGCAGCGATCTGGCTCGAACCCGGCGCGGTGGGGTAACCAGGCGCTGACCAAGCTCTTCCTGGAGACCCGTCCGGAAACCACGCCGAAACTGATTGGCGATGTGGTCGAGCAGATCGACAAAATCGTGAAAGTCACTCGTTTTGAAGGCTGGCAGAACTCCAACAGCGGCCCGCGTGAAATCCAGAAGGCTCTGATGCTGACCCTGGCGCAGTTTGGTTTGAGCAAGGACAAAAGTCTGTTTGAAAAGGCTTATGCCTATATTGAAGGTCATTACTGACCCAGCATGTAGCCAGCTGCAAGCTTACGCAGATAAACGAAAAGGCTCTGTCTGAGTTAGCTGTTGCATATCCCTATACCCCAACGCCTCTTTCAAGCAAATCAATGGGTTGAGCTGTGTTTTGTAGCGCTCAAGCAGGCGGCGCCAGCCCAGATAGTTCGTTAGGTACTTGGTGGCTACACCATGAAAAGGAATCATCCAGCTCTTGAGTCGGCTGTCGTAGGCATTCACGTTCTGGATGTGGAAAGCACCATCAACCCGTCGATTCTGGCTCGGGTTAATCGGTCGGTGAGTGATGCCTTCAACCTTGGCGAAATGGGCGTAGACACTTGCGCTGTCAGTACAGAGAATCGCATCCGCGTCTATCAGCGGGCGTAGCCGCTCCCCTATGTGCTGTGCATCCAGCTTTTCCAACTTGAAGTCTGCCTGCTGACCACTGCGATCTCTTACCACCAGCACAGGGATTTGCTCGGCAGACAGTCCGCGTCGTTTGGCGCTGCCACCGCGCCGACGAGGCGGTCGAGGCAGTTCGCGTTGCCCCTTGAAGGACTCCAGGAAGAAGGTTTCATCTGCTTCAACAATGCCTGACGCGTGCTGGGCCTGGTGATCGGCAATCCGCGAAAGAAACCTATGTCGCCACAGGAAAGCTGTGTTTTTGCTGACGCCACAATGAACGGCGGCCTTGCGCACGCTCAGGCTCTGGGTCAGTGCGTCCGCATAGTCTTGCCAGAGATGGCGCTTTCTCAGTCGCGCCATTGGGGTGCCCGTCAGGGCATTGCTGGTTTTACCGCAAACCTTGCAGCGGTATCGCGGCAAGTCACCACTGGAAGCCCAGGGGCGCAGTTCCCGCGATTGACAATGCGGGCAATGACTTGGGGCCTTGATTGCGTCCTGCGAGTGCCTGGCAGCTGGCAAGAGCTTGGATCTCAACTGGTCGCGTTGCTCTGGGTTGAGGCTGGAGAGCTGTGCCATCCACCGCGAAAACTGAACCGCTTTCATGATAGATCCCTCATGCTGGGAAAGATCACGATTCAGTTTAGACCACTGCAACAGCTAACTCAGACAGAGCCTAAAAAATAGCCGGGAGCCATTTTCAACGTGGCGTGCGAAGCCCCCGAAAGGGTGGCTACCAAGGATGGCAGGTCATAAAAAGCTGCCTCGCACCTGAAGATTCGTGGGTGGGTGCGAGGCAGTTGGAAAACTAGCGACGAATGGCTTCGGCCAAGCCGCGCCATACGGGATCGTGGATCAGATCGGGTGTCAGTTCCTCCAGGCTGCGGCAGCCCAGCAGCCCCAGGGAACGGTCCATCTCGCTACGCAGGATCTCGATCGCGTGACTGGCCCCCGGGCCTTTGCCCGCGGCCAGGCCATACAGACCCGCACGCCCCAGGAACACCCCATCGGCGCCCAACAGGCGGGCCTTGAGAATGTCCGTGCCGCGGCGGAAGCCACCATCTAGGAATACGCTGACACGCCCCTTGAGCTGCCGCGCGATGAGCGGCAGCACCTCCATGGCCGACACTGCGCCATCGAGCTGGCGACCGCCATGATTGGACAGCACCACGCCATCGACGCCGTACTTGAGTGCATGGGGCGCATCGTCCGGATGCATCAGGCCCTTGATGATGAGTTTTCCGGGCCACAGGTCGCGCAACCAGGCGATGTCCTGCCAGCTCAGGGTGGCGTCCAGCTCCTGGCCGATGGCACTGGCCGCGCCTTTCACCGAGTCTTGTCCTGGCTTCAACAGATTGCCCAGGTTCTTGAAGCGCGGCACGCCATGAGGTACCAGCACATCCCAGACCCAGCCAGGATGGGCCGCGACGTCCAAGGTATTGCGCAGGTCGAGCTTCAGCGGCCGGCGGTAGTTGCGCCGATCCCATTCACGATTGCCAAGAATCGCACTGTCGGTGGTGACCACTATGGCCTCCAATTCCAGTGCCTTGCAGCGGGCCACCAGATCGGCAACGTGCTGGCGGGTGCGGTACAGGTAAATTTGCATCCAGGCACGCACCCCGTCGATGGCAGCGATCTCTTCGATGGCGACGGTGGAAGCATTGCTCAGCACGAAGGGAATACCGGCACGGGTGGCCGCCTGGGCCAGGTGCCAATCACCACGATCGGTCAGCAGGCCGTTGAAACCAGTCGGGCCGATCAAACAAGGCATGCTCGATGGACGATCGAAGAAATGACACCCCAGATCGCGCTGGCCAACATCGACCAGTGTGCGCGGCTGCAGGGTGATGCCCTCGAATACGCTGCGGTTACGCCTGAGCGTCACCTCATCGTCGGCGCCGCCCTCGACATACTCGAAGGAAAAGTTCGGCAACCGGCGACGAGCCATCTCGCGCAACTCGTCAATATTCTGCGCACGGCGAAAATCGCGCCCTGGGTACAGGCGTCGTTGCATATTCAAACCTCATCTCGTTCAGGTACGGGGCGACAGGCGCCGCCCAATGTTTAACGCTGCCAGGCCACCACGTTCTGGCGCTGCTCACCCAGGCCACTGATGCTCAGGCGCATGCGGTCGCCGGGCTTGAGGAACTGCGGCGGCTGCATGCCCGCGCCGACGCCCGGAGGCGTGCCGGTGCAGATCACGTCACCCGGGTTGAGCGTCATGAACTGGCTGATGTAGCTGACGATCTCGTCGATGGAGAAGATCATCGTGCGAGTGTTGCCCTGCTGACGCAGCTCGCCGTTGACGCTCAGGCGCAGGTCCAGGTTGCGCAGGTCGGTGATTTCATCCGCTGTCACCAACCAGGGACCGATGGGAGCGAAGGTGTCGCAGCCTTTCCCCTTGTCCCAGGTGCCGCCCCTTTCGAGCTGATAGGCACGCTCGGACACGTCGTTGACGATGCAGTAGCCGGCGACATGCTCCAGCGCCTGCTCGCGCTCGACGTACTGCGCCTTGCGCCCGATGACGATGCCCAGCTCCACTTCCCAGTCGGTCTTTTCCGAGCCACGCGGAATAATCACGGCGTCGTTGGGACCACAGATGGCGCTGGTAGCCTTCATGAACAGCACCGGCTCACTGGGCACCGGCAGGTTGGATTCCTTGGCGTGGTCGGCGTAGTTCAGCCCGACGCAGATCAGCTTGCCGATGTTGGCGATGGGCGTACCGATGCGCACGCCATCCTCGACTCGCGGCAAGCTGAGTGGGTCGAGTGCGCGCAGTTCGTCGAGCGCCTTGCGCTCCAGTGTCCGCGGGTTGATGTCGAGCACGTGCTGGCTCAGGTCACGCAGGCTGCCATCGGCCGCGACCAGAGCCGGTTTTTCCTGGCCCGACGGGCCGTAACGCAGCAGTTTCATACCTTGTCCTCCTGACGGGCGCTGACCCGTACACCATTGATTTCGCCCAGCACGTCGAACAGGCGCGGCACGTACTTGTCGCCGTGGCCGAGCACCTTGGCCAGCATGAAGGTCTGGTACACCGCGTCGGAAACGATGCCGGTGGTCGGCGTCAGCTTGGTCAGCTCGGTGTAATAGCGCATGTCCTTCTCGCAGTTGGCCAGGGCGAACTGCTGCCCGGAGTCATCGCCGTGCAGGACGTAGGGGATGATCCGCTCGAAGGTGCGGCTGTAGCCGCCGCTCATGCTGCAGATCTCGGCGAATGCGGCCAGGTCGATGCCATTCTTCGCCGCCGTGCAGAACGCCTCGGCGAGGATGGTGGCGTTGCCCTGAGAGATGAAGTTGTGGATCACCTTGGCCTTGTGGCCCGAGCCCAGCGGGCCGAGGTGATGGATGGTCTCGGAGAAGCACTCGAGCACCGGACGCACTTTGTCGAGCACCTCGGCATCGCCTCCGGCGAGCACGTTGAGGCGCCCGGCCTGGGCATCCTTGGGCGTGCGATTGACCGGCGCGTCGAGGTAGTGACCGCCCTGTGCGGCGACCTGCGCCGCCACCTCCGCGGTGCGATTCGGGTCGCCCGTGCTGCAGTCGACCACGATCTGCCCCGGACGCAGACCGGCCAGCACGCCCTGCTCGCCAGCCAGGGTGCGACTGACTTCGGCCGTGCCCGGCAGGCACAGCAGCACCACGTCGACGGCGCGGGTCAGCTCGGCGGCATTGGCGAACTCGCGGGCGCCCTTGCTGACCAGATCCTCGACCGGCTGACGGTTGCGGTGCGCCGTGACTCCGAGGCTGAAGCCCTTGTTCTGGATGTTGCTGGCCATGGCATGGCCCATCAACCCGAGGCCGATGAACCCAACATTGATAGCGGTCATGAGACCCCACCTTGCATGTAGCGCCTGTGCCCGGCACCAGCCGTGCCGAGCACAGGCGTAAAGGGTTACTGGGCGTTGCGGACCTTGGCGATCTCGGCATTCATTTCCGCCATCAGCTCTGGGCCATATTCGGCCACCAGCTTCTCGACGGTCGGACGCACCACTTCACGCATGCGCTCGATTTCTGCCGGGGCGACTTCGTTGATCTGCATACCATGCTTGGCCAGTGCTTCAAGGGAGCTCACCGCCATGTCGCGGGATACCTTGCGCTCGTAAGCCTGGGCTTCCAGGGACGCGCTGCGAACCAGCTCACGCTCGGTTTCGTTGAGCTTGTCCCAGGTACGCTTGCTGAAGATTACGACCAGCGGGTCGTAGAAGTGGCCGGTCAGCGACAGGTACTTCTGCACTTCATAGAACTTCGAGGCCTCGATGGCCGCCAGCGGGTTTTCCTGGCCGTCGACGGTGCGGGTTTCCATCGCCGTGTACAGCTCGGTGTACGACAGCGGCACCACGTTGGCGCCCAAGGCCCTGAACGACTCGATGGCGGAGGGAATCTGCATCAGGCGCAGCTTCAGGCCCTTGATGTCTTCCACTGTCTGCACCGGACGCCTGCTGTTGGTGACATGGCGGAAACCGTGATCCCAGTAGCCCAGGCCGATCAGGCCATGCGGCTCCAGCTTGGTCAGCAGGCTCTGCCCGACCGAGCTGTCGAGTACCGCGTCGACTTCGGCAGAGTTCTTGAAGAGGAACGGCATACCGTAAAGACCGAAGCTCTTCTCAATGCCCGTGAGCAGGCCGGGGGTCACCATGGTCATGTCGACGGTGCCGCCCTGCACAGAGGAAATCACCTGCGCATCGCCACCCAGGGTACCGCTGGCGAACACCATCACCTTCATCTTGCCGTCGCTCTTCTCCTTGAGGATCTCGGCGAACTTGTTCGCCCCCAGCCCGTGCGGGTGATCCTTGGCCATGACGAAGGCGACCTTGAAGTTGTGGCGGTTGATTTCCTCGGCGTGTACGGCAGCGCTCAACAGCATGGCAGACGAGCACAGCAGTGCGGTCAGGGCTTTGGGAATGAATTTCATGACTACGTCCTCTTGTTTTTATGACGGCTTGATAGGCAGAAAGATGGGCAGAAGCCCGCCTGCACCGGTCGCCAGAGGCGGCCCGGTGCAGGGTGATAGGTCATCAGTACAACCACTGCGCCGGTACCAGCAGTAGCTGCGGGAAGAGCAGTAGCAGGCCAATGATCAGCAGCTCGGCCAGCAGGAACGGCAGCACACCGCGCGCCGTGGCCAGGAAGTCGATCTTGGAAACCCCGGCGACCACGTTGAGCACCAGACCGACCGGTGGCGTGATCAGGCCAATCGCACAGGTCATGACGAAGATCACGCCGAAGTAGATCGGGTCGATGCCCGCTTCCACCGCCACCGGCATCATCACCGGCGCCAGGATCAGGATGATCGGCGACATATCCATGGCCATGCCGATCAGCACGATGATCGCCACGATCAGCAGCATCAGCAGGCGCGGGCTGTCCATCAGCGGTTCCAGCACCGCGACCACCGAGCTTGGCAGGTCGGCGACGGTGATCATCCAGGCCGCGACCATCGCCGAGGCCACCAGGAACATCACCATCGCAGTGGTCAGCACCGACGACAGCAGAACCTGATACATGCTCTTCCAGGTCAACTCACGGTAGATCACCAGCGACACGAACAGCGCATACACCGCCGCGACCACCCCGGCCTCGGTCGGGGTGAAGATGCCGGCACGCAGACCGACCAGAATGATCACCGGCAACAGCAGCGCCCAGACGCCTTCATAGAACGCCTTGAGCACTTCCTTGAACGGCGCACGCGGGCGGGTGATCAGCGTCTCGCGGTTGGAAACCAGGTACCAGGCAACGCACAGCGACAGGCCCATCATCAGACCCGGAGCGATGCCGGCGAGGAACAGCTTGGTGATCGACACGTTGGCGGCAACGCCGAACAGAATCAGGCCAATCGACGGCGGCAGCACCGGCGCGATGATCCCGGAGGCGGCGACCAGGCCAGCCGAGGTGGCGCGGTCATGGCCGACCTTGACCATCATCGGCACCAGCAGCGCAGCAAGCGCGGCGGCATCGGCAGCGGCCGAGCCGGACAGACTGGCCAGCACACAGGCGGCCAGGATGGTCACGTAACCCAGGCCACCCTTGATGTGGCCAACCAGGGCAACGGCCATGGTAACGATCCGCTTGGACAAACCACCGGCATTCATCAGCTCGCCGGCCAGCATGAAGAACGGCACCGCCATCAGCGGAAAGCTGTCGGCACCATTGATCAGTCCTTGTGCCACGATCTGCGCGTCGAACAGATCGAGGTGATACATCATGGCCAGCGCGCAGAGGATCAGCGCATAGGAAATCGGTACGCCAATCGCCATGGCGCCCAGCAGGGAAAACACGAAAATCGCGATGATGATCATCACACCACTCCGTTCTTATTATGTGGCGCGCCCACCCGTGGCAGGCGCAGGCCAGCGGGCGTACTACTGATGGATCTCGGCGGAAATGTCCGGGCGATGGATTTCGCCGCCGACGGCCAACCGTGCGATCTCGTAGAGATGAATGAGGCAGGCCGACAGGCCGAAGAACACGCCCGAGGCATAGAACATCCCCATCGACCAGCCGGTGACGGGTGACGGCATGTTCCAGTTGATCTCGACCTGCTGCCAACTGCCCCAGAAGAACAGCCCCGAGCAGGCCAGCATGAGCAACTGCGAGAGGATCAGGCAGCCACGCTCGCCCCAGCTCGGCAAGGCACGCAAGGCAAGGTCGACACCCATGTGGCCACGCTCGCGCAGCAAAATCACCGCGCCGATGAAGGTCAGCCAGACGAAGGCCCAGCGTGAAACCTCTTCGGACACCAGGATGCTTTCGTTGAAGCCATAACGCAGCATGACGTTGCCGAACACCAGCACCACCATGGTCACCAGGCAGATGATGCCCAGCACCTTGAGCAGGGTGAAGTAACCCTCGATGAGTTTATGCATGGCGCGCGCCCCAGAGGTAGGCGGCAGGGGCGGATGGACAGGGAAGCGGCTGGGCGCCGACGCGCCCCGAGTGATGGGAACGATCCATCAGGTAGGCCTCACATTGTTGTTTTTGTGTGCTGTCGAGCAGCTGTGTGGCGCTGACACTAACACCGGAATTTATTGCGTGCAATGTTCATTTTCGTCAGTATCGTCAGCAGTCGATCACAACAACAATGAGAACGAGCCATGCAACTCATCACCAATAGCCCGACCGTGGTTATCCTCAGCGACATCGATTCCGTGGCCGTCGCCCGCCGTGCCCTGGCCCGTAACAGCCATGTGGAAAAGCTCGGCCTGACCGCCGTGGACGACATCCCCGCCGGGCACAAGATTGCCCGCCGCGCCATCGCCGCCGGCGAGGCCGTGCTCAAGTACGGCCAGGTCATCGGCACCGCCAGCCAGGACATTGCCGCCGGCGCCCACGTGCACACACACAACGTGTCGATGCCGCAAAGCCACGCCAGCAGTGAACTGCCACCGACCATCGAACGCACGCCAGTGCTGCCGCCGGAACAACGCCGCCGCTTCATGGGCTATCGCCGCCCGGACGGCCGCGTCGGCACGCGCAACTACATCGGCATTCTGTCGACAGTGAACTGCTCAGCGACCGTGTCACGCGCGGTGGCCGCGCACTTCAACGGCTCGGAGCTGCTCAAGCGCTACAACATCGATGGCGTGGTGGCGCTGACCCACGGCAGCGGCTGCGCGATCAACACCGAGTCGGAAGGCTTCAAGTTCCTCGAGCGCAGCATCTGGGGTTACGCCTGCAACCCCAACATCGCCGGCGCGCTGGTGATCGGCCTGGGCTGCGAGACCAACCAGATTTCCTCGCTGATGAAGCGCTACAACATCAGCGAAGGGCCGAACTTCCGCGTCTTCAACATCCAGAACGCTGGCGGCACCCGTGCCAGCATCCAGCGCGCCATCGAGCAGGTGACCGATATGCTCGAGGCCATCGGCCGCCTGGAACGCACCTCGGAAAGCGTCGAGCACATCATGGTCGGCATGCAGTGCGGCGGCTCGGACGGCTACTCCGGCATCACCGCCAACCCGGCGCTGGGCTACGCCGCCGACCTGCTGGCCCAGCACGGTGGTACCGCGATTCTCAGCGAAACGCCGGAAATCTACGGCGCCGAGCACCTGTTGATCGCCCGAGCGATCAGTCATGAAGTCGGCCAGAAACTGCTCGACCGCCTGAGCTGGTGGGAGGAGTACACGCGCATCAACGGCGCCGAGCTGAACAACAACCCCTCGCCCGGCAACAAGGCCGGCGGCCTCACCACCATCCTGGAAAAATCCCTGGGCGCTGCGGCCAAGGGCGGTACCAGCTCGCTCAACGGCGTGTATGAGTGGGGTGAACCGATCACCGAGCGCGGCTTCGTGTTCATGGACAGCCCCGGCTACGATCCGGTGTCGGTGACCGGCCAGGTGGCCTCCGGCGCCAACATGATCTGCTTCACCACCGGGCGCGGTTCGGTGTCCGGCTTCAAGCCCGCACCGTGCATCAAGCTGGCGACCAACACCGAGATGTATCGCAAGCTGGAAGAGGACATGGACATCAACTGCGGCGGTATCGTCGACGGCGAACTGAGCATCGCCGAAGCCGGGCAGAAGATCTTCGACATCATCATCGAGATCGCCTCGGGCGAGCCGTCCAAGAGCGAGCTGTACAACTACGGTGACAACGAGTTCGTGCCGTGGCAGGTGGGTGCGATCACCTGACCGCCCCTCAGTCCTGCAACTCCAGGTAGGGCACGGCCGCGATGCGGTTGTGCTCGCGGAAGTACGCCACGCGTTGCTTGACCTTGCGCTCGGCGGTAACCAGGTGCTCCTCCATGCTCCGCGCCGCCAGGTCGGCCCGCCCGGCGTGCAGATTCTCGAAGATGCTTAGGTGCTCACGGAAGAAGGGTTCTTCATCGGGGAAGTAGCTCTTGTCCAGCAGGATGTGCTTACCCGACAGCAGCAACGAGTGGGTACGCCGCAGGATCTGCAACATCTGCCGGTTGGGGCAGCAGCCGAGCGTTTCGATGTGCAGGTCGCTTTCCAGATCGTCGAACTGGCGACTGTCCATGTCTGGGTAGAGCGCCATGGCCTGGTGCAGACGCTCGATGTACCCCTCGATCCGCTCGGGCTTGATGAACTCCGCTGCGCGCACCAGCACATAGGGCTCCAGGCGCCGACGCACTTCGTACAGTTCAGCCAAACGCGCCTCGTCCCACTGCCCGAGCTGCCAACGGGAGCGCTCGTCGCGCTCGACCAACCCCATCAGCGAAAAGCGCGTGAGCACCTGGCTGGAGACCGTGCGGCTAATGGCGTAATGGCGGGACAGTTCGAGCTCGTTGATGCGATAGGTACCGAACAGCGACTGGTGCAGCAAGTCACGTTCGATCTGATCGTAGACGGACTTCCAGGTTTCCGTCTTGCGCGGAGCCTGAGCGCGATCATCCGTCAGTTTGAAATCGCTCGCCTCCAGCTTGCGCCGCAGCACCTTGCCAGGCTGCGCCCCGACCAGATAACCACGGCCGTCGAACTTGCAGACCAGACCTGCCTGATGCAGGTTGAGCAGCGCCTGGCGCACGGGTGACCGACTGACGCCGAAAAGCTCCGCCAAGGGTCCCTCCAGCAACAAGGTGCCGGCTTTCAGTCGCTTGCTCTTGATGCTCGTCGCGATGATTTCGAATAGCTGATCGTTGAGGTGCTTTTTCATCATTATTGTTTTCGAATTGGTCACCTTGTCGGTGTTACGGGCACTCGTCCTGCAGCTCCACGGGTATGCGCGCAGTCTAATTATCACTTTGCACGCAATGTACCTTAACACCGCCCTCCCATGGCCGGAAAAGACCACTGGAGTGTAATGGCTTGTCCCGGTCGTGAGCGAAACCTCATAGCAGAAAGGATCACGAGGTAAGCAAAAAATCAGGAAGTCGCTCCGCCATCACCATGCATCAATCGGTACTGATTGGGCAAATACCGAACCAGCGTACGCAGGCCTTGTGGAAACTGCTCTGATCGCGAAAGCCCAGTTGCGCCGAAATGTACTTGAGGCTGCGCGTGGTATTGCGCAGAAAGCTCGCAGCCTGTCGTTGACGTGCCTGGTCGAGCAGCAAGGTGAAGTTCGCCTCGTCACGCACCAGACCATGCTGCAGGCTGCGCCGACTCATGCCGAGCTGGTCGGCCACGTTGCTCAGGCCGGGGCTGATGCACTGGCTCAATTGCTCCGCAAGGATGCGCCGCACCCGCGCTTCCAACGAACCATCTACCTGTTCGCTCATTTGCGCCTGGGCGTATTCAACGTGCAACGTATGCAACGCGGCGGCAGCGGTGGGCAATTCGATCGCGCCGGCCTCCAGGCCGAATGTCATGCAATTGCTCCGCGCGGAAAAGCACAGGTTTTCACCGAACAGTCGGTGCAACTGTCGGCTGTCCTGCGGCTCTGGATAGGTCAGTTCAAGCCGCTGCGGCATCGGCTTCTGAAAGGACGCGAGCCAATGCACGATGGCCAAGACCAACGCGGCCCCTGCGTCGATGAACGCGCGTGGCGCACGCTGGGCAACGGTGGAGTTCTCCACGCCCACCAACTCGAGGCGGTCGGCATAGCGCTCCAGAAACATGTGCGAGCCATCGCTGGTCATCGGGTGATAGTCAGCCAGGCGCTGCAACGCCTGGGCCAGCGTTGGGCTGGACATCAGGACATAGCTTTTCACACGAAGCACGCTCGGATGGAAGTGTTGATAGGCGCGCAGGCCGATATCCACATCACCGCTTTCACTGACCAAGGTCTCCAGCAGCCGGTAACCCCTTCATCAAAGATTCGTACATGGCAATCACCGTGGCGCTTTGGTCAGGGACGTACCTGAACAGGATCTACCGCACAGCCTGACCGAGCTGCTAGATCTGCTGCGAATGCAGATGCAACTGCGCCTGCCCCAGATACTGGTGAATTTCGCTTGCCGCCAAGCGTTCGTCTCCCAATCGATACGCCCGTCAAGCTGGGGCGACATATTCGGTCATACCGATCTGGAAGACCCCGCCGGGGCCTATGGGGATAACCAACGCTCGGATACCGCCACTGATAGCCCCGATGTACCCGAATGGCTGCTGGATCTCTGTCAACGGATCCGGGCAGGCCAGCCGGTTGAAACACCACTGCAGGCCGAGACCCACGCAGAGCTTGCCGATCTCGTCCAAGGCTGGACCGCATTCATGCTTAATGGAGCATCAGCATACGGCCACGACATCGGGCACACAGGCCGAGCACATGCCCAAGAGCCATCGCGAGCACGCCGAGTGGACGCCACAACGGCTGATCCGCTGGGCTGAGCAGACCGGGCCGAACACGGCCGGCGTGATCAGCCACATCCTCGAACGGCGCATCCACCCGACTCACGGCTACCGGGCCTGCCTGGGCATCCTGCGCCTGGGCAAGACCCATGGCGAAGTGCGCTTGGAGCTGGCCTGCCGACGCGCCCTCAGCCTCGGCGCGTGCAGCTACAAGAGCCTCGAATCGATCCTGCGCCAGGGGCTGGAAAACCTGCCGCTGGCCCAGCAGCACCTGCCCCTGCTGCCGGACGACCACGCCAACCTGCGCGGCCCCGGCTACTACCACTGACCCCAAGGAATCCCACCATGCTGCCCCATCCGACCTTGGACAAACTCCAGACCCTGCGCCTGACCGGCATGCTCAAGGCACTCGCCGAGCAACTGAAAACCCCCGACATCGACAGCCTGAGCTTCGAAGAACGCCTCGGCCTGTTGGTCGACCGCGAACTGACCGAACGCGACGACAAGCGCCTCAGCAGCCGCCTGCGTCAGGCCCGGCTCAAGCACAGCGCCTGCCTCGAAGACATCGACTACCGCAGCCCGCGCGGGCTGGACAAAGCGCTGATCCTGCAACTGGGTAGCTGCCAGTGGCTGCGCGACGGGCTCAACCTGATTATCAACGGGCCCACCGGCGTGGGTAAAACCTGGCTGGCCTGCGCCCTGGCACACCAGGCCTGCCGGGACGGCTACAGCGTGCGCTACCTGCGTCTGCCGCGCCTGTTGGAAGAGTTGGGCTTGGCCCATGGCGACGGGCGTTTCGCCAAGCTGATGAGCAGCTACGCCAAGACCGACCTGCTGATCCTCGACGACTGGGGCCTGGCCCCGTTCACCGTTGAACAGCGCCGCGACATGCTGGAGCTACTGGACGACCGCTACGGCCAGCGCTCGACCATCGCGACCAGCCAAATGCCAGTGGACAACTGGCACGAACTGATCGGTGATCCGACTCTGGCCGACGCCATCCTCGACCGCCTGGTGCACAACGCCTACCGGATCAATCTGAAGGGGGAATCGATGCGCCGGAAGGCGAAGACATTGACGGCGCCGAGCGCCTCAGACTAACAATGCAACCCCTGCGTCGCTGCGCTCCGAATGCCTGTCCGAATGGCCGTGGAACAGGTGTCCGGATCAGCGTGGGCTGAGTGTCCGAATGGCGTGGAATCCGCACCCAGCACGCGTCAGGCATTGTTGAAGCAGATGAAACCTTCTTCCTGGAGTCCTTCAAGGGGCAACGCGAACTGCCTCGACCGCCTCGTCGGCGCGGTGGCAGCGCCAAACGACGCGGACTGTCTGCCGAGCAAATTCCTGTGCTGGTGGTAAGAGATCGCAGTGGTCAGCAGGCAGACTTCAAGTTGGAAAAGCTGGATGCACAGCACATAGGGGAGCGGCTACGCCCGCTGATAGACGCGGATGCGATTCTCTGTACTGACAGCGCAGGTGTCTACGCCCATTTCGCCAAGGTTGAAGGCATCACTCACCGACCGATTAACCCGAGCCAGAATCGACGGGTTGATGGTGCTTTCCACATCCAGAACGTGAATGCCTAACCATGAGCATTGGTTTCTTTGTGGGTCAGAGCGCTAGTTGTATTCATTGGAAAGCTCCTTGTTGTTGTCATGTGCTTACTGCACAAAAATCAGGCGCTCAGCAGCTTCCTCGCGATCATTTCCCCGATGGGGATGGCGGAGGTAGCGGCAGGCGAAGGGGCATTGCAGACATGTAGCATTCGGGCGGTTTGCAGAAATAGGAAGTCGTGAACGAGCGTGCCATCGCGCATCACTGCTTGGGCGCGGATGCCTGCTTCACAAGGTTGCAAGTCTTCAATGGTCAGCGACGGACAGTACTTCCGGCATTGCTCCAGGTAGCCTTTTTTGAAGATAGAGTTCCTCATCTCTTTCAGACCGGATCCCAAGTTGGCTCTGATCGTTCTCCAAAAGCCGGGGAAGCCTGCGAACGTAGTGACGTCGCGAATGTTCACGGAATATTTTTCGTACCCCTCTCTGGAAAAACCCAGAACAGCATTAGGGCCAACGGTGACGCCGCCGTCAGCCATCCGCGTAAGGTGAATACCTAGAAAAGGAAGATCAGGGTCTGGCACGGGGTAGATCAGGTGATTGACAATGTCATTCTTGCTTGCTGGCAGGCGATAGTACTCACCGCGAAACGGTACGATCTGGTGGTCGATTTTCAGTCCTGCGAGTAATGCAAGTCGGTCAGACTGCAAGCCCGCGCATACGATTAGCTTCGATGCTGTCCAGCTACTGCGTTCGGAGCTGACATTGACGTGAAGGGGTGTCTCTTGGATCGACATGATCGTATGACCCAAGTGGATTTCTCCTCCCGCAGCAGTGATGGCATTGGCCATGCCTCTGCAAACTTGGCGATAGTCGACTATGCCCGTACTCGGGACAAATAGACCGCCCAGACCAACGATGTTCGGCTCGCGTTCCCGCAGTTGGCGTGCGTTAAGTCGCTCAACCTCCAGCTGGTTCAGACGTGACCGTTCCTCAAGCGCGTCCAGGCGAGCCAGCTCAACGGCATCTGTGGCGACGAGAAGTTTTCCGCATGTCTCGTAATGTATGTCGTGCGCTTCGCAAAACTCTTTGGTCGCTTGCGCACCGAGTTTGCAAAGCATTGATTTGAGACTGCCTGGGGCGTAATAAACACCGGCGTGTATTACCCCGCTGTTATGCCCTGTCTGATGCCGTGCAAGCTCATTTTCTTTTTCAACCAGTACCAGTGATGACGCCGGCCGAGCTTTTAGCAATTCCAGCGCGGTTGCCAAACCAACGATGCCGCCCCCGATCACGCAATAGTCGTATGTCACATCTACATCCATTATCAGGTTGTCAGACAAATAAAATTATAAATCAGGTTGTCAGACCTACGTACCCACAGCTTGGCGCGCCTGCGCTTGGCTTATCCCAGCTTGATCCCGAACCGCAAGGCAGCAGACTCTAAATGCGCGCGCGCGCAATCTGCAGCGGCCTGGGAGTCCCCCGCCTCAATCGCTTGATACATCATTGTGTGTTCATTGCTGGCAGGGCGCGCGCCACCCGGAAGCCGCGCGGAGTTTTGCCATGCTATAAGCCTACCCTGAGCAAGCTGCCCGCCTAAGAAATCATGGAAAGCCATGAAATAATCGTTTTTACAAGCGGCGACTATGGCTTGGTGAAAGTCGACATCAGCCGCAGACGACTTGGTAAAGTCGTTAGGGTGCTCTTGCATCACCTCAAGCGCGTTGCGCATCTTCAATAGATCACCCGCGTTCCGACGAGCCGCGGCAACGCTTGCTGCCTGAATTTCGATCCACAATCGCATTTCGAACAATTGGGCCAGGTCAGTTGCCCCCCTTGATGTGCCAGGCAAGCGAAACACAGTACCGGTCGGGGTTCTCGAGATGAAAGAGCCGTTCCCTCGCTGGCTCACAAGAATGCCGTCCGCCTTTAACTGGGAAACTGCCTCTCGCACAACCGATCGACTAACATTCAGCTGTTCAGAAAGCTGATGCTCAGTGGGGAGTCTTGAGTCTGCTGACAAGCGGCCCGAGCTAATTTCGGCGCGGATAGCAGCCACTACGCGATCTACAAGGGAATCTGGGCGGACAAGTTGGATCATAGAATCATCGTCTGATTGTCAGACAAATATGATTGCATTGTGAACCAGAAACCGCAAGTGCCATTCGCCTTTCTGCATTTCTCCCGCCATACCGTTTCTCTAATAGATTTCAGCTCGTGAGCGGACCACCAGTGATGACCTGCCATGAACTAGTCTCGCGCAAGTCCATTCGGAGGTCGCGGTAGGGATGGCAGTTACCTGCCACCCCCCGCACAGATCCGTACGTGCGGAACTACCGCATACGGCTCCTGCCTCAGGTTCGTGACGCGAAGCGTTCCTCCGGATAGGGATGTGCAGTTCTGGGCTTCGGTATGTAGATGTCTGCGAGACGACCAAAGCGTGACCACTGGAGTCGGTTACGCTGGCTGCGCCGCTTGAGAGCTTGCCGCCATAGGCGGCAGACAGCTGCCCGAAAACCGTCAAGGCGGAGCAGGTTGCCCGGCACCGCGTGGCAGCGGAGCCATGCCGCGCAGCAGGCGCATCACGCGGGCCGATAGGTTGTCGTACAGCGCGTAGTTCGAGCTGCACACCTCCAGCCCGTTCTCCAGGACGTGATGGCGCACCTGGAAGAATGGTTCGCCCATCTTGATGCCCAGCGCTTTGGCTTCATTGCTGCGGCTCACCACACAGCCATCGTTGTATCTGAATGACGCTAACAGTTAGTAGTGCATAACATATTGATATTTAACGATATTGTTACGCTAACAATTTTTCGTCCTTCGCAGCCTAAATCAGGGCTTTTCAGTCCGACCCACCCCCATGCGGCCAACTAGCTGCCCGCCTCGAATGTCGTGTCCCTGGGGCCGCGAGGCCCCAAAAAACTTTGAATGAACTTCATGAGCGTGCACATCTGTTGTCGGCTGGAGTCGTTCGGTTGTTCGGAAGAGCAGGCGAAACCGAAAAGCACACGGAGTCCTCGCATAACGTCCTTGGCTCGCAGCACTATTACGGAGACCGAAGCGTTCCCGGCCAATCAGGGCTGCTGAGAGGGCCTACATCACCGACACTCCCGGCCTTCTCCGCACCCTGGAGCGCCAAGGTACTTTCGGCCGGCCAGGCGCTCGGGCAGCCAGATGAGCAAGGGTGCCGCCCCCAGTGCCAGCAATAGCCACAGTCTGGAGAACTGCTCGCCATGCGGGTCGAAGCCATAAGCCAGCAGCCCGCCGAGCGCGAGCAACAGGAAGTACGGCGCCGTGAGGTAGCAGTGAAGTCGGCGGCAGCGTGCGGCATTGACCAGGCAGGCGCCACCCATCACCGCCAGCGCGGCGCTTGCGGCCAGGAATAGCGTGGGGTGTCGATCTGCCAGAAGAATGGTTAGCGTCGCGACAACGGCAGGCAGCCCCCAGAAGCTGATCACCTGCCATGTCTGGCGCAGGCTGTCACCCCTGCCGAGTTCATTAGTCTTAATGTTCATGTTTGCACCTCGCATTCTTTACCCGGCGCAGCAGGACAATTGCTTCACGTCCTTACTGAAGGTTTGCGCCGCGAGCTTCAGGCCCTCGACCATGGTCAGGTAGGGGAACAATTGGTCGGCTAGTTCCTGCACCGTCATCCGGGCGCGGATGGCGAGGGCGGCCGTCTGAATCAGCTCGCCCGCTTCCGGGGTCACTGCCTGCACGCCCAGCAGTCGGCCCGAGCCCGTTTCGGCGACCAGCTTGATGAACCCCCGTGTGTCAAAGTTCGCCAGAGCGCGCGGCACGTTGTCCAGGGTCAAGGTGCGGCTGTCGGTTTCGAGGCCGGCTTGGTGCGCTTCCGCTTCGCTGAAGCCGACGGTGGCCACCTGCGGATCGGTGAACACCACGGCCGGCATGGTGTCGAGATTGAGCATTGCCTCGCCGCCGGTCATGTTGATCGCCGCGCGATTGCCGGCCGCCGCCGCGACATAGACGAACTGCGGCTGGTTGGTGCAGTCGCCGGCCGCATAAATATCCGCTTTGCTGCTGCGCATGCCCTGGTCGATCTGGATGGCACCGCGTTCATCCAGCTGCACGCCGGCCGCTTCCAGGTTCAGGCCGTGGGTGTTGGGCGTGCGTCCGGTGGCGACGAGCAGTTGGTCGACCCGCACTTCACCGTGCTTGGTGGTCAGCACGAACTCGCCGTTGGCATGGGCCACCTGGCTGGCTTGCGTCTGTTCCAGCACTTCGATGCCCTCCAGGCGGAAGGCCGCCGTCAGCGCTGCGCCGATGGCCGGATCTTCACGGAAGAACAGCGAGTTGCGCGCCAGGATGGTGACGCGGCTACCCAGCCGGGCAAAGGCTTGCGCCAGCTCCAAGGCCACCACGGATGAGCCGATCACGGCGAGCCGTTGCGGAATACTGCTGCTTGCCAGCGCCTTTTCCGAGTTCCAAAAGGGGGTATCTTGCAGTCCGGGAATCGGCGGCACGGCCGCACTGGCGCCGGTGGCAATCAGGCAGCGGTCGAAGGTCACGATGCGCTCGCCCCCCTCGACCAGTTCCACACTGAGCGTGTGGCTGTCCTGGAAGCGGGCGGAGCCACGCAGCACGGTGATGGCTGGGGTGCTTTCCAGAATGCCTTCGTACTTGGCGTGGCGCAGTTCGTCGACACGACCCTGTTGCTGGGCGAGCAACCGTTCGCGCAAGACAAGCGGCGGCGTGGCGGGCAGTCCGCCATCAAACGGACTTTCGCGGCGCAGATGGGCCACGTGCGCGGCGCGAATCATGATCTTGGAGGGCACGCAGCCGACGTTGACGCAGGTGCCGCCGATGATGCCGCGCTCGATCAGGGTGACGCGGGCCCCCCTTTCTACCGCCTTGAGCGCGGCCGCCATGGCGGCGCCACCACTGCCGATAACCGCCACGTGAAGCCTGTCACCCTCTTTCCCGGCGTCAGTGCCACCGCTCAGCCAGCCCCGTGCCTTATCGAGCAGGCCGGGACGGGTAGGTAGCGTGATGTCTTCGAACGCCGCTCGATACCCCAGGGCCTCGACGGCGGCCTGCATTTGTTCACGGCTTACGGCCTCGTCGACCTTCAATTCGGCCCTCCCACTGGCGTAGGAAACATCCGCCCGATGCACGCCCGGAATCTTCTCCAAGGCCTCTTTCACATGCACGACACAGGATGCGCAGGTCATGCCAATGATTTTCAGTTCGGTCATAACGTTACTCATTGAATCGTCTCTTGTCAGGTTCACTGGTTTGGCGGCGTCGGACAGGACGCCGGGGAGCAACGGCGGTGCGCGGGCGACACGAAGTCCCAGATGGACACCCCAAACATGACGGCCAGGCCGATATAGAGCAGCCAGCCGCTCCGCCAGCCGTGAGCCAGCATCAAAAACACCGCTACCAGCACCAGGGCCGGGCCGATCAGGCCAGGCGCAGCGCGTCGCCACTGCCGGTGACTGAACCAGCCGAGGGCATTGACGAGCAGAGCCACGCCGGCAAACAACGGCAACAGCGTGGTGATGAACAGGCCTTCCCATTGGCTCAAAAAGCCCAGTCCGATCGTGGCGCCCAGGCTGGCAAGGGCGGGAAAGCACGAGGCGCAACCTATGGCGGAAACCAGCACGCCGACGGAACCGGCTTTGTCACCGATCCGTGTGAACAGATTGAAAGAATTTGCCATCGGAATGCCCGCCTATTGCTTGACGCTGGACGGGTAGCCGGCGTCCTCTGTCGCCTTGGTCAGCGCCTGCGCACTGGTCTTGGCATCGTCGAAGGTGACGATGGCTTCGCGCTTCTCATAACTCACCTCGGCCTTGGTCACGCCCTCGACCTTGGTCAGCGCTTTCTTCACCGTGATTGGGCAAGCGGCGCAGGTCATGCCCGGCACCGACAGGGTGATGATTTGGGAGGCGGCCCACACTGGGGAAACCACGGCAATGAGGGCGAGAGCGGCAAGCAGCTTTTTCATGACCAACTCCTGATTAGTAGAACAAGGGGAGGATGTAGGGGAAAGCGAGCGCGACCAGCACCAAGGCCGTCACGACCCAAAAAACGAGCTTGTAGATGGTGCTTACCTGGGGATCAGCGCAGACCTCACCGGGTATGCAGACTTGAGCCGGGCGGAAAATGCGCCGGTAAGCGAAGAACAGCGCAACCAGTGCCGCGCCAATGAAGAACGGGCGGTAAGGTTCCAGAACGGTGAGGCTGCCGATCCAGGCACCGCTGAAGCCCAAGGCGATCAGCACCAGCGGCCCCAGGCAGCACGTGGACGCGAGGATTGCCGCCAGACCTCCAGTGAGGAGTGCACCGCGCCCATTTCGCGATTCAGACATACGTTCATCCTTCCGAGTGGTTGATCGATGGGTTAAGGTTATTTCCGTAGTTAGGTACGGGGTCAAGCGGCATGCACAACGCGGTGGAAAGCCTGACCATCGGCGCCTTTGCCAAGGCAGCCGGGGTTAACGTGGAAACCATTCGGTTCTATCAACGCAAGGGGCTGTTACCCGAACCGGACAAGCCCTACGGCAGCATTCGCCGCTATGGCGAGGCGGATGTCGCACGGGTGAGATTCGTGAAGTCCGCGCAACGGCTGGGCTTTAGCCTTGATGAAGTGGCCGGACTGTTGCGACTGGACGACGGCGCGCACTGCGACGAAGCGCGTGTGCTCGCCGAGCAGAAGCTTGAGGATGTGCGTGAGAAACTCGCGGATCTTCAGCGGATCGAGTCGGTCTTGGCGCAGCTGGTTGATGACTGTTGCGCGAGCCAAGGGACAGTGAGCTGTCCGCTGATCGTTTCGCTGCAAGCGAGCAAGTGACCGCCCGCACTTCGCGCGTTAGCCCACGATTTCCCGTTTGTCAGGGCTCTCTGTTTGTCGGTCTGAAGGTGGAAAGAGCGGCGCTCATTGAGCGCCGCTGACTGGGCAAAGGAGCACTTGCAAAGGCCCTAGGTTGGTACTGCTATTTGCCCTTGTGCATCAGTGGGGCGGGCCCACGTTGCATCTGGTCGAGTAGCACATATCTACCTTGCAGGCGGACAGCCGGGCTGCGCTTCGCTTCGCCACGGCCTGCCGCCGTGGCGCCCAGTTGTTCAATCTTCTTGACGGTTTCCGCCACTAGGATTGCGTCAGCCTTGTCGCGCATGGAGACAATCTGCTCGGTCGCTCTCGTGACATCGTGATCGCCGCCGTACAGCCCGTCGCCTCTGAGAAGGTCATGCAGGTGATGGATCGGATCAATTCCAAGTGGGGTCGAGGCACGCTCCGCCTGGGCGGGGTGCCGGTGACTCCTGACTGGGGATGTGTCGGGAAATGCTCGGCCCAAGCTATACCACACGGTTAGATCAGCTCTGGACAGTGAGGTGAGGCACACCCCAGCGCTGCTAGGAAGCCGGCTTACTGCTCAGAAGAACCACCTTACCAGTGGCTACGTGTAACGGCTCGCATTTGAAAACAACCGGGCTCGCAATTAACGCGATTCCCGGCTCAGATTAACTGCAACTGACGAAGCCCTCGGGCTCACATTAACTGCGAGCGAGCTTGCATTCAGCCGCTTCGGCTCGCATTCAATCTCAATGGGCTCACGCTTTCTGCAACTAACCAGAGCAATCCAGAGACATCGTGCCACTGCAAGAGAACCCGCTAGCCTTTGCTTCTACGATCTAGCCCAAAGGGTTCGGCGAACTGCCCAAGGTAGCCTTTGGGGTAGTCCTTTTCATGCAACCCGACCTCGGCCTCCCCTAGCTTCCCCGCACTGTCGAAGAAGGTGCCGAACAGTCGATCCCAGACCATCAGAAACTCACCAAAGTTGACCTGGGCATCTTCAAAGTCGCGCTTGTGATGCCAGCGATGAATTTCAGCAACCCCGATCAAATGACGCAGCCATCCAAGCCGGTAGTCCAGGTTCGAATGTTGGAAAGCCAAGTGCACGGTCAGAATGCCAAACCAGGTGGCGACTACGGCAGACGGGGCGCCTAATGCGAGCAGAATCACCAGCCCCGGGCCGGCCATGAGCGCCGCGTGCAGGGGATGGCGTCGCTCCCCGTTCACCCAATACAACCGCTCGGCGCTGTGATGAATCATATGAAAACGCCACAACCATTGCACTCGGTGACTAATTCGATGCATGGCGTACAGGCCCAGATCGAGCACGGCAGCGACCAGTAGCAACTGGAGCCACAGCGGACTCTCGATCGGAAAGAGACGAACCGAAGCCGGCACCGCATCGCCAAGTTTGGCCAGGATTTCCGCGGTGAATTGAATGACGGAAAGGTTCACCAGCATGTGCAGCAGATCTGTCGCGGTGTCTTGATGATCCTCAAGCCAGGCTTCGCGAAAAGGTTGGATGCGCTCCAAGCCAGCGATGCTCAACAGTCCTATCGCGGCGGCTATGGGAGTGGTGGGCCAATACGGTACGCCGGCATACAGCGCCCAGATCATGAAGGCGGCAGCGCCACCAAACACGAGTGGATAGCTCACCCACCGTATGACAAATCGAAGAAAGGTCGACATCGTTCAGCTCCCTGTGATGGAGCCATGACTCTATTCGGAGATTCCAGCTTTCGACTTGAACGAAAGAGCTAGGATTCCTGGAGATCGACTTCAGCCAGGGCAGATGATGGATCGATGCCCAGCAGCGTCCGGAATGTTCGGGAGAAATGCGCCGAGTCAGAAAAGCCCGCCTCATGCGCCGCTTCGGTCAGCCGCCCCCCTTTGGCCAGGTGCTGTAGGGCTTGCGTGAGACGTAACCATTTCGCATAGCTGCGAAGCGGCAGACCTGTCTGTTCCACGAACCAATGGGAAAACCGTGTGGGTGATAAATGCACCAGTGCGGCCATTTCTTCGCGTCTCATTTGGCCTCTACGCAGCGCTTCAATCACCTTGGTCAAGCGAGGATCTGAGATCGGTGGGTCGGGTAGCCGCAGCGCCTGGCGCACCCCAGCCTTCAGCTGTACAGCACTGTGTCCTGTCTCGCGCAGCGCGCCGATAATCGCCGCTACATCCGCCGGCGTGATCTCAATCACCCTCGCTTCTTCGGTACCCCGCAAAGCACGAGCTTCCTCGGACAGCGCATCCACATAGATCGACAGAACTCGACCGGCGCTCAGCCGGTGTTTCAAGCCTGCCGGAATGAAGATGGCTGCCCCTGAATGAATACCCAGCGGGGTTTCGACCGCTACGGTTGAATCGAGGCCCACTGAGATCTGATGCGCCTGATGGTGGTGCCAGCCTTGGTGACCGGCACGCCCATGAAAGACTCCGATACCGGGTCCGACCCATGCATGGCCTACCCAGCGCACTGTGTCCGTCGAAGGCGAGCTTTTCATTCTCTGGCTCGGTCCACTTCCGCTTTTGGGTTCAGCAAACTGCTCAGGATCAACATGGCGGCGCCACCGACGATACCGATATCCGCCAGGTTAAACGCCGGCCAATGCCAGGACTGCCAGTAGAAATCCAGGTAGTCGATCACATGACCACGGAATGCGCGGTCAATCAGATTCCCAACTGCACCGCCCAGTATGAGGCTATAGCCCAGCGCTTCGCTCTTGGGCCTGGGCTTACGCAGGATCAGCGCGAGCACTATCGAAATGATGACGGCCAGGGCGATGAAGACGTATCGCTGCCAACCGCCCGCGTCAGCCAGGAAGCTGAACGCAGCGCCGGTATTCCAGAAATGAACCAGATTGAAGAACGTGGCCATAGGAGTCACGGAGCCGACCGGGAGCGAACCCTCAATTGTGCTCTTGAACACCTGGTCGGCTAACGCAATTGCTAGCGATAACGACCACCAAAGCCAAGGAGCGCCGAAAAGTGACCTTTCAGGAGAAGAGCTCATCGCGACTCTCCTTGAAGAAGTCGCTGCAACTCCTGGGAGACGGGCATCGGCGCGAAAGCACTAACCCTGGCCCGCCCGGTGTTTCCGAGTGGCACCCAGATCCAGGAGAACAGCAGTGCCGCAATGATCCGAGGCACTTGGCCGAGCACCTCCCGATAGTCGCGCAACTGCCAGCCAGCCCTCAGCATCAGCCAATGGCTCCGAGCGTGAAGGACTGGCATTCGCTGGCTCAATATGTGGGCCCGCTCCAACCAGGGAAAGGTTCCGGCTTCATCCTTTTCTCGGAGGGCCTGCTTTGCTCGTGAGAAGGCTTCATCAATGGCAATGCGGAGGGCTGTATTCATCTGGATCTCACTTGCGCAGCGGTCGAAGGCCATTCAGGACAACCAGCAAGCTGACGCCCATAGACGCGCAGCCGCATGGGGACGGGCCGGCTTGCTGCAAGGCGCAAGTCCCAGAGGAAGTAGTGGGCTTAGGGTCATCGCCACAGCAACTGGACATGAAATACTCCTTGGTCAGATGTGCCAAGTGAACACCCTGTAGTCGCAATAGGGTCAAGCGCTATGGATTGAGGCGATGCAAAAAAAGAATTTAAGCCGTGAATAGGAAAGAGGTCTGCCGCTTGATCCTCGATCAAAAGCAGGGTCTTCGACCTCAGGATTGAAGAAGTGGAGTGCCGCCCTCCACCAGACCCGAAAGTATTCCGCAGTCCAGGCTTTGTCGTTCGTCATCGCAGCAGCCCCGCAACGTCACCAACTGGTTTTCGAGGGCATGTAAGGATGCGATCTGAGCCCTTACCTGGGCGATATGTCTATCAAGGAGCGTATTGATCGCCGTGCATGGTTGCTGCGGCTGCTCCTGAAAGCCCTGTAAAACACCAATTTCTTCCAGTGACATGCCAAAAGAGCGGCATCGGCGAATGAACAGCAGTTTCTCCACATGATCCGCTTCGTAGGCTCGGTAGCCATTGTCCTGACGGTTAGGAGGTGGGAGCAGTCCCTGACGTTCATAAAAACGAATCGTCTGAATGTCCGCCCCCGTCAGCTTTGCAAGTTGGCCTATGCGCATGGCCTTCTCCTGAGTGAAAACTCAGTATATCCATGCTTGACCCTATACCTGCTATATGGTTTTTAATCGACAAAATAAAGCCCGATAGGAGAAGCGAATCATGAGTTCTTGTGAGAAGTCCTGTGGCTGTGGCCCAGTTTCGGCAACCACAGAAGCGGCAACCGCGCCTTCGAATGAAGGAACATGGGTCAGCAGTTTTTCTGTACCCAAGATGGATTGCCCTTCAGAAGAACGAATGATTCGGCTCGCACTGAATGGCTTGCCTGAGCTCAATTCGTTGTCCTTTGATTTGACCAGCAGACAGGTACGCGCTTTCCATGACGGGGCGGTTGACCAGATCGCTACCAAGCTGGAGTCACTTGGCCTGGGTGCAGCGTTGCTGGGTACTGAGCCGGCCAGTCAGGAAGCAGCCTCGGCCAATAGTGCCAATGAAGAGCTGACTGCTTCGAAAGAGGCAAGCACGCTGAAGATCCTGCTCGGTATCAATGCCGCGATGTTTGTCATCGAGATGGGTGCAGGTTTGATCGCCCAGTCGACTGGCCTGGTTGCCGACTCGTTGGACATGTTTGCTGATGCTGCCGTCTATGGGCTGGCTCTCTATGCGGTCGGCCGGAGTGCACGGCTTCAAGTTCGGGCTGCCCACCTGGCGGGGGTCTTTCAGATCGTGTTGGCTCTGGGCGTGCTCGTGGAAGTGGCTAGACGCGTCCTCTACGGCAGCGAACCTGAGTCGATGCTGATGATGGGGATTGGCGCAGTCGCACTAGTCGCAAACGTCAGCTGTCTCTTGATGATCTATGGCCACCGCGAAGGTGGTGCACACATGAAAGCGAGTTGGATTTTTTCAGCCAATGATGTGCTCGCGAACATTGGTGTTATTGCAGCAGGTGCATTGGTTGCCTGGACAGGTTCTTCCTACCCAGATTTGGTGATTGGTACTGTCGTGGGCCTCATCGTACTGAACGGTGCGCGCCGAATACTGGCATTGAAAGCCTGACCAACCGGACACCGACATGCCCGTGATTCACTTGAGCACTACCGACGTACAAGCAAGGATCAGCGTGAGCAGGAGCAGCGCCGGCACGAAGCGCAGGTGCTGCAGCTGGAGGCTCACCAGCTACAGCAGACGCTAATCGTTAAACAAGACGAACTGACCCGGTTGAACCGCGACAATGAGCGCCTGCTCACCGAGGCCCGACTACTGCTGAAGGAACAGGCCACTCAGCAGGATCGGTTGGAGCGACAGACTGGCGAACTTGCAGTGCAGCGTCGAAGTTGGCTATTTTTGCCCAACCCCGAAAACGTGAAATTAGCCAGTGATCAGATCGGCAGCCCCGCCGCCAGCATCTTGTCACGCAGCTCGGCAGCGCGCGCGGGGTCAAGCGCGTTACTGAGCAGCGCCTTGATCTCGGTAGGCCTGGCGTCGAACTGCTCCACCAGATCCTTGATGCGGTAGCCGTGGCGCGTCAGGGTCGGTTCCAGGTCATCCAGTTGGCGCGACAGCACCGATTCCACCAGCTCCGCCGAAACGGGCTTCTCGCCGGTCAGGTAGCCCGCTTCCAGTGCCAAACTGATGTGCAGTTGGATTTGCAGTGGTGTGCGCAGCTTGGTGGCGAGCAGGTCTATGGCGTCTTCACTCAGGATCGACTCGGGTTCGACCTTCCCTTTAGTGCAGGTTTCCAGCAACCAATGAATGTATTCGCGCTGACTGCCGGCGATGCCGTCGAGCGAGAAGATGTCGGTGCGGTAGCCGATTTCCTCCATCGTCGGCCGGCGCAGGTCGTTACGCAGCTTGGGATGCCCGGCCAGTACCACCGACAGTCGGCCGTCGCCATCCTCTACCAGCTCCATCAAACGTTTGAGACCAGTCAGCGTATGGCCGTTGAGGTCATGTGCCTCATCAACGAACAGGGCCACCGGGCGCTTATTCTTCCTCACCAGCTCGCGCAGGTCACGCTCACGTTTTTCGCCCTGGGTCGGGATGCGTACCTGCTTCTCGGTGGAAAGGTCGTAGAAGAGCGCGGCGATGAAGGTGGCCAGTTTGATGCTGTGTTTCTCGATCGCCAGCGACTTGGATACCGTGATCTTCTTTTCCTCTTCCATCGCCTGCTGAAGCCGGCGCAGCATCACGGTCTTGCCGCTGCCAATGACGCCGCAGAGCGCGATCAGCCGACCTTCGAAGATCGCCGCCTTGATATCCTTGATCAGTTGCTGGTGGTGGGCGGTCTCAAAGTACCCGGCCTGGTTCAGTGGCAACGTCAGTCCGTAGTGCTGCATCACTTCAACCCGCATGTTCTTCTCCTGTTTTCTTATGGCGGAAGTAGCCCCGCACGCGCTCCAACACGATGCGTCGTGTCAGGGTTTCGCTCAGCACCTGGTGGATGAATGCCTGATCCTCGGGCGAGAGCTTGGCTAACGGCTGAGCCAAGTCATCGGCAACGGCGAGCTTAGCCGCGATCACGCTGGGAAACCGGTACTCGTGTGCCGCTGGGTCGAATGGTTGGCGCGGCAGTTCCACCGCTGTCGCGGACGGCGCCAGTCGCACATCGTCACCAGCCAGTGCGGCAATCGGCAGGCCGAGCTGGTCAGCCAGCGAACGGATGCGCTCGGCCCGCTCATACACCTTGCCACGCTTGAAGGCACGGTAGCGATGCAGCGGAATCGGCCCAGAGACCGGGTAGTAAGGCCCGAAGCGCTCACAGTCGAATTCGGCATAGAGTTCGTCGTCGAACAAGCCCCAGAGCAACACCACGGTTTCGCCCGCCATGTCCGGCTCAACCTCGTAGGCCGTGCCGTCGATAGTGACGCGGGCATCAACGCCGACCTTGCGTCGTTCAGGCTCGCGGGCGAACCGACAGAACTGCTCCCAGGTGCACATTTCGCGGAGGCCCTCGGCGGGCAGGTTAGCCAGCCAGTCCTCGATCCGCGAATGCGGCTCGGAACGATGGCCCTGTGCGTTGTAGGTGCGCACCAGATAACGCATCAACCACTCGTTGGCCTGTGCTTCGGTTTCAGGCTTGTGGAAGTGATACAGCGTCTCGTGGGCTTCTTTCACGGTACGGAAAGGGCGCTCCACCTTGCCTTTGGAGCGGGCTGTGGTACGAGTGCCATCCTTGCCGGCCGGGATGTGTGTCTGCCACTCGATGCCCAGCAACTGCATGACGTTCTGGAAGACTCGGCGCTTGGCCACCGGGCCATTGTCCAGGTAGATCATCTTGGGGCGGCCTTGGAACGGAAAGATGGGGTCAGCCTTCGGCGCCATGGCGTTGAACAGGAAGCGCAGCGCGGACTCTGCGTCCTCGCCGTATACGCAGTGGTATTCCTGATAGGCCACACCACTGCGGTCATCCACCACGCTGAAAAGCATCAGCGTTGGCTCACCTCTGGCCGGATCGATCCAGTCTGGTTTGTCGATGTGTTTGAGGTCAGAGGGCGACAGGTCGAACTGCCAACAGTCATTGCTGTGTGCCGCTTGAAAGCGCGTCGCGGGCGGCTGCCGCAACAGCCGCGGTTGGTCCAGTCGCCACAGGGATAGGTAGCGGTTGACGGTTGGTCGACTGAGTACACCCTTAGGCGCCTTGACCAACCCTTGCATGGTCTCCACCCCGTAGTCTTCCAGCAGCTCGATGGCGCGGCGGGTAGAGAGGTGCCGCCCTTGCTTGTTGGTGGTGCGCAGTTTCAGCGCTGCAATCAGCTCGCAGTAGCGTTCCAGCTCAGCCTGCTGCAACACGCGCGGTTTACCGTGATCGGCCCGGTGGGCCGCGTGGGGTTTATGGATGAAGTTCAGCGCCCGGTACACAGTGCTCGGGGACACGCCATACAACTCAGCTATCGCAGTCACCTGAGCGGCCCGTTCTGGGCTTTTCTTCGGCAGGCGGTCGAGCCGCTGCCGCAGCTGCATCAGCGAATCGGTCGGGATGGCTTTACGCCGCCCGCTGGGCATCACGCTCGGCCTCGGTGAGATAGTTGTAGAGCGTAGAGCGGCCGATGCCCATCATCCGGCAGATTTCCGCCACGGTGTGTTTCCGCTCGTGATAGAGACGCAGGGCGAGTTCTTGCTTGGCCGGATCGAGCCGTTTCTTGCGCCCACCCTTGCGGCCACGGGCCCGCGCAGCGGATAGGCCGGCTTGGGTGCGCTCGCGAATCAGGTTGCGCTCGAACTCAGCCAAGGCGCCGAACAGGTGAAATACCAGGCGGCCACCAATCGAGGCGGTATCGATGTTTTCTTGCAAGCTGCGCAAGCCGACGCCGGCGGCGTCCAGTTGCTCAACCAGCCGGATCAGATCCTTCAGCGAGCGGCCAAGGCGATCCAGGCGCCAGATCACCACGGTGTCGCCACGGCGTAGCGTGGCCAGCAAGGCGGTCAAACCAACCCGCTCGGCCTTGGCTCCGCTGGCGGTGTCTTCGAACACGCGCTCGCAACCAGCTTTCTCCAATGCGTCTCGTTGAAGATCGAGGAGTTGATCGTCGGTCGAGACACGGGCGTACCCAATCAGCATGGCTTTGTCCAACTATTCAGTGAAAGTCCAGTGTAGTCGGATATTGAAAGATGGAGACTGTAGCTGGATGTCAGCAATGCGGGTTTGTGCGAGGGTTGCCTGCTGAGAGATGGCCGTCCAACAAACCCTGGTTTGTTGGACGGCCTGAGCGAGGGGGTGTTCAGTTGCAGAAAGCGTGAGCCCACGGAGATGGAATGCAAGCCGGTGCAGCTGAATGCAAGCTCGCTCGCAGTTAATGTGAGCCCGGCGGCTCCGTTAGTTGCAGTTAATCTGAGCCGGGAATCGCGTTGATTGCGAGCCCGGCGGTTTTCAAATGCGAGCCGTTACAGCTACGCCCTTCAGTTGAGCTAGTTCGAGAATCAGGGTCTGATTCACTGAGGCCAGTCGAGCCAGATCCTGGCTTAGCTGTGCGTTCTCCGCGCGCAATGCTCTGTTCAGCTCCCTCTCCTTCAACAATGCTTGGTGCTTCGAATCGCGCTGTGCTCGGACTGATTTCCCCATCAGACCACGAATGCGTTCAGCCACGGCTGGGTAGGTGTTGTGGATGAGACCTGGAGTGACCCCTGCCGCTTTCGCTACGCCAGAAATGGACAGCTTTCCGTTTGTTGAAAGGATGCCGTCGATGACCTTATCGAGCATCTCCGAGGTCTTCTGTCTGGAGCGTCCGGAGGATCGTTGCGCAGTTGGCTTATTGGTCAAAGTCGGCACCTTCAAGTTCGCGTTGGGTCACTGTCGCGAGCGTCCAAAGGAGACAGGCCAAGGCTGCTGATTACGTCGAATGCGACCTGCATATCACGTTTTGCCCGTTGCCTTACAGCCGGCCCGGCATCGTCGATTTCCATCAGCTCCAGCTGATGCGAGTAGATCCCCTGCCACGTGGTGGCAAAGGTCTCGTCAATCACAGAGTGTTTGCAGCCAGGACAACGGGTTGCCTCATACAAACCAGCCCCACCACAGCCCCGTTCTGTCGCGATGCACCAGCCATGACCAGTCGCTCGAATGTTTGCATGGGGGGCTGTCTGGGCCAGCAAGGCACTCCGATCTTTGATCGGAATGGCACGTAGCTCCATGATCCTCTCACCCGCCCCTCCAGCAAGTGGCTGATCATCCAACCACGACTCGATGAGATCGATCTTGAATTCCGTCATCTGTTGGAGGATTTCATCGAACAGGGTGAGATCCTGTAGGGGGTTGGAGGCATAGAGCTGAGTCATGCTCATACTGCTGTGTTTGAACTGCCACTTGAGGAAGACGAGCGAGGTACGCCCCATGCGAGACTCAACGAAGCACCGGGCATAGGTGCGACGGCACTGGTGAGTCCGCAATGGCCAATCACTTCCAGCCGCTTTTGCGACGCGCTTGAAGGCTTCATTGGAACCTGCGGCGCTGAGCACTTCGATGTGTCCAACACGTTCGGCTTTGTTGCCGTACCCATTCAAGCAGAGGAACAGTCTCTTCGAGTCCTTTCTGGCTTTCTCCAATCGAAGCAAAAGATCAGCGGAGTCAACTGAATTGCATGACAGTTCAAGGTCACTCAACTCCGCCTCGAGCTCCCTTCTCATGGGGGTTGAGCACATGGCGAAGAGATTCAACGCATCCAGCGTAAGCTCAGGGACAAGATAGTCGACTCGTCCCTTTCCCGTTTTATGCTCGGTCGTGGTTACCCAGCAGTAAGTAACGCCATCCACTACCTCTTTTCGCCACGCACCGACTTCAATCCCGATGACCTCTTCGTTACGCATGCCACTGGTAATGGATGCAATGTACAAAACAGCATCGCGGCAACGAATCATTTTGGGGCTGCGGCGAGTGAAAGTGTCAATTCCGGTGGCTTTCAGATCTTCTTTCGTCTTATGAACGATCTGCTCGCAATAGTTGAAGATCTTCGCCTGATCATCTGGCGGAATTATATCCGTTCTACCCGTATTCTTATTGGCAGCCGAAGTACCCCTTGCTTCTCCAATTCCGCTGACTCGCCACAGGGACGAGTCCCCCCACGGAAAACACTGAAGAGGGGAAAGGGTTTCGGCAGAGAATATCCATAAAAAGTCAATTATCCGCAGCCTGGAATAAAGAGGCATTGGTCTTAACGACTCTGACTTGCAATGGTGAATATAATTACTAATGTGTATGGGCCGAACATCGGAAAATCGTTCAAGCTCTAAATCGCTAAGCCAACGAATAAATGGAATGACACTGGCACTGACGAGAGTTGTAATACCCCGTGCGACAGGTGGCTTTGACCCTGGAAGCCCTCTCTTGAACCATGCATACGCAACTGCTTTGCAGTCATCAATCATCTCAGGTGGGAGATTAAAATCCCAACTGACGTACTTGTGCCCCTCGTTTACGTTAGATTGATCAAAGAAAGGTCGAAGATCCCAGCGAGCATCGCCAAAGCGGCTTAATACAAGAGTTTCGCCACGATCATTAACAATGGCACTAATAACTATCGCATCACGCTCAGCCTTGCTGAGGCCCGAGGCAGTTACAGGTTGCGCGAATAGCACATCATAGGCCTTAAGGGCGGCCCTAGAGTTCCGATTAGCCGACAAGAGCGTCACCTCGAACTTTCCTCATAAACTCAATCTTGCATCCCCAGAACGGATGAGGGGACGCTTTCGCTTTGGCTTTAGCCGCTTCGATCAGTTCAATCTTGAATTTTCGAGACGTAAACTCGTCAATAAGCCTGATGAAATCGCCCTGGCGTTTCCGCCATGCCGCCCACTCATCCGTTAAAAAATACTCCATCTCAGCGTGCAAAAACTGCTGATAGCTGAACAGTCGATACAAGTCTCCGAGAGTCCCTACAATTGCGTAACTAGGACATGTCAAGCAATGAATGAACTCGGAACAATGGGTAACGCCATCTTTGGGTGCCAGGCTTCCATAGAGGCTATCTTTGCAACCTCCTGGGGGTGTCGGTGTGACGTTGATGCCACGCAGCTGATCGGTGAATGCTTCCCCTACGAAGGTGGCACCCTCAACCTTGATCTCGTCATTTATCTTCAAATAGTGGTTATCAGCAACGCTAGGGGAATGGCCCATCACAGCGGACACCTCCAGTAGGTCGCCGCCGCTGAGCTTCCAAAGCCTACTTTCCATAGTCTTTCGAAGACGACTGAGATTAACGATCAGCGGTTGGCCCTGATCGTCCTTCAAAGCATGCCGCGCACAGATACTCTTTGTTGATTGAAATAGCGTACTGGAAGCCAGCGCGACTACCCTATGACCATGCCCATTCTGTCCGGCGCGGTAAAGCCAAACATGCGACTTAAGCTTTTCAGGCGCAAACCCAACCAGTGGCTCAGAAATTGCCAAAGCCTTATTTACAACAGCCACCCCATCTAAAGGAATTGGGTTATATCCGTCATGCAGTTCAGTTTGTCGAATGGTTTTGCTCTGAGCACCCTTGCCGCGTCTTTTTACGGTGTTCAAGAGCCGAAGATTGGGGATGAATGGATGCGGCTGGAGTGCATCTCTAGAAATTTCCAGAAGCGGCGTAGTGTTAATTCCAGATCTGGCCGCAGTAATCAGCAATAAGACCGTCATTGCTTCGGCGTCATTTCCAGAGAATAAGCCCTTATGAATGGCTACTAAATCTGACTTTAGCGCAGTGATGAGCCCCTGCATTTCCGAGAGACTGAGCGGCTTCGCGTCATTGGTCGATTTCGCGGTATGGGGGAAAGGAACGGCTGGAAGTAGATCATCTTTATCCGCCTCAACGAATCCGTATTCAATTAGGCTGATGATCAATGACTTCAGCGACGTGTAATAGTTCTTCGCAGTTGACCCGTTTGGATACTTGAGCTTAAGCCACGAAACATATCGCTCAAGATGCCGCTTGGTCAGGCTGTTCGGGGTTGACGGCGGAGAATCAATCGTTCCGCTTTTCAGGAAGGCCATGAAATATCGAAGGCCATTGCTGGAGTACCCTACAAGAGTGGCCAGGGAGAAATTCCCTCCATTGACCAGTGCTCTGATTACATGAATACTCTGAATAGCCCATGCGTCAAAGCCAAACCCAATGTACTGAGAGTGATCAATCTTAGTTACATTCCGGGGATTTTTCGGAAGATCGATTCTAAGCTCATTCTCTACGGTCTCGAATCCTTTAGTGACCGATTGCATTTCAGCTTTATAGTTTTTCTTTCGGGCCAACAGTAGTACCTCAGATGCTTGGAGTAGAGACGGCCATAAACATCATGTCTATCTCGTCTTCATGAGCAAGGACAGACTGAGCCTCTAGCTGATTAATGAGATGCAGGTACACCATCGTTGTTTGAACGTCGGAGTGTCCCATCCTGTCTCGGACATAGAGCAATGGCTCTCCTTTAAAGTCTCGGCTTTTCCTCAGGGCAAGAAGGGTATAAGTCCCATAGGTATGACGAAGCATGTGGGCCCTAACATAAAATCCGCACTTGCGCTCATACGCCTTCATCACGTCGACGATGGAGTCTTTCGTGTACTGCCGCCCCTCCCTTGTCAGCACCAAGGCCGTGGCGCGCCCGTTGCCGGCCGCTTTCCGTACTTCGCGCTCATGAAGCGTGTACGACCACATTTCCTCCATCAGCGACCAAGGCACGTCAATTGTTCGAGGGCGGCCGTACTTGAGATGCATGTCCGATGGCTCGAGAGCCACGCTGATCATTTGCCCAGGGCGGAGGCCCTTCTTCAGCCGAGGATTAAAGACGTACTTGAAAGGGAAAGTGCGCGCCTCGCAGGAGCGAAGACCAGTGCGAACCATCAGATGGAACAAGATCCGGTGACTTGGATCGGCATCGAGGGCGAGGCAAACCTTAGCCTGATCTTTGGTCAGGAATTTGGTCAATCGCTTACGCTCTCGCACCATCACTGAGGGCTTCGTATGAATCGCCCCGGCTTTCCTAGACACTCTCCAAGCTCTGGAAATAACGCTTTTCAAACTCCACTGGCGATAGCTGCATAGCGCTGCTGTGCCGGC